>JAFAZH010000054.1 GCA_019239895.1 Abditibacteriaceae bacterium | reverse complement strand
GCTCTTAGAAAATATCTTCCGCTCCGTCAACATTGCCCTGGTCAATGAGATGGCGATGCTCTGCGACCGCATGAACATTGACATCTGGGAAGTCATTGACGCTGCCGCAACCAAACCTTATGGCTTTACCAAGTTCTCGCCAGGGCCAGGCTTAGGTGGACATTGTATCCCGATTGACCCCTTTTATCTGAGTTGGAAAGCCCGCCAGTATAACTTCCAGACCAACTTCATTGAACTGGCCGGAGAGGTCAACCGCGCCATGCCGCGTTATGTCGTAGATAAAATCACACGCGCCCTCAATGATGAGAGCAAAGCGGTGCGCGGTTCACGCATTGGGGTGCTTGGCATGAGCTATAAACCCGATGTGGGGGATGCGCGGGAATCGCCGTCGTTATGCGTGGCGGAACTGCTCCACAGTTTGGGGGCAGAGATCATCTACAATGACCCACATGTGCCCAGCATCCGGCTGCATGGCGAAACTATCACCTCACAACCCTTAGAGCAAGTCTTAGCGGCTGACTGTGTGGCGCTACTGACCAACCACAGCAATTACAACTACCAAGAAATTGCTCAAAAAGCGCACTTAGTAGTAGACACGCGCAATGCCTTCAAAGCAGTCCAAGACTCTAAAGCCCGTATTATTAAATTGTAGGGACTCAATAAACCGGCACGTCGCTTGCAAAACGCTCTGCTATGAATCAGCAGAGCGTTTTGCGTTTCGCTGATGGTGCAGCGTAATGCCATAGCCAATGACACCACTGAGCAGCATCAGGAGATTAGTCGCTACAAAGACCCAGTTGCGCACCATCCAGCTATAAGCAGCTAACCCGAAAGAAGCAGCCATCTGACCCACGAAAAGCCCCTTGGAAACGCCTTCACTGGAACCTTCCTGCCACTGTTTATAAATCTGCCGACCAACCGTCATCAATAAAATAGCGGAACTTAGCCATCCCACCAAGTCTTTTGCTTCCACTGCCACCACACCTATCTACCAAAATTCCATACACGGAAGAATGCGAGTTTAGGGCCAAGCGGAGACGCCAAAAGGCGCACTGAATGGAGATTCAGTGCGCCTTAATTCGATCAACTTTAATGACTTGGGTTAGGCAGCGGCAGCCAGTCTCTTGGCCAGGCGACTCTTACGGCGAGCCGCCGCATTCTTATGAATGACACCTTTAGCTGCGGCACGATCAATGGCACCAAAAGCCGACACGCCATCGCCTCCGGATAGGGCTTTTTTCGTTTCGGTCTTAATACGCGTCTTAATAGCCATGTTGCGCAGACGCTTCTTCTCATTTTGGCGCAGCCGCTTCTTGGCTGAGCGTATATTTGGCATTACGATTGTCTCCTTAAATAGTCCAAAGCAATTTTACAAGTTTTGAGCCTACACTGCAACCTTGCCTTCAATCGTTGGTGCTGCGGCGTGCTGTAATGGCATAAGTTGTTCCGCGAAATGGCAGGCCGAAAAGTGACCTGGCACAACTTCACGCAAGGCAGGCTCCTGGTTGTGGCAGACGAGCGGCACCCGTTGGACGTTGCCAATTTCGATACTCTCCTCTGCTTCCTGCGCCACCCGCCGTGCCAACTGGCAGCGTGGATGAAAGCGACATCCTGAGGGCACGGCAATCGGATCGGGAGCATCACCGCGCAACTGCGCTTCCAGAGGTTGCGCCGGGTCTGGCTCTGGCACCGCATCTAATAGAGCACGAGTGTACGGGTGACACGGTGCCGCATATAGCTCTCGCACAGAGGCAAGCTCCACAATTTTACCTAAATACATCACAGCGACCCGATCTGCCATGTGGCGCACTACGCCCAGGTTATGCGAAATAAAGAGGTAGCTCAGGCTACGCTGCTGTTGGAGTTGTGCCAGCAAATGCACAATCTGTGCTTGCACGGAAACATCGAGGGCCGAGACTGGCTCATCTAAGACCAGGAGTTCCGGCTGCACAGCCAGGGCACGCGCAATGCCGACCCGTTGGCGCTGACCACCGGAGAACTGGTGCGGGTAACGATCAATAACAGAAGGATCAAGCCCGACTTCCTGAAGCAACTGTGCCACACGCGACCGCACCATCTTTTTCGTTTCCAGATGATGAATCAGTAACGGTTCAGCAATGGCATCCCCAATGGAACGGCGAGGATTGAGAGAGCGATAGGGGTCTTGAAACACAATCTGCACGCGGCGTCTAAAATGGGCAGCACCATTGCTCACCGATGCAGGGTTATCACCTTGCAAAGCCATCTGCCCTGCGTCCGGCGCAATCAAGCCCAGAATCAAACGCCCCAGAGTGGACTTGCCACAACCAGACTCGCCCACTAAACCCAGCGTTTCACCCTGTTGGATTTCCAAATCAACACCATCTACCGCACGCACTACGCCCCCTCGTGTGGGGAAGTGCTTGATAAGTCCGTTAGCTGTTAGTAGCGGTTGATTCATATTCAATAACTGGGACTTAATTCTTATACTAAAGAGAACGCAACTGGGGCTGTCCTCCTTAACCTGCGTTGCTTATTGCGCTGTGGGGGCCTGCAAGGGCATAACAGGAGCAATGAGATTCTTGCCATCAGGATGCACTATTAAGGAGCCAACGCCATAAGGCGGCACCTCAATAGTGACTGCCCCCTGTTGAATCGCCACAGGTATCGTGTGCAAAGGATTATCCTCAGCCGTCACGCTCCATAAGACCGACTCGCCCCACTGACCAGAGGGCAATTGGATGACAGCGGTTTTCGCATAGCGAAAGCGATTAAAGAGTATAATATGCCAGCCATCAGCACCCGACACCGCCGTCGGTAAAAGACCACCCGAACTATGCGCTGCCCAAACCTGTGAACCTGGGGCTAAGGCCCGATAATAGTGGCCCAGCGTTGCATAGTGTGCCCGTTTCTCCCAATTTTCAGTTTTATATTTGAACATGCCCCAACGTTTAGGCGGCTCAGGAGGTGTCTTGCCATTAACTTCGTCAATGCGGCGCACATCATACAATTCCCAGATACTGGGGCACGAGATGCCAGCCTGCACATAATAATGTGTCAATTCGGCCATAGCTACCCCATAACGATAGCCATCGGCTGGCCCGCCCTGTGCCCGCCGGTCAGCATCCGGGTTGCCCCAAGCCCAGGAACCATATTCGGATAACCAGAAGTGCGGATTAAGACCTGTGACCTTGCGACATGCCGCACTCACCCGCCGCACGGTTTGTGCTGTCATTTGCATGGTTCCACGCAAGTTTGCTCCCGACTTGAGAGCCACAATATGCGCTCGCGCACCCAACGCCTGCGTCCAGGGGATGACCCACTTCAGATCCCAATTGTCGGGGCCAATCACTTCTGTATCCAACTTGCGCCGCTCCAATTCGTCGGTTAAGGCCACCGCGCACTTGGCTAAGAACTGGGGACTCCACCAGTTGAGATTGGCGTGAGGTTCATTTTGCAGTTCAAAATAGGCGATAGGCGCATCATGATCGTGACAATAAGCGATGAAGTTAGCGCAATGTGCCACGAAAGAAGTCAAGAAGGCATCGCTCTTGAGAGGCTGCGCCTGGCTATCTGGTGGAGGACTCCAGGTTACAAATAACGCTTTTATATGCTTGCCATGCAGGAGCTTTAGATGTTGCAACAAGCCTTGTAAGGTGGCCTGGGTCGGATTACTGGTCGCCGCTTGAATGACATCCCCGTAAGCCCCCACACGAGCCAGAGAGACGCCTGCCTCCTGAAGTTGATCTATGAGTCCTTCAATTTCATGCGGAGTAACGTGGTCATAATCTTTACCAATAGTCCATAGGGGATAATCAGCCTGACCACCAGCACCATCCATTTTCTGACGTGGGGCATTTTCGTCCACGGCTATTTGCTCTGTCCTGCCTCGTGCCCCACCACTGAGTAGCTCTAGCCGTTTAAGTTTTACATTGGCTCCATGTCTACCCACAATAAAGAAGCGAATGGTACATTCCACCTGGCCATAGCGGTCTAAATATTCCCCAATCGGAAATACATATTCACCACTCTCTTCAGTCTCGGTAATTAACCAGACTTCCTCGCCTCCGGCTGGCTGGATTTTAATGCACCACTTATCCGAGAGGTCAGCCCCTTCAACATCAACCAGCAGTTCTGGATAGCGGTCAAGGTCAATGGGCATTTTTAATTCAGCCCAACTGAACTTACTATCTTTGTAATTTTGAATGACGCGGTAGCCCCCAGATACTGGCACCACACGCGTCAAGCCATAATTCCAGCCCGGCACCTCCGTGAGCACAATAGTATCCGGCCCCGGTTGTTGTGCCGAAAGTGGCACTGCAACAAGCAGCAAAATAATTAGTGCCAGGAAAAGACGCGGCAATGGGATCATATTACTTTCGTATCCGTAAACATCTACAACTCTATGGCTCAAGCCTCCACCTTGGCTTTATCCCAGGCGGGTGTACCTGCGAACCAGCAGCGGGCGGGTTGGGCTTCTCCTGCGGGCATTAAGGGCGGCATATCATCGCAGGTAGGTTGAGTATAAAGGGGGCAACGGGTTTTAAAACGGCAGCCAGTCGGCCAGCGCCCCGGCGGGGGCACCACACCAGGAATTGGCAGGGGCATTGAATCCCCATGCAAGCGTGGTGTAGCCAGCAACAATCCTTGAGTATAAGGGTGTTGCGGATGCTCAAAGATTTGGGCGGTAGTCCCTTGCTCGACAATTTGCCCGGCGTACATGACGGCTACGCGGTTGGCAATCTGCGCCACCACTCCCAGGTCATGCGTAATCAACAGCATCGCCGTGCCAGTGTCTCGAATCAAGCCCCGTAGCAATTCCAAAATCTGGGCCTGCACCGAAACGTCCAGGGCGGTGGTGGGTTCATCAGCAATCAGAAGCTTAGGCTTACCGGCAATCGCGGCGGCAATCATCACGCGCTGTCGTTGGCCACCCGAAAGCTGATGAGGATAATCTTTGAGACGTTTTTCGGCCTGAGCAATGCCCACTCGTTGCAGGGTTTCTATGGCTACAGTGCGCGCCTCTGCCGAACTTAAATTTCGGTGTCGCACTAAGGCTTCGATAATAGGGGTGCCAATGGGCAGAACAGGATTAAGGGCCGCTAAGGGGTCTTGCCAGATGGTGGCAATATCGCCACCCCGCAGATCATTAAGCGCACGCAACGGAAGTTTCAACAAGTCCTGCCCCGTCCACGCCACCCCTCCACCGCTAATAATACCCGGGGCTGGTAGCAAGCGCAAAATGGAAAGGGCCGTGACGGACTTGCCACAACCCGACTCGCCCACGAGGGCGAGGGTTTCACCGGGATTGATGCTTAAATCAATGCCATCCACCACAGTGACTGTGCCAAAGCGCACGCTCAGGTTTTGGACTTGGAGAAGAGAACTCACCATTAAGCCTGTTTTTGCAACAAATAAATTACAAAGAGGGGCACTCTCAGCCCATCATCCAGATTGGGATATTGCTGGATTTGTGCTGCGGTGGGGATTGGTTCACGTAAGCCTGTGAGTTGAAATCCCTGCTCTAAGAAGGCGTTGATATAAGTGGCTAAGGTGCGATGAAAATTCGTCCATTTGTAATGCCGCCAATGCACCATGCGCTCGGTCTCATCAAAATAATTATCCAACTTAAAGTGCAGCTTTTGCCCGGTCTCGTCTTTAACCCAGCTATTACCCGCCGTGACCATCGGTGCCATATTGCACACTACAAAACGTCCGCCAGGACGTAAGACGCGGCTCGCTTCACGCACCACAGCGGCAAAATCTGGCACATCTACCAAGCTTAGATAGGAAATCGCTAAATCGAAATGAGCACTCTCAAAAGCCGATAAGTCTTCGATGTCACCGCACACATAGAAATCATGGCCCACACAGTGAGCCTGGGCAAATTCAACAAATGAAGCGCACAGATCAACACCCGTCACCTGCGCGCCACGCTCGGCTAACTGGCGACAAAAACGACCTTCACCACAACCGAGATCAATGACATCCAGACCTTCAACATCACCGATGGCATCCAGCATCCAGCCATCTAAGAGGCCATCGCGGTTATCATCATGGCCGCTGCTCATGGCCACCATCCAATCGGCGGCCATAGCCTGCCATTCGTCGCGCAGAGAGTCTTTTAGCACCTCGGCCTTCACACGCCAGCCCCATTCCTATTTTTAGAGGCATAGCGACTAATCGCGGCCCGCGCCAGTTCATCGCAACGCTCGTTCTCGGCGTGCCCGGCATGGCCACGCACCCATTCGATTTTATGGGGTCGCGCTTGTAGCAAGGCGTACAGTTCCTGCCATTGCTCTCGGTTTTTGACTGGTTGCTTGGAGGCTGTCTTCCAGCCGTTCCTGATCCACCCCTTCAGCCAGGAAGTGACACCCTTCGCCACATATTCAGAATCCGTTACAATATGCACCTTCGTGCCAGCAGGCACCGCTTTTAACCCTTCAATCAGAGCTTGCAACTCCATCTGGTTATTGGTGGTGCTGGGTCGTCCGCCAGAAAGCTCACGCCGCGTGCCATCTTGATCCACAATCGTGCCCCAACCGCCGGGGCCAGGATTGCCCGAACACGCACCATCGCAATAGATAGTGCCGGGTGCTGAGGACTGAGTGCTGAGTGAGTTGGTATCGGGTTCAGAAGTGAACAGGCTTTGTTGTGGTTGTGATGGGGAGGTGGATTTCATCTGGTAATATATTTTTATCGTTCAATCTACATAGTGATAGCTGTCATTCTGAGCGTAGCGAAGCATCTTGTAAGGGCGTCCATAGAATTAGAGGTTATGCTTATTCTCTATAACCCCGCAAAGCAGATTCTTCGCTATGCTCAGAATGACAAACTCTTACTGTTACGGAACACTGGCATTCTTCAACTTGTTACTACAACTGAACACTCAGAACTTTTACTCAGAACTCAGCACTTATTTTTCCGCACTCATGGCTTTTTCGGCGAGGGCGACAGCGCGTAGGGCGGCGCGGGCTTTGTCGCGGGTTTCGTTATATTCTACAGTGGGCACACTATCGGCGACCACCCCGGCTCCCGCTTGCACGTAAGCCATGTTATCTTTTACAACCAGGGTGCGTAGCGTAATACAGCTATCGAGGTTGCCACTGAAAGAAAAGTAGCCAATCGCGCCACCGTAGGGGCCACGACGAGTAGGCTCCAGTTCATCAATAATCTGCATGGCGCGAATCTTGGGCGCACCGCTCAAGGTGCCTGCTGGAAACGCAGCCCGCAGCACATCGAATTGTGTTTTGTCGGAACGCAGTCTACCGATGACATCCGAAGCAATGTGCATCACATGCGAGTAACGTTCCACCTTCATCAGTTCACGCACTTCAACCGTGCCATACTCGCACACACGGCCTAAATCGTTGCGCCCTAAGTCCACCAACATTATATGCTCGGCACGTTCTTTAGGATCAGCTAACAGTTCACGTTCTAAGGCCACATCTTCATCAGCCGTTTTGCCGCGACGCCGTGTGCCAGCGAGGGGACGCGTTACGACTTTACCGTTATCTTCCGTTACCAGAATCTCCGGCGAAGCGCCGATAAGCTGCACATCGCCCAGACTTAGAAAGAACATATACGGCGCGGGGCTGATATGGCGCAGTGCGCGATAAACATTGAAGGGGCCAGCGTGCAGGGGCACGGCAAAGCGTTGGGACGGCACTACCTGGACGCAATCGCCAGCGTGAATATACTCGCGGCACTTTTCCACAGCGGCTTCATACTGGGCCTGCGACATATTGCTCTGCGGTTCATTCTCTTCCAGAGGTGCCGCCAAGGGCAGTAATTCAGCGTGGGCCGTTTCGCAGCGCAGCTTAGCGAGGGTAGCCTCAATCTTCTGGCAAGCCTCATCATAAGCCGCCCGCACATCGCCCTGGATAAAAGCGTTATTCAGCACGCGAATCGAGTGGCGCACTGAATCAAAAATCAGAATGGTATCGGTTAATAGCAAGTGGCAATCGGGAATATCCCGATCATCAGGCGGCGCATCGGGTAGACGCTCGAAGAAGCGCACGAGATCATAGCCCAGATAGCCAACGGCGCCACCACAAAAACGCGGCAGACCAGAGGCATTGACGAAACGAAACCGCCCCATCCACTCCTCGATAACGTGTAGAGGGTCGCGCCCCGCTTCAAGGGTAAAGTGTTGCTCGTTATCACCTTCACACAACCAGACTTCGTGGCCCTTGGTCTTGAGGGTCGCCCGCGAGGTGACACCCATAAACGAATAACGCGCGAGGGATTCGCCGCCTTCCACACTTTCTAAGAGAAAGGCATCTCCCGCCTCTAATGAGTCTTTGGAATCAGGCCGCAGTTTTAAGAAAGCTGAGACGGGCGTTTCCAGATCGGCTAAGACTTCGCAATGCACCGGAATCAGGTTGCCCTGTTGCGCCATCGCCTCAAACTCTTCAAAACTGGGATTTATCAGTGCCGCTTGCATGAATGGCAGTTTAGCAAATCATGCCTCGCCGCGAACGGGTGTATAATTCCTCTATCATTGTTTGAGCATGAACTAACTACATCAAATTGAGGAGACGCATGATGCCAGAGCAGCCAGAGTATCTCTCCTTTCAAGCTGATCTTAATGATCCTGACGTTGTATCCGCTTACGACGAACTACCCTTATGGTCGGCGCTGGCTGGCTCGTTGCTGCTGAA
Source organism: Abditibacteriaceae bacterium (assembly GCA_019239895.1). Classification (GTDB taxonomy): domain Bacteria; phylum Armatimonadota; class Abditibacteriia; order Abditibacteriales; family Abditibacteriaceae; genus JAFAZH01. Next base: position 28,711 of record JAFAZH010000054.1, on the reverse strand, counting down.
ACACGTCCCATTGCAACGTCACCTGCAAGTCCTAGATGTCGGCTGTGGCACTGGTTTCCCGGCCTTGGAACTGGCGCAACGCTTAGGCTCCACCTGCACGGTCTATGGCATTGATCCCTGGGAGGCTGCCCTACAACGCGCTCAACTTAAAATGCGGCTCTGGAATGTCTCAAATGTTAGATTAAGCCTGCAAAGTGCCGAAGCTATGTCCTTCCCTGATGGGCAGTTTGACCTTATCATTTCTAATCTGGGCATCAATAACTTCAGTCACCCGGAAGCCGCCTTGAGGGAGTGCTGGCGCGTGGCAAAACCCACAGCAAAGTTGGCCCTAACTACCAATTTGCAGGGGCACATGGTGGAGTTTTATGAGGTCTATGCCACGACGTTGCAAGAACTTGATTTGTCCCAGGCAGTAGCAGCCCTGGACGCGCATATCCATCATCGTGCGACTGTTGAAGGCTTGCGCCAATTATTAGAGCTAACGGGCTTTGCCATAATCAAAGTGCAGGAAGAGACAGCAACTATGCGTTTCGCCGATGGCAGTGCGCTGTTAAACCATTACTTTATTAAGTTGGCTTTTCTGGACAGTTGGAAAGGAATCTTGAACCCTGCTGAGCAAGCGGCAGTATTGACTCGTTTGGAAACCAATCTCAATCTTTACGCAGAATGGCATGGGGAGCTTGCCTTAACCATTCCCCTCGCTTATGTGGAAGCCGAAAAAGTGGGCTAAATCCATACTGGCATTCATCAATAGGCGTAAAGGATTAAACGCATGGCTCCCCTGAACCTTCAAGCATATCACGAAAACGGCTACCTCATCGTGCGCGACTTGCTGCATCCTGATGAATTAACAGCCCTGTGTGACGCGACTGACTACGCCGTGGCCCAGAAGATAGAGCCAATTCTGTTCGAGCAAGAGACCCCCGAAGCCTGCGCAGCGGTACCGCAGCTCTATAAAGATGAGCGGGGCCGCGTCTTTCGTCGCCTGAACCGCGTGATTGATCGGGGCGGGGCTTTCTCTCAAATTGTTTCTGGTCCGTTAGCTCAAGCGACAACACAACTCTTGCCGTCGCCTTTTGGCGTTTGTCTGAATCGCCACAACATGGTGATGCTTAAAGCTCCCTTTAATCCTGCTCCCGTGCTGTGGCATCAGGACGCCGCAGTATGGGACGAGGGCACCTTTGCCCATCTCTCGACGATTGTGGCACTGGATGACTTTCTGCCAGAGAATGGTTGCCTTGAAGTGGTGCCCGGCTCCCATCACGCGGGGCCAGTCGGTCTGGGCTGGGAAGAAAATACGGAGCGCATCGCCCAAACCTGCCGCCGCGACATTGAGCAGCACGCTGTCAAAGTAGACCTCAAGGCCGGTGATGCCGTGTTCTTTCACGGCCTGTTGCTACACGGTTCAGCGGGCAACAACTCGACGCACACACGGCGCAGCCTAACCGTTGCTTTCTTTCCCGGTGACTTGCGCACCGTGAGCACTCGAACCGGCGCTGGCGCACCGGAAACTCTTATGCTGTCTTAGCCCCACCCGTCGCTAAAGCAGCCGTCTGCTATTAATAGCCCGCTCGTTTCTGGATGGAATTAAGTCTAATTAGTCCTGCCCATAAATCATGAATACTTCACCTACTCTTACACCCCAGCATAAAGACCAGTTCATTCAAGACGGCTATATCGTCATGCGTGGCCTGATTCCACTCGATGTCGTCAATATAGCGCGGCAACAAATCCAGGAATCTCTGCAAGTGGATGAAAATGACCCCGCGACATGGGTCGGGAAGAACGTGGTGTGGGATGAAGAGGCGCGTGCGGCGACGGTGCCCTGCCGCACCCCGCAAATCGAGTCTGTGGCGGAACAACTGGTGGGGCCGCACTTCGTGCCGGGTCTCTGCTTTAGTCCCTATCTGGAAACGCGAGGTGAAGCCGATCCTCTCATTCAGGGCTTTATTCCCGTTCTGCAATTCCCCACTCCCGGAGCCGCGCAGTGGGTGCGGCCCAGCGGCTGGCACATTGATGGCATGAAGCACACCACGCTCTGGCCAGACAAGCACTTCCTAATCGTCTTTGCCTACCTGAACGATGTGCCCGCGCACGGTGGCGCGACAACCATTCTGCCTGGCAGCCATCGCCAGGTATTCGAGCATTGGGTCACGACTCAGCATCCCGGCAGTACCGTGCCGCCCGATTTGCCCTATGCTGAACCCATACCAATGCCGGGGCAGGCAGGCGATGTCATCTTTATGCATTATCTCACGGTTCATTCCGGTTCCGAGAATCGCTCCGCCCATATTCGCTATGGCCTCAACACCGCCGTCATGCCCGACCCGCAGCAGCCTTATGAGCGCAAGGCTGGCTCACCCCGACCCAACTGGACACCCCTCGACTGGACGCTGCGCACCGATAATTTGCCGTCATAGTTTGGGGCTGCATTGACTTGGACATGGAGGCTGCCAAAGTCGTCCTCACTGTTCCATTCCTGCTAAACTAACGTTAATATTCGAGTTTTCACTGAGACCAATGTAAAGGATGCAAAAGTATAGGCCAAGAGTATATTAATCCCTAACAAACAGCAGTGATATGAATGAGCTTCATCAAGTCTTTTACTCTGTTAAAACCCAATAGGGAGACACGGGAGAAATAAATGAGCAAAGATTATTACAGAATTCTGGGTATAAATCGTGGTGCCACTGAGGACGAAATCAAAAAAGCGTATCGTAAACTCGCCCGTGAATTGCATCCTGATGCCAACGCAGAAGATAACGAGTGGGCAGAACGGAAAATGAAAGAGATAAATGAGGCATACGAAGTGTTAGGTGATAAAGAAAAGCGAGAACAATACGATCAAGAGAGTCAAAGTCAGCCTAAAACGTCCAAGGAGCGTGTAGTTGGAGCAGAAGCCACAACAGGCGAAGCAGATTTTGATTGGGGACTACGGCCAAAATCGTTAGATGAGTATGTGGGACAACGGGAAACCGTCGAACGCCTTCATATCGCTATTTTAGCTTCCAAACAGCGTGGTGAAACGCTGGATCATTTATTGGTGCATGGTCCACCGGGCCTTGGTAAGACCACGCTCGCGTACATTATAGCCGAAGAATTAGACCGAGAAATCTCCATCACCTCTGGCCCAGCACTGGAACGACCGGGGGACGTGATGCCTTTTCTGACCAATGCCGATGATGGCGATATTATCTTTATTGATGAAATCCATCGGTTGCCGCGTGTGGTGGAAGAGTTTCTTTATTCGGCGATGGAAGATTACATGGTTAATTTTACACTCGATAAAGGCATGTACTCCAAACCACTACCGTTTCGTTTGAAGAAATTCACCATCATTGGTGCAACAACTCGTCCCGCCATGCTGACACGGCCTCTGCGCGACCGTTTCGGTATCCAGCAGCATCTTGATTTTTACGATGAGAGCGATCTAGTAAAAATAGCCCGCCGCAGTTCGCGCATTTTGCATACTAAAATTGAAACGGCAGGCGCGCATGAACTGGCCCGTCGCGCTCGTGGCACGCCACGAATTGTTAACCGCTTGCTACGTCGCGTGCGTGATTATGCGCAAGTGCGTGCCGATGGAGTGATTAGCAAAGAAGTAGCTGAGGCGGCGCTAAAGCTCGAAGGCATAGACGAATTAGGTTTGGACCGTCTCGATCACGGGGTCTTAAACGTTATTAAAGATATTTATAACGGTGGCCCGGTGGGTATCGAAGCGTTAGCTGCCACCTTAAACGAAGAGGTTGACACTCTCGTGGATGTGGTCGAACCCTATCTGCTCAAAATCGGCTTTCTGGCCCGCACGCCATCTGGTCGCCGCATCACGCGTCGCGCCTATGAGCATTTAGGCGAGCCACCGCCACCCGGCGCGATCACCATTCAACCTTCCCTGCTTGATGAAGCCTTTGATGCCAATGAGTCGCTGCGGCAAAAAGCCAAGGCGCAACGCAAAGGCGAAATCGGCGCGGAAAAAAATGAAGAGAAATGAGTGACTTTGATGAGCTAATGCGGCAAGGTTTAGAAGCGGTTGAATCCGGTAGCCTGGAAGCAGCTCGCCAGATTTATGAACGCTGTATGGTTATGGCGGCCTCTGATACTGATCCTTATAAACTTACCGCAGTCCGCCTCCGGTATGCTGGAATTTTTATGCAGCAAGGAAATTGGCAAGAGGCATTGAATGTTGGCCTTGAAATACTGGAAAGTGGGAAAGGCAGAGCTACAGCGTATACGCTTATCGGTCATTGCTATATGGAGCTTAATCAACTGTCTGACGCAGAGACAGCACTACGACATTCTTTAGCTATCAAGCCCCATCCCTGGTCGTGCATCTTTCTATATGACACGCTCAGTCGTTTGGATAGAGATCAGGAAGCTATGGAATGCCTCCAAGAAGCTCTAAAGCTTGATCCAGAGTATGAGGAAGCGCATTATAATCTGGGCTGCGAGTACAAGTTACAGAACAAATATGAGTTAGCAGAGTATCATCTACGGCGTGCAATTGAGATTGATCCTCATTATGCGGTGGCTTACGCAGAGTTAGGTGTTGTGCTTTATAGTGAAGCTTTAGCCAGACTGCGAAGGGATGAATCCGATGACGGCTTGAGAGCAGAAGCCAAGCAGGTTCTCCTCAAATCTATTGAACTCAAACCAGATTATGGATGGTCACGCCTCTATTTGGCTGAATTAATGTGGCACCTGGGAAAGGGTAAGGCGGCTGAGGAACACTTTCAAGCAGCAGTAACTATATGGCCAGATACTCTAACGTATTCATACTACGGCAATTTCTTATTTGCTACCGATTTTGATCGAGCTAAAGCAGGCCAACTGTTAAGAAAGGCAACTGAACTCGACCCGGACTACTCTTATGCCCACTATTTCTTGGGCAAGCATCTGATCCGTTGTAAGCACAAGTTTAAAGCCAAGCAAGCACTCTTGAAAGCGGCTGAGTTAGGGCATGAAAAAGCACGGGAACTCCTCACCAAGTTAGAAAATAAGAAGTAACGTAAAGGCCCTACAGGTAGAAGTTTTTGAGCTGCTGAATGGTACACGCACACGCTATGAAGTCTCTTAAAACTTTGCTGATTTTCTTGGCTATCATGGCTTTAGCGGGCTGCGGTGGCAGTTCGCTCGACGGCGTGAATACTCCAACTCCGACGCCAAGCACCCCCACAACACCGGCAGGAACTCAAGTATTCTCCTTTGAGAAAAGTCTTGAAGGGTGGAGCGCACATGCCCTCGATGTTTATGATCCCGGTCAGGCACCGAATGCGCCGCCTGCGATAGCCAGATGGTCGGTGCAGCATTCCGGGGAGCGGGCTACAAGCGGACACACTGCTTTGAAGTTATCGCTCGACAACCTGACTGATGCGGGAAAAGTTTGGATTGAGCGGCCTTTTAGCGTTCAAGCGAATCAGCGGTATCGAGTGAACGTTAAATACGCATTGGCCACTGCGGACTTTGGGGATATTGGATTGTGGAATCTGATTACAGGGGTCTCCGCACAGCCACCACGCACCAGAGACCAACTGATGTTTCAGGGCAACACGGGGAATGGCTCTCCAACGGATGTAGGCTATCAGTGGCTGGAAAAGACTTATAGTTTCGATGCCACATCCGCTATGAACGGCAAGCTTTACGTCACGATTGGTGTCTGGGGAACTTTTGAGGTGCCGCGTGCTTATTATCTCGACAACGTTCGCGTGACCCTCGCCAAATTGTAAAGGCAGCCCAGAATCAAGCCCCGATCAGGAGTAAGACAAAGACCCCGGTGAGTTTCACCGGGGCCTCTTGACTGTTCACAAACGCTTTAGCCTTTCTTACCCGACTGCTTTTTTAATGCCTCGGCAATTTTCTTCTGCTTGTCGGCTTTGGATAGCTTATCGAAATCCGGCTTGCAGCCAGCGCAACAGAAATTCACTTTGTAGTTGCCCACCACTTCACTACCAGCCCCCTTGCCTTTAACCTCTTCGCCCGTCATCGGGCAGACCTTAACATCGGTCAGCTTGGTAGCCACCGGCTTCTTGGCGGCTTTCTTACCCGCATCTTTGGCCGGGGCATTCGCCAGGGCAGCACCAGTCAGCATGGCTGTGGCAGCGGACAGTGCCAATAATTTCTTTAACATCATAATTCTCCTTAAAGTTATCCTAAATCTTCTTTCCTATAGTATAACGTGTTTACCGCTTATTTCTCACGCGAACTTAGTGCGGCTCTGTTATCATCTAAGCAGAGATGGCGGTTCAACGGCTTTAAGGAGCTATGGATATGAAACAATTGCGCGTCTTCGTTTGGCTCAGTTTATTTATGACTTGCGCTCTGGGCAACAGGCCGCTGGCGATAGCGGCAGATGCCCCTCCTGCTACACCACTGGCGGGCTACTGGCGGGGCACCCTCAACGCAGGCGGAGCCAAGCTGCGCCTGGTATTTCAAATCAGGACAAAGGCCGATGGCACTTTGGCGGGACAAGTTTATAGTTTGGATCAAGGGAACGCCGCTATCCCCTTTGACCAGGCCACTTTGCAAAATGGCACTTTAAAGTTGCAGGCAGGAGCCATTGGCGGCGCTTTTGAAGGCAAGATTAGCCCCGATGGAACCAAGGTCACTGGCAACTGGACACAAGGCCAAACTTTTCCTCTTAACGTGGAGCATGTGGATGATGTGCCAGAACTGGCGAAGCCCCAAGACCCCAAAAAGCCCTACCCTTACATGGAAGAAGAGGTTAGCTATCAAAATCAAGCCGCAGGCATCAATATCGCAGGCACCCTGACCCATCCTCAGGGCGATGGCCCTTTCCCAACCATTATTCTGCTGCCCGACTCGGCACCAACGGCTCCCAAAGATCGTAACGACGAAGATGCCGGGCACCGTCCTTTCCTGGTTTTAGCCGACCATCTAACCCGCCAGGGCTTTGCCGTACTGCGGGCCGATGATCGCGGGGCAGGACAAACGACCGGAGAAGAAAGCAAAACTACCGGGGAAGACCGCGCCGGGGATGTTTTAGCCGCAATCGAATACCTGAAGACGCGCAAAGAAATTGATGCTCATAAAATCGGACTCATCGGGCATGGCGGCGGCGGCATCGTGGCACCGCTCGCGGCGGTAAAATCGCCCGATGTCCGCTTTATCATCTTGATGGCCGCTCCAGGTATACCAGGTCAGGATTTGATGGCGTTACAGGCCGTCAGCATCGCCAAAGCCTACGGCATGGGCAAGGAAGGCGGAATGCAAAGTCTGGAGGCCCAGGCGGAAATTATGGACATCCTGAATGACGAGCAGGATAAGGCGACCCAGGAACCACGCGTGCGGGAAGTCCTCACGCGGGTTATCGGCAATGCCATTCCCAAGCCCAAAGCCCCCGGCCCGCAGATGGAGGTCTACAACGCGGTGCTTAAAAACATTGTAGACGCCCAGGTCAAAGCAATTATGGCTCCCGCCACACGCTTCTACTTCCGCTATGACCCCGCAGCCACCTTGCGCAAAGTGCAATGTCCCGTCTTAGCTATTAACGGTGAATTAGACCCCTTCATACCCGCCAAGCAGAACCTTAATAATATCGAACAAGCTTTGCAGGAAGGCAACAACCCGGATTATACAGTCAAATCCCTGCCCAAACTGAACCACTTATTCCAGACTGCCGCGACCGCTTCGCCAGCAGAACAAAGCCAATCCAAAGAGACTATCGCGCCCGCCGTGCTGACGCTGATTAGCGATTGGATCAAGCAACGCGTTCAGTAATCGCAAGCGCCGCAGAACTCCTGGCTGGCAGCAAACACTCACCCCCATGACCGATGAGTTTCGCCGCTGGATAGCCCGGCATCTGACCATAATTCTGACGTAATCACTGGATAAATCATTATAGCCGGGCAACTCAAGCTAACAACTTAAATCCATGATCTCCAACCTGGCACAGTATCAGCACTTAAGCCCTAAAATAATGCGATTTAGGTGCGGAACCACCCCCTTGGGTTGAGCGTCCTATACTCAACCTTGAAGCGAGGTGTAATCATGCCTAACAGTAAACGTGCGAAATGCAGTATTTGTGGTCAGCCGATTAGAACCGTGATGGGTGCGGTGACGATGAGTCAAGCCCCTTTGGTCTGCCGTCGCTGCTTTGGACAGGAGACTTATAGCGGCCCAACCCAGTCGCAGCATGTCATTGCCCCAGAGCAAGCCACACCGGATGGCATTGGCTAAATTATAAGGAGAAGCGCGTGGGAGTTTGACTTCGAGACGCGCTTTTCTTCTGCCCTTGACTTGAGTCTATTGCACTCATATATTGTTTGTGTTAAGGTTAATTATAGACCATACACGTAGCTTTAAATAAATAAAAACGTTTTAGAAGATTTCAGAAGAGGTGAAAGCTTATGCCGAAAGCTGTGGGAATTGACTTAGGAACAACAAACTCGGTGGTAGCCGTGGTACAAGGTGGCGAGCCGGAAGTGCTACTGAACTCGGAAGGCAGCCGCTTAACGCCCTCCATCGTGGCGTTCACCAAAACCGGTGAGCGACTGGTGGGCGACCTGGCCAAGCGCCAGGCGGTGCTAAACCCGGAGCGCACTATTCGCAGTATCAAGCGTCAGATGGGCACCCGTGAGCGGGTGACCATTGACGGCAAGCAGTATTCGCCCGAAGAGATTTCGGCCATGATTTTGAGCAAGCTCAAAGCCGATGCCGAATCACGCTTGGGCGAGAAGGTCACGGAAGCGGTGATTACTGTCCCGGCCTACTTTGATGATAGCCAGCGCCAAGCCACCAAGACCGCCGGTGAAGTAGCCGGTTTGAACGTATTACGCATTATCAACGAGCCGACCGCCGCCGCGATTGCTTATGGCTTAGATCGCCAGGGCAAAGAAGAAACAATTATCGTCTATGACTTAGGTGGCGGCACCTTTGACGTGACAGTGCTCGAAATTTCAGAAGGTTTGCTGGAAGTGAAAGCGACCGCCGGTGACACCCGTTTGGGCGGCGACGATTTCGACGAGCGATTGATGAACTTTATCGCCGATAGCTTCCAGCGTGAACAGGGCATTGACCTGCGCAAAGACCCGCAAGCCTTGCAGCGTTTGAAGGAAGCGGCAGAAAAGGCTAAGGTGGAGTTGTCTTCCACGACCCAGACCAATGTTAATCTGCCCTTTATCACTGCCGATCAGAACGGCCCCAAGCACTTGAACTTAGACATCACACGGGCCAAGTTCCAGGAACTGACCCATGACCTCCTGGAGCGCACCCGTCAGCCGTTTGAGCGTGCTTTAAGCGATGCTGGCCTCAAAGCCACCGATGTCAACGAAGTGGTCTTAGTGGGTGGCTCGACCCGTATGCCCGCCGTGGTAGAGTTGGTCAAGCAAATCACGGGCAAGTCGCCGCACATGGGTATCAACCCGGACGAAGCGGTCGCAGTAGGCGCGGCGGTGCAGGCCAATACCTTAGCCAACCCCGGCAGCGCGGGCACTGGCATGGTCTTAGTAGACGTAACGCCGCTGTCATTGGGTGTCGAGACCGCTGGTGGCGTGTTCACCAAGATGATCGAGCGCAACACGGCGATTCCGCACAAGAAGACGGAGACCTTTACAACCTACTCCGACTTCCAGCCAAGTGTGGAAATCAAGGTGCTGCAAGGCGAGCGCGCAATGGCCGCCGACAACAAGAGCCTGGGTGTCTTTACCCTAGCGGAGATTCCACCCGCGCCGCGTGGTATGCCAAAGATTGACGTGACCTTTGACATTGATGCCAACGGTATCGTCAACGTGACGGCCCGTGAGCAGACAACAGGCAAAGAGCAGAAGATTACCATCACCGGCACCACTGGCTTAAACAAGTCGGATGTAGACCGTATGGTGCGCGAAGCCGAAGCCAATGCTGCCGCCGATGCCGAGCGACGCGAGCAGGTTGAGACCAAGAACCAACTCGATGCGACTGTCTTCCAGGCGCAGAAGTTCTTGACCGACAACGGCGAGAAAGTTGGCGCAAGCGAGAAGACACAGCTTGAGTCGGCTATTGCCACGGCGCAGGAAGCCTTGAAGGGTGATGACCAGGCCGCCATGAAGTCGGCGCAGGAAACCCTGACCAATGCCTATCATGCGGCAGGCACCAGTGCCTATCAACAGGCGCAGCCATCGGGTGCTCCGCAAGGTCAGCCTTCCGGCAGTGACTATGCGGGCTACGATAACCCGGCTGGCAATGGCGCGGCCTCGCCCGATGGAGCCGTCGAAGGCGAAGTTGTCGAAGGCGAAGTGACAGATAAGCGGTAATTAGGAGTGAGTGGTTAGTAATGAGTGGTGAGTTGCTGACGGACTCATAGTCCTGAATGCAAGTATCTGTGTCATTCTGAGCGCAGCGAAGAATCTGGTATCTGTGACCATAGAACTATAATTGACTCTGCAAACCAGACTTCTATAGCTCCGCTTATTAGATTCTTCTCTGCGCTCAGAATGACACAGATACTACTTCATACGGAGAACTAGGAACTCACGGTAACTGACCACTCACCTTTCCACCACTCACTCCTCACATTAGTCTCAAAGGAGGAATTGCGATGAGTCTGATGCGACAAGGAACGGACGATTTACAAGAATTGCGTCGTCGGATGAACCAGATCATGGAGCAATCCGGCGGACAGACTAACGATGCAGCGCCCCGTTTGTGGGCACCGGCAGTGGATGTCAGCGAGAACCCGCACGAAATTGTGCTGCAAGCCGAATTGCCGGGGATGAAGAAGGAAGATATTGACATCCAACTCACTGGTGATACCCTCACCCTGCGCGGCGAGCGCAAGTTGGAATCCGCGCAGCGCGGCGAGCATTATCACCGTATCGAGCGGCAGTATGGAGCGTGGCAGCGCACCTTCCAGATTGAAGTGCCGATTGACACGCAAAAGGTTGCGGCCAACTATGAAGATGGAGTCTTAACGGTGCATCTGCCTAAACAAGAATCCATCAAACCACGCCAAATCGCTATTGACGTTAAATAGTAGGAGGTGAGAGGTCATGGGTAAGGGTTTTATAGGTAATCCCCTATAACCACTCACCCATAACCTAATCTATGAGCTTAATTCGCTATACACCTTACTCACTCAATCATTTACAACAGCAAATCAATCGTATGTTCGATCAAGTTGACCCCGACTTTTTCGGGCACTCCGAAGAGTTAGGTGGCGGGATGTTTACGCCCGCCGTGGATGTCAAAGAAGATGCCAATGCCTACACCGTGCATATGGAAGTGCCGGGCGTCAAGCAAGAGAATCTCAATATCACCCTACAAGAAAGCGTCTTGACGATTCGCGGTATTAAAGAGCAGAAACAGGAGCATCAGCAGGGACAATATCGCCGGGTGGAGCGCAGTTATGGCTCCTTCGCCCGCTCTCTCACTCTGCCGCGCAATGTAGCGGGTGATAGCGTGACGGCGAACCTGCATGATGGTGTCTTAGAGATTCGTTTGCCCAAGAGTGAAGAGGCCAAGCCGCGCCAGATTAACGTGGGTAGCACCCAGAGTTCGTTAGCGGGGCAAACGCAGAGTAACGCCGCCCTGGGATCAGCCGGGAATGCAAATGATGCCAATACGGCATCTCATGAGCCGAGTCAAACCCGCAAGCCGAAATCCAAGTCGAGCTGAGGTAAAAAGAAAGTATTGAAATAGAAGTCACTGATTTAAGTGCCGGAGGGATAAGGCGAAGTAGGCTTTCTTCACGGCTTATCCCTCCTTTTTCGCTTCTAGATCGGAAACTGCAATGGCTAAGGACTATTACAAAATTTTGGGGATAGCGCGCACCGCCGATGAGAAGGAAATCAAAAAGGCTTACCGCAAGCTCGCGCGCCAGCATCACCCCGATATTAACCCCAACAACAAGGGTGCGGAAGCGAAATTCAAAGAGATTAACGAAGCCTACCAGGTTCTCAGCGACAAAGAAAAGCGGACGCTGTATGACCAGTTTGGCGACGATTACGATAAGGTTCACCAAGCCCAGCAAGCGGGCTATCCCACGGCGGGTTACACGCGGGGTGGGGGCACGGGCGGAGTTGGCGGAGTGGATTTCAGCGACATCTTCAACCAAACCCGACGTGGCGGCACAGCCGGTGGTGGCGGCGGCGTCCATGTGGAGGAAATTGATCCCTCCAACATGGGCGACATCTTTGAGAACCTGTTTGGCAATGCCCGTCCCGGCGCGACTAAAGGTAGTGGTGGCGGCTTCAACTTTGGGGCACGCCGCAATCGCGGCCCGCAAAAGGGTGACGACATCGAGCAACCGCTGGAAATTTCTCTGCTGGAATCTATTAAAGGCACGCAACGCAGTCTGCAACTGACGATTCGCAACCCCGACGGTACGGAAGAGCGACGCAACGTCACAGTTAAAATTCCCGCCGGAGTAAAAGAAGGGGCACGAGTGCGGGTCGCTAATCAGGGAGCCTCTGGCAGTAACGGTGGCACCAACGGCGACCTCTATTTGAAGATGCACATCCAGCCCCACGCCTTCTGGAAGCGTGAAGGCGATGACCTACACATTGAAGTGCCAATTACCTTCGCAGAAGCTGCCCTGGGCGCACAGATCAGTGTGCCAACTGTATCGGGCCAGGTGCAATTAAAAGTGCCTGCCGGGACACAGAGCGGCCAGGTCTTTCGCCTTTCGGGACGGGGCGTGCCGCATGTCAATGGCTCCGGGGCGGGCGATGAATTTGTCAAAGTAAAAATCGTAGTGCCCAAGAGTTTAGGGCCGCGTGAAGAAGAATTAATTAATGAGTTGTCTCGTCTGCGCGATCAGAACGTGCGACAAAATCTGCCGACGGGACTTTAAGACCTAATCCCCGGCCCTTTCCCGGCACAGGAAGGGGTGTCAAAGGATAACCGATAGAGTAGACCTGTGTTCTCCTCGCCGTTTATTGGACTTAGGAGGGAGAGGGCTGGGAGAGGTCAGAACATAGTAGTTAACGGTGGTGAGAACAATGCGCGATGGGCGCGAAAATCACAGACAACCTAAAGGGCGCAACGGGCATTCGCAGCACGATCAGCGAATGGCGGTCTATCATATTTCGGTCGTGGCAGAGATGGTGGAGACCCATCCTCAAACCCTGCGCATGTATGAGCGCATGGGCCTCGTCTCGCCCCGTCGCACCCGTAACAATATTCGCCTCTATTCAGATGCCGATGTCGAGCAGGTACGGCGTATCCAGCACTTAACTCAAGAATTGGGCGTCAACTTAGCAGGCGTGGAAGTGGTCTTCAAACTACTGCGAGAAATGGAGCGTATCCGCGCCGAAGCCGCCAACGAGTTAGCCGAGTTCCGCGCTCAGTTAGAACGTGAAGGCAAAATCTTGAGCGATGAAGGCAATGCTTAAGTAGCGTTCATTCATACTGTAGCATGGACTATTGAAAACAACAGCGGCCCCGTTGTTAAAGACGGGGCCGCTGTTGTTTCTGTGTTTCTCTACACGGAAGAGTTACAAATTCGCGTCCGTCACTGCGCCGAGAGCGGCGGAGTTAACGAGCTTGGCATACTTGGCCAATACGCCGCGTGTGTAGCGAGGTTTCGGCTGCTTCCACTTGGCTAAGCGCTGCTTGATCTCCGCAGCGGGTATGTCCAGGCGCAACTCACGCTTTTCGGCGTCAATGGTAATGGGATCGCCATTTTTGATGATGGCGATGGGGCCACCTTCGTAAGCTTCAGGCGTGATATGTCCCACCACAAAACCGTGGCTACCACCGGAGAAGCGGCCATCGGTGATAAGCGCGACATCCTCGCCTAAACCCTTACCCATGATAGCCGAAGTGGGTGAAAGCATTTCGCGCATACCAGGGCCACCTTTCGGGCCTTCATAACGGATCACAATCACATCGCCACGCTTGACGGTGCCATCAAGAATGCGCTCCAGAGCCTTTTCTTCGGATTCAAAAACCCGCGCTTTGCCGGTGAAGCGTAAGCCCTCTTTGCCAGTGATTTTCGCCACTGCACCCGTGGGAGCCAGGTTGCCATAGAGAATGACTAAATGGCTGTCCCACTTGATGGGATCATCCATCGGGTGGATAATGTCTTGATCTTTAGGATAGGGCTGTGCGCTTCGTAAGTTTTGCGCGAGAGCTTTGCCCGTTACGGTCATGCAATCGCCATGCAGAAGCCCAGCGCGCAGCAGCATTTTCATGAGCGGTGTCAATCCACCAATACGCACCAGGTCGGCCATGACATAGCGGCCACTAGGCTTGAGATCGGCTAACACCGGCACGTTCTTACCGATGCGGGTGAAGTCGTCAATAGAAAGCGGCACACCTGCCGTGTGCGCCATCGCCAACAGGTGCAGCACCGCGTTGGTCGAGCCACCGAGAGCAATCACCACCGTAATGGCATTTTCAAAGGCTTCCCTGGTCATGATGTCACGGGGCCGGATGTTTTTCTTAATCAGGTTCATCACGGCAGCGCCAGCCTCACGGCAATCGCGCTCTTTGTCGGCTGAAATCGCCACCTGCGCCGAGCTATTGGGCAAGCTCATGCCAAGGGCTTCAATAGCCGAGGCCATTGTATTGGCCGTATACATGCCGCCACAGGAGCCGGGGCCGGGGATTGCGCAAGCTTCAATGGCACCCAGTTCCGCGTCATCAATACGATTGTTAGCGTGCGCGCCCACCGCTTCAAAAACCGAGACAATATCTAAGGTTTTATCTTTGTGGCAACCGGGGAGAATCGTGCCGCCATAAACGAAAACCGATGGACGATTGAGCCGCGCCAGCGCCATCAGACAGCCTGGCATATTCTTGTCACAACCGCCAATGGCCACCACGCCATCAAAGTTTTCGCAGCCTGCTACCGTCTCAATGGAATCGGCAATCACTTCACGCGACACGAGGGAATACTTCATGCCCTCGGTGCCCATCGAGATGCCATCGGAAATCGTGATGGTGTTAAAAATGACAGCCTTACCACCAGACTCATCCACGCCTGCTGCGGCGTGCTCCGCCAGGCGGTTGATGTGCATATTGCAGGGGGTCACCATGCTCCAGGTCGAGGCGATGCCAACCTGAGATTTTTTGAAGTCCTCATTGGTGAATCCAACCGCGTGCAACATCGCGCGACTGGGCGCACGGTCTGGCCCGTCTACCATTATGGCCGAATATTCCCGATGCGCTGATTGGGTTTGATTATTTGGTTTTTTGCTCTGTGTTTTCTTAGTTAAATTCTGCTTGGCCGCTGCCGCCTTAACAGATTTAGAAGATGCTTTCATTAGTGAATATCCTTTCCCTCTACGCATTATATCTTTATCACGTTTTCTTTTCATTTTATTAGCCACGGAACCACACGGAAGGACACGGAATTTAGGGTATGGGGTTCAGGGTGTAGGGTTTAGCGGGAGAAGGTAGCCCATACCTGCTGGTGTCACCTTGTCATCGTCGTACCCTATCACCCTTCTCTTCTTTCCGTGTCCTTCCGTGTGGTTCCGTGGCTAAAATCAAACCCACTATAGCAAAAGCCAAGCGCGTGCGGTTTAATATCAATGAATGGAATCCCAACCGCTGGTTCTCGCCTTAGATATTGGCACGTCGTCCACTCGTGCGCTCGCGTTTGATGCGCAGGGGCACAAAGTCGGACAGGCCGTTCAGTATGCCTACCATCAAACCACGACGCCTGATGGCGGCATTGAAACAGATGCCGACGCCTTGCTTGAATTGACGGCGCGGTGTATTGATGAGTTACTGCCTCACCTAAACCAACCCGTCATTGCGGTTGGCACCTGTAGTTTCTGGCACTCCCTGATGGCCGTCAGTGCCGATGGTCAGCCAGCCACTAAAGTCCTTTCCTGGGCGGATAATCGTGCCGCTGCGTGGGTGCCTGCATTGCGCGCCCTACTCAATGAACACGATACCCATGCGCGCACGGGTTGTGTTTTTCACCCCTCCTATTGGCCTGCGAAATTATTATGGCTGCACCAGTCCCAACCGGAATTGTTCCAAGACAACATCCGCTGGATGTCGTTTGCTGAATACGCGGCCCTGCGGCTTTTCGGAGAAGCGCATTGTTCGCTTTCGATGGCGTCTGGCACGGGCATCTTCCATCAAGTCAATTGTGAATGGGATGATGACACTTTAGCTGCCCTGCCGATTAAGCGCGATCAACTCTCGCCCCTGTGTGATGCTCATGATGCGCTACCCCACTTACAGCCGGAGTGGGCTAAGCGTTGGCCTGCCCTCAAAGATGCCAAATGGTTCCCGGCCCTGGGCGATGGCGCTTGTTCTAACATTGGTTCGGGCTGCGTGACGCCATCACACATTGCGATGAATGTGGGGACTTCCGGTGCATTGCGCGTGGTGCTGGAAAACTATCAAGACCCGGCTCCGCATGGCCTATGGCGTTATCGAATAGACCGCAAGCGGAGCGTCATGGGTGGGGCACTGAGCAATGCTGGCAACGTGTGGAAGTGGGCACATGACACGCTCAACCTCCCGCCAGACTTTGAAGCGCAATTAGCCGATTTGGAACCGATGTCGCATGGCTTAACGGTGTTGCCCTTTCTGGCCGGGGAACGCTCGCCGCTCTGGGATGCCAACGCCCGCTATGTTTTGGCCGGGGCGTCCCTCGATACTTCGCCAGTGGAAATTTTGCGCGCCTCTTTAGAAGCTGTGGCACTACGCTTTGCCGAAGTTGCCTTTGCGGTGCGCAAAGCGATACCAGAAGCACCACCGGATGTGGATATAGTCTTTAGCGGTGGCGCGTTGGAAGGCTCTTCCGTGTGGGCACAAATTATGAGTGACTGCATTGGCACGCCCTTAGTCGAATCCCGCGAAAAAGAAGCCAGTGCCAGGGGTGCGGCACTGATGGCTCTGGAAGCGTGCGGGGTTATCGAAGACATTGGAGCCGTGCCCTCCGACCGTGGTCAAGAACTCCAACCAACCCCAGCACATCATGAACTTTACAAGAGAGCCTTAGAGCGACAAAATGCTTTATACGAGCATCTTTACGGGGCTACTCACTAGAGACATTAGGGATAGAACATGACTATTCAAGAAATTTTCAACCTCGTAGATAAGACGGCGGTTGTCATCGGCGGCACCGGAGCTCTGGGAGGCGCGATGGCGGAGGCACTGGCGGCGGCAGGAGCGAACGTGGCTATTATTGGGCGCAACCGTGAACGTGGGGAAGAACGCGAGCAAAGTATTAAAGACAAGCATGGCACCGCCCTGTTCGTATCGGCAGATGCTCTCAAACCAGAAGAGCTAACACAAGCCCGCCATGAAATTGTGCAGCAGTTTGGCACTATAGATGTGTTGGTTAATGCAGCAGGCGGCAACCGCCCCACGGCGACCCTGGCTCCGGGGGCAGAGTTTTCTGGCTTAGAACTGGATGCGTGGCGTGATGTGTTTGATCTCAACTTGGTTGGTGGCGTGCTTTTGCCCTGTCAGATATTCGGTGAAACGATGTTAGAAGGTGGCCGGGGCAGTATTATCAATATCGCTTCGATGTCGGGCATGACACCGCTTTCTCGCGTTGTCGCCTACTCTGCCGCGAAAGCCGCCGTGCTGAACCTTACCAAGTTCTTAGCCCGTGAATGGGCAATGCGCGGCGTGCGCGTTAACGCCATTAGCCCTGGTTTCTTTCCTGCCGAACAAAATCGTGCCCTGCTCTTCAACCCCGATGGCACATATACCGAACGCGGCCAGCAAATCATTGGTCACACTCCGATGAGCCGCTTCGGAGAAGCCCATGAACTGGCTGGAGCCGTCCTCTGGCTCGCTTCTCATCGCGCCTCTTCTTTTGTAACGGGACAGAATATTGTCGTTGATGGTGGATTCTCATCCGTCACAATTTAATAGCACTACCTGTAAACTCTCTATGACACCAGACCAGATCCAATCACTCCTTGGCTCTACCAAACTCTACACTCAATCCATTCAGCACGTTGATAGTGATATTTACTGTTTCGCCAAAGATGGGCACCAACACTATCTTATTATTATTTTCGATCCACATCTGCTCTCCCCGACCCGCGATACTTTTAGTGGCGAGACCCAAAACATTGAACCGGATGTGGCAATTAAATGGTGTATGCCAACGCGCTCCAATGCCGCTAAACTGCGCCAACTCTTTCCGTGGACAGCACCGCAACCCTTAGGTCTCAAGACTTCCTTTGGCGCAGGTGACCGACTTGGCCTGGCAGCCCCCGCCCACATTCAGGCCGCGCGGGAATGCGGCGCGACACTGATTCTCGCCCAACAATCCATTCGTGAGATGACGCGCACCCAGCGCACCCCCGACCAGGTATTGGATGCCGCGACTTGGGGTGCATTTCAGGAGAATTATCAGGAGCCTTGGGGGGCCGATGCCGACCACCTGAAAACGGAAGGAGATGTGCGGCAATTGGTCGAGGCCGGGTTCACCTTCTTTACCATAGACCCGTCGGAATTCGTTGATGATAAAGTGCTTTCCTATAACAGCGAGGAATTAGAAACCCGTTTTGCCGCCTTCAAAGGAAGTGCAGAATTCGCCACCCGCTATTTAGATCGAACTTTTGAAGTGCCTCTGAGCGATGATAATAGCAGTCCCCTACAGGTATCTTTCTCCCGCGTAACGTTGCTACAAGCCGCGCTAAAATATGGCCGCGCTGTAGCCCACACAGACCAACTGGCGCAGCTTCTTGATAACTTAAAGGGCACTGGCAATTATGACTTAGAAATGTCCGTAGACGAGACGGCTACTCCCACGTCCGTGGAAGAGCACTTCTTTATCGCTCATGAGTTAAAGCTGCGTGGTGTGCAGGTGCAAAGCCTCGCACTTCGCTTTGTGGGCGAATTCCAGAAGGGCATTGATTACATCGGTAACTTAGGAGAGTTTGAAGCGCGTCTGCGCGATCATATCACCATTGCGCGGCACCTCGGCCCTTACAAAATCAGCATTCATTCCGGCAGTGATAAATTTTCCATTTTTCCGATTATTGGTAAAGTTTGTGGCGGTCTGGTGCATGAGAAAACAGCAGGCACCTGGTATCTCGAAGCCCTACGTGTCATAGCGCGGGTTGAACCGAAGCTATTCCGCAAAATCTGTGAGTTTGCGGCAGAGAGATTTCCCATTGACCGAGCCACCTATCATGTCGTGTCAGACCTCCATGATTTGCCGGATTATGAAAGAATGGCTAATGGCGAACTGGAATCTATTCTCGATAATAACACAGGCCGCCAGATGCTACACGTTACCTTTGGCTCAGTGTTAACCGATAAAAACGAGCGCGGTGGCTGGCGCTTCCGAGACCGCATTTACTGGCTTCTCGAAAACCATGAAGACCTCCACTATGAGATAATTAAAAGCCACTCCAAACACCACATGCAGGCGTTAGGCATGTGCCATACTTAATGACAGGTGGACAAATCGCATGGGTTCGCAGCAAATCAACTCGTAGTCATCATAAGCACCAATATGCAAGCAACAACTGAAGCTCTTGATCAAAAACTGCGGGGAGGCTATTATACGCCTCAACCGATTGCCCAGTTTTTAGCTTCGTGGGCCATCCGGGATACATCCGATGAGGTATTAGAGCCAAGTTGTGGTGATGGAGAAATCCTGTTCGCAGCCGCTCAAAAGCTGTTAGAGATAGGCACACTTGCCGAAAATGTGGGCCATCAACTGCATGGCGTGGAACTATATGCTTCCGAAGCAAACTTAGCGCGATGCAAATTAGAACAGCTCAACGTGTTTTGCAATGGCTCTATCTGCGTGGGGGATTTCTTTGCTTTTGATAATCAAGAATGGGGAATTATCAATAAACGCTTTGATGCAGTTATTGGGAATCCTCCTTTCCTGCGCTATCACACTTTTCCCGAAGAGCAACGGGTGCGCGCTTTTCGGATTATGCAGACAGCCTCTCTCAAGCCCACCAAATTAACGAACTCCTGGGTTGCATTCTTGATAGCGGCCAGTCTGCGTTTAAAAGAGCATGGCCGATTGGCGATGGTCATTCCTGCGGAGTTATTACAGGTTAATTACGCAGCAGAAACACGGGCATTTTTAGCTCGACATTTTGGAGCTATCACCCTTGTTACTTTCCGGCGCTTGGTGTTTGCAGGGATTCAACAGGAAGTTGTCCTTCTTTTAGCCGAAAAATCTCCGGCCATTGAGAGCGGCATTGATGTGATTGAACTGGATGATGCCAGTGACCTTGCTGGTTATGAAGTGCAGTTGCGCGAGCGCCATCATCTAAAAGCAATAGATCATGCGGCAGAGAAGTGGACACAATACTATTTAGATGAGGCAGAGATTGGCCTTTTAAGAGAAGCCAAAAAGCATCCTGACCTCAAGCGTTTTGGGGAAATAGGTGATGTAGATGTCGGGGTCGTAACAGGGAATAATACCTTTTTCGTGCTCAATGAAGCACAAGTGCTTCAGCATAAACTACAGAATCACACACTGCCTTTGGTGGGGCGAACATCTCAACTTCCCGGTCTAACCTATTCCAATGCAGACTGGCAGCGCAACTGTGCCGATGGTGTCTCCTGTCACTTGCTGAATCTCCCAGAAGTTCCTTTTAACCAATTACCAAAAGCTAGTAAGGATTATGTCCGTTCAGGCGAAGCGACCGCAGTGCATCAAGGTTACAAATGTGGAATCCGTAAACTCTGGTATATCGTTCCGTCCCGATGGGTGCCTAACGCTTTTCTGTTTCGGCAAATTCATGCTTACCCTAAATTGGTCTTCAACTGCACAGGCGCTACTTCTACCGATACTATTCATCGCGTGCGCTACCACCAACCTCAGTATGCCGATCAGATTACCCTTTCGTTCCTGAATTCGCTGACCTTTGCTTTCTCAGAAGTGATGGGCCGTAGCTATGGCGGCGGCGTGCTTGAACTGGAGCCTAACGAAGCAGATCATTTGCCATTACCTTTTTTCCACGATCTCAAACTTGATCTAGCTGAGATAGACAGCTTAGAGCGAGCTAACGAGATTACGAAGATTCTCGACATTACAGATAAGACACTGCTTCAGCAGCGATTAGGCTTTAATCAACGAGAGGCAAGAATGTTTAGGGATATATGGCGCAAGCTCTCAAATAGACGTTTAGGAAGAAAGATTAAAACCATATCCTAAAATAATAGGCACCAGCACACGCTATGGCAAAGCTATCTTCAATGCCTTCGATAGTAATAAACCAGGAGCTATTAGCCCCTTTTGGCGCTGAATGGAAGCAGCGCGGTGGCAGCATTGGCCGCACACCTCCCTACTCTTCTGGTGCCCTGGGCAAAATCTTCGATAGCGCGGTAGGTGAGGCATTATCAACAATGCTTGGCAGCATCCCTATTGTTGTGCCCAGTCCAAACGCCCTTACAGCAACTCAGGCTGATTGTGTTGAAGTTGGCCCCGTCAGGATTATTGGAGGCGTGCGCCCGCAGAATTTCGATGTTGGCTATCGCCCTGACGGGGTGCGCTTCGCCTTCGATAGCAAAACTCTAAATGACGCATCCAGCATCCGCAAGAACTGGCAGAATATGGTGAATGACTTAGCCACGGAAGCTACTACCGTTCACAGTCGCTTTCCTCATGCAGTCGTGGCATTTATGGTCATTTGCCCAGAGCCAGCCATTGGAGAACCTCAAAGGTCAGCTCTTATTGAAACGCTGGAGCGACTAGCTCGCCGGGTGAGTGTTGAAGACCCCGTCTACATGGCGGAAGTTATATCATTGGTCTTATGGAATCCTGAAGATGGTTCCCTGGTTTCAAATTCACCACATCCGAATTCGCCGTTGCGCCTTGAGAAGTTCTCCACTCAAGTTGAAACAGCTTATGTTAATCGTTATAAGGGCTTACCACCTCACGCTGCTGACATTATTCAACCAACGACAGATATTGACGCTTGATGTAAGATTTTCTCAGTAATGTTCTAATAGGCTTACCATGATTAATTCCCAGACCCCTTTCGGCGTAGGTTATATTGACCGTTATCTTACCGAGGCAGCAGTGCGCGATATTGCGGCGCAATTATTGTGTCCTTTACAACTGGAGGGCAAGAAGGTGCTGCTCATTGTGCCGGATGGCACGCGCACAGCACCGGTTGGCCTGATGTTCCGCACCATCTATGACATCATCGGGGAGGAAGCCAAGAATTTAGATGTGATGATTGCGCTCGGCACCCATCCGCCGATGAGTGAAGAGGCTATCAATCAGCGTTTAGAAATTAGTGCGCAGGAGCGTGGCAGTAAATACGCTAAAGTGCAGTTTTTGAATCACACCTGGGACAAACCGGAATCGCTGCAAACCCTCGGCACCATTCCCGCCGCCGAAATTGGGCGGCTCTCCGATGGCCGCTTTGAAATGGATGTGCGGGTGGATGTCAATCGCCACATATTTGACTACGATCAATTAATTATTGTGGGGCCAGTCTTCCCGCATGAGGTGGTTGGCTTTTCAGGCGGCAATAAATATCTGTTCCCCGGCATTGGTGGCGCGGAGTTGCTCAACTTCTTCCATTGGCTGGGAGCAGTCATTAGCAATCCGCGCATTATCGGCAACAAGTGGACGCCAGTGCGTCGCGTGGTTGACCGCGCAGGGGCAATGGTGACTGTGCCAAAACTCGCTTTTTGTATGGTGGTACAAGATGCACAGTTAGCCGGACTCTATGCCGGGACGCCCGAAGACGCTTGGTCGCAAGCCACCAACCTCAGCGACAAGCTCCATATTACTTACAAAGATAAACCGTTTCACACGGTGCTGTCCTGCGCGCCGCCGATGTATGATGACCTGTGGGTGGGTGGCAAGTGCATGTATAAATTAGAGCCAGTGGTAGCCGATGGTGGGGAACTTATTATTTACGCGCCCCATATCCGGGAAATATCGGTATCGCATGGCGAAATTATCAAGCGTATCGGTTATCATACCCGCGATTATTTCCTCAACCAGTGGATTAACTTCCAGCATGAGCCGTGGGGCATTCTGGCGCATTCAGCGCATGTGCGCGGGGTGGGCACCTTCGAGAATGGCATCGAAAAGCCGCGCGTGCGAGTGACTTTAGCCACGCAGATTTCGCCAGAGGAGTGCCACGCCATTAATTTAGGCTACCGTGACCCGGCCACCATTCACGTTCAGGACTTCGAGAACCGTGAAGCGGAGGGTATTCTCTATGTGCCGAAAGCCGGAGAAATGCTCTATCGCTTAAAAGACTCGCCAGAATGGGCACGCGCTTAACTTTTAGTGAATTCAACACAAAGGGCACAAAGATGGCACAGAGGACGCAAAGTTGAAGATAGAGGATAGAAGATCGAGGATGGAGAATAGAGGATCGTAACAACAACGTGTCTCTATACTATCCTCAATCCTCAATTCTCCATCCTCAACTCTTTTTTGTGCTCTTTGTGACTTCTTTGTGTCCTTTGTGTTGAACATCCAAAGGTGTTGAAATCTAAGCGGAGGTGCTGCGATGCAAGTAGATGCCGGGTTAAAGTTTTTTGTCTTTGTGATAATCTGCGTCCTGGCCGGGATTTTAGGCGCGGGCGCGGGGGCGGCAACTGGCTCCAGTTTCGCTGCGGTCATTGTCTGGTGCTTCGGCTTTTTAGCAGCCTGGTTAGCCTCCTCTGCTATTCGCATGGTGGCCCAATGGCAACGCGCTATCGTCTTGTCCTTCGGCAAGTTCGCGGGCATTCGAGGGCCGGGCTTGTTTCTGATTACGCCCCTCGTCCAAACGGTGAGCAGCGTTATAGACTTGCGTACGATTACCTCCACTTTCAAAGCGGAGCAAACCATCACAGCCGACACCGTGCCGGTGGATGTGGATGCGGTTTTGTTCTGGCGCGTAACGGATCCCGAAAAAGCCGCTCTCGAAGTCGCCGCTTACGACCAGGCTGTCGGCTGGGCTGCGCAGACAGCCTTGCGTGATGTCATTGGTCGCTCCACCCTCGCCGATATTCTTTCCGGGCGGGAAAGGATTGATGCCGTATTGCGTGAAATCATTGACCAACGCACCGCACCGTGGGGCGTGCGCGTGGAAAGTGTCGAAATCCGTGATGTTAAGATTCCCGCTGCCTTGCAAGATGCCATGAGTCGTCAGGCGCAGGCCGAACGCGAACGGCAGGCCCGGATTATCCTTGGAGAAAGCGAAACTCAGATTGCGGCTAAATTCATGGAAGCCGCTGCGATGTATGAGACCAGCCCCACCGCTTTGCACCTGCGCGCCATGAATATGTTGTATGAAGGCATGAAGGATAAAGGCAGCTTAATTATTGTGCCCAGTTCGGCCCTGGAAACCATGAACTTGGGGGTCATGAATTTTGCGAGTCTTAAGGGTCAATCTGATGCTCAGTCGCTGCCGAATCAGGGAGCCAATACAGGACAACCGACCACTCCCCCACCTGCGGCGGCCTCAGCACCTGCTCCGTCATTGCCCAGTGCCAATCCACTGCCCCCGGCATTTCCGGGATTTGGGGTTTGACCTAAACCCCAGCCTCCAGCCCAAACAACAGCATCAATATGCTGTCGTTTGGGCACCCAACCTTCCCGACACGGGAAGGGGGAGTCAGAGGATAAATATTTTGTGAAAGGCCAGCTTTTAATAGCTTGAAGAAAAATCACCTTTTGAATTTATTGTTGAGCAACATTGTTTATAGGTCAAGAGAAAAGTCATCCTCTGACACCCCCTTCCCGACACGGGAAGGGGGACGGGGGGTTAGGTCAAACTAATGGATGCTATTATTTTAGCGGGAGGCGAAACTCCACCGGATTTGGCCGCTGCTACCAACTGCCGTGACCGTGCCTTGATTGAGATTAACGGGCACCCAATGGTAACGTATGTAGTGGATGCGGTGCAGGCGACACCTGATATTGAGCGTATCGCTGTGGTTGGCAGTGAGGCCACCCGTGAGCTTATCGCTACCAGATTCCCTGATATGGTCTTAGTGGCCGATAGTGGCAGCATGATTGGCAATGCCCAAGCCGCCATGAAAGCTTTAGGAATGCCCTTAGCGGTGGTGACGACCTGTGATATTCCGCTCGTGACAGCCGGGACTTACCACGAATTGCTGGCGGAATTTAAGCGGCGCAATTTAGAGGCAGCCTATGCCGTAGCCCGCCGTAAGGTATGCGAAGCGGCCTTCCCGACTGGCAAGCGCACTTACGCTCACCTCACCGAGGACGATTATACGGCGGGCAATGCGGTTATTGTCTCCGGGGCCATTGTAGACCAGATGGCCATAGTGTTTGAGAAGTTCTATAAAGCGCGCAAGAATCCCCTGGCGATGGCCAAGCTCTTAGGCTTTAATTTTCTGCTTAAAGCCGCCAGTCGCCGCCTCTCGGTGCGTGACGCCGAAGCAAAAATGGCGGAACTGGTGGGCTGCAATGCCGGAGCGGTAGAAATGCAGGATGCCGCCATTGCCTTCGATGTTGATAAAATGGATGATTATATCGTTGCTAAACGCGCTTTAGAGCAGAGGGCACTTGCCGTTTGACTTTCGTATTAAATAGTCTTTAGTGGCAATTCAGTGTCAATAGCAAAGCAGTGGATCAAAAATAATGGATAGAGTTTAGGCTTTGTGGGCCAGACAAGAGTGTCCGGCCCACCGCAGAGCAACATCATTAAAGGAACACCGATGAAAGTTTATAAAGAAGTTATCGCAACTCCCGACGCCCCACCCGCTTTAGGCCCCTATGCCCAGGGCGTTAAAGTGGGCGATACCATTTATGTGTCAGGCCAATTACCGCTCGACCCCAGCACACGCGCCATGATTGCAGGTGGTATTGGAGCACAAACTGAACGTGTCTTATTGAACATTCAGGGCATTTTGGAAGAGGCCGGAGCCACCATAGAAGATGTAGTTAAGATTACAATCTATGTCACCGATCTGGATCACTTTGATGAGGTCAATCGCATCTTTGCGATTTTCTTTCCCGCAGGCGAGCATAGTCAATCTTTGCCCCCGGCCCGCGCCACCGTTGAGGTCTCGCGTTTACCCAAAGAAGCCGCCGTTGAGATGGATGCTATCGCGGTGATTGGTAGTGGTCACGGCGCGGCAGATATGTATTAAAGATTAAGCTGTTAGTTTATGCCAGGCGACTCAAGTCGCCCGGCACTATACAGCCTTTGACCTACTATTAACCACACTCCCAATAGCGACCCTACGGTTGCACTAAGTCACCAATAATGGGATAGCGAAAATCGCGGCCTTCATAGGCATGGATCGCGCCAATGATGCCACACACCATAGGGATTAAGCTCAGTGCGCCCAGCAGCGGGATCAGCACTATGAGGCCAAAGCCCAGCGTTAGCACCGCGATCAGGAAGCTGATGATGCCGATGACCCAGGTGGCTACGATGACGAACAGGTGAAAGAACAACGCTTGTTTGGCTTGATAGCAAGCGTATGGAGCTTTGCCCTGGTTCAGCAACCAGATAAACAACGGCGCGATAATGCCCGCGTGCGGCACCAGCAGGGAAAGATGGGCAAATACGGCCATCAATTTCTCATCAGAAGAAGGTGTCACTAGGGGCGATGAAGTTGAGGGTGAGGATGGAAAGTTCTGCATATAAATTCTCCATAAACAGCTAACGCAATGGCATTATCCACTTTAATATTATCACGTCGTGGTGGGTGGTTTACGCTGCGTGGCAAAGAATTCTTTGAGCAATGCAGCGCACTCGTCGGCCAGCACTCCGCCGCGCAACTGAGGCCGATGATTCAGACGTGGGTCGCGCACAATATCAAACACAGAGCCACAAGCCCCGGCCCGCTCATCCCACGCCCCAAAGACCACTTGTTCCACCCGCGCCAGCCAAATAGCCCCAGCGCACATCACACACGGCTCTAAAGTCACGTACAGCATAACCCCGGTGAGGTGCCAATCTCCCAGATGCGTCGCCGCCGCTTGCAGGGCCAGCACTTCGGCATGGGCCGTCGGGTCGCGCTCTACCTCGCGACGATTATGGCCTCGCCCAATGATTTCGCCCTGCCAGACGCACACGGCACCGACAGGAACATCGGATTGCGGATTGCGGATTGCGGATTGCGGATTATTTGATTGACGATTGACGCTTGACGCTTGACGAATATCTGAGTGCGGCGAATCGAGAGGCGGAGGGGTAAGTGGTGAGTATGGTGCTTCTGTGTTACGGAGGCATTGACGCGCTTCGCGGAGAGCTTCGCGCATCCACTTCTCATCATCATTCATGCCCGTGGCTTTGCCCAATCGTCAATCAAATGCCCCCGAAGGGAATCGAACCCCTATCTTATCCTTAGGAGAGATCTGCTCTATCCATTGAGCTACGAGGGCAAGCAATTGACGATTGTAGATTGACGAATTTACAGTCACTAAAGGGTAGAAGCGGAAGTTTGCTTTCGACCGTCGTTTAAGGCAGTGGCTTTGCCCAATCCACAATCGTCAATCTACAATCGTCAATCAAATGCGCCCGGCACGATTCGAACGTGCGATCTTCGGCTCCGGAGGCCGACGCCTTATCCACTGGGCCACGGGCGCAACTTGTAGCGAATTTTATCGCTGTCAACTTTGTTAATTATACTTAAGAACGCAGTTGTTATCAATCGGAACCCTTTATGGTGTCGTCCGTGAGTAGGGGCACAGCCCAATTTACTTTCTTGCTTTCCCGGCTGCCCGTCTTCCCGCTAAAGCTTAGAGTCACAGCTTAGAGCCACGACTCCTGTTGCAGTATAATCAGCAGTGAGACAGTCAAATTTAGTCAGCCACGTTTAAGAGGTGCTGCTATGAGCCGCTCCTGGGACAATGACATTAATTCTTTGCCTTCTACCTTGCCGCCCGCCTTTGCTCCATCCGCCACCGCCACAGATGAAGTATCGGATCACATTCAACCCATCTGGTTAGTCTTAGCGGGTATGGTGACGATTGCCGCGTGGCAATTGCCATTTGGCAACTACATCGCCTACCCGTTCACGATTCTGGCGACCTGGTTTCATGAAATGGGGCATGGCCTCATGGCCCTCTTGATGGGAGCACAGTTTGACAGGTTACTTATCTATCCTGATGGTTCGGGGGTCGCCTATCACACTTCACCAGCCGGGGATTTTCTCTTAGGGCGCATTAAGGATGCCCTAGTTGCCGCCGCAGGCCCAATGGGGCCACCGATTGCCGGAGCCGCTTTTATTCTCGCCTCACGCCGTTTCAAAACGGCGCACATCAGCTTGTTATTGCTGGGAGCAGCCATGCTACTTGCCACCTTAATCTGGGTGCGGTCACTTTTCGGCTTTATTTCGATTCCTTTAATGGGCCTATTAATTATGGCCATCGGGTTGCGCGCACCGCGTTGGACGCAAGAATTTACCATTCAGCTTTTGGGCGTCCAGGCGTGTATCAGCACCTTTCACCAGCTTGATTACCTGTTTATGTCACAGGGCATCATTGGTGGACAAGTCATGCTCTCCGATTCCAGCCAGATCGCCCAAAACTTGCTCCTACCCTACTGGTTCTGGGGCGCACTCATGGCCATTGGCTCTGTCGTTTTGCTGCTCGGTAGTTTATATTTGGCTTATCGTCCGACGCGCTTAAAGGCACCTGCCTCCATCTGAGGTGGTTATTTCCATTAAAGCCAGTCAAAGCGCAACAGGCAAAATGCAGGAGGTATAGGCTATGCCTTCATTTGATGTAGATGGCTATTTTAATTCAACTTGCTACCGAAGTAGACACTCAATGGAGAATGCCAGCAGGAAGCAGACCACCTTGAGCACAAAACCTTGTGGTGTCACCGCATGAATATGCTTGGGAAAGCGGGCGGTAAGTTGGCTAAAGCTGGTCTCGATC
>JAFAZH010000050.1 GCA_019239895.1 Abditibacteriaceae bacterium | reverse complement strand
CAAATACTCCGAGGGTGTCATGCCGTCAGGCACCTGTGCCACCGGCGGTGTCACCCGCTCGGCTAACAAGTCCACCTGGCAAAGACGGGCAATAGCCTGGGTATTAGCCAGGGCTGTGGCCGGGAAGCCTAACTCCAGCATTTCCTGGATAGAGCGCAGGTAGGCTTGATTATTGATGGGACGCTCCTGGTGAGCGTCGCCTACCGTCAGGCCTAAGCGGGCACAGGTTAGGGCATCAAAGAGTGCATACTCTTCGGGTCGGGCGTAACAAACGGCATTGGTGGCCACCACGGGTATACCCTGGGAGCAGGAAAGCTCGATCAAGGCTTTGATGGTGGCCGTATTGCCGCGCACGCGGTGATGCACCAGTTCAATAAAGAGGCGCTGGGGAAACACCATTGCCAGGCGCATCAGATACTCTCTGGCCTGCCTATACTGCCCCTCATGCACCGCACAGGCGAGGTAGCCACTGCTATCTCCGGTAAGGCAGAAAAGTCCTTCGGTGCCGCCATCCCAAAACCGCTCTTCTAATTGCTCAAGGCTCAAGCCCTCTTGAAG
Organism: Abditibacteriaceae bacterium; assembly: GCA_019239895.1. Classification (GTDB taxonomy): domain Bacteria; phylum Armatimonadota; class Abditibacteriia; order Abditibacteriales; family Abditibacteriaceae; genus JAFAZH01. The sequence goes on along the minus strand of JAFAZH010000050.1, from coordinate 161,609 downwards.
TCGCTCGCTGTGGGTGAGGGTCAGCAGATCACACAGGTTCGCATAGCCTTCTCGATCTGCGCATAGGAGAACGAGTGGGTAGCCTGCAACTACCAGTTCTGCCCCGACGATGGGTTTAATCTGCTTTATTTTACAGGCTTGAATAAATTGCACGACGCCCGCCAGACTGTGCCGATCAGTGAGAGCGAGGGCCGGTTGTCCATCCGTCGCCGCAGCCTCAACCAGACGCTTTGGAGAGGAGGCACCATTCATAAATGAGAACCAGGATCGGGTATGCAAATGCACCATGACACAGGTCTTGTGGGGTTAGTCCAAAACCCTGGAGAGCATCCAGCGCCCAGACTCTTGATAGATTTCCATCTCAACCGCAGGATGATTCATAGTTTTAGCCGTGAGGCAGTAATAGCAGCGAAAGCGGCCCACCAGCTTAGGCGTTGTCCACCAACGCCCGTTATAGAGCCAGGTCTCATGGATGCTGATCACCCGGTAAATTCTACGTTGCCAGATAATGCGGGTGGGACTACCATCAGTTGCTGTTACCTGCACCGGCTCTAAGTAAAGTTTCACAAGTCAAGTTTCCTGGGCCCGACATTTAAAGCTTGAGGATTTGGCAAGTGGCTATTTCCGTCAAAGTTCGCTATTGAGTCATTGCCACTTGACTTATCGCCACTGCGTCCGGCCTACGGCTCACCTTCAATCAACAGCCGCCCTGGTCGTTGCCTTCTGCATTGTTGCTTGGTCGTTGGCTTTAACGATGGAAGCCGCTTGATGCTCCTTATAGTCGGTTTTCTCTGGCCTGGCAGAGGTGCGGCCTCATCTCCATTAACGGGGACTAAGCAATAAGCTTCTTCTGGTAGTGGCGACTGGGGATTCAGCGGCTTTATGCGCAGCATCACCCCGGGGAACCTGGCGTCCAAAGCGCGTAACACCGCTTGAATCGAAGGCCGGGGGGACTAAACAGATTGCCTTGCACCGCAGGCGGATGGGCTAATCCCGCTAATTCTATTTCCAACCTATCTATGAAAACTCCGGCTCCCAGCAGGCTCATCAGAGTATGGTAGGCCGGGTGCCATAAAGCCTGAAGATCTGCGGCAGGTTCGCGCAGTATGCGGCGACGCCGTAGCTTGCCCGTTGAGGTCTGCACTTGCACGGTGAGCATCCGGGTAGTTCTGCCTTGAAGCTGCTGCCAGGCTGTTTCGGTTATTAACCGAAGCACCGGCTCAACATCATGAGGCTCCTGAACCGTTTCTTCAAAGGCATAGTGCGTGCTGATGGTGGGGGGCGGGACAAAGGTTGCAACTTTCCCAGTGCTGGACGCTTGCGCATAGCGAAAGAGTACTTCCCCTTCAGGAAACTGGGCGGCTAATTGCCGCTGGCTCAAAGGTTTGAGTTGAGCGACCATATGCCAACCAAACCAGCCCAGCCGCTCTAAGGTATGCGATCCTACTCCAACGGGAGCTAAGTTTTCAACGGGAACAGTCGCTAAAAAATCGCTGCTGCCGCCCGTCATGACACAATTCAGGATGCCGGGACGGGCACAGAGAGCCGCCAGTTCTGCGGTCGTGCGATCATCAGCGGCTCCGGCTCGGGTTGTGCCATAGGCGTTCCAGCGTCGCACCAGAGGCGCAATGGCAGTCTCTGGAGTGAGATCCAGGAGAGCAGAGCCGGGACGCACCACTTCAATGCAGGGGGTCAACCGGTAAAGCGCCGTGACAACATCTTCCCAGGCCAGCGTTGTTGTCACGGAGCGGTACGGCAGTGACACCACTTCAGGAAAGAGGGACTGCGCTTTATGCAGCGTCCAGCCGCCCTGCACGCCAAGGGTTCGCGCCGCAGCATTGGCGGCGATAACTCGTCCGCTGCGATAAATGAGGAGTGGCTTGCCCCGCAGTGCTGGCTCGCTTACGGCCGCAGCCCAAGCCGGGAAATCCGCGATATACAAAAACAAAAACCGTGCCACCTGCACCCTTTTTGAAGCCGTTGTTGCGCATCTTACGGCCTAACCAACTGGTGAAGCAGCACACCCATCGTCGCTCTTTGGTAAACTAAGGGAGTGCCGCTTTAAGGCATAAGGGGGGGTAGAATGCTCGCGCCGCCAAGCTGAAAGCGTTCTGCCCCTGTCTTTTCCTACCACTAAAAATCGTGAAATTTCACGACAATTTGCTATGCATTTAGCATAAGCCGTGCCGCCGCCGCCGTCAAGAGAGCGGCGATAAGCAGAGCAGGTAAACCTCCATGCAAGACTTGGAACAAGTAGCTCAGTTATTGCGTTGTGCCAGAGAAAGCAGAGGGCTAACAGTCGAGCAAGCGGCTACACAATCGGGCGTCTTTTATTACACGTTGATAGCCTTAGAAGATGGTAAGATCAGCAGTCCCACGCCGGATATGCTTTTGCAATTAGCGCAGTGCTACGGCTTAAACTTTCCCCATCTGCTGCAACTATCAGGACTTTTACAACGAAGTAGCAGATAAATTGACGTGGCCTATTCACTCTGCACCATATTGGAATAGCATTGATGCTATCGGTTGACGTTAGTGACCATATCGCCTTTGATGTAGGGCGTTACCCAATGCGCAGAGTCTGTGTTAGACCCCCATATCTTAGACATTATCATAGCTTGAAAGCCGTAACGACTCTCTTACATTTCTGGGCAGACACGCTCAAGGCTGCATAGCGTTCAACTGGTTCAGTAATAACAACAACGCAAACGCTGCCAGGAAAGGCAGTAACATATCTTCGGCCAAGGAGCCGGTTGTGATGCGGCAGCGTTTTGGTAGTAGATAAAAGCGTTGCTCTCGAGGATATAGGAGAGGAATGCCGCTCTTAGTAGAGGCATCTGCGGCCAGGTGGCTGGCATAGCCTAAGAGGAGTGCAGCTATCGGTGCCCATCCGGTCCAGTCAGAAAGAGTAACAAGCGAAATCATCACCAGACCCAGGCCCAGAAGCGAGTGGAGCAATCCGCGATGCCGATCACTGCGGTGTACAACCTCCGCCACGGGAAAGAACGGCTTGATTGAAATGATTTGCAGATGCTTGACTTTAGACTCTGCTGCGTCCAAGTCAGGGAGCAGAGCACCAAGGGCAGCACAGGCCGCCAGAGAGCCAAAATCACAGGCCAGCAGGTCAGCCGGGATGAGGGTTAGCACCCAGAGCGCATTAATGCCATAGAGGAGATGCGTGCGCCACATCATGAAGACTCCTGTGATTTGGCAACTTCTGCCACCAGTAGCGCCTGAATTTCTGCTTCCGATGGAGGTGTGACAGGGGTAGAATCGCCCAATGCGGGTGGAGATACAGTATGGTCAGTAGAGAGAGGCTTGACCACAGCCGTGGCCAGGAGAGGCTTGCCTTCTTGAGAGTAACTGAGTTCGAGAATGAGAGGAACTGTCCCGTCGGCGACAACCAAGAGGGACTCTAAGTTGCCGCCGAATTGGTTCGAGACTTTTGTGTGGAGCGCCTGCCCGGGCCGGACTCGAACCAGCGACCAAGCGGTTAACAGCCGCCCGCTCTACCACTGAGCTACCGGGCAATGGACATTGTTTATTATAATGTGCCTATTACTTGGTGGCAAGGGGAGGGATAAGCCAAAATGATAGTATCAAGTTCCTTGTTTGCTGCACGTAAGGTTTATTAAATTGGATTGGACACCGTTTAAGGTTGGATAAACAAGGCGTTGGTCGAACTTTTACCGGCTATGAGTGCATCTAAATTTTCATGTAGCGCTATAGAGAACTCAGTATAGGCTGTAGAGGAGAAGAATGGTGGAGGCAGAAGGGGTGTTCGTCAAATCGAATTTGGTGCCGCCAGCCAGTATTGCGGGTGTAACAAATACGGCTGTCCCTGATACTTCCTCGACTAACCTGACTGAAAAGGTTCGTGCCTCACGGTTGTCGCGCGAAGCTGAGTTGGCCCTGATTGCGCGTTGCCAGGCGGGAGACCGCGAAGCTTTTGGCGTGTTGCTGAACCGCTACCGAGACCGCGTCGTGAACCTCGCTTATCAATTGCTGCAACAGCGCGAGACTGCTGAAGATGTTGCCCAGGAAGCCTTTACGCAGGCGTTTACGGCTATCGGTTCATTTCGGGGGGAATCGCAGATGTTTACGTGGCTGTACCGGATCACGGTTAACCTGTGCTTGCAACGTCGCCGTCGCGCCAAGTTATGGGAGCCTCTAGAAGCGCCGCACTTGGAAGAGCGGTGCAGTGAGAATGGCCAATTAAATGATAATAACCAGGCACCTTATAGCACTGAAGTGGCTGATAAAGCCATTACGAAACTGATGGTGGAACAGACCCTAGCGCGGCTCTCGGAACCGTTGCGCGTGGTTTTGATTTTGCGTGAAATGCATGACTTAAGTTATGAGGAAGTGGCCACTGTACTCAACATTCCGGTGGGCACGGTGCGCTCCCGCCTCAACGAAGCACGGCGCAAATTCCGCGATGCATGGTATCAAGCGGAACAGGCCGAAATGGGGAAGCAGCCATGAACGGTGATGTACCGAAAGGTCACGTTCAATCTTATTCCCCTGTCAGAGGTTCTCTTATGAAACATCTTTTTATGAACTGTCGCCGGGTGCAAGGCTACCTGGAAGAATATAGCCAGGGAAATTTAGAACCTGGAACAGCGGATGCGGTGGCGGGGCATTTGAATCGCTGCGCTCAATGCCAGGAAGATTATGAGACGCTGTTTACCATCCATTGTGTATTGGAGGCTTATCCACGCATCCAGGCATCGGCAGAGTTTGATGCTCAAGTTTTAAGTCAAGTGCTTGCTCAGCCACTGCCTGCCCCCGTCCCTTCTTTCTTTGATCGTCTTGATACCATCTTCGCTCGACCGACCTACAAGTTGTTAGGTTCGACCGCCCTGGGTTTGGTGCTCTCTGTTATTGTGGCCGGATTGGTCATGCTGCCTTACGCCCTGTCGTCGCCTATGCTCCAGACCCGCTCCTCTCTGCTGCGGCCTTTCTCGATTAACATGCCACTGGTGCTGGCTCCCCCGGCAGCTACTCCCCCGGTTGCTAATCTGTCATTTTCAGAGAGAAACCATAGACTGGCGAGTGACGAAGTTTATGCTTCGAGTCATGGAGTGGCTCCATATACCTACGCGGATTGGATGCATATTTTACAGGGCACCACAAGGCGTGCGCCTTAACGCGTGCGCCTTCCCCCGTTAGTGGGCCATAGCCAGGTTTTACCCCAGATCAAGAGACAGTCCAAGAGGGATAGTCGAATCTGGCAGAGTTGTCGAAAGAGGTATTATCATGCGACACCGTTCCTTTAGCCTTACTCTTTTAATCGTCATTTGGTTCCTGGTGCTCCTCGTGCCGACCCTGCGCACCCTGTTGCAAGTCCAGTTACAGGGCAGTGATTTGATGCCTTCCTTTACCTCCCGTGGCGTGCTTGGCGAGGGCAACGTAGAAGATTTCTACGGGCGCTTGGCCGTTAGCTATCCCCATGATGCGCAAGTGCAGGCGAAGGCTGTCGAAGAAGCTTATCGTCTGGCTGCGTCCCGTGAGGCTGCGCTCCGTGAGAGTGCGCCCTTAACCCAGGCGGATGATGGGACGGTGCAAAAAAGGCGGGCGCAGACCCTCCAGCAAGCCCTGGCGAACTATGATGCCCTGATCCAGAAGTTTCCCGGCCAAGCCTGGTTGATAGCTGACCGTTTGCGTTTCATGACCAGAAGCTCTCTGGACACCCACGTCGCGGAGGAACTTGAAGAGTCGCCCCATCCTGCACGCTTGAATGCTCCCCAGGGCCGCGCCCAACAAAGCATCTATACCGCTGCTGATCTAGAACAGGCTCTCGCTATAGCCCAACAAGGCCAAAGGCTTGAACCTGATAACAGTTTCTTTGATTGGATTATAGCCGAGTGCTTATTTGGTCTTGAGCGTGACAATGAGGCTCTGGAAGTATTGCATCAGGCGGCGCAAAAGCCCCATTTCGACGCGCACGTTAAGGACGACGTGCAGGCTGCAATCGCGGCCCATCAGCGGGTGCGCCCGTTGCTGGAAGAGGAAAAGCTTTTCATCTTAGCCGCGGAGTTACTGCCCCATTACGCCCAGCATCGGCATACGGCCCGCCTGGCTTTGTCCGCCGCCATTCAAAAAGAGCGGGCAGGCAATCATCAACGCGCGTTGGAAATCTATTATGATATAGCACGCCTGGGGGCGGTGATGGGTAAAGAAGATTATACCGTTATTGGCAGCCTGGTAGGAATCGCCCTCGAATCAGCAGCCTGGGCCGGTAAAGCACGCCAGTTAACGCCCGCCCAAACCCCCGATGGTGCTGAAACTGCCAATGGAAAGGATAACCGTCAAGCCAACACTAAATTACTGGCCACGCGTTTTGCCCAGTACGCGACGCTACATGGGCGTAGCGATATTGCGGCAGAAACCATGCGCGAAGCAGAAGCCGCAAACCGGGTGCAACAGATAGTTAAAGAGATTAACTTTAACGAGGGGTTCTTCGGGGTGCCGCTCCACTCCTTTAAAATTATCTTTAACTTGTTTTGGGGCAGCAAACTCTTACTAACGCAACTCTTGCTAAATCTGGCGTTGTGGCTGGGCTTATCTCTAGTGGTGCGCTATGGACTCTCGCCCCGGCGCGAAGCGGTCACCTGGTTGGATGTGACCAGTCCTTTAATTGTCAGTAGTTGCGTGACAGCGGCTCTGCTGACGCTGGCGCTATTTCTTGGTGGCGGGTGGCGGCAGTTGGGTCTGGAAAATTCAGATGCTCAGAACTCCCAGGATTTGATTGCGCTGATTTGTAATGCCGCTATCGTAACGCCAGCTTTAGTGGGGGCGCTGCTCTGTGGTTGTGGCGTCATCTGGCGGCAGCGGCTTAATGGCTGGCGTGCCAGTTTCCATTATGGCGTGCATTGGTATCAGCAGATGTTAGGCGCTCTGGTGGTGGTGGGCAGTGTCGTATATTTCACCCTGTCCGTCGCCGCGCTGCCGCTACGTCATGGCATTAATGCAAAGTTAGATGTTGGCGTGCAGGTCGGTGAACTTGCCCTCTTGCAAGCACAACAGAAAAAATCTTAAACGTGCTTTAAAATAGGGCTGAATCTAACTTTAGGAGCAATGTGAAGAATCCATCCTGTTGTATAACGGGATGGATTTTCTGCTGTTCCAAAAGAATAGACATCTAAGGTTAAGGGCTAAACCACTAGTTCACGAATCACCTTGCAACACCGTCTCCGTAGAGCCAGGCGGCAGAGGCGCAGGGCGGGTGCAGGTGCTTTGCATTTCGATGTGACGACCTTCCTCTGAAGCGTCATGGAAAGCGTGCATCAAGTCCAGTACATGATAGGCTAAGTCGCCATTAGCGCGATGGGGTCGGCCCCGGCGCAGTGCATAAGCCATATCCGCCACGCCAATGCTGCGGCCTGGATCGTAATAGGTGTGCGTATGTTCCACTTCGCGCCACTCGCTGTCCTCGGCCCGCTTGATGCGTACGGTGCCACCAAAATTGTTGGGATCAGGCACGCTCAGGGAACCCTCGGTGCCATAAATCTCAATGCAGGGTAGGTGTGCCGCCCATACATCGAAGGTGGTAATGATGGTGGCGATTGGCCCGCTGGCAAAATCCATCACGCCCACCACATGAGTCGGCACATTGACTTGGATAACCGTGCCATGTTTCGGCTGGCTGGTAATCGTGCGCTCCGGGAAGGTAATGCGTGTGGAACCCGTCACGCGGCGCACCGGCCCTAAGAAGTTAATAAGAGCAGTGAGATAATACGGCCCCATATCGAACATTGGGCCACCGCCTGGTTGATAATAGAAATCAGGGTCGGGATGCCACGTTTCATGACCATGTGACATCATGGCGGCAAAGGCGGCGACCGGCTCGCCAATTTGACCAGCATCAATCAACTGGCGGCAAGTTTGAAAGGCACCCCCTAAAAACGTATCGGGAGCACAACCGACCAGAAGATTTTTGGCACGCGCTGCTTCTAAAAGGCTTTGGCCCTCGCCGCGACTTAATGCCAGCGGTTTCTCGTTATATACACTTTTGCCTGCCTGGATAGCTTCTAAGGCCACTGGGCCATGTGCCCTGGGAATTGTTAAATTGATAACAATCTCGATTTCCGGGTCGTTGAGCAGCGTTTGCACATCGCACGCTTTGGGCACGCCAAATTCTTCGGCTTTCGCTTTGGCCCTGGCGACATCTAAGTCAGCGCAGGCGACTATATCAAAAATTTGGAAGGCCTGGTTGCCGCGCAAATAAGCTCCGCTGATGTTGCCACAACCAATAATGCCAACTTTAACTGGTGAGTCTTGCATTGAAGTAAATCTTCCTCGTTATTTCTAAAATGACGAATGCCTCATAATTGTATGCTAATTCTCGGTCTGTCTCGCAAGACTTAAAGGCCCTCATTTTTCAGCAGGAAGACCAGAAAGCGGAGGCCAGGAATCTACCACAGGGCGGGGCTGGTGTAGGTGCATGTCGCTTGTTGCACCCGTAGGCTCCATCTCTATTGCACTTCCTGCTTTTCCCTGCTTCCTCTCTTCCTGCTAAAAATTAAATCTCTTAGCTACTGCACGAAATGAGACACAGCAGGAATTTGATAGACTGTCTTGCATGACAAGCAGTCAAAAATTACAAGTAGCGGTGATTGGGGCCAGTGGCTATGGCGGTGCGGAGTTGGTGCGCTTGCTAGCGGGCCACCCTCAAGCGGAAGTGGCACTCGCCACGGCGTCAGGAGAGCGGGCGGGTGCGAAAATCTCTGATTTATTCCCGTCTTTGCGAGGCATCTGTGATGTGGCCTGTGAAGAGTTTGACCTGGAGCGGATTGCTTCCACCTGTGACTTCGCCTTCCTTGCCCTGCCGCATGGCAAAGCGATGGAGATTGTGCCACCACTTTTAGAGCGCGGCATTAAAGTGTGTGACTTAGGTGCCGATTTTCGCTTGCGTGATGTCGCCGTGTATCAAGAATGGTATAAGCTGCCGCATAGTGCCTGTTCTACCCTGCAAGAAGCCGTCTATGGCCTGCCAGAGTGGAATCGTGAGCCGATTAAAAAGGCCCGCCTGGTAGCCAATCCGGGTTGCTATCCGACTTCAGCTATTTTAGCTCTGGCACCTTTAGTGGCAGCAGATATTATCGAGCGGGATAGCATCATTGTAGATTCCGCCAGTGGCACGTCGGGGGCGGGGCGCAGTTCCTTTGGTTTAGGGATGCACCACCCGGAAGTGAGCGGTGATTATAAAGCTTATAATGTCGGTTCGCACCGGCATACTCCTGAAATCGAGCAGGCACTCAATGATGCCAGTGGGAAAACAGCAGCGCCTCTCCATATTACTTTCACGGCGCATCTGTTGCCCATTGCGCGGGGTATTCTCAGCACCAGTTATGCGACGCTGCGCCAGCCACTAGATACTGCATCAGTGCAGCGAGTAATTGCCGAGCGGTATACTGCGGAGCCGTTTGTGCGCGTTCATCCAGCGGGTGAGTTGCCACAGATTAAACATATCGTGGGTAGTAATTTTTGTGACATTGGTGTGAAAGTTGATACCCGCACTAATCGAGTCATTGTGATTTCGGCAGAAGATAACCTGGTCAAAGGGGCAGCAGGCCAGGCCATTCAGAACATGAACCTGATGTGTGGCTTTGAGGAAACCACCAGCCTGCATGGTGCGCCGGTTTTTCCATAATGGAACGGCGAGAATGGAACCACGAATGGACACCAATAGACACGGATAAGAACGAGGATCGAGAATAGAGGATAGAAGATCGTTAGACGAAGCTATTGCTATTTCAATCCTCTATCCTCCACCTTCTATTCTCAAAACCATTCGTGTTATTCGTGTCCATTCGTGGTTAAAGATTTTATGATGACAATTGGTGTCATTTCGGATACGCATATCATTCCCGGTTGGAAGCGCCAGTTGCCGCCTATTGTCTGGGAGAAATTTAAGGATGTGGATTTTATCCTGCACGCGGGGGATTTGAACACGTTGCAGGTGATAACGGATTTGGAAACTCTGGCTCCGGTTTTTGCCGTCTATGGCAATAACGATAACTGGGAAGCCATGCATACCTTACCAGCGACGCGTGAGATGCAAATAGAAGGGTGCCAGATCGGTCTAGTGCATGGCGATGTGGGCACTGGAAAAAGCACGCCGATTCGTGCCTTATCCAATTTCGAGAATGCCGATTGTGTGATTTTTGGCCATTCCCATCGGTCTTTGATTGAATGGCAGGAGTTGCCGGGGCGTCGGGTGTTGCTCTTTAATCCGGGTTCACCGACCGATAAACGGTGGGGGCCGCACTATTCGCTGGGACTGTTGCGCGTAGATGGGAAGCGATTAGAACCTGAATTATTCACCTGGGAATAAGAGTTGGGGTTAAAACAGTATGGCTCTAAACAGCTATAATGTGTAAAGTCGAAACGAAATAAAGCGACGCTCAGGCGTCCTGAATATAGATCGGTTGTTGATTGCAATGTCTGAACTTTTCATTAAACAAGAACTGCTTAAAAACTTAAAAGACCTGGATGCCATCTTGCTTGATATTGACGGGGTTGTTTTAGAGGTATCCCAGTCGTTCCCCGTGGTAATTGTGGAAACTACGCAATACTATGCGACCCAGGTGATGCATCTGCAAGACACCGGGCCGCTCTTACTCCAGTCAGAAACCGAACTGTTCAAGCTGGCGGGCGGCTTTAACAGCGATTGGGATTTAGCCAATGCCGCTGTCGCCTTTGTGATCGCCAAACACGCTCAATCGGGCAGCCAGGATACTGCCTCAGTGCGGGCGCAAGAACCCGGCTGGGAAGAATTCACCCGTGATGCCAAGCGGCGCGGTGGTGGTCTGGTGGCGGCGGAAAAAGTTATTCTGGAAATGCTGACGCCACAGCAGCGCCGTGACTTTGCGGCGACCTGGAACCCCAAACTCGTGACGCAGTTGTTTCAGGAAATGTATGCGGGTGAAGAAAAGTGCCGCCCACTTTATGGCTTTGCGCCTGAACATATTCATGAGGCAGGCTATTATCAAAAAGAGCAGGTTTTGTTAGATGGTGCTCTGCTGTCGCCACGACTGCAAGTGGGTGTTTTAACGGGTCGCACGCGGGCTGAAACCCAACTGGCCCTTCAGATGGCAAACCTGACCGAAAGGATTCCTGAAGCGACCTGGGTGACGGAAGACGATGGCGTGCGCAAGCCCGATGGCCGCACTCTCATTTTAAACCGCGAACGGCTTAACTTTCGCTATGCTATCTTCATTGGCGACACGATGGATGATTTGCGCACGGTGCAGAACTATCGTGAATTAAAGGGCGCGGGGCGTGCTAAAATTATTAGTTGTATCGCCCTGTCCGGGCCATCGGGCGCAACCCATCGGCGTTTGTTTCTGGAAGCTGGCGCTGAAATCGTGGCCCCCGATGCTAATGCGCTGCTCCAATATTTAAACGCTATCTTGAAATAAACTGTAGCTCCACCTCACTCTCATGGCCTCCTCCCCTGAGTCGCAATCAAATAGAACCGCGCATGTGGTGCGCAATACCACCGAGACGCAGATTGAGCTAACGCTTAATCTCGATGGCTCTGGCTCGTTTCATATCAATGTGCCTAAAGAGGCGGGTCTGCCTTTCTGGAAGCACATGTTGGAACAGTGGGCCAAGCATGGCGGGTTCGATCTCGACATCAAAGCGACGGGAGACGTGGAAATTGACGCGCATCATTTAGTCGAAGATTTAGGTATTGTTTTAGGTCAGGCGCTCCACGAAGCGGTGGGAGACAAACGCGGTATTGCCCGCTATGGTTTTTTTATTGCCCCAATGGACGAAGTTCTCATGCTATGTGCCGTAGACTTTTGTGGCCGCGCCTGGTGCGAAGTTGATTGGAACTTGCAACAGGAACGCTTAGGCGAGTTTGATGTAGCCTTAGCCCGCGAGTTCATGGTGGGCTTAGCTAACAATGCACGCCTCAACTTACACTTGCGGGAGCTAAGTGGCGGTAATGCCCACCATGTTATTGAAGGCGGCATGAAAGCAATGGCCCGCGCCATGCGTGCCGCCGTAACCGTTTCCGGTAATGAACTGCCCAGCACGAAGGGCGTTTTGTAATGAGTCATTCACCACAGAGACACAAAGGGCACAAAGAGTTTGAGGAGTGAAGATGGAGAATCGAGTATCGCAACGACATCCTGCTTACTATTATCTATCCTCTATTTTCTAGCCCCTATTCTCTTCTTCTCTTTGTGCCCTTTGTGTCTCTGTGGTGAATTAAAGATCATGATAACCATAGTAGATTGCGGTATTAATAATTTGCGAAGTGCGCAGAAGGCTTTTGAACACTTAGGCTTTGCAACGCATGTGACCAGGCAGCCGGAAGAAGTCGCGGCGGCCCAGAAGATTGTGCTGCCAGGGGTGGGCGCTTTCGGGGCGGCGATGAAGAGCCTGCGGGATGCTGGTCTTATCGAGCCAATAGTAGATGGCATCACAGCGGGCAAACCATTCTTAGGCATCTGCCTGGCAATGCAACTGTTGTTCGATTGGAGTGAAGAGCTTGGCCTCCATGCCGGGTTAGGCGTCGTGTCAGGCAAGGTTACTAAACTCCCGGAAACTCCCGGCTTAAAAATCCCGCACATGGGCTGGAGTGCGCTGCACTTTCCTCGCTCGACTAAGCTTTTTGCGAATGTCACTCCGGGTTCAATGGTGTATTTTGTGCATTCCTATCACGCCACGCCCGATGAGCCAGAGGTAGTGGCCGCGACTTGCTGTCATGGCCTAGAATTCGTGGCCGCCGTCGAACGCGACAATTTAATGGCGGTGCAGTTCCACCCGGAAAAGAGCAGTGTAGTAGGAATGCAAATCTTAGATAACTTCGCACGATTATAAAGATATGAATTCACCACAAAGACACAAAGGGCACAAAGGTTTGCGAGAATACGGAATACAGGAAACAGAAAACGTGGTAACTCGTATGCCCCTGTATGCTGTATTTTGTTTCCTGTATTCTTCTTCGTGTTCTTTGTGTCTTTGTGGTTAAAGACATTATGGAAATTATTCCAGCGATTGATATTCGTGGTGGTCAGTGTGTGCGGCTGCTACAAGGTGATTATGAACACGAGACGGTGTATGGCGCAGACCCCGTGGCGATGGCGCAACGCTGGGTCAATGATGGGGCACCTCGACTACATGTGGTGGACTTAGATGGAGCGCGTGAAGGTGCTCCGGCCAACCTGGAGATTATTGGGCGCATCGCTCAAAGCGTCCCTGTTCCCGTGCAGCTTGGCGGCGGTTTACGTTCCGCGCAAGCGATTGAACGGGCATTAGAGGCTGGCGTACAGCGGTGCATCATTGGCACACAGGCTGTGCAACGACCGGAATGGGCGCAACAAATGTTCGCCCAATTTGGTGATGCTATCATCCTCGGTCTCGATGCACGGGATGGTTTCGTGGCTACTGCCGGTTGGCAGGATACCAGCCAGGTGCCCGCCGTGACCTTTGCACAGACGATGCAAGGGATGGGTTGTCACCGCATCATCTTCACCGACATCGCCCGTGACGGCACCTTGAGCGGCCCTAACGCTACAGCTTTGCGTGCTATTGCCGAAGCGGTCGAGATTCCGGTTATCGCCAGCGGTGGCGTTCATAAAGCGACCGATATTCGTATCCTGCGCAATATCCCCAATGTCGAAGGTGCCATCGTCGGCAAAGCCCTCTATGAAGGCACGACCACCGTGCAGGAATTAATAGACATTAGCCGCGAGCGTGAATGAGCCAAGACTCAGCACTCATGGCTCAGCACTCAGGACTACTTAATGCCAGCTAAGAGAATTATTCCGGCTTTAGATATTAACAATGGGCGCGTCGTGAAATGCGTCAAGTTTGAAAATATGCGCGATGCGGGCGACCCGGTCGAGCGGGCGGCTTATTACGACCAGGCAGGCGCGGATGAGCTGGTTTTTCTGGATATTACGGCCAGTCATGAGCGACGTGGTATCATTGCTGATCTCGCGGCGCAGGTGACGGAAGAAGCATTTATTCCCTTTACTGTTGGTGGTGGACTAAAGACTACCGATGAGATGCGCGCCATTTTAGCGGCAGGCGCGGATAAGATTTTTATTAACACCTCAGCGTTTGAGAATCCTCCCTTGATTGCAGAAGGTGCGGCCCAGTTTGGCGTGCAGTGCATTGTGGTTGCCATTGATGCCAAGCAGCGTGGGGCTAATAGCTGGGAAGTCTACTTACACGGTGGGCGCACGCCGACCAAGGTGGATGCTGTGGAATGGGCCGCCAAAGTGGAAGAGCTGGGCGCTGGCGAAATTCTGCTCACTTCGATGGATGGAGACGGCACGCAAGCAGGCTATGATTTAGAATTGACCCGCGCCGTGGCCGAAGCGGTTAATATCCCGGTGATTGCCAGTGGCGGCGCGGGGAACATAGACCACATCTATGATGCCCTCACAGTAGGCAAAGCTGAAGCCGCCTTAGTAGCTTCGATTGTCCATTATGGCAAATATACGATCCGGCAAATTAAAGAGGAACTGCATGAACGCGGCGTTGAAGTCAGGCTTTGATTTAGATTAGCCACAGAAGGACATAGAATCGAGGATAGAAGATGAAAGATAGAGGATCGTTAAGACGAAGCGAGGATAACTGTCCTCTGTTTAGCCCTGCGATCTTCTATCCTCGATTCTCCATCCTCTTCTTTTCCGTGCCCTTCCGTGTGGTTCTGTGGCTAAAATAATGTTGGTGAATTATGTTTTGGGATGAATTGAAATACGATGATAAAGGCTTAGTCTGTGGTGTCTTTCAAGACTATCAGACGGGCGAAGTGTTAATGGTATCCTGGCTCAATCGGGAGGCGGTGCAAAAAACGTGGGAGAGTAAGCGCACCTATGTTTACCGTCGCTCCAAGGGGCGCATTATGATGAAGGGTGAAGTCAGCGGCAACGTGCAGATTGTGCATGAGATGATTGCCGATTGTGACCGGGATGCCCTCGTTATTAAAATCGAGCAAGTTGGCGGCGCGGCCTGCGCGCACGGCTATCGCTCCTGCTTCTTTGAACGCATCACTGATGAGGGCATGTTGCAAACTGAAGGCGAGCCGCTCTTTGACCCGGCAGAAGTTTATGGGCAAAAGTAAGGCAGCAGCTTAAGCACGGACTGGTTCACTGCGCGTTGGCCCCAATAGTTACAGTCCAAATTACTCCGTATGGGCAAAGATGTCATTCCGAGCGGAGCAAAGCGGAGTCGAGGAATCTTTGAAAAGTGACTGGTGCGTTGAACCACAAGATTTCTCGACTCCGCTTCCTTTGGTCGCTCCACTCGAAATGACTAACTACCAAGCTAACAACTTGAGATAGATATAATAAGCTATGCCTACTGTTTCCGATCTCATCAAAGCGATTGACGCCAAGTATCCCTTTGCCCGCGCTGAGTCGTGGGATAAAACGGGCTTGCAAATTGGCGATGTTGGGGCCGAAGTGAGAAGTGTTTTAGTGGCCCATGAAGTCACGGAGGCCACCATTGCCGAGGGTCTGGGGCATCAGGCTTTAGTCGTTTATCATCCCCTCCTTTTTCGCCCCTTAGATAATCTTGATTTTCGGAACCACACAGTGCGATTAGCCGCCCGCTGTATTGCCGCTAATCTGCATGTGGTAGCAGTTCACACGGCCCTCGACAGTGCGCCGCAACCGCACGCTTTAGGCGATGCTTTAGCGCAATCCCTCGACTTGCAGAACATCCAGGTGCTGCAACCAAGCGGGGATGAAGCGTTGGTGAAGATTGTGGTCTTTACCCCCCCAGAAGAGTTGGAGAAAGTCAGACAGTCGTTATGGGATGCAGGCGCGGGCGAATTTGGCAATTATGATTTGGCCAGCTTTCAGGCGCGGGGCACGGGCACCTATCGCCCTTTGCCCGGTGCGAATCCTTATGAGGGCGAAGTCGGCAAATTGGAAGAGGCGGACGAGTGGCGGCTGGAAGTCATTGTGCCAGAGCGCAGGCGTGATGCTGTGGTGCGGGCCATGTTAGAGGCGCATCCTTATGAGGAAGTCGCTTATGATGTGTATCCGCTGCTCAATGCCATTAACCCTTATGGCGCGGCACGGATGGGGGAGTTAAGCGCACTGACGGCGGGCATGAACTTCGATGATTACGCGCGGGCTGTTGGCAAGAAGCTGAATGCGCCAAATCTGCGATTGGTGCGGGCGCAGGATACCGTGCGTAAAGTGGCTTGCGTGCCGGGCAGTGGAGCCAGTTACATTGACGCGGCGGTGCGTGCCAGTTGTGACTGCCTGGTCACGGGAGATATAAAACACCACGATGCGCTGAAGGCACAGGCATTGGGGCTTTCTCTTATTGATACAACTCATGTGGCTACAGAATGTGCCGCCATCAAATTGATAGCCGATACGCTGGGAGCCACGCTTGATATAAATGTCGCCTATAGCCAGCTAGATACTAATCCGTTTGCCGCCCTGTAAAGCTTGGAACGAGTAAACTTGGAGGGAGCAAGTGTGGGAGCGAGTGCATGAATCGTAAACTCTTTGAACTACAAGAAATTGATAACCAGATCGCTAAATTTATGAGGGAGCGCAGCCGATTGGATGATGGCTCAACTTTGCGCAGTGAACGTGATACTTTACAAAAAGCGCGGGACGTGGAGCAGGAACGGCTTAACACGCTCAACAAGCAGCGGGCCGATAAAGAGTTGGAGCTTAAGGCAACCGAAGATAAAATCGCTCGCCAACAACAGCGCCTGATGAATGCCACCAGTGCCCATGAGGTAACTTCTCTAGAGCGTGACATCAAAGCTCTCTCCCATGCGCGTGGCGATTTAGATGAAGCGATTTTGAACCTGATGGATGAGGCGGAAACCAGTGCGGCACGCCTGGCTGAGTTAGAAAAAGAGTTTCAGGAGAAGAGCGCTGAGACCACCGAAGCGGAAAAGACTTTTGCCGGGCAAACCACCCGGTTAGAAAACCAACTCGCGGTGGCTAAAGCTAAACGAGAACAACTTGTTCCCCAGATCGAAGCGGATGATCTGGCAATGTACACCCGCATTGCCAAAGCTCATCAGGGTGTTGCCGTTGCCCATCCTGATAAGGGCAACTGCTCGGCTTGTGGCATGGCACTGACTTCTTTCAACTTGCGCGAAGCAAAATCGCAAGAATGGCCCACCTGCGAAAATTGCAACCGTCTGCTGTATGTGGAGTAGGCTCAGGGGCTTGAACAATGGAGAGCTTGAAAATTGTGGCGCTCTCTATTTTCGCGGCTATCACCTATGGCATTATCCACGACCAGATCACGGCGCGCATTTGTGTTGAGTATTTCACTATCGGGCATCCTCCCATCTTTGGCACCGATTCACCGACGCTGCTGGGCCTGGGCTGGGGTATTGTCGCTACCTGGTGGGTAGGATTACTGTTGGGTATTCCGCTATCGCTCATGGCGCAAATTGGCTCAATGCCAAAAATCGGCGCCGCCTCTTTAATCAAACCGATTGCCGTTCTCATGATGGGTTCAGCCATCGTTGCCTGCATCGCCGGGGTTATTGGGTTCAGCTTAGCGCGCACCCATAGCATCTGGCTTGTGGGGTCAATGGCGACTAAAGTGCCGCAGTCCCGGCAGGAACTTTTCCTGGTTGACTTATGGATACATAATGCCAGCTACCTCGCCAGTTTCATTGGCGGCATGGCACTTATCTACTGGACGTGGCGAAGACGCTACCTGCTGATGCACCGGGCAATGCAGGCCAGGGTCCATCATAAGTTGTGAAAGATTCTGTAGCCCAAGCGATGCGATTGGCTTTGAATTATGCGAGCCTCTGGAAAACGTACTGTAGTGTGGAAAGTGGTCTGCGGCGGTGCAGTTCTGCTGCTTGTCCCCATCATGATCTTAGGCGCACAGAACCCCATTAACCATGCCGCGACACGGCCAGATCACAGCGACCCCCTTCTGCGCACCCGTCATTATCATCACTCATTATATGAAGTGCGCCGCACCGTGCAAGAAACGATTTCAACCTTGAGAACTTATGGTGGTCACTGGCAAACCGTACCAGAAGAAGGCTTAGTCCCCTTAGGTTTGCGCGATGAGCCAGTGGAGCGGGTTATAAGAGTTGTGGTGCCAGTGCTGGTCTTCAAAGATGACTTGACCATTACCCTGCACGGCAACAGTAAAGAGACAACGCTTGATGTGCGCTCGGCCTCGCGGGTCGGTAAAGGAGACTTTGGCGAGAACCGTCGCCATATTCTGCAACTGCTGCAAGCTTTAGATGAGAGACTGAAGCCATGAGCCTTGAGTGCTGAGCCATGAGGGAAGTAGCAGTAAATTGCACCTGCTAACTCAATGCTTTAGCCTCAAGGCTCATGGCTGCTTACGGATGGGGCATATAGTAGTCGCGGGATAAAAGCTCGCGTTGCGTGCCAGTGTCGGATTCCATAACGCGGTAGGCTACAGAGCGTGTGCCGTTCTTATGGGAGAGAGTGCGTGATTCGACAGAAATTTTTTCGCGCACGGGCTGAGTGCCATAAAGACGAGCATAGAAGCGACCATCCCGCACCAGAGTTTGCACGTAAATCGGGCCACCCGTATTGTTGCGGAAGCGGAAATCTTTACTGCCCCAGTAAAGCGTCGCATCGCGCGAGGGCGGCGCATAGCTAACGCGGAACATATGCGGGTGGCGCTCCACAATAGGCAAACCCGCTAACAAAGCAGCATTATAAAGGGTCGAAGCGCACTGGCAAATACCCGCGCCCACTCCTGACACTACCTGGCCGCTGACAAACATCTTGGCTTCCTGCCAACCAGCGGCGGCGTCTCGTTTGCCAATCGCGCGGTTAGCCGAAAACACTTCACCATCGGGCACTATAGTCCCGTTAACATTGCGCGCCGCGATGCGCAGGTTATGGGTGCGCCCCCTGATGCTGGCGTCATAGGGCGTGGAGAAACTCGCCAGTAAGTAATGCATCTGGCTCAGGTCAGAGTCAGATACTGATCCCTTACCGAGCGTGCGTGCTACGACTAAATCCACTGTGGTGCGTGGTGGTTGCGCTTCAAGGGCTTGCTTCACTCGTTGTGCTGAACCCGTGATAGCCAGGGTGACGCCATCGCCACCGCGCGTCACCACTTTGCCATCTTCTAAGTCCAGGCTAATCGGCTGTGCCTTGCGATTGATATCAGGAGCCAGTCGCCGCAAGGCGCGTTCGGCTTGGTTTAAGTCCACTGTGAAGCGCACTGGCACATTGCCCCGTGAACGCTGGGCTTCCCGCAATAGCTTAAGCATCGGGATTTTCGCGCCTAACCCATCGCGTGTCAGAACATATTTCCTTTGCCCATCGAACAAGGTGACTTTCGCGCTCAACTTGGGAGCCAACGCTTGACCTAATTTGCGTAAGGCCGCTACATCGTTTAGTCCGGCCACAGAGACGGCCCCGACACTCGCCGCAGAGCGTTGCGGCGGCTTGTGCGACGGGGTAGGGCGAGGCGTAGGATCAACTTGAATAATGGTGCCGGAATCATCGGGCGGTTGTGGTGTGGTGTTGGGTGGTGTCGTCTCTGGCGTTGTATTCGGCGTCTGATCTGGTGCCTGGTAAGGTGCAGTGTCCAGTGTCTCTCCAGTCGCCGGTGCGGGCAGGATGATAATATCGGGGGTGGAATTGCCCTTATTTTGAGGCGGAGTAGAGGCAGGTGTTTTTGGTTTGCGCGTTGTTGTATCTGGCTGCGGCGCAGGCGGCGGCAACTGTTGAGCGAAAACCTGCCCTACGCTTAAAGTACAACTTAACGCAGTGCCGATAACTAAAGGGCGAATTTTTAAGCGGCTAGAGGAATATAACATTGGAAGAGACAAGATAGGAACCTCACACAAGGCATTACGCATATTATGTAACACAGTACGTTCGAGAACATACAAGGTTCGCACTAGAATGAGGTTCAGGCTGGGATTCGCTAAACCATTGAGATGGGCAGTGCGATGCTTGATTTTTCGCGGTGACTCGACCAGATTAAAACCAAAGGGCACCAGCTATATACTGGTGCCCTTCACGCTTTAGGGGCTGACTTTACTCGGCATCATCCACGGCCACTTTGCTGAGTTTGGGGGCTGTACCATTAGAAGATACACCATTGCCATTAGCCGCAGCCGTGCCATTAAGACCATTTAGCTCAGCCGGAGCGCCACCGTGTGATGGGCGCAGACCAAAAGCTTCCCGAATCTGATCTTCCAACTCATCGGCATATTCTGGATGCTCTTCGAGATAGGCACGCACGTTGTCACGACCCTGGAAACGCTCTTCGCCTACCGTGAACCAAGCGCCACCTTTTTGAATAAGACCCTTTTGCACAGCCAAGTCGAGAATGTCGCCATACTTTGAGATGCCCTTGCCAAAGATCAAGTCAAATTCCGCATCGCGGAAGGGGGGCGCGATCTTGTTCTTGAGAATGCTGACCTTGGTGCGGCTGCCAATCTGTTCAGACCCGTTCTTAATTGCCTCGCCCCGCGAGACGCGCATTCGCACCGAAGCGAAGAACTTGAGAGCGCGTCCACCGGGGGTGGTTTCTGGGGAGCCATACATCACGCCGACTTTTTCACGAATCTGGTTGATGAAAAGCACTACGGCATTAGCACGCCCCACCGAAGAGGCAAGCTTGCGGCAACCGTGGCTCATCAAGCGAGCCATTGCGCCGACCTGCAATTCACCCATCTCGCCTTCAATTTCCGCGCGTGGCGTGAGAGCGGCTACAGAGTCCACGATAATGCAGTCAATCGCGCCGCTACGCACGAGGGTATCGGCAATTTCCAGGGCTTGTTCGCCATTATCTGGCTGTGAAATATAGAGGTTGTCAATATCTACACCTAGCGACCGCGCATATTCCGGGTCGAGCGCGTGCTCCGCGTCAATATAAGCGCAGATGCCACCCGCTTTTTGCGCCTCGGCGACCACATGCAGAGCCAGGGTCGTCTTACCGCCACCTTCAGCCCCGAAAATCTCAATCAGACGCCCACGCGGCAGGCCACCGCCCAGGGCCAAATCTAACGATAACGAACCCGTTGGTGTGGTATCCACGACCATGTGCGTGCGCTCGCCCAGGCGCATAATAGAACCCTTACCAAAGGTCTTTTCCATGCGCGACACTGCCTCGTCTAACGAACGCTGTTTATCGTTGCTGGCGATGTTCGCGTTTTGCAGTTGGGCTTTGCTCGGCCCCGTATCTTTTGCCATTTCAAATCTCCTTAAATCCTATGCTTATACCGACGATTTAGCAGCCTAGCCGTTGCGATTTTAAGCCTAACTTCGACCCTTTCGGACGACCTTTTACTTAACTTCTGAGACTATTTAAGATAATCTTCAAACGCATTCCAAGGCATTTTCATTGTTATCAATGATAACGTCAGTGTAACACAGAACCTACCGCTTGCATAGCCTATTTCGTGAAATTTCACGAATTTAATTCGCCGCGATTATACTGCACTATTTTAAATACTATCCAGATAGCGGCGCAACACGTCTAAAGCAGCCATTGAGGATCGCCTTCGGACAATATCGCGGTCGCCAAAGAATTCTCGCTGCACAGTCTCCGTCTTTTCTCCATTACAGAGGCCAATAAACACCGTGCCCACTGGGGCGTCCGTATTGGGTTTTGGCCCCGCTTCTCCCGTGGTGGAAAGCCCGATGTGGGCTTTGGTGACGCGGCGGACGCCTTCGGCCATTGCCGCCGCTGTCGCCGCGTTTACCACGCCTTCGGTTGCAATTAACTCAGCAGGGACACCTAATACCGCAGTCTTCACGTCTGGGGTATAAGCCACCACTCCACCCATAAAGACTTGGCTGGCACCGGGAATATCAGTCAACAGGGAATCTATCATACCGCCAGTTAAGGATTCGGCCACGCCCAAGGAAAGCCCCTTTTCGCGCAGCTTTTGCAACACCACACTGCCCAAAGTCTGGTCATCTATACCAAAGATGTGCTCGCCAACCCGTGCGCGGATGCGAGCTTCCATCCCATCCAGCAATTGCTTGGCTTCGCCCTCACTGGAAGCTTTGGCCGTCAGCCGGAGATGGACTTCGGTGTTGCCGTAGATAAGAGGTGCCACGGTGGGGTTTTCGGCAGTGGTGAGAATATCTTCAATCGGTTCGGCTAATGCGCTTTCTCCCACACCATAAGCCCGCAACACCCGTGAGACGATAACGCTGCGCTCGCCTTCCATACGTTCCAGCAACGCTGGCACCACTGAAAGGTCAATCATAGCGCGCATTTCTTTGGGCACACCCGGCACGGCAAAGACTAATCTACCCTCGGCTGTCTCCGCCTGCACCCCTGGTGCCGTGCCATTGGTGTTCGGGATAGCACTGGCTCCGGCAGGCAGATAAGCTTGGCGCATAATGGTATCTCCCGGCGTGATACCTCGTTGGGCAAAGAAATCGCGTAGACCCACTTCCAGGTCAGGTTGATGCTCTAACGGCACGCCTAATGCGGTAGCAATCGCCTCACGGGTCAAGTCATCCGTAGTTGGCCCCAGGCCACCTGTAATCACCAGGGTATCCGACCGGCTTAAAGCCCCTCGGATGCAATCAACGATGCGCTCCAAGTTGTCACCGACCACCTGCTTGCGGTGCAAGTCAATGCCCGCACGAGCCAACTGAGTCGCAATATAAGCCGCGTTGGTATCAATAATCTGCCCTAATAAAAGCTCACTACCAACGCATAAGATTTCAGCACGCAATGGTTTCTCCTGAAATTTTGATTAACCGCCAAGAGGAGGGGGAGAAAAGGAGAGAGGGAGAGGGGGAACAAAAGAGTTCTTATTCCTCTCCTCTTCTCCCTTTCTCCCTCTCTCCCATTCTTTTTCTTCATCTCTCCCCATCTTACAACAAATCTTGGCGCTCTTGGCGTCCTTGGCGGTTTAAAATTCCTGCTGTTTATTATTGTCAACGCTGTAGCATGTGCGCTAAAATAGAGACACATTCCCAACGAGACGCAGCAACCTGGTTTAGCCCCACTCCGTCAAGAATACAGTAGCTATTCTTAATTGTAAATCTTGTGATGCTTGGCTTATACGTTCATATCCCATTTTGCGTGCGACGTTGTCCCTATTGCGACTTTGCGATTCATATTGGGGCGAAAGATGACCTCGTAACAGAATATGTCGCTATGTTGCGTCGTGAGTTAGAGAATACACTCGCGGCCCACGCTCAATCACTTCCTGAGCAACCTCTGACTTCAATTTTTTTCGGCGGGGGTACGCCTACTTTCCTGAGTGCGGCGACGCTGGCTGAGTTGCTCCAGACGATCCATGATACGATCGCGGTTGCACCCGATGCTGAAATTTCGATCGAGGCCAATCCTGATCGCCTGGAAGAAGATAAATTAACTGCATTGCATCAGGCGGGTTGGAACCGGCTCTCCTTGGGCGTGCAGAGTTTTGATGACGCGGCTTTGAAACGCCTTGGGCGCACGCATAATGCTCAACAAGGGGAGGCCGTGTTTGATGGGGCGCGACGAGCAGGCTTCGACAATATCAGTCTCGACCTCATCTATGCCCTGCCCGGCCAGAGTCGCGCCTCCTGGCACAACACGTTAGAGCGCACGGTGCAGTTGGAACCAGAGCATGTCTCTTGCTATGCTTTAACCATTGAAGAGGGTACTCCTTTTGCTAAGCGGGCCGAGCGGGGGCACTTGATTCCGGTTGAAGATGATAATCAAGCGGTTTTGATGCAAGATGCTCAGGAGATACTTCAAGCTGCTGGTTTGCTACGCTATGAGGTGAGCAACTATGCACGGCCTGGTCGTGAGTGTCAGCACAACCTGAACTACTGGCGGGGCGGCAACTATTTAGCGTGCGGCTGCGGCGCACACGGGCATTTGAATGGGCAGCGTTGGTGGAATGAGCGTGCGGCCCCTCGCTATGTGCAACTCATGCAGGAAAAGAACTCGGCGCGAGTGGGAGAAGAAACGCTAACTCCCCGCCAACGTTTAAGCGAAATTGTGATGCTGGGCTTGCGTTTGCGCGAGGGGTTCTCTTTACCCGCTACATCGCAGCGGCTGCACCTGGACGCACGGCATGAACTCAACGGCGAACTTCAGGACTTGACGCAGCGTGGCATTTTGTTGGAAGATGCAGGCGTAGTGCGTCTAGCACCCGCTGCTATCCCTGTGGCCGATGCTGTGGCGGCGCGTTTAATACCGTAAAACTTTTAAATTATTGATAAGCAAATAATTGCCCTTGTATAACAGGAGCGTTGTGCATGTGGTACATTATAGAATAGAGCGAAATTCGGCCCAATAACCTCAAATTGATGTCTCTATCCACCACTGCACGAGGTTATTAGCCCTTCATCCTTTCCTGTAAAGTCCTATAAAGGGAGTCACGACATGAAGTTGTTCCGATTGTCCTTTTATTTCTTAGCCGGGTTGCTGCTAACTGTTTCTTCCAGAGGATGGGCGCAAGGCGTGCGTAGCGTCTATTTCTGGAATAGCGCGGGCGGCTCGCCTGGTGTTACGCGCGGGGCGTGGGGTAATGGCTCATCCTCCGAAGCCAAGGATGTGGGTGGCCCTGGCGACCGTCCGTTAGAAGTTATCACCCGCAGTTTCCATGAGGGTATTCGTTTTGATGTCAACCCCCCGGTTCCTTTAGCACCTTATCAGGCCACCGGTTTGCTTCGTCTGCGCGTGCGCTTTCGTGAAACTGGGCCAGCTCCCGGTGCTGGTGGCGACCTGGGCGGTGGGTTTGGTGCCGGTAATGAACAACCGCCGCCCGGTGGCGAGGTGCCTCCTTTTGGCGGCAGGCCAAGACCCGGTCAACCAGGTTCCGCAGACTTAATTTCGCCCCGTCTGATGACGCGCACCTACTCCCAGGTCGCGCCACGTTTAGCGCAGTTCGAGGCCCCGCCTCCGGGTGGCGCACCAGGTGGTGGGTTTGGTGGCCCTCCCGGTGGTGGGTTTGGCCCTCCAGGTGGCGGCTTTGGCGGGCCTCCGGGTGGAGGTTTTGGAGGCGGCCCCGGCGAAGGATTTGGTGCTGCCCCGCAAGACACGGAAATAAAGCGCCTCCAATTTACTTTTATGCTGGATAAAGGGGCAGGCGTTGGCGATATTGATATCAACCTCGATAAAAATAAAGCCGATGAAGAAGGTTGGCGCTTCTATACTTTGCCGATTAAGAATCTGCATCTGACTCCTGATGCGGGCACGATGATTCAGCGTCTGGTGGTCACCAGTGACGCGCAAGATACCTTTTATATTGGCGATTTGGCTTTGGTAGCCGAAACCGGTGATATGAGCGTCTCCATCCGGCGACCTACCGACCCGGTAGGAACTCAAGTCGCCGAAATCACCGCCAAACCAGGCCCGATTACTCTGGTGGCTGATGTCGAGGCAGGAACTGCTAATCCCATTATTCAGTGGAATTTTGATGCTGATAATGCGGGGGCACCACCGGCTCAAGCGACAGTCACCATCGGCGATCCGACCCTGGCTCCCCCACCGGGCCAGCGAGTTGACGCTCATGGTGCCCAGGGTAAATTCGATTATCCTAACGAAGAGCAAAACTACCGCGTTGAAGTCACCGTGCGTGATCGTAGTGGAAAAAAGAAACCCGTTAAGGCTTCACTGCTGGTTAAAGTGCGCGCTTAGTCAAAATTAGACGTTGGAAATAGCGTTTGTAACAAAGGTAGGGGCAAGTCATTTGCTCCTACCTTTGTTGATTCTATATGTCCTTTTCTCCGTCCTTCTCCTTTCAGACCTTGCGGCGTGATGTGCAAATCTCTGGTATTGGGTTGCACACCGGGGCGACAATTACAGCTCGTTTACGGCCACGCGCCGCGTGTGGCCTGGTTTTTGTGCGGATGGATTTACCTGAATCTCCCCAAATCGCTGTGACATCACGCAGTGTAGTCAGCACCACGCACGCGACCACGTTGGAGCAACAGGGCGCTCAAGTCAGCACTACCGAACACCTTTTAGCCGCGCTCTGGGCCATGAATATCACGCATTGCTGTATTGAGTTAAACGGGCCAGAAGTGCCCATCCTCGATGGCAGCGCGCAGGGGTGGTGTCGGCTCATTGAAGATGCCGGAGTTGTGGCTATCGGGGGTAGCGCACCAACAGACTTGCCAGCGGTAACGTCTAACTGTCATGAGGAACTTCCGCAAGATAGACAACGTCCTTTGTATCGTTTACAGGAGCCAGTCTGGGTCACTGATGGAGATGGCTCGGTGTTAGGCGTGCCCTGTAATCAGTTTCGTCTGA
The DNA here is from genome assembly GCA_019239895.1 of Abditibacteriaceae bacterium. GTDB lineage: Bacteria > Armatimonadota > Abditibacteriia > Abditibacteriales > Abditibacteriaceae > JAFAZH01. The sequence goes on along the minus strand of JAFAZH010000050.1, from coordinate 135,413 downwards.
CCGTGGTCGTGGACTATAACCTTGATTACGTCGGTCAGCAGGCCATAGACCTGAACGTCACGCCGTCCAGTTTCCAAAAAGAACTGGCTCCGGCTCGTACCTTTACCCTTGAACAATGGATTGCCCCATTACAAGCACAGGGTTTGATTAAGGGTGGCTCAACCGATAACGCCATTGTGTTGGGCCAGGACGCTCCCTCTTCCCCCTGGCGTTTTGCCAATGAGTTAGCTCGCCATAAAGCCCTTGATGTGGTTGGTGATGTGGCGTTGCTCTTTGGCGAAGATGGGGGAGCTTTACAGGCGCATCTCATTGCCATTCGCGCCGGGCATAGCTTGCACCGGCGCTGGATGGAAGAATGCTTACGCCAGAGTGCCCTGGTTAAGACGGTTGCTTGAACTGTTTGTGCCCATTCAATGCGAGTTTCTGCTGTTGGTTATAAAAAGAGCAACTTAAACCCTTAACAAGCATCAAAAGAAGCAATTGATTACAACCAGCGTTTCATGCCCTAAGTGGCATGGAATGTGAATTTTGGTTTATCTTTAAACTAAAATGGGTATAATGAAGTTAGTAATTCTGCTCTTATAAGAGGGATTTTATGAACTTATTTAGTTACTTTTCTTTTCTAGGCCGGGCACTTGGCCCACCGCCGCAACGACAAAAGGGCAAAGGTCGCGCTGGATTCACTCTGATTGAGCTTTTGGTGGTTATTGCCATCATTGCAATCCTGGCGGCTATCCTCTTCCCGGTGTTTGCCAAAGCCCGTGAAAACGCCCGGCGTGCTTCCTGCCAGAGCGACTTAAAGCAGATCGGCTTGAGCATGGCTCAGTATACCCAGGATAATGATGAGACTTATGTCCTGGAGCAGGACAAGAACTCTGGTGGTTCTGGATACAGTTATCTTGTGTCTTTATACCCCTACACGAAGAGTACTCAAGTGTTCCTGTGTCCATCTGGTTCGCCTGCTACCTTCTCGGTCACAAGTGCCAGCAACGCTGGCAATGATGGCAAAAAGTCAGACTTTAAATGGCGGTGTCCTGTTGGAACCAATACCTGCGGTTTGCAGGTTGTGCCACCTGGTGCGCCGTGGACGGAAGGTCACTATGGCCTCAATCAACAGCTAACGACTAACACAGGTCGCACTATTTCTGATGTGACAAGTCCGGCTCAGTGTGTAATGGCGATGGATGCCAGTCATTTTGAGATCAATGCACCCCTATTGATACCTAGCCAGGGTGAAGCCGTTTATGACTCAACGCGTCACTTAGATGGCAGTGATGTGCTATATGCTGATGGGCACGTTAAATGGGTCAATTTGAACAGTATTCCAAATCTTGGGCCATACTTTACCCCTTAAGGAATTAAACCCCATAAACCTCTCATGTCTCGCAGCATGAGAGGTTTATTTTTGTCACTTGTAAATTTGGAAAATGCCCAACTCTGGTGGTGAATTCTCACTAACTGCACGCGTTACTTGCCTGAGCAATTGTATGCCTTCCTGAGCAATCGTAAGCCTTGCCGGGAAGGTTAGAATACAGCAGAGAGCGGAGTAGAAAAGCTTGCTGCCCATTCTAACACTCTTGAAAGCTACTCTAAATTTACTCTGTTTTGGTGGAATAACACCTCTATTAAGGCGTAACAGCTTAATTTGCAAATAACCTTCAGTGCCGGAGCCGCTTAATGCCCTCCGCTTTTCTATAAACAATAAGTGAGCTATATCATAACAAAGCCCCTGGCTGCTCATGAGCAGCCAGGGGCTTTGTTTATCTTTTCGTTATTACTAACCAACTAAATTCCCATACCAGTTACCGTTGGAAGGCACATAGACTTTTTCGCCACCCTTGGAGAAGACGTAGACCGCCAACGTATCTGGCCACAGATCGTTAAGATTAACGAAATCTGCTTCACTTAAAGGTGCATTTCTGTGTCCAGCTTGAAATTCTTTAAAGCGGGCGTTGGCCTGTTGATCACGGAAGACATAAATTTGTAACTGGTCATAGTGATTGGCATTCGCAAATACAGTCCGCGCATACTTGGCCACGCCACCTGCTTGCCCTGGTGAAATAGGCTCGGTTGAAGCAATGCCGACCACACCAATACTCTCGTTTGGATTTGGTACGGCTCCGATGCTGAACTTCATTGGCACTGCATTCCCGGCAGGACTGCCAGTAGATGCCGGTGCAGCAACAGCCGGTCCAGCAACAGAAGGACTTGAAGTTCTTGATGAGCCAGTGCTAGGATAACTACTGGTAGTAGAGGAACTTCCCGCTGAGACAGGAGGTACATCCCCAGAGGTGTCGCCCCCGCCGAAGAGGGCTTTCGCGCCTATCACAAGTATTACCAGTAAGACTACTCCGCCAACCGCATACATCCAGGGTTGCACCGATATTCCCCCACTGGGGGCATCACCGGGAGCGGCCAGCGTACCGGCTCCTGGCGGGCCACCGGGGCCGCGCGGCCCAACCGCGCCACCTGCCATAGCCGGAGCTACAGCGCCGCCTGAAAGCGGGGTATAGCAAGCCCAGCACATGACGGCTTCAGGCGGATTGTTTTCACCACACTTTGGACATTTTTTCTGGTTCACAACGCTCTCCTCAATAAATAGAATATTGCTCCACAACAAACTGAGAGGAAACTTCCCCTAACTTGCTGCCTACTATTAGTTTACCCATTCTAGACACTAACGAAACATTAGGACACTTGAGTCCTAATGTGTCAGTGAAGTCTTATAAGAGTTGCCATTAAATTCTGGAGCCTAAATTCGTGTAAAATTTAGCTGCCGTAAATTTGTTTACTATAAAAGTCGGATAAATGACTATGCCCAACCTTATAATGCCATACTAAATTTAATCCTACCTTACTTATAGGATGCCTCTAAACACCTTTCATGTCTATACGAATTAATGTTAATTTTTATACAGTACACCCTAAATCTGTTCTAACTTTTCTTATTGTCGTTAAAAGATGTTGTATAGTTCCCTCTACCTAATACACTCAGGCATGATGAGCTTAGAACCTAGAAGTGTTGTGCAGTTGCGCGAAAGGCCAGAAAAGAATGGATAAATTAAGTGTTGTCAAAGCTATTCAGACGTGTGGAGTGGTGGCGGTCGTGCGAGCGGATTCGGGCGACGAGGCTATTAATGCCACGAGAGCTTTGATGCGTGGTGGCGTGCGTGGGATAGAGATTACCTTTACAGTGCCGGGGGCAGCGCAGACTATTGTGGCCCTGGCGCGTGAAGCCACGGCAGGCAATCTGGAAGGTGATATTTTATTGGGCGCGGGCACGGTGCTTAACATCGAACAAGCCGAAGCCGCGCTGGATGCAGGGGCACAGTTTTTGGTTAGCCCCTGCATTGTGACAGAAGTTATCCACGCAGCCCAGGCACGGGGTATAGCCATGTTGCCTGGCGCGTTGACTCCCACCGAAATCTGGACGGCCCATGCTTTGGGAGGCGACATTATCAAAGTCTTTCCAGCCTCACGCTTTGGTCCATCCTATTTTAAAGACATCAAAGGCCCCTTGCCGCATATTCCTCTGCTCCCGACAGGTGGTGTAGATGCCCAGAATGCAGGAGAATGGCTTAAGGTCGGTGCTGTGGCGCTGGGGGTAGGCGGCAAGCTGGTAGACCGTGAGGCGATTAAGGCCGGAGATTGGGACCTGCTGACTACCCGCGCCCGTGAGTTGATGCAGGCCGTGCGCGCAGCGCGTGGGGAGGAGCGGTAGTCGGTAGCCAGTTGGCGGTAGTCGGTTGGAAGTCCGAAGGCGGACGAATTCTGTATCCTCTGGCTTTGCCTGAACCGACTACCGCCAACTGGCTACCGACTACCGAAAGGAGAGACATGGTTGAAGTTGTAACTTTTGGCGAAGTGATGATGCGCTTGGCGACGCCCGGTTTTGCTCGCTTTGCGCAGGCACCCTATCTGGAATTAAGTTATGGTGGGGGAGAGGCTAATGTCGCGGTGTCGTTGGCGAATTTTGGCGTTGGGGCGGCTTTTGTGACGCGCTTGCCGAAGAATGATATGGCCGATGGCGCTATCGCTGAGTTGCGGGGGCTGGGTGTGGATACTTCGCACATTGTGCGCGGCGGCAGCCGGATGGGGCTTTATTTTTTGGAGAGTGGAGCCAGCCAACGGGCTTCCAAGGTCATTTATGATCGGGCGCATTCGGCGATTAGTGAAATTGAAGTTGGTAGCGTAGATTGGCCGCGTGTGTTTCAGGGCGCACGGTGGTTTCACTGGACAGGTATCACGCCTGCGTTGGGTGATGAACCGGCGGCTGTGGTCGAGGAAGCCTGTATCGCGGCTAAAGATGCAGGTCTCACCGTTTCGGCAGATTTAAATTTTCGCAAAAAGCTCTGGTCGCGTGATAAAGCCCGCCGCGTGATGGGTTCCTTGATGGAGTATGTAGATATTTGCATTGCTAACGAAGAAGACGCTGAATCTATCTTTGGCATCAAGGGCGCTGAAGTTAATACCGGAGTTATTGAGCGTGAGACTTATGTGGATGTAGCGCGTCAACTCACCGAGCAATTCGGTTTTAAGCAAGTGGCGATTACACTCCGCGAATCTTTTAGTGCCAGCCGCAATGGTTGGAGCGGAATGCTCTACCAGGACAAGCAAGCTCATTTCGCGCAGCATTATGACATCACGATTGTAGACCGCGTCGGTGGTGGCGATAGCTTCGCTGCCGGTTTAATTTATGCGGCCTTACAGGGTTATGAAGCCCAGCGTATGGTCGAATGGGCGGTGGCAGCCTCGGCGCTCAAACACACCATTACAGGCGACTATAACCGCGTTACGGTGGAAGAAGTGGAGAACCTCGTCAAAGGTGATGCCTCCGGGCGAGTGCAGCGGTAGCAAATGGGCCCCAAAACTCCGTTGCGCAGTGCTGCGCAGACGAGGCTAAACTAATTCAATTTGCTGCCTATGAGTCTGTCATTTCGAGCGGAGCAAAGCGGAGTCGAGAAATCTTGGGTCTAACATTTATACGCATACCAGAAAGATTTCTCGACTCCACTCCACTGCGTTACGCTTCGCTCGAAATGACACTTTATCTATTAGGTGGCAACTTACGTTAAGCTATTCCTCAATCAATAGCGAAAGTTAGCGCATGGAATTAGCGTAGCGAAGCTTGGCGTCCTATTAGAGTATAGATTAAGCAATATCCAATTCGCCGATGCGGTGCAGTTTCATGGTATTGGTAGAGCCGCAAAGAGCCACGGGAGCGCCGAGGGTGACGACAACGGCATCGCCCCAGGAAACATAGCCAGATTTCATCAGGGCGTAATCGGCCTGAGTAATCATCTGGTCAGTATTGTCGTTGCGCTCGATAATATAGGGTTGCACGCCCCAGACCAGTTGCAAATGGCGGGCGACACTGGCTTCGGGAGTGAAGGCGATGATGGGCACCGGAGGGCGGAACTTGGCCAGGCGACGGGCAGTGCCGCCGGTTTCTGTAAAGCAAGCGATGGCGCGGGCATTGAGCCGTGCTGCCGCATGAGCCGCCGCTTCGCAAACGGAGGTTGTAAAGTCCTTGCTCTTTTGGTGGCCGTGGCGTCGCTCTAACCAATTGGTGCGGCTTTGATCTTCTTCCACCTTTATGGCGATGCGCGCCATCATCTGCAAGCTTTCGAGCGGATGCGCCCCCGAAGCCGTTTCCCCGCTGAGCATAAGGGCGTCAGTACCATCGAGAACAGCATTGGCGACATCGGTTGCCTCGGCGCGAGTCGGGCGCTGATTGACGGTCATAGATTCCAGCATCTGGGTCGCGGTAATCACAATTTTACCAGCCTCATTGGCACATTTAATAATGTGCTTTTGCAGCAGTGGCACTTCTTCCGGGGCCATTTCCACGCCCAAATCACCGCGCGCTACCATCACCCCATCGGCGGCTTCCATAATCGCATCCAGTTCGCGGATGGCTTCGGGTTTTTCCAACTTGGCAATGATTTGCATCGTCGAGTTGCGTTCTGTAATGATGTTGCGCAAGGCGGTAACATCATCCGGGTGGCGCACAAAAGAAAGCGCCACATAATCTATGCCATTGGCAATACCCCATTCCACATCGTGCCGGTCTTTTTCCGAAAGCGCGGGAGCCGAAACATTGACGCCCGGTAGATTGATACCTTTGTTGGGCTTGAGATCGCCGCCATCGGTGACAGTGCAGATGACATCCGTTTCATTGACGGAATCTACCTGGAGGGCGATATTGCCATCGTCTAAAAGAATGGTATCGCCACGCCGACAGTCGCGGGGGAGAGCCTGGTAAGTTGTAGAAACTGCTGTTTCGTCACCCGGTATGGCGCGTGTGGTTAACACAAAAGTTTGACCTTGCTGCAAGGTGATGAGTCCTCCAGCAATCGGCCCCGTGCGAATTTTAGGACCTTGCAGGTCTTGGAGAATGGCAACTGGTTTACCTAAGTCCTGGCTTACCAATCGCAGATTAGCGATATGGTCTTGCTGCACATTCGGGCCACCATGCGAAAAATTAAAACGTGCTACATCTAACCCATTGAGCAACATGGAGCGCATCATCCCCGGCGACTGGGAAGCGGGGCCAATGGTGCAGATAATTTTTGCCCGGCGTTGCGATTGGCTCATAGGCGTTAATGAATCAGGACAACAGTAAAACAATACCCGCCCCTGAAGGAGCGGGCTATGACAGCAGAGACATAAGCCCTATGAACGGGGCTTTACGGTTCAGCCCGTCCTTGAGGAGCGGGTGCTATATAAGTAAATTAGTCGGCTTTAGTATTAAGGTGCCGGTCTGGTTGGGCAAAGAGCACATTATACTCGTTGGTAGTGAAATAGCCTTGTCCACCCTTGCGATTTGCATAATTTGCGAGGATAGCGCGAATGCCATCCCATTTACGCCGTGCGCCTTTGGGCTTGAACCACTGGTCAACTTCGGCAAAATAGGGGTTGACCGTGACCTGGTTTTGAATCCTGAGCAGAGCCACGTTACGGTCATCCCCCGCAAAGATTTGCACGGCCCGGTTTAACTCATCATTGAGGTAGCAGCCAGCGCCACATGAGAAACGATAGGCGTCGGGTGCGATCAAAGGGCCGCCGCGTGTGCCATCAGTCAGGGCAAAGAGCGCACGCGGGTCGAGTTGCGCGATTTTAGCGCGCAGTTCGGCAAAGCTCCAGGTCTTCCCGGCTACGGTATGCGTTTTGGCGGTATCGAAACCCTTGATGTTATCCGGGCTATCAATCGGATAAGCATCGGCCAAGGTCTTTAGCACGGAGGCGTTATAGGCGTTGATCCAGAAAGCTAACTCTGGAGAGTGATCTTCCACCATTTTAGTGGTCGTTTGCCCAGTATGCTTGTCTTCTGTTTTAACTTCGTTCTTAAAAACGGGGAACTGGCTGACATCCGCTCCAGCCACGGCTTTAACAAAACGATCCAAGAGCTGATTACCCTTGAGAGTTGCGTAGTCCATGTTGCCGTTGTGGTCAACCTTACCTAACAAAGCATAATCATACAAGGCATAAGGAAACAAAATGCCTTGCATCGTATCATTCTGGGGATCAAGGTCGGGGTTATTAGCGGCAGGATTGACGATGGCGGTGTTAGTAGTGCCAGTCGCAGTGGTGCCGGTTGTAGTGCCAGTGGTGCCCCCAGGGGCTGGCTGAGTTTGGGTCGAGGCAGGGTTATGTGGTTTCTTGGTCTTAGCGACCGCAACTGTGCCTGCTCCGGCGAGAGTCACCAGGACGGGCAAAGTGAAAATAAACGACAAACGTTTCATTCAGTTACTCCTCATAAATTATCTCGCAGGGCACAAATCTTATAGTTAGCCAGCACGAGAGCATGAATATCGGTCAGTATAAATGGCTCAATACAACGGATAATGGCTCATTATCCTTATTTAAGGATAACCTCTGCGGCAGGGTTGGTGCAGCCATCGCCGTATAGACGCCAGGATAGCGGGCGTGTTCTGTAGGCAGAATAGTAGGATTTAACGCTTAATTTGTGGGGGGTAGTTAGATGCATCCCGCATTTGGGCAATAGCTCCCATGACCTGATCGGTCATGGATTGAAGCGTGGCACGGTTAGCCCGCTGCTGGAATTCTTCTTCAAAGAGCAATGGCTTGCCATAAAACACTTCGGCCTTGACCAAACGAAATCCCGGATGCATTGGCGAGAAACAGCCATCGGTGTTCTTTAAATAGACGGGCACAATCGGCGTCTGAGTCATGTGGGCAATCATGGCCATACCCAGTTCGGCTGGCCCTAATTGGCCTGTGCGCGTGCGTGTGCCTTCTGGAAAAATGACAAGCGCCCCGCCGTCCTTGAGCACCTGCTGTGCCCGGCGAATGGCCCTCCGGTCCGGGGTGCCGCGCCGCACCGGGAAAGTGCCCATGTGCTGAATCACAAAGCCCAAAACTTTGATACCTAAAGTTTTCTTTTCAAATAACTCGACTTTGCCCATTGTTGTCACCAACCGTGGCGTGGCGGCTCCGACGAGGGGCGGGTCTAATAACGATACATGATTGGGCGCAATAATCACCGGGCCGGTGGGCGGGACATTTTCCTGGCCATGAATCTCCCACTTGCCAATGCGGAAATAGACGGAATATAACCCGAACATCAGGTGATAAATCCAGTCGTGGATGGGGATGATCTCGTCATCATCCGCTTTTCTCTGATGGCTTTTGGATTGTTTGGCAGACGCCGCAGTTGAGGCCCCATTAACCGGGGCAGTGGTGGGAGGCAAATCACCTCTATCATTTGACGATGTTACATCAGGTGCCAAATGTGATGGAGCCGAGGACTCAGTTTCTAACTTTTCCATTTCCACGTTACTGCTTGTAGTTGCCATTGAACTGATGGCCTTTAAATTGTCCAAGAAAATAAATTAATAGAGAAGCAGGAGAGTTTGTCATACTGAGCGAAGCATCTACTCTGTGAAGTTATAGAGTCATGGTTAAATCTCTGATGCTATGGAGACTCTTACAGATGCTTCGCTTCGCTCAGTATGACAAACTCTTTTGGTCTAAGTGCTCTCCAATATTTGAGGCATCTTAACTTACAATGATACAGCCCTCACCTGTTGCGCCGTCAATTTAGACTGGACAATTTGAGCGATTCGCTCTACCACCTGCTCTGGTGTCAACGCATCTGTGCTGATATGCTCCGCATCTGGCGCGGCCTGCAAGGGAGAAACCTCGCGGGTGCTATCCCGATTGTCGCGTGCGGTAATATCCTGTTGGGCCGCCTGGCTGGAAGCGGCTTCACCTTTCTCCTGCCATTGCTGCAAGCGCCGCTGGGCGCGAGTATCTAAGTCGGCAGTCAGAAAAATCTTAACGGGCGCATCCGGGAAGACCACCGTTTGTATATCACGACCTTCAAGGACAGCCCCCCCACACTCTTGCTCGCTACGTCGGGCGATGTCGCGTTGCTGCTGCACAATGATGTGACGCACTTCAGGTAAAGCAGAAATCTTGGAAGTTAAAGCTCCAATCTCTGGCGTGCGAATGAGCGCCGTTACTTCGCGCTCACCCAGATAAATGCGTTGGCCATTGTCTTTCAGGGCGATGGGCAAGGTGCGGGCCAGTGCTGCAATGCGCTCGTTATCCGTGGGCACCTGGAGATTAGCTTCGGCGACCGCTAAGGCCACAGCACGATACATGGCTCCTGTATCAATATAGGCATAACCAAAACGTTCAGCGAGTGCACGCGCTGTGGTGCTCTTACCGGCTCCGGCAGGGCCATCAATAGCGATAATCATAATGGGGCTTGGGTCTTTGGTTTTTGGACTTTGGTCTTGGGGCTCATGCTCTATGCAATTGAATATTCCTTAGCAACGAACTCCTAATCCCAAAGCCCCAAGACCAAAATCCAAAAGAGCTATCGCTGTGCGACATCAGATAGTCTTACTAAGAAACCTGGAAAGGAGCTGGTGGTGGCTTCGGCATTTTCGATGACAGTGGTGCCCTCAGCAATCAGACCCGCTACGGCCAGCGTCATAGCGATACGGTGGTCGCCACGCGGACTGGTAACAGTTGTCCCGGTTAGCTTGGTTGGCCCGGTGATAATCATGCCATCGGTGGTTTCTTCGATCTGCGCGCCTAACTTGCGTAATTCGGTCGTGATGATGGCAATGCGGTCACTTTCTTTATTCCGCAACTCTGCGGCGTCGCGGATCACAGTTTGTCCCTCGGCTTGAGTCGCCAGTAAGGCTAAAACGGGCAGTTCATCTATAAGTCGTGGGATAATCGCGCCGCCAATTTCCGCCGCGTGCAAAGGCGCTCCCTGCACGGTGACATCGGCAATCGGTTCATCACCGCTGGTGTGCTGATTATCCAGGCTAATGGTTGCGCCCATTGCTTGTAATACGTCCAGAATGCCAGTACGCGTGGTGTTAATACCGACGTTAGTCACTGTGACTTGCCAGCCCGGACGCAGGGCGGCGGCTACCAGAAAGTAAGCGGCGGAAGAGATGTCACCCGGTACTTCGATAGGTGCTTGGGGCGCAATTAGCGGATAATCTGCATTGACGCTAATGCGGCCTTGCTCTTGATGCACCGGGACGCCAAAAGCTTTAAGCATTCGTTCGGTGTGGTCGCGGGTGGGTGTCGGCTCAATAACCGCAGTGGTGCCCTGCGCCTGCAACCCGGCCAGTAAAATGGCAGACTTCACCTGAGCCGAGGCCACGGGTAGACGATACTCAATGCCCTGTAAATTGCCGCCACGAATGCTCAAGGGTGGAGTGCAGCGCGCACCCTGACCGTCTATCTGTGCCCCCATTAAGCTTAAAGGCTGCTGCACGCGATCCATTGGCCGCTTATTCAGAGAAGCATCGCCCACAAGTGTTGAGGCCCAGGGCCGACCAGCGAGAATACCTGCTAACAGTCGCATACTGGTGCCACTATTACCACAATTAAGTTCAGTCTGTGGTTTCTTTAGAGCATCAAACCCATGCCCAATAATAGTGAGGGTATTTACCTCTGGTTCCACTTGAGGGATATTTACCCCCAATGCTCGCAAACCATCTAAAGTGGCTTCCGTATCATCAGCCCACAAGAAGTTATTAATTGTGGTCATGCCAGTGGCTAATGCGCCAAACATAAAGGCGCGATGCGATATAGATTTGTCAGGGGCCACGCGGATGGTGCCATTTACAGAGAGTGCGGATCGGATAAGGTAGTCCATTGAGAATATTGGAAGTGTAACCAACTATTGTGTCGAACGCGGAAAATAGCCTTGTTTGCGTCGCACGGTGCTGGCGGATTCAAACCAATCGTACAACTTGTCGGCGTCTTTTTCCTGGAGCATGTGACGCAATTGGTGAAGTTGCTCTAAAAGGTCATCCAGGCTTTTGGTGAGTGCAGCGGTGTTAGAAAGACAAATATCGCGCCACATCTCCGAGCTACCAGCGGCGACCCGTGTTGAATCACGCCAACCGCCTGCGATAAGCTGTTGTGCTACCTCGTATTCGCTATGGGCATCGCTAAAGAGATGCACCAGGGCGGCGGCAGTCAGATGGGGCAGATGGCTGGTGACGGCCAACAGGGAATCGTGGATGGCGGCATTGAGGAGCAGGGGAGTGGCTCCTAAACCTTCGATCATCGCAACAAGTTTGGTGACCACCGGCTCTGGCGTGTCAGCAGTGGGGGTTAGCACCCAGATGGCGTTTTCAAAAAGGTTGCTACGGGCAGCCTCAACCCCGGTGCGCTCGCTGCCCGCCATCGGGTGCCCACCCACGAAAAAGGCTTTTTGACCAAAACACTTGCTGCACCCAGCGACCACATCGTCTTTGGTCGAACCGGCATCGGTGACAATCGCCCCGGCGCGCACCACTGGCCCCAGTTGCTCGCAAATCGCTTTCATCTGGCCCACTGGCGAAGCGACCAGCACCAGGTCTGCGCCGCGCGCGGCTTCGGCTAAGTCGGTGGTGGCGTTATCTACCGCGCCGCGCTGAAAAGCGGCGTTGATGGTCTCTTCGCGCCGCACGGCACCGATGACTTGACGCGCCAGCTTGCGCTCGCGCATCGCCAGGCCAAAACTGCCGCCAATTAGACCGACACCAACAACACAGACTGTGTCAAATAACATCGGGTTTAGGGTTTAGGGATTGGGGTTTAAGGTATAGGTTAAAGGCTCATCAATAAAGATGCCTTTGTATTTCTAAACCCTAAACCCCAGCCCCTAAACCCTATAAACTCCTTCCTACCGCTGCGGCGATAGGCTTTAAATCGTGCATCAGGGTGTTGAACTGGGCGATGTCGAGAGTTTGCTGACCATCGCTCATAGCATCTTCGGGATGCGGGTGAACTTCAATTAGCAAACCGTCGGCACCGCAGGCGATAGCGGCTTTGCTCATGGCAATCACCATATCGCGGCGTCCTGTGCCCTGAGACGGATCAACGATAATCGGCAGGTGCGATGCCTTTTTAATGGCAGGCACGGCAGACAAATCGAGCGTGAAGCGCGTGCTCGGCTCGAAGGTGCGAATGCCGCGCTCGCAGAACATCACATTGCTGTTGCCCCCCGCCAGAATATATTCAGCGGCCTTCAACCATTCTTCAATTGTAGACGAGAGGCCACGCTTGAGCATGGCCGGGGTGCGACAGCGACCGACTTCTTTTAGCAAATCGTAGTTTTGCATATTGCGTGCCCCAATTTGCAAAACATCGGCATATTCGCAGACTTGCTCCACTAAGCTGGGCGTCATCACTTCGGTGATAACGGGCATTCCGGTCGCTTTACGAGCTGCGGCGAGAATCTCTAAACCTTCTAATCCCAGGCCCTGGAAATCATAGGGACTGGTGCGCGGTTTGTAGGCACCACCACGCAAAATCTGCGCGCCCGACTCACGCACGGCTTGGGCGGTTGTCATGACCTGTTCACGGTTCTCAACGCTGCACGGCCCGGCCATCACGCAGATTTGCTGCCCACCAACCTTAACGCCCTGTATGTCCAGCACACTATCTGCGGGGTGGCTTTCGCGGGAGACCAACTTATACGGCTTGCTAACAAACAAAACTCGCTCGACGGCCTCTAGAGCCTGTAACTGGGGAGCGACCATTTCCTTTTCGGACAGCGAGGGCGAGCCGATGGCCGCTATAATCGTATCTTCTACACCGCGTGTAACATTGGGCTGGTAGCCATGATCGCGGAGCTTCTGCGACACCGTTTCAACTTCATCGTCGCTGGCTCCGTGTTTCAATATGATAATCACTGTAACCTCTTTTATGCATAGCAACTCATCCCGGCAGGGAGAGTTGGATTTCTTTATTCAAATGTCAAGGTGAGACGGACACAGGCCGTAAAGCACATAAAATGGCCCGTTGCGCCCACCTCTATCCCACCCCTGAGCTAACTCGCTAAAGACAGCTTAAACTCAGGCGATGTGGTGGTTGCGCGGTGGCCTACCAGGTCGCTACGCGTCGGCCAGCACCTCGCGTAGCGACGAAATAAATCGTTGATTCATGGCCTCGGTGCCAATCGTGACGCGTAACCACGTCGGCAACTGCGCGGGCGCAAAACTGCGCACAATGACGCCCCGCTTCATCAATTCCAGATAAATTTGACTGGCATCGCGCCCACAATCCACGAGGATAAAGTTCGCCTCCGTGGGGACATAATGCAACTTCATCGCATCGAAGGCTTGACCTAACTGACGCTTGCCTGCCGCATTGACTTCCTGGGCGCGCGGCACCTGCTGCTCATCCCCCAGACTGGCGATAGCAGCCGCCTGCGCCAGAGTATTAACGTTAAATGGCCCCCGCACCTGTTGCAGATAGCCAATCAGTTCAGGCCGTGCAATACCATAGCCGCAACGTAACCCGGCCAGGGCATAAGCCTTGGAGAAGGTTTGCAGCACGACCACGTTATAACCCTCGCGCACATAATGAATGCCTTCCGGGTAAACGTCCTTGGCCTCCACATATTCATAATAAGCCTGATCCAGCACCACCACCACACGAGGCGGCAGGTCGGATAGAAACGCTTCCAACTCCTGCCGCGTCACGATAGTCCCAGTGGGGTTATTCGGGTTAGCGATGAAAACCAGTTTGGTGCGTTCGTTGATAGCGGCGCGCATGGCAGGCAAATCATGGCGCATGTCGGGAGTTAGGGGCACGGCGGTATAAGCGCAATCGGCCATCATCGCAGTGGCCTTATACTGCACAAACGAAGGCTGGGCAAAAACCACTTCATCCCCACGATCCAGGAGGGACAGCATTAAGAAGTGAATAACTTCGTCACTGCCATTGCCCACGATAAAATGCTCTGGCGACAAGTCCCAGAAGCGGGAAAGGGCATTCTTTAGCTCGAAACAGGTATCATCCGGGTACAGCCAGGTTTCCTCGGCTGCCTGGCGCATGGCTTCCACGGCCAGAGGGGATGGCCCTAAGACATTCTCATTGCTGGCCAGTTTAATAATCGGAAAATCCGGGGCCAGACCCAGCTCGCGCTTGACCTCTTCGATAGGCTTGCCCGGCACATAAGGCTGTAAGCGCGTCACGCTGGCTTTGACAATATCGGGAGCGGCAGGCCGCTTCTGGGACTGATTTTGCTGCTCTTGAAGTTCAACAACTGTGGACATGAAATTTACTCAAACCTTTGGAACAAACGGCTGTATAGTGTATCATTCAAGACGGAGGCCGGTCAAACCAATGAGATCATGGTACCAGCAAACACCATTTAAAATGCAAAATAAACAAACCTCTCCCCTGTCTCCTCTCCGAAACGGCGAGGGGGACAAAGGCTCACGTTATTGGTTATCCTCTGACACCCCCTTGCCGTTTCGGGAAGGTTGGGTGCCCGCACGGAGCCATATTGATGGCTCTGGGTGGGCTGGAGGGTGGGGGGTTAGGTTCTTCTTCCTCTCTCTACTTTTTATTCTGACATCCCTCGCCGTAGCCTCGCCACGCGGTGATGGTTGGAAACTACACAAGGCGGGGCGTAATGAAGACGCGCTGCCGCTGCTTCAGCAAGCGGTGCGCGATAACCCCAACGATGCCAAAGCCTACTGGTTTTTAGCCCAGACTTATGACGATATGGGGCGCGGCAGCGAGGGCTTGGACGCCTTGCAACATGCGCGGCAACTTGACCCGTCGCTTAGCTTTGCGGGCAGTGCCGCGAGTGTGCAGAACGTGGAGCAGTCACTAACCCGTAAGTCAGGAGGTGGCAGCACCAGCACCGGGGCCGCAACGGGTAGTTCCTCTTCCAGTGGCTCTTCGGACCAACTCCCGGCAACTTCCTCTGGGGGCAGCGAATTAGGCAACCAACAGGAGATATTAAGAAGTTTGCAACAGACGGGTGTCTATGTCGCGCCTGCTATGCAAAATGTAGCTGACCCCGCGCAGATTGCCCAGCGGCTTAATGCCATACAACCTAAACCTAACTTCAAAACCGATGTCCTGGTTTTTCGCAGTGCGCCGCGCCGCTATCGTTCGGTGGGGCAGTGGGCCGAAGCTATTCACAAAAACTTAGTTTTGAAGAATGATCTGGTGGTAGTCGCAACCTCTAATAATATTGGAGCCTACGGCGCGAATTTAAATAAGGCTGAACTGCAAGATATTGTGCAATCGTCGGTGAAGACGTTTACCGCCGAAGGTTATCCGGCTGGGATTGCTCAAGTTGTGCGGATGGCCAGCCAGGAGCACGCCAGTAACACGTCGCGCAGCAATACGACGATTTTTGCTATTATTGCGGTGCCGCTCTTGTTGGTATTTGTCTTAGTCCGTCGCCGTAAAAAACAGGGCGCGCAGGATTTAGCGCAGGCTCAAAGCGCGGCGCGGGAGCTTTCATCGCAAATCGCCCCGGCTTTTGAAAAGCTGGATAACGACTTTGAATATGCCATTGTGGGCGAGCAAGATGCCAAGCGCAAACAGCTCTTGCAGGAGCGACGGCAACAGGTGGGAAAACTATTCTCTGACTCGATGCGAAGTCTTAATAACGCCACCACGCCCAACGATTTCTGGAGC
The DNA here is from genome assembly GCA_019239895.1 of Abditibacteriaceae bacterium. Lineage (GTDB taxonomy): Bacteria > Armatimonadota > Abditibacteriia > Abditibacteriales > Abditibacteriaceae > JAFAZH01. The sequence continues at coordinate 119,480 of JAFAZH010000050.1, read as the reverse complement.
GCCCGTAATGCCTTGCAAATGACGCAGGTGGAAATGCAGAAATCCCACAATATCTTGCAGGGGCGGCCCGAAAATGAGGGAGTGCAAAACCTGCCTGCCGCCGCGCCGATGGCTTCCAATGGCGCGCAGCTTCCAGCCCCGGCACAAGGCTCCTCGGATGTGGTCGAAATCCCGCCTATTGGGGCAAATTACCCTGGAGCGCGACAGGATTATGCCCTCGACTTCTTTACTTCCCAGCCTGTCCCCACCAACCAGATGGTGCCCGTAGACATCGAAGTTAACGGCCAGCGACGGCGGGTGTGGGCCAGTCCGCAATCGGCGCAGTCGGCTTTAGCGGGCAACCCGCAAATTGCCACCATGAACTATCAGGGTCAAATGCGTCCGTGGTTTGATGTGCCTCAACAGCAGTACAATCCGTGGCAAAACTTTGGTTCAACCATCCTGCAAATGGCTGCTTTTAACCTTGTGTGGGACTCCCTGATGGATCGCCATTCTTACTACAATCGCGGTTGGGAACCTGGCTACGGCGGCGGCTATTATGGTGGCGGCAACTACGGCCCCAGTTATACGTGGAACGATTATGACCGGGGTGGCTCCTTTAACCGTGATTCCGGCTACGACTCCCGCATGAACGACGCCAGCCGCGATGCTGGCAGTGCCAGTCTCAACTCGCCCCTGAGTAGTGGCTGGGACAACAGCCCCGACGACGCTGGCAGCGCCTCCTTAGATGTCTTTGGCGGTGGCGGCGTTAGTGGTGGCGGCAGTTCGTAACACTTCTATGGCTAAGCTACAATACAAACCGATAAGCGACGCTGAAGTTGAACAGGTCAAGTTATCAAGTGCGCAGCGGGATAAAAGCGAACCGCGTCTCGATACAGCACACTATGAAGCATCAACTGGGCAGTTAATCTTAACAATGCGTAGCGGTGTTAGCGTCAGTGTGCTGGCTCGTCAATTAAAAAGTTTAGAGCAAGCTACCGACGAGCAATTAGCCGATATGCGCGTGGCATCAAGAGGTGCGGCTTTATTCTGGGATAGCCTGGATGTGCAGATGACAACAATTGCGCTGCTGCAACTCATTTTAAAGCTTGAGACGATAACAGGTAAAGCGCGGCGAGATGGCCGTGTGAAATCAGCCGCCAAAACAGCCGCAGCGCGGTCTAATGGGGCTAAAGGTGGGCGACCTTCGAGACTAAAACTAAGGCCAGTTAATTAAGCTTCCCTTGAAATAATATTAATTCTTAATTCAGCGACATGAATTGCGAATATGGCCCGAACGATTCGTCAGAAGGTAGCTCTGGAGTGGAATGTTGGGCGCGGTGGGCGAAGGCGATTTGCACGATTTCGGCGCGGCGGAGAAGTTGCTGTTCAAGGTCAAGACGTTTGGCGGTGGAGGTAATTTCTAAGAGGTCTTGTTTTTGTTCAATGGGCAGGGTAATGAGGGCGGCGACCCACATGGAAAGGGCATAGGGGTCATCGGGAATATCTAAATCATCCACCGTCAGATTCGTCACGCGGGCATTGCGAGCGAGGGTGGTGAGATAACGCTGCACATTATGCCGCACCCGGTTAGCTTGCTCGGTGGAGTCGGCTGTGGTCAATTCATCGTCCAACCATTCTACGGTACCGATTAAATAGCCATCTTCCTCGCGGGCCGAGAGAATGCGAAAGCGGCGGCGTCCCACGGTTTGTAGATTCATCCGGCCATCATCGAATGGGGTGGCGTCCAAGATTTCCGCAGTGCAGCCTGCTGCTGCGGGAACAGTGTCAGATTGCCCTTCTTCCCCTTCCACAATCATCGCCACACCAAAGGTGCGATCCGCTTCCAGGCAGCGACGCATCATCAGGCGATAGCGTGGCTCGAAAATATGCAGTGGCAATGGCATACCAGGAAATAAAACTGTATTGAGAGGGAAGAGTGGAAGTTCAAATGGCATATTATGGTAGAGAGTGAATGGTGAGAAGTGAGTGATGAGAAGTGGATGGTAAACATTAAGCGATGGCGCAGAATTACCATTCACCACTCTACTACTCACTCCTTGTCACTCACTCCTCAAGATTCACCCCTTAACTTTTCGATAATAGCATCTGTGTACTCGCGTGTATTGGCGGAACCACCGAGGTCTCTGGTAGTGTGTTTCTTCTCGACCAGGACTTCATCTACCGCATGACGAATCCGTGCAGCGGCTTGTCTTTCTTCCAGATAATCCAGCATCTGGCACGCGCTAAGAATAATAGCAGTTGGGTTAGCAACACCCTTACCCGCGATGTCTGGTGCCGAGCCATGCACGGCTTCAAAGACGGCAGCGTTATCGCCTATGTTAGCGCCTGGCACCACGCCCAGACCGCCCACTAATCCAGCGCACAAATCGCTAACGATGTCGCCATATAAGTTTCCCATCAGCAGCACGCTATAGCGAGTTGGGTCAGTGACTAACTGCATACAGACATTATCCACAATCAATTCTTCGTACTGAATTTCGCTGTAGTTCCGTGCCACGCGCCGCGCACATTCCAGAAACAGGCCATCCGAAATCTTCATGATGTTGGCCTTATGCACGGCGGTTACTTTGGGTCGTCCTTCGCGGCGGGCCAACTCAAAGGCATAGCGACTGATCCGCATACAGGCGCGTTCGGTGACTATTTTGATGCTTTCCGCGATGCCAGGTTGCACCAAGTGTTCGATGCCAGAATAAAGGTCTTCCGTATTCTCGCGCAGCATGACTAGATTGACGTTCTCATAGCGAGTGGGCACGCCGCGTAGCGATTGGCACGGGCGCACTGCGGCATAGAGGTCAAGGGCTTTGCGTAAGGCAACATTCGGGCTGGCAAAGCCGCCGCCAATGGGAGTGCCAACAGGCCCCTTCAGCGCCACGCCCACCCGCCGCACTTCAGTGACGACGGTATCCGGGAGGGGCGTGCCATATTTAACCGCGACCTCGGCTCCCGCTTCTAATTCGACCCAGTCTATCTCAACCCCGGCAGCCGCCACGACTTGTGTGGCAGCCCCGGCGACTTCCGGCCCGATACCATCACCCGGAATGAGCACGACTTCACGCTTAGCCACTACAAATCTCCTGTTCTAGACCTGGACGTAGATTGATGGGACGCAAAGCGGTGCTACGCTAACTTCGTGCGCTATTGGCAACGCTATTAGCAACGCTATTAGGGTTAAATTGTAGCGCAAAATTGTGCTGCGTAGCATAGCGAAACGGAGTTTTGCGGCCCCTATTGTTTGGTGCAAGATTTAAGAGGCGACGCCAAGAGCTTCAATTTCGAGGTCACTGAAAGCACCGTGATGGAAGCTATTGCGGTCGTTTTCTAAGGCCGCGTCCTCGATAGACTGTGAGACAGATGCAGGGCGATTATGCTCGTCCACCAAGACGACGCTGGGGCGGAAGCGGCGCACTTCGGCCTCTTCCATGTGACCATAGGCGATCACAATGACGATGTCACCGGGCTGGCCGTGGCGGGCCGCTGCACCGTTCAAGCACATAATGCCGCTGCCGCGCTCGCCGGGGATAGCATAGGTAATCAAACGTTGGCCATTGTTGACATTCACCACATGCACCTGCTCGTAAGGCACAATGTTGCTGAGTTCAAGCAGGTCTTCATCTACGGTCAGCGACCCCACATAGTTGAGGTTGGCTTCCGTCACCACAGCACGGTGAATTTTGCTCTTACACATTGTTCTCAGCATAATTTTCTTCCCACGATTGGTCGCTGGGCCGCACCCAACCACCTTCTAATACATCGCATAAAGGACGCAATACAAAAGCGCGTTTGCTCATGCGCGGATGCGGCAGCTTTAAGTTCGGCGTATCCATCTCCTCATCACCGAACATCAAAATATCAATGTCTATCAGACGCGGACCATGACGTGGAGGTTGCGGTCTTCCCATTTGGCGCTCGACGGCCTGAATTGCCTCCAATAACGCCTCGGCGGAGAGGGTAGTTTGCAGCCGCAAAGCCGCATTCAGGAAATCGTCTGGCCCGCCACCTTCTACGCTTTGCGTCTCATAAATTGCCGAGCGAGCCACAATTTTAATACCTGCGTGCGCGGCCAATAACTGACAACCCTTGCGCAAATTGGCGGCCCGATCACCGATATTGCTACCTAAAGCCAGGTAAGCTGTAGTGACTTTAGCCGTTGTTGACTTGGTATCACTCACTCGTGCCCATTATAGGTTTCAGACCCATTTAAATCTTCGAGGTCTGCTTCTTCAAATTCATCATCGCGCCCGCGTGTAATCTCCACGCCCAGATAATCCACCATACCCGGCAAAGCGATATGCGGCTTGCGAATCCGCACCCAGGCCGACTCCACTCTTTCATCGCGCAGAGCAAAATCGGCAATCCGCTGCGCCAGTGATTCCAGAAGTTGAGCCGGTTCGCCTTCGATGACCTCCCGCGCCGCGTTATAGATACTCATGTAGTCAATGGTATCTTGCAGATCGTCTGATTCTCCGGCAGCAGTTAAATCGCATTCCAATTCAATATCCACAATAAACTTCTGCCCCAACTCGCGCTCGGAAGGGTGGCAACCATGATAACCAAAAAAAGCCAACCCGTTCAGTAGAATTCTATCCATAGTTATTTTCATGCCTCAACTTGAACCTCTTGGTTCATTGGTAGTCCGGCATCATAAATTTACCTTAAAACTTATTGATTCACCACAAAGACACAAAGGGCACAAAGAAGAGAATCGAGAATAGAGGATCGTAGTAACGGCTATAGAGTGGCTATCCTCTATCTTCTATCCTCGTTCCTCTTCTTTGTGCCCTTTGTGTCTTTGTGGTTAAGAAAGACCATTAACCACAGCATCGGTCATGCGAGCGACTTGAGCCATTTCGCGCACATCATGGACTCGCACAATGGAAGCGCCGTTGGCAATGGCTAAAGCGACTGTGGCGGCAGTGCCCCACAGCCGTTCTTCTACAGGAGCGTTATGGAGTATCTTGCCAATGGTGGATTTGCGACTGGTGGCAGCGAGGATGGGGCAGCCCAGTGCGGCTAATTCCTGACCGCGTCGTAACAATTCTAAATTTTCGTTTAAAGATTTACCAAAACCAAAACCAGGGTCGAGAGCGATGCGCTCCTGCGCAATGCCGCTGTTCTCGGCGGCAGCGATGCGTTCCTGCCAGAAGCTTTTTACTTCGGCAATAACATCAGTATTGGATGCCCCGACCTGGCGGCTCCAGCCCATCGTTTGCGGCGTGCCGCGCAGATGCATCAGCACGCAACCGCAATCGCTTCCGGCTATTGTGGGGAACATAGCTGAATCAAAAGTGCCAGCCGATATGTCGTTGATGATGGAAGCTCCGGCGGCCAGCGCAGCCTGGGCTACAGCAGCCTTGGTGGTGTCTACCGAGAGAGGAACTGTCACCCGATTAACTAACGCCTCAAGCACTGGCAAAACGCGGCGCAACTCTTCCTCGGCGGGAATGACTTCGGCTCCTGGTCGCGTGCTTTCGCCACCGATGTCGAGTATATCCGCGCCATCAGCCACCATTTGCACCGCCCTCTCCACCGTCGCCGCACCCAAACTGCCATCGCCCGAAAATGAGTCAGGGGTGACATTGACAATCCCCATGACATAGGTCTTATGACCTAATGGCAGCTCATATTGGCCACATTTCCATATGCTCATGGCAGTGAGTGAACCACAGAGAAAACGAGGATCGAGGATAGAGGATCGTAGTAACGACTATACAGTGGCTATCCTCTATCTTCTATCCTCGATCCTCGAAAATCTTCGTGCTCTTTGTGTCTTTGTGGTGAATTCTAATGAATAACAGGCAAGGGAACTGTTAAATCGTCCACGCTGCCATCCCACAGCAGATGCCGTAAGGACTCACGCCCGCTGTCGCTAAGATAGAAGTCATTAGCTTCCAGAGTCAGTTCAAAAGCGCGTTGGAGGTGCAGCCGGAAAGTGTAGTCTTCGGTAGCGCGGGCCAGAATTTGCTGAATCTGCATTTTGTCCAGCGTCTCAATCGTTTCGTAAGCTTCCTGGGTAAAAGGCGCGTCGGGGTGGGCACTCACCACACGCTGAAATTCGCGCAGAGAGTTGCCTAACTGCCCTTGCAGGTGCAGCAGGGTCGCTAATTTGAGGCGATGCAAAGGGTCGCGGGGTGAAAGGCGCAGTAACCCCTGCATGACTTCAACAGCCTCATCAATCTGGGCATTGTAGAGTAGGGCGGTGGCTAAAATCTCCTGGCCTAAATGATGCTGTGGTGCCAGTTTGAGTAGTTCCTCACACGCGGCAATGCACTCAGCCCAGACTTGTGCTTCCATTTCGGTTTCAGCCAGCGCCAACCACAGCGCGATTGAGGCGGCCTGGTTAGCTATAGGGCTAAGGTCTTGTAAAATTTTTGGGCTATTACCAGATGAAGCCTTTTTTGCGCCAGTTTTAGCAGTGGGGTTATCGGCAACTTTGCTGCTGGTGTTCAGGCGCAAAGCGGTGCGCAAAGTCTTGGCGGCGGCTTTGACATCGTGGTCTTGACGCTGCCATTGAGCGATTTTTAGCCAACGCTCGGTATTATGCGGCTCTACGCGGGCCACGCGCAGCAAGGCTTTGGCCGCCGCGCCCCATTGTGAGCGATTGGCTAACTCGTGGGCCTGATCTTCCAGAAGTGCCATATCGGTCTTTTCTCCTGGGGCTGCCACGGCGTTATTGTAAATCTCGCTGGCTATACTCATAAAACTATTGATGTTGTCAAAAGTAATCTATTAGCAATCGTGTCTATGCGTTTTATAGCATAAGGACGTAAGGGCAATTAAAAAGTTTACCATGAGCTACTGCTGGCTCGCGTCTTTCCATGCTTCACTTAATGATTTAGTCTTTCATAACGGTATAACACTTCATAGAGCACAATACCAAAAGCCACGCTGACATTTAAAGAATTCTTCAGTCCATACATCGGCAAATGCACGGTCGCGTCACACTGTGCTATTGTTGCATCACTTAAGCCATCTACCTCGTTGCCCATCACCAACGCCACGGGAAACTGCAACTCGCAATCGTGCAGCGGCACACTGGTGTCCGTTTTCTCTACCGCCAAGATTTGCGCGCCTCGGACACGCATTAAGTCAATCGCTTCAGTCAGTGTCTCGCAATGCTGCCAGGGCACGACATCAACAGCCCCCAACGCCGTTTTTGATAGATGCCGATGCGGTGGTGTTGGTGTGTAGCCACAGAGCAATAATTGGGCGGCTCTGGCACCATCGGCGGTGCGAAACATCGAACCGACATTGTGGGCTGAACGAATATGATCTAAGACCGCATAAATCGGAAACCGGGGTGCTGCCTGGGCCGCTTCGAGCGTCATGCTGTCCGAGCCAAATTCATGCCGCACGAAAAATTCTTGCGATTTCATGTTTCGTTGTTAGGTGCATCTACAAAAACAGAGAGGCGATTTATGAATCGCCTCTCTGTTTTAGCTGCGCCATAATGAACGCTGTGTCAAGCTCCAGCTAATCCAGCTTGCGGAAACCCATGAGGCGTGCGCTTCTTGTCTTTCTCGGCCCCATCACTGGTAACTGGTGCCGGGGCTGCCGGGGTGGGCGGCTCGGTAGGAGTGACCTCCGGTGGCTCCGCTTCGCCATGAATCAAGCGATCCAATTCTTCGGCCCCGATGGTCTCTTTCTCTAACAGCACGTTGACAATACGATCCAATGTATCCCGATACTCGGTGAGCAATTGCATCGCCTTGTCATAGCAAGAGTCCACGATGTTGCGAATCTCCACGTCAATCTTCGCCGCGACTTCTTCACTGTAGTTGCGATCTTCATTCATATCGCGGCCCAGGAACACGGGATGGTGGCGGCGACCCAGAGTCAATGGCCCTAAGTTCTCGCTCATGCCGAACTCGCAAACCATGCGACGCGCCATTTCAGTGCAACGCTCTAAGTCGTTCTGAGCGCCCGTCGTGACTTCATTAAAGACTAACTGTTCGGCGACGCGGCCACCTAAGAAGACCGTCATTTCGTCGAGCATCTGTGACTTGCTCATCAGATAGCGATCCTCGCTGGGCAGGGTCAGGGTATAACCCAGAGCCATACCGCGCGGCAGAATGGTCACTTTGTGCGGTGGATCAGAGTTGGGTAACAGCTTGCCCAGCAGGGCATGTCCCACTTCGTGGTAAGCCAGGATCGCCTTTTCCTTGTCCTGAATAATACGGCTCTTGCGCTCCGGGCCAGCGACCACACGCTCAACTGATTCATCGAATTCAGAGGGCGTAATCTGCTGCTTATTGCGCCGGGCCGCTAAAAGAGCAGCCTCATTAACAAGGTTAGCCAGGTCAGCGCCGCTAAAGCCTGCGGTGCGCTTGCTGAGTGTCTCCAGGTCAACATCGGTTGCCAACGGCTTGCCCTTGATATGCACATTCAAGATTTCACGGCGACCTTTGGCATCCGGGTTATCCACAATGATGCGGCGGTCGAAACGACCAGGGCGGGTTAGAGCGGGGTCTAACACGTCAGGCCGGTTGGTCGCGGCCATCAGAATCACGCCGAGGTTGGGATCAAAGCCGTCCATTTCGACGAGCAATTGGTTTAAGGTTTGTTCGCGCTCGTCGTGACCCCCACCCAGACCTGCGCCACGATGACGGCCTACGGCATCAATTTCGTCAATAAACACGATAGCGGGGCGATGTGCCTTGGCCTGATCGAACAAATCACGGACGCGGCTGGCACCCACGCCAACGAACATCTCTACGAAGTCGGAACCGGAGATATGGAAGAAGGGCACACCTGCTTCGCCCGCCACAGCCCGTGCCAGCAGAGTCTTACCGGTGCCGGGGTTGCCCAGCAGCAAAACGCCGCGCGGAATTTTAGCTCCCAGCGCCTGGAACTTATCGGGACTTTTGAGGAAGTCAATAATCTCCTGTAATTCTTGCTTGGCTTCATCCACACCCGCGACATCAGCGAAGGTCACTTTGGGCTGGGTATCGCTCAACCGCTTGGCACGGCTCTTCCCAAAAGAGAGGGCCTGACCCGCTCCAGCCTGGCTCTGGCGGATAATAAACATCCAGAAGGCGATGAAGAAGATAATTGGCAGCAACATGCTGGCAATCGCTGCCACCGGGCCGCTGAAGAGCGGGCGATCATACTTGACCTTAAGGCCATTGCCTTCGGGGGCAGGTAACGAAGCTTTATCCAGGGCGGCATTTAAATTATTACGGTCACGGGGCGGTAAACTCACGTTATAGGTGGTGTTGGTATCGCCCTTCAGCTTGAAGGCGGCATCATTGTCCGTGATCGTGACCTCGTCAATCTTCTTGGTCACTAAATTCTGATAAAATTCGCCATAGGTGAGGTCTTTGCTCGAACGGCCACCCCCCATGCTATTTCTAAAGAATATCGTGGCCACCAGGATCAGCGCCACTAACAACAACATAGACTTAACAAAACGTTGTGCTCCCAAAATTCCGCCTCCTCGACAGCCGACCTGCGTAACTTACACTAGGGTAACTTACATTGTAACACGCAGTTCAATGCATAAGTCCGCAGACACTTATTAAATTATAACAACTCGTAACTAACTTACGTCTATTAATATGCTGGAAGTGCTATAACTTACAGACCTGTAATCAATTGAATGTGATAGTGCTGATATGAGACTTATTCCACATCGAAAAGTTCATTGCAATACTTTTTAGCAGAAGTGCTGATTAAGGGTGGGGTAAAGTGACTGTTTTCGCATCATCCTTTGTCACTAACGAGCCATAAACGAATGCGGTTCCCCGCCATCTCCCCTGTCCATTCAATATTCATGCCATGCCGCCATTGCCAGACCTTCCGTCGTCCCTTGGCCATGACATGGCAGCGCACCTTTTCCACTGCTTCCAGACTCACATCGCGCACTTGCCCCTGCAATTGTTGCACTCCACAGCGCAGCACGCGCCTTTGCAACACCGGGGGAAGCTCCCGAAAGCGCAGGCCATCTAAAGCAATTAATTGCTCTTCCCGACACAAAGTCAGTGCCGCGAGGTGGTCTTGCGCCACTTGATCCAAATAAGCCAATTCCTCCCGCAACACAGTACTGGCACGAGACGTTTGCTGGGCCAATCTCTCTATTGAACCACCCCCTGCCATCAGATGCTCTAAGACGGGCAACAGTTCATGGCGCACCCGATTGCGCAGATATTTGGGGTCTTGGTTGGATAAATCCTCGCGCCACCCCCAGTTCGCTTGCCGACAGGCGGCACGAGTTTGTTCACGAGTTGCCTGGAGGAGAGGACGCACCAGGAGAATATCTTTTGTCAGGGGGCGCTGTGGCGGAATCCCGCTTAAGCCGCCGATGGCCGCGCCGCGCAGCCAGTTCATCAGCACTGTTTCTAGGAGGTCAGAGGCCGTGTGCCCAGTAGCAATGCGGGAGCAGCTATGCAGCCGCGCCTGCCGGATGAGGCTTTCGTAACGGGCTTGGCGTGCTGCTGCTTCATTAGCGTGTCCATTACGGCAAGCCACTGTTACTCGTTCAGAGACGTAAGGCAGACGTAAACTTACGCAGTGCGCCGCCACAAAAGCTTGGTCAGCATCACTTTCGGCCCCACGCAAGCCATGATTGACATGAGCCACCACAAGTTCACGCCCCGCCTGCACCAGAACCAGTAACAACGCCATCGAATCGGCCCCGCCACTAACAGCCACTAAAATCTTCTCCTCCGCCGGAAGCAGCGGCCAGTCAACGGGTAATAAGGCTGGCTCCTGAGCCTTAGAGGATAATGAATGTGGCATCAAAAGAGATTTTATACTGATTATCAGCCGTCGGGTGTGCCCTCACCCCCTTCCCCTCTCCCACGCTGCGGGAGAGGGGAGCACAAAGGATAAATTGCTTGTAAGAGAAGGGCAACCGCAGAGACGCAGAGGGCACAGAGCTTTCATGATGCCTCCGCGTTCTCCGCGTCTCTGCGGTTCTAGGGTGAACCTATTGCTCTTAGTCTGGCTCCCCTCGCCCGCAGTGTGGGAGAGGGGAAGGGGGTGAGGGCTACAGCTTAATGACAGGAGAACTTTATGCGACTATTACTCATGCGTCATGGGATTGCTGCTCCGGTTGGTGGAAAGGTTAAAGATGATGCTTCCCGGCCTCTGACGCCGGAAGGTCAGGATAAAACGCGGCAGGCCGCTTCCGGTCTAAAAGCCTATGATGAGCCGCCAAACTTAATTGCTACCAGTCCATTACGCCGCGCGGAGGAGGCAGCGCAAATCGTACTCGAAGTTTATCGGCAACAAGCTGGTTCCCCTCGTATGGAAACCTGGCCTGAGTTAGAACATGCCGAGCCAGCGGCTTTGATGCAGCGACTCCAAACCGCGTCGCAACATGCCACTATTTTATTAGTGGGGCATGAACCGGGTTTAAGCCGCTTTGTTGCGTATCTATTAACTGGCTCTCCAACGGGTTTAACGGTTGAATTCAAAAAAGCCGCCGTCTGTGCCCTGGATGTGGAAATATACGGTGCGCCCCAAGCCACCTTGCTCTGGCACGCTACGCCGCGTCAGTTGCGCTTGATGGCAGAGAGAAGGGAACGAGAATAGAGGATGGAAGATAGAGAATCGCGTAGACGCTCCCCTTGCTATCTTCTATCCTCTATCTTCTATCCTCTATCTTCTATCCTCGATCTTCTATCCTCGGCAGAGGGCCAGTGCAACCCGGTTAGTCGGTAATAAGCTTCTTGATATTTGGCTGCTGTCTTTTGCACGATGTCAGGCGGCAAGGGTGGCGCGGGTGGGGTTTTATCCCAGCTTAGGGTCTCCAGATAGTCACGCACAAATTGCTTGTCGAAAGAGTCCTGGCTGCGCCCCGGTTGATACTTTTCAACATCCCAAAAACGCGATGAATCGGGTGTGAAGATTTCATCTATTAAAATCAACTCTCCATCAGCTACGCCAAACTCAAATTTTGTATCCGCGATAATAACCCCACGCTCTAAGGCATAAGCAGCGGCAAACTGATAAAGCGCGAGGGCTAAGTCCCGCAACTGCTGAGCGCGGTCTGCCCCTACCTGAGCCACTACCTGCTCAAAAGTAATCGGTTCATCATGTCCGGCATCGGCCTTGGTGGTGGGAGTAAAAATAGGTTGGGGCAGACGGTCGCTTTCTTGTAAACCGGCTGGCAGAGCGACACCGCACACGCTTTGCGACTGCTGATATTCTTTCCAGCCTGATCCGGCCAGATAGCCGCGCACCACACATTCCACTGGCACAACTTCAGCGCGGCGCACCAGCATAGAGCGACCAGTCAATTCATCGGCCATCTGATTGAAAGGGGCCGGAAACTCCTCAACCTGTGCGGTGAGAAGATGGTTATGGATAATGGGCGCTGTCTGGCCAAACCAGAAAACCGAGAGCGTGTTGAGAATTTTGCCTTTATCAGGAATCGGCGTGGGCAGGATGCAGTCGAAGGCGGAGATACGGTCGGAGGAGACGATAACGAGGTTTTCTCCCGCCTCATAGACTTCCCGCACTTTGCCGCTACGCAGTAACTTCAATTCGGGGTTTTGCACAATGATTTTCTGTCTCCTGAGTTGGCGGTAGTGAATTTTAACGTGGAGTCAATGGGATGAAATTAGAAGGCGCGGGGTGGCTCTCGGTAATCTCACCCTGTCGCTGTTGCAAGACTTGCTGCACCAGGGTCATGCCATCTTCGACTTCACGGGCACCAATGGCCAGGTTTCCTCCCGGCCAGGATATGGTTAAACGTCCACCTTGTACGCCACATTCTGTAATGTCCTGCCACCCCACAACTTGAGTGTGCCCGGTGGCATCAGTCAGATACAGTCCCGCATCATCCAGGCCAATTTCTGCATTTTGCGAGCGTTGTGCCTTCTTTTCCAGAGCTAAGGCTCCTCGCCCCAATTGGAAAACAGCCGCAATGCCTGCCCCAATAAGGACACCCCGCACCGTTGTATCATGGGCCGTAAACCATAGGCCAGCAATCAGTGCCAACCCCAGCAGCGTGCCCCCCAATTGCATCACAAACCCGCGCTGCTCTTCTGGCCCCGGAGGTAAGTAATGAAAAGTCCGCATTTTCGTTAGTTTTGAGTTATGAGTTTTGAATTAAGAGTGCTCTCATTTAAAATCCAAAACTCATAACTCAAAATTCTAAAGGCCCATTGCTTGTAAGACGGCTTCGGCTTCGGCGGGGACGACGATAGGTTCGCCGCCAATCTGAATCGCTGTATTAGGGTCTTTCAGGCCATGCCCGGTGACAACTGACACTAAGACTGGTTTACGGCCTAACTGTTCCCGCGCCTCACGGAAATAGCCTTCTTGAGATAATTTGGCTAAACCAGCTAATGGTGCGGCGCAGGCTGGCTCCCCAAAGACACCGGTGAGCGCGGCGGCTTGTTTTTGGGCCTTGAGAATTTCCGCATCGCTGACCATGCCGATTAGTCCGCCGCTTTCATCCCGCGCCTGGAGAGCCTCCTCCCCGCGTGCCGGATGACCAATACGAATCGCAGTCGCTACCGTTTCGGGTTTATCTATGCCATGACCCATGACTAAGGGAGCGGCCCCGGCAGCCTGAAAGCCAATCATCTTAGGTAAAGCCTCAATGCGACCTTCCGCGTGATACTCTTTGTAGCCCTTCCAGTAAGCGGTGATGTTACCCGCATTGCCCACGGGTATGGCATGAAAATCGGGCGCATGGCCCAGAAAGTCGCAGACTTCAAAGGCCCCGGTCTTTTGACCTTCGAGCCGATAGGGATTTAGCGAGTTGAGCAGGGCAATGGGGTGGGTCTGACTCAGTTGCACCACAATGCGCAAGGCGTCATCGAAGTTGCCTTCTACGGCTAAGACAGTTGCGCCTTGCACCAGAGCTTGGGCCAGCTTGCCAAGCGCAATCGCATTGCGCGGCAAAAGCACCACGCAGCGAATGCCTGCCACCGCGCAATAGGCGGCTGCCGAGGCTGAGGTGTTGCCAGTCGAAGCGCAGATGGCGACTTTGGCCCCATCTTCCGCCGCTTTGCTGACGGCCATCGTCATGCCCCGGTCTTTAAAGCTGCCAGTGGGGTTCGCCCCATCAAACTTAAGATAAAGCTCTATATCGGGCGCAATTTCAGCGGCCAGACGGGGCGCATGAATCAGTGGAGTATTGCCTTCGTGCAAAGTGATGCGCGGCGTCGCCTCAGTCACCGGCAAATACTGCCCGTAATGTGCAATAATCCCGTGCCACATGCCATTGCGGATTGCGGATTTCGGATTGCCGATTGAATTTGTAGTTGTTTCAGTTATCATTACCTAATTCATTATTTAACGTTCGATGCTTTTTCGTCAATCTACAGTCTACCTGTTGCAATCCGCAATCCGAAATCCGCAATCCGCAATCGCCTCATTCGCCTTCGACACGAATTACGGAAGCCACATCGCGCACGGCATCTAAACGGTTAAATTCATTTAAAGAGCGGGCCATCGCGCGCTGGGTGGTGCGGTGGCTCATCCAGAAAATCTCCGCCGTTTCGCCATCCGATTTTTTCTGCACAATAGATTCGATGCTGACGCCCTTCTCGCCAAAAACGGTGGCAATCTGGGCCATCATGCCGGGGCGATCAGCGACTTGCATTCGCACGCAAAAGCGCGTTTCAACATCGGCAAAGTCTTTGATGCGCAAGGGATGCGCGGCCTCGGACGCTAATTGCCCGCTTTTGCCACGGCAGAGGTTGCGCGCCACTTCAATAATATCGCCGACAACCGCAGAACCCGTTGGGTCGCTGCCCGCGCCACGGCCATAGAACATCACATCGCCGACCGCATCGCCCTGGATAAAGACGGCGTTGAACACATCATTAACGTTGGCCAGGGGGTGTTCGGTGGGCAGCAGGGCCGGATGCACCCGCAACTCGATCTCTCCATCGGGGTCTTGGCGGGCGAGAGCGACTAACTTAATGACATAGCCTAATTCGCGGGCATATTCGATGTCACGGGCATGAACGTGGCGAATACCTTCGCGGTAGATGTCTTGAATCGAGACTGGAGCGCCAAAAGCGATACCGGCCAAAATCGCCAGTTTATACATCGTATCATAGCCATCCACATCGGCAGAAGGATCAGCTTCGGCATAGCCAAGTGCCTGCGCCTGGGCCAACACTTCCTCAAAATCGCGCCCCTCGCGGGTCATTTTCGTCAGGATGAAGTTGGTGGTGCCGTTGACAATGCCCATCAGTTGCCGCACATGATTGCCCGCCAGACTCTCGCGGAGCGGCTTGATGAGCGGAATGCCACCCCCCACACTGCCTTCAAAGCGAAAATCTACCCCGGCCTGGTCAGCGGCGGCCATAATCTCCGCGCCGTGCTTGGCAATCAATTCTTTATTAGCGGTAACTACCGATTTACCCGCTGCGATAGCACGCAGCACATAATCTCGCGCTGGTGCTACCCCCCCAATAAGTTCCGCTACGATGTGAATAGAAGGATCATTGAGGATAGCATCGGGATCATTAGATAGCAGCGCAGCATCGAATGCTAAGGGACGCGCCTTCTCCAGGTTTTTAACGACAATAGCCGTAACCCCGATCTCGCAACCGGTGCGCCGCTGAATTAACTTGGCATTGCGCTGGAGCAGTTGCAAAGTGCCGCCGCCAACCGTGCCAAGTCCTAAGATTCCTACATTGATTTGCATGAAAGTGAGTTTACAGAAACGCGCCGCAGAGGGGATAAGAGTACGGGCTTAGGGCTTGCGGATCATCATTAAAACGTTGCCCGTTTCCACCAACTGGGCGTTTTCGGCGCGGATTTCGACCACTGTGCCCTCAATCTCGCTGGTGATCTCATTGAAGACCTTCATGGCTTCGATTAAGGCAACTTCCTGTCCGACTTCGATGTAGTCGCCGACCTCAACTAAGGGTGGGCTGTCAGGTGAACTCGCACGATAGAAAACCCCAACCATTGGGGAGACAATCGGTACCAAATTTTTATCCGGCTTGGCTTCTTTTGGCTTAACGCCAGGGGCCTGTTGGCTCGGCCCCAAGACACTTTCGGTTATCCCCGTCCCCATCGCTTCGGCGGGGAGGGTGCCAGTTAAGGGAGCAACAAACTGGACGTTGGTGCCTGCTGCGAGAGCTGCTGACGTTTTGAGGCTGATGCGTAGCCCATTGTCTTCGACCTCAACTTCGCTGAGATTTTCATCTTCAACAAGTTGAGCCAATCCTCGGATTAACTCCAGGTGCTGTGTCCAGGATGACGCTGGCGTGCCAGGTGTTTGCGCCTCTGCACTGCTGGCTTCATCCCCATCAGGGCTTTTACCTGATGCCATAGGCTTCTCGTTGTCCGGTGGCGTGCTGCCGACCACAAATACTCCGTCTCAATATTAGTAATTGTTGATGCTGGGAACTGTTACGAATGACTGACTCAGCAAGGAAATCGTATCACAGCCCGCGCCTCGTGGCAACTTAACATAGCACAACCTAACCCCGCCCCTTGACGATTTATTTGGAATAGGTTAGCCTAAATTAAGATTTAGGCTAACCTAAATTTTAATTTAGAGCAATGAAATGTTAAGTGCAGCGGCGGAAGATTACCTGAAGACTATTTACAAGTTACGGGCCGAGGCCGCGACTGTGACGACCCAGGCACTGGCCGACCGTTTGGGTGTTGCGGCTCCATCGGCGACGGCGATGGTCAAGAAACTGGCTGCGATGAAGCTATTGCGCCATACGCCCTATCGGGGTGTCGAATTGACAGCCGCCGGAGAAAAGATCGCATTGGAAGTCATTCGGCATCATCGTCTGGTGGAGACCTATCTGGCGGAAGTATTGGGTGTGGCCTGGGACAAGGTGCATGAGGAAGCAGAGCGTTGGGAGCATGTCTTGAGCGATGAGGTTGAAGCGAAAATGGCGGCGGCCTTGAATTACCCCACGCATGATCCGCACGGCGCACCGATACCCAGTCATGATGGACAGATCGCGCAAGACAAATGGACGTGCCTGGCGCAAATTCCTGCTGGGGCGCGAGTCACCGTGCGGCGGGTCAGTGATGAGAACGCAGAGGTGCTGCGCCATTTACGGGAAATCGGATTGATCTTGAACGCTGCGGTGGAAGTGCTGCGCTCGGTGCCATCCGAAGGCGTGATGCAGTTGCGAATTGATGGCAAGGAGCAGATCGTTGGGGCTGGCCCAACTAAAGCTGTCTTTGTCGCTGAGAATTAAATAAGGAAGCATTACGATGGAAGATAAGATAACGAAAGCAAGTTCGACGGGGGTGACTTCGACCCCTGCTTGGCGCGGTTCACCGGAAACGGTCAGCTTGCCGGAAGTGCATGGCTCAATGGTGGTGCCGCAAAATGTGGGCTTCTGGCGCAAGCTGCTGGCCTTTTCCGGCCCCGGTTATTTAGTGGCTGTCGGCTATATGGACCCCGGCAACTGGGCCACCGACATCGAGGGCGGCTCGCGCTTTGCCTATACGTTGCTATCGGTCATCATGATTTCCAACTTGATGGCGATTCTGCTGCAAAGCCTGGCGCTGCGATTGGGTATTGTGACCGGGCGTGATTTGGCCCAGGCTTGCCGTGACCATTACAGCCGTCCGGTTTCATTTATCCTGTGGATTCTTTGCGAAATCGCTATTGCCGCGTGCGACTTGGCCGAAGTTATCGGTTCCGCTATCGCGTTACAACTGCTCTTTCATCTGCCGCTTATCTGGGGCGTGTGTTTGACTTCCTTAGATGTCATTGTGTTGCTGGCCCTGCAAAATCGGGGCTTTCGACTCTTGGAGGCAATGGTCGTCACCTTAATGGGCACGATTGCCCTTTGCTTTGGGGTGGAAATCTTTCTCTCCCGTCCCGATATTGCAGGCATAGCCAGGGGTTTTATGCCCTCGCCGCAAATCATCACCAACCATGAAATGCTTTATGTGGCTATCGGTATTTTGGGTGCGACAGTGATGCCCCATAACCTGTATTTGCACTCTTCGATTGTGCAAACGCGCAAATACGAGCAAACCGCGCCTGGGCAGCGCGAAGCCATCCAATTCGCTACCATTGATTCCACTATTGCCCTCATGTTTGCCCTTTTCATCAACGCGGCAATCTTGATTGTGGCCGCCGCCAGCTTTCACCGGGCCGGGCAGGTCATCGCTGATATTGGCGACGCTTATAAGATGCTGTCGCCGCTCTTAGGTGCGCCAGTTGCCAGTACCCTGTTTGCGGTGGCACTGCTGGCTTCCGGGCAGAACTCGACGCTGACGGGCACGCTCGCCGGGCAAATTGTGATGGAAGGCTTCCTCGATATTCGGATGCGCCCGTGGCTGCGCCGCCTAATCACCCGTCTGATTGCCATTGTGCCTGCTGTCCTCGTGACATGGCGCTATGGTGAATCGGGAGCCAGTAGCTTACTGGTATTCAGCCAGGTGATCTTGAGTATGCAGCTTAGCTTTGCCGTTTTTCCTCTTGTGATGTTCACGAGTGATAAACGCAAAATGGGTGAGTTTACTAATCCTTTATGGGTTAAAATTCTAGCCTGGAGCGTAGCGATAGTGATTGCGGTGCTGAATGCATGGCTATTGCTGCAAACCTTTGGACACTGGCGTGCCGGAGGTGCTTAGCGTCATGTATAAGAAAGTTCTGGTGGCTCTGGAAAACAGCGCGGCGGATGAAACGATTCTGCGCCACATCGAACCGTTGCTGCAACTGCTGCACAGTGAAGTGCTCCTGGTGCATGTGGCCGATGGTTTTGCGGCTCGCAACTTCGATCAATTGAAACTGGCGGAATCAACCGAGATGAAAGGCGACCGCACCTATTTAGAAACTGTAGCTAACCAACTACGCGACTCCGGCATCACGACCGAAACGCAACTTCTTTTAGGTGACCCCGCCACCCAAATTATCAAACTGGCGCATGATTGCCATGCCGACCTCATCGCCATGAGCACACACGGCCATCGCCTCTTAGGTGACATGATTTATGGCAGCACTGTAGATAAAGTCCGCCACACGGTGGACATTCCTGTGTTGTTGCTAAAAGCTCCGAAGTCTTAGCTCGTTTTCTCTTTTCAACACAAAGGGCACTAAGGAGGCACAAAAACCACAAAAGAGGAGGATGGAGGATCAGGGGCAGGAACACTAACAGCTTGTTAGATAAGTTATCTTCGATCTTTAATCCTCTAATCTCTTTTGTGCCCTTTGTGCAATCTTTGTGTTCTTTGTGTTGAAAAGAGAAGGTGGGGGAGGGCTTCACTTGCCATACACTTCAACTTCGGTGTAGTTGTTTTCGTCGTCGGAAGTGTTGCCGTTGCTCCACAGGCGCACATAACGCCCCTTCACGCCCTTAGTATCAATGAGCTTGCCTTCATTGTTCTCGAAGTAATCGTAATCTTTCCCGGTTCCCAAGCCAAGTTCATTATGGACATCGTTGTTGAATACGGTATGAACATCCTTAGCGAAATTCGGATCGTCGGATATTTGCACAACAACATCATGATAAATACGAGCTTCATTATGGTAATGCCAGACCACGAGGGCGTAGAGGCTATACGTCTTTTGTAGATCAATTTGCACCCATTGCTTACCCGGAGCCAGCGTGACCCAACTGCCGTCGGTGCCTTGCTTATCGCCATCGGTGACAAGTTCTAACGAACCAATGATCGGGCGAGTATCGCTGCTGGTGACGGGCTTATGCAGCGCGACATTGGTGAGTCCAGGCGGCACATAAAACGGGCCACGATGCTTGCCCAACAGAGATTTATCCAGGCGAACACCAGGCGAGATGTTCTTGGGAGTGCTGCCCATAATAGGCACAGGCAAATTCAGCTTTAGCGCGACCTTACCCACATTAGTGGCTGCCTTAACGACTTTCTTTACAGGAGACGCTGGCCCCTTGAGGATTACCCCGCTCACACAGAGCATCATAGCTGTGATACTCACTAATAACCGACGCTTGGAGTGTTTCATTATGAATTCTCCTTCAAAGTTTTAACAAATCTATGTCCTGCTACTTATTTGTAAATTGTAACTTATAGTGACATTTATGGTAAATTAGCGACTTTTGAGAGGGTGTAGTGGATTAAGCAAAAGGCAATCGTTTAATTAAGGAAGACAGCAACCGTAGGCGTCTGTCCAAAGAGACTGATTTCGATTTGTTGAGTGCAACGCAAATCTCCAAAGTTCAGCAAATGCGGAGCATCCGTTAAAAGAGTAATTTGACCACCTGGAGCGAGCACACGGCGCATTTCGGCACAGGCTCGATGGTGGAAGGAGTGAAGATTGGCCTTAATGGGCACCTGCCGATTCCACGGCAAATTCGAGACGATTCTCTTCATGCAGGCATCCCCCAGAGGGAGTTTTTGCACATCCCATTGTTGCACCATAACCGCGACTCCCGCAGCCGCGGCATTAGTTTGAACCGCGTTAAGGGCTGCCGGGTCAATATCACCCCCCTGCGCCTGGAATCCCAAAATAGCTGCTTCCAGGAGAATCGTCCCGGTGCCACAGCAAGGATCAAGTAAACGAGTCTGTGGGTGGATGCTGTCCAGCCATAGCAGGGCAGCGGCAATAGTGGGCTTCAAGGCCCCACGCAGATGCGCTTGACGGTAAGGCCGCTCTTGCAAGGGTCGTTTATGCAGCCGGATACCAACGAATGCGATTTCATGCTCTATGAAGATACGCAAGTTGAGATCCGCATCTTGATCCCGCGCCCTGTAGGGCCAGCCGTGGCTTTTTTGAATAGCCATAGCCATCACTTCTTTCATTTCTTCCACGCCATAATTACGCTGGCCAACAAAGTTTGCCGTCACCGAAAACGAGGGTGGCTTGCCAATCGGTCGTAGGTGCGAGCAAAGGACGGCGGCTTGGCGCAGATCGAGTTGAGCACCAAATTGACGCATTGCGACGAGCGTGCTGCGTTGACGATACATACCTGGCCAGCACGTTATAGCCAGAAATACATCATCTACGGTGCGCAACTGGAGTAGAGCATCTAACGGCCCGGTGCAGTGAGCGGCAATCCGGCGATAGCTTGTTTCAATAACTTGGACGTGAGGGAGGCTCGCCATTTCAGCGGCACTCACCGCCTCAAGCCCCCGAGTGGTGAGGGCAAATATCCGTTCCATTCCGCTTCCTTCGTGTTTGATCCAGCGTTTAAAGTCGAGGCATTAAGCATTGAGGAGGAATTGAGCCTTGATGCTGGCAGAAGAGTGCGTTGCCCGTTGTTGCATGAAAATGCAAAATAGGCAGACGAATGACAACAGCCCGATGCCGGAGCATCGGGCTGTTGAGAGGTGAAACGAAACAGAGAACGGGGAAAGGCAATAAGAGCCAGGCAAAAGAAAACCCGCTAACGTGACGTGAACGCACCCCTACTCAAGATTAAACCTGAGCAGCTACCCTACGTTCCAGCATCGAAGTTAGTGGGTTCGGAATTTCATTGGAGGTTGATGAGAGAACAACAAACAAAATAGCTATAAGCTACTTGCGATTATAAGAAAGTGGGCGCTTTATGACAAATGCTGGAATAGACACTAACTTACTGACGCCACCAACGGCGCGGGCTTTTAGACGGGTAGGACACGCTTTCTTCACTGCCCCGGACTTCATAGCGGATAGGCGCTTTAGACCAAATGTCCACTAAATGTAGGTAATCAGTGGAGCGGAGAGGACGGCCTTCATGCTTAGTTTGATAATCCTTAAATGATTGGGCGGCCTGCTTGTCGTTGAAGACATAGATGTAGAGCGTTTTCCATTGCTTGGTGGCGGTGAACAGGGTGCGGGCGAATTGCGCGACTTTGATGGCCTGGGCCGTGGATTTGAGCGGTTGTATCGGCATAATCGCCATTGTGCCTACGGTCAGTTCTTTATTCGGTGCTACGATTAAACGAAAGTCTGTATCATCAGCCTTAGCGGTTGTGGCAGAGCGTGGGGTGGGTGTGACTGCGGGTGCATTGGAGGTGACAGTAGGCGGCTCTTCGTTGACAGAGGTTTGAAGCAGTTGCTCAATTTGAGCGCGCACTTCAGGAGCAGTCAAATCTCTATAAGGCAGTTGGTGCAAACTCCAATGCATGGTGTGGTTGATGCGGCTGCCAGTGCGCAGCACTTGAAGCGGCGAGAGCAATTCTAACTCGTTGTAATAAGCCTGCGCATCGCCATTATTCCATAACTCCACCGGGAAGCCATGCCCCAGTGCGCCATCGGGATAATCGCCTTTCTCATAGGGTGTGCGCGCCATGAATGCCAGGCCATCTTTGACGGCGATGATAGCAGAGGCCAGTGCATCTACCCCAATTTTGTAACTACTGCCAGGGGTGGAACGCACCTGCAAAAGCGTAGGAGTGATACGCACAACAGGCGATTCGTTATCGGGCGTTTTGATCCAATGGAAGTTTTCCTTATAGGTGCTCTCGCGGTTGAGCGGCAGGAAAATGGCATCGGGGGGCGCAACTTGTGTAACGCTCCACAGCGATAGCATGACAGGCTCGCCACGCAGCTTTTCCGCCGTCTGGTTGATGACGAAATCGCCTTTAGCATCGAACCAGTATTCGCGGATAATGCGGGCACCAAATCCAGCGGAAACATCGCTCACTGTGCGCAACTTGCCATTAGGCATCACTTGAGCTTGCTGCGGTGTGCCTTCCCAGGCCAGGTCGGGCGGCCAGCCTTGACCACTTAACACCGTCCACCAATTCTGCGGTGCAGGCCAGGTCTTATCACCACCCCAGTTTTTCCAGTCGCCCGCTTTATATTGTTTGTTAGGGTCGGAGTTCCACAATACATTTGGCCCACCGACGCGACCATAGCGCATCACGCGGCCCAGGGCAGGCACCACAATCGCTTCGTTGCGGCCATCCGTCAGGCGATAAGCAGCGTGTCCACTATAGTCTGTCTGTGAGATGCCCCCTGCAAGTGATGTGTTCACGTTAGCTGTTGAGCCTCCGGCATTGGTCTGCGCCCACGCCGCTGGTAGGCACAGGGCGCTTAAGAGTAAAGAGCTGCAAAGGGCTTTGTAATTTAGACGTGATTTAGGCTTCTGGTTGCGATATATCATCAAGGAATTTCTCCACTACAATTATCATGTTCTGGTAATGCAAGCTTATCAAAGCAGGATGCAGGTAGTTAGCCCTACTTTTATTTTCAACACAAAGGCAGAACGAGGATCGAAAATAGAAGATCGAAGATAGAAATACCTGGCTATTACGATCCTCTATCCTCTATTTTCGATCCTCGTTCTGCCTTTGTGTTGAATCAAAAAAGGGTAGAGCAGAGGTGGTGAGGGCATGGTGTTCCATGTCATATAACACATGCGTTGGGTGGTCACTGTGATAAATACGCTTGCCATCAAGATAAATGGCATAGCCTTTGAAACGACGCGCAACGCGGCCACCGAGCGCATCATAAGCAATCGTAATGTCATGGCCCCGGTAAGCTTGCCCATCCAGCACATAATATGACCATGCGCCAGGTGGTAAGAGCGGGTCAATTTCCAGGATGTTATCGGCGCGTGGCACCACGCCAATGAGGTCGCTGATGAGCGGGTCAATCCAGGTCGAATGGTTGTAATCGCGCTGCGTTGTTTTCCACTCTCCCGTGTCACCGTTGTAGTATTCGCCTGTCCAGGGATAACGCAAGTCACCGTTTTTATATTGGGCGCGGGTGAAAGAGTTGAAGAGTTCGAGGAGCTTTTGCCGTGTCAGAGCGCAGGGTGCATAGTGGCGGAGGGTGTTAGCCATTGCGGTCATGACGATGCTGTTGGCGTGCGGCCACGACGGGCCATTCCACATGCAGATGCTACCGCCGGGGCCAATGGGCCAGCCAGTTTGCGAATAGGCTGGGCAATCTTGGGCAGCCGAGGCTAAGGGCCACTTTGTCCAGAAGAGTTTCGGATCAAGCGCCACGCTCCATGCCGCTTCATAACCTTTATTCGCTGGAGGCAGGTTGAAATAGAACGGGTAGAGACCAATGATCTCTTTGGCCGGAGCTTTGGCGTTATCCGTAGCACGTAACGAGTGGAACCAGTGTGTGTCAGCATTCCACATTCGCGCGAGCATCGCTTCTCGCGTCTCATCTGCCAATTGCTGAAAGCGTACTGCATCCTGGGTGCGGCCCAGTTCACGATAGATATTAGCGACTGCTTGCTCGTTGCCATAATTATAGGCGGTTAAATCCACGCGGCGCAGATGGGTTTCATCTTCTGGCTTAGTAGTGTGGTAATCGGCAAAGGAAAAGAACGAGGGCTGCCATTCCATGCCCGTCCACCAGTGGCTATCCACCACCAGGAGCGGGCTGTTATTCCAGCCATAAACCTTGCGCCAGCCTTCGGCGTTATGCGCTAAAGTATCTGCAACTCGTGCCAGAATATTCCTGTCAGGATGCACTAAGTTCGCATCCCAGGCGGTGGCCGAAATCCAGTCGGTATATTGTCCACCCTGCTGCCCTTTGAGCGTGATATGGCCGGGATAAATACCATCGGGACGCGAGTTATCCGTCCAGGTTTGCAGATGGCCCCAGGCATAAGAAGGATCACGCAGCCAGCGTGCCTCACAGATTTGATGCCCCGCGCCGTAGGAGATGACATTAGCGTACCAATCCGATGTCCAGCGACCCTCCGCAAAAGTGCGGTGCTGTAGTTTCCCCAGCCGTGGGTTCATGCTATTCTTTTTAACGTTATACCAGCGATGGTAATACATCTTGGAAACGAACGGGTCACTGCATTGAAAGTAGGCTGTATTGTCATCGAACCACCCCTGGTAAGCGGCAACCTGGGTGCGCAGTGGATCAGCATCCAACAAGGTTTTCTGAAGGATTGCCTTAGCATCCTGGGCTTGTGTGGCAATGGCACAAGCGAAGGTAAAAGTGCGACTGTGATGAGGACGTAAACTTTTGGTAAAGTTTGTGCTAAAGCCGCTGCCATCGGTGCCGTTGGCTGCCAGATAAAAAGGGAATCCCTGCACATCTTGCTGCCCAATCAAGCCTTCCGGTGTATTCTTGAGCGGTGAGTCCATACGGATGGAAAACGGCTGGACTTCTCGTGTGTGATTAGTCACCGTGAGCCGCGAGACAAGGACATCATCAGCGGTAATCCACTTATCGCCAGAAACACTCAGGGGAGCCTGTGCGATTTGTGGTGCCAGTGCATCTGTAGCGGCAAAATGGGGATCAAAGCCATACAGTCCGGTGTAAAGCTTTTCGCCGCGATTGCGAAACGTGAGCCGCACCTGCGAAGCGGCTTGTGGTTGGTTATCAGCCCACGAGATGGTATTGAGTCCTGCTTTCGGCGTAAGCGGTTGAATCTCTGTTTTAGTCCATTGTCCATTACGAAAAAGTTCAACAGTTACGGCTTCAGGCGGGGCGCAGCCGCCGTGTGGTTGGTCATCGAAGAAGTAAAGGTCTAAACCCGTGAGTTGGCGCGAGCGGCCAAAGTCTACCGTATACCAGTCTTCACGGTGACCACTGTTCCAGCACGTCCATCGCTTCTCCGGCTTGAACGGTTTGGTTAAAGGGTTCTCCACACGATCTGTGGCATAAGTGAAAGCAGCGGAAGCTGTCATTTCTTCATGCGCGGGCGCACCCACCATATGCACATGAGATGGCATATAATCGGCTTTCGCCACCCCATAGCGGACGCCATTGCCGCTTACAACCACATCGAAAGCGTTGAGGTTGGTCATGTAGATAAGCTGCACGCCACTCCGAAAAGCCCAGCCCTGGGGACTGGTGGCCCAGACCCGCTCCCCGGAAGCGCCAAAGGGCACCTCGCTGTTATAGGGGCGAGCCAGAATGCTATCAACCGGGGCTTGGCTCTGGCTAAAAACCCGATACGGCAGGCGTGGTGCGGCTTGTGCTGATATAGCTAAGCAGGAAATTAGAAGCAAAAGGACGAATACGCGACAGGAAGAAGAACATTGAAGCCACCCCCGATTAAAATCGGGGGCTGCAAGACGAAGTCCGCCTGCGCGGACTCTTATGGCGCTTGGACTGACGTTGGAGTTATAGATTTGGGTCAGCATATTCTTCACATGTTTCTAAAAGGGGCCAAAGTTTATCTTGGGCATGACGTTGCTTTTGATGTTTGATGTAATCGTTCACAGATCGCACGTGGCTCTGGCTAACGCTAAAGGCACCGTAACAGCCCTGCCAGCGGAAGGGCGTGGCTTGCTTTATCATGTGAGTCATGAGATGAGAAGAACCGCCTTTCATGCCTTTAGCTAACTTGGCTATTGAAACTGTTGGATGTAGCCGCGCCAGCACATGGACGTGATCGGCAATGCCTCCTATAACCAACAAGCCACATTGCAACTCATGACATTTCTCGGCAATACACTGATAAATAGGTTCCTCTATGTCCGGCGTAATGAAAGGCTGCCTATCCCATGTCGCCCACACAAAATGAACGTAAACATAAGTGCATGATTTTGGCATATTATCTTGCCTGATGTTGCCCGCTACTAGGTACTCTTGAATCCGCGCAGGCGGATTTCGTCTTGCAGCCCCCGATTTTAATCGGGGGTCTCTGATGATTTAAATTCTCCCGCATATTAATCCAGAAAATATCGCATGGGTTCAGATAATATGATTTCATCCAGCCAGACCTGCCCCTCTCCCTTCAGGGTGAGCACTAAGTTACAGCTCGCAGCCTCAGCAGGCAGTTCAACACGTTGCGAGAAGGGTTGCCAGGAAGTGGCATCTCGTGGCGTAGCGGTGACATTGGCCAGGGTAATCCAGCCAACCTGTTTACCCGCTGCGTCAAAGACCTGGATAGCAACTTGAGACTCAGCCAGCTTGCCCGTTCCTTTGGTAAAGCCGCTGATCTGGAAAGGCGCTTTGACAGGGGCGAAATTTTGGGAGACCGTGCCATAAGCGGGGCCGTTTTGAGTCGCCAATGACAGGGAAGCCGGTGCGTCTTTGTAAATTTCGGTGTCACGCATGACTTTCAATTGACCATTCCCAATCCAGGGATTGCCCCAGCCTGTTGGCCTAGCGGTTCCGGCACTCATATCGGGATTGACCAACTGTGGCATTGCTCCATTGGTTGGCCCGGTGGGGACAGTGGCAACTGTAGCAGGGCGTGCTTGAATCGACTGTGCCCCCACCGCATTGAGTGGCATCCAGAAGGCTCCATTGCCACCCGTGCCAGCCATCAGACGGTTGCCCGCAAAGGCGACGATATTGCCGACGCGGTAAGGCAAGCGTTTGTCCATTTCAACCCAGGTGTTGCCGCCATCGGTGCTCATAATCACGCCATCTTCGGTACCCACCGCTACCCGTCCTTTGACAGCAGCATCGCAAGCCACATGGCTGGTGCTTTGCGCGTAGACTTTCTTCCAGGTGCGCCCGCCACTATCACTGCGAAAGAGACCTGTGCCGCGCAGACTCAGGAAAAAGCGGTCAGGAGTGAGCGGATCGGCCACGACGGAATAGAAGACCCCTCTACCACCGGGGTCTACCTTATTCCAGGTGGCAGTGGGAGTATCGAGCCGATAAAGTTCGCTACGGTCGCGGCTAATGGTGAGGATGGCCCCGCTGGAAGAGACGGCAATTTCTGGCCCTTCATCCCAGATGCTCTCGCGGTAAAAATGATCCCCGGTGGGCAAACCTGCACCGAACCAATTCCACTTTTTGCCGCCATCAACGCTCTTGTAAATCCCGCCTGCTCCCGCTGCCACATTGCCGGACACTCCCAGATAAACGGCATAGGGGCTTTGCGGATCAACTATGATGGTGTTGCATTGTCGTTTAGTCATATCCGGCAAGCCTTCCATTGGCGAGCGCACCCAGTGTTGGCCTCGATCAATGCTCACGAAAACCTGATTAGCTTCCCATTCCCAGGTGCGCGGCCCGGTGGCATAGAGTCGGTTTGGCAGCTTGGGCGAGAGCGAAATGCTTTTGACATTGTTACTGATACCATCGGCCAGGTAGAATCGCTCGCCGCCGTTTTCGGAATGGAAGTAACCATTATCGGCCATGCCAAGATGCACCACAGCGGGGTCAGAGGGGTCTTGCGTCAGGCAATGCAAGACCGTAACCTCAATGCCATTAATTAGCAGTTGCCAGTGTTGGCCGGCGTCGAAAGTCTGGTAGATAGCGAACCAATCCGTGAAGAACCAATGATTAGGATTGCGCGGGTCAACGGTGATGCTACCCAGTGCCCAACCCATGCCGCCCGTCTTATGGCGGAACCATTCTTCGCCTTCATAGATTTCCTCCACACCCTGGCGCTCAATTTTCTGCCAGTGCGTTTCTCCCGCATTCAAACGATAAAAGGTGCCACGACCGGATGCGGTCAGAACAAAATTTGGCCCGGCGGCGAGGGCGCTGTAGCGGTAATCACTGGCCGAATCGCCGGGGTCTTGCGGCTTGGTAGCCAGGCCATCAGAAAAGCTCTGCCAGGTGTTGCCCCCATCACGGCTGAGGCGAATCTCGGTCTCTTTCCAGGTGCCATAGAGCCGCCCCGCATCAACCGGGTCTTGGAGCACTTCATACGGCCCTTCTTCGCCAACCTTCTGCCAGGTGGTGCCACCATCATCACTGCGGAAAAAGCCGCCTTGCCAGGTATGCTCTTTATTATTGACCCAGCCTTTTTCAGTCGCGGCACATAACCAGAGGCGATTCGGATTAGCGCGGTCAAAATGGATGTCGGTGGGAAATAATCCGGTTGCTCCCCCCTGTTGCCAGGTGATGCCATTGTCGGCGCTGCGCCACACGCCACCTTCAATGGTCGCCGCCACGACTACGTCTGGATTGGTAGGATGGCGCTGTAATAAAAAACCCGACCACCTATGGCTCCCATTCCCCCAGAAACTGGCCGTCAGAGTCTTGCGCCAGCTTTGCCCGGCATCGTTGCTGATGTATATGCCTTCGGTTGCGCCCCACTGACTGCCGGTAGCCATGATAACTTTTTTGTCATCACGCGGATCAACGATAAGCCCGCGCACTTCATAATTAGCGGCCTGTGCCTTGACCCCCGCCGGATGCAGGTTGCCATGCAACATCCGCCAGTTTTGCCCTTTGTCATCGCTGCGAAAAACACCGCCAACATCTACATAGGTATAAAGGCGATTGGGATTGGTAGGACAAGTAACGACATTTTGAATATAGCCCCCGCCGCCAATTTTGCAGGAGTGCCACGGGCCATAAGTGGTTGCTGGCGCGGCATAGGTGGTGGTTTGCAAAATGGCTAGGATGAAAGCAAATAATAGATAATTTTTAATGTGATACATAATTGTAAGTGTTCCAGTAAGTAAGAGTCTGTCATTCTGAGCGCAGCGAAGAATCTGGTAGGAGTGCCCATACAGTATTGATACTATAGAGAAACTCAAAGCAGATTCTTCGCTGCGCTCAGAATGACAGAATTACTTGAGATGCTTTAGTAAAATCATGAGTCCTCCCCGCACTTTCCTAACTCACCACATTCTGCGGTTTGCCTAATAAGAAAGCGCGTAAGTTCTCGACACTGGCATTCATCAGCCGTTGCCTGCTTTCAAAGGAAGCCCAACTGAGGTGTGGCGTTAGATTACAGTGTGGCGCATTGAATAATGGATTATCGGATGCTGGCGGTTCAGTGCTTAAGACATCAGCGGCATAGCCTGCGATGCGGCCATCCCGTAAAGCTTCTGCCAAGGCTGCTTCGTCCACTAATAAACCCCGTGCCGTGTTCAGGAGCAACGCCGTCTGCTTCATCTGAGACAGTCGCTCGGCGTTGATAAGCGCCCTGGTCTCTGGTGTCAGGGGAGTGTGCAGGCTGATGACATCGGCCTGTGGCAGAGCCTCCTGCAAAGGCACGCGGGGATAAGCGGCCTGGCCTGATGCAGTGCGCCCTGGCAATTGCGCGGCGCTAACTTTCATGCCCAGTGCGGTCGCAATCTGGGCCACTTTGCTGCCAATGGCCCCCATGCCTACGATAAGGAGCGTCTTGTCAGCTAATTCAACCAGAGGATAATTCCAGAAAGAGAAGAACCCGGCGCGTTGCCACTGCCCGTCTCGAATGGCGGCATCATGCGCGCCTGCATGGTGTGTCAGTTCCAACAACAAGGCTATTGTCGTTTGAGCCACAGAATTGGTGCCATAAGCGGGCACATTACAGACAGTAACTCCTTGCTGGCGGGCGGCGTCCAAATCAATGATGTCGTAACCAGTTGCTAAAACACTCACCAGTTTTAAGTTTGAAGCGGCACCCAAAGCATCCGCGCGCACGCGCACTTTATTGGTGTAAACCACATCGGCATCACGCACCCGTTCCGCAACTTCAGCAGGTGACGTATTCTCGAAGAGGGTCAAGTCTCCCAATTCTCGTAAAGGTGTCCAATCGAGATCACCGGGGTTGAGGGGTAGACTATCCAGCACCACAATTTTCAGTTGGTCAGCTATGAGAAACCTCCGTCTGGATGAACTGGTTAAGTGTATTGTTCGAGCGATGGTGTAATAGATGCACCACTGATATTAAAACCATTCCGGCCAGCGTGCAAAGTGAAAGAAAACTGCCAAAGCGAAAGGACTCTGGCTGATATTGTCCATCCCGCCAGCCCGGAAAGAAATCCCTTCCATTTTTGCGCGCAGTCTCTTTGATTTGTCTCGTGTAAACAGTGCAGCCATCTGTTTGTAAGACTGGCGTAAGGGCAGGCACAACTGTTGAATCCTCACTCACAACATAGCGCACATTGAGAGCATCAAGAGCCGGTGAATTGGGGTTGTTTAATAGAATCATATTACCGTTTAACGGTGGCGAAACATCCTCGCCTTCGGCTAATGATACAAATGACCGATAGGCGCGCGGGGCCAGAGAATCATAACCATTAACGTCATACAATCCATAAACTATCGCACCATTGGGTGGCAAAACGCCTGGTGGATGAGTGCGTGCTGAGCCTTGAAAGCCCTCCGTTGGCAGCCAGGCGCGGCGCGGGGTTAAAAAGAGGATGCGGCTGCCGTCGTGGGTGTGGGTTTGTAGCCATTGGGTCAATGCCGCATTGGGATAAATAGCGGCGCGAGGTGCAAGCGGGTGCAGCGTCCAACCGGTGATAAATAGTTCTGCAATCACAATAAACACCGCTAAGGTGGGCACCAGATCACCTTTCCACCACTGCTGGAGCCGATCTACGCCATAACCTGCACAGAGGGCTAACCCAAAACTCCAGAGAATCAGGGAGCGTCCTACACCGCCCATCCGCGATAAGCCGGGAATCGTAAAATAAAAAAGCTTTGCCAGGGGCGTAGCCGTGGCATAAAGCAGCCCAAAAACTGCTAGAATCGCTGCATAGATTAGGGAATAAGGCAGGACAGGGCGCATTGCGGGGTCAGCTATATCGGCTGAGGGTTGAGAAGTTATGGCTTTACGTTTTATGAATGTGGTTAAGCCAATACCCCCTAATAAGAGCGTCACGAACCCGCTATAGCCGAAGTTTTCGCTGAAGGATAGCGTGGGCCAGTTGGGAATGAAGAGAGAGGGTAGTTCTCCGGGTTGTAAAGCGCGAGCTGCGATATTATTCCAACCCTCTGGAGTAGGCCCATCTTGACGGTGCCCCAGGCGGGCCAATTCAAGGGTAGGCAACAGTTGCAGTGCGCCCAGAGCAACGCAAAACCCACCAGCGATCAAAAGAACACCCAAAGCTCTGCCGCGTGATGGTAGGCAAAGGGCGCGTAATAATAACGCCACTAAAAGATAAAAGAAGATTTGTGCGTGCCCGGCTAGTAACGCACAGCACAGGGTTAAAGCCAGAGGCAGAGCAGAAACTATCAACCGACGCTGTGTGGCAGCGGATGATTGCGCGCCATATTCCAGGCACAATACCAACAATGGCAGCCATGATGCAGTATTAGCCAGGGTGGGCAGCATCACCCACGCGGCGAGATAGCCACCGAAGCCAAAGGCAATGGCGGCAACGAGGGCAGCGGCCCGTGAGAGTTGCCAACGTTGAGCGAGAAAATAGGTGGCCAGGCAAGCCAGTAAAGTGTGCAGTAAAGCGGAAACGCCAAAAGCTGTGGCGACATCCAGGAGCCAGAAGGGTAAGTTCAGTGGGTAAAAGATGGCACTTTGCCCATTGGCTAAAAAAGGTGCACCGGAGAATTGGTGGGGGTTCCAGAGTGGAATGAAACCGGCATGAATTTGGCGGGCCGCAAAGAGTCGCCAGGGATAGTATTGTCCGAGGGCATCCCATTGTAAGATGTTCCAGGGAGCCTGCGCTGCGGAGCCAAAAGGGGCAAAGCCGCGCAGCATAGCGCCTGGTAAAAGCACCTGCCCGGTGAAAAGCACTTTGCTCCAGTAGCCGAGGCCAAGGCCACAGAGGAGCAGGATGGGTAGGGCATGAGGTGAGGCTAAAGCAGAGCGGCGCGCAGTCATTGAGTTAAAATAGGGCAAGCAGGAGCGTGTTAGGGAGATAATCGTCAAGTCGCCTTAAGACTCCGCTTTGCTTTCTTGTTTTTAGTGCGGAGCGTAACGCTCCATTATGGTATAACTACGCCTGTCTAATTTGAAAGTTAAGTAGTTGAAAAGTTTATAGCGAGGAAAGAAAAAAAGCCATTCATGAATTCTCTTGACATTAACTCTGGTGAGATCAGTTCAAAGACCCCGCTGTTACAGCGTCCTGGGGTACAGCAACTCATTAAGTTTTGCCTGGTCGGCGCCACCAGTACAGTGGTGGATAAAGGGGTGCTCTGGGTTTTATTGAAGTTTGTGCCCGCTTTGCCCTGGTATATTTCCGCCACCATTTCATTTTGCCTGGGTGTGACGAATGGCTTTATCTGGAATCGGCGCTGGACATTTCATGAGCACCGCTCTGGCGCGGTTAAAGAGCAGTATCCTAAGTTCTTCGCCAGCAATGTCGTCGGTTGGATGTTGAACCTGAGTATCACGAAGTTTTTTCTCGTTATATTCACCGGACAGGTGTTACACAAAAGTGGCAATCCCGCGCCTTTCCTGGTGATTACCGCTTCGCTCTGTGCGATTCCTATCGTGGTGGTCTGGAATTTCGCGGCCAGCAAATATTGGACATTCCGCACTCCTAAGCCTGCTGCCTCTTAAAGCACTCTGCACAACCCGAAATTCAACGAGCTTGGAGTTGTCGGTTACAATTTTGGTTAGCCTGACGCATCAAGTATCTGGTGCGTCTGACTGAGTAGCCGCACGTTCTTGTCGTTTACGGGCAAATTCTTCATATTTTCTTTTCCATTCCTCATCAAACTGTGGCTTCCAATCTTTTTCGGGTCCATCTGCAAAGTGTTTAGCGTAGTCAGAATCTGAAGCATCTTCATAAGCTCCGAACGATGGTGGCCCTTTTAAGCGAGTACCACAATGACTACAGCCATAGAAACTTGGTTGAGGTTCAATACAGTTCCCACAGACATACTTTCCGCTATCGAGAGCTTCTGCACGAGCACGCAAAATATCGTCAATATTAGGGCGGGCGCTATACGTTTCTAACGTCTTATGATTACAGACAGGGCACCCTTGAGGATCAAATTTAATAAAACGCAGGTAAAGCCACTCGGCACCGAAAATAGTACCAACTGCCACCAGTATAAATATGTAAACCTGTAAGCCTACTTTGATTATGCCCCAGAGAAATCCTATGATTCCTATAACCCAGTGCCACATAGCTAATCATCCATCCTATTAATATGCGGCGGTTCCATAATTTAGCACAGTAGGCTAATGTTCAATATTGAACGGCTGGCAAGCCCCCCACTCGGCCTAACGGCCCTAACCGATAAATGGCGCGGCCTTCAATGCGGCTATCGGTAATGGGGCCATTATTGCGCGAATCATCAGAGTTATTGCGATTATCCCCCATCACATAATACGCGTTCGGCTCTAATGAAATAGGGCCAATGTTATCCTGGTTAGGTGCTTCCTTTAAATAGGTCTCTTTTATCGGCTGGTTATTAATAAAAACTTGTCCCTGGCGGATTTCCAGCGTCTCTCCGGGTAGGGCAATAACTCGCTTAATTAGCGTATCATCTGGCACATCCCAGGATTTGGGTGAGGTAAACATAATAATATCACCGCGCTGCCAGTGCTGGTGCAGGCTGCTGCGGTGGTCTATGAGCAAGCGGTCTCGAACTTGTATGGTGGCTTCCATTGAGCCGGACGTGACGATGGTGGTCTCATAGATACCCCAGCGGATAGTCAAGCCCAGGAGCAGGGCCAGCACCAAAATAGTGCCCTCAATGAGATAGTTCAGCCATTTACTAACGGGCGGTGCATCGGCTTGCTGTTCTAAAATCTTGACTTCTGCCATGTGGAAAAGCTCTCATTGCATTATATTGTGCCCGCTGATAACTGCTTGCCAACTTCTCATTCTGCTGCGGCCTTATTTACTATAGCTTACATACCACGCCGGAATTTAACCGTAAACATACCATCGCAGCCGTTGCGTTGCGGCATAGTTTGCAAAAAGCCCTCTGCTGTCGTCATAGGCAGCAACGCCGCATCGCTGGCCCTCTCGATTTGCCAATCAGTATGGTGGTGCAGAAAATAGTCAACCTGTGCTGCGTTCTCCTCCGGCTCCAATGAGCACGTTGCATAAACCAGCGTGCCACCAGGACGCACCACACCCACTGCTGCTGCTAATAACTCGCGTTGCAAGGCGACTAACTCTTTCAATTGCCCCAGCGTCTTGCGCCACTTGGCATCGGGACGGCGGCGCAGGGTGCCCGTGCCCAGACACGGCGCATCTAAGAGCACCACATCGGCAGGTGGCAAGCTGGCGACTAAGGAGCGAAAGTCTCCTGCTTGCAGTTCAAGACAACTGAGACCCAAACGTTGTGCATTAGCTTCAATCAATTTCAAGCGCCCTGGGGCCACATCGCACGCGATAATTCTCCCCTTATCCTGCATGATTTGCGCAAGGTGAGTCGTTTTACCGCCTGGCGCGGCAGCGGCGTCTATTACAATCTGTCCTGGCTGCGGTGCGGCTAGGGGAGCAACGAGTTGGGCTGCCTCGTCTTGTGCCAGGATCATGCCACTTTTCCACTCTGGCCAATCGGTTGGCGAGCCAGCCTGTTCTGCTAAGATGGCGGTTGGTGCCAGGCTGCTGGCGCGTGCTTGTAGTCCTCGCTCCACCAGTCCTGCCAGGATTGCCTCACGGCTGGCCCGCAAAGTATTAACCCGTAACGAGAGAGGTGCGATCTGGTTATTGGCAGCGCACAACGCGGCGCACTCATCAAAGCCAAAACGT
The DNA here is from genome assembly GCA_019239895.1 of Abditibacteriaceae bacterium. Lineage (GTDB taxonomy): Bacteria > Armatimonadota > Abditibacteriia > Abditibacteriales > Abditibacteriaceae > JAFAZH01. The sequence goes on along the minus strand of JAFAZH010000050.1, from coordinate 84,395 downwards.
TTAAGCCATCGCTCGACCAACCAAGCCGGATGTGAGTATTGGATAGATAGATGCGCAACAGGGTCTTGCCTGAGGTCTGGGGCTTCCCGTAACTGAGGTGGCAGGTGCCGTGCTACCGCGCTGACAAAAGCTACGGCAGAACTTAATTTCTCGCCCCGCATCAATCCTGCATATTCGTCCCCCACTACGGGTGCTGGGGTCGCTAAAAAAGCCCGTTCATAAAGAGCTAAACGCAAGGCGGCACGCACGGGTGCATCTAACTTATTCAGGGGCTTCTTGAGCAGTGGAGCCAGTGTATAGTCCAGATGCGCACGGTGGCGGAGAGTGTTCGTGGCAATCTCATGCGCAAAGGAGCGGGTTGCTGCGGGGATTTCCTGAGTTCCTAAAGCCGCGCTGAGCATGGTATCGGTGCGTTCAACGACGACCAGGGCCTTGAGTGCGGCACGACGAGCAACAGTTTTAGGGTGCATAAAAGGGTATGGACAAATTAATGGGACGCAATGCAAATGCAACGCTAACTGCGTGCGCTATTGAACGCTATTTTAGATATAGCGGTATTCGCGTTGCGGAGCTTGCGTAACGTAGTTTGGCGTGCCATCTAAATGGAAAAAGTCTCCCCTGCCGCCAGCCGTGCCCCGCGTGCCCAGGCAGCAGCATCCAGGCGCGGTTTACCTTCTGGCTGAACCTCAATGAGTTGCAGTATGCCCTCACCGGTGGCTACCATTGCCGCGTGAGCATTGCCTAACCAGGAACCGGGGACACCATTCGCGACACCCACATTCGAGGCACTATCAGGCGATGGTGCGATGGCGGCCCGCCAGATTTTTAAGGTATGCCCCCGGAACTGGCACCAGGCTCCTGGCCAGGGATTACAGGCGCGAACACGATTCACAAGAGAGAGGGCTGGCTGTGCCCAATCAATTTGACCATTTTCTTTGCTCAGAGTGGATGCCCAGGTGACTTGGGTTTCATCTTGCGGCACACGCGGTGCGTGATCCATCGCTAATAGGCGCATGGTGTCACACAAGGTTTCTGCGCCAATGGGCGTTAGCCGCTCCCATAACTCGCCCGTCGTTTCCTGTGGCTCAATCTCGACTTCCCGTTGTAGGATGACATCACCGGAATCCAGTTTCTCTGCCATCCACTGTGTCGTAACGCCGGTCACTGTATCTCCATTAAGAATGGCATATTGCACCGGGGCCGCACCGCGCCAGCGGGGTAAGAGCGAGAAGTGCAGATTAACGCAACCTTTGGGAGCTAACTCCAAAATAGCGCGGGGCAGAATTTGGCCATAAGCCACTACCGCAATCGCGTCGGGAGCAACTTCCCGCAGTTGGGCAATAAAATCTTCATTGCGTGCGCGTTCGGGTTGGCTTACGGCAATGCCGTGTTCCTGGGCATAACGCTTCACGGGCGAGACCGCTAATTGATGACTGCGACCCGCTGGCTTGTCGGGTTGGGTGACAGCCAGCACAATATCATGCTCGCTCCTCAAAATATCCAGTGAGGGCACTGCTAAGGCGGGCGTGCCCATAAAGACAATTCTCATCATTAGAAGTGCTTAAGGGCAGTTCTTGAGCCAGTTAGCGCAATGGCTAAGCGACTTATAAATAGGAAAATAGCTGTGGGTGCAATCTTCCCTCTAAATTCGTTAGGCTTTGACTTTAACAGCCTTCGGTTTTATGGGTTTCCTGGCGGCTTGGCTTTCCGGTCGCTCAATACGTTCGCGGAGCGTATCGGGAATATGCACATTGGGTGGCAAGCGGCGTTGCTTATAAGCTTCTTTCACTTCTTCTGCCGTCGTTTCCTCTAAGACAACGGTTTCCTCACCGTCTTCATCCAGGGCCTCAATAACCCATACAAGAGTATCGGGCACCAATTTGTCCAGATAAAGCACGCCATCGAGATGGTCTAACTCATGCTGCACGCAGGTGGCGGCACGGCCTTGCTCGTCGCCATCTTCACACTCATACTCGACAACTTTGCCCTTCTCATTGCGACCGGTGATAACCACCCGAACATGGCGTGCCACTTTGCCTTGCACGCCCGGAATCGAAAGGCAGCCCTCATTGCCAACTTTGCGGCCACCTTCGCGCTTGGTGATCTTGGGATTGATAAGAGCTAAAAGCTCTTCGCCTCGCCGAAAGACAAAAATGCGTTTGGAGACGCCAACCTGCGGGGCAGCCAGCCCAGCGCCATCGGCAGCTTTCATGGTATCCATCATATCGGAGATGAGCTTGCGCTCTTCTGCTGTGATGCGATCCACTGCCGTTGCCCGTCGTGTTAAAACGGGGTCGCCCCAAATTCTTATCGGAAGAATAGCCATTGTCTCAATTACCCTGAATTTATATAGTAATTAACCCAAGTTGCGATTCTAAGCCAGTGGTTGAAACCACCGGCTGCAAAACGAAGTCGCCCTACGGCGACTCGCTTAGTCCGCGCAGGCGGACTTGGTCTTGCAGCCCGTGACTTGATTCACTGGTTGCTTAGTAGCAACTTACATTAATTAACAGACGCTCAAAGCAGCGTAACGTGCCTTAGCTTCAATGTTTAGCGAATACCTTCTTGCGCCCAGGCGTCCCATAGCTCTTGCGTGGACAAGCCCAGCACATTATGAAAAGCCGTATCGGGCGCGACATCCTGCCCTAATTGGCGTAAGATTTCCAACATGGCGGGGCGACCCCAGCGAGGATTGCTAACAATATAATCAATAATCGAGTTAGCTTGCGAGTAGGCCAGAAAAGCCCGTTCGCCATCCACGTCCCACTCCTGCATATCGCGCATCGAGAGCAGATTATTGCTGCGCACAGCACGGCGCACACGCGGCACATAGCCATCATAGCCGCCCTCCACCGCGCTGGCAATGCCTTCGTTAAACCAGACTGGTACAAAGCGCCCGCGACTCAGATGCCGCACGGCGACATGGCCATACTCATGGGCCACGGTCGAAAAGGGATCGGTGCGCGGATCAATAAACACGTTAATCTCTTCACCCAGCACCACTGGCCCTTGCTGCGTTGCAATCAGTTTAGTTAAGGTCAAAGCCGCTACGAACTCCGAGGTGGCCTGCTGCGAGAATTCGGAGGTGTAGTGCTGAAACTCGTTCTGGGTGCGCCACAGTACCACTTCCGTGCTACCCATCGGCACGCCGAAATCGGCATAAACCGTGTGCTGTGCCGCTTCAAGAGCCGCTAAAAGTTTTAAGGCATCTAAATCGTTGGGCCAGCAACGGACGGTAAAAAGGGCTGAGCGCAAGACGTTAGGGGGTTTGTAAGGAGCTAACCGCTTGCGGTCTTGCAGATGCTCAAAGAGGACATTCACCCACGCGGCATCGTCGGGATTGACTCCTGTCAACGCGCCACGCTTAATCATCATTTGCGCTTGATCTAAGCAAGTTGAAGCCAATTTATCATCAGCCAACTTGGAATATTCCAATCCGATGCGCAGGGTATTCAGCACACTGGGCTGGCTTTGTTGGGCGCGCACTAAGGCATTGATGACATAGGTGGGGTGTTCGGCCCCTAGTCCCACGCTGGCTTCATTTTGTAATTGCCGGATGGTTTGCGCTTGCGGGTCGCGGTTGCGCGCCGCTTGCGCCTGCCGCAACGCCACGGTGCCAATCAGCCCCGGCTCCAGGGCTTCGGCTTTCTCATATTCATCTGCCGCTTCCGCGTAGAGTTCAATTTTGCTGAGGGCAACGGCAAACTCACGATGCGCTCTGGCCGAAAGATAAGATTCACTTTTAATCTGTTGCCGCCACGCACTGGCTGTGCTTTCATCTACAGCCACAAAGCGGGTGTTGGGTTCTGCCACGGCTCCCAGGCCGACCCAACCACGCGGCCCGCGCTGTAGGATAAAATGCACAACACCGGGGCGGTCAGTGGGAAAGCGGGCCATCTGACGGGTGAGCCATTCACCCACACTGGGTGTCCCGTGAGCGTTAGCGTCCATCGTGGCAGCGGTTTGCAATAGATGCGCTCTGTCTAACAAAGCCCCATTCCAGCGCGAGCGGCGCAAGGCCAACCAGCGACCTCCCCGCTGCGCCGCCACTAAGTGCAGCATCACTCCGTTGGGATCAACCTGGGTTGCTGTCTCATCTGCCGCATTATTAGTTTTAGCTAAGGCATTCCATTCTTCGCGCGCCGCATCGGAAAAGGCGGCTACCGCATCGGCAGGTGCCTGCCAGTGCTGTGAGGTGAAAGCAAATTCACCTGTGTTCAGGCGGGTCAGCCAAAGCTCGTGGACGCCGCGCCCCAAAGTTGTAGCGAGAGTGTGGTCATCGGGTGCCCCGGTAATCTGGTAGCGTTGGCGCACCAAGGCTCCCGTCGGCGATACCGCGACATGGGTGAGTCGCGTTTGTGCGTTTAGAATGGCATATTGGGGAGCGGGATTAATAATCCCGAGGAACTTGAGGGCGGTGGCATCGTGGGCAGCCACACTGCGCTCTAAGCGAGTAAATAACTGGCGAATGGCACGCAGTTCGGTAGAACTTGCATTGGTAACCGGGGTAGGGTCATCGCCGTCAGGTGCCAGCACACCAGTGTCGGCTGTGTCAGGCACATTGGCGTCTAACCCCTGGGCGTGCGTCGGCTGAAGCGGCAAAACGGCCAGCAGGAGCCACAGCCAGAGGGCACAAAACCCCAGGCGAAGCCCTGAACTAGGATGCCCTGAACCAGATAAGGTCTGAAGCAAAACCCCGCGCTCAGAGATGCGACAATGAGGGATGCGGCGCGGCATACGGCGAATATTCAATGTCAAAGTGACCTGTTTAATAAATTAGAATGACTGTCCTACAGCACAACCAGCGATAACCTGAATCAGAGTGACTGTAAGCAGGAACCAGCGAAAGTTTAACTACCCTGGGCCTGCTCATCCAAGACTTTAGGGCGTGGCTTGCGGCCCCGTTTGGCCGGGCCAACTGTTGTGGCGGGCGTGGCCGCTACCGCCTGCTGAGTCCCCTCGGCTCCTGGTGCGGGCTTGCGTCGCTTGTTACGCCGCAGTCGCTTACCACGATGATAGGCTACGGTGCGACGAGCGATGAAGCACCCATACTCATCCCGCAGGCGTGATACCACTTCCTGATCGGTCAGTTTGGGGAATTCCGAGATTAAGCGGGCCACCACATCAGTTTTACTCTGACACAAAAATAATAACGGAATCTTGCCCCACGGCGTTTCAATCATTTTGCCGCGAATCAGGCGCGACACGGTGGAGGGATGCTCACCCAGTTCACGCGCTAACTCGGCCTGGGCCAAAGGTTTCAAGTGGCGCAGGTCGCCTGCCTTCAAATAGTCTTTCTGTTGATTACAGAGAGTCGTAATCAGGCGCGACAGGGCGGACAGTCGCTGATTGACAAAACGGGCGCGCATCAGTAACTCGCGTGCGGCAGCCGATAGCGCGGCATCGCTGCGAATCTCGCGCAAAGTCTGGGGGTCAATCCGGTAGCGTTGCGCATAAATCGAATCATGCTCAAACTGAATGGAGACTTGCTCATCCACCACCTGCACGAAGGCGACCGCGTCTTCGCTTTGCTGCACATCGGAGCGACCACTGCTGCGCCGTTTGGCCGGGGCCGCTTGCCCCGACGTTTCATAGCTTTCTGCCAGGTAGACACGATCCGCAGCCTCTAGAACTTCCTCCGCCTCGCGTAACGAGCAACCAAACCGCTCTGCCAGGTCTTCCGGTGTTGTCTCGCCGCCTAAGATTAAATTCAGAAAATCTTGTTCCGAGACATCATACCGCTGCACGAACTCCCGCGTGGTTTCAATAATTTCGGTGAGGTCTACCTTGGCATCCGGTGAAGCAGCATCATCTATGGCCGTAAAATGGGAATCTTCGGAGGGCGTTTCGCGCATTTGCGCCGCCGACCAATTGGGGAGGCTGCTGTGCCCAGCCATCCGAATATAGCGCAAGTGGCGCAACAACTGCCCAACCGGAGCCTGATATTTCTCCGCCAGTTCTGCCACCCGATTTAGGGCATTGGGGGCCAGTAAGTCACGCTCCCAGCCTTCTTGCTCCGTGATCTTGTAGGTTTTTAAGAAGTGGAGCAACTGTTCATCCATGAACTCTTCGTATTTGGCACGCGGAATCTTGCCCCGCAGCCGCACCTTGGTCAGCATCCCGTCATTGACTAATTTATTAAAGAGGGGATTGCCTTCCAGGGCATGAACATAGCCGCGAAACTCCTGCTCGTTTTGCGAGAGCAGTGAAACATACTCTTCCGGCGGACGACGCATCCGCAGGTGCATTTCTTCACGTTGATAGGCGCGTTGGGATGAACTATTTCGCATTAGACTCTCGCTTAATCGTAATATAAGTAGCGGCGTAACTGTGGGAAGCCCAACAGTCACTACCGCGTTGAGGAACTCTACCGACCGCTACAATAAGTGAAAACAATAAGACTTAAAATAAACTGTCCATCAGTATAGAAGGCCGGTGGGGTAAACGGCAAGCTTGTTGCAACAAAAACTAATCTTAAACAACGCAAAATTTGCTCCTAAACCGTCAAAAGCACATCTTAGAACCCAAAAGAGTTCTTAGGGAGCAGAAAACAACGGGTGCAAAAAGAACAGCACAGCCTCACTCTGTAAATAAAGTGAGGCTGTGCTGTTAGGAGAGATTGACCAGCGGAAGACGGGGTTCGAACCCGCGACCCTCAGCTTGGGAAGCTGATGCTCTACCAACTGAGCTACTTCCGCGAAAAACCCTGATTTTAAGCCACTTTTTCGTTTTAGACCCGTTTTAATGGCTTCTCTTTTGGGCGAGTCTGATGCTCTGGATTCGCCTCAATTTAATTGTAGCACATCAATATAAAGTGCTCAAGCAGGGGTTCAACTAACCACCTTCTTCCACAATAGTTGCTCTTGGAGGCTGTCTATTGATGTTTGACATGGCTGCTCAAGGTCGCATTGGATCAGGTAGATTTCTTGAACTGATATTGCTCACCGCTACACACGCGACACTGTTTCCACCACTCAGGAACCGGGAAGCAACAGTTACAACAGCGGCGCTGCGTATACTGGACGTTATCTAAAGCACTGTCAATGTTAGATTCTCGCTCCAGGGCTTCCGCTTCCTGGTGGTAGCGGGCTGCATCCTCTATTGGTACATCATCCGCGTCTGCAAACTGCCGCAGTCCAAAATCAGGCCATTCCCGCGCTACGATATGACCCTGCTCCGCATGTTCGAGGGCTTGCTCTGGCGCGACACAGTGAAAGACCTGATGCCAACAAACCGGACATAACCGCACCTCTTCCTCAGTAGTAGGTTCAAGTTCTTTCCAGCGGCTGGGACAATTTCGTCTAAAAGCTATATCGCAGTTCCGCACCAAAATACCAGTGGCTAAGTCTCGATAAGGCCAGCGGCGCTCATATAACGTGTGGTGGATATAATCAAAGTAGCTTTCTCGACCGCAGTGCGGGCAGACAACCGTCCATTCTTGGATATAGCGACTTCTTGCCTTTGAGTCTTGCTCCCGCCTTTGAGTATGCGTGGAGTTATATCCTTTAGCGGCCTGCTGAGCCGCTTTCAAACCCAAAGGGACGCCACAAAAGGGACAAGGCGTCTGGCCTAAGACTAAACAGGTGCGTCGCTCTCTAAACGGAGCCGTAATCGAGAAGAATAGTAGCATGACGATCACCACCGCCAGAGCTGCGGTTGGCAATGCCACGAGAAGCCACAACACAATATAAATGAGGGCTTCTACAGGGTCGGCTCGTAAAGCCCAGAGGAGAGCTTCCAACATAGCACTATCTTGCTGCGATTACTTTATCAGCATTATAAACAGTATTAGTTTCGCTTTTAGGCGCATAATAGAATAGTAGGGTTGATTTTGATGGGGCAGGGCAGCTACAGCACCAATATCAACATGCAATGTCTCACGGCACAGCGATTTAAGATAGCCCTCGTTGTTACAATACCGCTCCTGCTGTGTGGGCTGTTGTTTCGGCAAGCGGCACATTTGCCCCAGACTCTCCATGTCAACAAGCCCGTTTATCGCCTTGCCTATTCTCCCAATGGTAAATATCTGGCTGTTGGTGTGGGTGAACATCACCCTCGACCTGGGACAAGCGGGGGTGAGGTCGTGATATATGATGCCGCAACCCTGACACCTCTCAAGCGGATTCCTGCCCATCACTGGCGGGTTCTGGCTCTCACCTATAGCCCGGATGGTAAGTTGCTGGCGACTAAAGGCTTGGACTTTAGCATCAAACTATGGGATGCTACGACCTATTCTCTGGTGCATTCCATCCCGACGCAGGATGTGGTGCAAGCTCTAGCTTTTTCTCCTGACAGTCAGTATCTTGCTGGCGTCACGGCTGACTCCGCGCCAACCCTCTTCACAGGTAAAGTGAGCCTGTGGCATATCCAGACACGACAGTTAGCCGGAACCTTTGTCGCAAAGGACATTGCCGTGCCGCCGTTCAATGTCGCATACACGGCTGATGGAAAAACTCTCAGGGTCATTGGGCAAGACGCACTGAAGCATATAACAGTGCTCTACAACCTTAAAACAGCAGTGTTAGGGCAAGGGGCAGGGACAAGGCTACCAGCAACGGCGCAAAACCTGGGGTATTGGTGGCACGCGGCACAGTCCCCAGATGGTCAGTGGATAGCAGTTCAGGCAGGCTCCACTTTGCAGGTGCGCTTGATAGCGACTGGTGCAGTACTTAAAACCTTGAAGGGACTCACCAGATTTGCGAAGTCGCTTGCTTTCTCTCGTGATTCACGCCTATTGGCGGCAGGAGATGATAAGGGGAGTGTCTACATTTGGGATGTGACCACGGGCAAGCTGTTGAGACAGTCTCAGGGGCACCACAACGTTATCAATGACATAGCGTTTTCTCCTGATGCTCAGACCTTGGCTTCTGCCAGTGACGATGGCACAGTGAAGTTATGGCGCATCCAATAAGATAACTCGCCTTTGAAAGCTTGTGAAAGACCCATAAGGTGGTTAGGCAAAGAAAAAGCACCACTTCTGCTGTGTCAACAATGGCTGCTACTGTCTAAACAGCGGGATTGTTAGGAGAAGCCAGCTAACCGGTGTGGGATGTAGGGTTCTTCCAGTGTTGTGATTTCTTGTGGGGTGAGCTTCAATTCTAGGGACGCCACGGCATCATCCAAGTGATGAGGTTTCGAGGCACCAATAATGGGGGCGGTGACAAACGGCTTACTTAACATCCAGGCTAATGCCACTTGTGCGCGGGGCACCCCGCGCTGCTGTGCGACGGCGGCGACGCGTTCCACGATCTGCTGGTCACCAGGCGTATAAAGGGTCTTGCCGAACTCATCGGTCTCGGCGCGTTCCGTGCGCTCATCCCAGGCCCGTGTCAGACGCCCCCGTGCCAATGGACTCCACGGAATGACACCAATGCCCTGATCGGCACACAAGCCCATCATTTCTCGTTCTTCTTCACGGTACAGTAGATTGTAGTGGTTCTGCATGGAAACAAAGCGCGTCCAACCATGCATGTCGGCCAAGTAGAGGGCTTTGGCGAACTGCCAGGCATACATCGAAGAGGCACCAATATAGCGGGCTTTGCCTGCTTTGACAACATCGTGCAAGGCTTCCAGGGTTTCTTCAATGGGCGTGGTATTATCCCACCGGTGAATCTGGTAAAGATCAACATAGTCGGTGCCCAGCCTTTGTAAGCTGGCATCAATTTCGGCGTAGATGGCTTTGCGCGACAAACCCTGTCCGTTGGGGCCGGGCCGCATCCGCCCATGTACCTTGGTAGCGATCACAACTTCTTCGCGGGTGGCGAAATCGCGCAGCGCACGCCCCACGATTTCTTCACTTGTGCCATCGGAATATACGTTGGCGGTATCAAAGAAATTGATGCCCAGTTCCAGCGCCTTCTGGATGAAAGGACGGCTTTGTTCTTCATTAAGTGTCCAGAGGTGATTGCCTCGTTCCGGGATGCCATAGGTCATGCAGCCCAGACATAATTTAGAAACCTTGAGGCCCGTCTTGCCGAGGTTTAGATAATCCATTTTGCTTGCTCCTGACCGCCTTTTAAGCGACTCACAAATGGGACTGAGGGCAAATACAATTCCTCATGCGAGGCTGCCAGCCGCACGGCTCATAAGGAAGTAATAACTCCGACTATGACATAATAGGTATAGAAGATAGAGTGTTTGCCTGATGATACCATCAACTAAGCGCCAACTCGCCCGCCTGAGTTGGGTGGTTTCTATTTTATTTGAAGTGGAAGCCATTTGGAGGTTGATGCTGCGCGATCCCGGCTGGCAGATAAGCTACATAGTTCCCGCAACCATGCTATGGGGCGCAGGTGTTTGTCTGACCAAGAGTGCCGAGCGGTGTGAAATTCAGGCTAAGGAACGCGCACAACATAGCATCACGGTCGAGGTGGATTAGCTGCTAGGCTCATAAAGCAGAGATACCTTAAAAGGATAATCAGTCATGGCGGACCAGGCTGACGTGAGGCGCATCGCACTGGCGCTACCTAATACGAGTGAGGCGGAAGATCATTTCGCTTTCTCCGTGCTTAACAAGGGCAAGCCTAAAGGCTTTGTCTGGGCGTGGAACGAGCGCGTTGAGCCAAAGCAGCCAAAGGTTCCCAGTACGACAGTGGTAGCAGTGCGCGTCGCGGATCAGGACGAGAAGGCAGCCTTACTGGCTTCTGACGACGAGAAGTTCTTCACCGAGCCACACTACAACGGCTTTCCGGCAGTCCTCGTCCGGTTGCCGTTGATTGGTTTGGACGAGTTGCAAGAATTAATTGTGGATGCTTGGTATTGTCAGGCCCCTAAGTCGCTCATACAGGACTGGGAACGGCGTGAGGCATGAGGTAGCCGTCTAATAGGTTGCTGCAATTAGCCACTGACCACTCTCTAAACCTCTGTATTAGACCATCTCCTAGGTGATAAATAAAGGCACTATTATTAAGCCCACTTTTAACTTTAGAGGTTATGCGTCTAATTATTATTAGCGTTTCCTATCCTTTGTAAGCCGCAATAATATTAACCCTATGAGATCAGGTACCGCCATGACCTCCAATGCATTGAGAGACTTTATCATTAATGAGTTGCTACCGACTCATGCACGGAGCTATACGGGTTCACTGGAAGAGTATCTGCGTGCGTTGTTGGCCGTTGTTAATCGGTATCAGCACGCCCCCTGTAGTTGTGCCTTACTAATCCGCATCTTAAAAGAGAGCTTCTCGTGCGAACCACTACCATTTAATAGCGACTGGTTAGTTTATACTGCGCCCCCTGATATGGATTCGACTCAACCGCCCTCTGAAAAGTTAATGGATGAATTTGAATTGCTCCGGCGCACGCTGTTGTTCCAGATTGCCGATTTGCATCGCCTGACTGCCAGACACCAAATTAATGAATATGCTGGCCTTGGAGTTATCTCACCGACGGGTCACAGTTGGTATAACTTTGACCCGGCTTCACTCTTTGACTGCGCGATGTCTGGCCAGGAGGATGGAGCGTTGGCCGAATTTAAAACGGCGGCAGCTAGAGATTGCTCTTGGTCAACCTTGGCTGCTATCTTGGAACTGGGACGAATTTATGAATAAGCGATGCGGCAAGAGAAACTCTGCATGAGTAACCACTTTGGAATGCGACCTATTGACGTGCGACCTGTTGACGTGCGACCTATAGCGGCATCCGCCACTTTGCCTTTACGCAGTGCTGTGCTGCGTCCAGGCCGTCCCGTAGACACAGCGATCTTCCCAGAAGATGATGCGCCTGACACCCTCCACTTAGGAGTCTTTGACCAGGAAGAGTTGGTGGGTGTGGTCAGTCTTTATCCCAAGGGCGCGCCCATGATCCAGCAACCAAGCGGGAAACATTCGACAGCCTGGCAACTGCGCGGCATGGCGATCCACCCGGCACGACAGCGGCAAGGTTATGGCACTGCCTTAGTGCTGGCCTGTAGGCAGCAAGTGGCGGCACGCGGTGGTACGCTCATCTGGTGTAATGCCCGCACGAGCGCGGTAGCTTTCTATCAGGCAATGGGCTTTGTAGTTCAAGGCGATGAGTTTGTTATTCCTGATGTCGGGCCACATTTTCTGATGGTGTGGCACCTCCATACACACGAGAGATGACCAAGCGGCTGATTTCTTGCGTTGTAACAGGGTAGGACGACCAGACACTCATTGTTTGCGGCCACATTTTGGCCAGGCTTGGCTTGGATACGATTTGAAGTTGCGCGGCTTTTAACCCGAAAGCCTCAGCATGAACCGTAATGGTGCCAGCCGTGGTTCCGGCACGGATAAGGACAGTCGCAATACCCGCTTCGGCGCGCATCGGGTTGGCTCCAATAGCCGCGTCGCCAATAACGGCACCTGGCCCCTCGACGTGGAAACTCACCAGATCATCGCCATAAGGGTAAGTTGTGCCTCGGCTATCACAGATGCGGGCATAAACGCGAATCCAGTCCGCTCCATCCGCAGTCAAGTCGCGGCCTGCATAATCGGCTGTTAGTTCAAGATGAGTTGGCACGCCCGGTGAATGCACCGTGTGTGTAGTGACTACCTGGCCTGCGATGAGACCTTCTGCCTTGAGTTCGCCAGCTTCTACCCCAGGTTGATTAATACCGGATGCAAAAAGCATAGAACGTTCGGCGCTAAATTGCCCGACCCTAAAAGTAAAAGGCGGATGATCCACCCGATGCCCGACATCCGGTTTTTGCGTTCCGATTTCCTTACCGTTTTGAGTGAGTCGAACTTCGTCACAGTTGCTAAAAACTGTGACGGTGGAGGGCGAGTGAAAGGTGGCGAAGTTGGCAATAAAGACCATTGGGCCACCGTCTACGCCCGGCACCTGCACATCTGGTGGACGCTGGCTTTGAAAGAAGAAATAGTCGAACTTGGGCAGACGAAACAGATCAAGTGGCCCGCCATAGAAGGGTTGATGATGATAGCCGCGATAGCAATCAATGCCAGCCCACAGACAGGCCCCTCCTAGACGACCTCGGTTGGGCTGTGGCGGCCCGGCGTCATAAGCTAATACGCCTTCCCAGCGATTCAAGTGGCCCTGGGCCTGCACCAGCATGGGCGTCTCGCCCCAGCCGCGTGGCACTCGACTGCTGCCCTGTTGTTCGCCAAAATTATCCACCTGGTCGCCCCATTCACGCCACCAGCCCGGTTTGCTGCCGTTATTGCCGTTATAGTCCACGTCCCAGCTATCAAAGCCGGGTGCCACCGTGCGGTCGCCCGCCGTGTAGCATTGGTCACCCGGATACTCCTCGTGAATAATGCGCTGCAAGGTGGGTGCGACGGGGCGATTATCGGTTTCGTTAAGCTGTGCTTCCCACAAAATCACCGAAGGATGATTGCGATCACGGCGCACCATATCACACGCATCCTGGTAGACGCGCTGTTTAAAAAGCTCATCGCCCATAAACTGCCAGCCAGGATTGGAGACAATCGCCAGCATACCCAACTCATCACAGGCATCCATGAAGGCGGGGGCTTGCGGATAGTGGCTGCGATAGGAAGTAAAGCCCGCGTCGCGCAGCTTCTTGACATCCCGGTATTGCGCCGCGGGCGGCAGTGCGCCGCCGACATAAGGATGATCTTGATGGCGGTTGGCACCACTGGAAAAGAAGCGTTCCCCATTAATTAGCATTCCCGCGGTTTTATCGAAGCGCAGGCTGCGAATGCCCAGCCGCGTCCAGGTGTCATCCACCACACGCCCACCTGCACTAACCAGAGTGTGCAGCGCGTACAGCCACGGATGATAGGGATGCCACAGCTTAGCCTGGCGCACTTCGAGGCTTTGCGCGAAGGTGTGAACGCCGCCCGCACTCAGTTGCGCCTGGGCAGAAGAATGGGCCGCAACGCTGCCATCGGGCGCGATGAGTTCCTGTGCCACCACGCAGTCGCGGGCTGTCACATCTTCGTTGGCGACATCGGTTCGCACCTGCACGGTGGCAGCATTGGCGGCAACTTTGGGATACGTCACGAACACGCCGCCACCTGCCGGGGTGTTGGCGAGAATGGGGTCTGTGATGTGCAATGGGTCGAGCACTTCCAATTGCACGCCGCGATATAATCCACCGAAGTAGGTGAAGTCGAGTGTGTTTTGGGGCTTGCCTGGTGGCACCTCCGGGTTATCGGAGTTATCGAGCCGCAGCGTCAGCACATTGTCCCGCCCAAAGCGCACGGCTTGCGAAATATCTACCGTGAATTGGGTGTAGCCCCCATAATGGGACGGTAACGCGATCCCATTCAGCCACAAATCCGCAGTGTGCATGGCACCTTCAAAGACCAGATACAACTTGTGATTCTGCCACGCGTTTGCTACCGGAAAATGCTTGCGATACCAGCAGATGCCCTGATAGTTGCGGCCTCCGGCAGCGTTCAACGGCTCCAAACGGACGGTGTGCGGTAAGTTGACGCGCTCCCAGTTGGCATCGTTGATGTGAGCCACATCCAGGGTTGATGCAGCGGGTTGGGGCGGGCCAGCATTGGTGGCATAAAATCGCCAATCTTTGATATTGCTGCCGTTATTGCCATCACTGCGCGGCAGAACGCGAAAACCCGCAAAGCGGGTGAGTCGCCCCGTATCTATAATAAGGCGGTGGGGCTGTTCCGGCTGTGCGCTCAACCAGCGCGAATGCCATTTGGTGGCAGGATCACCATCAATGGCATTGGCCGCAAAATCGTTGGCCCCTGGCTCCTCACTATCGGCAGTAGCGTGCCAGCCTTGGCGTGGCAGGGGATTTCCCTGCGCATCCAGCAGCCAGAATTCGGCCACGGACGCGAAGGGCGTGCCATTTTGTGATGATAGCGATTCGAGCACTACGAAACGGGACGCGTGTTCGCCGAGCATCACGTTCTGCACTTGTTTGCCGGGGGCAAAAGTGCCTGTCTGGATGCGATCTTTCTGGGCAGGCACAAAGGGTGGCGGCGGCACTGGAGTGGGCGGCAGCAGAAATCGCCAGCCCTGATTAAAGTTGAACTGCTGACGGGCTACAGTCGAACGTGGCCAGTCGGGTGTCATTTTGGCCAATATTGCCGATGCCGCATTAGCACCCGTCATTACTAAGAGGCCAAGGAACCACACGGTGAAACAATATGCGGTGAGATAAATTGATTTTTTCATGATAGGAAATGGCTTCACAGTGGATGCACGGGAGCCGAGCAGGAGGGCTTACTTCCAAGTTTTACATTCACTATACCTGGCGCAAAACTGCTCAACAATAGCCAGAACAGCATCATAGAATGAAGATTGACAAGTCAGCGAAAGTTAAGAAGCAGGTTGCTATCTGGTGGAGCAATTTGTGGCGGCAGGCCAGTCGCTAACAGGCCATAAGCTAAGGGGTGCAAGAGATGGAACAAGCGATCCCCGCTATTGCTGTTGTCCACTATAGAACTTGATGAGGCGCGTTTGGTTTCCCTGTGGACTAAGCCACTGGTGTTCGACTTTATCCAGGCTGTGGCGGATAATGTCCAGGCCCAGGCCTCGTTTGCGCTCTTCCTGAAAGAAGGAATCGAGACCATGCGTTGGGGCTGTGGTGATCGGAAAGCGCACGGCGGAGTGGTCGGTAACAATGCATTCTATACGGTTAGAGAAGAGAGCAATTTCGATCAACAGGGTATGGCTCCCATGTTTCTCATAGCTGTGCTCGACGATATTAGCGCAAATTTCATCTACTGCCATCTCAAATTCGGTTACGGCGATCTCGCCCATGTGCGCGTGGGCCGCCGCGCTTTCCGCCAGGTCACGGATCGCCTTGAGGCTATCACGGCTGCCTGCAAATTCGGCCCTATAGGATTGTAAGACCTGAGGAGCGCCGTCAAACGACCAGAAAGTGGCTTGGGTTGTGGAAGCGGCAGGTGGATTAGGAGGCATTCTATTTATGAAATTCTTGATCTGAAATTTTAAGGCTCTATCTAAAGCTTTGTAATGCTTCCTCAACAGTAGGAAATGAGGGAATTACTCGGTCGAACCCCAATAGCTGAAAGATACTACCAACCTTAGACGAGAAGCCAGCAACGACCAATTTACCGCCAGCGGCTTGCGCCTGGCGCTGCACAGTTAGAAGCAAGCCATAGCCCGTGGAATGAATATAAGTCACACCGCTCATGTCCACAATGATATGACAGTGCTGTTGTTCCAGAGGTTGTAACATTGCGGCTTGGAAGCTGTCAAAAGTCTTAGTGTCAACGTCGCCACGACAGTGCAGGACTTGCACTTCTTTGTCGGCCACAACTTCCGTAGTAGATTGGACACTTAGCTCATTATCACTGATGGTACTCATAGCTGCCTCACTAAAACTTCAACTTGCGGTCTTGGCATGAACTGGCAACCAGTCTTCACGCTTGAGCTTACCGTTGAATGAAGAGTTTTGGAGCAAGTAGAATGCCCTGTTACCATCTTGCCTCCTAATTTCAATAGGGATTTTAAAGCGTGAGAAGTTGAGGCTCTGGACTTATGCCTAAGCGATGTGGGAGGGGTAGCATCCCTTGACGGGAGGCTCCAAGGGGGCTATCCTCCATAAAGGTTTTTCGTTAAACTAAAAACAGATTAATGGTCGCGTGGCCGAGAGGTTAGGCAGCGGTCTGCAAAACCGTGTACATCGGTTCGATTCCGGTCGCGACCTTGAGTTAGTGTTGAATTGTGAGTGTTGAGTTGTGAATAATGGGAACTACGGACTTGAAGTTCGTCTGGTTCAGCATTACACTTTACGTGTTAAATTCAAAATTCAGCATTCAAAACTCAAAATTATAGAATATTGGGGAATGGCCAAACTGGTAAGGCACCTGATTCTGGATCAGGAAACTGTAGGTTCGAGCCCTACTTCCCCAGCCAGCAAAACACCGGGGTTAATACCCTGGTGTTTTTGTTTATGCATCTTATTAAATGTGCAGGATAGGCGGATGCTCCGGCAGCTTTTAACACCAAAATGCTTATAATTCATTAGGTGTGTAATGCCAATGTCTTTTGTACGAAGGGCAATGCCTCGCCAGCTAAAACTAACGGGTCGCCGGTGAGGTCGCGCCATACCCGTGTTGCTGCTGCCAGTTCGGGCAGGCCCGCGCCAAAGCTTTCCACCACAACGCGGCCATCATACCCCATCGCTTTTAAGGCCCCGGCCCATTCCTCCCAGCGCACCTGGCCTCGACCAGGACAGCCGCGATGATTCTCACTGGCGTGAACGTGAATCACCGCATCCCTGGCAGCCTTTAAAGGGGTGCTGGCATCGGTTTCTTCGATATGCTGATGAAAGGTATCGGATAAGAGGCCAACGGCGGGATGAGCTAATTCTCGAACGATGTCGCTACCATCGCCCAATGTATTTAAGAAGTGGGTCTCGAAACGATTTAGCGGCTCAATAGCGATACGCACATTTCTGGCAGCGGCGTAATCGGCAAGAGGGCGCATCCTTTCAATGTAACGGCTCCGTTCCTCTGCCGTAGGCGCATGACCCGTAAAACTGCCGACCGGATGAAAGAGCGGGCCGCAGAAAATCGGCGCACCCAGCGCCGCACACACATCTATGCTGCGTTGCATATAATCGGTGCCGCATTGCGCTTCTCTGGTGTCGGCTGAAATCAGACTTGATTCAGGTGGTAGCGCACCGGAGCAAGTAACTGCTAAGCCCGTCGCTTCCAGTATTTCGCGCACTTCATGGACGGGAAATGTCGTGGGTGAGAACACCGGCAACTCGACTAAATCGTAACCGATAGAACATAACTGAGCTAACAATTTGTGGTGCGCTTTGCCTGGCGAGGCCGTCCACAGCATCACATTGATTCCAATTTGCATTTCATACCTCTCCACCTTATTTAACCATACGTTGTAAGTAACGCCAGTCGTAAGCCATACTTTTTATCTCTCGACTGTTACTCAGGAGGCTTATGCGAGACCCGATCAATAACCCCAAAGTGCGTCAATGCGCTGGCGTGTTTTTAATCATAGTAGTAGGTGCCATAGCGGTGCGTGTCGCCTGCGCTGCGCAAGAAGCGATTACCGACCCGGCACAGGCCGGAGCCGATTTTAAGGTGCAGGGCGAATACGTGGGCCATACCACAAGCGGGCAGCAATGGGGTGCGCAGGTAGTGGCTGTTGGTGATGGTAAGTTTGATGTGTATTTCTTGAAGGGTGGTTTACCGAGCATGGGTTGGGACGGTAGGACTCGCACTAAAGTATCCGCTGCTCTGTTACCCACTAAAGGGCTAGGAAGTGTGGTTCGTGTTTCTGGTGCGGGTTGGGCAGGCAACATCCGCGCTGGTGTATTGTCTGGCACAATGGCGACGGGTCAACACTTTAAGCTTCAGCACATCGTTCGTCATAGTTCCACCGAGGGTGCCAAGCCGCCCAGGGGAGCCGTTATTCTTTTTGATGGCCGCAACACGAACGAATGGGAGAACGGGCAATTAATCGAAGGACATTTCTTGCACTGGGGCACCACCACTAAAAAGAGCTTTCGGGATTTTAGATTGCATCTGGAGTTTCGCTTGCCCTTTATGCCCAAAGCTAGGGGGCAGGCGCGGGGCAATAGCGGGGTATATTTGCAGAATCGCTACGAGTGTCAGGTGCTCGATAGTTTTGGCTTAACGGGCGAAGACAATGAGTGCGGCGGCTTTTACCATCAGGCCAAGCCCCTGGTGAATATGTGCTACCCCCCGCTGTCGTGGCAGACCTATGATATTGATTTTAAAGCCGCTCGCTATGCTGCCAGTGGTCAGAAAGTCGCTAATGCGAGGGCGACCATCTGGCACAACGGCGTCAAAATCCACGACAACCAGGCATTCACCTCGCAAACAACAGGCGGCAAACTTGAAGGCCCGCAACCCGGCCCCATCCACTTACAGAATCATGGCAATCCTGTGGTCTATCGTAATATCTGGGTAGTCAATAAAAGCGTCAGTAAAAGTCGCTAATGCACTTAGTTGCTACCGATTAGTGCCGTGAATCAATTCACGGGCTGCAAAATAAAGTCGCCCTGCGGCGACTGGGGCTATAGTCCGCGCAGGCGGACTCGGTTTTGCAGCCCGTGGTTTCAACCACTGGGCCTTTGGTAGTAACTTGGGTTACCTATCAGGGATTAGATGCCCAGGCGGAAACTATCTCCAACTTACCCCCGCGCAGTTCCGCCAGATAGTTGCCTGCGCTTGGCTGCCGCAACTCTAAGCGCAACCGCCGCTGCGTTGTTAGCTCGTCCGATTGAGCAAAGGTGCCTCCGGCTAATAGCACTCTTAACTCCGCGCCATGTTGCCGGATATAAAGCACGGCGGCATCACTATTCCAGCCCAACGCTTGCCAGGGGCCTGGCTTATGCGAAATGATGACTTGCGTGCGCGTGCCATCTTGCTGGGTCATTTCGAAAACAACAGGTTGGGTCGCGTCCTGAGCATTATCCGGCGCTATGAAGTGGGCTGCTTGCACTCCATTGTGCCAGGCTTCGAGGCCCAGAACGGCGGCGAAGTTGGCGGCTGTGCCTTCCTGACGGGCGAGTGCCATCTGCTCTTTGTCTGGCCCCTGCGCTAAAATCACCTGCTGGCCCGCAGCCCCGGCGAGAGACAAATTCAACGCGCCCACTGTGGTTTGCCAGGTGGCCTGCCACGACTGAGCCGCTGGCTGGCGCTGCACGACTTGAAGATGTTGATAACCATCGCGCTGACCCAGTGGGGCTGCATTCCCAACAGGTGCGGTGGGAAACTGCGCGAGTTTGCCCTGGTAGCGGAAGGTGCGATCCCATGTCCGCGCAAAAGCACTGCGCCCATGATACAAATCGAGAATGGCATCACTTGTCACAATCACCGTGCGATCTAATAACGCGCCAGGATAAGCTAAGGCTTGAGCACGCATCAATTTTACCTGGGGCGTGGATTCAAAGAGTTGTAGTTCGCCCGTGCAGGCCAGTTGTGATTGCTCGTCTACGGTCATGGTATTGTGCGCAACTGTCTGCTTTGTCCATTCATCGTGTAGCGGGTCTTCATAGCGATGGAAGACGGGTTCGCCTCCCAGTTCGTCACCCTTACCACCCGCGCCAGTGCCAAATAGTACGAGGTTAAGCTTGTCGTAATGTCCATGTACCCCACCGTGCGGCCCGTAATCCATCAGGGCGTAGATATTCGGTTGGCGCAGAATGGCATAGCCCAAATTGCCAAAGACGGTGCTGGGGTATGTAGTCGCCTGCGGTTCGGGCAATGTGGTGTAAATCCGTGTTGGAAAATAAACCGCTTCGCTCATCAGCAATTGGCGTGGTGAGGCATTGGTCAGGAAAGCATAACGCGGGTCGCGGTAGCGTAAATAGGCATAGTCATAGACCATTGTAGACCAGTCGCCAAAGCGGGTGCGGGCTGAATCGTGGATGCCGGGAGCCGTGCCATCGGGATAAGCGTAGCGCAGAGGTGAGTCAAACAGCATCTTGACGCGGTTGTGGTCGAACCCCCATAGGTCAATGCCCTGTCGTGCCGCTGTTTCAAAACCGGGCACCATTGCGGTAAGAGCGAACATCTGATAGCCGATAGCGCCCTCGTTCCACATGCCATCCGCGCCAATGCCTTTGGATAGTAGCTCACGGAAATTGGCCGCCGCCATATCCAACATATTTTGATCATTCAGTATGGCTCCGGTCATCATGGTGGCTGAATTGTAATAGTTCAGCCAATTGCCAACCGGCTTGCCATCACTGGGGGCAGGCTGGGCCGTGCGCCAGTTCGGGTTGCGACGGTCACGCTCGGCGACTTCGGTTGCCGGTTCCTTACGCCAGATAAAGGTGATGGCGGGGCGGAGCAGTTGCGTTTCGATTTGCTGTTTATCGGCTGCGGTCAGCACGCCGCTGTCGTAGATGTAGTCATAGCTTTCGATTAAGGGAATAAGCCACATCGCCTCCGAGAGACGCTGGCCCATGACCTTGCCTGTATCGTTGCGATTGACGCCCTGGTGTTCGGGGTAATCGGCATAGCGTTGCGCATAGCCTAGGACAATTTCTCCGGCGCGGCGCGCATATTTGAGGTCTCCGGTCAGGGTGTAAGCCAGGCCAAGCGTTCCCGCATTGAGGGAGAGACGATCATGCTGTTTAGTAACCGCATCACCACGATCTTGCACCTGAGCCAGTGGCCCCTTAGGATCAGGGAATTGTACCGGAGCGGTTAGGGCACCATCGGCCACTTTGACGAGGGGATCCAGGGCAGCCTTGCCACGCTCCGTTTGTTGCAGGCTGGTTTTTAGCTCCGTTACTTCTTGGTGGGTCAGCAACAGACGCGGGTGTTCGCCTGGCGCAGCATGGGGTGGTAATTGAACGGGAGTGTCATTAGGGGTTGTTAGCCCACCATTTTGCGGTGAAGTAGTGCCAGTATCCGTTAAAGATGGCACATGCACAAAAGTATTCAGCTTGGTCTTTGGGTCATAGCCGGGAATCTTGAATTTTGCATCGAGATCGGTGGGAGTTAAAATCGCAATCTCAGCCAGGCCGCCCCAGTTCACTTTATCGCTCAGGGTGTAGTTGGAAAGCACGGTCACTTTAATGGTCTGGGCTTCTTTACCGACGGCCACTTCTTGCCAGATAGGTTTGCGCTTTTCGGGCCGCTTGACTTCCAGGGTATGATGCAGCACTGTGCCGTCATCGAGCGTAATCTCTAAATCCTTGGGGGCCAATTCGGTGGCATAATCCGAATCAGCAAAAGCCAGACGTTCTACGGGCACGCGAAACGGCAAGGTAATAGTCAAAGTGTAAGGCGCACCACTCACCACCTGGCGGGTGTGAATATTATTGTCTATAACGCTTTCTGGCTCGGTTTGTGGGTCTTTGCGTGCGCCAGCACCTACCGTTAAGCTGACCTTGGCTCCATAATCAGGCGTTGCCGCATTCGTGAGGCGCGAGGCCGGTTGCGCTTCTGCCGCCTGAACCGCCTGAATGCCTGGCCAGTTTGAAGTGCCAGATGGCAGAGCGGCTTTTCTCATGATAGGATTGATTACCAGGCTCAAACACACTAAAAGAGCAGCAACAGGTCTCATGTTTAATCCTTAGCCTTTCCTTGACCGCCCGAAGATTAGCAACGGCGGCTTTGGTTGTGGGAGTTAATTAGATTCTATCCTCAATCTTCTAACAGCCCAATGCCAAGCAAGATTTCACACCCCTCTATGCCTAAACCTTATTTAAGAGTACTTCTGATCGTAGCCATGTTTATGGCCTGCTGCATAACCCGGCAGGAACCCGCCAAGGCTTTGGCGTACAGCAAAAACTTAACCGTAGGAAATCTGAGATGTGACGCGCGGGTGAACCCCTTGGGGATTGAGTCGTTGCCGCCGCAACTGAGTTGGGTTTTGCAAGCCCGGCAACGTGGCCAGCAGCAAACCGCCTATCGAATTTTAGCGGCCAGTAATCCACAGTTCCTCGCGCAACGGCATGGTGATTTGTGGGATAGCGGCAAAGTCTACTCTGATGAATCGGTGCATGTGCTATATGCGGGCAAGACTCTGCACGCACAGCAACAATTGTGGTGGCAGGTGCAGGCGTGGGATAAAGATCATAAACCCACCGCTTGGAGTGAACCCGCATCGTGGACGATGGGGCTGCTGCATTTGGCTGATTGGCAGGCGCAGTGGATAACCTCTGCATCGGCTAATAACGGCACTCCTTCTCCCCTCTTTCGCCACGAGTTCTCAGTTGCCAAACCATTGAAACGCGCCGTCGCTTACATCTGTGGATTGGGCTACTCCGAGCTGTACTTGAATGGTCGCAAGGTTGGCGATCATGTTTTAGACCCGGCCCAAACCGATTATGAACAGCGGGCGCTTTATGTGACTTATGATGTGACTCATTTACTGAAGCGCGGCACCAACGCGGTTGGGGTGATGCTGGGTAACGGGTTCTTTAATCAGGAGCAAGTGTGGGGCGGGATGTCGTATGGCAAACCACAGCTCATCTTGCAAATGCAACTCGAATATGCCGATGGCACATTGCAAACAGTTTTGAGCGATGGCACCTGGCGCACTACTGTCGGGCCAATAATGAACAACAATGTTTATGAAGGGGAAGTGTATGATGCCCGTCATGAAATCCCCCATTGGTGCGAGGCCGGATATGAGGATGCGTCCTGGAAAAGCGTGCAAGTTGTGCCCCCTCCCACAGCACAACTCGTATCGCAAACTATGCCGCCGATCAAACGGCTACAGACCCTTACCCCGGTGCGACTGCTGCACCCCCATCCGCAACTTTACATTTATGACATGGGGCAAAACTTTGCGGGTTGGGCGCGGCTGCGTGTGCAAGCGCCCGCCGGAACGGAAATCAAACTCCGCTTTGCGGAAGCCATTCACCCTGACGGCACACTGGATATGGGGAGCACCGGCGTGTTTGCCACTCATGTTGAGCAAACTGATAGATACATCTGCAAGGGTGGGGGAGTGGAAACCTGGGAGCCACGCTTCACCTATCATGGTTTTCGTTACGTGGAACTGAGTGGCTTTGTCCAGGAACCTCGCCTCGAAGACTTGCAAGGGGTAGTGGTGCATACGGCAGTGGAACCGACAGGCTTTTTTCAATGTTCCGATGCCACCCTGAACCATCTTCATCAGGTGGCCTTATGGACGGAACTCAGCAATCTGCACAGCATTCCGACTGATTGCCCGGCGCGGGAAAAATGCGGCTGGCTCGGCGATGCCCACATCAGTGCGGAAATGACCATATACAACTTCGATATGGCGCAGTTCTGGCCCAAGTATATTGGTGATATTCAAACCAGTTGGCGGGGCGACCTGCCCGGCGATGTGGCTCCCGGCAAGCGTGGCATTGGGCCAAATGGACATCTCGATTGGGGCGTCGCCAGCGTCCTTTTGCCCTGGTATGAATATCTGTATTATGGGGATAAGCGATTGTTGCGTGCGCATTATCCAGCCATGCGCAAGTTCATCCGCAATGCCCGCCCATTAGGGCCGGATGGCATCTTCAGCAAAGGTTATGGTGATTGGTGTCCGCCGGGTAGCGTGGAACCAGTGGAAACACCACCTGCCTTGACCACGACCGCTTATCTTTACCGTGCCGCTCAAGTGATGACACAGGTGGCCCACATCCTGGGAGAAGAGCAAGAGTCACAAGAGTTTGCATCGCTTCAAGATAGGATTAAGCAGGCATTCAACACTCACTTTTATCAAGCGTCAACCCATACCTATGGCAGCCAGACTGCCGACAGTATTGCGCTGGCCTTTGGCTTGACGCCTGCCGGTGCCGAGACGGCTGTGGCAGCTAGCTTAGCATACGATGTTTTGCCAACGCATCAAGGCCATCTCGCTACAGGTATTTTTGGCAGTCGTTACCTCTATGGAATATTAAGTCGTTATGGTTATGGTGCGGTGGCGCAAGGCATTCTGCATCAAACAACCTATCCCAGTTTTGGTGATCTGTTCACGCGGGGAGCCACCACCTTCTGGGAATGTTGGGGTGAACCGGAACTCGACCAGAAGTGGGGGCCGCGTTCCCAGAACCACGCCATGCAAGGAGCATTCGATGCCTGGTTTTACCAGGATGTGGCAGGTATCCATCCTTCCCCCGACGAACCAGGCTTCAAACACATTGTACTGCGCCCCACGATCCTGCCCGGTTTACACTGGGCGCGTGCCACTTATCGCTCACCCTATGGCTTGGTTGAAAGCGCCTGGAATCAGCAGGGCCGAACCTTGCAGTGGCATGTCTCTATTCCTGTCAACACGGAAGCCACCGTTTACCTGCCTGCTACTAATCCGCTACTTGTAACTGAAAGTGGCAGATTAGCGGCGCAAGCACCGGGCGTGCGCTATCTCGGCTCTGAGGCTGGTGTCGCAATTTATAAAATAACGTCAGGATCATATCATTTTATAATGACTTTCGGGCCTATGGATATTTAAGCTATCCTGCCCAACTCGATGGCTAACTCCGCGACGGCTCCGCTGCTTACGTCGAATCCCTTTGCAATTGGGGCTAACACAAGTACCAGCAAAGTTGTAATCTTGCCGTTAAAAACCCTATAAACACATCTTGCATTCCTTTCTATTAACTGGTATAAGAGATTATCTAAGTGGTTAGCTCGGCCTAGTCAAAGTCACTGACGTTATGTTACAACCCCAGCAACATTAACCTTATTAACCTTGAGGAACATAAGCATGAGAAGAATTGTATGCACCCTGCTGCTGTATATGCTGACGTTCACGTTTCATTGCCTAACTCATGCGGCGGCTTTTACAGCGGGTAATCTCATCATTTATCGGGTTGGTAATGGAGCTGGGACACTAAGTAATACAGGTAGCCCGGTTTTTCTTGACGAATACAAACAAGATGGCACCTATACCAACAATAGCATTGCGCTACCGACCACATTTGGTAGTGGCAGTACACCAAACCCATTGATTGCTAACGGATTGGCTGTTGCTGAGGGCTTGTTAACGCGTTCTGCGGACAATAAGTACCTATTGTTCATGGGCTATGCTTCGACCATTCCGGCGGCGACATCGCTTTCCTCTACCTCCATGCCCTCGGCGACCCCAACGCCAGGCGCGACGCCGATTGCTCGCGTGGTGGGGCGTGTTGATGCGAGTGGGAATATTGATACAACTACTGCCCTTAACGATGCTTACGATAAGAATAGCCCGACGGGTGCCGCCAGTTCCGATGGGATCAATCTTTATACGGCTGGTACTGGCCCAACTCCCGCAGCTACACCAACTACCACCCAACTCAGTACAGGAGTGCGTTCCACGACTTTAGGCAGTGCTTCTTCTACATTGGTTAGCAGCAATACTTTGGTGAATATTCGTCAGGTGAACATCTTCAAAAGTCGCGTGTTTTTTACTATGCAGAGAACTGGGTTTACAGGACTTTATGATCTTGGCCCGGTCGGTTCTCCTACCACCCCAACTTTATTAGTGGCTGGCACCAGTCCGTACGCCTTTTTCTTCGCCGATTTAGATTCCTCTGCGAGTTCCAGTTATGCGGGCACGGGTCTAGACACCGTGTATATTGCCGACGATAACCAAAGTCAAATCAAGAAGTTCACCTATAGCGGTGGGAGTTGGACATCATCGGGTTCCTTTAGTGCGACATCGGTGCGAGGTTTGACGGGGTATGTTGACCCCAACACGTCGCCACCAACGGTGAAACTCTTTGCCACCACCGGCAATAGTGTCAGTGCAGGAGGCGGCACCCTTTATGGCGCTACAGATGCAACAGGCTATAATGCGAGCATTACGGGAACTGCAACAACTCTGGCTACGGCTCCCGCAGGAACTTCGTTTCGCGGCGTGGCCTTGGCCCCTTTTATAGCGACTGCGGTCACTCTTATCTCCTTCACTGCCACCCGCTACACCGATAGCATCCAGTTGAACTGGCAGACAGGCTATGAGGTAGATAACTTAGGTTTCAACGTCTACCGCGAAGTGAGGGGTAAGAAGGTGCGGCTTAATAGGAAGGCTTTGATTGCGGGTGCCGCCTTGCAGATGGGCACTCACGACGGCTTTAGCTATGCCTGGCCCGATGCGTCCCCAGCAGCGGGTGCTAAGTATTGGCTTGAAGATGTAGATACACGCGGCAAAAGCACCTGGCACGGGCCGATTAGCCCACAACCGGGGCGGGGTTCCGGTAAGGGTCTGCAACGCTCGCCATTGTTAGGCGATACCTTGCGGTGATTTCAGCATAAGTGCATTTGTGAAAACGCCATAAGAGATTGGTCGTTTTAGGCTTGCTTTTTATGGGCAAGTCGTCTACAATAGGGGCGTGATTTACATTGTCATGAGACAAGAGTTAACGTCTACCTTTTAACTCCCCTGACCTTGTGTTGGTGCATTCACGTTGTAACCTCTATTCTGATTTTAGGACGGCACTATGACTTCAACACCGGGCCAGATCAAAGCTGGCGCAGGGATGCGCCAGTCAACACTTGCAATAGAAGGATGCACTGTAACACGCACCTTTGCTACCAATAGGCCGCAATGGGCATTCTTGCACCGCGGCTTAGGCTTGCTGTTGGGCCTGAATACACTCCTAACTGGCGCGACAGTCCAAGCCAATACACTACCAACCTCTGCTGTAGCGGCTCACTATGGGCGACTGCCGATGGCCTTTGAGGTCAACCAGGGGCAGACTGCCGCGCCCGTTAAGTTCCTGGCGCGTGGCAGTGGCTATAACCTTTTTCTCACGCCCAACGAAGCCGTTCTGACACTGCATAAAGATACAGGGCACAGTGGGAGGGCAGAGAAGCCAGGCACGCCGCTGCGCACTCAGCACTCAGCACTCAGGACTCAGCACCCAACGGTGTTGCGCCTCAAGTTGGTGGGAGCCAATCCGCGACCCGGGGTGAGTGGGCAGGATAAGCTGGCGGGCGTCAGCAATTACTTCATTGGTAATGATAAAAGCAAGTGGCACACGAGCGTGGCGCAGTATGCACGGGTGAAGTATGCCAGTGTATATCGTGGCATAGACCTGATCTATTATGGGCAGCAACGCCAGTTGGAATATGATTTCGTGGTCGCGCCGGGAGCGGATGCCAGTGTTATTCGGTTGGGGTTTGGTGGGGCGCAACGGTTGCATCTGACCCGCCAGGGGGAATTGGTCATCGAAACTGGCAGCGGACGAGTCGTGCAGCACGCGCCCGTTATCTATCAAATCATCAATGGTCAGCGCCGCCGCATTGCGGGGCGCTATGCTCTGCGCACCGCGCCGCGCTCAACCCGCGCCGCGCTTCAGGTCGGCTTTCATCTGGGGGCCTATGACCATCGGCGGCCTCTGGTGATTGATCCCCAACTGCTTTATTCCACCTTCCTGGGTGGCAGCGGCGACGACGCGGGCCATGAGATTGCGATAGACAATGCGGGTAATGCTTATGTCACCGGCAACACCCTTTCCAGCGACTTCCCAACCTTAAATGCTGCCCAGTCGAACAATAACGGATTGAGTGATGCCTTTGTGACTAAGCTCAATACGAATTCCAGTGGCACTCCGAGTCTGGTCTACTCCACTTATCTCGGCGGTAGTGATAGCGACGTGGGCTTTGGCATTGCGCTGGATAATGAGAATAGTGCCTATGTCACGGGTAGCACCAGTTCCAGCGACTTTCCCACCGCTGCTCCCGGAGGAGGCTCCCCTTATAGCACGAGTCTGAGGGGGAGCAGCGATGCCTTTGTGACCAAGCTGAATGCAAGTGGTAACATCCTACTTTATTCCACCTATCTTGGTGGTAGTAATAACGACGACGGGTATGGCATTAAGGTGCAGGGCAATAATGTCTATGTCGTGGGTCGAACCTTTGGTAGCAATTCTACCAACGACGATGACTTCCCCACCACTGGCAATGCCTACCAGCAAACTTATGGTGGGGGAGCTACTGATGCGTTTGTGAGCAAGCTAAATCCAGCGGGTGCTGGAACTGCCGACCTGGTCTATTCCACTTATCTCGGTGGTATCAATTATGATGAGGGCCGGGGCATTGCGCTGGATGCTACGGGAGCCGTCTATGTGGCTGGTAATACTAACTCCGATGGAACGGCCCCTGACAAATTCCCTACGACCACCAATGCCTATAATACGACCTTTAACGGCCCTCTCTATGATGTGTTTGTAAGCAAGTTGAATACGAACCTGGCAGGTACTGCAAGTCTGGTTTACTCGACTTACCTGGGCGGCACTCGTGATGATGAGGTTACTGGTGATGGGAGTGCCTCAAGCCAGTGCATTGCAGTAGATAGTTCCGGTACTGTTTATGTCATTGGCTTCACTTCTTCCTCCGACTTTCCCACCACTCCTGGGGCCTATGATAGAAGCTACAATACAAACCAAGATGCGTTCATCAGCAAGCTAAATCCGGCGGGTGCTGGAACTGCCGACCTGGTTTATTCCACCTATCTTGGTGGTAGCGACGCGGATTACGGTTTGGGCATTGCCGTAGATGGTGCAGGCATGATCTATGCTACCGGTTCCACTTATTCCAACCCTTTTCCGACTACGAATGGGGCTTATCAGACCACCCACGGAGCCGATGGTGGGGGCCTTGACGCCTTTATCAGCAAGCTAAATCCGGTGGGCGGTGGCACCGCCGATCTTGTTTATTCCACCTATCTTGGTGGTAGCAATGATGAGGGAGCCAGCGGCATCTCGGTAGACAGTGGAGGGGCCATCTATGTCGTTGGCACTACGAGTTCGCCTGACTTTCCCACGACCCCTAACGCCTACCAGACAACTTCGACCAATATCAGCGATCCCAATAATCCCTTTCCACTAAATGATGCCTTTGTGAGCAAACTGCTGCCCCCAACCGCCACCGCTGTGAAGCTGATCTCCTTTACTGCCACGCGCTATACAGGTGTGCTGTGGCTGAACTGGCAGACAGGTTATGAAGTAGATAACTTAGGTTTCAACGTCTACCGCGAAGTGAAGGGTAAGAGGGTGCGGCTTAATAGGACAGGACTGATTGCTGGCTCTGCCTTACAAGGCGCGGGCAGTGGCGAGACTTACGCCTGGCCCGATGCCCTGCAAGCCCCTGGCACCAAGTATTGGTTAGAGGATGTGGATACGCGGGGCAAAAGCACCTGGCACGGGCCGATTACGCCGCGTGTTAGCACGCGCTCAGCAGCGGCGCAACGA
This sequence comes from Abditibacteriaceae bacterium, assembly GCA_019239895.1. Lineage (GTDB taxonomy): Bacteria > Armatimonadota > Abditibacteriia > Abditibacteriales > Abditibacteriaceae > JAFAZH01. The sequence continues at coordinate 54,853 of JAFAZH010000050.1, read as the reverse complement.
CGCTCGCCATTGCTGGGCGCAATGGCAGTCTCTCCCTAAGCCTCGCAGCCTGAGTCTAGATGAACCTTGCGACATTGATAGCCTTATATGACCGAGAGTGAGGAAGAACTCCTACGACAAATAGGCTCCGGCTTCATTACTATTGGCCGACTCCATATTCCCGCGTCGTGCCCGCACCTGATACACAATCTTCTGGCCGGGCGTGTTGCCACCATGCTTGAGACGAGTGGCCGCCACAATGTTGACGATAAACCAAGCGGTGTCGGTGCCGCGCTTGCACTCCACGATAAATAGCGTGCCGGGTAGATTGCCATTGCGATTCCAGGCTAGCTCATGGACGCCGTCGGCATTGGCTTTGACTACCAGATTTGTGGGGGCCATTGGTGTTGTCGCGCTGGGTTGAGTATCATGGATGGGTAATCCAGCTTGTGCCTTCTGAGCGTCGGTGATGTTGGGATTAGCTTGAATCTGTCGCACTAGCGGACGGATCAACTGCTCGGCGGCAGTAAGTAATTGTTCTTTCTGCATGACAGCGGAAGCTAGTTGAGCTTTCAACGCATCCACATCTTGCAGTGCTTGACCGACTTGGTTCATCGCATTAGTGGGTGTTGTCGCTTGGGCTGCGGTCACGCCATAGACAGCGGGAGTAGCAGTCAAATTCTGCGCCAGGGTTGTGCCAAAGGTTAAAAAGGCAGCATCGGTTGCAGGAATATAATCTTGTGCCATGTTAAGCTCCTTTTATGCCTGTCCGGGAATATGTGTATTGTAGCATCCCCTGCACAGTATGAGCGAATAAATGGAATACGCTGTAATATTTGCACGATAGGATAGCGAACGGGCAAAAATGCATTTCAATTATTGAATAAGGGAAGGCAGATTATTGAAATCTGCTTTTGGACATCGCTGATCTGCCTTCAGATTTGCAAGAATGGACAACACACTTTCTTAATCTGCCGTCTGTTATTCAAAATCTGCTAACAATGATTTGAAAGTGATGTGCAACGACACTAAATAAGACATCTTGACGATGATACGAAATGCAGTAATACGATTGCCGGTTCCGCTTTACAGACGGGCGCTAATGATCCGGGTGGTTACTCCTATGCGTGGCCCGATACCTTACCTGTTGCGCCGAATGTTAAGTATTGGCTCGAAGATGTAGATACCAACGGCAAAAGCACCTGGCACGGGCCGATTATGCCGCGTGGCAGTAGTGGTTCGGCAGGGGCGCTGCGGCGCTCGCCGTTGTTAGGGCAGATGAATTGACGATTGTGGATTGACGATTCAAAAAGTTCTATTCGCACTGTCAAGAAATCTATGTTAAAGTAGCAAACAATATGCCTATCATCTGGGCAGTTGATTTATACATAGCGGCAAGCTCCTAAGAGAGTCTTACTCGTGATGTTGAGATGACCCCAAGTCATCGTGAGCGTTGAAGAGGAGTTCAGATGAGTTTAGTATCGGAACCGTTACGGCCCCTGGCACGCCAGGAAGAGTTAGTGGTCGAAAGCTTGCCGGAAGAAGTATTGGTTTATGACCTCAAGAATAACAAAGCGCATTGCCTGAGTCGCACGGCTGCGGTGGTGTGGCAGCATTGTGATGGGCAGCGAAGTGTGACCGAGTTGGCCCAGGTAACTCAGCAAGAGTTGCACACGCCGGTTGAGGAAGACGTGGTATGGTTTGCCCTCGATCAATTGAGCCAGTTGCATTTGCTGCAAGAGCGAATGACACTTCCAGTCACGGCGGTGTCACGGCGCGAACTGTTCCGCCGCGCCGGTGCAGTGGCCGCCGCTGCGGTGGTGACGACCATTGTGGCCCCTAAAGCTGCTCAGGCCGTAAGTTGCGTAGGACAAAATGGTAATTGCAGCGGAGCAGGAGTTCAATGCTGCTCACCCTATGCCTGTACAGGTGGAACCTGTGTGTAGTTGACTGGCTTTGAAGACCTGAAATCTCAATAAGTTAAATAAACGGCAGTGAGGCGTTTCCTGTCTAACTGGGGGCAAAAGAACAGCAGGCGCGAACCTCTTGCTGCTCCTTTGCCTGTCTCTATAAAAAGCTATAGCGTGTCATAAGCTATAGGCTACAGAGGACCCAAGCCGTCGCTCACGCTCTGGGTTCCCAGGTGTAGCCTATAACCGATGAACCGCTATATATATAAATGATCCAAAGCTCAAGGTTTATGTTTAGAAAATCCGTTAAATGGGTAATATCGCTGGGACTATTAGCCACTTGCTCAAGGGCGTTAGGACAACAGAACTTAGCCCCTGTTAGTGATGTTGCGTCTGCCAACAACTTCTTTTCAGGTTGGATAACCAGCCCAGAATTTACCCCCCGCGCTAACATTGTGCCCCCCATAGATATGCCCCGTGTTCTGACTGCCGTTCCCACTGGCAATCAAACGCGCCAATGGGAACTTGCTGGAGGAGATGCCATTAAAATTCGGGTGCAGCGCACGGGTTGGTATCGCGTGACACAGGCGCAATTAGTGGCCGCTGGCCTTGATCCCGCTGTGACACCTCGCTCGTTACAACTTTTTGCCGAAGGCAATGAAGTCCCTATCGTTGTTTCTGGCCAGAATAAGGCGAAGTTGGGAACTGGGGATTATATTGAATTTTACGGTATGGCTCTTAATATGCCAACAACGGGCGAGCATGTTTATTGGCTACGCGGGGGAGTGGGCACAGGGTTGAGGATTGCCGCTACTCCGACGGGGACTCCTGGTGCAACAGCAGTTGCCTCGTTTTTGAATGTTACGGAAACCAGTCCCCGCAGCATCTATTACAGCTTTCTGCTCAATGGCGCGGCCAGCAACTTTTTCGGGCCGGTCGTTAATAGCCTGGGCTTTACCCAAGACCTTCAGGTGTCCGACCTGGCTGCCAATGCTGGCCCCTCCAATGCGGCCACTCTGGAAATATCATTGCAAGGCGTCAGCACGGCGAGCCATATCATAAAGGTGCAGTTCAATAACGTCCTGCTTGGCACCATCTCATTTACGGGCGCGATTCGTTATGCGGCCAAACTGCCTGTGCCACAAAGCGCCTTACACGCTGGACAGAATACGCTAAAGTTAGTAACCAATAGCGAGCAACGCGATGTAAGCCTGTTGGATTACATTCGCTTAATCTATCCCCGCCGCTACCACGCTGTTAATAACACTCTAACTTTCACGGCCCCTGGCAGGCAGACCGTAAGCTTAGATGGATTAAGTAGCCCCTCGATACGTGTATTAGACGTGACTGATGCCAATGCCGTTGCTGAAGTGTTGCCCCGTGTTGCCCCAGATAAGCATAGCACCAGCTTCAAAGTTCCCGGCGTGGGAGTGCATACCCTATTAGCTCTACCCACCGGGCAATTTATGATTCCTGCTGCTGTGGAACGGAATAATCCAAGCACCTGGCATACAGGCCACAGCGCCGATCTGGTTATTATCTCGCACGCCGCTTTTATGGCAGCGGCAGCGCCCTTAGCGGCGCATCGCCAGCAGCAAGGGCTGGCTGTGCAAACGATTGATGTTGAAGACCTCTATGACGAATTCAACTATGGAATGCACGATCCGATTGCTATTAAAGCTTTTCTATCCCGCAGCAAGGGATTGTGGTCTAAATCGCCCCGATTCGTGCTTTTGTTAGGTGATAGCAGCGTTGATCCGCGCAACTATTTCGGCGATGGAAATTCCGATTTTGTGCCTACCAAACTTATAGATACGTCTGTGCTTGAAACCACATCCGATGATTGGCTGGCAGATTTTAACAATGATGGCCTACCAGAAATGGCCGTTGGTCGTTTGCCTGTGCGCACTTCAAGCCAAGCTGCCACCGTTATCAACAAGATTGTTAATTACAATGGAGTGCCAGCCACCAATCCTCCACAAAGTGCGGTTTTTGTTTCTGATACGGAGCGCGGGTACGATTTTAAAGGTGCTAATGATGCTCTAGCTGCACTCTTGCCTTCCAGCGTTCCCATAGTGAAGATCAATCGTGGGGATGCTGATGATGCGACTACTCACGACCGTATTGTGGCCGCGTTTAACCAGGGGCCATTGTTGGTCAATTATGTGGGTCATGGATCGCTGGACATCTGGACGGGAGCAAAACTCCTCGCCAGTACCGATGCTCCGGGTTTAACCAATGGTCAACGCTTACCCATAGTCCTTTGCAGCAACTGTTTGAATGGTTATTTTATTGATCCTGTTACAGAAAGTTTAGCTGAAGCATTGCTCAAAGCACCGCATGGTGGCGCGATTGCAGTGTGGGCTTCATCGGGCGAGACCTTCCCCGACCAACAAGAGAAAATGAGCCAGGCATTCTTTAAGTTAATGTTCCAAACCCTGGAGTCCGAGCGACCACGCACCATTGGTGAAGCCGTGGTAAAAGCCAAAGCTGCTACTTCCGACCTGGATGTGCGCCGCACCTGGATTTTATTTGGTGATCCCAGCACGGAACTTCCTCTTATCCCTGCCCCTCAAACTACAACATCAACAACTGCCAACGACCAAGCTGCCAAGAAAAATGACCAGGCTGCGGCAGATAATGTCGGGCGTAATATACCCTTCCTGTGGCCGTATGCGCTGAGTCCCTCTGGTTGGCTGGTCATTCCCGTAATCTCAGAAACTTCATCGCAAGGAAGCAGTTAACCAGATAACCATTGTAATAAGCTGTAACGAGTAAAGAGCCGGGACAATGACTAACATTGTCCCGGCTCTTGCTTTCAGCGGCCCACAAGATGGATGCTGCCGTTTACGTAAACTGACATTTATGGAGCAAGTTGATGTGGTTATTGTGGGCGCGGGCGCGGCAGGACTAATGGCTGCTATCGCAGCGGGAGAGCGTGGCGCTCAGGTTATCGTGTTGGATTCGCAGCAGAAGATCGGAGCTAAGATTCTGGTGGCGGGTGGGGGACGCTGCAATGTCACCAATGAATATGTGGATGCCTCGCGCTTTCATGGCGGCTCCTCGTCCTTTATCGGGCGCGTGTTGCGTGCCTTTAACATGGAAGCGACCCATCGCTTTTTTGAGCGTATCGGAGTGCAACTCAAACTGGAAGAGACAGGTAAATATTTTCCGGTCACTGATTCGTCGCGCACTGTCCTAAATGCGCTTTTAAATGTGGTAGGCCAGGCTGGTGCAAATTTAGTCACCGAGCAACCTGTCACAGACATCCGCCCACGTCCTTCTACTCAGGAGAGAGATGCTGCGGCAGTGGAGTGGGAAGTGCAGACGCCATCTAATGTTTGGCGGGCGAAAGCGGTGGTATTATGCACGGGTGGTCTGGCTTTACCTAAGTCGGGTAGCAATGGCGCAGGTTATGGATTTGCCACTCGTCTGGGCCATACTTTAGTGCCCACTACGCCTGCGCTCACGCCGTTATTGGCCACTCCCACGCTTCATGCCGGGTTAAGTGGCATTACTTTGCCGGTGCGTTTGCAATTAAAGAATGGTGCCAACAAGTTAGCTGAATATAGCAATTCCTTTCTCTTTACCCACGTTGGTTATAGCGGCCCGGCGGCGCTAAATCTCAGTCGTCATGTGGCAAGGGAGCGTTGGATGCACCCCCAGGCCCAGGTAGGCTTAAGGCTTTTGCCGCAAGTGGCGGATGGGGAGGAAGGGAGGTTCTGGCAGGAATTAGTCCGCCGTGAGTCGAAAAAGAGTGTGGTTAATGTCATCGCAGAACTACTCCCCCGCCGCGTGGCTGAAACTGTGTTAACTGAAGCGAAGGTGCCCCCCGCCGTAGCTCTGGGAAAACTTAGCCCGCAGCAACAGACAGGGGTGCGCCAAGCCTTACTCGACTCCCCTTTACCCGTTAGTGAAGTGGCTGGTTACACCAAGGCAGAAGCGACCGCTGGTGGCATATCTCTGGATGAAATCGAGCCTGCCACGATGATGTCCCGCCTTGTGCCAGGACTTTTCTTTGCCGGTGAAATTATGGATGTAGATGGTTGGCTTGGCGGTTACAACTTTCAATGGGCCTGGAGTAGTGGTACTGTCGCGGGGCGGGCCGCGGCCCGTTTCGCCGCACGAGCGTAGATCAACCCCTGTTCTCTTGCTCCCGGTGCGGCATTTTTCTTGCATTGTTTACAGCTTAAGATTACCCATGAAAGGCCATTTGAAGTAGCAGTCGCATGGATAATTAACCAGGGAAGAGAGAGGACAAAATGAATAGTGTAAGACAACATTGGGCCAAAGCAGGTCTGGCGGCGGCCCTGCTGACTGGTGCCGTGTGTAGCGTGAGTTTAGCTCAAGATACTAATCAGGGCAGTGCCGGGCAGGGTAATGGGACGCCGGATAATACAACGCAAACTGCCCCTGGGGGAACAAGTAGTGGAACTGGCACAACCGACTCCACTGCGGCTAAAACCACACCTCCCGTGGCTGCCCGGTTTAAGCAGAAAGTTCCCCCTGGCACCAGAGGCGGTTCCCCCACTCAACAGCCTTTCGATGAGATGGCCGTTAATGATAATGCCGCTATGTTAATTCGCACCTTGGCCGAGGAAAAAGGTGAAATTCAGCAATTGACAGCCCAGCAAGCTGCCTTCCGCAAGATGGGAGGACGCACTAATCTGCGCATTGCCAGTATGTTTGGCCGTTGGATTCGGGAGCACAAGGCCGCTGGCCCGCAGCTTATGGCTTTAATTCATCGTAATGGAGGCGACCCGCAATTGGCGGTGGTGCGTAAAGCTCCGGTTTTGGGTTCCGCCATGCAAATGCTGCACGCGACCCATCAAGACCATGTCACAGCAGTCGTCAATTCACAGTCGCGCTGGTCGCACAGTCAAAGCCCGGCTGTGAAAGCCTTCATGCATAAGCGGGCTAACCTGGCGAAGAAACATATCCGGCAGATGATGCCTTTCATGAAGATGCCAATGCATAGCTAATCGTATTAAGCCATAAACAGGTCGGGACAAAAGCGGACGCGAAAAAATCGCGCGTCCGCTTTTGTTGATTAAGATTCTCTAAGGTTTACCCTAAAGTATTGCCATTGCTCCTCTATTACGCTAAAATCAGCGCACACTACTTAATCGAAGTAGAAATTATAGAGGAGTCTATATGCAAAAGTATCGGTCTCTGAAATGGCAGCATCTCATTGCTGTCGCAGTCTGCGTGCTGCCGACGGCAGTTTTAGTGCCTGGTTGTGGCGGGGGCGGCAGTGGCAGCGGTCTCATTAATAATCCTTCGCCTTCGTTTCCTTATGCTGGCCATTACACCGGCACTTTCACCGGGCAGGGTATTCATGGCAGCTTTGACGCCAATGTAGATCAAAATGGCAAACTCACCGGCACTGCCCAGCAGCAGGAACTGCCGGGAGTGACATTCCCCGCCACGGGGACGATAGACCGCAACGGTAAAGTGACTGCTACGGTGACGGCCAACGCTCCTGTTGGCCCTGGCGGAACTTCAAGCACTTTAGTCAGCACGTTGACGGGCAACGCGGTCACGAATAATGGAATTACTACCCTCTCCGGGACATTTGTTTCCAAAGCGACCACAGGGCCATTTAAGGGTCAAACCATCGGCAGTGGCACCTTCACGGGCAACAACAATCCCAATGGTTCGCCCACACCAGCGGCAACTGTTACACCTCGCCCCACGACACAACCTACTGTTACTCCCACTCCAGCTTTTCTTTATGCTGGTCATTACACGGGCACCTTTACGGGCAGCAACGGCCAGAACATTCATGGCAGCTTTGACGTGACAGTAGATGCCAATGGCAAACTGACAGGCACCGCCCAACAGCAAGAGTTCCCCGGCATGAGCTTTCCGGCAACGGGCAGTATAGACCGGGCAGGTAAGATCACGGTGAACGTAACCGGTACGCTGCCGACCACTCCACCCGCCACCTTCACCTCTCGGCTCAGTGGCACGTCCGTAGCACGCAATGGCGCGGTTACCGTTTCGGGCACCTTCACCACGACATTACAGGATGGCACAGCTAACGGATCAGGAACCTTTCAGGGCGCTAAAGTTTAGTTAGCTTATAGAGACTCCAACGAAGCAGCCTACTCGGAGAACTGAGTAGGCTGTTGTTTTATACTTGCAATGGTGAATTAATGTGTGGCCCTGGTGTGTTCATATCTGGAAGTGGTTGGGAACGCAAAGCCCTTTTATCAATAAGAACTTTACTCCTATGTCGTGGGGCGAGTTTATCTTTGGCTTGGCCTTAGGACTGACAGGACTTGTCATATTAATTAAGTGTTGGATAGATGAAAGATATTACAAAAAGACGCACCCTCAGAAACCTTCATAACTTACTGCATCAAGTATATTATGACCACAGTTTTGCTAAACCAAATTGCATAGAAGTTCACTGAAATAATATGTTGATGCATATGATGAAGCCAGCCTTGCCGCTTGCACTTTTGGCCGTGGCTCAATGCCAAATTATGGCGCAAGCAAAACCATCAAGCCAGGGCATCAAGACCAGTCAATTGATCGGCACCTGGCGCGTGGTTTCACTCAAATATGGGCGGATGACGAACTTTAAACCCTGGCCGCAGACGAGTGTTATGCTCAAGCACATAACTCCATCGCACTGGTCAATGGTAACGTATGATGCCAAAAGCGGGCAGGTGACTCGTGTGGCCGGTGGCACCTATCTTCTCAAAGGCAACGTGTATCAGGAGAATGTTCAATATGGTCTTGGTAGAGACATTAAAGGTCTGATTGGTAAACCACAAATCTTTAATGACCAGGTAACCGCTACACGGTGGCATCACACAGGCAGGCTTTCACAAGGCGAGAGAATTGAGGAACTATGGGTGCGGGTTAGATAAAGAGCAGCCGTTATAATCCAATCCTGTTTTAGACCAAAAGAGCGAACTGATTAAGAGACTCTGACTTAATGATAATATCGGAGTTTGTCATGCTGAGCGAAGCGAAGCATCTGCTAAGAGCGTTCATAGAGTCATAATTGTATTTATCACTCCATAGCTCCGCATATTAGATGCTTCGCTTCGCTCAGCATGACCGACGCGGTGCCCCTACGTTCGCTGAATCTGTAGGATTATGAGGGTCACCTAAAGCTAAACCGGCAAGTCTTGTTGCGCGTTGAGCATGGAGATTAGAGGAGAATCTTCAATTTCCAACGGTAAGTCAATGCGCCCTCGGCGGCGAGCCGACTCATAGGTGGCAAAGATAAGCTCGGTTGCCTGATACGCTTTGCGGCTGCTGAGTTCTGGTTCCCGGCCTGATTGGAAGCAATCAATGGCATCTAAGATAGACAGCACCGTCGCATTGCGTTGCGGCAGCTTATCGGCTAAGCTGGGTGTTTCCCAGCCCTTGCCCCCATTGCGCAGTAGTCGCACTTGTTCGCCATCACTGGTGGGGACTTCAATTATGCCTTCCGTGCCGATGATGCGTGTGGCGCAGCCACCCCATACCTCACGACCAGTAATCATTAAGCCATGCACACCGTTCTCGAATTCGATATAGGATAAACCTTGCGACTCCACTGGCACGGCAAAAACGGTGCGCGAATCGCGTAATTCGATCTGTCCCATCACCCATTTAGCCGGGGTCTCGTTGTTGTAGAAGAAGAACATATCAAACCAGTGGGTGCCCCAGTCGAACAGGTTAGGACAAAAGCCCTCGAAGCGAATCAGTTTGCCCACCGCGCCGCTTTGCGCCAACTCTCGCGCTTTGATGAACTGGGCCAAAAAGCGGCGTTGATGGCAAAAGGTCATTTGCACGCCTGCCTTCTCCGCCGCCTGGTGAATCTCGCGGGACTCGCCCCAGGTTGGGGCCATTGGCTTTTCACAGTTAATCGCTTTAGCCCCAGCCGCCACAGTATCTAAAACCTGTTGATGATGCTGCCCCGTCCAGGTGCAAACGCTCACCATATCGAGTTGCTGCTCTTTAAGCATCTGCTGGTAATCCTCATACACGCCGCTTGCTCCATGCTTTTCCGCTAATGTTTGAGCCGATTCCTTGACGGGATCAGCGACGGCGACAATCTGCACTTGCTCTGAAGCCGCATAACCTGCCGCGTGCTCGCGTCCTCGCCCGCCACAGCCAATAATGCCAACTTTGATTTTTGCCACTGTTATTGCTCCTAAGAAAATTCTCGAAAATCTGAAATTTTTTGAATTATTGTTTATTTTTCTGCAAAAGTGTTATAATGTCACCGTTTTAGCAGGTCTAACTTCAAAATATAGCTAAACTTGCACATCCCTACACACTTTCATTATCGCAACTGTCGCCCATCTCTGTTTCATCGCTGGCCTGCATAACCCTGTGCTGTGCCTGATCATCAGTTAAAGGAGATGAAGATGGAGCGTTCACGAAGCAGAAGCCGGATTTTTGTGCTGGCCGTCATGTTGCTGTTGATGAGCTATGGTGTCCCAGGGGCTAAGGTGGCCAGTGCAGCCGGGATCACTATCACCTGTCCCAAAGATATTACCGTTTCCACTGATCCGGGACTCTGCTCTGCTGTTGTGAGATTTCCGCCTCCCACGACCACCGGGCCAGTCTCTTCGGTTACCTCTAATCCACCTTCGGGTTCCACCTTTGAAAAAGGCGTTACAACCGTCACCTGCACCGCAACGGCCTCTACCGGTTCAGGTGGAGGGTCGAATTCGGTTGGGCGGCGCGGCCAGCGGAGTGCCACGGCAGCCAACACTGTGACGTGTACGTTTACGATAACGGTTGAAGACCGCGAAAAGCCCAAAATCACCGTCCCGCCAGACATTACCAAGTGCAATGATCCCGGATTAGAAACGGCCACGATTAATCCTGGTATGGCCACGGCAACGGATAACTGCCCTGGAGTCACGGTCAAAGGTGTCCGCGATGATGGCAAGAAACTGGATGATCCTTATCCGGGCGGCAAGACCACTACGATCACCTGGACAGCGACTGATACCGCTGGCAATCAAGATTCTAAGCAGCAGAAGATTATTGTGGCCAAGGTAGATTTAGATATTGACTCGGATAATAATAATGGCCTGGGCGCACCCGAACGGAGTGAGGCCGAAGATAAAATCGAAGACGATGCTGATAAGCCCGGCAAACTCCTGGCGGTGGATGATGGCGACTCCAATGATAATGGTATTCCCAACTTCGCCGATTTCAATTCTGCTGGTGTCTTTGTGCATTTAGTCTTAGAGCTTTCAGCCCCGATAGACCTCACCACGGCCAAAATAAAGTTCACTTATAGCGCCTCCGACCCGGCAGGCGTGACTAAGACTGGAACCGCGCCGGACTTTGGCTACGCGCCCGCCGCTGGGCATTTGCGTATCTGGAAAAAAGGCGGCGCGTCGCGTAACAAAGCCAGCGTGACTACCGGGGGCGACTTTGTGCCCTCTGGGGCGACTATACCTGCCTCTGAACTCGGTTTTACTGGCGGCACGCGGGTCGTGACTTTGTTTTTAGAAGGCATAAACCATAGTGCTACGCTTGGCGATCAGCGGATTGTCGTAGATGTCACTCCCGGCGGTGCTCTAACGGGAAGTTGCAACGATGCGGTTCGCTCTACTGTGATGAAAGTTGATCTGGATGTTGACTCTGATAACAACAATGGTAGTGGCGCACCAGCCCGTACCCCCATAGAGGATGCGATTGAAGATGAATCAGCCAAACCCGGTAAGATATTAGCTGTCAACGACCAAGATAGAGACGATGACGACATCCCCGGTTTTGCTGATGGCTTTAATTTAGATGGGATGGCTGGCACCCCGGACGATATTTCTGCTGGCGTTGAATTTACGCGTCTGGTGTTGGAAATTCCAGCCCCCATTGACCTTGACAAAGCGAAAATAAAATTCCTCTACAGTGCCTCCGATCCTGCCGGTGTCACCAGGGTAGCAGGAGTTGGTGGTGGCCCGCCAACTTATACCCCGGCACTGGGTAGCCTGCGCATCTGGACGAAAAACGGTGGGACGCAACGCGATAAAGATAGTGTCGTCGGGGGTGGCGATTTTGTGCCGTCCAATGTTGTCCTTACTCCGGCCCAGTTAGGTGTTACGGGTGCCACGCGCACGATCACCCTTTTTGTGGAGGGCATTCAGTTAGGGGCTAAACAAATTGAAGTTGAAGTGACTCCCACTGGCGATGCGGCACAGTTGAACTGTAAGGATGCTGTGCGAGTTACGGCAGTCATCGTGCGCTTCTCCCGCGCCCCGGAAACTGATGCTGGCAATCGCTATGGGTATGACGAGATGTTTGCACAAGACCCCAATGATGACCACGTCTCTGTCAAAAAGGAAGACTTCACTTTTGTTAAAGTCACGATTCAGGGTTTAGCGGATGCCTCGAAAATAGCTTTCGTTTCCCGTGACGCTTCGGTTGCCAAAGTGGAAGTGCCAGGGAAAACGCCTGCGGCTGGGTTCTTGCTCAAAATTCTGGGGCAGAACAAAAACAAGAATCAGACGGAAGTTGATGCCAGGTTGGGCACGGCCACTGGAGAAGTGTGCGCTACGATTAATGTCAATGTGTACCATGAAATTGAGTTAATGGGTAAATATTACCGAGTTTTCAAAACCGGTGCCGAGGACGATACAATTCCCCCAGCGATACCGGCGGCGGATATTACAAAGAAAGCCAATTCCTTCCTTAAGTATCCGGTGGTACGCGCTTCTCTGGCCGCACCTAAGAAGTTTGGGGTGGCTTTCGATCCAAACGACAACGGGCGCGTTGACTATTATAACAATGGTCCCGCCGCCAATCCTAATCCTGAAACCGGCGCAATTTATAAGGCGCTGAAAGACGATGGCGCTCATTATACCGATATGGTGCTGCTCAAAGATACCTTCATTGATAACTGGTATATTTCAGCCAATGTTGCTAAGGACGACACCACGATCTCCATGCCGGGCACGCGGGGCCTTTATGTCGGAGGCACCTATCGTTTGTCTAACCCAAAAAACGGCAATGCCGAGACATTTAAGATCACCGCAATAACTGCTAATAAGATCACCATTGATACTGATCCGGCCATGCCGGGCAACCAAGGCTTTGCCCGCGACCACAAATTAACGGCTGATCCCAAAACTTCTGAAACCGTGAAAGCCGGTAACGCGGGCGATGGTGTCATTGGTTTGAGTTCAAATATTGGGGCAGACCAACCTGCCTTAGTGGTGGGTGCCAATGCCGCCATTATAGGCGAGCTTTTGGCCCATGAACAGATGCATGGCCAGAAGCTTTCGGATGTGAATAATGCGCGCAATGTCATGCACTACACGACACCCACCAACATCACGCTCTTGCCCTTCACATTCTTCCCGCAAGTAGCGGTAATTACGGGAACCCCGAATCCTAAACCGGGGCCACTCAAGGAAAATCAATGGCAAATCCCGATGCGTTAAAGAACAAAGGATAAACAATAGGTAAGCGGGTATACGAGCAAGCAGTCAACAGCCTGCTTGCTCGTATAAAAGGTTTAAAAGTAGATTTTGGAGGAACCCATGAAACCGTTATTGCCGCTGCTCTTTTTGATTGTTTGCGGGTTGGTGCTGGATTCTGCCGGGGTGGGTAAAGTCATGCCGGATACTGATATAAAGCAAGCTATCGCTGACTTACATAGCCCCGATCAGGATGTGCGACTACGCGGTAAGCTGACCCTCCTGCGTCCAGAATATGCGTCTCGTCTGACGGCTTTTGCGCCTCAGCTTATAGCGTCACTGACTGACTATGCGAAATCCGACAGTAGCGCGATAATTTTGGGGCTATTGCCGTTGTCACCAGCCTTAACAACCAAAGTGCGTGCGGGACATGAAACGCCGGATAAAGTCAAAGCTCGTTTAGGTGATAAAGCAGCCCAGCAGCGTATCATAGAAGATTTTCAAAAGGCCAATGATCTTTATGCGGTGCGCAAGCTAGGCGCTGATTTGCTTTATGTCAATACGCCTATCGCCATCGAAACGTTTGCCCAAAGGCTGGAATCCCCTAACGTTTTCGAGGATGTGCATGGCAATCAGGCATCGCTAGTGCAAATTTTAATTCAATGCTATGGTGAAGCTCATCCTGAAGTGCCGCTCTTTTCGACTACGGAGTATTTAAAGCACGCTAATGTAACACCTGAACAATTCCAGGCTAACGTGCATCAAGCATATCTCCGAAAAATTGAGGCTTACTTTCGCCAACATTACAATTTGAGTCTCAGAATCAATCCGCCGTTGTTACTCAATGATGGCATTGTCGAGGTGCGACGACGGGTGACGCAGTAAAGGTGCGTTTATCTATTTGATAGGTGGCTCAAGCAGCTTCGCGCTTTGTGTGAGATGACTTTCGATTAACCTTTGATACTCCATTGCAAAGGCTGCAAGGCCGTGCCATCGGGCAGCTTATATGGAGTGTCACCAAAGTTAACCGTGATTTGAGTGCCGTTGTTCCAGCGTGTTCGCTGCACGGCATGATCGGGGGTAAGGAACTCATGTGATAGCATTTCGCTATAGCCTAAACGCCGCACGAGCGGGCAAATGTCCTGGTAACTCTTGACAAAATGTGCCTTATCTTTCTCCCATGTCGCCTTATCGAACATGAACATCGGCGGTGTGCCATAGATGATGTTGAACAAGTCGCGGCGTTGCCAGACTTCGGGAGCCTTATTGTTATAATCGCCCCAATACCATTGGGCGACCACGCAATCGTGATAAACGAGTTCCCACAGGGGTAAGCGATAGAAGTGGCCGACCTGGAACTTGAGAAAATCAGGAGTCGGCGCTTTGTATTGCAGCATGTCTCGCCCGGAATCGGGCAGGCGGTAAGGACCGAGGCTCAACATGCCTTCGTAGTAGTGGACGTAGGGCACCGAAGGGTCAATGCCGGTTTCGGTGCCTACCACTTGCTTCATATCCTTGGAGCAGAATTCGAGCAGAGCCATTTTGTAATGGCGGTCTTGCGAGCGGGTCAGGGGGTGCGCCGGGTTGTAGTCCTCGCGCCACGGTGCGGCGGTGGTTGTATCAATGAAACGGCAATGATAAGGATGGGTTTTGAGTTCTGCGGGAATGGCTTCTTTCGCCCTCGCCAGGCCACGCGGGGAGGAGATGACGCCGCCTTCATAAACCGTGGTCGTGCCGTCTTTATTCTTCTGATGGTGCGCCCAGCCTTTCATCCAGTCACCATTAGGCAGCCAGACTAAGTCTTGCGGCCAACCAGCTTTAGCTAATCCGGCGGGTGCATCCGGGGGCCACACATCCTGGTAAATATCGTAGCGACTGCTGAGATAGTCGAGAGCGTTGATCTGTTGCAATTGTTCTGGAGAACCACCCGATGACCACAGAACATGCTCCATGCCTGCCGCTTTCATTTCCTGGCAAAGCGCGACTTTATCCATGTCCCAGTTCCAGATATTCGCCGCTCCAATGAGTAGATCAACATTAGGGTTCTCCTGTCGCTTCTGAGCTAAGGTTTTGAAGAGACCTATTTGCTGCGCATAATCACGGTAGCGTTTCGCCTGCGCCACATAGCCACCACTATTGAAAAAGGTATAAATAATTTTGCGCGGATAGCTGAAGTCACTGCGCGAAGCCTCCCACATTGGTTGCACATAGAGACCTGTCCCGGCATGGCGATTAATATCAATACGTGCATCATCAGGCGTCTGGATTATGCCCATAAACCCTGCGCCGCTTTGCGTATCCTCCACCCCAAACCACGGCATACAAATGCCATGACCACTGTATGTGACAAGCTGCATTGGATGAATGCTCTCATCCTCCACTGGATACATGATGCCTTCATTGAGGGGGATGACCAGTGCCGTGCCTTTGCCAGTGACAAAAGGTTGAGGAAAAGCCACCAGTTGTTGCATTGTGCCTTTGCCATCCAAGACAAAAGTTAATTCTGGCTGCTGCGGGACTAAAGTAATGATCACTGGCAAAGTTAAATCATTGCCGACATCCCACAGTTGCAATTGCATCTCGTGTGGCCCTGCTTGGGTAGCAGTTTTAACCACCATACCGGGAGCTAGCGCCTGCTGTTGCCATATCCGCCGATTACGCTTATCGGTGACAGTGAGAGAACCATTCTCTGCATTTAACTGTACATCGAGCAAGCTATTATTTAAGTGGAGTGTTTTGCCTTGCAGATTGCCCTTGAAGCTATTCACATTACCTATCTTAATTAAGGCTGCATCATCCAGCCAAATCGTGCCCTTGCCCTCCCCCGTGAGGCGAAATTCAACGGAGGCGCATTCGGCAGGAATAATCAACTTGCGCGTGAGTTGCTTCCAATCGTGCGTGCCATTCGTGGAAAGAGGGGAGTATATCCACTCTATGGTCTCCCCGTTGGCGCGTCGTGTCACAACACTGACTTGCGCACTTTCCACGTTCTCCGCTTTAAGCCACGCGCTGATAGTGAAAATATCACCCGGCGTTACTGGTAATTGCTGGCTTTGTGATACTGACCAGTCTCCTGCCCCAGTGTGTGCCACTTTTAAAGCGCGTTGACCACCGTGGCGAACTTGCTCATCTAAAGCTGCCGTGCCCGTGTTGGGCAGGCGTGTCCACAGGGCAGCCCAGCCTTGCGGTGCGTTGGTTGCGGTACCCGCTTCAAAGTCGGGGTTGCTCAATAAGTTCTGCTGCGCCCGGCTTTGCGCTGTGAAAAATAAGAACGTTAACGTAATGAATGAAAGGATGAAGCTTGCTCGATTCATAATTGGTTCCAATGCAGTCGGGATTGAAATACCGGGCGGGGAGGCTAAAGCCAACCGTCCTGCCGGACGAAGAAGGGCACGATGAATCATGCCCCTACGTGGCGTCCAACGGACGCTTGGCGGCTTGACCGCCTCTCCGCCGGGTATTTCAATGCCCGGCTGACAACTTCTCTATCGCCTCGGCCAGTTGCAGCCGATAGCTTCTATATTCTGAGAGAGGCCATTTGGCTTCATGATTGCGCTCGCCCAGTTGAAAACTGGCGAGTTTATCCTCTAATAATTTGCGCGCGGCAGGGGCGGCGGGATGATTGGGTTTCTGTTTTAGGAGCCGCGATAACGTCAGCATATAACGATAGTCATCAATGCCTTCGCGGATTTCGCGCTCGAAATGAATATTGGGAATCAACTCCATGTTGGCATCACTCACGGCCCAGGAGTAATCGTCTTCCCGCGAGTCGAGCGCGTAGAATGGATCGCCTGCGGCGGCGTTCCAGTGCCAGGAGAGGCGGAACTTCATACCATATTGCTGCGCGCACTTATACATATAGGGGCCAAATGTCCAGCGATTGCCGCCATTGTAAAAAGCCCAATCGCTGCCCGCATCATGGATGGCTTTAATGGCTGCTACGCTATGGTCATTCAAGTCCGCAATCTTTAAGGCGCGGGCTAAAAGCAAATGCGGATCATTAGGGCTGGATGATTCAACGCTGGTGGCCCCCGTGGTCAGAATGGAAGGCGGAGCCGCCTCGCGCCACGCCTGGGCATTGGCCGCCGCGCGGGGGACATCATCCTTAATCGGTTCATCGGCCAGGTTAAAAGCGACGGGTAACCAACCAGCTTGCCCCGCGTGCGCGTCAATGGTGGTGAGGACGGCACGCAGAAAATCAGGGTAACGCGCAAAGCCTGCGCTCTTCATGGCGTTTTCGTCAATGAAATAGTTGGTAAACCCTCCGATGCCGCCATTATAATTGATGACCGTGGATTTAAAGCCTGCGGCCTTAGCATCGGCCATCTCGCGGTCGGCAGTGGTGAAGTCAATGTCGGGCTTGCCGTTGTTCCAGCCGCGAATGTTGAGGGTAGGAATGCCTGAGAAAGTAGTGCAGCCATATTCACGCATCTTGGCCAGGCATTTACGGAACATGGTCTGGTTGTAGTTGGCTAAATCTTCTTTATACCAGGGCAGGTCAATGTTCGATCCCCAGGGGCCAGCGGGCACATCGAGTTCATCGAGCGGCGTAGCAAACAGGTGAGCATTGAGGTCTATGGTATCAGTCTTGCCGTTAGCAAAGGCGAGTTTTATCTGTCCCTTATAGGTGCCAGCTTGCACGTTTTTAGGCGTGTGCAACGTCAGCCAGAAAGTAGTGGTGACACCCTTCTCAATAGTCGCTGAGTTACGTGGCATAATGAAACGAGGTGCGATGGTATAGACGGTGCCTTCCATTGTGACACGGCTGAGACGATGCGAGACCACGCCCATTTGCACCGCCGAGGCCGAAATCCGGTTCGCGCCCGCAACTAAATCGCTCACCGAAACTTTAACTGCCCCGGCATCGCGCAAGGGATAAAGCGAAAAGACAATTGGCTCCTCCTCACCGGCAGAAGCAAAGACCGAAAGATTGCGGGTGACTTCTTCCCGGCGCGGCACCGAGTTGACATAAACGTTATCCATCCAATCACGGGCGAAGGGCACATATCCGGCTGCTTGCTCGTTGGCAGTGGGAGCAAAGTTCGGCACATTACCCTTGCTATCACGGTTGCCGTTGGGCAGCACGCGCTTAAAATAATTATCGAAGTAGAAGCGGCGTCGCTCACGCAGATTATTGAGATAGCGTTGCCCAGCGCTGGCTTGACTGGATGGGTAAATGACCAAAGCAGACACGGCATTGGCCCAGTTCTCGCCATTAAATTCGAGGTATAACTGACCACCGCGCACATCCACATCGAACTCTTTTTCGTTGAAGTAAGGGCGCTGATATTTATCGAAGGTGTTTTCTTCCGGGCGGTCTTCAACATTGGCAAAGCGGAAGTAGCGTTGCAGGAAATGCGGTAAATCCATTGTCTCATGCAGCACTTCCACCCCGTTAGCTTTAATGCTACGCTGGCGATAAACCTGATATTCGCCCCAGTAGCCGGAGGGACTATCTATATTGACAAAGACGTGGTAGCGGCCATCGGGCACATCTATGGCGAAGCCGCCGCTCTCAATGCAAATGAAATTCTCATAGAGTGGGTCGGGTTGCAAAGCGTCAAAAGCCCGCCAGATTTGCGCATTCTTCAAGCCATAGCCGCGACCTTTAGAATAGAGCGTGGAAGGTGTGATGGCCGTGAAGCCGCTCAAGGGCGGCGATGTGCCGGGGCCAAACGAGAAAGCTTGCAAGCCAGGCACTTTCACGCTGTCGGATAAATCGCGTTCCAGTCGTAAGTTATCGAAGTAAATCGGCGCTTTAGCGTCCTGGACATTCAATACAAAGCGAGTGATATTGGCTTTATCTAAGGCGCGTCCGGGGCGACTTTTTTCTCCAACATACAGGGCGGTCGGTACCACGAGAGTAGATTTGCCTGGCGGCACCACCGTGACATAATTAACGCGCGTCCAGTAGTCGGTGGAAGCTTTATCGCGCACCTCGATGTAAACCGAAGCCGGGTCATCGCCGGAGTTGAACACATCGGTTTTGAAGAAGTCGTAGCCCGTCCAATTTTGTGGCCCATCCCAGATGACATAGCCTTTATCCACGCGCATAGCATAACGTCCCTCGGTGGCGTGTTCGGCTACAGTGGCCGCGACGTTCGGCCCCCCCGCGACGAAGGGCGTTATGGCATTATTTTCAAAGCTGGTGAGGAGTTTGGCTGGAGGGCCGGCTGCTACGGTGGCTCGCGTGGTTAGGGCAGCTCCACAAACATAGCAGTGACCCCACTGCGGCATATTGTGATAACCACAGTCGGGGCAAGAGACTGATGTAGCAACATCGAGCGGGCCGGGTGGGGCAATGGGCTTTTCTTCCTGTCCCAGCACCGGGCCGTTAGTTAAGGGAGTGTTTTCCGGCACGCGCACCAGTTCGCCATCATCTACCCAGAGTCGGCCTGTCCCCCACAAGCCAATGCGTCCTACAATCTCTTTATGGGCAGGCACGTCTTTGACGATTTGCAGGCGCGTCCAGCCAAAGGTGCCCGTCTTCTTAAGCGGATAATATTGGTCGTCCACAAAGTTGACATCTTCCGCCATGCCGCCAACGCCGCTAATATCAAGGCCGCGAATGTAACACGTAAAACGATAGCGCCCTGGTTCAACGGTAACAGCGGGACTATAGAGGCGAATCTTGCCGCCTTGCGAACCAATGATCTCGGCAGAAGTAGTGCCGCTATGGGCGACTTTGCCATTACGAAACTCACTGGTGCCCTCATAAAGCCAGCCACTCCATTTGGCATAGGGCACACCAAATTGATTTTTTTGTTGGACTTGCTCGATGGAAGGATCAGGGAGCAGGTTCCCCACCTGTTGAGCCTGGAGGCAGCCTGCTACTAACACCAGACCGATAATGAAGAGCAGCGGCAGCGCGGCCCCAAAGTTACAACTGCGCCGAAATGATGACCAGTGAACGAATTGCTTGATTCGATGTTGCATTTCCACCAAAGCCTTTGCGAGAGTAATACAAGTGTACCAGGCGCTCTCTAACGACACCGCAAATGCAACAGTTGTGGCTATGACAAAGTAAAGGCGTCAGGGCGAGTTGATTTAGCCCTGACGCCTTTACTGATTGGAAGCTATGACTCACCGACGACGAATTTACGCTATGGGCTACTTGGTTTAGCCACCATTACCGCCGCTGCCAGTGGGAGTCGAGCCTGGCGTAGCTGTGGGACCAGGTGTGGGGGTGGCTGACCCTAAGGGAGTAATGGTGCCAGTGAAGGTTTGGGAACCAATCTGGGCTGTAAATGACGTAGAGGTGGTGCTGTTCTGAGGCAGCGTCCCTTGCACCTTAATAGTTTGGGTTTTACCATTAACAACAATGGTGCCGCTAAACGAGAACGCGCCGTTCTGATCAACCGAACCTTGCAGTGTTGATGGAATGACGACCGTGCCGGGGTTATGACTCGTGACCGTCTGGTTGAAAGTGGCTGACCCATCGTTTTGCACCGTAATCTTTACGGCTGATTGAAAGGTGTTCGCTGGCAAAAGACCGGAGTATTGGCCCGCAAAGGGATTGACGTTAATCGAGTTATCGCCACCGCCACCACCGCAACCGGGCACGAGCGCCACGACGGGCAGCACACACAGCGTTAACCCGGCCAAAGCTAATACAGTCTTGGCCTGCTGCATTGTCAGGTGCGGCTTGTTATTTTCATTTTTAAACATAATACATTTCCTTATTACGGCGGATATAATATCTATCATATCCATTATCGCCGAAATAACGCTGTGGCACAAGCAAACTCGGCAGCGACGGCTTTGCACATAAAGTCCAAAATGAGCGCAATCCTATATAGGTTTAGCAACATAGGTTTAGCAACCAAACTTACTACAAATTGCTCGCAAAACCGACTTTATGTGCAAAGCTGGCAGCGACTAAATCCATACTGATTTTTAGCGCAGTGAGAATGTCATGCTGCTTTTGAAGTATTGAGCCTATAATTTTTTCAATATCATGAAACGCAGAGAATTTCTCGAAGTTGCAGGGCAAACTCTTCTGGCGGGTGGGGCTGCTTTAAACCTGCCTGATTTAGCATGGTCAGCGAGTGGACAGCCTCAAGCTACTCGTGGAACAAACAGCCAGCGTCCGCCGAACATTCTTTTTATTTTGTCGGATGATTTAGGCTATGGTGAACTTGGCTGCTACGGGCAAGATCAAATCCTAACACCACACATTGATCGTTTAGCGGCAGAGGGCACGCGCTTTACGCAGTGCTATGCTGCCAGCACGGTCTGCGCACCCTCGCGCACAGGATTATTGACGGGCCTCCACACGGGCCATACCTCGATTCGCGGCAACAAAGCGATGGCACTTCCTGCCAATGATTATACCGTGGCGCAACTACTTAAAAGTGCTGGCTATGCAACGGGCGTCATTGGTAAATGGGGATTAGGCGCACCCGGCACCAGTGGTGATGCCAATAAGCACGGCTTTGATGAGTTCTATGGCTATACCGATCATGTGGCGGCCCATAATGCGTTTCCCCTTTTCCTCTGGCACAATCAGGAAAAAGTGTCCTTAGAAGGCAATAAGGGTGGCAAGCAAGGCCAATATTCCAATGACCTGTTTCAGCAGCAAGCGTTAGATTTCATCACTCGCCACAAGGCGCAACCGTTCTTTCTTTATCTGAATTACACCATTCCCCATGCCAATAGCACCGGGCGCACCATTGAAGCACCACGGATTGAGCCAGAGTATGAGAATAAACCCTGGCCCGAACTGGAAAAACGCTATGCTTCTACGATTACCCGTATGGACAACTACGTTGACCAGATACGCCAGCGACTCACTGCGTTAGGCATAGCGGATAACACTCTTATTATCTTTACCAGCGATAACGGCCCGCATCAAGAAGGCGGACATAAAGCCCCGTTCTTCCATAGCAATCGCCCCTTGCGCGGCATCAAGCGCGACCTCTATGAAGGTGGCATCCGGGTGCCCATGATCGCCTCCTGGCCCGGTCATATTAAGGCGGGTGCTGTTAGCGATCAGGTATGGGCTTTCTGGGATTTCTTGCCCACGGCGGCAGCCATAGCGGGCAAGCCTGCTCCCGCCAATATTGATGGCATTTCCATGCTGCCTGCCCTTTTAGGCAAGCCACAACAGAATCATGATTATCTTTACTGGGAATTTTATGAGCGCGGGTTTGAACAGGCCGTGCGCCTGGGAGATTGGAAAGCGGTGCGTCATGGGTTGCATCTCCCCATTGAGCTATATGACTTGAAAGCTGATTTAGGTGAGAAGAATAATATTGCGGCGCAGCATCCAGAGGTTGTAGCGAAGGTAGCTGATATTCTCAAGGCCGCTCATACCGACTCACCACAATTTCCAATCCCTGCGGATAAATCTCCAGCCTCACCACTGAGCGGGCAAAAAGCGAAACCTAACGAACCCGGAGCGTGAGCGATGGGCTAGAGTAATGGTCTCCTTAGACTACGGTGAAAGCCCGTCGCTCACGCTCCGGGTTCGTTAGTATGGGGTGAATCATACGCTTTGGGTTGAGGCTTTAAAGCGTTGAACTGGGCCAGGGATAATTGCATCTCTTGCAGGAACTCCTGCACCGGCCCCACACCTTCCAGCCCATTGAGTAGCTTGCCGTCACTATTCAACCAGGCGATAGAGGGCATCACGGTTATCCCATAACGAGTGGCTACGGCCTTGCTTTTGTCAGCGTTGACTCGAAGATTCACAAAATTGTCAGATTCACGAATGACCTGTTGATTTTTGCAAGTTACATTATCCAAAAAGTCACACGCAGGGCACCACGAAGCATAGAAAATCACCATCATTGGCTTCTGACTTGCTTTTGCCTTAACGATTGCCGTCTGAAAAGATGGCTCCCATTGAATGGCGGTTAGCTTCGGAGCAGGTTTCTTTGCTTGAGAGTTAGATGATGCATTATCCTGTGCCGGGGCTTGAGTGGGTGCTGGCTCAGGAGCAGGTTGAGCGTAGCCCGGTGTATTAATAAAGGTCATGCAGGTTATAATTAACCCGGCCATTAAGGATACAGATAAGCGCATCAATAGATAATTTCCTTGCATCTTTGAATACCGAACCGGCTTCCTCCACCCAGGACAACAACGTGGGCCATGTCCCGAATACTATTCGGACGCCCGCTGGCGGCAAAAGTTGCGCCAATTAAGTGGGGCTAAAGTCGAGGCAATGAAAAAGAACTTAAATAAGGACTAGAGCAATATGCAATATCGCAAGTTAGCTAAGACAGACATCGAAGTTTCGGCAGTGGCTTTTGGCTGCTGGGCCATTGTAGGCGGCTTTAACTGGGGGCCGCAGGACGAGCAGGACTCTTTAGCCGCCTTGCGCGCCGCTTATGAATCGGGCGTGACATTTTTCGATACGGCAGAAGGTTATGGCAACGGCTATTCGGAGCAATTGATTGCTAAAGCTTTAGGCAATGTCCGCGATAACATGGTGATTGCCACCAAAGTATCACCCAACCATTTCGCCCCGGAAGAACTGCACGCCGCCTGCGAGTGGAGCCTGCGCAACCTCAACACAGACCGCATTGATCTCTATCAATTGCACTGGCCCAACCATGAGATTCCCATTGGCGATACGCTGGCGATTTTAGAAGAGCTGAAAGGCGCCGGGAAGATTCGCGCCTATGGCGTCTCCAACTTTGGCCCGCGTGATTTAAGCGAATTGCTGCAAACGTCTTATCTCATCAGCAGCAACCAGCTTGCTTATAATCTGCTCTTTCGCGCGATTGAACACGAGATTCAGCCGCTTTGTGTGCAGGCCGATATTTCCATTCTCTGCTACTCACCTATTTTGCAGGGATTACTGGCGGGCAAGTTTGCCAATGCTGATGAAGTGCCTGATGATCGTGCCCGCACACGGCACTTTGTCGGCACCCGCCCCCAGGCGCGGCATGGCGAAGCTGGAGCCGAAACGGAAACCTTCGCGGTCATAGAGCAGATTCGCCAGATTGCGCAGGAAATCGGACAGCCAATGGCCGATGTGAGTCTGGCCTGGCTCTTACAACAACCTGCTGTTACTTCGGTGATTACGGGCGGGCGCAATGCTGAGCAAGCGCGGCTGAACGTGCGGGCGGGAGATTTAACTTTGCCTGCTGATGTGGTGACTCGTCTCTCGGCTGTTACTGAATCGTTGAAGCAACAGTTAGGCACTAACGCCGATATGTGGCAGAACCCATCGCGGATGCGGTGATGGTAGAGCTATCTAATTCCAGGCGAATAAATTCGCAGCAACAACAGCGCGAAGTCCGCCTGTGCGGACTCAACGCTTAACTTATCCCATCGGTGGCTCAAGAGCCTGAGTAGGCAGGCTTGGTGCTGTTGTTGCCTGCGGTTTTAACCGCCTGGCGTTAATTACAAAGCTGGAGCAGAGAACTCCTACTCTCCCGGCTCCCCATTAAGCAAAGAGCCATAGCGTTGGAAGGCCCATTGGCCTAAGCGCCTACGCTGTCGCCACTGGCGCAGCAGATGAAACATTAAGTAATAGCGCCTGCGATCCTCATTGACATGCTGGTATACCTGTGCGGCATCATCACACCAGGTTTGGGATAAACCATCCTGCCCATCATTAGCGGCGGAGCTATTGTTGCTGCTTTTAACCGCTAATAATTGCACGGACATATCGCGTTGCGAGCATCCAAGACGTACGGGGGTAAAGCCTGCTCGACTCACGACTGCGCATAACGTGTTCGCTGAGAAATAGAAGTTGTGGAGGCGACGGAAAAAGCGACGAGGCGCTGGCAGGGGGCCGTCAAGGTTGGGCACTTCGACATAGAGGTAGCCCGCGTCGTCCAGCAAGTCGCGGGCAATACTCAAAGTGCGGACAGGGCGGAAAAGATGCTCAACGACATGCACAAACGAAATCAGGTTAAATGAGGCGGGCTTAAGTGGAGCATCTTCGAGTGTCATCGGCAAGACTTCCAGTTGGCGCACTTCGCGGGCAAAGCAAGACCAATTTTGATCCAGTTCAAGGCCAGTCACTTTTAAGCCCTTCGCACGGGTGAGGGTGAGCAGGGTGCCCTCAGCGCAGCCGACATCCAGGTGGCGCAAGCCCGGTTGAAGATTTTCGTTCAGGAAGTCTAAGGCGCAGGCGGCGCGACTGAGCCGGGAGACGAGTTTCTGCTGACAGATCTCGTTTTGCGCCCGGTTTTCTTCTCGATAGAAAATGACCTGTTCCTGCTCATCGTGCATGGCTCGGTTCCAGACCAGGCCGCAATTTTGACAGGCGACAATATCTACGCCATTACGTTTTTCGTTTAAGGACAGCAGGCTCTGCCCGCCACAAATTTCACAATCTATTCGCATCTGCGTAAGGTAGCGACACTGAGCAGCGGTTTAAGTTGCTTAAAATTTGATGTGACACTTGCGCCAGGCGTTTCATTCTTGTGGCATTTTATCCATGTCGCCCACCCATTCAGCATCGGCGGGCAGGGGCACACGGTCATAAAGAGCATACTCAGCACCCACCCGCAAAGCCCAGCCATTGTCGCCATAAGACCAGTGCCACCACTCATCCACGTAATTGGTTAAACCCGTTGGTTCCAGCACCGACCGCAACAATTGACGATTGGCCTGCGCAGTGGAGGTGAGGCCGGGGGCATTGGGTGCCGCTTGACGCCAGTCGGTGAGTTCATAGGGCGAATAAAAGTCCAGCAATTGATCGTTCTCGTCCACAATCTCCAAGTCCACGGCACCACCGGTAATATGAGGTGGGGGTGTGATGGCATCCGGCGGCGCACTGTAGCGCCCGGCTTCGATCTCGATTTGCAACTCAGTCCAATCTGGGTGTTGTAAGCGTGCTTGCTCTAGAGCATGGCGATACATGGCGCGTTGCACCGCCAGTGGGCGATAGCCTTCTACGATGCGCAGATACAGTCCAGCAGGCAGGGCATGGGCAGCCTGGCACAGCATCGCGGCCACGCTCTGGCGCAATAGATGGACACGAGGAAATTCAAAGACCGGGTGCTGGGGCGCAAAGCGCAACTGCGGGCAAACGGCGAGAAAATCCACTAACGGTTCACCGTTGTCACGGATGGGGACGCGGTCTAATTCTTCCTGCGATTCTCCTGGCTGATAAGACATTAATCTCCTTGATGCAGCAACTCACTGCTATGTTTATGATACCTGCATAGCGGCCTTCGCTCTATGCTTGGCTACGGCTTAGAAATTAAATAGTACGGTTGTGCAGCGTTGTGTCATTCCGAGCGGAGTGCAACGGAGTCGAGGCATCTTTAACTTCCTGGTTACAGCTATCTTCTCAAGATTTCTCGACTCCACTGCGTTACGCTCGAAATGACATAGTGTGACTAACCTCTTGCGTAAATTCTCAAGGGCTTTGTTGTGGCTTTGTGTTCAATGGCTGGATGTAATAAGATGTGCTAAGGATTTTACCTGTAAGGAACTATGTGACATGACATCAGCTTCTGCGGCTCAGGCGAGCCAGAATACTTCTTCCCCCCATACCAATATGCCTCGACCGGAATATCCGCGCCCTCAATTTGTGCGCCCCGACTGGCTTTGTCTTAATGGCGAGTGGCAGTTTGAGATTGATGCTGGCGATAGCGGCTTGCAGCGCAATCTGCGCGAGCAGGAATTAAGTGGCCGCATTACGGTACCGTTTTGCCCGGAGTCGCCGCTGTCCGGCATTGGCCATACCGATTTTATGCATTGCGTATGGTATCGCCGTGAAGTCATGGTGCCATCGGGGTGGACTGGTAAAAACGTGCTGCTGCACTTCCAGGCGGTGGACTATGACACGACGGTTTGGATTAAAACGGCAGCGGAAGAATACCTCGAAGTGGGACGGCATCGCGGCGGCTTTACGCCCATCACCTGTGACTTAAAAGGTCTGGTGGCGGCAGGGGATAATATCACTATTGTGGTGCGCGCCCGCGATGAAAATCGAGTGGGGCAGCCACGCGGCAAGCAGTCGAGCATGTATGCCCCTTACTCTTGCTTCTATACGCGCACCACAGGCATCTGGCAGACGGTATGGATGGAACCAGTCCCCGACTGTGCCCTGCGCCGCCCGCGCTTGACGCCGGACGTAGCCAATAGCACCATTCGCTTAGAGCAGTCTCTCACCAACAATCGGCCCGGCTATCAATTGCGTGCTGTGTTGAAAGACGAAAAGGGTATTGTGACCACCGCGCAATGCCGCGCCGATTTGGATTTTGCGCCACGCCTCGACTTAGTGATTCCGGCGGAACGGTGTCGCTTGTGGTCTACCGCTGATCCACACCTTTATAATGTGGAAATAGAACTACTGGATACCGATGGGCAAGCGGTTGACCGTGCCACCAGTTATACTGGCTTGCGCTGTGTAGCGATAGATGGCAAAAAGGTGAAGATCAATGGCGAGACGATTTTTCAACGGTTGGTGCTTGACCAGGGCTATTATCCCGATGGCGTAATGACAGCGCCCACGGATGAAGCCTTGATCCGTGATATTGAACTCAGCATGGCTGCTGGTTTCAATGGGGCGCGGTTGCATCAGAAAGTGTTTGAGGAACGCTTCCTTTATCACGCGGATCGTCTCGGTTATTTGCTATGGGGAGAGTTTTCCGACTGGGGCTGTAGTGGCCAAGGGCCAGCGCACGACCACCAGCAACCGGGCATCACCTATGCTGCGCAATGGTTGGAAGCCATAGAGCGCGACTACTCGCATCCGGCTATTATCGGTTGGTGCCCGCTCAACGAAACGGCCCAGTCGTTACACGATAAAATCACCACACTGGACGATGCCACCCGCGCTCTTTTCCTGGCGACCAAAGCGATGGATACCACGCGCCCGGTGTTAGATACCTCTGGTTACTCGCACCGTGTGGCGGAGTCGGATATTTATGACTCGCACGATTACATTTATGAAAAAGTCTTTTCCGAAGGTTTAGCCCGCTTTGAGGAGCGCCATGCCGGGCTGCCAGCGGGCAAGCCATTTATGAATCCTGAGCCATCGCGCACCGATGCCACAACTTCTCGCACCACGCCCGTCATCTGGTCTATTGGTTATCGAGGCCAACCTTACTTTGTCAGTGAGTTTGGCGGTTTTAAGTGGAACCCCAATGCACCCGTGCGGTCAGCGGCAGAGAATCAGCAGAATCGCAAAGTCAGTTGGGGCTACGGCTCTGACCCGGAATCAGTTGAGGACTTCCACCAGCGTTTCCAGGCCGTCTGCGACATCTTGCTCGATAACCCGCACATGTTCGGCTACTGCTACACCCAGTTAACCGACATCTACCCTGAAGACAACGGCATCTTCGATTTCGAGCGCCAGCCAAAATTCGATACCGAGCGCATTCGTGCTGTGCAGCAACGTAAAGCGGCGATTGAAGAGTAGTCTTTCAACGCAAAGCATGCAAAGAAGGCACAAAGGTCACGAGAGAGATAGAGGCTGCGAACCCGCCCCTAAAGAAGCGGGCTAAGGAGCAGTCTGTCCCAAAGAAGCCCCCTGAACGGGGCTGCTATTACGCAACCGGACACGGAATAGCCCCGTTTAGGGGGCTTCTTACCCTCAGCCCACTGCTTTAGCGGTGGGTCTCCTGCAAAGAGATCAAGTTATGAAAGCGCATTCCAAAAATTCTCTGCTTACCTGTCTGTTGTGCTTTGTGCTGGCGGCTCCCCAGGCCAGGGCAGACTTGAATTACACGGTCTCTTGGGTTGGCAACACTTTCCCTGGCGCGCAAAAATGGGTGCAGCAAGATATTCACGCTATGTGGGTGACGCCTGATGGCACGATCTATACCAACACCGGATGGGACGAGGGCGGACGCGAAGTCGGCGCTTATAAAAATGGTGATGTCATCGGCAAAGCGGGGCATACGCATGGCTGGGGCTATGGGGGCGGCAGTGCCATTGCAGCTAATAGCAAATATATCTTTATAGCTCAGGTCATGGGCAATGAAGGCGGCGGTCTTAAAGATGAAAATACCTGGCCGCCCAAGGATACTAAGTGGCTTGGCCTGTCGCGTCGGTTAAAGACTGACATCACCCAGGCAGCCACTTTTCCAGGTGGCAAGGGCGGTCAGGGCGACACACTCAAAGAATCGTTTCTGGTCGTGGCGGAGGTGCCGGAAAAAAGCAAGTTTGACATTACCGGGCTGTGGGCCGATGAGCAGCGAGTTTATGTGGCAGACCCTTTCCATAAGCAGGTAGAGGTGTATGATGCCGCAACGATGCAGCCTGTCACCAGTTGGCCACTAGAGCAGGTGGGGCCAATGCTGATGGATAAAGCAGGCACCTTCTGGATACTCCAGGCTGGCGAAGCCGTAACCCCGCGAGTAGTGCGTTACAACAGCGATGGAAAAATGCTGCCGCAGCAAATTACCTTTGCCCCCGGAGTCGTGCCCAGTGCTATCTGCTTGGATAACCAGGGGCGTTTGCTTGTAGCCGATGATGGCCCAAACCAGCAGATTCTCATCTATGCCAATGTGGAGCGGCAGCCGCGCCAGATTGGAACTTTCGGGGTGAAAGGCGGCATCTACTCCGGCGTGCCGGGGCAAGTTGGCTCTTTGAGGTTTAACCATATCACCGCGCTGGGCTGCGATGGTGCTGGCAACCTGTATATTGCCAATGACGGGCAGAGCGGTGGTGGCGGCACGGTTCTCGAAAGCTATCGGCCCAATGGCTCGCTCAACTGGCGCTTACACGGTTTAGAGTTTGTGGACATGGCCGATGTTGACCCCGCTGCTGACACGGAGATGTCCACCAAGGAAGAGCACTTTCATCTGGACTATAGCCGTCCGCGTGGTCAGGAGTGGACTTATGCGGGCTACACCATCAACCGCTTCAAATACCCGCAAGACCCACGCCTGCATATCTGGTCGGCGGGGACCTGGGTGCGAACTATTCAGGGCCGCCGCTTTCTCTTTGTCAATGACATGAATGGCGAATACTTGCAGGTCTATCGTTTTAATCCGGCCCAGGATGGAGAAACGGCAATTCCCGCAGTGATGTTTGCCAAGCGTCATGTGCAAGTGGAGGGCGACTGGCCACCGCATCAGCCGCAAAAGGGCGAGTGGATTTGGCGCGACGCCAATGGTAACGGGGCTTTTGATGAGAATGAATATCTCAGCAATGATGGTAAGGATACCTCGGAGGCGCAGGGTTGGTGGGTGGATGATGCAGGTAACGTTTGGTTGGCGACCGAGAACGCGGGCGTCCGTCAGTTTCCGTTACAGGGCCTTGATAGGGTGGGCAACCCCATCTGGGATTTTGCCCGGATGCGCGTCTTCCCCAAGCCTGCCGAGTTCGACCAGGTGAAGCGATTGCGTTATGATGCCGCGCACGATGTCATGTATCTGGGCGGCACTAAAGGAGAGCAGAAGAACCAGCACTGGAAACCAATGGGGCCAGTGATTTGCCGCTACGACCATTGGAGCCAGGGCCAGCCAACCTTAAGTTGGCAGATTGTAGTGCCCTATGAGCAAGGGTCGCATGGTCATGAATCCTGTGAGCCGATGGGTTTTGACCTCGCTGGCAATTACCTCTTTGTGCCTTATACCGGTGCGTCCAAAGCAATGGGTATCCCCACAGGTCACGTCAAAATCTTCAATGCCACCGATGGCAGTTCCGTGGGGGCGATGCAGCCGCCCGCCGATATTGGCGAGATTGGGCTGCAAGACATCCGTGAGTGCCTGCGTGCCCATCGTCGCACTAATGGTGAATATGTCGTCTTTTTGGAAGAAGACTGGAAATCGAAGATTCTGCTCTATCGCTTGCGTCTGCCACAGTAAGGGCTACTCCAGCAAAAAGTCGAGACTGCTCCTATCGCCTGCACCACAACCATACCGGATTGCGGCACTATCAACTCTTGCCCAGCGTGGAGAAGGTAGTCTCGTGCGTCTCCTGAGCAAGTAATCCAGACCGTCCCAACCTGGCAGCTAATCCTGGTGCCGGGCGTGGCATTGCCTTTCCATACCCCTTGCGCCGCCAGAGTGGTGCAAAGTTGCTTGCTCGTTTGACTTCCAGCACGGGTCGAGCCAACGTGGGAGCGTAAGCTCTCGAAAAGCCTTACCCAACGGTTCAATGATAAAGTGGCATCCAGCATAAACTTCCTCTTCCTTGCATAACGGTTAAGGAAAGTTACTCCGATTAGCGGGCTTGAATACAGATGCAAAAAGAATGAATTGTAACCGTTACAATTGCGCATTAAAATGAACTGTATCGGAGTAAATGAGGAAGAACTGTATCTGTTCCGCCCCACACCAGCAGGTAGGCTTATAATTGATGATTACGCACGGTTATCAACAGCAACCAGATAATTTATACGACCAGGTCGCCGGGCATATTATCCACCTGATTGAAGGCGGCACTTTGTTGGCGGGGGAGCGCGTGCCCTCGGTGCGGCGCTTGAGCGCACAGGAGCAGGTCAGCATCTCAACCGTGTTGCAGGCTTACCGGCGGCTGGAAAACGAAGGCTGGATTGAAGCCCGGCCCCAGTCGGGCTATTACGTGCGCCCGGTGCGCGCATTGCCGCCGGAACCGGAAGTTTCGCAACCGCCGTTGGAAGCCACTCCAGTCAAAGTCAGTGAGTTAATGATGCAGGTGGTGCAGGGAGCGCAGCGACCCGGTATGATGCGGCTTAGTTCCACCGAACCTGACCCCAGCCTGCTCCCATTGCAGCAGCTTAGTCGTTGTCTGGCCATAGTTAACCGGGAGCAAACCGGAGAGACGCTGTCTTATGGCATTCCTGCCGGGTATAAACCGTTAAAGGTGCAAATCGCGCGACGGGCACTCGAAGCGGGTTGCGTTCTGACGCCCGATGATATTGTGATTACCTCCGGTTGCCAGGAAGCCCTGCAATTATCCTTGCGCGCAGTGGCGAATCCCGGCGATACGATTTTGTTGGAGTCACCGACTTACTATGGCGTGTTGCAGATTATCGAGTCACTGGGCTTATGCGCCCTGGAAATCCCAACGCATCCACGCAACGGTCTCTCCCTGGAAGCTCTGGAATACGCCTTGGAGCAACATCCCGTCAAGGCTTGCCTGCTTTCGCCCAACTTCAATAATCCGCTGGGCAGCCTGATGACAGAGGCCAACAAAGAGCGCCTAGTGACGTTGTTGGCCGAGCGTGAGATTCCCTTAATTGAAGATGATGTTTATGGCGACTTGAGTTTTGAAGGGCCACGTCCCAAAGCCGCGAAAGCCTATGACCAGAATGGTCTAGTGTTATTATGTGCTTCATTCTCCAAGACCATAGCTCCCGGCTATCGTGTCGGCTGGGTGGTGCCGGGACGTTTCCGGCAGCGTGTGGAATATCTGAAGACGGTGACAACTTTCGCCACGTCCATGCCGCCACAGATGGCAGTGGCCGAATTTCTGGCCAAGGGCAGTTACGATCATCACTTGCGCAAAATACGCCGCTTTTATAGCCAGCATGTACAGCAGATGGCGCAAATGGTGAGCAGTTACTTTCCCCCCGGCACCAAGATCGCGCGTCCGGCAGGCGGCCAGTTTTTGTGGATCGAGTTGCCACGCGGAGCCGACAGCTTAAAACTGTTCCAGCAGGCGTTGCAGCATGGCATCTGCATCGTGCCCGGCCCCATCTTTTCCGCGACAGGTAAATATCGCAACTGCCTGCGCTTGAGTTGCACCCAGCCGCCATCAAAACGTCTGGAAATGGCCCTGCAACAATTAGGTCTGCTGGCTCATGCCTGTGTTACGGCGGTAGATTAAGATTAGAGGATGGGCCTTAACTAAGAGATAGTATTATAAATGGGACGCAAAGCTTCGCTACGCTAATTACATGCGCTATTTGAACGCTATTTATTGAATAGCGTAAGCTTGCGCTGCGCAGCATGGCGTAGCGAAGCTTTGCGTCCCATTCTAAATTTGAACAAAGTATTGAAATGCAAAATCTCAATTACTTCAAAACCATGTGTCAATACAACGAGTGGATGAACGAAAAGCTCTACACCGTCTGCAACACGATACCGGATGAAGTTCGCAAGCGCGACTTAGGGGCTTTCTTTCATTCCATGCATGGCACGCTCAATCATCTGCTCTTAGCCGACCGCCTCTGGTTGGGCCGTTTCACGGGGAAGCCATTTGCGGCTAGTTCACTGGATCAGGAGCTATACAGCGATTTCGCAGAATTATGGCGGGAGCGGCGCATTACCGATGCCCACATGCGGGAGTGGCTCGATACCCTTAGCGACTCTGATCTAACGGCGACATTTCGTTTCACCTCGATGGTCAATCCTACCGAGCGCGAGTTTCCCTTCTGGTTTTGTCTGATGCACTGCTTTAACCATCAAACGCACCATCGCGGCCAACTGACCACCTTGTTGGAGCAAACAGGCTATGATTCTGGCGTGACTGATCTGTTGATGATGAATAAGCCTGAGCTATGAAGCCACTAAGAAGTAGTGGTTGCAGCTAACACGTCCCCTTAGCCTAACTTGCGTTTGAAGAGTTCAAGCGCGAGGGTGTAACAGATTTGCGCGGCGGCAGGATCATAGCGGGGGCCTTCATCGCGGATAAAGGCGTGCGCGGCGTTGAATTCGTGCCACTGAAAGTAGAGTTCCGCATCGCTCATCGCGTTATAAACAAGGGCGCGTGCCTCGCGTGGCACATGCGGGTCTTGGCGGCCCCAGATCATCAGCATTTCACACTGGATGTCGCCCGTGCGCTCTAAGGTGTCGTCTTTAGTGCCACCCATCTCGCTTTGTTTATGAATATCCGTGGCATAGAAACAGGCTCCGGCCAGCACTTCTTTATGCATGGCGGCGCGAAAAGCCAGGTGCCCGCCAGTGCAGATGCCCATCACGCCCAACTTGCCGGTGCAGCCCGCGTAGGCTTGCAGATAGTCTAAAGCCGCTCGCGCATCACTGTCATGCCCGGCCATTGCCTTGGTGGTTTTGTGGCTGTTGCCCCGCGCCCCGCCAGCTTGGTCGTAGGGCAGCGCGGTGCCAATCGGCTCCAATTCGTGATAGATTTCCGGCACCGCGACCACAAAGCCATTGCCTGCTAAAAGCGCCGCCGTGCGCCGGATGGGGTCAGTGACCTGGAAAATTTCCGAATAGAGCAAGATGCCGGGATAGCGACCTTGCGCGACTGGGCCAAAGACATAAGTTCGCATCGGGCCAGTTGGTGTCTCCAGATCAACCGGCTCGTTCTCTTTAATAATCATGGTGTCTCCTGAAGTGCCGGGTATTAAGTGCCGGGCATTGAAATACCCGGCGGGTTGGGTGCCCAAAAGGAAAGCGTATTGACGCTTTCTCTTGGGCTGGAAGGCGGTCAAGCCGCCAAGCGTCCTGCCGGACGCCACGATAGAGTAATAGCTTGAGCCGTCCGCGAGGACGGTTGGCTTTAGCCTTTCTGCCGGGTATTTCAATGCCCGGTTCGTCATGTCATTTCATCTTCCGCCTCATTATTCTATACTGCGCCATTATGCGACGTAGCAAGGCGGAAGTGTACTTGCATTTGGTATGGTCAACAGCCCATCGCAAACAATGGCTGACGCCTGAAATTGAGCGCGAAGTGCATCGCTGCATCCAACACGAGGCATGTCGGCTGGGCTGTGTTGTCCTGGGCCTCAATGGAATGCCCGATCATGTGCATCTGGTGGTGCAGGTGCCAACAACGGTTTCCATTGCGCATCTGGTGAAACAAATCAAAGGCGTTTCCTCTACTTTTATCAATGACCATTTAGAGGTAGAAGAACTCTTTCGCTGGCAAGAGCATTATGCCGTTTTTAGCCTGAGCCGTTCGCATCTCAATCGTGTGGTGGCTTATGTGAAGCACCAGAAACAGCAACATGCTGTGGGGCGGGTGTGGGCGGCGTGGGAAGAGACGGATGCTGAGGTGGGGTAGCCGGGCATTGAAATACCCGGCAGGGAGGCTGAAGCCAAGCGTCCTCGCGGACGGCTCAAGGGCGCGGCTGAATAGCTGAAAATAAGACACCCCACTGAAATCTGACTCTGCGTGTGGTGTCAATCAATGCCGGATGGTGCTGAACTCAACTCTCCTTCTCCGCATGGCGTCCGGCAGGACGCTTGGCTTCAGCCTCCCTGCCGGGTATTTCAATGCCCGGCTCTGTGGATTCATCCCCCAACAGTAAATTTAATTAAGCCAAAGGAGATTAACTCTCTGAAAAGGTCACTCACTTTAGCAGATAACGCATCCTTCTCGAAACTAATGTATCCAATGTCCCGAAAATTAGAAGGGAAATGAACAGTATCTTCTTTGAAGATTATTATTTTTCCACCATACAGAGCAGAGGCTGCACCTAATTCAAAGACTACGTTCTCACTGGGTCTCCAAATCGAGTTACCATGTGCGTCATGGAATTCTTCATCCGCAGTAAAGATTAAAATTGCAGCACTACATTCTTTCATAGTGTCGGCAACTTTTTGTGAAATAGGTCTAAATGAGTTAGCTTCCTGCACAGCCACTTTATGAGGAAGCTTGTACTCAGAGAGAATTTCCTTTAGTTGCTCAAGGGGCTTATGATTCTTTCCATGCCCTACAAATATCGCGTTAGCAGGAGTCGGTGTATTATTCTGTTGCTTAAGCGATTCATTAGAATAACCTAAGTGAGTTGCGTTGTTCTCATTAAGACCATTATTAATAGATAGTCCAGAATTACCTACGCCATTATGAGTAGTTGTTCCGTTAAGAGAATGGTCTTGCCCTAGATTTGCAGTCATGACTCCATTCGTGTTAAATTCGCCGTTTAGGGGGAACGGGTCATGAGGAAGCTCTGAATCATCCTTACGCAATGGTGTTGGGGTAACTTTTAACCATCGGCCAACTCCTGCAACATGAATTAATCCAACATAATCCATATTGGCATTGAAAACCTCAATACATTTAGCAGCATGTTCTTTTGGAACATTAAATTCTCTAACAACTGCATTTTGAAAGAGGGGAACTTCAGGTAACTTTTTCCCCTTGTAATAATCATAAATCGCTTGGAATGTTGGAGGCTTCAAAGCGGCTGCAATTAGCACCTCTTGTATGGCTGAGTTGTCCTTCGCCTCAACTATCCTTTTTCCAAGGTCCTCAATAGATACCTGGATGCCATTAAAGCTACCTTTAGTTAGTCCATATTTAATTGAAGATGAAAGCAACATTTGGAAATTTCTGTTGCCCGGACTCAGATCAAGAGTGCCTGCTAACTCCATTGGAGGCAGAGGCTGACCCCCATTACGATCTTCAAGAACTCTTGGGACCCGAAGAGCCTCTTCTAGAGTATGCTTAGGGAATTCGCTTTTAATCTTTCCTGTAAGAGACTCTTTTTTACTATCTTCTATCAATGTGCTACTTGTCTGCTTATTCATTTGCTTTTCTCCTTGCTACATACATGCTAAATTAAATTAATAGCAATAGCTCTTAGCATCTCTGAGTGCTCTAGAGCCATGAGGCTCTAGAGCACTCAGAGATAGAATTAAATCACCTGCACTGAAGCACGTACACTACCAGAGTAGCCGCCAAGGTCTACCGTTACATACCAATGCCCAGCATACGGCACTGATATGTTAATTGGTGATACTTTAGCGAGGCCACCGTAGTAGTGGTGGCTACGTCCACTACGGTAGTTGCTATAGCTGCTGGAGTCCATCAACTTAACATTAGCTTGTTGGCTCAGAGTTACCTGAACAACATCGCCAGAGTCGGCATTGATTTCATAGACAAGATAACGCATAGTAAGCCTCACCTCCTTACGTGGTCTTGTATACCGAGGTCTTCAACTACTCAAGCTATAATTAAGCTTTGACCAACTTGACGTAGCGAAGAGTTGAGGCTATACTAAAAAGGCAATCAGGCAGAAGGTAATAAGCATAAAGCACGGACTCATAGCGAGAACGTGTTTTCGTTTATGTCCTAAAGCCGATACGGGCGGAGCGTTTGGGGAGTTTCCTTGGCCGGGATTCCCATGACGCTCCGTTTTTGCTTTTTAGCGGACCACTCTAATTTTAAGATATTTTAGCATAGCCTACTATGTCTCGTCAAGTGGCTGACTTGTGTCATCCTCTTTGTCCTTAGTTGGTTCTTCAATACTACCTCTAACTTTGCCCCTACTTAAGTCGAAAGTAAGTAGACCTGAATCTTCATCCTTTGATAAATCACATATAGTTGTGCCCTTTAAAGGCAATGCGAAGAAATCAACAAAGCTCTTTGCTGCTATATCCGCTCCTGTCGAGCGTAAGCGCAGTCTCTTTATGCCTTCCGCTTTACCATCGTTAGTAAGTTCAATTCCTATGCGGTACGTCTCTGGTTCGTAGTACAGAACACAAAATTGATAGGCGTCTAAATTAAAACGTTTTCTCGCACCATCACTAAAGCTAATAAGCCCCGTCCGGTTAATGCTAACCTTAGGGGCAAAAGACCTGCCAGTTTCTGTGTATTTAATGAATGGCATACAATCGCCTCTCCATTTACTTTATAGTAATTATATATTCTGCCTCCCATTCAGTCAAAACTTTGTCTTGTATTGATTTTCGACGCGTGAGAGGGGCATGGCCTAGGCCATGCCCCTCTCACCTATCCACAACCACTCGTCGTGCCGCAGTTGCTGCATTTATAGCAGGCACCGGCGCGGGTCATGATGGTGCCGCATTCGGGGCAGGGGGGAGCGTCTTGTTGCAGGTGCGCCAAGTGGTCGTTGAGGTCATCGCCGCCACTGCCACCCGTTGCCCGCTGGGGCAGGCTGGGCTGCGCGGGGGCGGCCACTAAAGCGGGCTGGGCCGGGCTGTGAATGGTGTGGACTTCGTGCTTGCCTAAGTGTCCGTTGTCGCCGTTGGGGTGGAACTTCAGGTCGAACCAGCGGAAGATGTAGTCCATCAGCGACTTGGCAATTGGGATGTCCTTGTTGGTCGTGTAGCCGCTTGGCTCGAAGCGCGAGTGGGTGAACTTATTGACCAAAACGCGTAGCGGCACGCCATATTGCAGCGACATCGAAATGGCGACGGCGAAGGAATCCATCAGGCCGCTAATCGTCGAGCCTTCCTTGCTCATGCGGATGAAGATTTCACCGGGCGAGCCGTCCTCATAGAGACCAACCGTGAAGTAGCCTTCCTGTCCGGCAATCGAGAACTTGTGCGTGATGCTCTGGCGCTCGTCGGGCAGTTTGCGGCGCACGGCACGCGGCGCTTCTTTGGCGACTTCGGCTTTCTTGGCGTCGGTCGCGGTCGAAAGCGGCTGGGTGCGCTTGCTGCCATCGCGGTAAATCGCCACCGCTTTGAGGCCGAGCTTCCACGCTTCCAGGTAGGTTTGCATAATCTCTTCGGCGGTGGCTTCGGAGGGCACATTCACCGTCTTGGAAATTGCGCCGGAGATGAAAGGCTGCGCTGCCGCCATCATCTTGACGTGGCCCATATAGTGAATCGAGCGGGTGCCGTTCATCGGCTTAAAGGCGCAGTCGAAAACCGTCAGGTGCTCCGGCTTGAGTTCCGGGGCGCCTTCGATCATGTCGTTCTGGTCAATGTATTCCACAATCGCATCGGCCTGCGTGCTGGTGTAGCCCAGCTTTTGCAGGGCTTCGGGCACCGTCTGGTTGACGATCTTGAGCAAGCCGCCGCCGACGAGCTTCTTATATTTCACTAGGGCGATGTCCGGCTCGATGCCGGTGGTGTCGCAGTCCATCATAAAGGCGATGGTGCCCGTGGGGGCCAAAACGGTGGCCTGGGCGTTGCGGTAGCCATGCTTCTGGCCGAGCAGCAGGGCTTCGTCCCACACCCGATGGGCTGCGTTCAGCACATCGGCAGGCACCAAGCTCTGGGTGATGGTATTGACGGCATCGCGGTGCTTGCCAATCACGCGCAGCATCGGCTCGCGGTTCTTGGCATAGCCGTTGAACGGCCCAATGTTGGCGGCAATGCGCGCCGACTGGCGATAGGCCGAGCCGGTCATAACAGCGGTGATCGCTCCGGCTAAAGCGCGGCCTTCGTCCGAATCATACGCCGTGCCCTGTGCCATCAGCAACGCACCGAGGTTGGCATAGCCCAGACCAAGCGGGCGATACTCTTCCGAATTACGCGCAATCTTTTCGGTTGGGTAGCTGGCATTGGAGACGATAATCTCCTGCGCCGTAATAAAGACTTCACAGGCATGAATGAAAGTATCCACGTCAAACTCACCATCGGCGCGGCGATACTTCATGAGGTTAAGCGATGCGAGGTTACAGGCGGTGTCATCCAGGAAGACGAATTCTGAACACGGATTACTGGCATAGATGCGGTCGGTGTTGGAGGAGGTGTGCCAGTCGTTGATGGTCGTATCATATTGCAGGCCGGGATCGCCACAAATCCAGGTGGAGTCGGCGATTTTCTTGAGCAGGTCGCGTGCGGAGAACTTACCAATCGGCTTGCCATCCATCACGGCGCGGGTTGTCCATTCGGCGTTATTTTCGGCAGCCCGCATAAATTCATCGGTCACGCGCACCGAGTGGTTGGCGTTCTGGAAATCCACCGAGTCATAAGCGCCACCGGGCACGTTGAAGCCGCCATTATAACCTGCTTCAATTAAGGCCCATGCCTTCTTCTCTTCTTCGGCCTTGCAAACAATAAACTCTTCGATGTCGGGGTGATCGGCGTTGAGAATCACCATCTTGGCGGCCCGACGGGTAGTGCCGCCGCTTTTAATGGCACCAGCAAAGGCATCCCAGCCGCGCATAAAGGAGACCGGGCCGCTGGCAATGCCGCCGCCCGAAAGATGCTCTCTGGAAGAGCGGATGCGCGACAGGTTCGAGCCTGCCCCTGAGCCACCCTTAAAGAGCCGCGCTTCGGTCGCCGCCAACTCCATGATGGATTCCATGTCATCATAGACGGAGTTGATGAAACACGCGCTGGCTTGCTGCTTGGCCCCGTGGACACCAATGTTAAACCACACGGGCGAGTTAAATGAGCCATACTGATGCAGCAAGAGGTAAACCAGTTCATCGCGGAAAGCTTGACCATCCTCGGTGGTGGCGAAATAGCCCCGTTCCAGGCCCCAGCGTGCGAAGGTATCGGCAACGCGGCCAATCACCTGGCGCACGCTCGTCTCGCGTTGCGGTGAGCCGAGTGGCCCGCGAAAATACTTGCTGACCACGACGTTAGTCGCTAATTGGCTCCAACTCTTGGGGATTTCGCAATCTTTCTGCTCGAAAACAGTTTTGCCATCTTCCCCGGTAATGGCTGCGGTGCGGCGTTCCCATTCCACCGTCTCAAAGGGGTCTTCGCCGGGGTGGGTAAAGTGACGCGTGAAACCCAAGCCAGCGCCCTTCTTAGGTTTGCGGGCCGGGGCCTTGGGGGTAAATGATTTAATTTCGCCGCCCACCGGTGCCCCATAAGCCGGTTCGGTAGCAGGTAGATTCGGCTGGTCGGTG
Source organism: Abditibacteriaceae bacterium (assembly GCA_019239895.1). Classification (GTDB taxonomy): domain Bacteria; phylum Armatimonadota; class Abditibacteriia; order Abditibacteriales; family Abditibacteriaceae; genus JAFAZH01. Next base: position 14,270 of record JAFAZH010000050.1, on the reverse strand, counting down.
GGGGCTTCTTCCACAACGAGTGTCATGGTGTTACCATTGGTGCCATTGGCGTGCCCATTGGTCTCGCTGGCAATGGTGCCGTTAGCGTGCCCATTGACGCCATTGCTGTGGCCATTCGGGTGCTCTTTAATTTCGTGGATAGGGCCATTCGATAGTTCGGTGCTGGTAATTTTAAGGAGTTCGTCGGCTGGTGGTTCCGTCAGTGTAGTGCTTTGATCGTTGGACATAACTATTCTCCGTTGGTGCTGTAAATTAAGCTTTAGATACTGTAGCAGGGTTGCGGCATGAACTGAGTGTGGCAGGTCAGGCTGTGGTTAGCTGCGCTGTGCTTAGTTGCGTTGTGCTGGGCATGACTAAGGCAAGTGGGTCGAGGCCAAGTCCGGTGGGAGAGATGGAGTCGCGTACCGGCCACAAGGGAAGCAAACTCTCGCTCAAGCGACTGGGCGAGGCGGGATGAACCGAGGACAGTTTGCGAATTTATGGCAGGGCGGCGAGCGGTGCAACGATAGAGCAGTAGCGGGGCGGAGAGCGGAGCGGTGATGGAGAGGGGATGCATTGCTGTGGCTGGGGTGCCTGGGGCACAATTGTTGTTATTTCAGTTATCCCCAACCGCCGGAACAGATAGGGATAAACCCAATATGTTGTGGTCTTGCAAACTCCAGGCCACAACATTTAGGGTTACGCGACTCTTTGAGCATTATACAGCAGGTGCCGAAAAAAGACGTTCTTGGCTCCACAAAAAATTAATATTTCCTTAAAGAATTTTGTGCCGGGTGCCAACTTATCCCTGTTATGAACAACTTTATCCACATGTTCTTTGAAATAATTGTGGTCAAGAATAATACTTAAGGCAACCACAGAGAAAGATCACTATGATTTCCCGTTTACACCGCCACGACACCGCCTTACTCATCGTTGATGTCCAAGAACGGCTGATGCCTTCGATTTATGAAGCGGAAAAGGTGGAAAAGCACTGCACCTTGCTGGCGCACGCGGCGCGGCAGCTTCAATTGCCTGTTGTGGTTACGGAGCAATACCCGGAGAAATTGGGCCGCACGGTGCCTGCCATCCTGGAAGCCATTGACCAGCTTGAGCCACTGCCCAAAACCCTATTTTCCGCCTGCACCCCGGCAGTGTTGGAAACTCTGCGTGCCACAAGCTGCTCCACGATTCTGCTTTGTGGCGTCGAAACACACGTTTGTGTGCTGCAAACAGCACTGGATTTACTGGGACACGGCTTTAATGTCTTTGTGGCTTATGATGCGGTGTCTTCGCGGCAGGAGAGCAATAAGCAAGTCGGCTGGGAGCGCATGATGCGGGCCGGGGCGTTGCCCACATCCTCCGAAAGCGCCATTTTTGAACTGCTGCGCGAAGCGGGCACGCCCGATTTTAAAGCCTTGTTGCCATTGCTGAAGTGAAACCTCAGAATAAGAATCCCGCGTCAAACTCAGCCGAATGGAAAGATATGTGCAGTACTGAGACCATAATAAGGCCCTATTAGTTAAAATGAGAGGTGCGGAGGTGAGAGAATGCAGGCCGTGGGCGGTACTGTCAAAGCCGGGCTGGTAGTTCCCGATACACCGTTGCCGGAAGGGACGCGGGTAGAAATCTTCTACCATGAGGCTCTTTCACCGAATGTGGCTCAGGCTACGGCATCCAATGGGGCGGCGACTAGTGTGGCGACTGACACAGCGCGTCGCGCCGAGGAACCCATTGCGTCTGAAATTGCGCCTGAAGTCGAAGCTGATTTAGATTTCTGGTATCGCAATGGCGCTCCGCTCATGAATCGCATTGCCACTGTAAACAGCCAAGCGGCGATGGCGGGGCGTCTGCTGGATGGTCAGGTGGCGACGGGCCGCGTCATTCCCGCTCCGCCCGATAGTCGGCAACAGTTGCGCTGGAAGTTTTCTTGGCGCTGGGCTGCCGCCGTGGGCGTCGTCCTCTTGATATTGGTCATTGCACGGCTATTCACAGTGCGTAACTCCGATGCGGTGAGTATCCGCCAGCGCGTCGTTAAGGGTCAGATTATCGAGATGACGGCGGATGCCCATACCGATGCAGCGGGCGCGATGCGCGCCCTGTCGTCGGAACTGTGGCGTAGTCCTCGTGTGAAAGAAGTCGTTTTATACTATGGTCAGCCCCATAATCTGCTCATTTATGACCGCCAGAGTAACAGCCTGACCGCCATACCGGGGGTACCCAACCATGATTCGCCCTGTGGCACTCTGGCGAGCGGCCCCCATTTTAATAAGGTGACGGATGAGATTGTGCATCGGGTGGCCGAAGATGGGGTTGGCATTGATGGTATCCGTCGCTTTTGTGGTGCGCCGGAGCAGACGGTGGAAAATAGTTGCACCTAGCCCGCGAAATTAGGCTTTATGACTTATTTACTTCCCTTTGATCCCGCGACTCTCCCCACAGAATCCTTCGATTTTTTGATTATTGGATCGGGCGTAGCCGGTTTATCGTGTGCCATCGAATTGGCTCCGCATGGCCGCGTGGCCGTCTTGACCAAAGAAGACATCAGCGAAGGCTCGACGCAATGGGCACAAGGCGGCATTGCCGCTGCCCTCGCCCCGGAACCGCTCGATTCTGCCAAATTACATGAGCAGGATACCATGCAAGCCGGGGCCGGACTCTGTGACCGCTCTGCGGTGCAAGTGTTAGTAACAGAAGGCCCGCAACGGGTACGCGAACTCATTGCGCGTGGGGCGCACTTTGATACGGAGCCAACGGGTGAATTGAAACTGACGCGCGAAGCGGCGCACCGGGCGCGGCGCATCGTTCACGCTCATGGCGATTCCACCGGGCGCGAGGTGCAACGCTCACTGTCCGCCAATGCCCTGGAAAGTGCTGGCATTACCGTCTTTGAAGATATGTTAACGGTTGATCTGCTCATTAGCGGGCAAGATAGCAACCGGCGCTGTTGCGGAGCCTTAGCCCTCGATACGGAAACTGGAGAACTGCGTCTCTTTCGAGGCGCGGCCACGATTATCGCCACCGGTGGCATCGGTGCGCTTTATAAAGTCACCACCAATCCCCCGGTCTTAACGGGGGATGGCATGGCGATGGCCTTTCGCGCCGGGGCTGTGCTGATGGACATGGAGTTTGTGCAATTCCATCCCACCGCCTTCGCCAAAGGCCCCAACAACCCCAAGTTCCTGATTTCAGAAGCCGTGCGCGGCGAGGGTGCCATTTTGCTCAATACCTCCGGCGAGCGTTTTATGAGTCGCTATCATCCCGATGCCGAACTCGCGCCGCGTGATGTGGTCAGCCGCGCCATTGCCCAGGAAATCCTCACCACCGGCTCCGATTACGTGGTTTTAGATTTGACTGCCAACACCGCGCAACAGATTGCCGCTCGCTTCCCCAAGATTTACTCAACCTGCGTGGCTTATGGCATTGACCCGGCCCACGAGCCGATTCCGGTTTCGCCTGCCGAGCATTACATGATGGGCGGCATTCGCACCGATTTGCATGGCGCGACCAATGTCTATGGCCTATTGGCCTGTGGCGAGTGTGCCTGCACTGGCGTGCATGGTGCTAACCGCTTAGCTTCTAACTCTATGCTGGAAGGCTTGGTCTTTGGCATCCGCACCGTCGAAGGCGCGATTGCCGTTAGCAAATCGGGCTGCCCCCCAGAACTGAACACACGTAGCGGAGATGGGGTTAGAGCGCAGCCTTTTAGCGAAGCTGAAATCACTGCTGCCCGTACTCGTTTGCAAGAAACCATGTGGCATTATGTCGGCCTCGTGCGCAGTGGCGCGGGTTTGCGCCAAGCCTTGAACATATTAAATGAACTTCAAGAGCGTTACGGCCAGCCAAACCCAACGCGCCCCAGCATTGAACTGTCAAACATGATCACCGTTGCTCAACTGGTCGCCCGTGCCGCTCTCGAACGCGAAGAAAGTCGCGGCGCACATTATCGTACCGACTTCCCCCAAACTCTCGATGGGGATTGGCAGCATCATGTGCTGTTAAGTAATGAGCGGAATCAACTCAAGGTAGATAAGGCACCCTGTAGTTAAAATAGCGATAAAAAGAGGAGGCTCCTGTTGGATTGGGAGCCTCCTCTTTATTAATTGACACTTTAAGTTACTACTCTTCGTCAATAGTATCTGAATTTCCGTCCACGGTGCCTAAACGCGCTTGTAACTCCCGAACCTGACGTTCCAGAGTGCGCAGGGTGCGCAGAGCATCGGGCAACTTACGAGCGGCGGCTTCCATGCGTAGGAACTCCTTGTGGGTGACGGCTGGGCTGCCCGTGACAAAATCACCTGCTTTGACATCGTTCATGATGCCTGCTTTGGCACCAAGGGTAGCCCCTTTGCCGATTTTGACGTGATCGCGCAGGCCAGCTTGTCCGGCTAAAACGGCATCGTCTTCGATAATCACACTGCCGCTGAGACCAACTTGGCCACACAGAATGCAGTTGCGCCCGATTTGGACGTTATGGGCGACTTGCACCAGATTGTCTATTTTAGTGCCAGCTCCAACACGAGTTGCGCCCATTGTGGCGCGGTCAATGCAGACGTTAGCACCGATTTCTACATCGTCTTCAATAATCACGGTGCCGACCTGTGGCACTTTGCGGTGCTTGCCGTTCTCCATCACATAACCGAAGCCATCGCCGCCTAAGACGCTGCCGGAGTGAATGCGCACGCGCTGGCCAATGTTGACGTGGTGCGCAATAACCACTGAGGGATAGAGTATTGAATTATCGCCAATTTGCGCTCCGTCGCCAATCACCACATGCGGATAAATGACGACGCCATTGCCGATATGAGCATGATGGCCAATGTAACAGTGCTCCCGCACCGTGACCCCTTCGCCTAAGTAAGCATCCGGCTCAACGATGGCCGTTGGATGAATGCCGGGCGCTGGCAATTGCGACGGTTGCAGAAACTCCATCACCTTGGCGAAAGCCAGGCGCGGATTACCCGTTAAGACAGCGGGCTTGCCAACTTTACGCTCGACGCGGCGCATTTTAGCCGCCATCGTGTCGGGCACAATAATCGCGGCGGCGCCAGAACTGAGCGCCGTTTTTAGCAGCCGCTCATGCTCGATAAAGGCGATAGAACCCGGCTCGGCATTTTCTAAGCCGCCAACTCCGGTGATGATAATTTTGGCGTCGCCAACCAGTTCAGCATTGAGTAGCTTGGCGATGTCGCCAATCGTGGCATGGCGCATCGGCATGGTGCGTTTGACCTGGTTTTGCCCCTCGTCAGGAGTGCCATTCGGCGCGTGACCATTCGAGGTGTGGCCATTGGACATGGTGGAATTGATGGAAGCCATTGTTGATTCAGCTCCTGCTACAAAGATGTGCTGCAAAGGAGTGCGGCGATGTATGGCCAAAAGTTACAGCAAGTCTTAACCTGAAAGTCATAATATTGAAACGGAACGAGATTTTCGCTCCCTCAGCACTTTGAACCTAATACTACCATGAATCTAATACTGCCTATATGGTAGCATACCCTAAGACAAATTTAAAATGCGCAAGACCTCTTGTGTCCGGTCAGGCACCGCGCCACGCACGTTTTGCGTAGCCTCATTCCAGTCCCAACCCGCACGGCGCACGGCAATATGTGCCCAACGTCGAGCATCTTTCCAGGCTAAGGCGCGTAAAGCCTTAATCTGCACGGCTCGCTGCCCTTGTCCTCCTGTCGCCTGCGGCTTCTGCGGGTTAGTCATGGCCTGAAGGCTATGATACTGTACAGACGTTGGCTTCCCCGGTAAAGTTTTAGATAAATTTGATTGTCGCTGTGGTGCCTCGACTAAAGTCAAAGCGGCAGCAGGGTTGACATCGCTAGGAAGCTGTTGTGGCGGTAGAGAAGCGGCGGGTAAGACAATACCCAACTGCGCGTTGTCTTTATCGAAATCTTCCGCTAATAAAGCGCCATGTTCGCGTACAACATTTTCGCGGATGGTTATATTGCGTTGTGCTGCTTCTGCAATCGTGGCATTAATCCGCGCTTCGCCCTCTTTGCGAAGTTGCTTAGGTCGCTCCTCGCGCAGCCGCGTTAATTCGGCCAGGCGTTGGCTTTCCTGGTCGCGCAGCTTAACTTCCCATTGCGCTTCTAAATCACGTAGTTTCTGGCGAGCTTGTTCCTGTTCTTTGGCTGTGGTGTAGAGGTTACGCAGCAACGCCAAGCGCAGATTCGTCATTTCTAACTGTATTGGATCGGAAGGTAAGTCGGGTGTTAACTCGGATAGGCTCAGGCGTTGGGCAGCATCCAATTGTTCTTCCAAAGTGGCGCGCAAGTTCTTAGCCCATGCGGTATGCGCTTGCTGCTGACGTTCAGCCGCCGCGACGATGAAATCATTGAGTGCCCGTTCTTCCCGAATGCGCGTTTCAGCCTGTAGTGCGCCCAGTCCCCCCACCGTCACCTTGCGCTCCGGGCGGTAAAAACCGACTGAGCCGCCTGGTTCAGCCACTTGCAGCGGGCCAAATGGAACCGGAGCGGGCAGGGGAGTTGTCAGGCTGAGATGGGCAGGGGCGGACAACGGCATGGCCCTTACAGCGGTGGCATTATTATGTTCCAGGGCATCCGCTAAACGCCAGGCGGGATGATGTGTTGCAATCGCGGCAACGTTGATGGACACCAATGGGCGGGATGAGGTTGCTCCCGCCCCACGCGAGGTAGTAGCCCCCGGCGTGGTAACAGCTTGCCACCACTTCTGGAAGACGGGCACAAAACTTTTGCTGCTGGCGGTTGAAGCAGTCTTTAAATGCTGTCCTGGCCGCTCGGATACCCATTGGGATGAGGGTATGGGGGCGGAATTGAAACGCGGATCGAGGGTTTGATTACAACCAGGTAATACTACTAAGGATATTATAAGGGAGAGGGTAAGCCTCAGAACAACTGTAAAAGTGCGAGGCTCTAAGAGTGGCGACACCGTCCCGGTCGAACCTGCATTTTGAGCATGTAGGTTATCCGGGGCGGTGTCGAATGAGCAACCTGTCCGGGGGCTCGTTTTACACAAAGTTGTGTGGGTGAACTGTTGAATCAGTTCGATTTTGGTGCAGGCTTAGTGTTCCCTCTGTTTTCGTGCCAGGAGATTCACTAACACTGACTAATTTACCCGTTATTGAGACGCTTCAGCACTTCATCGGTGATGTCGGTCGAGTCTGCGCTCCACACGACAGCCACTTTGCGCACGACTAAAGCTAATTTCTTATCTTCGGCCACTTGTTTGATAACCGTGTTGGCCCGGTCTGTGTACTGCTTATCGGTGCTTTCCTGCTCCTGCTTCATTTTAGCATAGAGGTCGTCCTGTAAGTGCTGCAAGCTGGCCTTATTACTTTCGGCCTGCGTCTCCAGTTCCTTCATGCGGGCTTTATCCTTGTCACTTTTGGTGACAGTGCCCAATAAGCCGTTATATTCCGTCTGGCGGGCGGTGCCCGCATCCACCAACTTCTTGAGATCGGCTTCTTCGGCAGCGGTGCGCGTAGGCTTGGCAATGAGAGTATCAAATTGCTTGCTCTCATCGGTGTTGAGCAACAAACGGGCGCTTAACTGCCCATCCAAGCCCTGGGCACGCTTTTCAATATCCGAAACCGCAGTCTTATACTTAGTGTAGTTCTGCCCTAACTTTTCTTCGTCTACAACTCCGATGGCCTGCGCCTGCGCCGCATGGCCGACCCAACCTATCCAGCACAGTGCCAACGCACTGATAAGCTTTACTTTTAAACCATTCTGCTGGTACTTCTGCAAATGCATCTTGTCTCTCCTTGGAACCTGCAACTTAATTTAAGATATAAGCCTTTTTAATTTTACCACTTGCATTCTATCACTTCGACACAAATCAGGGTAATCTGTGTCACCTCGAACATTTTAATTTAAGTTAGAGTGGTTACTGAACGCTGAAAGCCCGTATTTTAGGAATGACTTGGGGAATTAATAAAGCGGTAACTGAGGAATATGGCCTACTCGCAAAATAAATTCTGAACGATGGATTAAAGCTATGCTTGTGCACCTGCCAACAATCCACCATTCAGAATTTATTCAAAACTAGTGATTCTTAGTAACGTGGCATTTCTGGATCAACGTTGACAGCCCACGCGTCAATGCCACCTGCCAGATTCTTCAGCTTTTTATAGCCCATCTTCTGCAAGAAACCAATGGCCTTGGCCGAGCGCATTCCATGATGGCAGTAGGCTACAATGTCATCGGCAGTATCCAATTCGTTCATGCGGTCAGGCAGATCATTGAGCGGAATCAGCTTGGCATCGGGTAAATGCGTAATATCCCACTCTTGAGGCTCCCGCACGTCGAGTAGAGTGAGGCGACGACCCGCCTCCATCATTTCCTTGAGCTGACGCGCTGTAATCTGTTCTTGTGCCTGTCCCGACTCGCCATTGGCTTCGGGGGCAATGCCGCAAAAATACTCATAGTTCTGTAATTCCGTAATGGTCGGATGCGCTGAGCAAACCGGGCATTCCGGGTCTTTGCGAATCTTTAACTCACGGAATTTCATCGCTAAGGCATCATAGAGCATTAAACGTCCAATCAGTGGATCGCCCTTGCCCAAAATGAGCTTAATGGCTTCCGTGGCCTGAATCACGCCAACCACACCTGGCAGAATGCCCAAGACGCCGCCCTCGGCGCAACTTGGCACCATGCCCGGTGGCGGTGGCTCTGGATAAAGGCACCGGTAGCACGGGCCATTAGGGTCGCAGAAAACCGTGCTCTGCCCGTCGAAGCGGAAGATAGAGCCATAAACGTTTAGCTTTTTCTCGAAGATACAGGCGTCGTTGACCATGTAGCGGGTTTGGAAGTTATCCGTCCCATCCACTACCAGGTCATGCTCGCGCACTAATTGGCGCACATTCTCATTCGAGAGTTGATCTTGAATGGCATTGACCTTGACGTTGGGGTTCACTTCATGAATCCGCTTCTTGGCCGACTCGACCTTGGGCACCCCGACGCTGGAAGTATCGTGGAGTATTTGACGCTGCAAATTCGATAAATCCACGACATCCGGGTCAATGATGGTCATTTCCCCAATGCCGCTGGCCGCCAAATAAAGGGCGGAAGGTGAGCCAAGGCCACCCGCTCCAACCATCAAGATTTTAGCGGCGTTCAATTTTTCCTGACCCACAACGCCAACTTCGGGCATAATCAGGTGCCGCCCATAGCGCATCACCTGTTCATTTGTCATCATAGGTACCGACCTTCTTTCTCTATAAAGTTTGTAGGCTTTTAAAGACTTGCTGTTTCATAACACTTCCAGTCAAGAATCATTTTAGCGTTTGGGGTTCCCTGTGGCTACTTTGAGGCTCGTTTTAACCTCATAAACTTCAACCAAAGGTGAGCCAAAGACTTTCGTCCACAAAGCACTATTTGGCAGCGACACATCCTTTTGATGCGGCCAATAGATGAAATTCGCTGGATAACGGTGCAAGAGTTGAATTCTTTCTGCATTGCTCATTTTGACAGAGAAGAAGCGAGCCGCTAATTCTGACTTTCGGGCGTAATCTACCGTTTGCACCGGATGCCCTATAAACACATGCCGCTCGGTTAAAATTGGCAGCCAGGAACCCTGTTCTTCGGGAGCTAAAATAACGGCGTCCTCCTTAGCGTGTTGGCGCAAATAATCCGCTGCCCCCAGTTCCGAAGGTGAGAGGTAATAAGGGGAGTGCGGTGGTAAAGCAATAAAACTGGTGGCGGTGAAGTGATAAAGCGTCGTCGGCAGACTCAGCAGCACCCAACCCAGCACAATCGTGTTTTGGGGTGAAAGCCTGCTTTGGTTGCCACTTTGAAAAGTTTGAGCCAGCGCGGGCCACGTTATCAAACGGGGGTACAGCACATCAAAGAAGAGCTGCGCTGCGATAAGCGTGAGCGGAATTTGTAAGCTCTGCACTAAACGTCGCTCGAAGTTAAAAATGGGAGCGGAATAGAGCAACAGGCTATTGCATACCAACCAGATAAAGAGAAAGAGATTGCGTGGCGAGGTGGCAGGCTCTTGCAAGGGTTTGATTAAGAAGCGTTGCACAAATTGACGCGGACAGCAAAATAACACCCCGACAACTGGCCCGAAACCAACTAAATAAGACCATACCGGCGGTGAGAGGCAGATATTCTGCTGCTGCCAGGCCGCCATAATCGGGCTGCTATGCACCAGACGCGAAAAATAAAGCAGTGATGGAGCTGAAAAAATGATTAATAAAACAGCGTATTGCAGCGGCTGCCATCGTTTTATGGTATTTGGCTCCCTGAGCGCACAGGCGACTCCAAAAACCAAGGCGATGCAGTAAATCGTGATGAGATGAAAAGCATGGGTAAATCCCAACAACAAAGCGAGAAGTGCCGCACCGATGGCCCATCTTAAATTTCTGCTTTCACAGGCGGCCAGGAAGAGCCACAAAATACTCACTTGCAAGATAAGCGAGAAGACTAAGTGTGTCTTCCACAGCATAGACATGATGGCAAAGGCTTCGGGCAACACGAGATCAGCAGTGAGCACGAAACGCCCCGTCCACTGCGATGCAATGACAAAAAGCCAGCCAAACCCGGTGCCCAGCGTAATGAGCAGAAGAGCGCACCACCGCTGCGCCTCACTTTCTATGAAGTAGCCAATGAAACGCGCTAAGAGTAGCAAAAAAGCGAAACTCAAGAGGACACGGCTGCCCTGGAAAACAGTGCCTAAAGAGAGGTGCGTCCAGCGTGCAGCCACCCCTAAAGTCCACCAGAACAGGTTGCAATAAGAGGTTTTTTCGATTTCACCAGTATAAAGATTTTGAAGGAAGAAATGGCCGTCACGCGCCTGGGCCATAAACGCCAGATAGGTATTCTGGTCTACGATGTCACAGGTGAAACCGGAGAACTGCCAACCCTTGGGTGTTTGCAGGGTGCAATAGAGAATTTGTCCCCAGGTGAGGAGCGCCAGCGTCGCAGCGAATATAATATACGGACGCGCTGGTAAGAACTTAGTCATGGGCGCTCATTATGACCTCTGACATAAAGGGACAACTGCGACGGATAGTGTTTTATCTCTGCCATAAACAAAGAGATGGCCGATTATGTAATCACCAGGCGTGCGGCATCCGTGCGTTGCCAGGGTGTTGTCTTGTCGTTGGGGTTGGTAATCAGGCGTGTCCAAACCTGATAAAGGTCACTCACGGTATCGCCTGCAATTTGCATTGGTATCACAGCGTGCAGCCTCATGCCCTGCTGAATGTTGAGGGATGCCACTAAGCGGCGCTGTTGGGTATAAACCATGAGGGGTGGTGTCATACTCGATTTGATGCTCATTTCGTGCGGGCCAGGCGTGGGTGTCCCTTTCAAATAACCCTGGCGTGCCATCAGAACTTCAATCCAGCCGATCAGTGCCGTTTTATTGACGCGGTCTTGTGGAGCGTGGGCTAGCCGCTTAACCATAGCCGGAGACACCTTAAAATCTAAATCAAGGATTGCCATATCATCGCGTTTCAGAATGGCTAAGCCGCTTTTTGGAAGAGATTTAATCTCCTGTTGACTTAAGCCTTGTAAGGCTTCATCCGAATCGTGAATGCCTTTAACCTGCGTTAAGGGGGTGCGGCGGAACTGGGCGCTGAAAATGTCACCTAATGCGGTTGCGGGGCCGGAATCCGAAGTAACCGGTGTCGCGGGCAGAGGCAGGGCGCGGCGGCTGGCTAACCAGAGATTGCCGCTGGGTGTCAATGGCGTATAAGGAAAGCGTTGGTCTACTGTCCAATCAAATTGATTGATCGCCACTGGCCCGGATTTCTGGAGATCAGTAACGAAATCTACGAGGTGCTGATTTTCGGCGATTTGATTGCGCAGTGGCCCCCACGGGGTGCGCACATGCGGCGCACGGTCGAGGACATAGTGGACATACCAGAAGCCCCAGAGAGAATCGTCTTCCATCAAGAGCAGAATTGGGGCGGGTTTACCGGGCCGAGCCAATCGTTCGGCAGCCTCGGCTCGTTCCAGAGCGGCATCACGTGCAGATGTTACGCCCCGAAATGAACTCGCTCCCGTAAAGATGCTCCACTCTACCGCCACTGTGCCCAAGACTAATAGCCAACCCAGTGTCGCTAAACGCCACTGCCATAATGGATTACCAGTGCGTTGATTCAGGCGTTCGCCCCAGACTAAGAGTGCCTGCAACATGGCAGCAATACCTAATCCCATCCAGATGGACATCGCCATATACGCCGGGAAAAAGAAGTTCGATTGGTCACCCACATCGTAGTTGATCTCTACGCTGACATTAAGCAGACAAATAACCAGTAGAGCTGCGCCCAACCACTTTCCCCCGGTGCGCTGCTGAGTCGCTTTATCCCCTCTTTTCAAACTAAGCCATGCGCCAACCAGAATCAGCGGAGTGAACCAGAGGTAACTGCTGGCGATGAAATACAACAATGAGCCTAAATCAGCGGGCACTGTAGAGAGAGGCTTGACGAACCACGGTATCTGCAATTGATGGCCAGCCAGGGATACCTTAGTCGGTTTCAGTAGATGAATACGGTATTGTTGAGCACTGACATGAGTGCGCCAACGGCGAAAATCTACTGGATGCGTCCAGTCGAGTGGTGCCCAGGCGCGTGGCGGCGAGGGTTCAGGATAAAGGCGCGAGCGCAAGGGTAAGTAAATGGTTAAGGCATAGACCAGGAGCGGCAAGACTACAAAAATGACGCCACGTCGCATGATTAAGGACTTACAGTATTGAGCAGATAAGTCCTGACTCGTAGCAGTATTAGCAGCTTCTTGGATAAATCGTTGGCGGTGCTGGTAAACCGCATAGATTAAGAGGCCCGGCATCGCAAACACCGAAGTTAGATGAGCCAGAATCGCAAAGCCCATGACCAAGGCTCCCGTATAGGCCCAGCGCCAGTCGGCTTCTTGATGCCAGGCCACCGCACAATAGAGTAGGACGCATTCCGTCATGCCTTCAAGCATAGAGACTTCCGCGATAAAGCCTTGCGACCCCACAAAGTAAAATCCGGCTAACAATAATCCGGCTCCGATGGCAGGCCATTGATCGTATAACAATGCTGGTGCATGCTGCGACTGTGTAGATGTGGCTGATGGGGTAGGGGGAACTGTCAGGCGATGCACCGTAGCGGTCATGAAGCCCACCATGACCGAACCCAAGACCGCCGATAGCAGATTGTAACGCCAGCCAACTTCCCCAAAGGGAACTAAGGAAGCGAAGAGGCGACCTAACATGCAGTAGAGTGGATAGCCACTGGGATGAGCAATGCCAAGGCGATAGGAAGCGGCGATTAATTCGCCACAATCGCCGGAATATGTCACTGTAGGTGACATACAAAAAAGATAAAGCAAGAAAGCTGCGGCACTAACCGCCAACGCAGCGCGCAAGCGTTGGCGAGCCAGCACCACAGTTTGATCGGCTAATGGTAGCGGCTCATCTGTTCTAACATATTCATGAATACCTGTGCCAGTGGTAGAAGGTGAATGCATAGGCAGTGAATGCAATGGCCTAAATACTGTTCTAATTGTAGCGAGTGTGCAGTGGTTAGAGTAGTAGCTTGAGGAACGTAATTTGGTCGTCAGCGAATCAAGTCAGGGGGTGTAGCGAGGCAAGCAGGCCAATTTTGCCGTTAAAAGGACAAAATTGGCCTATAAACCAACTACGCCCGAAGGTCATAGCCTTCGGGCGTAGTTGAAAACTTGTCTTTATCTTTATGTGGTGGTGTTAATCTGGTTAGCAGCAGCACTAAAACCAGCTTTAACCTTCGACCCCATAAAGGTCAGCACCGTAATCAAAACCAGCGCGATTAAGGAGATGAGCAACCCGTATTCAACCAGAGTCTGCCCCTCCTCTTCCATTACAAAACGCTTTATCATGTCTTCTTCACCTCCTTGGTTTTCCGTTCGCTGTGAACTTAAAATTAATTTGACGCAATGATAGATGTTAAAGTCATCTTACCATACGTTTCCGAATTTTCACAATAACTTTGTGGCTTCCTGTATAACCCTAGGGCTATTGCGGAAATTGATGTTGTTAAATAAGTTGCAATAATGCTGCCATCTCCCTGCTGCTGGGTTGAAAATTGCTAAATATTGCTACTAAAGAAAGTTTGTTGCCAGGGATTTAGGAAATATTCTTGCGACAGTTGAGTTACACAGTTAAGTTACAATGCCCACAGGCAAGGCCTGTGGGCATTGTGCTTGTGGCCACCAGATGGCTTAGGTGGTGGTGGTGATGGAGTTAGCGGCAGTGCTAAAGCCACCCTTGAGCTTGGAACCCATGATGGTCAACACGGCGATGACCACTAAGGCGATTAAGGAGATGAGCAA
>JAFAZH010000049.1 GCA_019239895.1 Abditibacteriaceae bacterium | reverse complement strand
AAGCGCCTCGTGGGCAGTGCGGCTTTAGACAACCCACGTTCTGCCAAACTTCAGGAACGACTGGGTTATAAGGTCGAACTCGCGGCTGATGACTCTGGTTACATCACCATTTTGGAGAACGACATAAGTTAAATGGCTCGAACAGCGGCTCAACCAGACGCTGCAACGGACGGCTTCCAGTTGCTTCGCTTTGCTCTCTCCAGTCGCCGCTGAACTTACCGTTGTGTGGCTGCGCTTTGTTACATTAGACTATCATGAAATCAGCAGTATGGGCAAACAATTGTTGACCAGGCGAAAGATGATAGTCAGGGCCTCTATTCCTGTATTGGCTGCCGCCTTCTGGCTATTGGGTCGCGCTAAGCGAAACTATTGGATGATGACTTCTCCCAATGGTAGATACTCAACAAGTGTAGTTCGTGTAGCTGGCTGGCGAGTCTCATTAGATGATAAATATAGCGTGTATGTCACAGACAATCAAACAGGCGAAAGCATTTTAGCGACAGAGGTGCCCTGGTTCTGTGCCTTCAATGCGATTGCCCTCAAGGGCATTCAATGGGATAAGCACAGCCAAAGGTTTACTTGCTACTGGGAGATTGAAGACCTGGGTGTCCAGAAACAGTATTTCAAAATTGAAAGCAAGCCACGGCGTATAAAATCGAGTCCACCATGCTGTAGTTCAGAGTGATGAGCAGCCACACAACGAGGCGCTGCACAAAAGTTAATGTGCAGGTTGGCTTTGGCTTTACGGAAAGACACGGCTGCAACCCGCTTACGGATACAGAGATGGACGGACAAGCGGCCCCACCGAACGGGGCAGGGGAAGGCTTTGCGCCCCGCTTGGCTGCGCCTACAACCGCCGCTGGCCCTGACGTTGGGCCGGCGGGCGCGGCTAGGCTGCCCCTGTTAAAATCTTCGTTAATGTAAAGGCGACTGGTGCGATATGGGAAGCATTTTTACTGACTTTGATCTATCAAATTTTTGGAGAGAAATTGACTATGCCGCTGCGTCTTATTCCGAAGAGCCGGACTCCACGGCGTATATTTCTGCGCCACTAACAGAAGCATTGGTTGCCTTGGGGGAAGATGAATTGGGCTACAAACTTCCCGCAGCCTACCTGGAGTTGATGCAGACTCAAAATGGTGGCATTCCCCGCAAGCGCGCTTTTCCAACGCAAGAAAGCACCTCCTGGGCCAATGACCACGTTGCTATAAACGGCATCCTCGGCATTGGGCGGGAGCAAATCTATTCCCTTTGCGGTGAACTGGGCAGCCAATTTATGATAGATGAATGGGGTTATCCCGCCATCGGAATTTATTTCGCGGATTGCCCCTCTGGTGGCCACGACATGATTTGCATGGACTATCGCAAAAACGGGAAAACCGGGGAGCCGGAAATCATTCACATTGACCAGGAATCTGACTACGAAATCACTTTTCTCGCACCCAACTTTGAAACCTTCATCAGAGGCTTGGTTAATGATAGCCAGTTCGATGATGATTAGCTGCGACGACTATCGGCCATGATTAGCTGACTCGAAAGCCCCACGCCCACGACCATTTAGCCACGCGGCTTAGACTGCGTGCGCTGCTGCCACAGGTAAATCAAAAAGGAATGGATACCGGCAAATTTATACTGGCCATCCACGTATTTCTCAATCACATAGAACATGAAATAGTAAAGACGGCAAAACGACCAGATAGCGATCAGGAGCAGGAACGCCATGCGGGGCGAGAAGTTTTCCAGGAGGATGGTGGTGACCGCCATGAGGCCGATGACCAGAAACAAAAAGCCCTTGAGATAGATCAGCCTGGCATCTTTGAGATCACCCATAAACATTGCGGATTGGCGATTGCGGATTGTGGATTAGAGGAAACCTAACTTAAGGTGCATCGCTTGAATTCGTTTGCCTTAAATCCGCAATCCGCAACCGCCAATCCGCAATGTTCTCACCTCCAGTCCGGGTCTTTGTCATCGCCGGGGCCGCTGGTCACGGGTGTCACGGGGGTAATGTGCGAGCCATCGGCATTAGCGGTGTAGAGGTGGTAGTGGCTGCCGAGGCGGTTGGAGGAGAAAACGATTTTGCTGCCATCAGGACTCCAGGCAGGCTGATTATAGAAGAACTTGGTATCGTTAATCACGGTTTTGGAGTTGGAGCCATCGGTATTCACGACTGAAATTTGGTTAAAGGAGTTGCGACCCAGGTCGGTCTCGAACAGGATTTTATGGCCATCGGGACTAAAACGCGCATGGATGTTGGTCGGGCCAGCGGTCTGCATCTTGAGCTGTCGCTTGTTCTTGCCATCGGCATCCATCAGATACAGCGAGAGAAATGACCCGAACTGCCCGACGTTGCCAGAGTAAAACACAATCGTCTTACCGTCGGGACTAAACGATGGATCCCCCACGCTTTCATTGGAGCCAGCCGTAGTCAGCACTTTGACATGGCTGCCATCGCTGTCCATCACGGCGATACTATGCCCTTTGACAAAAAGAAGCTGCGAGCCGTCGGGACTAAAGGATGGAGCATAACCGCCCTCTGTGGTCAGTGGCTTTCCGTTGGTGCCATCGGCGTCCATGATATAAATATTAGGGTCGCCGGAGGGTAAAGTTTTGGAGACATAAGCAATTTTGGTGCGGGCCGGATTAAAGACGGGCAAAGTATTATCGCGCTTGATCGTGCCGGAATCAGCCGTCAATCGCTTCATCTCGGTGCCATTGGCGTTGACGGTGTAAATCTGAAAATCCCCTGTGCGATTGGCATCAAACACAATCTGGCTGCTGGGCTTGCCTGGCGTCGCCCCCGGCACTGGCGTCGCTGTGGTGGGAAAAGGCTGATCGCTGAAGGACGAGTTCAGTCCACTGCCAGTGCCCCCGCCACATCCAGCGAGACCCAGCATTCCGCCCATTGCCAGCAGTGCCCCGACTGCCGCACGCAGACTTTTCGTACGGTAGTCAGTGCGCCCGCTCCCCTGCCCCACAGACTTGTGGCACCACATGATCTTTCCTTTACGGCTCATGGCTTCTCATCCCTCAAACAAGCTTAATTATTAAGTCATGATAACAAAGTCCACGGCCCGTTACACTGACAGCTTCTTTATATTTGAGAGCCATCTGAGTGGCTATCCACCGCCCAACTTAATTGGTCATAATAAAAACATGAAGAAGTTCGAGGCGGTGCTGATGATGGTTCCGGTAGCGGCCTTAGCCTGGCTGGGGCTGCTCAGTTATCAGGGTGGCCCGCTCCTGCGCCTTGGGCAGGCCCAGGTGTTGCCGCTCACTCCGGCGGCGGTGAAGCAGACCAGTTGTGCGGATGCCGACACCGAGGTCAGGCTGACCCTGCATTATAATTCGCTTAACCTATACAAACGCTGGCTCACCGGGCCATCCTATCGGGATGCCGAGTGCGATTGCTTCCTGGTGGATCAACACGGGCGCATTTATCGCAAATTCAAAACCTGGTATAACCCCGGCACAAATGATTATCCGATGTGGTGTTATGCTTACGGGGTTGGCCAGGCGGTGCGCGTGGGCTATCGCTTTCCACTTCATAACATCCCTCGCGCGGCAGGTCGCATCCTGCTCAAAGGCAAACTCTCGGTGGATTACGGCTTTAAGCTGCCAATCGCCGTGCTAGTGCGCTACTCATAATTGGCAGCAGTAGACCGTTAAGCCATTGAATCTCAGCAGTAGATTAATGGCAGCATTCCTACATTATACGGCAGCACATCAGGTGAAGTGACCATGCAGCAAGCCGATGTGTCAAAAGACCCTCAAGAGCGGCAGCAGAAGTGGCGAGCTATGAAGAGCATACAATTGAGTCGCATTCGTAGGGTTTTAAGCCTTGGTGCGGCTCTACTTCTTCTCACCTTCGGGGGCATCAGTTGCTCCCATACGTGGCCCGACGCCAATGATCTGGATGTTAGAGACACTGGCCCCGCAATGGATGGCTTTCAACTGACCATCCGTGCCGAAAAAACTCAGGTGCCGTCGGGAGACCCAATCTGGGTGCAGGCGGCGCTTCAGAATCTCAGTAATAAAACGGCATATGTTCATATAGACAAAAGTACTGAGAGAGACTTCTTTCTGGTGGTTCAGGATGAGCAGCACAAATTGGTATCTTTTACAAAATATATGGACTTTATGGCACCCCACCCTCCCGACGCTGCTGGCGATTACCCTTTTGAACTCCAGAAAAATCGCGTCCTTTATTTTCGAGTCAAAGCCAATCAACTCTATGAGATGACAGCGCCGGGTCAGTATTTGCTCACTCTCAAATATAAAAATTATGTACGGGTGAATCAGGAGGGGCCAGCACGACTGGATTATGTGGTGTCAAATACGGTGGCAGTTGAAGTTTTGCCGAGCAAGGCCGTTGATCTCTGGACACCAACCCCCATAGCACCCAGCCCCAAGCCTTCCAAAAAGCCTACGCGGAGGCACAGAACTTTGCGATAGGTCTTAGCAAGCTTGGGCACTAATCATGGTGCGCTGTACAACTCTTATTCAATCGGTTTCAGGTTGGCGACAATGGCGGCGCGTTGCGATTCCAGGAAGGGTGGCAGCACCACTTTTTCGCCCAGTGTCGCGGCGTCTTCATCTACGGCGAAGCCGGGGCCGTCGGTGGCGATCTCGAAGAGGATGCCATTGGGTTCGCGGAAGTAGAGGCTGCGGAAGTAATAGCGGTCTATCTCGCCACTATTTTGCACGCCAAGCGAACTCAGGCGCTCGAACCAGGCATGATATTGCGCTTCGTCAGGCGTGCGAAACGCCACATGATGCACGCCCCCCGCGCCCAGCCGCGCCGGGGGTAGGTCGGGCTGCACCGCCACATGCAGCTCGGCGTGCGGGCCGCCTGCACCCATCTCATAAACGTGGACGGTGTGCTGTGGATTAGCCCCATCTTGATGCCCATACTCGCGCACCGGACGCATATTCATAACTTTGGTGAGAACCAAATCAGTTCGCTCCAGGCGGGGCACGCTCATGGTAATCGGGCCTAAGCCGCGCACTTGAAATTCAGCAGGCACCGGACTTTGCGCCCAAGGTTTCGATTCGTCCCCGGCTCCGCCATCGTCCAGGAGCGCGAGGCGCTGGCCTTCGGGGTCTTCAAAATCGAGCGTCCAACGACCATCACGTTCCTCAACGCCGCCATGCGCCACACTCTGTGCCTCCAACCGTTGCGCCCACCAATGCAGCGCCTCGCGGCCATTAACGCGCAAAGCGGTGCGGACAAGGCTGTGCGTGCCCCTGCGCTCGCGGGGCATGGCCCAATCGAAAAACGTCAGGTCGGTGCCAGGCGTGCCCACCGCGTCGGCGTAGAAGAGGTGATAGGCGCTCACATCGTCTTGATTGACGCTGCGCTTGACCAGGCGCATCCCTAAGACCTGCGTGTAAAAACGGTAGTTGTCGCGCACATTGGCGGCCACAGCAGTAAGGTGGTGAATTCCAGTCAAGTCCATAAGTTCTCTTTCATTCAGACAGAATGCAACGTCAAGTGGAATGTTCAGGGCAGGTGCCGTGCCGTGCAGCGGCGCTATTGATCTGGTCTTTACACCCTGTCACGATGTCGTCTGTAAAATCTTTTACACAGTGTTGACATGAGCTAGCAACCTCTGTAAGTTAGAACAATGAAGTTAAAGTTTAGCTGCAAAATCGGTGCCGCAGCAGTGTCGGCATTGAATCGTTTGGCGGACGCCGTATTATTCTAAGTTAGAGGATCATAAATGACACGAGGGAATGGCTCGCAAAATGCCAGGGGGATAAAAAGGGGCATAAGAGGAATTGGTGTAGTAGGATGGCTGGCGCGGGCAGGACAAGGCGGGGGGACGCTGAGTCTCCTGCTGCTGCTCTGTCTAACTGGCTTAGTTAGCCCATTGCGGTCTGACGCCGCGACCACCTATAGGATTGATGAATTGCCCGCTACGGCGCGTTGGCAGAGCAGTAGCACACAGGTCGCTAAGGCCCTGAATAATCTTGGCCAAGTTATTGGCCAGACCGTGAGCACGCCCCAACGAGGCGTCTTGTATAACCAAGGCGTAGTGACTGACTTAGGAACCCTGGGCAGTTCCAATGCGGCTCTGGTGGACATCAATAACACGGGCTAGGTGGTAGGCTATACCACCGGTCAAATTAGCCATGCTTTTTTCTACGAAAAAGGCATCCTGAAAGATATTGGCACCCTGGGCGGTTCATCCAGCTACGCCACGGCAATTAATAGCGTAGGACAAGTAACAGGTCATAGCATGACTGCCAAAGGTGCCACGCACGCCTTCTTATATGATCGCCGCAAAGATTCGCTCAAGGACCTTGGTGCCCTGGGGGGCGGTTATAGTGACGCCTTTGCCATCAACGCGGGAGGCCAGGTCGTGGGGCAGTCCACCATCAGCACCAACTCCGCACATGCCTTTCTTTATAATAATAACACTTCAACCATGAAAGACCTGGGCACCCTCGGCGGTGCCACCAGCCAGGCCGTAGACATTAATGACGCGGGTCAGGTCACAGGTGACAGCCAGAACAGCAAGGGCCAGACTCATGCCTTTTTCTACAACGGTAGTGGCCCGCTAAAAGACCTGGGCACCCTCGGCGGCACTTCCAGCAATGCCGTGGCCATCAATAAATTAGGTCAAGTCCTGGGCAACAGCCCCACCAGCAGCGATCCCCTACATGCCTTTATCTATGACAGCAGCAAGAACACGATTAAAGACTTGGGCACGTTAGGTGGCAGCTACAGTCATGGCTTTGCCATTAATGCAGGCGGGCAAGTGGTCGGTTATTCAGGCACCAGCATCGGCGCGAATCACGGCTTCCTCTATGACCCGAAGACGGCCGTCATAACCGATCTGAATGATCTGCTGCCCGCCAACTCCGGGTGGCAAATTACCAATGCCTTTGCGATTAACGATAATGGCCAGATTCTCGCCCTGGGAACCCATAATGGCAGTAATAGTTATTGCCTGCTGACGCCGTCTCTTATCGCGCCTGCCATCCTAGTGCCACGCATCACCACTTTTAGTCCCGGCAGCGGCAAGGTCGGGGATACTGTCACTATTAAAGGGTCGAACCTGGCGGGTGCGACGGTAACTTTTAACGGCAAGAAAGCTGTGATTGATGCTCTCAAATCCAGTGCCACGATGCTGGTGGTCACGGTGCCTGCCGAAGCCATCAGTGGCAATATCACCGTCAGCACGTCCGCTGGAGATGATACCAGCGCCGCTATCTTTACTGTTATCGAGCCGCTACCACGCATTGATCGTTTCACACCCACCAGTGGCGGCCCCGGCACCGCTGTCACCATCATCGGCGCGAATTTGCAGAACACCACATCCGTGCAGATAGCGACCCATGCAGCCGGTTTTACCGTGGATTCGGATACTAAGATTACCGCTTATATGCCGTTCGATGTCAACGGTTTCACTGGCTCAAATTCTGGCCCGATTGATGTCAGGACGCGGGCGGGCTTTGCGACTTCCGGCAGCGCGAGTAACCCCCAGTTTTTCACGATTCTGCTGCCGCCTCGCATTGATAGCATTAATCCTCCCAGTGGCCCAGAGGGGGCGTTAGTCACCCTGACGGGTCTCCATCTCACCGGAGCCAGAGTTTACTTTGGCAGTTTAAATAATCCTGCCGTGGCTCAGCCTGGCTCCACTGATAGCAACCTCATCGTTAAAGTGCCAGTGGGTGCTATCGGTGGGCCGCTATTAGTGGATACCCCTGCCAACCTGAACTTTGCCCCGGTCATCGCTGGCAACTTCACCGTCCTGCGTCCGGCGCCGCGTATTGACAGCTTTACCCCAGATACGGGCAGTTCTGGCACACCAATCATTATTAGGGGCGCGAACTTCACGGGGGCTACTGCTGTTAAAATCAACGGATTATTCGCTGGTTTTACCGTGGATTCGCCGACGCAGATTACGGCCTTTCTACCGCCCCTGCCCCCCGGCATTATCCCACCATTTGCGGGCGGCCCCAATGGCCCCGCAACTGGGCCAATCAGTGTGACCACGCCTAGTGGGACGGCGACCAGTGCCACCAATTTTACCTTCTTGCTGCCGCCTCGTATTGACACAGTGACGCCGCTAACTGCGCGCGAAGGCGACATCATCACGATTCATGGCATAGGTTTCAGCGATACCATAGGGGTCTTCTTCACCCCCGGCATCGCTGCGCCCCCATTGCCCGGCTCAACCGATACCGACCTCAGAGTGCGCGTGCCGTTGGGCGCGATAACCGGGCCGATTTCCATTTCTAACATGCGCGGATTGGCGGCGGGGCCAATTATCACCATCTTACAGCCACCGCCCACCATTACCGGTTTTACGCCCGCAACGGCTCCAGTACTTAGCCCGATTGTTATCACCGGCACCAATCTCACCGGGGCCACTTCCGTCACTATTAACGGTTTTGCGGCGGGCTTTACGGTGAACTCCGATACTCGAATTACGGCTTTTGTGCCCCTGCCGCCTCCTGGTGCTACCTTGCCGCTAAACAGCGCATCCGGGCCGATTCGTGTTACCACTTCTGGCGGCACGGCGACCAGTATAGATAGATTCACCTTCCAGCTACCGCCCAGAATTGATTTTGTCTCTCCGCTTGCGGCTGAACCTGGCGCATTAGTCACGATACGGGGACAAAACCTCAATGGCGTGATTGTGTATTTGAACGGGATGACAGCACTCCCGCAGCCAGGCTCAGATGATCAGCAGGTCATTTTCAAAGTTCCCAACTTTCCACCTGGCTTTCCAGGTATCATTGGGGGCACCAGCTTTCTCTTTGTGCAGCGTTTGGGTGATATACCCTCGAACCCTCTGCCTTTCACCGTGCTCTACCCACCACAGATTGATAGTTTTACGCCGGGGACGGGGATTATGGGTTCGGTCGTCACCATTCGCGGCACCAATATCGGACGGGCGACGGTGGTTAAGTTCAACGGCGTGCCCGCAACGTTCTTGACAAATACCATTAACGAAATCATGGCCACTGTGCCTGCTGGTGCCAAGACCGGTTTTATCACAGTCATCACCCCGGATGGGACAGCCACCAGCAACACCAAATTCATCGTTATCCCACCCAGTTTCACCTTTACCCCGGTCAATGGCCCGGTGGGAACTAAAGTGACTTTATTGGCTGCCAACGGCGCGGATTTCCGATTTGTCATAGCCGTGAAGTTCAATGGGGTCAACGCTCAAATAACGCCTGGCACTCCCGGCAGCAATATGATCAGTGTTACGGTGCCAGCGGGTGCCACGACGGGGCCGATCACTGTCACCCTGGCTGACGGCACCATCATTACCAGTGACAATGACTTCATCGTCATCACCAGTCCAACGGGTTCGACAGGCAGTTCCGATTCCATCGCCCATAGGCCAGGAGCAACACTGTCCCATCTGGTGGCGCAGTCGAGCCTGGATCAGATTCAACTCGTCTTTCTGACCAATCTCGATGCTACCGCAGCCAGCAATGCGGCGCACTTTGTCGTGACGGTCAACGGTCACGCCGTCGGTGTTGAAGCGGCCAGTTACAACGCGACCAAGCGCAGCGTCGTGCTGTCTTTGCCAGAACACACCCTGCAACCGGGCAGGATCGTTACCGTAACGTGGACAGATTTAGCCGACAGCGCAGGCCATCGCACGACGGGCAGTAGTCAGGCTGTAGCCCGTTAACAGCAGTGGGGCAAGCTAAGCAAAAGGGTCAAGAACATGACTGTGTTCCTGACCCTTTTGCTAATTTTTATTCCATTACCAATAGCTGCCAGTAGCGTGCTTGAGCTGCACTATGAATGCGGCGTTTGCCAAGCCAGAACAACCTGGTTAAACTCTGTCATGAGCGGGCCGAAGGTATTGGGTTATCATTTGTCTATGCAACCCCATTACTACTCACTTGCCCGCTCAAACCTTCCTTTTCTTAACCAATGGTGAAAGGACAGAACCAACCCGGTGACACAAGGTGAATGAGCGCAGAGGAGAAAGATGGATACCAGTAAATGGAAGAAATTCTCACTATTCTCGCTCCTTTTATGGCTTGCCTGTCTAACCCCTTCTAACGCCGCGCCGGGAGCGGGAGCTGGCTCCATTGCGGTATCCTTGAAGTTCGATAAAGCCAGTTACATCCCGTTCGAGCCGCTGCGATTCCTTTGTTTTGCACGGAATGCGGATGGTAGTTCAATATCCATTTGGCACCGCGTGAATGAGCCAGCCGCCAGGTTTGAATACTTTCGGGTGCGAGATGACGGGCAACTGATAAAGTTAGGTTTCAACAACCGCCAGTTTGATCTCTTATGCGGCACGCCGCCGAACCACAGGAACTGGTATGGTCGCTGGCACCGGAATCTCCCAATGAATTCTGGTTTGGGCCACGCCTGAATGCC
Source organism: Abditibacteriaceae bacterium (assembly GCA_019239895.1). Taxonomy (GTDB): domain Bacteria; phylum Armatimonadota; class Abditibacteriia; order Abditibacteriales; family Abditibacteriaceae; genus JAFAZH01. The sequence continues at coordinate 68,034 of JAFAZH010000049.1, read as the reverse complement.
GGAGTCTATACCTTTCGTGCCAAATTCAAGCCGTTGACTGGCCCACTGGCAGGCCAGGAGTTCACCTCCAAGGACGTGAGCATTACCGTCCGAGAACCGCAAACCAAAGACCAGGCGGCGTATAATTTCCTGAAGCAAGTAGCAGCCTTAGATGATAAGTTCAGCGAAAGATCCTCTATCTGGGACAGCGGCAATCATTTGTCACGCTCCAATAACGAATCTTTGCTGCAACATGAGGGCGATTCACTGTACGCTTTTTACGGTAAGCTAATTCTGGCAGAATACCTGAATTATCAGGACGAAGACTTATATCAGACCAACCTTGAGGAAATCGTCAACGGCGCACCACGAGACTTTCCCCTGCTGGCCGATACCTACGCAGACTTGATAGAACATTACAAGATCACCTACGATTTCCCCCGTCTCATCGCCTTGATTGGCAGAGCTAAGCAGGAGCAGATTGCCTCGGCTAACCCTGAGACAACCAACCGACTCAAGAACCTGCTAGCCGATGCTGAAAAAGTCATGGCACAAAAAGAGTTGGTGCAAGCCGCAGCCCTTATCACGGCAGCACGTATGCTGGCTAAACAACATCCCTTAACTCTGGCTCTGGCCACGGCCTACGGCAAAGCCCGCCAGCCAGGAACATTGGAAGGCTACTCCGTGGGGTCTCACCCAGCGCAAGACAATGAAAAAAGTTGGGGCATGATGTTCTATGACCCTAGGCAAAGCTGGCCCTTAATGGTCAAGTATTATGTCAATAAGATTGGCATCTTAGACCGCGTCGAATTCAGTGGGGCCTTAGAGTCGCTTGGCGTCGGGCCTTTCAAGGAACCGATTATCCACCTCAAGGAAGAGCATAGTTTAGATTCCAGGAAAGCCTTGAAGGTTTTTGCCCAGGTTACAATCAGGAGCAGAACCATTGAGGGCCAACTGACTTTGCCCGAACAGCGGAAGGTAAACTTTGCCATTCCCTTCCCTCAAGGGTAAGCTCCCAGTGCTATTACGAGGCAATCATGGAGGTTTATCCTAATACTGCCCACTTGTCCGCTCATCCTGCCTCGTCACCTCAAAGGCAGTTCCAGCTTGCAGGTTAAAATGTCACAAGGAGTTTATCGGCGGTAATTTCCACGAGTGGCTGATTGGCCTGTGGGGTAACAACAGTCTGCTCGACGCTTTTGGCCAAATTGCGTGCGGCATCCAGGGCAACGGTGGCCCCATCTACTTCCTGCTGAGTCACTACGCCTTGCTGGTAAAGTGCCGTCACCCGCGTCAGGTCTTCGGCGCGCAACCCGACCAGACGGTGTAGTTCCAGGCGAAGGCGCGCCTCGCTAAGCTGAATGCGACTGGCATTGAGGTCAGCCAGGGTCATCACGCCAGCTTTGTAGCGGGCTTCGGCCAGGCTCACTAAATGCTCCCGTGTGGCAACGAGTTTTTCCAGATATGCTGTGATTTGCTTTTCCATTACGTCGGCGGGTTGGGCTTGCGCCTGCGCGAAGCGAATCTGCACTTCGGTTAGCACTACCTGGGCTTGATCTACTTCGTCCAGCGTGACTAATCCCTGACGATAGCGTTCCCCGACTTGCTCCCATTGCTTCTCTGCCGTGGCGACTGTGGCTTCATTTACCTGATTTACCTGGCCTTGATTGGCTCCGCCTTGCAGCACCACAAAGCCGCGCGCCCCACCCTCGACATTGGCTACAGGCCCAGCGAACTGTTGCACCATGATGCGGCCCGTGTTCTCCACCGGCACGGGAGCCGCAATTTGCGGCGGCGCAAACTGATAAGGGTCGGGCTGGGCGTGGACACTCTGTCCGCCCATAAAGACACCGGCTAACAACACGACAAGGTTGTAACGCGTTCTGTTTTGCATCGTAGCTCCTTTGGCCTGTGCCCTGCCCCTCACCATCACAGGCATTAACGTCTCATAGCCGTCATTATACAAGATATATGGCCGCTCCACCGCACAATCGGACATCCAGTTAAAGACACTGTTATATTGTAAACTCTGGACTATTGAACTTCCTAATGCCATGAGTCAATAACCCAGGTGACAGACCATGCTATTAAGAGATTGGCACAAATCGAGGTGGGTCAAGCTTACCTTAATTCTCTTGCTTCCATTGCTGTTGTATCGGGTGGTCGCTCGACAACTCTTTCAACAGCGCGGGTGGAACCTATCTGAGATAGCGCAGAAGACCTCCCAGTATGATGCCAACCTGTTTGATTATCCTTCGCCGGATGGCCGCTGGCTCTTAACTCAGGATGAATTGCAGTTTACTGTCCGTGCCAAGGATGGCAGGTTTAAAACCTCGCGTCGCGCCAGTCAACAGGAGTTCTGGTCTTCCTGCTCCAATCCTTTGTGGCTGCCCGACAGCAAGCGTTGGGTCTGCTTAATGGCCGGACAGCATAGCATCTACGCTTTGGTCTTTAGCCGCGAGCGACCTGGCATCATCAAGCGTATTGCCATCGGCTACCCTCGTGGCACTACGTCTTTATGGGACTTGATGCAGAGTGATTTACTGGAAGTCATCCCTGGCAACCGAGTTTTAGCCCACCCCAACCCAGATCAGTGGCCCCTCAAAGATCAATTCCAGCAGGAAGGTTTCTATACCTTCAATTTAGAGGGAGCCACGGCCAAGGTGCGTGAATTTAGGATGACGTTACCGGTGCGCGGCCAGTGGGACGTTGAAGTCGCTGGCTCTCCTCACACTTCCCGGCTGGCCTGGCTGCTGAGAAGGCGGATTACGACTGGCCTTAAGCCTGGCCAGGCGGTGGAGGATGCGCCGTATCTGTTTCAACTCTGGGTGAGTTGTTGGGACGGTAGTGATATGCACATCGTCGGCAGCCACTCAGTCACACCGCACGGCAACAATTATAGTTTTTGGGGACTCGGCAACCTGAAATGGCTGCCTGATGACGAGCACATTAGCCTTAGTAGTAGTCAAGAGCGGTGGACGATTCCGTTACAATAGAAACAATGGCACGGATCGAACTAACTTCAGGGCGCATGGTCTCTATCGAACGCCGGGACATCGAAAACATCTACTCTGGTATTCTGGAAGGCGGCCCCGCAATGGTGGCTAAATATCGCTGCCGGATTGCTCCTCAGCGGTTAGCTCCTTGTACTGGAGCAGGTTATCTGGATCGAGGTTGTTATCGTGTTGCCGCCTATGGCTAAATGGCTCATACTGGGGCTATGACCCCTGATTTTCTCTTGCCAGAGTTCATCAAGCTCCCCTTCTCTAACTTCAGCCTGAGCGATGCAGTGGAGACCACAGGCTTTATCAAAGCCGACGCCGCCGGGCTGCATCTGGAATTTGAAGTCCTTAAACATGATCTAATCGGCCTGGAATCCAAATCCAAGGTGCAGGAAGTTACCATTCCGTTAGAAGAAATTGAATCCATCGCCTTTACCCAGGGCTGGCTGGAACCGATGGTGGAAGTCACCACGAAGAGCGTGCGGGCCGTGAGTGCGGTGCCCGGCAGCAAGCAGGGCAAAGTCGTGTTGTGCATCCCCGATAAAGAGAAGAAGGCCGCCCAGGAATTGGTGTCAACCTTCACTCTGCGTATTTCCGAACAGGAGTTGGCCCGCTTCAAACCACCGGGACATGAGGCGAAAGATTAAGGCGGAAAACTGATGTCGTATGTCATTATCCGACCTTGGCCTAAAAGTGCGACTAAGCCATATTATGTCCTGTACTTCTATCCATTGTCATGGCCTGGATAGCGGTTTAGTAATAGGGACATCGGGGAAGACTATGGTTAAGCCATGACTTAATCCTATACTTCAGGAGCTATCCATGCAGACCACGAGACGGCAGATTTTGACCCTATTTCTGATTAGCGGGGCCGTAACCGTGACATCGCTGGCGGGGGCCACGCCGCCCAACTCCGCTGGTAAGGCTCACGCCGTGAGGCCATCTCCAGCCACTCTCGCGGCACTGGCCAGGGTGGATGCCTGGCATTTAGTGACAAAAGCCGACGCTGCCACTTTGATAGGTAACACCGTATTGAAGTCAAGCCAGAAGCAAAATAAAAGTTTCTGCTTCTATGTGGCTATGGGAGATGGCCTTTCCCACCTAATGCTCATGGTACGGCCCGGTGAAGGCTATCGTGGAGCCGCGGGTATATCCACAGCGAACTATGAGATTAAGCCCTTAACCGGGTTTGGTGATAAAGCAGTGATGCTTATTGATAACCAGGCCCGCCGGGGAGGAAGAAGTCATCTGGTGTTGTATCTGGTCAAGGGTAAAGTGCGTCTCGATCTCATGTTTGATAGCTTGAGAATTAAGCCGACGGCTGCCACGATCAACACCTTCAAAGCAATAGCCTCTAAAGCCGCCAGCCGTCTGCCTTAGCAGAATGCATAAGGTCTCCAATCATGATGGGGATTGCGGGCGCAGAATGAGCAGGTAGCCCATGTCCGGCCCGACTTGCAATGCGAGAGTTTCCAGGGCCGACATGGCTTCCATCGCGTCGTCGGTTTCAAAGACCAATTGATGCCGGTCGTTACATTGGAAACTGCCTTTATAGCTGACGATGCCGTATTTGCAGGTCAGACCGATGTCCGCTGCCGCTTTGGGATGTAATTTTCTCAATGTTTCCATGTCAGGATGAGCCTCTATGATCGCTAACTCTCCTGAGTCTATAAAGCCGTCTTCGTTTATCATGTCAAAATCATGTCAAAAACGTAAAATTCTTTTACTCCTGGCATTCGAGGCTTTTATCTTTAACAGGAAAACCAGAAAATGGGAGGCCAAGAAGAGAATGGGAGGGGCTGGCGTGAGCGCCTAGGCGCGGCCTGTCGCCCGGCAAGTACAATTCTCTTTCTCCTGCTTTCCTTATCCCCTGTCTTCCTGCTAAATCTCTAGAACTTTCCTGCATGAGCAGTCTGTAAGCGCCAATGTGGAGTTGCTAAACTGGGGATTATCAACCACTCAATTTAAGGAGGAACTATGCTGCGTCGCAGTTTTATTTTGGGTGCAATTTTATTCATGGGTTTGAGTACAATGGCCGCCACTAATGCCGATATTCCCGGCTGGGGCCGCTTCCTCGATCCCGATCAGGATTGCTCCTATGACTTGGATAACGGGCAACTCACGGTGCATGTGCCCGGCACCGCGCACGACCTGAGCGCCGAGCAGAACCAGATGAACGCGCCGCGGGTGCTGCAAATCGTATCGGGCGATTTTACGGCCCAAGTCAAAGTCAGCGGTGTCTTTCAGCCCCGCACAGCAGTCGTGCCAGGCCGCCTGCCCTACCAGGGAGCCGGGTTGGTGTTAGGGCAAGATATTAAGAACTATGTCCGCCTGGAACGCGCGACTTTTGTCCAGCCCAATACGGGTCGCAGCTTTCATTACGCCAATTTTGAAGTGCGCGTCAACGGTCAACTCCTGCGCATGGGCCAGGCGCACGATTATCCTTTAGTTGAAGATCAAGATACCTATCTGCGGCTGGAACGCCGTGGTAATCAAATCTTCGGTGCGGTCAGTCAAGACGGCCAGAACTGGCACGACTTAGGCACCAAGACATTCCCCACCGGACCAAAACTCTTCGCCGGGATAGATGCCGTCAATGCCTGCAACACGCCTTTCAATCCCCAGTTCAGCGAACTGAAAGTGCAGGCCGATGCGCAGTCCAACGCGGGCCAGTAATCCCCACGATAGTCCTACGAACCCGGAGCGTGAGCGACGGGCTGTGAGGAGGGTTTAGGGGTCAGGGTTTAGGGTTTGGAAAGGCTCTTACTACCGACTCCTATACCCCAAAACCCCAGACCCGCCACCATGCTGTCGCAAGCCCGTCGCTCTCAGCCCACAGCACAGCATCAATATGTTGTGCTGTGGGCACCCAACACTCCGGGTTCGTGGGGTTCCACTTCCTCTAGTAACACACTTCGATTGTGTGCCTTCCGCCGGTCTCACGCCTTAATCATGCTTTAGGACATTGCTGATCGAGCTAAACAGCAAATGCTGTAATTGCAGCGAGAGGGTGATGGGTTGGGGCCGCTGCTGGCAGTGGGGGCAGGATAGAGTTTCGAGGGAGAGGGCGCTTTCGACCTTGAACTGCGCCCCGCAGTGCCGACAGCGCATGGGGGTGCGAAACCACGGCTCCAACTGGTGCCGGTTGCGCCAGAGCCGACGCGACCAGCACTTGAGAAAAATCTGCTCACGGCTTTGGAAGGGTTTACCTTTGCTGTTACGTCTCCTATTGCGTGCCATCACTCTGCTTTCACTATTCTCTATAAAAGGTGCGTTGCAAGGTCAATACCATAGTTTAACCCGATTTGACTATTGCTCCGCCAACACTGCCGATTTTTAGCAGGAAGGCAAGAAGCGCAGGCAAGCAGGAATAAAGATGAGACAAAGCTTAGTGTAATGGCTCTCAGCAGAGATACGCACTCGTAAGGAGAGGTGCCTACCGTTGGGAACCCGGCACTTATGCGGTAGGCCGTTCGATCTTTCTTTTTTTGCTCTCCTTCCGGCTTTCCTGCCCAAAGGTTAAACTCGCTTCAGCCTTGCCAGAGTATCACGGTGGGGCCGATGCCGGGTAAAGCGCGCAGGGCTGGCTCGATGGCTTTACGATCCCCAATGATAACAATTGGCAAGTGCGCGGGGCAGAGCCATTGCGCTGCCACTTGTTGCACCTCTTCCAGGGAGACGGCGCGCACCCGATCCATGTAATTACTGTAGTAATCAGTGGGTAAATGGTAAAGGACTTGATCGGCCACATGCGAAGCCAGGTCGTCAACGGTTTCCATAGTTTGCGGAAAGCCTTGCAACAGGCTCCATTGCTGTGCTCTAAGTTCCCACAAGGTCACTGGTGAGGTGGTGCGCACCGCTTCCAGGTCGCGTAACATGGCTTCGAGTGCGGGTGCAGTGGCGGCAGTTTGCACCGCTCCCCCAACTTCCCAACGGCCCCCCTGGCGGCCAAAAAAATCATCCGTGCTGATGCTATAGGTATAGCCTCTTTCCTCTCTCAGGTCACTTTCCAGGCGTGAACCAAGACCATGCCCCAACACCCGGCTGAGGATGGCAGTGGGCAGTTGGCGATGGTCGTTCAGGGCCACGCTGGCCTGGGCCATTGCAATGTAACTCTGAGTGGCACCAGGCCGGTCTACCAGATATATCCGTTGCTGTGGTGCGGTCACAGGTGGGGGTGGCCCTACGGGGGCCACTGGAGGAGACGCGGTTCGCCTGAGCGACTGAGGCAAGCGTAAATTGGACGTTGAAGCAAAGCCCCGCGGGGTGACTCTGGTGGTATTCGAGAGACCCTGCCAGTGGACAAGGGTGCGACGCAAAGCGGGCAAGAGCGTCGCCAGATGCACGTCGCCCGCGACTACTAAAACGGCGTTCTGAGGGCGGTAATGGGCGCGATAAAATTTGCTAATGTCACTCAAGGCAATATGGTTTAATGAGTTGGTATCACCATAGAGCGAATGGCCCACAGAATCTCTTCGGCTAGAGACCAACTTGGCCAGCAGGAAACTGGCCAGTTGACGGGGGGTGGTGCGGCGTGCGGCGAACCAGTCTTGGCGAAGGCGGCGCACGCGCTGCCACTCACGGGGCGTCAAGGCCGGATGTTGGATAATGTCGCTCAATACATCCAGAGCCGGGCCTAAGTGCCGTGACAGAGCATCCACCCGCAGCAGGGTTGTATCCTCGCCTACCGAAGCGTCGTAGCGCGCACCAATACGACCCAGAGCCTCATCAAGCTGGGGCGACGAGCGAGTGGTTGTGCCGCGTTCTAGTAGGCTCAAAGTCAAGCTGGCCAGCCCATCCTGCCCCGGCGGATCGTCGTTGCTGCCACTCCCTAAAGCCAACGACACCGAGACCAGGGGCAGATTATGGCGCTGCACCACAATGAGCCGCAACCCATTCGCCAGCCGGTAAGGTTCCAGCGGCGGTAGGCGAAATTGCGCGCCAGGACATAAGTAACGGTCTAGTGTCGGATCAGGCGTTGTCCGCCTAGCCGCTGGCCGGGTGGCACTATGGGCCTGAACTCCTAAGTCTGGAGCGCCGTGCGGCCTGGCCCTGACATCCACTGGCGTGGGATGAGCCGTCGTGACCGGAGCGTGGTTAACTGCGGTGCGGCTCAGTGGTTGGGCTGGCGGCAGCGTAGCAGACGGCACAGGGCGCTGTGGCACTTGCTGCTGCGCTGGGGATAATACAGACCGCGCCAACCCCTTGGCAGACGCCATTTTGCCAGGCACCACTTTGAGCGACAGGCAATTGGCGGTTAGGTAGGTGCGCGCCACCCGCTGTACGTCGGCGGCAGTCACCCGCCGGTAGGCGAGCAGGCGGGCGCGCAACCAGGACGTGTCTTGCATCAAGAGTGAATAGCGGTTTAGCTCATCGCCGCGCTTATGCACCGTTTCCAGATCAGCAATTTGTCTGGCCTCCATTTCGTTCTGGGCACGGGCTAACTCAGTGGGCGAGGGCGGCGCGGCCTTGATTTTAGCCAATTCATCTTCAATAGCAGCTTCGATGCGGGTCAGTGACGCGGCTGAGTCGCCAGCAGCACCCGGTCGCGCGGTGGCGACGATCCAGAACTGGCCGCTCCATTCCCGCGTTGGGTGGAAAGCCTGGACATCCTGGGCCAACTGGCGTTGATAGACCATGACACGCGCCAGTCGATCCGCCTCACTGTGCGCGAGTATAAAACTAAGTAGGTCGAGTGCTGCTTCATCACGGTCATGTTCTGGCACCGTATTCCACACCAGATAAAGGCGCGGCAGGGCCACGGGCTGCTCTACTGTAGCGGCCAGGGGACGTGCCAGGCGCGGCACTGGCAGCCGGGGACGAAACAGGGGTGGGCCGTTGGCGATTGGCCCGAAATATTTCAAAATGATGGGAATCACATCTTGTGTATGGAAGTCGCCAATCACCGCGAGGCTGGCATTGTTGGGGCCATAGTAGCGCCACGCGAACGCTTTGACATCTCGCAGCGAAGTCGCCGCGATGTCAGCGGCGGAGCCTATAACCGGCCAGTGATAGGGGTGGGTGGGCGGATAGGTCAGTTCGGCGATCTTGGCCGGAATGGAGCCGTAAGGTTTGGTGTCTTCGCCCTGACGTTTTTCATTGAGCACCACATCCCGCTGATGATTAAAGCGGTCTTGGCTAAACAGTTGGGGCAAATACGCCATGCGGTGCGCTTCCACATGCAGCACAAAATCCAGGCTGTCGGGCAACCCCACTGAGGCATAGTGCGTGCTGTCCGCAGTCGTAGCCCCATGTGGCGAGCCGTTCCAAGAGTAGTGGCTCGTGGCCTGAAACATCATGTGTTCCAGTAGATGGGCCAGTCCGGTGTGTCCCGCCGTTTCATCCTTAGCCCCTGCATGATAGCGTATATCCACTGCCACTAGAGGCACTGCATGTTCTTCCCGCAACACCACACGCAATCCGTTATCGAGCACCAGTTGGGTGCAGTTGAGATCGGGTAAGCCATCGTCTGCGTGCGGTGGCGAAGCAAACTGTTGGGACAACAGGATGTAATGTGAGGCCGAGCGCGGCACCTCCCATTGTCCCAGGGACAGCAGGACGAGCAGTAGGAGACAAACCGAGATCAGGGCTGGATAAGATGCTTTCTTCATCAGGGAAATTCCAAAGTCTTAGTCAACCAAAGATCGGATAAAGGTAAAAGCCATCCTGCGCGAATCATTCATTTTGGCAAGGTGGCAAGAATGCAGGTGCCACTGGAAACCTATCACTTGCGCTTGGGGGCGTGCGCCCCTCCCTTTTTCTTTTTCTCCCTCCTTTCTGTTTTCCTGCTAAAATGAGAAACATCCGGTTAAATGATGAGGTTTGCCAAAACGGGAGGCCAGGAATGAATGCTAAGCGCTGGGCGGGAAACAGGTTAGTCATGCTGTCGCGGGCTGATAGTTGGGGCGTCTTCGCTTTCGGGGTTACTATTCTAAACATGGGGATTAGCTCCGTCCGGGCAGCGGAACCAGCTATTGCGGCAGCACCCGTTATTGAATTGCCCGCCCGTGCCCTTTTGGAGAGCATGGCGACACGCTACGGCGCATTGCATTCTTACGCCGATGACATGACAATGGATTTTAAAGGCGTCCCGGATTTTCCGGCTGAGATGAGGGATGAATTTAAGTTCCGAGCGCAAGTCGCCTGGCAAAAGCCCAATAAGGCACAGATTGTGAAATATACGGACAACGGCACCGCGTGGAGCACCAGCGATGGCACCACCTTGTGGGCCAGCACGCCACTGCACAAGGGCTTTTACCTGAAGCGGCCTGCCAACGAACACTCCATTGGCGATGCGCTGAACGAAATCGGCGTCGGCGCACCGGGCTTAGGCATTATCGAGGAAGGTCAAGGCGTGGCCTGGTTGGAGCGCCAAGGTTTAACATCGCTCAAGAGCGGGGCTGACGCCACCATGAATGAGCTTCCCGTGCATCAGGTTATTGCCCACCTGGAGTTTCCTGATGGGGGCAGTGCCGACACCACTTTAGCTATCGGCGCGCAGGATGGCTTGCTGCATCGCGTGACGCAGGAATACACTTCTCCCAGAGGCCGCATGACCGTTGTAGAAACCCACACCAACATCCGCCTCGACCCAACCCTGCCCGACGCGACCTTTTCTTTTACGCCACCAGCGGGCACCTTGCCAATTCAATACTACGCCGCGCTCGAAGGCGACAGATTCAAGCCAAAGGTTAAAGAAGGCGAGCCATTATTGCCTTTCCAGGCCATAGATTTAAAGGGCCAGCCGCTATCGCTCCAGGACTACAAGGGCAAGCTGCTGATTATCCACTTTTTTGCCACCTGGGAAGCCACGGCGTCTGATGTGCCAGCGATGGTGCAGCTTTATCATCGCTATCGAGATCAGGGCGTAGCGGTGATCGGCGTGGCCCTCGATGCCAAGCGCGAGCGAGTGACACAACTGGTAGATCAAGCGGGCGTGCCTTATCCGGTGGTCTTCGATGGCCAGGGCTGGAACAATGCGGTGGCCAAACTCTATGGCGTGCGCTCGCTGCCCACGACGTTGCTTGTCGGGCGCGATGGCAAACTGCGCCGGGTGCTGAGTCGCCCCACCGGAATAGATTTTGAGGACGCCATTGCCGCCGCCCTCGCCCCGGTCACACCCTGATAGCATGGAGGGCACCTCGCTGCTGGCAGTCAAAAACGACAAGCTTTTCAGCAGACCTGCTGCTGTAAATTATCACTATGACACACCGCAAATTCACGGGTTTGATCCTGCCCTGGTTGATCGCCCTGGCGCTCCTCTTTCCCTTGCATGGGGCACTGATGCGGGCGCGCAGTCAACAGTTGGCGGCAGCCGTCAATGATTGGGATCTCACCAGGGCAACCACCCTGGAAGAGGCAGGCGCTATAGCCGACCTGAACACGAACCTGCGCCTGCAAATTCAAAGGGGCGATGTGGCTGGCGTGGAGGCAGTGTTAGCGCAAGGCGCTGATGTCAACTTTCAAGATGACGTGTGGAGTTCACCCTTAAGCTTTGCCGTAGCGTGCGGCTCTGTGCCACTGGTTGAGACGTTAATCAGGCATGGAGCTGATGTCAACTTGCAGGATAAGGTTGAGAATCGTGGCACGACCGCTTTAATTACCGCTGCGATTTACAAGCGAGCGCCGGTGGTGCAAGCCCTGTTAGCGGCTGGGGCGAGAGTGAACACTCGCACTTTCTCTGGCAATACGGCATTGGACGCTGCCCGCGATCCAAACTTCGGCGACCTCCGTCGAGATCAGAGGGAAACGATTGCAATTCTTAAACAAGCGGGGGCGATTGCGGGCAATTCACAGCCCCTGGACTTTGAGAAACAGCGCAACAGCATTAGTGCCTCGTGAGCATGTTCATAAAACGCAAGACACCCCTTTAACCTGATGCCCGGAACGAGATAAGTCCACACCTGATTATGGCCCAGCTTCCTCCAGGCTTCCCCTGCTCCAGGCTTCCCCTGCTCCAGGCTTCCCCTGGTTTTTCCTGGTCAAAACTGTCTCTGTGAAAAGACAGCCGATACGCCGTCAAAGATGCTAGACAATGAGGTATAATGCCCTAGACAAATGGACACTCACGATTCAATACCAACCTCATTAGACAATGCCGCCTCTCAGCCTGGAGAGCAGGCGGATGCCCAACAGGTGCTACGCCTGCAACAAGAACTGGCGCAACGCGAAGCCGCCCTGCAAGCAGTCGCGGCGCAGCGGCAGAGCCTGGAACAAGAATGTGTGCAACTGCGCCAAAGGCTGCAAGCCCTTTCCCAAACCGATGTGCAAACCGGAGTGTTAAGCCGCAATTATTTTCTCGCCCTGGCCGAGCGCGAATGGCAACGCGCCCGGCGTCTGAACCGGTCCTTAGCGATTGTGTGTGTAGACCTCGATCATTTTAAGCAACTGGGCGACACTTACGGTCATAGCGGCAGGGATGGCATCTTGCGCATGGTGGCGGAACGTTGCCGCTCCGTGCTGCGCGAGATTGATCTCATCGGTCGCTCTGGTGGCGACGAGTTCCTAATTTTAATCCAGGAGGCGGATACCCTCTCGGCAGTGATGGTGGCGGAACGGCTACGGGCCATTATCTCGACTTCGCCCCTGCCCGTTGCTGATGAAACCGTCACCCTCACGGCCAGCTTCGGCATCGCCATCACCGCCGATGATACCCCCGACATTAATCACCTAATCGAGAAGGCCACCACTGCTTTAGACAAAGCCAAGCAGGATGGCCGCAATCGCGTGGCCGTGTCTTAGATGGGAAACCTCGCGCCAACTCCTATCCACATTGTGGAGAGTAGTAACAATGGCTATTATGGCTGTTCGGTTGCCGTTTGGCACGTTGCACAAGAAGCCGAAATAATACGCTGCTTCTCTCGACTATGAAATCACCGCTTCGCGTCGCCGTGTTTGACATCGGCGATGTTCTATTTACTCCCCATGCGCAGTCGGATTTCTTGAACCGTTGGGAGCAGCGTCTTGGCATCGCGCGGGGAGAACTGAGCCAGCTTCTCTGGTATGGCCCGGACATCGAAGCGGCGAATATTGGCCGCATTACGGCAGAGGAATACTGCCGACGCTGCGCGCCGCGCTTGGGCTGTAATGCGGCATTGGCCCTGGCGCTCGTGGAGGATGCTTTTTCCGGGGCGCGTCTCAACGACGAATTGGTGCGCTACATCCAGACACTCAAACCGCAGATGCAAATTGTGGCACTCACCAATAACTGGTCATTTGGCCGCAGGCTCCTGGAAAAACGTGGCATTACCGCCCTCTTGGACCTCATTATTACCTCAGCCGAAGAAGGAGTCAGAAAACCGCAGTCTCGCCTCTACGAGATCATGTTGCAACGGCTCGCCATCGCACCAGCCGCAGCAGTCTTTGTAGACGACGATGCAGAGAACGTCGCCGCCGCCCGCACTCTTGGCATCCACAGCATTCATTTCCACTCGACCCAGCAGGCCATCGCGGAATTAAATGAGCTATTAAGTGGACAGCACAGCCAAGTTCCGCAGCAGGTCATCGGTGGCAACCCGTAACTGAAGCCTTATCCAGCATAAAGAACAGAAAACAGAATACAGGAAACAGAAAACGACAAGTTACGGTTGCTTCGTTTTCTGTTTCCTGTATTCTGTTTTCTTACTTACTACTTGTGCGAGATGAGTTGCATGTTGCCCTCGGCGGGGACTTCGCGCACGACGCCCACGTTGGGTGCATAGTATTTGTATTCGGGGTCTTCGCCGGATACCATTTCCTTGATTTTGACGCAGTGCTTGTAGGTGCCTGCCCGGACGGTCACGGTCTCGTCTACTGCTACGACTTCATCGGCTTCCACGGTGATGCCGGGCACATTTTCGGAATGGAATTTATCGCCTAACTTGGGGTGGCCGGGGATAATAATGCCGGGTTGCGCATTATGCTCTCCGGTCAGCCAGGCCCCTTCGTGGCCCACGACTTTGCCGTTGCGATAGTTGTCCACGCTCTCGCCCATATAACAGACGCTGCCATCATCGGACTGCGCAAAATAATCGAGCGTGACTTCTTCCACTTTGCCGTTGCTCCATTCGCGGTCTTCGACTATGCTGGCGACGACGGGCTTGCCATTGACCATGAAAGTGCGGGTGCCCGGCTTGCGCGTGCGTTCGATCCGCATTTTCTTGCGGCCCTCGTTGCCCTCTAAAACGTCCTGATGCAACTTCGATAGGGGCAGGTAGGTATTGGTAATAGGCGACGGATGAGTGAAGGTCAGATGCCTTGCCTGGCCAGCAGAGGACGCTTTGGCAGTGGGGGACTTGGCTTGGGCGATCATGAGCCAGCCGCTTGAGACAATCAAGGCGGCGCAGCCCAGGCCAAACGCCAGTTGACGCCAGGCCAGACGAGGTGGTGTACTCAGCGATGGGGTGAACATAGTTGATCCTTTCTCCTCATGATTCCAATAAGTTGCGCCTCATTTTACCGCATCATCCGGCGCATTGTCTGTGAATTTGCTGAGAATTCCTGCTCTGTGCTTTCTCTGCATGGCAGGGCAGAGGTAAACTCCCCTTATCCTCACTCAACTTACCGTAAGGAGAACACCATGTCAGAAAATAAAGTCAGCCGTCGGGAGTTATTGCGCACTGCTGCGGTCTTAGGGGCCGCCGGAGCCGCCACAGGATTGGGTAACATCGAACCTGCCGCCGCTAAAAAGCGCAACCGGACGGAGAACAATGACACCTTGAAGAATAATACAGTAAACACTGGCGCCGCCGTGCGCAGCGTCACTACCCCACCCTTGCAGCCCGAAGCGATGGCCGCCCTTGATGCGGCACTCGGCAAAAAAGGTAAATATGTCGAAGCGGAGGCGGTTTACACCACACCATTACCGCGCAACGACTTAAAGATGAGCGTTAAGGGCGATGGGGTGCCGATTCCCTTTGGCTTTGGCGGTTGGGTCTCCCTGAAGCGCACGGTGGATGGCAGGTCGGCTGTCCTCATGGGTGATACGGTGCTGCTCGAAGAAGAGGTCAACCCCTTAATTTCCGCCGTGATTGCCAATGGCCTGGAAGTGGGCGCCATTCACAACCACTTTTTCTATGAACAGCCGCGCATCTTCTATATGCACATTCATGGCATGGGCGACCCGGTTGAATTAGCACGACGTTATGGTGCGGCCCTGCAAACGACCAAAGTGTTTCCGGCCAATCAACCTCCCGCCGGGCCACCGCCAGCGCGCACCGGCAAAGAAATCTTTGACCTGCCCGCTCTCGATGCTATTGTCGGCCATACCGGCACCGTCAATGGCCCAACCTATAAATACACCATTGGCCGCGATGATCTGACCGTGATGGACATGGGCGCGCATATGACGGCAGCGATTGGTCTTAATACCTGGGCCTCGTTTGCGGGCACCGCCGACGCTGCCCATATCGCAGGCGATGTGGCCATGTTAGATTACGAGGTGAACCCGGTTATCCGCGCCCTGCGCGCCAACAACCTGGAAGTGGTGGCGGTTCACAGCCACATGCTGGGCGAGCAGCCGCGCATTATCTTCTTGCATTACTATGGCAGCGGCCCTGCCACCACCCTCGCCCAGGGCTTCCGCGCCGCGCTCAACGAACTGGGCAAAGGCCGCAGCATGAGCATGGCTTAATCAGCGGTTGAGGGATAAAAGAACCACAGAGACACAGAGGCACAGAGATTTAGAAGAGGATAGAGGATCGAAAATAGAAGATAGAAGACAGCCACTGTCCAGTTGTTCATACGATCCTCTATCCTCAAATCCTCTCTGTGCCTCTGTGTCTCTGTGGTTCTTTAAAAGGAGAAGCATTTGAAGGTTCTGATTACAGGTGCAGGCGGCAATTTGGGTCGCGCCCTGGTGCCACTGTTGATCGAGCAGGGCCACACGCCACGCTTGATGGACTCGCGCCCGGTGGATTTGGATTTGCCGGGTGAATTTATACTGGGCGATGTACGCAATCCCCAAGATATGCAACGCGCTGTGGAGGGGGTGGATGCCATTGTCCATGCTGCCGCACTGCATGGTATCCATGTCGGTAAATGGACGCCGCAAGATTTCTGGGCGATTAACGTGACGGGCACCTTCAATGTGTTTGAAGCCGCCCGTGAGCACGGCATCAAGCGTCTGGTGTTATGCAGCACAATGGGTGTCTATGGCCAGAGCGCGACCCCGCCGCCCGACGCCTGGGGCGTGGTGACTGAAGATTTGCCACTCTTGCCCGGTGATGTGTATGGCCTGTCCAAGCGGCTGTGCGAAGAAATGGGGCAGTATTACAGCCGTCGCTGGGGTGTCACCACAGTGGCCCTGCGGCTGGGCATGTTCGTGCCGGAAGGGTCGCTAGAACGTTATGGTTTTCGTCTCCTGTTCGGCGGGGTAGATGACCGCGATGTGGCGCAGGCGGTGTTGCGCTCACTAACCTATCAACCGGAAGGTGGATTTGACGCTTTTAACATCATGGCGGCAGTGCCCTTTACGGCAACCGATGCCCCCGCGTTGCAGCAGGATACCGCCGGTGTGCTGGCCCGCTATTATCCGGGTGTGTTGGAACTCGCGGCGCAGCACTACCTGGATTTGAGCAAGCTGATCTGGGGCCGCACCATCTGGTCGGTCGCTAAGGCGCAGCGCCTGTTGGGTTACAATCCGCACTATAACTTTGGCGGTTTCTTACGCGCCCTCGCCAGTGGCGACACCACTTATTACCCCTTCGTCGGCTTGCCCTGGTGGGGCGTATAATAATATCTTGGATTTCATTCCAAATTTCTAAAAGGAAAATAAATGAAGCGACTGTTGGGACGCAGTGGAGTCGAAGTGAGCGCGTTGGGCATGGGGTGTTGGGCGATTGGTGGGCCGCACGCCCGTCAGGGCAGCCCGGTGGGTTGGGGCCAGGTGAATGATGACGAATCCATCCGCGCTTTAAAGCGGGCCTTCGAGTTGGGTGTCAACTTCTATGATACGGCGGATGTGTATGGTTGTGGCCACAGCGAAGACCTTATTGCCACCGCACTGAGCGACAAGCGCGACCAGATTGTGATTGCGACCAAGGCTGGCTACACCTATGATGAAGCGACGCGCGAAGCCCCCGGCACCAATGGCGACCCTGATTACATTCGTTGGTGTTGCGACCAGAGCCTGCGCCGTCTCAAGACCGATTATATTGACCTCTATCAGTTTCACTTAGGCGGCTACGATTTGGCCAAAGCCCCGGAAGTGTTGGCGGTCTTTGAAGAATTGGTGACGCAAGGCAAAGTTCGTTACATTGGCTGGAGCACCGATGATCCGCCGCGCGTGGAGTTGTTTGCGCAAAGCCCGCATTGTGTAGCGATTCAGCAAGGCTTTAACCTGTTCGGCGGCAACCAGGAGACCCTGGCCCTCTGCGAAAAATACAACCTCGCCAGTATCCTGCGCGGCCCTTTGGCGATGGGGATGCTGACGGGCAAGTTCACTCCTGATACCAAGCTACCGGAAGATGACATTCGGCACGGCTGGAACTTCAAAGAAGGTGGCCAGGCCGATGCCATGAAAAAAGTCGAATCTATCCGCGATGTGCTGACCAGTGGCGGACGCACTGTGGCGCAGGGCGCACTCGCGTGGCTGTGGGCACGCAGTCCAGTCATGATTCCCATTCCGGGTTTCAAAACCGTGCAACAGGCGGAGGAGAATATCGGAGCGATGCAGTTCGGCCCGCTCACCGTTGAGCAGATGCGCCAGATTGACGACATTCTGGGGCGACCGCATACCGTGTAATCAGAACTGCTCCCAATGCCAAGGTCAAGAAGGTTGGCTTCAACCGTGGCTTAACGATTTAACCCAAGCTGCTATTGATCGGTAGAGTGTCATTCCGAGCGGAGCAACAGCGCAGTCGAGGAATCTTGAAACATGGCAGCATCTTTAACCGTAAGATTTCTCGACTGCGCTCGAAATGACAAATCAAGAAGTAATACCTTGAATTAACGCTCGGCCCTCTACGGGTCTAGAGCTTGTCCGATTAGAAACTTTAGCAGTTGTTAATCAGGAGAAACCCATGAATAAAACAGCCTCATTAGGTGTAGCAGGAATAGTCGCGCTTAGTCTGCTGTCTCAAGCGAATTCATCTGTCTTAGCCGCACCCGCACCGCCACCGGCCAACGCGATTCATATTCGGGGCACGGTGCAGAAGCTGGCTGGGCAACTCTTGATTGTGGGTTCTGTCAGAGGCCCGCTGCAAGTGCAATTAGCTCCCAACGCCAAAGTGCTCCTCGTAGTGCCATCCGACCGCGCTCATATTAAAGACGGGACTTTCCTGGGCATTACTTCGGTGCCCCAGGCCGGTGGCGGACAGCGGGCGGTGGAAGTGCATATCTTCCCGGAGAGTATGCGCGGTGCGGGCGAGGGCAGCCGTGGCTGGGATTGGCCAGGGGCGGGCAAGGCTGGCAGCAAGATGACCAACGGCACCGCCGCGCTCTCCAAGATGACCCAGTCGAAGATGGCGAATGGCACCGTGTCCTCTAAAATGGCCCCCGCCTCGAAAATGACCAATGGCACAGCGCGGCGGCAAGGCAATGGTTCCACGCTGCTCGTCCAGTATAAAACCAGTGCCCAGACCGGCTCCCAATCCATCACTATTCCACCCGGCATCCCCATTGTCACCTTTGTGTCAGGTCAACTCAGCGATTTAAAACCCGGCTCGCATGTCTTCGTCCTCGCCAGCCGCCAGCCCAATGGCAAACTCACCGCAGCGCGTGTCCAGGTCGGCAAGAACGGCTTGGTGCCGCCGATGTAACCTGCCGTTATCCTGCATAGTAAGGCAGCACGAGTCGGCTTGTGCCAGCTTTGGGCTGTATTATAGTGAAAATTGAAAAAATACATAAAATTACTAGTTCTGCGGCTGCGTAGTGCGTTGCAGGAATTCATACTGTTGTATAGTGATAAGATAAGGAGGCAACGTGATGACCAGTATCATAGGGGCTATTATCGGCTCATTAGGCTTATCACTGCTGACCTTAGTGTTCCACTGGCTGTTCTTTCGTTCTACTCTCAGCGATGGTCAATATGGCATGGTTTTCCTATTCACGCTACCAGCAGGAGTTATTTTAGGCACTGCAACAGGCTACATTTTACCCATAGCTCACGGCAAATCTGTCAGGGGAGGAGTCATCTGCCTCATAGGGTTTGGCTTAGTGGCAGTGCCATTGAGTTTATATTTACTATTGACCACGTCTAACAGCTCTACCGTCGGGCAAAATCCAATCTCAACATTGGTCGAAGGGCTACTTTTTGCTGCTCCTACGGTTGCTTGGATGAGTTGGCTCTTGCTGCGGGGTTTATTCCTGCTCAAGCGCCGGTGACAATGTAATTTATAGTGCGCGGTTTGCCTAACAGCCGCCGAACCAGGCACTGCAACCGGCCCTTCCAGGGGGGCTGACTTTGGCGTTGGGCCGCTGCGCACGGTGGGTCGCAGGATTGAATAATAAACGGTATATCCATAAGACTATGAAATTCATTCTGTGCGTAAGCCTCTGGATAAGAAACGATGACATAACAGCTTTTGAATCTGTCGAGCGTCAAGCCGCGCAATTGATGGCCAAGTATGGCGGCAGAATTGAACGTGCTATCCGCGTTACAAGTGAGCCGGATGACTTTGATGCACCCTTCGAGGTTCACATTGTCAGCTTTCCCGATCAAAATAGGTTCGACCTCTACCGCCAAGATCCAAAAACTCAAGACTTTTCTAGAGAGCGTGACAAAGTTATTGCCAAGACCACTGTCATCCAAGGCTATGATATTGACTTAGGATGATTTTTCACGGTAGGGAATGGCTTTAATCGTTCTGCAATCGCGTGCCACGTCAGGGTTATGTTGCTGCTTATACTCCCTGAAAGCACCTAACAGCGGCACCACAAGGCGTTTAACCCGACCGCCTACAGTCCGCTCGTGCCTCGCTTCCTTTCGGCGACGGATGAGCTTGGTCGTTGTGTGGTGGCGCGCGGTTTGGCTGTGTGCCATACTTTTTGTGATGCGAGAGTATTTCAGAGTGACCGCAGCCGGTGCTTCGCTGGACGCACTAAACGAACTCCAGCAACAGCTTGGGCATGTGTTGCCAGACGCTTATCTGGCCTTGTTGCGTGAAACCAACGGTGCTGAATGGGGCGTCCATGATGTTAGTGGCGATTGCCTTCAACTCTGGAAAGCGCAGGAAGTGCCAGAGTTGAATGCGGCTTATGAGATTCAACGTTGGCTTCCCGGTGTGGTGGCTATCGCGTCCGACGGGAGCGGGAGAGCTATTATCCTCGACACCACCATTGTAACTGAGCCGAACTTGTGGCCGGTCTTGCGTGTTGAGTTCGGTGCTCTGGAGCGGGATGAGTTTACCCCAGTGGCCACTAACTTTCTGGCTTGGGTCGAGCGTGAGTTTCGCCTGCCAAGCAGCAGTTAAGAGTCACCAACCGCGATCCCAACCAGGCCCTCCACCCGACCGTTTGCCGCCTCATGCTGTGTGGTGGGGCGCAGCGGTTCCTGCGGCCAACGGATGGTGAGCTTGGCATTGGGCCGCTGCGCAAAGTTTTAAGGCATGTCATACTTTCTTAAAGAGGTCAGCTATGCCACGAGGAACAAGAGGCAGAAGTTACCAGGAGTTCAATTTAACTAACATGCCTGTGGAGCGGCTGCGGCAACATAGCCACACTTGCCATACTACAGAGTTGTCGTGCCAAGGGAGCAAAGGGCGACGCTCCTGGAAGCGACATAAAGAGGACGTTCAAGCTGAACTTAACAGTCGCCAAGGAGCAAGAACCGTAGTTCAGGCATCTAAACAGCGGCTCAACCGGGCGCTGCAACGGACGGTGTTCGGCGGCTATGCGGAGGGGCAATATGCATAATGTGGAGCTTTCCAACGCCGTGCTGGCCTGCGACGAGTCCGCAGTCGAGGCCATCCTCGAACGGGATCCGTCCCAGGCCCTGACGGTCGACGAACTCGGCCAGACGCTGCTGATCACCGCCGTCAGCCTGGGGAACGAGGCCGGGGCGTCGAGTTGCCGATCCTCGCACGGCTGATCGCGGCTGGCGTGGACGTGAATGCCCTGGACTCTGAGGGTCGCACCGCCCTCGCTGCGGCGGTCGGGGAGTGCGGCCTGGAGGTCGTCCAGTTCCTCCTGGAGCACGGGGCCGACCCTAACCTGGGCAATCCCCTGGTCTGCGGCCTCTGGCACCCTGAGACGAGCGCGGAGGAGTTGAAGGCGTTGCTCGACGCCGGAGCCGACCCCCTGGCACAGGTCGAGGAGGGCATGAATGCCCTGGAGTGGGCCGAGGACGGCGGGGATGAGGACTTCATTCGGATTCTGAGGCGGGTCGCGCGTCGGGGCCGGAAGCGGGACGTTTAACCCAGTGCTGAGCTTAGCGCCATGCCTCTTCGCACGGGCTTTTCCGTTGCGCCTTTTGCCGCCTTTCGATATCGTGTAATACACATTTCAAGACCGGAGGCGACCGTCATGCATCGAGCAAACAGGAGCGGCAGCATCTTTTTGGTCTGGGTGCTTTGTAGCATTGCGCTACTCAGTGTGCAGCCCACATGGGCGCAGATCCCTAAAATCAAAATCTCAAAGTTGAAGTCGAAGCCACAGCCGCCAGCGACAGAAAATGCGGACTCCGACGACGAAACGCCCACATCTCAGCCGAAGCCGGGCAACCGTCTGGCGGCGATAACCGCGACCTCAGCCAGTAGCGAGATCGCCAACCAAGACCATCCAACAATAGCTAGAGATTCCGTCGTGCTCATCACGACGAAAGGGCAGCCAGCGGCAGGTTATGAAGCGCCCGGCTGGGTTCCGGTCATTGAATATCGGGTCAACGGCCCCATCGAGAGCGGTAGCCATCTCTCCGTAGATTTTGCACTCGCGGGCAAGCCTTGGGTCAGCTTTAGCTGCGCGACTCAGGAGACCCCCAGGGGTCACTCGTGGCAGGTGACCTGCGGCGGCGACGAGATTCCGGCTGGCAAGCAGGTGACCTACGCCGGCCCCGTGAATTTCGTCATTCACCTTCGCAACGAGTTGCAGGGGACAAACACGACACTCTTCAGCGGCAAGGCCAAGGTGGTCATGGTGCCCGGCCCCAAAGGAGCGATGCAGATGGCGAGCGCGCAGTGGTATGTGGATGATGATTGGAGAATGCCCATTGGCTACGCCTTCTGGGGGAAAGATTCGGGCCACCAGGACGCTACGACTCTCCATGTCGGTTTCTTTGTGCGCGGCGACACGCCGGAACTCGAAGCGCACCTCTTCTACCAGGGCAAGGAGATCGCGAAGTATGCGAGCGCCGGGAACGGCGCAGCGGACTGGCATCCGGCCAAGCAACAGTGGGGGTTTGAGGATTGTAGCTTCCTCGGCCTTTACCCGCCCACGCCGCCGGAGGACGAAGGCTACGATCCGAGGTTCGGCTTGCGCGAGCATCCCGGCGACTACGAAGTCAAGGTGCTGCTCGTGGGGCACCTCGCGCGCTCGATCAAGTTCACTGTCAAACCCGACGGAAGTTTTGACAACGGCCTCGCTGCGGTGAACAATCTGGGAAGCGACCGTGTCATCTTGCCCGTTCAGGTGATCGGAAATCAGGAGCCATGGGATAAGACGGCCTGGAAAACCCAGGCGTTTTACGAAAATCCGCTGAGTGGCTTCACCGCTCCGTAGAGAGAAACAAAGGTGCAAAGAAGTCACTGCCGAATCCGAAGGGCCGCTGACTTTGGCGTTCTGCCGTTGCGTGCGGCACGGTTGCGCATGTAACACTGAGAAAATGGATACAAACATGATGCCAGCTTTATGGAAACGCTTTGAGGCTTGGCTGGATGCTAACGCGCCTGTCTTATTAGAAACGCTACGGCCTGGTGCGACAGAGGAACAAATCAAGCAGGCTGAGTTATTTTTATCCGTGCAGTTTCCCGACGACTTCAAAGCTGCCTATCGTATTCATAACGGGCAAACACATTATCATCATGGTTTAATTGACGGCAGAGAACTGCTGTCATTAGTCCGTATCCAGGATGAATGGAAGGTCTGGAAAGACCTCCTGGATGGCGGAGTTTTTCAGGATTGCACCAGCGAACCGACGGGGCCGATTCGTGACGATTGGTGGAATGCCCAATGGATTCCCATCACTTATGATGGTTCAGGAAATCACGATTGCTTAGACCTGGCTCCTGCCGCAGGTGGTCACATCGGCCAAATCATTGACTTTTGGCATGACGATGCGACACGAGAAGTCAAGGCCGAGAGTTTTGGTGCTTGGTTTGCCGCTGTGGTCGAGGGCTGTGAAGCCGGGCAATATGTTTTTTCCGAGGAATATTTCGGCATCGTAAGCCGGGAGGATGTGTAGGCCACAGGTTCTAACACCTCTAGGACAGGCGGTGCAACGGACGGTTTCCGGCTCACGCCACGGTTCTGAGGCGGCGCAAGTTGTTGCAATGAATGAGGTTAGGTAAGCTAAAGTAAGCTAAAGATGGCGCAGGGCCTACGGTTTTCTCTGGCATCTTGCGTCAGATGATTTAGGAAAAGGAGATAAAGAATTCAGTCGCGCTCTTCAAAGTGTTCCCTATCCAATGCTTTTCAGTGAACCAGTTTTTGTCTTTTTGTTTTTACCGGTAGTCCTCTTCCTCTATGTTGTATTGCCACAGCGATTGCGCAATCTACTCCTGACCGGAGCCAGTTTGTTCTTTTATGCGTGTGGCGAAACCAAGTTCGTTTTCATTCTCATTGCTTCGATTATCTTAAATTACTATTTTGCTATCTGGATCAGTCAAACCAGCGGCCCGCGGCAGTCCTTAATCTTAGCCCTGGGCATCATGAGTGATCTCAGTCTGCTCCTGTACTTCAAGTACGCGAATTTCTTCATCACCAGCTTGAACCAGTGCCTAATGCTAGCCCACGTTCATCATCCCCTATCGTATCGGTTAATTGTGCTGCCGCTGGGGATTTCGTTTTTCACCTTTCATAAAATCTCTTACAAAGTGGACGTTTTCCGGGGCCATGCGCTGGCCAAGCGCAACCCTCTAGAGCTGGCTTTATATATTTTGTTTTTCCCCCAACTGATTGCCGGGCCGATTGTGCGTTATAACGAAATCGCCGATGCTATTGGGGTCGAAGCCCGTGTGCTGAATTACCAACGGCTTTGTCGCGGGATTGAGATTTTTATTATTGGTTTGGGCAAGAAGATGCTGCTCGCCAATACGGTCGCGCTTCCGGCAGACCAGATATTTACTGTGCCTACCCATCAACTCACCCCGGCTCTGGCCTGGCTGGGTGTGGCCTGCTATACCTTGCAAATCTATTTTGATTTCGCGGGCTATTCGGATATGGCGATTGGACTGGCCTGTATCTTTGGGTTTGATTTTCCCACCAATTTCAACTATCCCTATAGCGCTGATTCGGTGACGGATTTCTGGCGGCGCTGGCACATGTCTCTGTCACGGTGGTTCCGCGATTATTTATACATTCCCCTGGGTGGGAATCGTGTCTCGCTCCGGCGGCTCTACCTCAATCTGCTGCTGGTCTTCTTACTCTGTGGGCTGTGGCATGGCGCGGCCTGGACTTTTATTGTGTGGGGCGTCTATCATGGCCTCTTTCTGGTCTTGGAGCGACTGTTTCTCGGCAAGCTGCTAATCCGGCTGCCACGGCTGGTGCGGCATGTGTACTTACTCCTGGTCGTTATGGTGGGCTGGGTGTTTTTTCGCGCGGCATCGCTACCCTATGCGCTCCATTATCTGTTAGCCATGTTCGGGCTGAGCCGACCGGAGCACTATTGGTATTATCCCTCACTCTACCTGGATAAGCAGATTATGCTGGCCATTATCGTTGGTGCCATCGGCTCAACACCATTTATTCCCTTCATGCAGCACCGTCTGCGGGGTCACTTGGCTCAACAGCAAGTTGAAGGCATTCAACCCACCGCGACGCTCATAGCCGCGACGCCACCAATCGAGACGCCAACCGCCGAGACCCCCGTGGTTTATCGCTTTGACCAGGCTCTTGCTCTGGTGCGCTTTTCGGCTCTGCTTTTGAGCCTGTTGCTGTCCCTGCTGTTAGTGGTGGCCGGAACCTATAATCCCTTTATTTATTTTCGCTTCTAAATGATTTCCATATTCCGTATGAAAAACACTAAGGTCTGTGATCTGTGGCTGGCCCTGAGCTTTTGCATCGCCATCTTGACGCCGGGCGTGCTGATGGCCCTGCGTCCGTTGGCAGGACAGCCGATTATCGCGCCCAAGGTGCCGCCTAAAGCCGACCCGCTGCAGGGCGAGCTACAGCTCGTTATTCAGGCGTCAGACCCGCCTGCTGTTGGTGCTGCGGGCACATCTCCTGCGGGCACATCTTCCCCAGGAGCAACTTCCAGGGTGAGCCGCCTCAGCCAGATTAACCATTCACTGAACGCCGCTGCGCAAGCCTGGTTAGGGTTTCGGGATGGCTTTGAGCACAGTGTGGGGGGGCGCGATGCGCTGCTGGCGCTCCACTCCTGGTTAAAAATCAAGGTATTCAATAGTTCACCTTCGCCCCTGGTGGTGCTGGGTAAAAACGGGTGGCTCTACTATACCGGGAATCAGGCAATGGAGGGCTATCGAGGCGCTAACCCTTTCACCGAGGACGATTTAGAGCGCCTTAAAATTGAGTTGGAAAGCCGTCGCGCCAGACTGCATCAACGCGGCATTGCCTACCTGTTTGTAGTGCCCCCTGATAAGCAGACGATGTACCCTGAATTCGTTCCAGACCGCTTCACCCGTGTCGGCCCGTCGCGCCTGGCCCAACTCAGCGCCTACCTCAAGACTCACTCCAACCTCGACATCCTTGATCTGAGTCTGCCCCTCTTGGCCGCAAAAAAACACACCCAAGTGTATTACCAGACAGATACCCACTGGAACAGAATAGGAGCTTTCATCGGTTATCAACAGATTATGCAGCGGTTACAGAAGTTTTTCCCAAAGCTTCAATGCGGTTCCTTAAGCGACTATGTGCTGACCACTCGTATTAAATCAAATGGGGACTTAGCTCGGCTGATAGGTCTGGAAAATCAACTCTCGGAAAAGGTAATTTACCTGAACCCCCGGCGGCAACTGGCACAGAACGTGGATGGTCTGACCTGGGGTTATACTCAGTATGAGATTAATACTAAAGGTTTAGCTTTTACGAGCGCTTCTGAGGGGGCCGTGCCACGCGTTGTCATTTTCCACGACTCATTTTTTGAGAGCCTAGCCCCACTCCTAGCCCAGCATTTTCAGAGGGTCGTTTATTGCTGGAGTGAGCAAGAAGATATGGCCTTGTTAGACCGAGAGCATCCTGATTTAGTGATTGATGAATGCACCGAGCGATTTCTGGGTGACTTGATACAATGACGAGCCAATGCGACTCCGTAGCTGGATTTGACCTCTGGTAAGGCTCCTGCGTCTTGCCACGATGCCGCTAAACTGAGCGTTGTATGGCTTGCGCGCGGCTGCACACCGTCGAATACTGCTCATCCATCAGAAAAATTATTTATCATTTGCCGCTGGGCCTGAGGCTGTAGGCGGCGCACCTTTGTGCCGTCTGTGGCAAACCTATGTCGCATGGAAATTCAAGAGTGGCCCGCAGCCCGATTTCGAGCATGGCTCAAGAACATAACCAAGCCACTTTGACTAACCGCCATGACCAAGCCATGACCAAGCCACGTCGTAGGAACGGAGCAACTCTATGGAGCATGAATTAAAGCAGATTCTTAATACTGGGGAGGTGCCTGCCGACCTGGTGATTAGCTATGATGATATGCACGGGCTGTGGGGTGGCACGACCATCATGGTGCGCGGGACAGGCAGCGTTGAGCGCCTGGAACGTCCGTGCGGTGCTAAGGAACCAACACGGTTTCAGGCCCAGGTGCCACCCGGCCATCTCCTGTCTCTCATTGAATTGCTGGTGCAACTGGCAGCGTGGCAGCAAAAAACGCCGGGCCGCCAGCCGGTTCCTGATGAGAGCAGAGCCACCCTCACCATTAATGTGGGCGGGCAGTCGAGCCGGCTTTGGGAGTGGTTTAACGAGTTGGAGCAAAACAGCCGTTTGGTCAAGATTAAAGAAAAGATGGAGGAGTTAATAAGACAGTCTCGATGACTGGCCTACTATGCTAATAAGTCATGGCTAAAAAAGAGACCCTCCAAAAGAGACCCTCCATACGTCGCTGCTGGCTTACTGCCACTTCATGGCCTTACTGCCACTTCATGGCCCTGGTCTCACGCCGTCCCCTACTCGATTTCTCAATGCCCCGCAATGATAGATACCTCAATGGCTCCCTAGCTGTTAAAATATCATGGCATGAGCCGCTTATCCACACGCCTCAAGGGGAGGCAGCTAATTTGGTCACTGGTGCCGGTCGCGCTGGGCTTGGTGATAGTGCAGCTTCAAACGGCCCACCGTCGCGCCTACGTCCCGCTGCAAAACGTGCGGCTACCGAGGCTTTATCTTTTCCCCCAAAGGGTAGCGGCCCTGGCATTTTCTCCTGACAGCCATCGGTTGGCTATTGCGGATGCCCAGCAACAGTTGTGGTTCTATAACCTTGCCACGCGCCAGTTTGAATCGCACTTTGACCATCAATGTCAGGATGACGCACAGTCGTTGGCCTGGCACCAGCCAGATTGCCTGGTGGTTGGCGACCTTGAAAGAACGCGGGTGTTTGTACTCCCCCGCGGCACTTTACAGCGCACCACGCCACCACTACAACAAAAGCGAGCACGGCGCTATGAACCTGATCATTATTACCAGACAGTGCTATCCCCAACCGGGAATGTAGCGGCGCGCGGTGACGTGCTTGGGTTGATCGAGGTCTGGAATGCAGTGACAGGCCAACGTTATTTTTTGTTGCGAGACCCGCATCTTATAACGCGCGGCCTGGCCTTATCTGCCAATGCAACAACTTTAGCTATCGGCAGCTTTGTGGTGCGCAATCCTCCCGGCAACGCTCGCTGGGAAATGGCAGTCCCGGTCGGCATTGAAATCGCCTTACGAGATGCCCACACTGGTCAGTTACGCAGGACTGTACGCTGGGATGCTGCTGGAATCGCGTGGGCACCAGGGTTGGCCAGGAGTGAGTTGGGCCTCGCCTTTTCTCCCGATGGTAAAACTCTGGCGGGTGTGGCAACGGCTGGTCTGGCTCTGTGGGATGTGGCAAGCGGACACTTACTCCACAAGACCAAAGAGAATAGCACCCCTCGCTGGGGCGGCCAGAAGTGGATTGCTTTTTCACCGACAGGTGCTTTCGTGGCGGCGTTAGGTTGGGACGATGCGATTTATATCTGGTCGGTGAAAACGGGCAAGCTGTTACAGGTGTTTCACGGTTCTCCTTATAATGACAGTTTGGCCTTCTCGCCCGATAGTAAACTGCTGGCTACAGGAGGGCAGGACAAGCGCGGCGAGGGAGTCGTCAAAATATGGGATGTGCAAGCCCTAACTACCCTATAGTCACTCGGCCCTTGAGATTATCTCCAGCTTTTTGCTGGCAAATCCCCTCTATTTGAATAACCTTACGACGCAGACGTAGCGTTTTCTTTCCATGTTAATGTTCTCGCTTCACCGGTAGCTGAGTAGTGGCAAAAGTGTAACTTCTATAATTATTAACTACTACTGGCTTAACGCCTATAGCATCAGGCTTTAGCCATTTACAATGCCCATCGGCGAACAGGTAATTGGCACCACCTAAATGGCGAAAAGAGGGTTTGCTTTCGTCGGTTAGCCAATCAGACGGCAGGGCGGACAAGCTGTAGCGTGCATCCGTCTGGTCAGTACCGTCATTGCCGTCGCCTGCGAGTATCGTCTGCGTGGGGCTGTTTATCTTCTGCTGCGCAATACCGGAAAGACGGCGGTTATACCAGTAATCTGTATAATTGCGCTCCGTCGGATTGTTCACGGGGCCATGTCCTTCGGCGGGACACTGATATATAGCCAGGGTGCGGGCGTACGGCTGAAGCGCATCGGCCCAGCCATAAGCCTGCGGATAATGCGCTTGCCTGGCTCCATGCACCGCGGGAAAGCATTCGTCATTGTCCTGCGCATACTGGATAAAGGCAATTCCTAACACCTCATAATTGCTCTGACAGGAGGTGCGCGCCGCATTGCTTTTCGCCCGCATTAAGGTGGCATAAATACTGTGTAGCGCGATGGCTAACACCACCACAACAATTACCGTTCCCAGGCGTTTCATCCCATCGGGTAGCGGTGGCCCCCACTGATCTATATAGACATCTTCAGCGACCCGGACGTAATGCTTTCTTTCCATCTTAATGTTCTCGCTTGACATGCCATTTCGGCACCTCAAAAGTAGCTTCTACATCACGTATGTCACGGGGCCTATAAGAGGAGACATGGCCATCAGCGAACAGATAGTTCGCACTGCCCTGATGCCGGAAGGACGGCTTGCTTTCGTCGGTCAGCCAGTCAGGGGGTAGAGCCGACAGACTATAGCGCGCGTCGGTCTGGTCGGTGCCATCGTTGCCGTCGCCAGAGACAATTGTCACTGTGGGGATGTTTATCTGTTTGATAGCCATACCAGAGAGATGACGGTTATACCAATAATCCGTGCAGTTACGCGACGTGGGCGGAGCCGTCAGACTATACCCAATAGCTGGGCAATGATAAGTTGATTGGAATTCCAAATAAGGCGATAGGGCATCGGCCCAACCGTAAGCCTGCTGGGATGTTGCGTGGTTGGCTCCGGCCACAGGGGGAAAGTGTTCGTCATAATCCTGCTCGTATTGCATGAGGGCCAGGCCAAGCTGCTTCAGGTTGCTCTGGCACGAGGCGCGGTAGCCACTAATTATGTAGTGCATAAAAGTGCAATAACCAACGTTCAACATCACGGCCAGCATAAACACGCCAATTGCTGTAGTCAGTAGCCTGGCCCAATCTGGCGGCGGTGGCCCCCACTGGTCTACATACACATCCTCACTGACCCGGACGTAATGTTTTCTTTCCATGTTAGTGTTTCACTCCCAATGGTGGCCTGGTCACAGCAAAGGTATGTTGGCTCTCAGCAGCATTGGTGATGAGACTGGGCCTCAGCCACTGAACATGTCCATCGGCAAAAAGATAATCGGCACCATCAAAGTGACGAGAGGGTGGCTTACTCTCATCCGTCCTCCAGTTGGAGGGCAGTCCACCAAGGCTATAACGTGCATCGGTTTGGTCAGTCCCATCGTTGCCATCGCCGCAGAGGATAGTCTCCGTAGAACTGTAGAAATCACGTTGCTCAACCCCCGAACAGTGGCGATTATACCAGTAGTCAGTAAAATTGCGGGCCATCGGATTGTTGATGGCGCTGTGTCCAACCGCAGGGCAATGAAACACCCAGTCTGACTGCCGATAAGGTTGAATAGCATCTGCCCACCCGTATGCTCGCCAATGATCCGCTTGTCTGGCCCCAACCGCCAGAGGAAAGTGTTCATCACTATCCTGGATATACTGCTCGAACGCGAAGTCAATTTGCCTCAAGTTGCTCTCACAAGAAAAACAATGGCTTTTGTTTCTCGCTCGTATAACAACAGAATAGCTACTGCTCACTACAATCACCAACATCACCACGCTAATCGCTGCCGCCAGCACTTTGACGCGATTGGGTGGCGGTGGCCCCCACTGGTCTACATAGACATCATCGCCTAATGGCACATAACGGTAGGGATTCACGCTTTACCTCCCCTCCACGCGTCTCAAATAGCTCCGTTTCCACGCCGCTGCTCTAAGGGGTTCTGCCCCTACTCTGATTTTGTGTCTTTACGCTGAGACAGCCAAGCACTTGAGTGCGTGGTGCGCTGGCCTGCCGGATGTGGCGGCCTACGATGCGGCACCGGGTTGGTCGTTACCTGGAGGGTGTAATCTTGCAAGGTGTCTTGTGCCAGAAAGTCCCCTGGCGCGTGGACTGGCCGCAGCCAGGCGACATGGCCATCGGCAAAGGCGTAGTTCGCGCCGCCTAAGTGACGATAAGGTGGCTTGCTCTGGTCACTGAGCCAGTCGGAAGGCAACTCGCCAAGGCTGTAACTGGGATCAGTCACTTCCACCCCATCGTTGCCCTCGCCTAACATCAAGAGAGTGCGGGGCGAGGCGAGACTCGACTGCTGAATGGTCGCCATATTGTCATTGAACCAATAATCAATAAAGGTGAGGTTCAGGAGATTCTCTTGCAGTTTGTGATTAGCCGCCGGGCAGTGGTAATAAGCGCCGTAGTTGAAGATATAAGGCGTAATCGCACCGGCCCATCCATAGGCTGTCGGACCAGAAGAATCTCCCTTTTCATCTCGTGTGTAAAAGGCGGCATCCACAGGCGGCAATCTCTCATCATTGTCCTGAGCATATTGCATAAGGCCCAAGCTGATCTCTTTGAGGTTGCTGACACAAGTCGTTCGTTGTTCGTTGGCACGCGTCTTGGCAAACAGGGCATAGCCGCCATAAAAGAGCACGAGCAGCGCGACACACGAGACCAGCACCGTTGCCAATCTGTCGGGACGGGTTGGCGGCTGGCCCCACTGGTCTACATAAACATCATCGCCTAATGGCACATAACGGTAGGGGTTCATGGTTGCCGCCTTGCCTGGGGCATGGGCGCTGGGGAAGCAATCAGCATCCAGCGCAGGGGCTTAGCGGGAGGCGCACCCATCGGCACGCCTCTCCCCTGCCGGTAGACGTGAACGCGCCTCGGCCCGGATTTCGTGGTTACGTCCAGCATAAATTCAGTCGTGCTGGCGCGTGCCGACGTGCTGGTGGGTGACGGGGGATGCACCTTAAACGTGTAATAAACGCCGGACAAGGTCTGGAACTGGGCAGGCTTGAGCCACTTGACATGCCCATCGGCGAAGGCATAATTCGCCCCGCCCAGGTGCCGATAAGGAGGCGTGGCCTCATTTAAAAACCAGGTCGGAGGGAACGCGGCCAGGCTGTAGCGGGCATCGGTGTGTTCGGTGCCATCTAAATTATTATTGCCATCGCCCAGCAGCAAGGTGCGGGCGGGTTGATGCAGTTTATCACCGTTGAAAGCAGACAGGTTGCTGTTAAACCAATAATCGGTATAATCAGAGTGCGTTGGGTCAGGATCGGATGCCACTTTCTGGGCTGGACACTGGTAAAGCTGTGTGGACTTGAGATACGGTTGCAGCGCATCCGCCCATCCATAATAAAGGCGATCATGCGGCGGCGTGGCAGCCATCTCCATTCGCGCCAGACTGCTGCTACTGACGGGCGGAAACCGCTCCTCGTTATCTTGCTGATATTGTAGGAAACCCAACGCCACTTGTCTGAGGTTATTCTGACAGGAAGCGAGATAAGCATTCTTCCCGGCACGATTTATCATAGGCATCGGCATTAGAATCAGCACGCACAAGCCAGCAAATGCCACTATCCCGATGATCCAGCCCCAGGGAAAGGGTTGTGGCTTCTTTTGATCTATATAAACGTCATCGCCCACGCTGATATAACGATTGTCGCTCATGGTTGGAACCTCACTGGCAACCCCCATGCCGAATTCGCCATTGACATCCAGCGGAGAGGATAGATGATCTTGCTATTATGCCCTACCCTACTCTGCCCGTCACCTCGACTACACTCTGGCTGTGGCCTCATAGCTACCACTGACCCCACGGCGGCCCACCCGCCAGACCAAACGGCTGAGCATGAAACGTATAGTAGGCACCCGGCACTTCCCGAAACTGAGTAGGCCGCAGCCACTTCACATGCCCATCGGCAAAGGCGTAATTCGCCCCACCCAAGTGCCGGTAAACAGGCGATTTATCATCCGAGTGGATCGGCCCGCCGTTAATCGAATACCAATGTGGCGGCAAATCATACACACCGTTGCGGGCGTCGGAACTGTTGCCATCACCCAGCAGCACGGTGCGGTCAGGCTGGGTCAGCCTTTTATACTCAAAGGAAGACAGACGCATATTAAACCAATAATCGGTGTAGCCAAATTGAGTTGGATCAGGATTAGATGGCGTGGGTTCCGCCGGACATTGATAGATCGCCAGCGACCTCACATAAGGTTGAATGCTATCGGCCCAACCATAAAACAGATGTGCAGATGGGGCAGCACCCTTCACGTCCGCTATACTGCTGCTACGCACCGACGGAAATCGCTCATAGTCTTGTTCATATTGGCGCAGCGCCAGGGCGATCTGCTTGAGGTTGCTTTGGCAGGCGGCGCGTCTTGCATACGCTGGCGCTCGATCCACCAAAGCCCCGAAAACAGTCACCAGGGCAACGGCAGCGGCGCAGAAGCCGATGACCCAACGCCAGGGGAAGCGGCGCGGCCCCTGCTGGTCTATATAAACGTCGTCGCCCACACTGACATAACGCTCATCTCTCATGCCGCCACCTCCCGCCAAATTGATGCCATCCCTGTGAGTTGGAAGTGTGCCACGGTGGAAGTATGATGACAATGCTGACAATAGGAACAGACCCCCACCCAGCCTCCTCCAGCCCGCACGGGGCCATATTGATGGCTCCGCGTGGGCTGGAGGAGGCTGGGTGGGGGTCTGTTAAGGTCTCCCTTAATGGGGTGCAAAGGTATAGCCGCCACCGGTGCGGGATGTAATTTGATCGGGTGTGAGCCATTTGACATGACCATCGGCAAAGGCATAAAAAGCCCCGCCCCGATGCCGATACGGAGGTTTGGTAGTGTCGGTGAGCCAGGGAGTTGGGAGACTATCCAGGTGATAGCGCGCATCTGTCTGGGCGCTGCCATCATTGCCATCACCGAAAACGAGCGTGTTAGGGGGTCTATTCAGATAGCGCATCGGCACACCCGACAGACGATTATTAAACCAGAAATCGGTGTAGTCATTTTGATTAGAATTGCGAGTAGCATTGGCTAAGGGGCACAGGTAAATCTGCCTGCTCTTCACGTAGGGGTAAAGGGCATCCGCCCAACCACGCGTTATCGCTGAATTGGTGCAGCTTAATGGATACTTCTCGTCATAGTCTTGGGTGTATTGCATAATCCCCAGCATAAGCTGCTTCTGGTTCGAGGCACAGGACGTGGTGGGATGATCGGACTCATGGGGATGACGCAATAGGGGCTGGACAAAGAACACTAAAACCAGGAGGCCCGCTATGTAGCACAGGAGTTCCACAGCGGAAATCCCTGCTGGAGTTGTCTTAGTGTGAAGGATCGCAGAGTGTCGCCTCATGTTTTCATGTCCTGGCGTGGCTTACACTTTCATTTTACCCCAGCCAGGTAATCTCTAAACCTCTATCCCGCCTTCATCCTTTAGTTGAGGGAGAACGTATAGTCGCCGCCGTTTTCGGAAGTGATCTGGCCGGGTTTGAGCCATTTATAATGACCATCGGCGAAGGCGTAGAACGCGCCGCCCCCGTGCCGGAACGGTGGCTTGTGGATGTTAATCGGCCATTCGAGGGGCAGGCTGGACAGGCAATACTGGGCGTTAGTAGCGTCCGTCCCATCGTTGCCCTCGCCCAGCAACAGGGTATTCAGCGGGTGCGGCACTAACTCCAGACTCAGATTCGAGAGGTTGCGGTTATACCAGTAATCGGTGTAGCCAGGTTGGGTCGGGTTGTCCTGTCGCGGCGGCGGCGCGGCGGGACAGTGGTAAACGCGCCGGTCATGGGTGTTGGCCACCAGCGCATCAGCCCAACCGAAGGTCGCGCCGCCAATCGCATAGACAGGCGGCGTCCCCACCTCAGCCGTGCTGATGTCCACCGACACCAGGCCCTTTTTACCCTTCGCGTCCGGTTTAGCAACAATATTCTTGCCACCCGGCTTGGCACTGCGTGGATGGCGGCGTTGATGCCGACTCACTGCCACCAGGCTGAAACGGGGATAGCGATTGCCACAGTCCTGGATATATTGTAGGGCTGCCAGGGACAACTGCCGCATATGCGTCTCACAGGTGGCACGCTGCTCTCCAGCCTGGTTGCGTGTGAGGGGATAGAGAAAGACCACCAAAACCGCCAGGGCCATGAAAGCAATCAGTCCATCCAGCACGCTCAAGCCACGCCGCCGCTGGCTGCCAGGGCCAGTCGCTCTGCTGGCCTGACATCTGACGCTGGATGGCTTTCGATTTTTTTGGCCCCAATTATCATTAACGCGAACCGCTAACTCCCCTGCCCGAATTCTTTCCATCAATGACTTATTTTACCCCGCCCGGCCCGCAGCATGTAACAGGGCACCCGCGAGGGCTGACCAGGCCAAGTAGCTTGGGAGCGGGGCAGCATTACCGATAAGGACTGAAATGTTCGTTGAGCACCATAAAGATGATGCCCAGCACGAAACAGACCACCGTAGCGATAATAACCCAACGGACGATAATTTCGCCCTCATCCACAGGTTGTTCAACGGGTGGTTCAGGCGGTGTCTCTTCCTCATCCGCCGGGTCGGGGTGTTGATGGTTGGTTGAAAGGTTCATAAGCAGGGATGAGGAGTGAGGGATGAGGGACGAGTGAGGAAACCGGAGGATAACAATTTACTTTCTGACTGGACTTCCTACTCATCCCCGTCCCCCGTCCCTCATCCCTCATCCCTCACTAATGTCCTTTCCGCCATTGCCAGGGGGTAATGGGGTCTTTTTCAACCCACAGGCCGCGTTTGTCTTGACGGGCGGTATCTTGCAGCAAGGGCAGCAAGAGCGTATCGCTCGACTGCTTGGGGTAGAACCAGGCCAGGCCACTACCGACCAACTCTTCATTAAGCGTGCTGCCGGGGCCGCTGTCCACCCATGCGAAAGTGTGGCCTTTATGGTGGCTCTTGATACGCACTCGCACCGCCTGGCCTAAGACTTTCGAGGCGGTAAACTGGCGGGCCTGCTGGCCAAAAGGCTGACCCAGTTCCGGGCAGTCCACACCCCACAGATCAATGCGCTCGGTTTGACCATCGTGCTCGACCAAAATGCTGTCGCCATCCAACACCGCTACGCAGCGGCCCGCATACACGTCTTTGCGCTCGTGGGAGGACGGAAGAGTATTGGAGCTGAGATGCCGGGAACTATGGCTGCTGTCGCCATGTTCGCTGTGCGGGCCTTGCAGAATCGAATGTAAAACGGCGGCGGAACGTTCGGGAGACAGGCTGACCCGCGGACTGGCCTGCGCGTTCATAACGCCACCCAGTAAAAGTGGCAAGAGGCAGACGGTGCTACAATGGAGGACACGCCCAGGCAAGGTGCGGTCTGCGCGCTGCAACTGGCCTTTAGCTCCCTGGACGTTGGGATGGGTGCTGCGATTCTGTTGGCTGTGACGCTGGCTGCTGTGCTCTCTCCCTGCCATCTTCCCCTCTGCCTCCTTAGTTTCCACTCTATTATGCTCCACTATGCCCTACCATAACAGACGCCGCCAAACCTGCAACGGTTCATCCGCTCTCACGTTCAGGAGTTCAGCCTGCAAAGCTGCACGGCGCGATGTCTTTTTATAAAGACATTCCCCGTGTTTACGCCAAACGTTATGCGATATTATATATTATGCGATATTATATATTAAATTTCTTAATCTCGCTGCAATATGCTGTTAATAAAACTCTCAGAATCACTAAATAGCCTCGAACATCTGTATCACGGCTAAAAACGAAAACAGCCGACCCAAGCGTTAGGTCGGCTGTTCTTAAACGCTTTAAAGCGATAAGTCGCAGCAGTGCTTTAGGCGGTGCCCGCCATTGGCTGGGCCGAGGCTGGCGCGGTGGCGTGGAAGGTGGAAGTCAAGCCCTGGCGCAATTGGCCCATCATAGCGGTGCGTTCGGCTTCGCTATTAAAGGTCAGAATGGCAGTGTTGGGCTGGCTGCTGATGCCATCGCTAAAGGCGACGCGCAAGGCCAGGCGCGGTTGCTTGCCCGTATGCAAGATGCCTGGTTCCAGCGCACTTACGCTGTTTTGCTTCATCATCATATACCAGACGCCAACCCGCTCCTTGAGCATAACCGTGCCATACAGGGTCGAAGAAGCATTAATCTTAGAGAAAAAGGCGAGGTCGCCGGAATCCACATACTGGGCCACGGCAGGCACATTGAGAAAACGCTGGCCTGTCTTCTGATCTAAGACAAAACGGCCCGTGACGCCCACGCGCAGCGACCAGTCAGCGCCGTTAGAGGCGGTCTGCGCGGCGGGCTGAGCCGAAGAGCTTTGAAAAGCCGAGGCTGCCGGATTCAAAGGATGCGAACTGGCTGCGGCCCCCGCCTCAGTTTTTTGAAAAACCACATATTGTGTCATGAAGGTGATCGTCATCATCACCAATAAGACTCCCGCCACAGCCACCGTCGCCAGGACAAGCCACGGATTGCCCGTGCTGGCGTTTTGTCCGGCCCGAATCGCATTAATCGCTTCCGGCCCGCCGATCATCATCGCCATGCCCAACCCGATCATGACGCCCCAGTTGGCCGGAATCATGTTTACGCTGGTATGGCTCATCCGCTCGTTCATCCACCCGACTAAACCTAACGCTCGATACAACACTCTCATCTTTATACCTACCTCACAGTTAATAAATAAGCGCGATAGATGGAAGATAATATAGATATTTTCATCGCGCCACAGCCTTGTTACAATTTTGCTGCCATTGTGTTTAAAGAGCCGCTGACCCGCACCATTGAACACGTAGATGAGTACACTGGCAACCGTCAAACTTGCCAGTTATTGCTTCATCGGCTAAGGTTTCACGTGAAAAATATTTGTTAGCAACCCGCACCGTCTCTGTCAGGCACTTGAGTGCGTGTAGTTTGCTCAAAAAGCGGGAATACTATATAAGGATAGCCTTTTAGCATAGAAGCGATAGTCAGTGACGACGATAGCCCGGCAAAGGGGTGGGTGAACATGAATCCTGATCGTTATCAGCGCATTACGGAGAATGTGTACATAGACCGCTGGGGCACGCCACCCACCAGGCCGCCAAAGCCGGGGCGACCGGGGAAGCCACGCTTTGGAATCGTGGATGCCCTGTTGTGCCTGATTATTCTGGCAGTGGTGGCGGCTATCCTCTTTCCGATCTTTGCCAGCAGTCGGGAGGGATGCATTCGGCGGCCCACTTGCCAGAGCAATCTTAAGCAGGTGGCGTTGGGCGTCATGCAATATATGCAGGATTATAATGGTCAATATCCCCTCGCCGCAATTAATGATGCGGATTACACAACATCAGCGCCTTACGAGCAAGCCTACGGCTGGGCCGATGCAATTCAACCCTACCTCAAAAGCACACAAATTTATATCTGTCCCAGCGGCAAGGAACAAGGCTTAACCCACCCTGCGACTTGGAGAAAATATGATGGCCCTAATCCCGGTGAGGTGGGCTTCACCGATTACTGGTTTAATCGCAATCTTTTTGGGGTGGACGAGCGCAAAGTGGATAACGCCGCTGAGACTTTCCTCTCTGGCGATGGTAATACGGGTCATGACGCTACCGACGCCCGTTACAGCCTCAGTGCCCTCCCCGCCCGCTGGCGCGATGACCCCAATTCCCCCGCGCACCGGCACGGGGTCGGCCTGAATTTCTGCTACGCCGATGGTCATGTCAAGTGGTTAAGTGCAGCTACGGCCAACGACCCAGCTTATAACCGCAACTCTTTCACACTGGATAGCGCCACCGCCAAATAGAGAGGGCCAGCATGAATCCTGACCGTTATGTGCAGATCACCGAAAACGTTTATCTGGATAACCAGGGACAAGCCCCATTCTACAGGAATGGTGGTAATGCCATTCGTCTGGTTAAGGGCCTCATGATCTCGACAGGTCTGCTGATGCTGGCTGCCATCTTCTATCCGATCTATCTTGAAGTACAGGACAATGCCCGGAGGACTGGCTGTTGCAACAATCTAATGCGATTCGGTTTAGGGATGGCGCAATATCAGCAAGATAATGACGGAAAATTTCCCTTAGTGGCCGTCAACGATGTCGGTTACTCAGTAGACCCGCAAGTTTACTGGGCTTATGGCTGGGCCGATGCGCTTTATCCGTATCTCAGAAAAAGAGCCTCTTATATTTGTCCCGCCAGCAACAATCATCGCTTGACTGAGGACGCTAATGGTATGCAGGCGGAGCGTGACCCCACTGAGGTCGGCTTCACCGATTACTGGTTCAACCGCAATCTTTCCGGGATAGCCGGGGATAAGTTGCCGAATCCGCAGTGGACATTCCTGGTCGGCGATGGCAACACCGGCCATGACGCCACAGATGCCCGCTATAGCCTC
Source organism: Abditibacteriaceae bacterium (assembly GCA_019239895.1). GTDB lineage: Bacteria > Armatimonadota > Abditibacteriia > Abditibacteriales > Abditibacteriaceae > JAFAZH01. The sequence continues at coordinate 28,944 of JAFAZH010000049.1, read as the reverse complement.
AGTGCCCTCCCCGCCCGCTGGCGCGATGATCCCAATTCTCCCGCGCACCGGCACGGGGTTGGCCTGAACTTTTGCTATGCCGACGGCCACGTTCACTGGCTGAACGCAACCTCGGCCCATGACCAGGCTTATAACCCGGATTCTTTCACTCTTGGTAAGGCCATTGGCGATTAAAGAGGCACTATGAATCGAGACCGCTATCTGCAAATTACTGAAAACGTTTATATTGACCGCTGGCGTGGGCAGCCTCCTGTTCAATCCTTGAAACCCTCCTTTAGCTGGGTCGAGGCGGTTGTGGTGCTGATTATCCTTGGCGTGCTGGCGGCTATTCTCATGCCGGTTTTTTCACGCGAGCGGGAGAATGCTTACCAATCCAGTTGCCAGAGCAATTTGAAACAAACCGGATTGGGTCTAATGCAATATACCCAGGACTATGATGACAAGTTTCCACTGGCGGAAGCTGATGATGAGGCATCCATCATGGTCGGGGGCCAGGCGACTTACGGCTGGGCCGATGCCATCCAACCTTATCTATTAACACCAGCGTTGTATCATTGTCCCACCAAACTGGCTAACCAACACGAGGCAGACCCCGACCAGCCAGGAACTTTCGTCGTGAATCCAGTTTCCAGCGGCTATACCGATTACTGGCTGAACAGGAACCTGTGTGGTGTGCCAACGGGCCAGTTACTGCAACCAGCCCACACTTTTATGGCAGGCGATGGTAACACCGACTATGACGCGACCAATGCCCGTTATAGTCTGCCCGCATTACCTATCACCTGGCGTAATAACCACACGTCCCCGGCCTGGCGGCACTTTGATTGTGCGGATTACCTCTTCACTGATGGCCATGTCAAAGCACTGCGGGCCGAAGTCGTCACCGAAAACAGCTATAACCAGGAAGCTTTCTCGTTAAAGGGACTGGCGAAGTCCCGCTTTTAAACCGATTGGAGCCGATTATGAATCCCGACCGCTATACCCGCATCACTGAAAATGTCTATATTGACCGCTTGGGCACGCCGCCCTCAAAGCCGTCGCCTAAGCCACCGCCGGGGTGGGCTAAATTATTGGTGACGCTGGTTGGCATGGGCGTGCTCGCCGCCATTTTAATGCCCGTTTTTACCTGTAGTCATTGCGGCGGGGGACGGCGCTCTATATGTCAGAGCAACCTTAAGCAAATTGGTCTGGGTTTGATGCAATATACCCAAGACAATGATGAAAGATTTCCCCCGGTGGCAATCAACGAGGTGAATGCTGTCAGTTCAGGCCACGCGCCGCAATTTTATGGCTGGGCCGATGCCGTTCAAGCTTATGTCAAAGGCTTGGGGGCATATCATTGCGCCACTCAGCTTGCCAACCAAAAAGAGGACGAACCCCGCTTCAAATCCTTGCCATTGGTCAGCGATCCGACTTCCATCGGCTACACCGACTACTGGTTTAACGGCAACCTGGGCGCGGTGCTAATGGCGGATTTACAGTCACCCACCACGACGTTTTCGGCAGGCGAAGGCAATAGTGGCCATGACGCCACCGATGCCCGTTACAATCTGCGTGCACTGCCAAACAAGTGGCGCAGCGACCACACGGCTCCCTCTTGGCGACATTACGATACAGCCAATTATCTCTATGTAGACGGCCATGTGAAGAGCCTCCAGGCTAAGGTCGTCACCGCAGTACCATATAACGACGAAGCGTTCTCATTGCAGGGCTGGCCCCGTTAAGGCCGCATGGGAAAAGGAGTTAGCCATGAATCCCGACCGCTATACTCAAATCACCCAAAACGTTTATATTGACCGCCTGGGCACTGCCACGCCGCGAAGCACGGGACTGCGGACGTTTGTCTTTAAGCTGCTGCTCTGGTGTCTGCTGGTGAGTCCGATAATCGCCGCGCTGTATCCCTGCTTTATGGGGACGCAGAGCCATGCCCGCATTGCCAGTTGCCTCAGCAATCTCAAGCAGGTATCACTGGGCGTCATGCAATATGTGCAGGACAACGACGAGTGTTATCCCCTGTCCGAAGTCAACGATGGGGATTACTCCCCTACCCCACCCTATAGCCGAAACTATGGCTGGGCCGATGCGCTCTATCCCTATCTGGAAACTACTTATGTGTATCATTGCCCCTCGACTTCGCAAGCCACCAGTGACGATAGTTCCCTGTTCAAACTGCCCTCTCATGACCCGCCTAAGCCGCTATATAGCGACCCTAGCGAGCTTGGCTTCACCGATTACTGGCTCAATCGCAATGTCTGTGGGGTAGCCCAGAAAAAGATCACGAACCCCGCCGAGACCTTCTTGTTAGGCGATGGCAACACGGGTCACGACGCCACAACGGCCCGCTATACTCTGCGTGGTTTCCCAACCCAATGGCTCCAGGACCAGGATTCTCCCCTCTGGCGCCATACCGAAGGGGCCAATTTCGCCTATGCCGATGGTCATGTCCATTGGATTCATACCCGCGCCCCCAGTGAGTTGCAGCAGTCAAGCCACTTTTTCAACATCAGCCAATGAGATCAAGGTTAATTCCTTCGCCGACATAATGAGATACACCAAACTATGAGCCATTACCCTGCTCCGCCACGCACCCGCCATCACGCTTTTACTTTGATTGAAGCTTTATCCATTGTGGCCGTCGTCGCCTGTCTGGTTTTGCTGGTTTACCCCAGCATCCAGCGCAAGCGGGATAACCAGGCCCACTTCACCTGCGCCTCCAACCTCAAGCAAACGGCTCTGGGCTTTGCCCTGTATGTGCAAGACAATGCTCAAAAGTTCCCTCCCGTGCAGGTCAATAGCAGTCATTTTTCCGTTGTACCACCCTATATGGCGGCCTATGGTTGGGCGGATGCTCTGCAAGATTATCTTCACAGTACGGTTGTTTATCATTGTCCTCTCACTGGCTCACCCGTGGGCACGAACCCTGCCGCCCCTAATTTCACCGACTACTACTATAACAGTCGCTTAGCCACCATAAATGAAGGCGAGTTAAACCACCCAGATCAGACCGTTTTGTTAGGCAATGGCAACGATGGTCACGATCTGACCGATGCACGCTATAGCAAAGCCTCGCTACCCCCGGCGTGGATCAAAGATGAGAGTAGCCCGGCCTGGCGGCACAGCAACAGGTTTTCGTCGTTTGGCCTCTACGCTTTCGTGGGTGGTCGCGTTGGGAGTTCAGTCCCACCATCGCCAAAATTATTGCCCAATCAAGATGCTACTTTCGCCATTAAGTAGTTGTGACCAGTGCGCCTCTCCTTGATAAAATAGTAGCTATGAGGTTCCGGCATGAACGAAGACCGCTATGTGCCCGTTGGCAATGACGTTTATATAGATGAAGTGGGGCCGCAACCAGGGGAACGTCTCAAGCGGCTGGTTAAGCCTGCCTGTTATGCAGCTCTAGCCGCTGTCACCTGTAGCGTGCTTTATGCGATTGCCTGTTTCATCCGGGATGGACAGGAAGTAGCTCCACGCGCCACCTGCCAGAGCAACCTCAAGCAGCTTAGCCTAGCCATTTATTCATACCAACAAGACTTCGACGGAAAATTCCCTCCAGTCAGCGTCCACACCACCAACTATACAACTGCACCCCCATACGCGGCTCCTTTTGGTTGGGCCGATGCTGTTCTGTATGATAGTGGAACGATGGATACTATGAATCTATCAACATTTCATTGTCCCTCCGGTACGGGCACTTACACAGAGAATTCTACCGCCTACGGCTTCACGGATTTCTATTATAATGGCAACTTGTCCCAAGTGGCTGCCGGGCGTGTCGAAGACTCATCTCGCACTTTCCTACTGGGGGAAGGCAACTCTGGCACCGATGCCACGACTGCGCGTTACAGCTACCGAGAATTACCGCTTCAATGGGTCAATGATCAGCATTCCCCCGCCTGGCGTCACCTCGAAGGCGCAAACTATGCCTTTGTTGATGGTCATGTCAAATGGCTTAAGCCCGGTCAGGTCAATCCCCAGGCCCATGATCCCAATGGTTTTTCGTTTCAATTGAGGCATCACGCCGAGGCGCGGAGGGCGCAGAGGGGGTAATAAGGGGAACCAGAGGCGAAGAAGGCGCGGCTGTCACAGGGGTCTCTCGTCGCCTCCATCTTTCCCACTCTCCTCTTCTTCTTTCTTGGCGCACTTGGCGTTCTTGGCGGTTCAAAATCTTCTATACTTAAAAAGGTATGAGCACGAATGGAGCAGCAAAACAGCAGCGGGGCTTTTGCGAGCGGTGTGGTGACGCCAATCCTTATACCGTGATTGTGTGTGGCGGGTGTGGGGCGCGTCTGCCGTGGGCCACGCATGGGCACCGCGTCACACAACATGCGCCCACCACGCGAATTGGCAAAATAGTGCAAAATACAGGCCAGTTGCACAGAGGGGGTGCCCCGCCGACAAGCACCTCAACAGCAGCTAACCCACCAGCCAACAGAGTTGTCACCTTAGCGCCGGGGGCCGCGCCCAATCCCGTGCCTTCCACTGCGGCCATTCCGACCCCATCGAACGGTACTGGAGGAACTAACTTTTCCGCCCAGTGGCCGCAAAGTGGGCCGTTGGACAGCCACGCGCCCACCGCGCCCAATCAACCCGGCCCAGCGGCTCACTCTACGGCCCACTCTTCAGTGCATATGTGGGTCAATCCTGAACCACAGCAGGAGAACCTGTCGCCGTGTGTGGTCTGCGGCAACGTGCATGTGCAGCGCGTGCGCAACATTTGTGGGGCCGATCAATGGCCGGGCACCGGCAAGGCCATTTCAGCGGGGCACGGCCATCGCTGGCACCGGAGTGGCGTGCCGCCGGTGGATGCGGTCAGCACCGCGCCCGGCTCACCCAAGGCTCAATTAGCCCTGGCTCTGGCTCCGCCCTTGTCCCCCACTGTTGAACGCCACAACACGATTTATGGAGCCTTGACGCTGGCTATGCTGGGCCTGGTCTGCCTGCCTATCACCCTCACCATCCGCGATTATCTGCCCCTCCTCGCGCACGGCCTGAACGCCCTCCTTTTCGGCACGGCCTTCGTGCTTTTTGTCATCAGTCTGGCCGATGCCCGCACCGCCCGCCGAGCCTATCAGGAGCAGCACGCGAAGTGGCAGCGCCAGATGAAAAACTGGTCTGCCCTGCTCTACTGCGACCGTTGCGACAACGTCTTCCACCCCGCCAAAGGCGAAGCCACGCGGGTGCGGAATATGAACTCGCTGCTGTGAACGGCTTTTGGAACCACGAATGAACACAAATAGACACGAATGATTCGGATGCTGGATACAGGATGCTGGTTGCTGAATACTCCATCCTCGATCCTCTATCTTCGATCTTCTATTCTCTTTCTTCATTCGTGCTATTAGTGTTCATTCGTGGTTCCAAAATCAAAAATCATGGTATAATGGAAAAGGTAGCAATCAACGCAGCCGAAGTTAACAACAGAAAATTCATGATTATTAGTGTCATCAACCAGAAAGGCGGAGTCGGCAAGACAACCACAGCAGTAAATTTGGGCGCGGCCCTGGCGGAAAAGGGACAGCGCGTGCTGATTGTAGACCTGGATGCCCAGCATAATGCCAGTTCTCTCTGCGGCACGCGGGAAACCACCGCTTCCATGTTCGATGTCTTGGTAGACCCGGAGGAGCAACCGCTGGAAGGGATTGTGCGCCCCAGCCTCATTGACAACGTGGACTTAGCGCCCGGCCATCGCGCCTTAGCGGGGCTGGAAAGCGCACTACTCAATGTGGTGGGCCGTGAGATGCTGCTGCGCGAAGCCCTCGACCCCGTGCGGGAACGCTACCAGGCGATTCTCATTGACAACGGGCCGACGCTGGGCATTGGGCCTGCCATGTCGCTGTGTGCGGCAGACATGGCCCTGGTGCCGTTGCAGTGTGAGCATCTGGCGCTCGATGGTCTGGCGCAGGTGTTGCAAACCATTAGCACGGCGCAACGCCGCACTAATGCCCAACTGCAAAAGCGTATCTTGCTGACGATGTTAGATCGCCGCATCAATAGCGCCAAAGATATTGTGACCGCCGTGCAAGGTCGCTTTGGCCGGGAGGTCTGCCAGACGATTATCAGCCGCAGTTCCAAACTGGATATTGGGGTCGGTTCGGTCTTGCAACACGCCCCCACCAGCAACGCTGCCGAAGACTACCGCGCCCTGGCGCAAGAGATGATAGGTAATCCTCACTAAATACTTAACCACGAATGAACACGAATAGACACGAATTGTTTGAGGATGGAAGATTGAAGATTGCAAAGGCAGTTCCTGCTGTGCTACCCCTGCTATCTTCAATACTCTATCCTCTATTCTTTCTCATTCGTGTCTATTCGTGTTCATTCGTGGTTCCAAATCAGATGTTCTAAATTAGATAAAGGAAGGTAAAATGGCAATAACACGAGAACGTTCTCGCAAACCCAGTATCCCCAGCGCCGCCGAGTATTTGGATACGCTCATCCCGATTAAGGCGGGCGAGCGCGAAATTAACGGCTTGAAGTTAATTAACCGCGACCGCATCATCATCGGCGACCAACCGCGCCGCAGTTTCCCACCCGAAGAACAGCACGAACTGATGAGCAACATCCGCGAACTCAAAGAGCGCAAAGAAGGCGTCGAGGGCACTGGCCTGCTCGCGCCCCTGCTCGTGGTGCCCCAGGACGATAAGTATCTCCTCGTGGCGGGCGAACGCCGCTACCGCGCCACCACGCCAACCGCTACCTGGGTTGGCGTCGAGGAGCTGCCCTGCATTGTGATTGAAGCCGATGGCAACAGCGTGCGCTGGATGCAGCTTATCGAGAACCTGCAACGCCAGTCCCTCCCGCCGCTCGAAGAAGCCGAAGGCATCCACAACCTGATGCGTCGCCAGAAGCTTTCTTACCGCGACGTGGCCAAGCTCTTAGGCAAGGATAAGGGCTACATTGAGAACCGCCTGCGCCTCTTGAAAGCGGGCGAAGATGTGCAGAACATGGTGTCTCTGCGTAAAGACACCCTTAGCCATGCCTATGAGATTGACCGCGTGCAAGACCCAAAACTGCGCCGCCAGCTTATCAAGACCGTTTTAAACGAGGGGGCCTCAGTTTCCGAAGTGCGCCGCCGCATCGAAGCCCACGAAGCTATCCATAACCCACGCCCGGAGCGGCCAGAGGGCAACGGCCACACGGCGGAGAGCAGCAATGGCGGCACCAACGGCGGCGCGTGGAGCAACTCCGGCGACAACAGTTGGCGCGGCACCACGACGGATGACACAACGCAAACTGCGGCACGCCCCGACCGCAATGATCCTATTGAGGGTGCGCTGCGTCCCGCCACTTCGTTAATCGCCGACGCCGTGCGCCAGTTGGAGAGCCGCAGCCTCACCGCCCACTACCGCAACGCGGTGCTGCGCGAAGTAGAACTGCTGGAAAAGCAAATCGCCCAACTCAAGAAAGTCGTGCGGTAACGGAAGAGGGGGAGAGAGGGAGCAGAGGAGAGGGGGAGCAGCCCTCACCCCCGGCCCCTCTCCTGTTATCGGGAGAGGAGAGGGGGTGAGGGCCTCTGCCGCTACTTCTCGATAGCCCTACACTTGTCGAGGAGGGGTCTATCCACCCAGAATAACTGCCTTTACATAAAGACACTTCCGCTCCTAAGGTTTCACATGACCAACTCACATAAACGGTGGCTCACCATTCTTTCCCTGGTGGCAATCCCGGCTCTCCTCTATGCCGTCTTAGCCGAGCGGGCTTCGTGGCGGCCTCGCATCTGGCACGTTACGTTAGGGCACATTCAATCCGTCGCCTTCTCTCCTGACGGCAAGCTGTTGGCGGTCGGGGTGTTTCTATCGCGTCAGCAGCCGGGGGCCGTCTTCCTGTGGAATATAGCTAACAGCCGCGTGGAGCGGCACTTAGACGTGCCCACCGCTCCGGTGCAGACGGTCGCCTTTGCCCCGACTGGACAGCAGCTTGCCGCCAGCACCAATGACGAGATATTGCTGTGGGATACTGCCAGTGGCCGACGACAGGGCGCTCTACCGGGGCGGGAGCTACTGGGCTTTACCACCGACCGGCAAACTGGCCTGGCTTGCGTGCAGCTTATGCGCCGCAATGTGCCCCCCGCTATCGAGACATGGGCCACGCGCCCACCCCGCAAGCTGCGCGAGCGGCTGATGGCCTTGCCGCCCTACCTCTCCCTCAGTGGCTCTTTAGCCCTACCGCAATGGCTGCTGCACGGCAACCCGATTGTCCTAGAGGGTCTACCTTTGGTGACACGTTATATCGCAGCCACAGCTCCCGATGGCCAGGCCACTGCCGTAGCCGTTGAGACTCTGCCCTCCCGCTCCCGTCGAGAAGCCGTGCTGTTTGACCCTGCCCCCGCCCCGTCTCAAGGCAGCACCCGCCGCGCTATCGCTCCTAGGCAACTAACACCGCCTGCCACCCCAGCCTTTAGCTTCCAGTCTCAATACCTAGTGCGAGCCATCGCTTTTGCATCGGATAGCAAAGTTGTGGCAGTAGCGGGTCAAAGTGTGCAACTCTATGATGCCCCTACGGGAGCCTTTAAGTTCCTCTGTGCCGCCAGCGAGCAGCCAATTACTTTAGCTTTCGCGCCCGACGGTAACACGCTCGCCGGAAGCTGCCACAGCCAGATACTGCTGTGGAACCCGCACACTGGCCAAGTCTTACGCACCCTCGACACGGCTCCGCCCGCCCCGCCGCACCTACGCAATGAAGCTACCGCCTTGGCTTTCTCGCCCGATGGGGCCACCTTAGCCGCCGGTTATGGCAATGGCACCCTCAAACTCTGGCGCATCAAGTGACTGTCCTTTGGGAAGACATTGCTGCCACGACGCGCCTTGTTGCGTTGGGCTAAAATTACACAGTAAGAGGTTTGATGTCTATGAGGCGCAAAAAGCGCTTGGTCTTTAGTTGGCTGCTGCTCCTTCCGGCCCTGCTGTATGTGGCCGTAGCTGAACGCGCCTCGTGGCGACCGCGCATCTGGCATATTCAGGGCGGACACATCGTTGCTCTGGCAGCCTCGCCCAATGGTAAATGGCTGGCCGTCGGTATATGCCAGCCGCCTACTTTTATTTATAACACTGGAGCCAATGGCGGCAGAACTTGGACGTTAAGTGCGGTAACTCGTTTTCGCAGCAGACCAGCAACCAACACGATTCAACTGTGGGATACAGCAGGTGCGCGTGTGGTTGACACCATTCCCTGTCATTTTGAGGCGACTGACGTTGCTTTCTCGCCTGACAATACCTTGCTGGCTATCGCCACAGACCCTTATATCCTCCTGTGGGATATGCTACACCACCGCCGCTTATGGACTTTGCCGGGTAGCGGCCCGGTTCGATTCTCTCCCGATGGTAAAAGACTGATAACGCTGAATAAAGACATGATTAACATTCAGTTTATTAATCTCGCCAAGGGACGCGTCTCGTGGCAAACGGGACTGCCCACAGGTCTGGCCACAGCGGGCTTGAGTGACCAGCCTGACTGGATGCTCGCCTTCCCGGTGGTGGTTACAACCCAGATAACTACCCGTTCTTCTTATCGCACTCTTTGCACAGTAGCGCCCGATGAGCATACGGCAGCAGGCGTCGTGGATATACCACCAGGTTATGCAAGCGAGGCTCGCCTTTTACCTTTGCACAAAGCTGCCTCAAGCCAGGAGCGTCCACAAGTCCCGCTCCCACCCCTCACCACTAACAGCATCCTTTCCGAAGTTGTCACGGCGCTCACCTTCTCGCCGGATGGTCAATGGCTGGCGGTTGGCGGCGATAACGTGCGCCTCTATGATGCCAAGACGGGTGCATTGCGTGCGGTTTGCGAGCATAGTCATAGCTGCGAGGCACTGGCCTTCGCGCCCGACAGTCAAACTCTCGCGGGCAGTTGTAACCATCAATTGTTGCTCTGGCAAAGCTCCAACGGCAAACTGCTGCGCACCATAGAGACGCCGAAACCCGTAGCCCAGAACGGCAAACGCGGCGCAGCCTTTCTCGCTTTCTCTGGTGATGGCCGCACTCTTTTCGCAGGCTATGATTCGGACACCGTCAAACTCTGGCGCATGAAGTGAATGTCTTTTTGTAAAGACGGCATTCATTCCCGGCAGGCACCAAGCCAGCCCGTACAGGGTTGATATGCTGATGCGCTAAACTACTGGACATGAAGCAACACAACCTGAGAGATAGCAGTCAGACATCACAACCGGGTGGGTTTACCCTGATTGAACTTTTGGTCGTTATCGCCATTATCGGGATACTGGCGGCGATCTTGTTTCCGGTCTTTGCTACGGCACGCGAGAAAGGACGGCAGACGCAGTGTTTGAGCAATGAGCGGCAGCAAGCCTTAGCGATTCTGCAATATGCCCAGGACACTGATGATGTGCTCCCGCCCGTCGCCTATACCGACGCCAGCAGCAACGAAGTGGACTGGCCGACGCTGATTAATCCTTATCTCAAGAACACCCAAGTGCATCTCTGTCCCAGCGAGTCGCAGTCGCAGAAGATTTCTTATGGGTTGAATGAACTGGGCTTTGTGGACTTAACCGACGCTGGCTCGCCACGCGCCAAGAAACTGTCGGTATTCCAGACCGTGACCGAGACGGTCATGCTGGGCGAAGTCGGCACTGAGGATGACCTCAAGACCGTGCGCCCGGATACGCTCAAGATGATCGCGCCCGGTTCCAGTATCAATGACGACAAAGATGGCCGCCCCATCCGCCGCCACTTTGACCTGTGTAACCTCGCCTTCATGGATGGCCACGTCAAAGCCCTGCGCCTGGATAAGTTTTACACTGGCCAAACGCCGCAGGATAAATGGTTTACTCCTTAAAGGATGAAGGATGAAGGATGAAGGATGAAAGGGCAGGCCAAGTTGTTCCAGTTTGTTGCATTCATAATCTCTCGATAGAATAGCAATCTGGTTTCATCCTTCATCCTTCCGCCTTCATCCTTGCCGTTCTACTCTCCGGGGAACCCCGGCACGGGTGGCTCGGAGCCGGGTTCGCGGAAGTTGCGCACGCGCAGGTTAGCGGGGTTAATCCATTTGACATGGCCGTCGTAGAACAGGCCATTCATGCCACCGTTGTGGCGGGGTGCATAATGGGGCGCGGCAAAACTGCCCGTAAAAGGCGTGACGGGTGGACGCGGGCCACCAGTAGCCGCCGCCCCCGCGCAGCCAGGGCCAAGGTCATGCTCCCAGATGATGAGGATTTCGGCGGGGTTTTCCCGCACCTCAGCATCGGGGAGACCCTCCGGGCTGCCATTGTTATAGTTCATAGCGTAACTGCATTGCAACCGGGGAGCCGAAGGGCATTTGAAGATTTGGAAGTTGCGCACGTAAGGCGCGATCATGCCTTCTTTAAAGCCCGCCCCGAAAATCCCGTTGGGCGGCTGCGTGGGGTCGTAAGGTGCCCACCAGATTTCGTTCGGGCCAGTGACGGGCGGCGGCGGGTTCTGGTCGTGGCAGGTAGGGTCGCTGGCCAAGTCCGGGCACAGGCGATGCGGCACGTTCACGCTGTCATTATCACCACGATACATCGCTAAGGCATAGCCGATTTGTTTCAAGTTGCTGGCGCACGAAGCGCTGCGTGCCCGCTCCCGTGCGGTGGCAAAGACGGGCAGCAGGATCGCCGCGATAATCGCTATGATGGCAATAACGACCAAAAGTTCAATGAGGGTGAAGCCGCGCTGCGCCCCCCCTCGTTTAAACTGTCGCCTGCCATCCCGCTTGGCTTTTCGATTTATACCCGTCATGTTGTTCCACCTTAAGTTCCTAAGAAAGATTATAGCAAGAAGGAGATTAGTAGTCGGTTTGTCTACCGACTACTGTCTTTCCATAAAGACAACATACTCCATTAAATTTCCGCCAAAGTTCACTATTTATCCCCATGTGCATAACTTCGAGAATAGTGAACCTTGACGGAAGAGGATAAAAGCACAGGACGAAAGCGCATAAAGAGACTGTTAGGGCCACATTAATGGCTCGCTACGGCGTTTAATAGTGAACCTTGACGGAAATCCACGAACGAATCGAGCCTTAATAGTGAACTTTGACGGAAATGTAATAGTGAACCTTAACGGAAGGAGGAATAATGAACCTTGACGGAAGTCCCCAGGGGTAAATAGTGAACCTTCACGGAAATAAGGAAGCTTAATAGTGAACCTTGACGGAAGAGTTATAGTGAACTTTGACGGAAAAAACTGCTCTTAATAGTGAACTTTGACGGAAGAGCATCAGCCTCCAATAGTGAACCTTGACGGAAATGACTTTTGTCAATAGTGAACCTTGACGGAAGAAAAAGTGACCCAGTAGTGAACCTTGACGGAAGCACTAGTGAACCTTGACGGAAGGATTTTGGCCTAATAGTGAACCTTGACGGAAGGAATAGTGAACCTTGACGGAAATGGTCGGAGGCTGCGCCTATGCAGCCCTAGGCGATTTTGCCCCTAAAATCTTGCGTAACAATAACTATAACTTTGTTATATTTAACAACAACTGTAACCAGACGCGCATCATTCTTGCACAGGACTCAGACTTGGGCGACACTGATGTTGTTGTTTTTTTAAAATTTGTTAAAGTAAGAGTGGAAACCTGGCGGGGGTTCACATGAAACAATTGAAGCTAACATCGCAGCCAAAACGCACTCCACCGGCCCAACCGCGTAAGCCGCCACATCAGCAGCCACGCAACCCGGCCCCACAACTCATACTCGACGGGGAAACAGTAACTTCCCCTAAATCCGGCGCGCGCCGCATATCTGGCGCGTCCAAAAATGGGGCCGCGCCTGACCAGCCCAAGCCCAGGGGCCGCGCCGCGCCCGCCTCCAAGGTGGCCCCCGCCGTCGCCGTGCCTGAACCGACATCCACTAAGAATACGACTACTAAGACTACAGCTAGTAGGCAATCAACGGCCACCAGAGAGCCAACGGCTGTGGGCGAGGTTGCCGAGACGCTCGTGCTTTCTATGCTCGATGGCTCAGTCCTGGAATTTACCGGAGATAGTGCCGGTGATCGGGACAGCAACAGGGATGCCGGGGGCGACTACGAAGTGACGGTATTGCGCGGGGATAAGCGGGCGGGCAGGGCAGAGCCGGACAAAGCCGCACCCCATAAAAAGACCTCATCCAATCGTATGAATGCAGACATGCCCGCGTCCATCAACCTGGATAGCGCAACGGGCGCGGCCCCTGCGCCGCTGGCCATCACGCCCATGATGGGGGCCGCCGACTTAATCCGGGGCGGCAAGGACGAACTAAACCTGATCGAGTATCCCTGGGCCTCCCTCTGGAAGCACGAAGATAAGCGAGCAGTGATTTACCAGGAGTGGGAAGGACGGCACCCTGTCACCGGTAAAAATATCAAAGCTTCCTGGAAGGTGGAAGGTTCGCCCACGCTGGGCCTGCCCACCGCCGCCGACTTGCGGGTTTACCTGGTATTGATGGAACTGACCCGCGACTGCGGTTTTCAACAGACGGTGCCCTTTACGCGTTATGATCTTGTAAAGCGACTGGGTTATACCAACACGCAAAAGAACTACGAAGCCCTGATGAACTCGTTTCAACGGCTCAAGGGCATGACCATCACGGCCCGCAATGCCTTCTGGGATGCCAAGGCCAAGTCGTTCCGCGATGTGGTTTTTTCGATTATTGACAACGTGGAAGTAGTGGCCCAGAAGGGTGGCCGCAAAGCCAAGCCGGGTAAAAAGAAGCAGGCCGAACCGCATGAGGAGAGCCGCGAGTTACCTCTCTCGTTTTTCAAGTGGAACGATGTGATCTTCCAATCTTTCCAGAGCGGCTATATGCGCACCTTCGACTTAGGCTTCGCCCTTGCGCTCAAAGGGGATATTGCGCTCTCGCTCTATCGCTATTTAGGCAAAAAAGCTTATGATGGCCGCCCCAGCTTTGAAATCGAACTGGAAACCCTGTATAGCCGCCATCTGGGGCTGCGCCGCACGCCCTACGCTTCCAAGATGAAAGAGCGCCTTAAACCGGCGCACGATGAATTAGTGGATCGTGGCTTTTTGAAGGGCGTGTCGTATTCCCCTATGAAGACGCGCAAGGGTGAGAAGATTTGCTACGCTTTTAGCAACCTGCTGGGGCTGGGCGAATCGTATCAGCAACTTCCCGCTGCTTCTGCGGAAGAATCGGCCCTGATGCAGCGGATGCTGGACATTAACGTCAGCCGCGAAACTGCCGAAAATTTAATTAAGACGCTACCCGCCGAAGTTTTGGAGCAGCAACTCGATTGCCTGTCCGACCGCAAGCCCACCGACCCCGCCGCGACCTTTGTGGCTGCCGTGCGTGGTGGCTGGCAACCGCCATCGGGCTTTGTGGCCCGCAAGGAGGCCGAAGCGCGTGCCCTAGCCAACGAGTTGGCATCCCGTCAGCGTGCTGTGGAACACGCTCGCCAGACGGAAAAGACCAATACCCGCAAGCAACGCTCCGACCTGCGCATGAGCAAGCTGTATGCAAAAGTGGACAGTTATTATGGCGGGCTGGACGAGGACAAGCAACGTCTGGTCAACGACCAGGTGCGCCGCCGCATCGGTGTCCTCTCGTGGCTGGACATTCACGAGGAGCATCCCGCCTGGGTCGCCGCCCGCCGCGAACTACTTCGGGATCGCCCTTTCCGCCAGCAGCACCTGCACGCTGCCACCAGCGAACCCAGCACAAACTCAGGCCAGCTTGAACGTTGGATTAGCTTCTTAGGCGACATGCTCCAGCGCGGCGACATCACCGCCGATGACCTCGACACCTACCGCAAAGGCGCTCGCCTTAACGATGAAGAGTGGCAGATCGTCAAACAGCGCGTGGCGCAGAGTTGAAGAGGAAAGGATGACACAGACCCCCACCCAGCCTCCTCCAGCCCACGTGGAGCCATCAATATGGCCCCACGTGGGCTGGAGGAGGCTGGGTGGGGGTCGGCGCAGCACTAAATCGAATTCAAGAAATCCAATATCTGCTGGCGCTGTTGGGGCGTCAGGTGGGCGTAACGGTCACGGGCGTTGAGGGCTTCGCCATCGTGGGCGAGGATGGCGGCTTCGATGGTGGCGGCGCGGCCATCGTGCAGGTAGGGGGCACTGGCCCGCAGACCCCAGAGGGGCGGGGTGCGCATCTCGTCGGTGCCTGCATCGGCTTGAGCGATGCCATCGTTGAGTGAACCCATGTCGTGCAGCAATAAATCGGAATAGAGTGGCACCGGCTTGCGGTCGAGCGCCGCAATGGAGTTGGAGCCAGTGAACATCACGGGCTTATGGCAGCCAGAGCAGTTGATGTTGTCAAAAAGGACACTACCCGCGCTAGCCGAGGCGGTGAATGGCACGGTTGGCGGTGGTGCCAGGTAGCGCATAAAATCGGTCACTGTATCAATATCGGAGCGGCCTGTGGTGGGGTCAACGGCATCTTCAATATCCTTGACGTGGTCGAAAGCCTTGAGTTTGGCGAGGTTGCCATTGGGCGCGTTTTCGGTGGGGAAGAGGCGATTGGTGATGCCCATTTCATTGAGGTAAGCGTCGCCCGCAAAGGCCAGGAGGGTGGCCTGTTGCGCTTTCCAGCCGAAGCGTCCCACCCGCTGCTGGCCACTCACCACATCGGTGATAGTTGCGGCGCGACCTAAGATGCCATCGGCAGCTAAGTTAAAGTCACGCGGTTGAAAGCCGCCGGTTCCGGTGCCTGGCCTGATGCCGACTGGCGGTGGATTAGTCGGAAGCGACCCAGTGGGTGGCTGATTAATGGGCGCAGGGCCAATGGGCGGTGGGCCAATGGGGGCAGGGCCACTGGGTGCCGGGGCGATGGGCTGCGTGCCACCAGAACCACCAGGGGGCGGAGCCGAGGCAACGGCATTGGCGCGAATTTCATCGTCGGGAATCGCTTCAATCAAGCCCAGACCAAAGAGGGGTGTCGTCTGGCGATGCGCGATGACATTAGCCTGGGAGGGCACCACTTCGCGGATGCTGGGGTCTATCGCCTTCGCTTGCAGCAGCGAGCCGCCGAGGCTGGCGAGCGGGTCGAAGGTGCCGTTGACCAGGCGGCCAAAGCGCGTCACGAAAGTTGAACTGGCCCCACCAGTCGCCCCGGTGAAGTGGCACGCCACACAGGAACTCTCATTGAAGATCGGCCCCAGCCCGGATTCTATCGTTTCCACATTGGTAAATTCGTCCTTCCCTGCCGTAAACGCGGCTAATTGCGCGGTGGTCAGGCCACGCAAGGGGTCGCCGAATTTGGCTGTCCCGGTTGGTGGGGCCATCAAACGCGGGCGCGGCTGGTGGCGCACAGCGCGTTGTTGTTCCCGCAGTGTTGCGCCGTTAGCATCCAGCGAACCGCTTTGAAGCGGCACCAGGCCCGACGGTGGTTCGGCACGCAATGGCGCGATTTTCAAGTTCCACGCCAGACCACTGCCAACGACCAAGCTGGATGCGATGACTGTCTTGCCCACTCTGTTCATAACGTCCTCCCTGAATCCTGCTGTAACGGTGTCTTCTGTCGCGTATTATCCCTCTGCCAGACGTGAGCTTCTGTGAAGCGCCTGTCAATAAATGTGAAGCATTGTGAAGCTTGGGTGAATAAATGTGAAGAATACTTAAATGGCCTTTTGAGAGCCGAAAAGGGGGAACATACAGCTTTGGCAATCCGTCCAATGCTGTGCGTTGTGTGTCTGGCGGCGGGGGTCAATCGGATCGCAAATAAGCTGGCAGGCCGGGCATTGAAAATACCTGGCAGGAAGGCTAAAGCCAACCGTCCTCGCGGACGGCTTCAAACTCCTACTCTATCGTGTGGCGTCCGGCAGGACGCTTGGCGGCTTGACCGCCTCCCGGCCGGGTATTTCAATGCCCGGCTTACTTATTCGGTGGTCGGTTAAGGAAACCACAGGCTAACGAAGTCGCGTCCCTTTGGTCTTCCCCACCGACTACCGACAACTGACTACCGACCACCGACTACCGCCCGCCGTCTTTATAGAAAGACGCCTATTATCCTACCGGGCAAATCACGTAAACTACTGCCTAATCAAATTGAAGTTTTAGTGTTGTAAACGAGTGGACGGTGCATTATGCAAGTAGGGGATGAAAGGGCGCAGGCACAATTTGGGGACAATGGCCATGCTGATGGCCATCAAGCTGGTAGCCAGCGGCCTGATGGCCAAGCGGAGGAGCAGGCGGCGTTGTATCGTCTCCTGGTGCAACATAGCCCCAATATTATCACCTTGATGGCGGCGGATGGGACGATTCGTTACATTTCGCCTGCGGTCACGCGGGCGCTGGGCTATGCGCCTGCCGAGGTGATGGGCCATCAGTTTTTTGAATTCGTTCATCCCGACGACACCTCCCAGGCGATGGCGGATTTGCAATGGTTAGTCCAACACGAGCCAGACCCCGCAGCGGAGCGGGATAAAGGCATCGTGCTGCGCTTGCGCGCCCAGGATGGAAGCTGGCACTGGTTTGAAAATACCGTCACCAACTTGCTGCATGACCCGGCGGTGGGTGCCCTCGTCGTCAATGCTCATGAGGTTGTCGGGCATCAGGAAACGCTGCAAAGGATGCATTTTCAGGCCAATGTGCTGCAACAGGTGCATGATGCGGTGGTCGCCATAGATTTAGAAGAAAAAATTATCTACTGGAACGAAGCTGCCGAAGAATTGCTGCAAGTGCCCCGCGAGGCGGCGCTGGGCCGTCACCGTGACGAGGTTTACGCGGTGCGCTGGATAGATGAGGCGGCAGCGACGGAAGCCCGCGCCCGCGCCTGGCACACGGGGGGCGGCTGGCAGGGCGATAAAATTATGCGCGTGGTCGCCACCGGATGCGAGTTTTATGTGGAGTCCACCGTCACCTCGTTGCGCAATGAGGAAAATCAGCCCATTGGCTGGATTTCCACTATGCGCGATGCCAGCCAGCGCAAAGCTGCCGAAGCCGCTTTGCGTCAGAGCGAAGCTCGCTTTCGCACCTCGGTGGAAGCCCTCATGGATGGCTTTGCCATCACGCGCGCGATACGCGATACACAGGGCCAAATTATAGATTTTCATTGCCTGTACATCAACGATGCCGGTTGCCGTCTCACGCAGATTCCCCGTGAGGAGCATTTAGCCCATACCGCCCTCGAAATGTTTCCCGACCAAATCGAGTCCGGCCTCTTCCAACACTTTGTGGAGGTGGTGGAAACCGGCCAGCCCGTCCTCCTGGAGTCCTTCGCTTACCGCTACAAGGTGGCCAGGGAGTCTACCCTGCTGCGTTATCTGGATATTCAAATCGTGAAGTTCGAGGATGGTTACGCTATCGCCTGGCGCGATGTGACCGAACGCCAGCAGACAGTGGACAACTTGCGCGAACGCGAAGAGAGGTTTCACAAAATCTTCGATGAAGGGCCGCTGGGCATGGCGATAGTGGATTTACACTCCCGCGTTATCCAGCCCAATGGCCAATTGATGAAGATGCTGGGCTATACGGCACAGGAGTTTGCCGGGCTATCCGTTGAAGCCATCACGCATCCCGATGATTGGCGTCGGGAAGAAGCCTTAGTCAATCAGATATTCAATGGTGAGCTGGCTTCCTTTACCTTAGAAAAGCGTTACTTGCACAAAGATGGCCGCGTTGTCTGGGGTAACCTAACCGCTTCACTGATCCATGATAGCGCGGGCCAGCCGCGCTATGGTATCGGCATGGTGCAGGACATCAGCGAGCGTAAGGCCAGCGAAGCGATGATGCGCCAGATCCTCGAAGGCGCGCAATGTCTGCTGTGGACCGCCGATTTGTATTACCGGGAGGGCCGTCAGTGCTGGCGTCTGAGTGTGCTCGACGAAGAAGCTGCCGCGCGGTTTTTGCCAGTCGAGTGCGCGCCCGGTGAGGACTGGCCCAGCGCGTGGGCCAGAAGTCGTCCGCCGGAAGATACCGCGCGCTGTGATGAGCGGGCACACCGCGCCATCCAGGAAGGCTGGCCCGGTTACAAGCAGGAATATCGCTGCTGCCTGGCCGATGGCACCACCCGCTGGATGGCCGAAGATGTGCGGGTCGTGGTGACGACCCCAGGGCAATGGCAACTCGTCGGCGTTTGCACCGACGTAACCGAACGCAAACACGCCCAGCAGCAGCAGGCCGCTTTCGCCGCCGGGTTGCAGGCAGTCATCGCCGCCGCCGATGAGTTATTGACGGCTCCTGACCTGGAGACCCTGGAACGGCGGGGTGTCGAATTAGCCCGCGAGCGGCTGGGTCTGGAACGCTGCGGCCTGTTTCTGAGCACCGCCTCTGGCGACATTGAGGGCACTTACGGCACCGACGCACAAGGGCACACCTGCGATGAGCATCATCTGCGGTTTACTGCCGCCCGCTTCTGGGCCGATATTTTTCTGTTCAAGCCGCGCACTGCTACGGTCTTAGACACGCTGGACGCTTTAAGCCACGACGCTACCAGCATGGCCGCCACCGGCGACGCTGCTCTGAGTGCGGCCAGCAACGAGCAAGCTGCTGCTGTGAACCATAACGGGACTGCGCCCCGCGCCCTCTGGTATTATGGTGCCAAGACTGCTCCGACTGTAAATAAAGACGGTGCAACGATGGGTGTAGGGAAGGGCGCGGCGGCGAAGGGCTGGGTGGTCGCTACGCCCATCCATTCTCCGTCCGCCCCGATTGGGGTGCTGTTTAATGATACGGCCATCACGGGCGCTCCCGTAGATGAAATACAGCAGGAGCTACTGGCCGTCTATGGTTCCTTACTGAGCAACTTGATTGAGCGTAAACGTATTGAAGAGCAGATGCGCGAAAGCGAGGAGCGTTATCGCCAGTTGGTGGAGTTAGCGCCCGACGCCGTCTTTGTGCATGATACGGAGAAGATTCTGTTTGCCAATAGCGCGGCAGCCGAACTGGTGCGGGCGCCGGATGCCGCCTCGTTAGAAGGCGTTTCTGTCTTCGCTCTGATTCGCCCGGAACGCCATGCCGCCTCACGGGAAAGTTTGCCCCGGATGCTGTCCGGCGGCACGCTGCGCCACATTGAATCGAAGCTTACTCGTCTTGATGGCACCTTAGTGGAAATTGAGTATGCGGGCACGCCGATTACCTATCAGGGCCAACAGGCCATGCTGTCGGTGGTGCATGACATCACCGAACGGCAGCAGATGTTGCAATCGCTGCGCGAGTCGGAGCAACGATTTGCTGAGGTTTTTCATGCCAGTCCCATCGGCATCAGCATCACGTCGGCAGACGGCACCATCCTGGATGTCAATGCCAGCATGGAGCATCTCTTCGGGCGGAGCCGCGAGACAATGGTGGGCCATAGCACCTATGAAGTCAATGCCTGGGTGGATATGGCACAGCGTGCTCAAATGATGCAAGCTTTGCACCGTGACGGAATGCTGCACGATTATGAATTAGCCATCCGTCGCCCGGATGGGCAAATCCGCTATATTTTAGCCAGTCTGATTTTAATTGATCTCAATGGTCAGCAGTGTATCCTCAGTCTGGCGCGGGATGTGACCGAGCACCGTCAAATGACACTGCAATTACAAGAGTATGCCACTAAGCTGGAGCGCAGCAACCGCGAGTTGCAAGAGTTCGCTTATGTCGCCTCGCACGACCTGCAAGAGCCGCTGCGAAAAATTCAAGCCTTTGGCGACCGCTTGAAAACCAAGCACAGCGGCCAGTTAGACGAGGCCGGGCAGGATTATCTGATGCGGATGCAAAGCGCCGCCGCCCGCATGAACGGTCTCATTAAAGACTTGCTCTGCCTGTCGCGCATCTCGACCCAGGCTCGCCCCTTTGTGCGCGTCAGCTTACCTGACGTGATGCAAGGAGTGTTGTCCGATTTGGAGCTGCGCATCGAACAGACCGGTGCTCAGGTAGAAGTTGGCCCGCTACCGGAGTTACAGGCTGATCCGGCGCAGATGCATCAACTACTGCTGAA
Organism: Abditibacteriaceae bacterium; assembly: GCA_019239895.1. Lineage (GTDB taxonomy): Bacteria > Armatimonadota > Abditibacteriia > Abditibacteriales > Abditibacteriaceae > JAFAZH01. The sequence continues at coordinate 8,102 of JAFAZH010000049.1, read as the reverse complement.
TCTTGTGACCAACGCGCTCAAGTTTCAGCGCCCCGGTGCCGCGCCCGTCATCCGGGTGCATTCCCAGAGGTTAGAGGGTGGCGGCTCGTGTCGTCTCACGGTGCAAGACAACGGCATCGGCTTCGACCCCAAGCACGCCGAGCGCGTCTTCCTGCCGTTCCAGCGTTTGCATGGCCGCAGCGAATACGAGGGCACCGGCATGGGCCTCGCCATCTGCCGCCGCATCGCCGAGCGACACGGCGGCACCATCACCGCCACCAGCGAGCCGGACGTGGGCACCACTTTCACTGTGATCTTACCGCTGCGCCATGAACCGCATGATGGGGTAGGGTAGGAGAGAGAGAAGAGGAGAGGGGGAGAAGAGGAGAAGGGGAAGATAAGGAAGTTGCGCTGTTGGGTGTTGTCTAAAACGCAGGCCCAGCACCCTTTGCTAAAATATGCAGCATGAGCGACATTGATGAGCAAATTCTACCAGGAGAACCTGCTGCGCCGCCGCATGATGTGGTAGCATTATCCGGGGCTTCTCCACTCCCCAGTCCACGCAGTTCTTTTGCTGCTTACAAGCAAGATGCGCGCCACTGGATTACGCTTGTCACGGGCGAGTATTATCCCGACATTTTGCAGGATGCGTGCGCACTTTATGCTCCAGTCTTGCAACAATTTGGTCAAATGTTGCGCGAATCAGAGACTTCTGTTCGTTTGTTGCTCAACATTGCAGAGATCCCAAACTCATGGCTGCGCGTCCAGGTGGCGCGTGTCTTTCGCAAATACGTCAGCCCAGAAACGCCAGTCGAAATGCTCAAGCAGAAGCGCAAAGCAACGCGCATTACGGAGGAGTTCGGCGGCACGTTTCGCCCTATCCACGAAGTGCAAGCGGCCTTTGACAGTAGGCCACTGCCGGATGAAGCGATTTGCGCTTTATTGTGGGAATACAAAGATCGGGGTAAGAAAGGTTATGACCTGACCACCCGCTTTTTTCAAATGTTCCGTGAGCAGTTCCCCGCGCTGCACCTGGATGGGCCAGAACGCGCGGGACGTGACATTCGTTTGGGTAGCGTTTTTGAGGACTACCCCTTTCCCAATCGTCCGGTGGACTTTGTAGTGCGCGAGGGTGAGGCTATTTTAGCCATTGGCCTGGCCCGCTATGACGGCGACCGGGGTGGTGCCCAGGAAGATGACCGCACCGGAGGTTATAAAAACTGTGCCGATGAAATCCTCGATTATTGTCACGCCCATAACTTGAACCAGGTTAAGGTGCTATTTATGAATGATGGGCCAGGTTTACTGCTAGGGTCAATGTGGGATGACTATGCAAGTATCGAGGCGCGTAACCCACGCCGTATTATGGTTTTTACTTTGCGCATGATGCCAACCCGCCTGACGCTCGACTGGCTGCGCGCGGCAGGGTAAGATAGAAGTATGGCAACCGGGATTCCACGTCAACGCAATCATCGCAACCGACAATTTAATGGCTCTTCTGCTGCGCCTGCCATGCCCCACGCAACGAGCGGTTTGCAACTGACCTACCCTGGCAAAAGAGAGGCAAACGACATCCTAAAAACCCCCCCGGCGCAACTCGCGGTGCTGTGGGCTACAGATGAGCAGGCGCAGCACGCACCGCCCAACCGACTTTATTGGGAAGATAACCTGCCGGTGCTGGCGGCGTTGCTCAATGACCCTACAGTGCGGGGACAAGTCAAGCTTATTTATATTGACCCGCCCTACGCGACGGGAAGTGTGTTTCAGTCACGCGGCCAGCAGGATGCCTATGATGATGGTTTAGTCGGCCCGCATTATATTGAATTTCTGCGTGAGCGATTGATCTTGCTGCGTGAATTATTAGCCGAAGATGGCTCTATTTACGTTCATCTTGATAAGAACATGGCGTTTGCCATCAAGCTCATTATGGATGAAATCTTCGGGCCGAAAAACTTTCGCAACTGGATTACCCGTAAGAAATGCAATCCCAAGAATTATACGACGCGCAACTACGGCAATGTTGCGGATTATCTTTTGTTTTACAGCAAGTCAGATAACTACGTGTGGAACCGTGCCGTTGAAGGATGGACGAATGAGCGAGCCACCAAAGAATATCCCTGCGTGGATGAAGCCGGGCGGCGTTACAAGAAAGTGCCAATTCATGCTCCCGGTGTGCGTAATGGCGAAACCGGGAAACCCTGGCGCGGCATGATGCCACCACCGGGGAAACACTGGCAGTATCTTCCAGCCACTTTAGATGAAATGGATGCACGCGGGGAAATCTATTGGTCGCCAACGGGCAATCCGCGCCGCAAGGTCTACTTCGACCAAAGCGATGGTGTGCCCGTGCAAGACATCTGGCTTGAGTTCCGTGATGCCCACAATCAGAATATCCACATCACGGGTTTTCCCACCGAAAAAAATCCGGCCCTGTTAAAGCGCATTATTGAAGCGTCTTCTAATCCTGGCGATATTGTTTTAGATAGTTTTTGTGGTTCGGGGACAACTTTGGCTGTGGCCTCTCAATTAAAGCGCCGCTGGCTCGGTATTGATAATAGCCCTTTCTCAATCGCCACCACATTGCGACGCTTCGCCACAGGTTTAGCGCCGATGGGAGATTTCGTATCTCAACGGAGCCGGGAAAACGAACAACAGGTTCCGCTGCTCTTAATGGATACCCCGGTGTTAGTAGACACCCCCACTACGGTTGCGGATGAATTCGCATTGTTGGCCGATTGGTCTCTGTCATTAAACATTAACGAGGATGCCGACCTTGATTTGGTTGAACTTGCGGCTTTGTTAGATACCGGGAAATGATCGTCACACGCGACTCAGCGATGTTTAGCTTCGACTGCGCATATTCTCCGCTCAGGTTTGGAAAAAGCCGTTGGGCAGAGTCCAGCGGACTTAGACGGCACGCGCTACCATTGGCGACCTTTGAGGCCCAGGCGCGAAGCGGAGCGGCAGGTGGTTGGGGCCATGCACATGCAAGCCCTCGCGTGGCTCCCACGGCTCGTCGCTCATGAGTTCAAAGCCCTTGACCCGCTCCAGTAAATCGGTGAGGGCGATCCTGGACTCCAGGCGGGCGAGGGCGGCTCCCAGGCAGAAATGGATGCCATGCCCGAACGCCAGGTGCGGATTAGGATCACGACGGATGTCGAAGCAGCCCGCGTTCGAGAACTGTCGGGGGTCGTGATTCGCCGCGCCCATCATCAGGAGCACCATTTTGCCCGGCGGGATCAACTGGCCCTGAACTGTCACCGGGCAGCGCGTGGCGCGCGGCATCCACTGTAACGGCGAACGGTAGCGCAGCACTTCTTCAATGGCCCCCGGCAAGAGGTCGGGTGTGGTGTAAAGTTGGGCCAGTTGATGCGGGTTTTCGATGAAGCACAGAATGGCATTGTTAATCAGATTGGTAGTGGTCTCGCTACCGGCCAGTAGCAAGAGTTGAAAGAAGCCCAGAATCTCCGCTTGGGTCAGATGTTCGCCTTCCACCTCAGCCGCGAGGAGCCGGGTCAACAGATCGTCACGCGGGCTGGCTCGCCGCTCCGCCAGCAGGCCCGTGAGATACTCGTTCGTCTCGACAGTCGTCGCATTGAACTCGTTTGCTATCTGGGCCGCTGCCTCGTCCTGGCGACCCAGGGTGTAGCTCATGATGAGGATCGCATCGTTCCAATGCTTTAATTGGGAACGGTCGGTGTCAGGAATGCCCAGCATGTCCGCGATGACCAGCATCGGCAGGGGAACGGCGAAGTCCCCCGCTAAGTCCATCTCGCCGCGCTCGATGGTTTGGTTGAGAAGCTGGCGGGATAGTTCCCGAATGCGTGGCTCCAGGTTGGCTACTGAGCGCGGGGTGAAAGCTTGCGCAATCAACGCCCGTAGCTTCGCATGGCGCGGCGGATCCAGAAAGATCATCCATTCAGCCGGGCCATAGCACGAACTAAAAGCGGCATGATCTGTTAGAGCCTGCTTGACATCGAGATAGTCGAAGATCAGCCACAGGTCGGACTGCGGGTCGTGGAGCACCGGAGAGGCGCTGCGCAACTGGTCGTAGAGAGGGTAGGGATTGCGGCGCACGGCGTCCGATAATAGGTTCAGCATAGCGCCCCTCTTGCCTTTCCTTTAAAATTGCTGCCTCAGCGAATCGTAAATCCCGCTACCACTACGGCAGTGATACGCTTTTCTTTGGCGGTGGTGTCATCTACGCCGTTGTCACTGGTCTGGTTAGAGTAGAGCGGGGTGATGTTGGGCACTTCCATGCGGGCAAAGCGCAGGGTGCCCAGTTGTGCGCCGCTGCTGTTGGCGATTTGCTCGGCGCGGGCACGGGCATCACGCGCGGCTTCGGCCTGCATGGTGACTTTCAGATCGCTCAGCTTGGTATAGAGATACATCGGTGGCTTTGATTCAAAAGCCACGCCCTGGCTGATGAGTTCGGTGGACTGGCGCGACACGCTATCCACTAAATCCACCTGATCGGAGCGTACTTCGATGTCCTGGGTCAGTTGATAGCCCATGATGGGCCGGTAAGTGCCTTCACCGGATTCGCTGCCCGCGCTATTATCCTGGTTGATGGTGTTGCCGTTGGCATCTTTGACGGGCGCATAGAGTGTCTTGACGTTGACGGCAAAGGGCACTAACTCGCTCGCCTTGATGCCCTTGCCGATAAGATAGCCGCGCACTTTTTCGACCTGGGCTTTAAGCTGGGGATAAGTTTTGCCCACATCCGGCCCACTTTGCGTGATGCTGCCGCGCCAGATGATGAAATCGGAAGTGATGGACTTGCGCGCCGATCCCATGACGTGAATCACATCATCGCCCGCCCGGATGCGCCCCAGTGACCGCCCCACAAACCAGGCGCAAAACAGCAATGCCGCCACGACGAGAGCTGCCGAAAACAGCCCGTTGAAAGACCGATTTTCCTGTATCCCCGTTTCTCGCATATATTCTCCCCTTAACTGCTTTCATTATGACTCAAAAGCTGGCGCGGTGGAGTGATTATTTTGGATGGCAGCCGGGCAGGGGCCGTTAGCCCGTTTACCTTTGCGGCGGACGCCTGGCATGACCATATTCGACAACACTGTCGGTACTGCTATTGGTGTCCAGTTCTAACAGCTTTAATTGGCGGCGAATCCCCTGCACCAGCACCAGATAAAGCACTCCATCTACCAGGACTATCGTGCCGCAGATACGCTCTCCGGGCGAGTGGCTAACCAAGCCTAACCCCAACAGGCCCGCTCCGACCAAGACCTGAAGAGGACCCAGGACGTTGAATAATCTCTCGGCTTTGTGTAATTTGGTCTGGCGGGAAGACGCTTCTGTTTGCATGGTGACTCCTTTAGAGCAGGGACGGGTAAGTGGCCCTAACCGCCACATTATTTGTATAAATCTCGTGTGCTGTCAAGTTATAGCCAATTGCTAAGCGTAGACTGATCATGCCATGCCAGCCAGCGTGCATAGTGAGACAAAATCCGCATAGTATCCATAAACCAAAAGGAGAGCCGCTGATGCAGACTCTCCTTTGGGGTTACAGCTTTCTAATTATGAACCGGTAGCTTTAGCGACCACCCGGCCCGCCATTACCGCCTGGGCCACCGCTACCGCCACCTGGCCCACCGTTACTACCGTCGCCCGGCCCACCGCTGGGGCCACCATTGCCGCCGGAGCCACCACTGCCGCCACCTGGCCCGCCATTACCGCCGGTGCCCCCTCCGGGGCCGCCAGTGTTACCGCCGTTCCCGCCACCGGTATTACCACCGTTCCCGCCACCGGTGTTACCACCGCCACCATTACCACCAGTGCCCCCGCCGTTACCGCCCCCGTTACCGCCGGGGCCACCATTATTGCCACCGCCGCCATTGCCGCCGGTGTTCCCTCCATTACCTCCGCCGGGGCCACCACCGTTATTGCCACCACCGCCGTTGTTGCCGCCGTTACCGCCATCATCGCCGCCAGTGGGCGTGGGGTGTGGTGTGGGTTTAGGGCGTGGCGTGGGCGTGGGGCCACCTGGAGTGGGGCAGGGTGGGGGCGTGTTCTTCTTGATAAAAGCGGCCAGTTGCTTCTTCTGCGCATCGGTCAGAAGCGCCGTGAAATCGGCTTGAGCTTTGTCATGCGCTTTCTTGAGTGCCTCGCATTCGCCATCAAAAACCTTCTGAGCTTTATCCTGCTGTGTCGAGGTCAATTTGAGCTGCTTGAGCAGCGGTTGGACATCGCCGCCAAAGGGATGTGGGCAAGGTTTAGCATCCGACCCGCAGGCGTCTTCGTTCGCGCCGTTCTGCCCGGCTCCCATTCCCGACTGCACCGGCGCTGGCTGCGACCCGACGGGTCGGTAAGAAATCAGACCCATCCCGGCGATCAGGACGGCTGTGCTTAAGACCGCTTTGGTGCCCCGCGTCATGGGCCGGGCCGCCTGCATTGAGGTTTCTGGATTGTCTTGCATGATAAGCTCCTGTTCAGGCGAGATGAGAATTTGGAGCATCACCGGCGCACACCGCTGGCACCCTGACTCTCGCCTTCTGGCTTTCTATTTTGCAATTTAGAGTTTGTAAAGTGTGTGACGCGCTGGTTAAGAAATGTGGGCGAATTGTGGAGAAGTGTAAAGAAGTGTGAAGTCGGTGGTCGGTAGTCAGTGGTCGGTAGTCGGTAGGGAAGACCAGAGGATAGGTGCGTCGTGATAGCTCGGTTTCCTCCACCGACTACCGACCACTGACTACCGACCACCGAAAAAACCTTCCTCTGCCTCATTATAGCCTGCCGCTAAAAGCAGCATGTTGTGGCTGAGCTTGCTCGATTGGGAGGTGAAGCGCATTAATGTGTTGCGGAGGCGGCGGGCCGGGGGCGCAGTCCAGTTGGCGAGTTGGCCGCTTTGCCGCGCGGTGTTTTGCAGGCGGGTCACAAAGGCGTGGCGGATAGCGGTGTAGCGGGTGCCGACCTGCTCTAAGCTGGCGCGGTTCAATGCGCCCTGCTGGGCCGCCTGCGCTAAGAGTTGCACTAAGACCAGGGCACCCACCATCGCGGAGTTCGCGCCCTGGCCCAAATTCGGTGTCATGGCATGAGCCGCATCGCCCACCAGAAACACGGGCGGCTGATGCCAGCGCGGGGCGATGATTTCGTGTAGCTCGCTATAGTTGACGAGTGTCCAATCCGGCACGGCGTGGAGGATGTCCATCACGCGAGAGCCAAAGGGACGCCAGCTATCAATCCACTCTTCCAGGCGGTGCTCCCGAATGTCCTCCCACTGGCCGAGGGGCACGCGACAGTAGAAATAGGTGTAATCGCCCAGCAATGGCCCGATGCCGAAACGCCGCCCATCATCGCCCCAGATTTCGCGTAGGGTCGAGTCGGCTTCGTGCCGCTGGGCCACCCCACGCAGCCAGCCTTCGCCCACCGCCCGCTTCTCGAAAGGGATACCGATACCCTCGCGCACCCGCGAATTGATACCGTCGGCAGCAATCACCACATCAAAGCTGGCAGACTGCCCATTCTCAAAATGCAGCACCGCCTCGTCTGGCCCCACTTCCACCCGTGCGCAGCGATGTCCGAAATGCACTACAATCCCCTCATCTTGTGCCGCCTCCAACAGATGCTCTTGCAGTTGATAGCGCATAACAATGGCAGCGCGATTGAAAGGAATATCGAGGGTGCTGAGATCGCTGCGCGTGAGCACCTGCCCCGCCGGAGTGCTGGTTTCGATAACCGTGCCAAAGCGCAGTTGCGGCGTGAATGAATCGAGCAAGCTGAGCGCGTGCAGCACCCGTTGGCCATTGGAGTGAATCAGAATCCCGCCCCCCACGCGCCGGAAGTCGTCTGCTTGCTCGAAAACAGTGACTTCAAGTCCTAGTCGCCGTGCCGCAATCGCCGCCACTAATCCGGCAGGCCCGGCACCGACTACAGCGATCCGCGGTGAAGCATTAGAAAGTTCAGGTTGCATCATGTTTTATAAGGGTAACAGGTTTTGGAGTGTGCGGCCCTCACCCCCGGCCCCTTGTATGGTTAAGAACAGGTGGTGAGGTATCCTGAGTTTAAAGTCACTGGCCCCCTGCTGCACCGCCCGTTTCTGGCGCTGGCATGTGACAGCCTGGGAGAGACGACTTGAACTCTGGCCTCACCACCGATGAAGAATCCTG
>JAFAZH010000032.1 GCA_019239895.1 Abditibacteriaceae bacterium | reverse complement strand
CAGGATTCTTCATCGGTGGTGAGGCCAGAGTTCAAGTCGTCTCTCCCAGGCTGTCACATGCCAGCGCCAGAAACGGGCGGTGCAGCAGGGGGCCAGTGACTTTAAACTCAGGATACCTCACCACCTGTTCTTAACCATACAAGGGGCTATGGCTCCCCACACGCCTGCTGTCCCTCTCGACTATGACAACGATGAGCCGCAGTTACACGAACAAGCCGCGCCTGTGACCTCCTCCCTCTTAACAAGGGGGAGGCTGGGTGGGGGTCTGTGGTATCCTTAACTCTTCTCCCCTTGTTAGTGCGAAGCGCATTGGCTAAGATGAAAAGGGCAAAACTTAGCCCATAGTCAAATAAAAAATTTACAGTAAAGGTAGATAAAGACGTGCATAAAGGTTTTACGCTTTGGTTCACTGGCCTGTCTGGTGCCGGTAAGAGTACTCTCACAGATTTATTAGAAGCCGAGTTCAAGCGGCGTGGTTACAAAGTTGAAGTGTTGGATGGCGATGTCGTGCGCACCAATTTGAGCAAAGGTCTTGGCTTTAGCAAAGAAGACCGCGACATTAATATCCGCCGCATTGGTTTCGTGTGCGATTTGCTGAGTCGTAATGGTGTTATCGCTATTTCAGCCGCCATTTCACCTTATCAGGCCATCCGCGATGAAAATCGCCAGTTGGTCGAAAGCCACGGCGCGGCGTTTATCGAAGTTTTTTGCAAATGCTCCTTGGATGAATTAGTGCGCCGTGATGTCAAAGGCCTTTATAAGAAAGCGCTGTCCGGCGAGATCCAGAACTTCACCGGCGTCTCCGACCCTTACGAAGAGCCACAAAACCCGGAGATTCTGGTGCAAAGCGATACAGAGTCGGTTGAAGACTCGTTGCGCAAAATTCTTAGCTATCTGGAAGAGCATGACCTCATCGGTAAAGATGATACGGCTCAGGCTGGCTCCGCCGCTTAATAACCCGCATCTGAAATTATGGCAGTTGACTTACACGCCCACACGACAGCTTCCGACGGTTCGCTCTCGCCCCGCGAACTGGTGAATCTGGCGCGTGAAATCGGCCTGAGTGCAGTGGCGATTACCGATCACGACACGATAGCGGGCTGGGATGAGGCTGTGGAAGCAGGCGACGCGCTGGGCATAGAAATCGTCCCCGGCGTTGAGCTTTCCACCGCTTACGAAGGTGGCCGCTTCCACCTGCTTGGCTATTATATAGACCGCCACTCCACCTTAATAGAGACACTGAAGGAGATTCAGACGGCCCGCGCTAATCGGAATCATGTCATTTTCGATAATCTACGCGCTCTGGGTCTGCCCCTCGAAGAAAAAGAAGTCCGCGCCTTCGCCGGGCCAACGGGCCAACTGGGGCGACCCCACTTCGCTCAGGCCATGATCGCCCGTGGCTACGTCACTACAACCCAGGAGGCTTTTGACCGTTATCTCGCCGATGGCAAACCCGCCTACGCGCCTAAAGCTGTCTTAACTCCCCAGGAGGCCATTGCGTATATCCACGAGGCAGGGGGCGTGGCGAGCTGGGCACATCCTCTTCGCAGCAAGAATCTGACTTTCCCGGACTTAGAGGCTCGTTTACAGGACTGGATTGGCTGGGGCTTAGACGGGCTGGAAGTCGTTTATTCTCAATACACGCCCGACGAAGCAGAGTGGGCCACCAAGATGCAACAGCAATATGGACTTTTGGGCACAGGTGGCAGCGATTTTCACGGACGCAGCAAACCTACTGTCAAATTGGGTGTCACCAACACTGGCGGCCCAGTGGCCGACAGCGTATTGCATCAGGTGAAAGCCCGGTGTGATGCTATCCGCGCCAGCCAACATTCAAAGCCGTAATAACTTTGGTTGCCCTCGGACAAGGATCATCTAGACCATGCGAATCCTTTATGTGGATGATCATGAACGATTTCGTCAGGTCACTATAAAGCAGTTTCTGTCAACACATCAGGTGACAATCGCAGGAACCTTAGCACAAGCCAGACACTTATTAAGTCACCAACAGTTTGATTGTGTCTTGTTGGATTATGACCTACCAGACGGCAAAGGCATCGAATTGATAGATGACCTCCGCCGTTTGGGGCTGTTAAATCAGGTTACCGCTATATCATCCATCGAAGACAATAATGCAGCCTTGACGAAAGCCGGTGCTTTCGCGGCTCTTTCTAAATTGCGTTTCGCTCATATCAGTGAAATTCTCAAGCAACTGGGATAACTCATGAAATCATCCATTGTCGTGGCCAAACCGGGTAAGAAGATTCGTCTGCGCGACATTGATCCTGATGACACTGGAGACTATGCTGCTAAGGAAGATTCTTTAGAGCCTCTGGGAAAGTTGCACCAGAAACTAGAAACACTACAACAGGCACTCTATGCGGAGCATAAGCACAGTCTTTTAATCGTGCTGCAAGCGATGGATACAGGCGGCAAGGATGGCGCGACCAAAAGCCTGATGCTGGGTGTTAATCCTACAGGTGTCAATATCACCAGCTTTAAAGCGCCGACGGCGGCGGAACTTGATCATGACTTTCTCTGGCGCGTGCATCAGCATGTCCCCGGCAAGGGCGTTATCGGCATTTGGAATCGTTCTCACTATGAAGATGTGCTGATTGTACGCGTGCATAAGCTCATTGAGAAGAAAGCTTGGCAGCGCCGCTATGAGGACATAAATAACTTCGAGCAAATGCTGATGGACAATGGCGTCACCATCCTCAAATTCTTTCTGCATATCTCGAAGGACGAGCAGAAAAAACGGTTGCAGGCGCGTTTGGAGGATCCAGAGAAAATCTGGAAGTTCAATCTTGGCGACCTAGACGAGCGCAAACTATGGGACGATTATCAGGAAGCTTACGAAGATGCCATCAACAACTGTTCCACCAAACACGCGCCGTGGCGGATCGTGCCTGCGAATCATAAATGGTCACGCAACAGTGCCCTGGCCGCAGCCGTCGTTGAGACGCTTGAAGAGATGAAGCCGAAATACCCTAAACCAACTTTTGATCTCAAGAAAGTTGTGATTGATTAACGCTAGTTAGACCCTCTTAATCAATGGCGTAGGATATGTTTTCGGCCTCCTGGCAACGAGGACACTGGCTATATATGCTGCCCAGGTTGTTTAGGTTCTGAAACTTAGCGCGCGGCCCCATATAGCCGCAGATGTTGCAGGCGGCCCATCCAGAGGGAATAGAATCGGGATTGGTCACCTTTTCCTTTTTTTCTTCCACCTCTGCGGTAAAGTCGTAGCGATAGACACGCCGCAGGTTGGCGACCACGCGAGCCACTAACAATTTTGGATTAAATGGTTTGGGGATATAATCATCTGCGCCCAGTTTAAAGCCTTGCATCTGCGTCTCTTCGCTATCGGCAGCCGTCATCATAATGATGGGGATCGTGCTGGTTTCCCGCACTTTGGCGCAAAGCTGTTTGCCATCCAGGTTGGGCATCTGAATGTCGGTGAGAATGAGATGCGGGTCGGCTTCTTGAAACGCTTTCAATCCCACTACGCCATCCTGAGCATAGCGACACTCTAATCCTGCTCTATTTAAATTGGCAAGCACTAAGCGCGCAATGTTGGAATCGTCTTCAACCACGAGGATGCGAAATTTGCCGTCTGAAGGGACTGTGGGAAGAGCCATAATAATGCCTCCGGCTAAATAAACTGTTCTCTTATAAAGTAGACCGTCAGTTTACATTAACCTTGCCAGCAATGCATCCGCAAGAGATAGCACGCGCAGTTCTTAACATTTTTAGCCGGAAAGCCAGAACAGGGGAAGCCACGCAGAGAACTAAGGCAAAGGCTATCATGAGCGGTATTCGCGTCGTTTCGTGCTAAGGGCACGGTATATTTTTCTTTCTGCTTTCCCTATCCCCTGTTTCCTGATAAAAGCGTTTAATTAAGGTTGAATTTAACTTCCTCGCTCTTTTTGCAGTTAGGGCAAACGATATTGACATCCCCGCGCCAATTCTCTTTTTCAAATTTTTCACGTGGCCCCATATAGCCACAGCCCTCGCACTTAGCCCACACCGGCTTTTTAGACATACCATCGAGATTAATGCCACCCAGCAGCGTATCGTTATAGCGATAGACGCGCCGCAGGTGGGTGACAACATGGGCAATCAACTTCTTAGGCGTAAAGGGCTTAGTAATATAATCGTCGGCACCGACTTTTAGTCCTTGTAATTCGTCGGCCTCTGAATCCAGGGCGGTGACCATAATGACAGGAACAGTGCTTTTTTCCCGGATACGCTGCACCAATTCGCGGCCTGTCATCGCGGGCATCATGATATCAGTAATGACAAGATGGGGATCGGTTTCTTCAAAAGCGGTCAGTCCGGCGATGCCATCCGGGGCCGAATGGCATTCAAAACCAACGGTATCTAGGCTGGCCAGAATTAGGCGGGACACATCAGGCTCATCTTCAATAACCAAAATACGGAATTTACCATCGGAAGGAACGACTGGGAGTGCCATAAATAATGCCTCAAATCACCGTGCGTTCGTATCTGCTCCCTTGCTGGGAAGTTTGGCTAAAGTGTCACAACCAATCATAGAGCCATAGGGCAAATACAACGCCGCTGCGTAAGCCCTTGATCCACAGTTAAGCCGGACGCCGGGAGCGAATTAGCCTATAGAAAAGGAAATATCTTCTTTATGGTGGCAATTCGGGCAAATCATAACCATTGCCCCCTCAGGATTAAAACGCTCAAATCGCTCGCGTGGCCCCATATAATTGCAGATGTTGCACGAAGCCCAACCGGTGGGCACGAGGGTCGTGCCAAGTGCCTGGCGCTGGGCAGCTTGGCGGTCACGTTCGCGCATTCTTATTTGTGTCTGCAATTCAGGGTCATAGCGATAAACGCGCCGCAAAAAGGCAAGGACCCGCGCTACCAACAGCTTGGGACTAACTGGCTTGAGCACAAAGTCATCTGCGCCGATTTTGAAGGCTTCCAACTGTTCCGCTTCGGAAGTGGCCGCTGTCAGGGTAATCACCGGGATCAGACTGGTCTCGCGGATTTTGGCACAAACGTCATGCCCCGAAAGTCCTGGTATAGCCAGGTCTAATAGCACTAAATGCGGGTGCGACATCGCAAAAGAGGAAATACCCGCATCGCCATCCGGGGCATGGCGACATTCAAAACCAGCCGTGGCGAGGCTCGTCATGAGCAAACGTGCGAGGTCAGTATCATGCTCAATAATCAGAATACGGAATGTCTCTTGGGCAGAATCTCTGGTGGATCCAGCAGGACCAAGCATGTCGCTGTTCTCATCCAATCTTGTGCCAGGGCTGCAAACGGTTCAATACAGCACAAAGAGACACGGGGAGTTTCGATAGTTGTTTAACAACTAATGATTTCGACTTCTCTTGCACCTTAAAGTTTCTATAAGTTAAGTATAGAGCGAATCTTGATGCAATAGCATCATTTGAGCAATGTTAATACCGCAACCAATAGGCCCCACACCGCAACATTCCACATAAGGGGTTTATCGCGCAGCATTTGTTCCGGTTCGCCCCCCACACTGGAAGAGTGCGCCAGGAGCAAATAGCGAAAGATGCCATACACGACGCAGGGAATGGTTATCATCAGCAACGGTGTATCGTGCAGGCGAGAACTTAACGCGGTAGAGCGTGGCGCATTGAAGGTATAAAGCGAGTAAGCAGTAATCGTCAACCCGGCGGTCACCGCAATAAAGGTATCGAGCATCGGCACGGTGTAGTGGGGCAGCACCTTCCGCGTCGTAGCTGATTGCTGGCCCATTTCTAATAGCTCCGCCCGCCGCTTACAGAGAGCGATAAAGAGGGCGAGGGTAAAGGTGCAGAAGATAATCCACGGCGAAATCGCCACTGGCAGCGCCACGCAACCCGCCACGACCCGCAGCACAAAACCTGCCGCTATACATAAAACATCTATGATGACTTCGTGTTTGAGCACCAGAGAGTAAGTGATGGTGAGAGCAAAATAAAGAATAGCTGTAACGGGAAATCCCCAGGCCGCCGGTTCTAGGATATAAACCACGCTGGCCGCAATCACCGCCACTAACATCAGGAGCATCATCAGGAATAGGGCGACGCGCGGCGTCATACGTCCAGAAGCCAGGGGCCGATTGCGTTTGATAGGATGCACTCTATCACGCTCTACATCACACCAGTCATTGAGAAGATAAGCCGCACCCGACAGCGCGCAAAAGCAAATAAACGCCAGTAGCACGCGAATCGCGCCATACAGTAGGACGGTGTCGGGTTGACGCAACTGCCCGGCGAAGACAAAACCGGCGAAAATGAGCGCATTCTTAGCCCATTGCCGCGTGCGCACCGCCCGGATAATGTCCTTAAAATTGAGCCGCGCAGCCTCAGGAGAAAAGTCGGCCATGACAGTGCTCATAGCAATATCGGGCGTAACCGGATTAGCCGATCCTGGTTCTACAGATTCCATTGTTACCATAATTGATAAAGACCTAAAATATTCCGGTCTCTATCAATTCACCATATTAACCATTTGATGAATTTTTGACTTCTGCCAGGGCCGCACGCACGACCTCCGCCGCTACATTCTCAACGCGCTCTACATGGCCAATGCGCGTTGGCAGGATAAAATTGACACTGCCCGCCCGTGCTTTCTTATCAAGCGTCATAGCATTCCAGAGACGGTCAAAATCATAACCTGCGGGCGGTGTCGTGGGCAATCCAGCGCGTTTAAAGAGCTTCGTCTGCCTTTGGAGCAAATCAGTTAGCACCTCGGCGTTGTCTTGGTTTAATAAGATGGCAATTTGCGCCGCCACCGTCATACCAATGCTAATCGCTTCACCGTGTAATAAATGGCCATAGTCGGTAATGGCTTCAAAAGCATGGCCCACTGTGTGGCCATAATTCAAAGTAGCCCGTCGCCCAATCGCATCGCTCTCGCGCTCGTCTTCGCCCACCACTTCGGCTTTGATGGCGCAACTGCGGGTTATGATATGTTCCAGTACCTCCATATCCAATTGCTGAGCAGCCTCAATATGCCCTTCCAGCCAGCCAAAAAATTCGGCATCGGCAATAACGCCATATTTAATGACTTCCGCCAGGCCAGCCCGTAGCTCGCGCGGCGGCAAGGTACGTAGACATTCTAAATCAATCACAACTTGTGATGGCTGATGGAAAGCTCCAATCAGGTTTTTGGCACGCGGGTGATTGATGCCAGTTTTGCCGCCCACACTTGAATCTACCATCGCCAGCAGAGTTGTGGGCACCTGGATAAAGGGAATACCCCGCATCCAACTGGCCGATACAAAGCCTGCCCAGTCACCGACCACGCCACCGCCTACCGCAATAATAAGGGCGCGACGGGTGAGACCATGTTCCGCCAGGGCATCATAGGCCCGCCCCACCCATTCAAAACTCTTATACTGCTCCCCATCCGGGGCATTAAATTGCATGACTCGGTAACCGCTTGCACGCAACTGCTCGCTAAGGGTATCAGCATACAAGGGCGCAACTGTCGTATTGGAAAGCACTGCAATCTCGTCTGGCAACTTCGCATCAGTTAAATGGCCTAATGCGCCTGCTTCAACAACAATATCATAAGACCGCTCTTTCAACGGCACCGTAATAATGGACATAAAACCAGTTTTGAGTTATGAATGTTGAATTTTGAGTTAAACCAGAATTCAGACTCAAAATTAAAGAATGAAGAGTAGACCTATAAGCCGGATTCTGTCGCGCTCTCCAACGCTGATGGTCATTTCTCTACTGCGACGATTGCTCGCCGCATGGTCACATCCATTTCTAGATGCAACAGCAGCCAACCCGAAAGCTCGCCGGGCCGGGTCAACGCTTTCTGCTTGGCTTTGCACCGGACGGGGGTTACCTCAGCCGCCGCGTCACCGCGACGCTGGTGCGCTCTTACATTAAGCCCCTGGGGGCCGCACCGTTTCACCAGTTCGGTAGGTGGTAGATGGTAGGTAGTAGGTAGGATTTCCCCATCTACTACCTACCATCTACCACCTACCGTTGTATCGTTTCTGTGGCCCTATCCCGCTTAGACGGATTCCTCCGCCAAGGGTCGCCGTTAGCGACCGTCCTGCCCTGTGGTGTCCAGACTTTCCTCTCCGGTTTCTCCAACCAACCGGAGCGACCATCCAGTCTACTCTTCAGTCTCAGTATAATCCTTGAACCTCTCCCCTGCCCCTCCCCAGCCTACAGGAAGCCATATTGATGGCTTCCTGTAGGCAACCAACCGAAGCGGAGAGGGGAACAAAGGCTCACTCTATCGTTAAAATTCAAACTATAGAGTTATCCCTTGACACCCCCTTCCCGGTTCGGGAAGGGGGACGGGGGGTTAGGTCAAAACCTTCAAATTTCCTCCGCTAAGATGCTACCACTGAACGGCTTAGTTCGATATAGTACAAGCCGAGCAATTATGAATACTGAACAATCTCAATTAGCTTCGCGCACCGCGCAAAAGCTCCGAGCCGAGGGCCTCACACTCGAAGCGATTCCCTCTTTATTAGGTTTCGATGGTTTTATAGACACCATCTATCATGTTGTAGATACGCGCGAGTCGGCTACAGAATATACGCGGCTAAGAACACTGGATGCCTACGGCCAGCGTATCGTCGCCGCAGCGGGCAAAAGCACCAATGTGGAAATCGTGCAGCAAGATGTAAAGTTAGGCGGCAATGGGCCGATTATGGCCAATGCGATGTCGGCGCTGGGCTTGCCTATCACCTATGTTGGAATGACGGGTTATCCACATCTTAACGAAGTATTTCGAGAATTCTCCGAACGCGCCCGGCTCCTACCAATCTCCGATCCCGCCCTGACCGATGCGATTGAATTTGAGGACGGCAAGCTCATCGTGGGCAAGCACGCCACGGTAGCCGAAGTTTCTTACGATACGATCATGCAGCGTGTGGGCGAGGATACCTGGCATCAGGTGTGGCAAGAGGCGAAGTTTATTGGCATGGTCAACTGGACAATGCTGCCGTACCTTACCCATCTCTGGAAACGCCTGCAAGATGATTATCCTAATGCCAATGGCCCACGCAAGACGATGTTCTTTGACCTGGCCGACCCAGAAAAGCGTACCCGCGAGGATTTAGTGGAGGCACTGGAAACTGTTGCCGCCTTTCAACAGGGTAATGATGTGATTCTAGGGCTTAATGAAAAGGAAGCTCTGCAAGTCATTCGCGCCTTAAGCATAGACGTAGCAGGCCACGGGCGGAGTATGATTGCGGATGTGGCTGCGGCCATTCGTGCCCGTCTAGATATTCATGTCTGTGTGGTACATCCTACAGAATTTGCCGCTGCCGCTAATGCCGACAGTGCCGTTGTAGTGACTGGGCCTTTTACACCGCAGCCTAAGATCACCACGGGCGCAGGCGATCATTTCAATGCGGGTTTCTGTTGCGGCCAACTACTGGGCTGCACCCTCGAAGAATCGTTGCAAATGGGTGTCGCTACCAGTGGCTACTACGTGCGTAATGCCGCCAGCCCGACGCAGGCCGAATTAGCTGAGTTTTTGGAATCCTTAGCGACTGAAGCAGATGATAGTGATGAAGAGTAAATGACAGGACGCTAACTGCGTTCGCTAATTTCATGCGCTATTTTGACGCTATTTAACTTAATGGCGTAAGCTTGCGCTGCAAAGCATAGCGAACGCAGTTAGCGTCCCATCCACTAGGAAGTGAGGTCAATATGCTTCACCGAACATTAGGTAAAACAGGTTGGTCTGTCTCCACCATTGGCTTGGGCGCGTGGGGCATTGGTGGGCAGTGGGGCCATATCGAGCATTCAACGGCGATGGAGACGATTCAAGCTGCCTTTGGCGCAGGGATCAACTTCTTTGACACGGCTGATGCCTATGGTGAGCCGCCTGGCCTCAGTGAAGAGCGCATTGGCGAGGCATTGCATCAGGTGCGCGATAGAATCTTTATCGCCACCAAAGTCGGCAACTTCGCCCGTCGCTCTGGCCATGCATTAAGTTATGAGACGCCACTGCATGTGGAACTCTGCTGCGACGCCAGCCTGCACCGCTTGCGCACCGATTATATTGATCTTTACCAGTGCCACATCGCAGATTTAAAGCAACCCGATATTTTTCTGGAAGCCTTCCACACCCTCTTTGAGAAAGGCAAGATTCGCGCCTTTGGCATCTCGACCAATTCCGTGGAGGTTGCCCAAGCGTTCAACCGAGGTGGCAAATGCGCCGCCGTGCAACTCGACTATAGCTATCTCAACCGTTCGCCAGAAAAAGAGCTATTGCCCTACTGCCAGGCCAACAACATCGGCACCATTATTCGCGGCCCCTTAGCACAGGGCATC
Organism: Abditibacteriaceae bacterium; assembly: GCA_019239895.1. GTDB lineage: Bacteria > Armatimonadota > Abditibacteriia > Abditibacteriales > Abditibacteriaceae > JAFAZH01. The sequence continues at coordinate 177,239 of JAFAZH010000032.1, read as the reverse complement.
GCCGCCGGTAAATTTACCCACGATACAGTCTTCACCGATTCTGTGCGCAAAAGTTGGAACGAAGGCGCGGGGCATGAGAAGTTCCTGCAAAGATTAGAGATTGTGGAGCAGCTACGTTTCCTCGACCGTGCCGACCGCAACATGGCGCAAGCCGCTCTCCAATTCGTCATCTCGCACCCTGCCGTCACGACAGCGATTCCCGGTGCCAAATCTCCACAACAAGCCCTGGCTAATGCCGCTGCTGGAGCAACTCCCTTAGGTGACGAAGAAATGGAGCAGGTGCGCAGCATTGCCCAGTCCTCGTGAGCCAGACGATTCGGCATTAGGCATCATTCGTATAAGCTATGCAGCTTTATACGCCACTTTCCTGCCATGAGGAAGTCAGGATTATCGCTAATGTGATCCACACTGCCAAAAAGCCTGTCGTCAGCAATGCGTCGAACCTTTTCATCCGTCATGCCAGCGCGCAATGCCTGAATGAAGCCACCAATGCCAACGTCTTCCGTTCCCACGATGTGAAATGGACGGTCATGAAATTGGCGCTGACGGGCGGGGACAGGTTCGGTGATAGCTAATTGGTTGTGCATCGCCACTACATATTCCAAAGCCGCGCCAAGATGCTGCTCGCGCTCTTGCCAGGTCGCAGCGAATTGGACGCGAGATAACACGGGCACGAGAGCGGGGCCGCACGACAGTTGAGAGAAAGCTGTCCCAAACCATTTGGGATAGGGTATATATTGCTTTTCCAGAAGGAAACACAGACGCATGACCTCACGCACCAGACGCGACCCCATGATAGCTGACCCTAACTCATCTCCCACATACCCGGCACGCCCCATCAAGTGCTGTTCCTGTCCAATGCGCTGCCAACTCGCCAGTAGCAGGTAGAACCAAACATCGTGGGGATAATATGAGAACTGCTTGCGCGCTGCCTCTAATCCAATGGCATCGTAATAGATTGCGCCTGAAGTAATTTCACGGAGATAATGTTGTGGAAAACTTAACCAGTCAGCCGGTTCAATCGCTTGATCAATGTTAAAGTGCAAACCTTCCCAAATAACCCGACGAAATGTAAGCAGCGCCACCCGATGCTGAATGGGTGTATTTTGGGGATGAGTGTTAGCCGCGTCAGGCGCTACAAAGTCAGTCGAATAGCCCCTAAATTGCCGGGGCAGCTTGTGGCTCAGCGTTTCTCGGATAGCAACGTCGAACATCTCTTCGTCTTCTTCCCTTAAGAAAAGCCACAAGCGCGGCCCCCAGTCGTGGTCGGAAGACATTTCATCGTCAAATCCTAAAACTTCCGAGCCAGGGCCAAAAAGCGCCGCGCTGTAGGGGACATCAGGAAAATCCGCCGCTAGGATAAGCTTGATGACTTCGTGGTAGAACAATTCACTAAGCTGGAGACCAGGAATAAATTTAACCATAGATATTTGCAGCTATATCAGGCTACTGTTATTAGCTTTATCGCTTCCCCTGTAACTTCTGCTCAAGAACCATAAATGCAGAGCAACCTGGCGCATCCTTAGCTCTCTGGCGCAAGACCTTACTCATCTTTACAACGGCAATGTCACCACGCGCAGAACCTCATCCAGAGTGGTAACGCCTGCCACGGCTTTGCGCGCACCATCGGCTAACAGAGTTTTCATGCCCTCTGCGACGGCAATTTCGGTTAGCTCTTTCTCTCCAGCCTGGCGCAAGGTGGCTTCTGCCAGTTCAGGACTCCACGAGAGGACTTCATAGATCGCAGTGCGCCCGCGATACCCGGTATGGCGGCACTTTGGGCAGCCCTGACCGCGCCGGAACGTGGCATCTTGTGGGATTTCATAGCCGCCAGCAGCCACTAAAGGACGGAGGCGATCCAGTGAAGTGGGTGAGATTTCGGCTGCTTCCTGGCAATCGGGACATACTCGGCGCACTAAACGTTGCGCGGTGACGCCAGTTATCGCTTGATTCACTAAGAAGGGTTCCATGCCTATATCGAGGAGTCGAATAATAGCGCCAGCGGCACTAGAGGTATGGAGGACAGAAAGCACCAGATGCCCCGTTAAAGCAGCTTGATGGGCAAGTTGTGCAGTTTCCACGTCACGAATTTCCCCAATGGCAATGATGTCGGGGTCGCTACGCATGATGGCGCGGATACCAGCCGCAAAAGTCAATCCAACTTTTTGATTCACGAAAGTTTGCGTCACCTGCGGTAGCTGATACTCCACCGGGTCTTCGATAGACATCGCTTTCTTGTCTGGCCCGGCGATCTCCATCAGGCAGCTATAAAGAACTGTGGTTTTACCACTTCCCGTTGGCCCAGTGAACAAAATTAACCCATTGGGTTTATGCAGCCAACTTTGAATTTTGTGCCAATCTTCAGCGACTAAGTCGAGCAAATCATGACGGGGCACCCCGTTGGTGCGATCTAGGAAGCGTATCGTAATTGCTTCACCATACGCTGTGGGGATCAAGGCCACGATTAGCAAAAAATCTTTATTGTTATAGGAAATATGAATATTGCCATCTTGCGGCACCCGCTTCTCGGTTATATCCATGCTCGCCATGATCTTAAAACGGTCAAGCAGCGGCTGGTGGAGGCGTACCGGCATCGAACGGACTTCATGTAACACGCCATCAATGCGGTTGCGGAGCGTCACGCCCTGTCTTTTCGGTTCGATATGAATATCACTGGCTCCTGACTGTATGGCCAGCGCGATAATGGCATTAACCAGGCTAATGATTTTCTCGCCTTCACCGGATTCCGGTTTCGCCCAGGCACTGTGCTGTAGTTTCTCCGCGAAGAACTGAAGTTCGGCATCCACATCCTCAGCCGCCGCTAAGGTAATCCCCGCTGGCCGCCGTTCCATATGTGCTATCAAATCCGCTTTGCGAAAACGCCACTGGCGCCCGACCTTCAAGCCTTTAATATCATCCTGACGCAATAGGCGGTGCATCGTGGGCCGACTGGTGCCCAGAAAGCGCGCGGCTTCATCCAGCGTTAGCATCTGGTTCTCATCATCTTTGGGAAAAAGACGTTCTTTCTCTGCCATGCTCAGTTCTTTACCTGCTTCAAAATCTGCCCACAGTCTAACGTAATCACTGTCGAAAACGTGGGGATGTCGCCCCAATGCCGCCGACATGGTTGCCCCCTGCTCCACCGCGTGCCGCACCTGCGTTAAAATTTGCGCAAAATTTGGATTCTTTGTCGCTTCTTGCGCCTGAGTTGCCGTGATCAGTAGAGCGACCACTAACGATTCTTTACGCTCTATTAACTGCGCCAGGCTGCGCTTGAAGCTTTCTACTTCCTCACGCGCCACTGGTTGGCCATCTGTTGCAGCCAGGTCAGCCTTCACTGTTTTTGCATTCGCAGCATTAGCGTTAGGAGCAGAGCCTGCCCGTTGTGCCTGTTGAGAGACCGCTTTAGCCTGATTGTCTTTCTGCTTTCTCATATTGCCCTCCATTGCTATCGAATTATATTAAATTCTATTTTGATATATGTTAATCATTATGTCAATATATCAAAATTTACTTTTTGATATGATTTGATAGATACAATGCAAAATAAAATGGGCGCAGACCTAATTAGGTCTGCGCCCATCAGAGTAGCAGGAAAAACTCTTATTTGTCGCGTCGGTTGGCGGCGAGGATTTTCTTACGCAGGCGAATCGCCGCCGGGGTGACTTCGACTAACTCATCATCGTTGATGAATTCCAGCGACTGTTCCAGCGACAGCACACGCGGCGGCACCAGGCGCACGGAGATTTCCGAGGTTGAAGCGCGCATGTTGGTTAAATGCTTCTCCTTAGTGATATTGACGTTAAGATCGTTCTCCCGCGCATTTTCGCCCACAATCATGCCCTCGTAAACCGGCGTGGTAGGCTCAACAAAGATCACACCACGCTCCTGTAAGTTGGCAATGGCGAAAGTGGTGGCTACCCCGGTGCGGTCGGCGACCAGCGCACCATTAGGACGTTGCGGAATCGGGCCTTGCCAGGGGGCAAAATGCGAGAAAAGCGTGTTGATCAAACCCATGCCTCTGGTATCGGTGAGAAATTGGCTGCGGAAACCAATCAGACCACGCGAAGGCACCTCAAATTCCAGGCGCACCCGTCCGCTGCCATGATTGTTCATCTTCATCATGGTGCCCTTGCGCCGCCCCAAGCCTTCGGTCACGACACCGATATAGGCATCAGGACAATCAATAAAGACGTGCTCAATGGGTTCCAGCAACGCGCCATTTTCTTTGCGGGTGACGACTTCGGGCTTGGAGACTTGCAGTTCATAACCTTCACGGCGCATGGTTTCAATCAGAATGGCCAGTTGCAACTCGCCGCGCCCGGAGACGCGAAAAGCATCAGGGTCGTCAGTTGGCTCAACCCGAATCGAAACGTTGCCTAAAATTTCTTTAGCCAGACGGTCGCGCAAATGGCGGGCGGTGACAAATTTTCCTTCACGTCCAGCAAAGGGGCTGGTATTAGAGGTGAACGTCATCGAGATGGTCGGCTCATCCACGATAATAGGTGGTAACGCGACAGGATTCAACGCATCGGCAATGGTCTCTCCGATATTAATGCCTTCGATCCCCGCAAGGGCCACAATATCCCCGGCCTGGGCAGCCTCAATCGGTTCGCGTTTCAAACCTTCAAAGCCAAAAAGTTGCGTCACCTTGAAAGTATGAGAGGTGCCATCGAGTTTGCAGACAGCGACCTCTTCACCACTTCTAATCTCGCCCGCCACGATGCGGCCAATGGCTAAACGACCCACATAGTCGTTGTAGTCAATGTTCGTGACCAAGACTTGCAAGGGAGCCTCAACATCGGCGCGTGGCGGTGGCACATGATCCACAATGGCATCAAAGAGCGGTTGCAGGTCTTCTGAAGGATCATCCAGACTAGTCTTGGCTACGCCGTTGCGTCCAATAGCATAAATAACCGGGAAATCTAATTGATCTTCATTGGCATCCAAGTCAATAAAGAGACCATAAATCTCGTCCAGGACGGCAGCGGCGCGGGCATCCTGGCGATCAATTTTGTTAATGACCACGATGGGGGCAAGTTTGGCTTCCAGAGCTTTAGTTAAGACGAAACGCGTCTGCGGCAGCACGCCTTCAGCGGCATCCACAAGCAGCAAAACGCCATCGGCCATCTTGAGCACGCGCTCCACTTCGCCGCCAAAGTCGCTGTGACCAGGAGTATCAATAATATTGATTTTGATTTCCTCGCCATTGTGGTCGAGCCGTAAGGCCGCGTTCTTGGCCATAATGGTGATGCCGCGTTCACGCTCCAAGTCCATTGAGTCCATAACCCGCTCGCGCACTTCCTGATTGGCCCGAAAGGTGTGAGTTTGGCGCAGCATGGTATCCACAAGCGTGGTTTTGCCGTGGTCAACGTGCGCCACGATAGCCAGATTGCGAATATTATCGCGCGTCGGCAAATCGTGATGATGATTTGTATGGTGATGTTGTAAAGTTTGCGAATTCATAATACGCTGTACAGTTTACAAAATACGGGGTAGGTCTCACCGAAACACCTGTTCCAATAGCGCCATCATGGAATCGTTGGGCAGTGGTTTGGAATAATAGTAGCCCTGTGCCCAGTTGCAACCCAGAGACAAGAGTTTAGAGACCTGCGCTGAGGTTTCCACGCCTTCTGCTGTGACCAAAAGCCCCAGAGCCTGCCCCAGGGTGATGATGGCGCGCACAATTTCGGTGTCTTCCGTGCCCATCTCTAATTTGCTGATGAAAGAGCGGTCTATCTTCAAGTTGTCTACGGGGAAACGGCGCAGGTAACTCAGGGAAGAATAGCCCGTGCCAAAGTCATCTATGGCTAACTCGACACCTAAGCGTTTGAGGTCACGTAACATGCGAATGGTGGATTCAGCGTCTTCCATGACTACGCTTTCGGTGATCTCCAGTTTGAGGCAATGGGGATGTAGTCCGGTTTCTTGCAGCACCTCCGAGATTTCACGCACGAGGTTAGCCTGTTGCAACTGGCGAGCAGAGATATTGACGCTCATCTGCAACGGCATTGGGCTAAAACGGTTTTGCCACACCTTCGCCTGGCGACAGGCTTCGCGCAGCACCCAGTGGCCAATGGAGAGGATCATGCCGGTTTCTTCGGCAAGCGGGATGAAATCCAGAGGCGAGATCATGCCCTGGTGCGGATGCTCCCAGCGCACTAATGCCTCGAATCCGGCCAATTGTTGCGTATCCAGGCGAATTTTAGGCTGATAATGCACCCGTAGTTCATCGCGGCGGACAGCCTGCCATAAATCAGTTTCCAGGTTTAGGCGTTCCAAAGCACGGGCATTCATTTCGGGGTCATAGACTTCGTAACGCGAAGGCCCCTTGCGCTTGGCGCGATACATCGCCACGTCCGCATCCCGAATCAAGTCATCCGAATTAGTCCCGGTGGTATGGCTGGTAGCGATGCCGATGCTGGTCGTGACAAAGACCTGATGGCCTTGCAGGTTAAACGGGCTGTGCAGTTCTTCGGCAATGCGTTCAGCCACATAGATGGTGTCTTTTATATCACGGACATCTTCCATCAGAATAGTGAACTCATCGCCCCCTAAGCGGGCTACGGTATCGCCCGGACGCACGCAGCGACGCAAACGCCCCGACACCGCTTGCAAAAGTTGATCGCCGACTTCATGGCCCAGGCTGTCGTTGATAATTTTAAAGCGGTCTAAGTCGAGGAAAAGCACGGCGAGATAAAGTTTCTGGCGCTTGGAACGAGCCAGCGCGTGCTCCAGGCGATCCATAAATAAGACGCGGTTGGGTAAATCCGTCAGCGAATCGTGGAAGGCTTGGTACTTGAGTTGCTGCTCGATAGCGTGGCGCTTGGTAATGTCAATCAATGCGCCCACGATGGCTACCGTTTGACCATCACGCGTCACGGGAGCTTCATTGACTTCGACCCAAATTTTACGACCCTGCATCCCTTGCAGTTCCAATTCATAAACGGGTTGCGGTTGTCCGGTATCAATGGCGCGTTGAACCGTCAGCAGCCCCTCCTGGTTAATCGGATTGTCTGTCATGAATCGCGTCCAAGGCAGCAGGGCATCATTAGGGTCGCAGTCGAGGAAGTGGCGCACCTGGGGACTTAAAAACGTAAAGACGTGGTCAGGGGTGCGTGAGAAAAAGAGATTGCTACTATGCTCGACAATGTCGCGCAGCCGGTTCTCGCTTTCGCGCAACGCCTGCTCCGCGTGCTTGCGCACCGTTATATCTTCAACAAAGCCCTCAAAATAGATTAACTGGCCGTCGGCATCGCGCACCGCTCGCGCATTTTCAGAAATCCAGATGACACTGCCATCTTTGCGGTAGATTTCCGCTTCAAAATCGGCCACGCAATCGTGCTTTTCGATCAGGCGCACAAACTCGGCACGGCGATTTGGATCACAATAAAGCTGACTGCCGATGCTCTCATAATTAGCGATTAACTCGGCGGTCGAAGCATAACCATAAATGCGGGCCAAAGCCGGGTTGACATTGAGGTAGCGTCCAGCGGGCGTGGTCTGAAAGATACCCTCCACTGCATTTTCAAAGATACTACGGAACTTGCTCTCCGCTTCTTGCAAAGCCGCTTGCGCTTGTTTGTGATCGGTCACATCCCGCACCAAGACCGCCACTTGCCCCAGGTTTATGGGGAGCAAACGGGCTTCAAAATAGCGATGTGACCCGTTCATAGGTAAAGCGTAGTCAAGCGTAAGCGAGCGACCCGTTTGCTTAATGACGATTAGTGCGTCCTGAAACTGCTGCCCGACGGCGGGAGGGAGGACATCTTGCATCCGCCGTCCCATAAACTCTTGTGGACTCAGGTAAAGATCGGTATCGCGGGCAGCACTATAATCCTCTATCGTGCCATCGGAGCTTAAACAAAAATAGAGATCAAGAAAGGCGTGGGAAAGCACCTGCATGGGAATGCCTGTGTGCAACGGCTCATCTTGATTATGGTTTCTCGCTTGCCCTGCCCTTGTGTATTGATTGAGAGCCTCACTTTGAGGAGATGCTTTTGCCACCTTGCCATCCTTTAAACAGAGCAGCCAGGGGCACGCCTTAATCGTACAAAAAGCAAGTGCCTGGCCTTTGCACACCTTGCATTACCGGTTGAATATCATCCTGTCTCACGATGCAAGAAATCTGTGTTATGAGCTTAACTCGTTCATATTGCAGGAATGTTACTGCCAGGTTAATAACGCAATCCAGAAGTTAAACGGTCGCAATTTCAGTAAAATGCAGCACCAGAATTGTAGCCCTGTAATGCGTGCGGATGTTTGGTGGCCTAGAGCAACCCTGATGGCAGTAAAACGTTGATTAAATGTCCATGCACTAACACACTTCGGCAAAGCCTCATTTTAGAAAGGAAAGCAATGAAAGGTCGTATGTTATTTACGAGATCTGCTTTATATAAAAACATCCAACTCAACCGAGCCAAAACTCAAGGGAGTAGCTTGTGGCAGCGAGCTTTAGGCGCAATGCTAATCGCCACCGCTTGCACCACTCCCGGTTGCCGTGCCCAGACCACCACATCACCTGTCACCACGCAAGCCGCGCAGCCCCTGCCGATTCCTGCCGGGTTGGATAACTATATCGCGCGGCCAGAGCCAGTTTACAAGTGGGAAAAGATGGCGAAACCCACTAATCAAACTGGTCAGGCTAATGCAAACGACTTAGTCGCGGGATTGGCCCAAGGTGCTCAGGTCACAGATATACGCCTGACTTCGCAAGAATGGCAAGGCCAACTGTGGACGCACCACGTCCAGATTTTTCGCCCCGCCAAACTGGAATTGCCCGATACGGCCTTAGTGTTTGTGACTTATGGCGGCGGCAGCCCTGGGGAAACGCTCTTCGGCCAACTGGTCGCCAATGCCACTGGCGCGACATTCGTGCAGTTATTCGACATCCCTAATCAGCCGCTCTATGGTAAGCGCGAAGATGACCTCATTGCCTATACCTTTTCCAAATACCTGGAAACTGGCGATGAAACCTGGCCCCTCCTGTTTCCCATGACCAAGAGTGTGGTCAAAGCGATGGATGCGGTGGGCGAGCTATCGCAGCAGGAGTGGCATCAGCCGATTAAGCGGTTTATCGTCAGCGGCGCATCGAAACGCGGCTGGACAAGCTGGCTCACGGCTGCCGTAGATAAGCGCGTGATTGGCATCATCCCGATGGTCTATAACAACCTCGATCTGCAAAAACAGATGCCGCACCAGTTAGCGACCTGGGGCGAATATTCCGCGCAAATCCAGGATTATACGCGGCGCGGGCTGCAACAGCAAATGGGCACGCCACGCGGCAGGATGTTGGCCGCGATGGTAGACCCCTGGACATACCGTGACCACATCACCGTGCCTAAGCTGGTCGTTAATGCGGCGAACGACCCTTACTGGCCGCTGGATGCTTTCAATCTTTATAAGAACGATTTAAAGGGTGAAACCAATGTGCTGTATGCGCCGAATGCAGGCCATAGCCTGGGCGGGCAGGAACAGCGCGTCTTCGGTAGTGCAGCGGAGTGGTGCCGGAGAGTCGCTAATGGCCAACCGATTCCTCAAGTGGCCCTCACTGCACAAGAAGCCCAACCCGATGGCTCACGGGCTTTCAGCCTGAGCGTTACCCCGGCCCAAGAAACCAAAGCGGCTCGTCTGTGGGTGGCCCGTTCTGCCACGCGCGATTTTCGCCCGGCTAAATGGCAGGAAATGCCCCTCGAAAAGAATACCGCCGGTGCCTACAACATCACCGTTCCGGCTAAAGCGGATGCGGCTATGAAGTATGCGGCGGCTTTTGCGGAAATTGAAGGGACAGGAAAGCCTTTGCCTTTGCGCCTGTCATCCGATGTCTTTATCTGGGACACACCTTAATCCAGGTATTTTAGATGCGCCTGTCATTCTGCGCATAGCGAAGAATCTGCTCACAGTGTTCATAGAGTTTGACTTGAGTAAAGCTCTATGGATGCTATCACAAGATTCTTCGCTGCGCTCAGAATGACACTATTCTATTGCTGCCATTCTAAAAGGCTTATAGCTTCATCAATTTGCTATCAAGTGCTGATTTAACTGCTATTCGATTCATTGTGCATTGCTCGTTGATACTGGGCCATCAATCGCTGCTGGGAAAGATGCACGGCAATTGGCGTTATGGCCAAGAAGACTAAGGCGGTCGCTATAGCGGCGGGCCAGCGCCACTGGGCACGAAACTCTGGCAGCTTATTGGGCAGTAATAAACCCAGCAGAAAGCCGCCGACCAAGCCTCCCAAGTGACCATTATTATCAATCACGCCACCCAAAGAGGAAAAGCCAAACCAGAGGTTGATAGCCACAATAATGAGCACCTGGCTACCAAAAGCCTGGAAATAAGCGCGACGATGCATGGCGATAGCGAGCCAGGCGCCAGCCAGACCAAAAATCGCGCCACTGGCCCCGACGGAGCCGATAATAGTGTGAGCAAAGACTAAGCTCGCTAAAGACCCCATCCAACCCGCGCCTAAATAAAGCACCAGAAAAGCAGCCGGGCCATAGATATATTCGAGTTCCTTACCCAAATTGCGCAAGGCCCACATATTGAACACAATATGCATCAGGCCACCATGCAAGAACATCGCGGTCAGCAAACGCCACCATTGCCCCTGCCACACATCGGGCGCAAAGAGCATCCCGAAACGGTGTAACGTGGCGGTATTGGTGTCCACCAGCCCCCCCAGTAATCCGGTGAGGACAAACATTAATATGTTAATGCCCATCAGGGTATAAACCACCATCGGCACTGGCTCTCGCTCCTGCTGTGGGGGTGCGGGAGCATATTGATAAGTGGTCACGTCCGGCAAAGGCGGCTGTGGTTCGGGGGAATAGGCCATAAATGATAAACTTTAAGGGTGCGACCCAAGATTAAAAAAGACTCAATAAAAGAAACGTCACCGAAATCGAGCCGTCCAACACAAAGCCGTAAAGCGACTCAGACTGCGCTGCTTTCCCACAATACACTCTCAGAAAAAAGTGCGCCGCACAACGTTAACAAGGCGCTTGCAGGTAGTTCAAAGCAGTTATCTGCTGAATCTCAGCTTACGTTTGACCATAGCCACTTCTTACAACAATTAGCCCAATGGTTTAGTACGGCACAACGCGATTTACCGTGGCGCGAGCCGGAGAACGCCCATGATCCTTATCGCATTCTTGTCTCAGAAGTCATGTTACAACAAACCACGGTGACTGCCGTTGGCCCATTTTACCGGCGTTTTCTGGCTCGCTTTCCCACTGTGCAAAGTCTCGCTGCCGCACCCCTTAATGAAGTGCTGACCTATTGGGCCGGACTCGGCTATTATCAACGTGCCCGCAACCTGCACGCTTGCGCTCAGGCGGTCGTCGCAAAGCATGGGGGCGTTTTTCCTCGTAATTTAGAAGCTGTCTTAGCCTTGCCGGGCATTGGGCGTTATACGGCAGGGGCCGTCACCAGCATTGCTTTCGATGCCCCCACGCCTATCGTGGATGCAAATGTGGCGCGCGTTTTCTCACGCCTCTTTTGCCTTGAGGGTGACTTAAAGGCACCAGCGAGCCAACGTCGCCTGTGGCAAGAAGCCGAAAATCTTATCGGCCATTGCACGGGGGCGGCAAAGCATAACGCAGACTGCCGCCCTTCGGTCATAAATCCGGCTTTGATGGAACTGGGAGCTTTAATCTGCACGCCGCGCCAGCCCCAGTGCCCCTTCTGCCCGGTCGAGACGTTCTGCGCCGCCCGTGCCGCCGGGCGTGAAAATGAATTGCCGCACGCCACGCCCAAGCCCGCCGTTATAGAATTGCAAGATGTCTGCGCTTTTGCCGCAAGGTGCGGCGCGGATGGGCAAGAGGAAATTTTATTGCGCCAACGCCCGCACGATGCCAAAATCTGGTGGCGCGGCATGTGGGAATTGCCGCGCACCACACTACAACCGGGAGAAAGCTCGCAAGATGCCTTGCATCGCTTGCTGCACGATGAGTTAGGCATTGAGGGCAGCATTGGCAATCACCTTAAAACTTTACAGCACGGCGTGACCCACCATTCGATTACTCTGGACTGCTGGGCTGTAGAAGTTAGTGATAACACGGAACTTGGAGGAGCCAATGAGCCATCGCCTGCGCAATGGCATAACTGGGACGAACTGAGCCAACTGGCTATTCCTTCTACCATGCGACGTTTGCTCACCTGGCTCAAGAGCCATCCAGTGCCCAACGAGCAACTCAGTCTTTTATAAAAGTTCTAACAGGAGACGGCACACTAAGCAGCGTTTCATTAGGCCATTTTAGGCAAATTTTAAAATTATAGCGTATAAATAGCGCATGAAATTAGCATGTCCCCGCTTTGCGTCCTATCAACAAGGCGTGCCTCCACGTTAAACTGAACAGTGTCCATGAGTGAACAGAATTCGACCAACGATTTACAGCATTTAACGAACGGGGCTAATGGCCATCATGACGCGGATGTGCCGCATAGCGTGCCGCGCACGGTGCCGCCGCACGCCTCTGCCACAGTTCTAGATAGCAATGTAACGACAGAACCAGAAGTATTAAACAGCCCGGCGACGGATTATACGGATACTACGTCTTACTCAACTTATGAAGATGAGGCGCATTCCGTCCCGTTTGAGGAGACTCCAGCGCCTGAGGATGAGTTAGCAACCGCTGAGACTCTAACTCATGATCCGGTGGAAGAATATTATCAAGCCTATGCCGCGCCGGAATCTTCAATTGCAACGGTTGACGAAGAGACTGCATTAGATGCTGAGACGGAAACCGCCTCAATGGTGCGTGCCGCCGCCGTTGATCCCGACTTAGGCTCCGACCCCAGTGATTCATCTGAATTAGCCACCCTCTCTGGCGGAGATGGCGGAGAGCCACCACATAATGGTGATTATCCAACTGATTATAATCCTTGGGTGCCGCCTGAACCAAGCCTTCCGGCACGCGATAAAGAACAAGATTTATTCGAGCATTTAACCGAGTTGCGCGCCCGCCTGCTCGCCTGTGTGTATGCGATTAGCGGAGCCATGTTTGTGACCTGGAATTTCACCACCTACTTCCAACAGTGGCTTCTCGCACCAGTCTTGGGCGAACTCAAGAGATATAACATAGCAGCGAATATACAAATCATTGGCCCGATGGACGGGTTTATGATTTACTTCCAAATCTCTGCAATTTGTGCTTTGTTGGTCGCAATGCCGATTGTGCTGTATCAGTTATGGCGTTTTGTAGAACCCGCATTAACACATCACGAGCGACGTTACAGTCTGATTCTAGTGCCTTTTTCCATCGGACTATTTTTCACAGGGGTAGGATTAGGCTACGTTATGTCGCCTATGTTCTTCCGCTTTTTCTTACAATACACGCCACCCGGAGTCTCACCTAATTTTTCCTACCAGGACACTATTATAATCCTGGCTAAGATGCTACTGGTCTTCGGTATCTGTTTTCAAGTGCCGGTGATCACTATTTTCGTCAATAAAATCGGTCTCGTCTCGCGTAACTGGATGATTGAATACTGGCGGCATGTGGTGGTCGTTATCTTCACTGTCGTCGCCATTATTACCCCAACCTGGGACCCTATCACCCTGATTATCTGTTCTCTACCGCCGTGCTTCCTCTATCTCTTGTCCATCTGGATTATCAAATGGCTCTAAACAGTGCAGAGTGCAGAGTGCGGAGTGCGGAATGGAGGCGACACTGGGAAGGAAGCATTCTCGGCGGGGTGAAGCTCTTTCGGTTATTGCTGGCCTTGGCTTGGTGCTTCAATGGGACATTGAAGCCAAGTTTGGCTCAACAATCGGCTACTCATTCTCCTACAGTCCGGCACAATTCCAAATTCATTGTCACCACGCGTTCTGGCAAGAAGATGGTCTCGCTAGATGGGCAAGCGATGCCGCTCTTCTGGGCACAGGGCATCACTCAGGTTGCCGATCTGGATTCCTACGCCCACACCGGTTTTAATACCGTCGTAGTGCGTTTAAGTTGGCGGCCCACTCCCGATGGTTCCCTTGTTCCCACCGATTTAGATGGGCCACGCGCTTTCGCCAACGCCGCCGCGCAGCAAGGTTTGCATGTTATTTATAGCCTGCCCCCTGCCCCCTTTGGCATGGAACGAAACTTCCGTGTCTCAGCGGATAGTGAGCCTTACCTAATGGTGTGGTCGGCGTGGGTGATGGGGGCCATGACCAGCCTGAAAGACACCCCCAACCTGATCGGCTGGATGCTGCCCGATGATCCCCGTGCGCTCCCCTATTTTGATGATAAAGGGTTTGCTAAATGGCTGGCTGATAATTATGCCGACGTGGGAGTGATTAATCGCCAGTGGGCCGCGAATTTTCCCACGATGGATGATGTCACCATAGATGCAGTGGAGAAATTAATCGAGCAATGGCGACACGCAGCAGACCCCGACAATAATGAGGCTCAACCCCCTAAGAACTTAAAAGAGCGACTTAAAGAAAAGAACCAACGCCCGGAACAAGAGAATTTTGCCTTTCATCCCGCGGCTCTCGCCCTGGCGCATTATAAATGGGAAGCCTATAAAGCACTGCTTTCGCAATGGACAGCGATCATGCGCAAAGTTGATGCGGGGCGGCTCATCTTTTCGGGGCGTCTGCCCGATTATGCGCAATTGCTGAGTTTGCCCCCAGACATTGATGTGTCTATCCCGGATATACCACCGGGCGTTGGCGAAGCCGATACCGTGACGCATAATCCCCAAACCATAGATATTGCCCGCCGGGGTGGTCGCTTCGCGGCCTTGCCCGTGCTCTCTACCGCAGGCTCCATTGCTTTGCCCGAAGAAGACCTGCCGCGCCTCATTCCTACTTGGGCCGACGCTGCCCTGGCGCATGGCGCATCCGGTCTCATCTTCGACTCCTGGCAAGACTTACAGGACAACGCAGCGCTGCACCGTGCTGTTACCTCTACTTTAGAACGGTTACAACGCTCTCCTTTTGTCGAGCTATGGACGCAACCTGTCACCGCGACTGCCGCCGTCGTACTGACTCCGCTGGCCGATGGCTATACAAGGCAGGGTGGTTCCGAAGCTTTGCCGGATGTGCGTGGGCTATATGGCTTTGCCGACGATTTGGTCAGTGGCGAGCCGAGTGATTTAGTGTATGCGCTGCGTTGGGGCACCGCCTTTGGCAGTATAGATTATCTTTCCCCGGACGAATTAGATGGGGCTACCGGGAGTCCGCTCAACCACTATAGCATTTTGCTTTTACCACAGGCGCTTTCCGTTTCTGGGGCTATGGTGCAGCAACTTGGTCAATACGCTGATGCTGGCGGTGTGGTATTGGCTGATTTAGGAGCCGGAGCAGCCCAGGCCGAGGGCAAAGCCATTACAGTACCGCCTGATTTAGCCAATCTCTTCGGCTTAGCGCCACCCGGAGCCGCGCCCATTGCCAACATTAAATACCTTAGCTTTAATCTGCAATCCATGTTGCCCCATCCGCTCCTGCCGACCTGGAGCCGTTTAGCGGGCGGGCGTCCTGGCACTATCCTGACGGGTGGCGATGGCCCTAATGGGGCCGCTTTTGCCGGGCCAGTGGCCTTTCCGAACCCAATGCCGGGCACGCTACCCCTGGCTCTGGCCGAGCAGACTGCGCTTCCAGTCGGCAAAAAAATCAGGCCCAACGGCCCCGCATTGTTGCAACGTTCCATGCTGACACTTAAAGAAATCGGTCATGGCTATGCTCTCTTCGCGCCCTTTCAAATGTGGACTTTCTGGCGGCCTGGTCAGTTTGGCTTCGATAGTTTTCATGGCGACCTGTTCCAACGCGGCGCTGCCGTAGTGCAATTAGGCGCATCCTCCTTAGTGCCCTCTCCGGCCCCGGACGCGCCCGAACTTTATCCCGAAATCACTAATTATCCCGATGCAATTGCCCTACTCAATCATAATCCGGCCCAACGTGTGATGACACCCGATAGCTCACCCTCGGCGAATCTACCGCAAGTTAGGGCCAACGCCCAGGCCAAGGGGATGACGCCCCCGCCACCCCAAATCGCTTCCCCCGTAACCGGTGGACAGCAAACAGTGCTTCAGACTACCGGAGTAGGAAATTTCTTGTGGGGCAATGCCGTTTGCTTCTTTCCGACTGGGGATGCCGCTCAATTATCCGGTGGCCGTCCGGCTCCTATTGGCGACCCAACTGAGTTTGAGACTCAACCGCATCTGGTGACGCTCTACGTCAACACCCGTGCTCAGGAGATGTCGGTTTTACGCCTGCTGCCAATCCGCGCTCAGAATACCGAGGGAGGGTCTCTGATTACGAATGTTGCGGATTATGGCCCTCAAGGGGTCAGACTCTTGGTGTGGCCCAATGCCACGAAAGTGATACCGCAACCACAGGCGCAAGATTTCCAGATCAGCGTCGCCGATGCGGGCAAAGTGCATGTCACCTTTTATGATGTCAGCGATAAACGCAACTATCGCGTATTACCAAACTCACGCCACCACGTGGTCATTACCAACCTGCTCACCCCCCCGGATAAACAGGGGCGCCGCCCCAGCACCAACCAAACCCTAATAGCAGATGAGCAAGGGCATTTAAATCTTGATCTCACCGGAGCCACCTTAGCGGTGGAAATTCATCCTCTGCCTTAAGCTGTAAAATATCCCTTCTCTAACGTTGTGCCTACTAAAATATTTATTGGCAGCTAACTTGTTTAGGATGTTTAAATTATGGGTATAATAAAAGAAATTCCCATAATTAGCCGTACGATTTCACGCTCGCAGCAAATAAACCTTTATCAATAGCAGGTGATTTCTTGATTTAAATACTCAATCACTGCTTGATCTCAACTGTTCTTGGCCTACTTAAGCGTTACACTAATATTCCAAATTACCTTGTTTTAAGAAAGGAGCGAGAGAGTAATATGCAATTTTCGCGGTCAGCAATAACCAGCATGGGCTTTGTTCTCAGCATAATAGCCAGTGTTGGTTTAGCGGGATGTGGGTCAACGCCCGTAGCCTCTAACCCGGAAGCGTCACTGAGTCCTGAGCAACAAAAGCAGATGCATCCCTCGGGGCCACCTCCTGGGGTACCCCGTGGTGGCGGCGGCTATCCAGGCAATGCCTTCTCAGGCAGAGGCTATCCTGGCTTTAGAGGCTACCCAAGTTCTTACCCCGGCTTTAGAGGCTACCCAAGTTCCTATCCGGGGAATCATTAGGCATAAGAATCAGGATGCAGGGACATCAATTTTGTAGGTTATGCCCTCGTCAATTGGCTCCGCAGCACAAGCGGACGCGGGGCATTGCAAGAGGATAATTTTAGGAGGTCACCGATGCGCAGAAAATTAGGCTTTACCTTAATTGAACTGTTAGTCGTCATAGCTATTATAGCTATTCTGGCGGCTATTCTCTTTCCGGTCTTTGCTCAAGCCCGCGAGAAGGCGCGGTCTGCCAGTTGTCAGTCACAATTAAAACAGATTGGTCTGGCTTTAGTGCAGTATCTACAAGATAACGATCAGAATTTCCCGGAAGCTGTTTACGGTGGCGGTACCGGTGATGATGGCCCCACCGGGATTAAAGACACCAAGAGCACGGCTTGGGGTGGTTGGGTATCTAATGTGTTAGCACCCTATGAAAAAAGTGCCGCCATCTATGTTTGCCCCTCCAAAAAGATAAAGCGCAACTTTATGGATTGGCGGATGGGTGCTAATAACGGTTACGCCAGCTATTGCTATAATTACCGCTCTTTAGGTGGGGCGTGGGACGGCATGGTGAGAAATGATGCTGAAGTTACAGAACCCGCTAGTCTCGCCGCGATGTGGGATGGAGACAATGCCTGGGCTGATTGCAGTTACATGGATGGCGGCTGTGGTATTAATGTCCGCGACCTGCAATATTATCGCAATAAGGACTTTACCAAAACCTGCTGGCATCAAGGCAAGAACAATTTCCTCTTTGCGGATGGCCACGTCAAGTCCCTCAGTTGGGAGCAAGTAAAATGGGGACAGATCAGCACTGCGGCTCAACTCAACTCTGATCGTAATACACCCGTTTTGCAATCGCCCGCTAATCAAGGCTGGGGAGCTACCGACCAGCCAGCTTTCTAAGCTTCAATTAACCTGGAATTGCCGTTAGCTATAACCTTACACCTCTAACAGCATGAGAGGAGCCTCCTCAAACCAATGATGGAGGCTCCTCTTTTCTTTTGAGGCCACTTTCAGGATACTCACTGGTGTTGAATTTCCATGAAGGCTTCTTCCCTCTCACCCGCGACCCCTCGGCTCAGTTTGTTGTTGCGGATATTAGCGGTAGCGACCCTGCTTTGCATTGCTGTCAACCTCTCCTATCTCTGGTGGAAACACCAGTATAACTCTACAGCATTAGATAATAGGCTAACCCCTACCCTGACAGCACAGGCAGGTGATTCCTCCTCCAATCCATCGCCAGCGGTGAGCCAAGCGCAGCAACAAGAACAATGGCTTCTTTTCCACCCTGATGATGTACAAGCACGCCTGCAATTAGCACGTTTTTATTTTCTGGATCAGCAATTTCCAGATGCCATACATCATCTGGTTCTCGCAAAATCACAACGTCCGCATGATGCACAACTTCTGCTTCGTTTATCTATGGCCTATAAAGAGAATGACCAGCCTGAGGAAGCCTTAGCGACCATTCAACAAGCTACCAAGATAGCACCAAAAAACATCAATATCCAAGAATGGTTAGGGGAAGTTTATTTAGCCCAGGGACGCTCTGAAGAAGCTCTGCTGCAATTCGACCATTGCCTTAAGCAAGACCCTAAAGCTTATGGTGCCTGGATGGGTAAAGGGCGGAGTATAGAGCAACTCTACCTGGCCAAGCAAGGGGTTGCCACCCTGGATATTGTCAAGCCAGTGGAACAAGCCGTTAAGATTCAACCTGACAACGTCCAGGGACTCACGATCTTGGCACGCATGAAATTCTCTTATTTAGCTCAATTAGAAGAGTCTGAGAAATTGGCCCGGCGCGCTCAAGAGCTGGACCCAAACCAGGTTGAGCCTTATATCTTATTAGCACAAATTTATCTTAAATCACCGACACCCGCCCATTTAGATGAAGCGGAATCGGTAGCTCAAAAGGCGGCGCAACTGGATCAGGCTCATCCCGGCCCCTTTTATACCCTCGCCCGTGTCCAAATGCAAAAAGGCAAAATACGCGAGGCTATTACTAGCCTGGAGCAATCTATCAAAATCAAGCCTTTACCAGAAGCAATTTATATGCTCTCCCAGGCGTATGCGCGCACCGGCGATAGCGCAAAAGCACGCCAATATAATGCGGTTTATCGGGAGTGGAATGATTTTATGGAGAAACGCAAAGTTCTCATAGGAGCGTTTCAGCGTAACCCGCAGGACATCAGTGTGTATTGCCGCCTGGCAGAACTGTATCGCGCCAAAGGCAGTTATGAACCGGCAGAGAACTGGTTGCGCAAGGCCCAGCAATTGCAGCCGCATAATCCGCAGGTGCTTCAATTGCTGAACCAGGTAGAAAAGCAAAAACAACAGAGCGCAGGGCGTCCCGCCGCTACTACTCCCTAAATCAATCTATGATGACAAGATTGAGCCGCCTGATTTTGCTCCTGGGATATTGGCTTCTCCTCACTGGTTGTGGCCACCACCAGGAGCTGCCAACCGCCAAGCCTCCGCCAGTCCCCCAGCCTCAACCTCTGTTGATCCCTCAATTTGCCGACGAGGCTGCACGCGCTGGCATTCATTTCGTGCATCACAATTTCAGCAATGGACATTTTTACTATCCAGAAATTGTAGGCCCCGGCTGCGCCCTGTTCGATTATGATAACGACGGCTGGTTAGATGCTTATATGGTACAAGCCGGGCCGTGGCCGGGTGAGAAGGGTCAACCATCCGTTGTCAATACCCTTTATCATAATAACCATGATGGTTCATTTACCGATGTTACGCAAAAGGCGAAAGTCACAGGTATCGTTAATGGTAAGAAAACTTATGGCATTGGGTGTGCGGTAGGTGACTACGATAACGACGGCTATGATGATCTGTTAGTCACTAACTTTGGCGATTGCATTCTGTACCATAATAATGGCAATGGCACCTTTACCGATGTGACCTCTAAAGCGGGTCTTAAAGGTGACGGCTTCTGGACCAGCGCCGTTTTCTTTGACTACAATAACGACGGCCACCTCGATCTCTTTATCTGCCGCTACATTAAATATCACCCTGGCGCTGATGTGGCCTGTGGCATAGCGGGTCGGCAGCGAGATTACTGCCCGCCCGGTTATTTTCCTCCCACCCAATCAGTGCTGTACCGCAATAATGGAGATGGCACTTTTACCGATGTAACTCGTGCGGCTGGCGTTATTAGCAACTATAACAAAGCCTTAGGCGTGGTCGCCGCAGATTTTGATAAGAATGGCTGGCCTGATCTCTATGTCACCTGTGACCTGACACCTAATTTACTCTACATCAATCAGGGCAATGGCACCTTTAAAGAAATGGCGGTGGAGCGAGGAGTTGCCTTCAATGATCAAGGCCAGCCTCTCGCCAGTATGGGCGTGGATGCACGCGATTATGATAATGACCTGCGCCCTGATATTTTAGTCACTAATTACTGGCTCGAAGGGGCTAACCTTTATCACAATCTGGATGGTGAATTATTCGCTGATGTCAACCAAGAAGCAAACTTAGGGGCGATGACCATGAAAAAGGTTGGCTGGGGCACAGCCTTGCGCGACTTTAACAATGATACGCTGCTCGACTGTTTTATAGCCAATGGTCACGTCCAGTTGTTCCCGGCCCAGGTAACTCCAGGGGCCGAAGTTAAACAGCCGTGTCAACTGTTTCTTAATTTGGGAAATGGCAAATTCCGCGATGTGTCTGCTCAGGCCGGGCCTTGGTTTCATGAAAAGCGCATGGCCCGTGGCGCGGCGTTCGGCGATGTAGATAATGATGGAGATATTGACGTATTGCTGGCTAATAATAATGACAAGCCCGCCTTGCTAATCAATAAAAACGGCAACCACAATCATTGGTTAGAAGCCAAGCTTACAGGCCGCAAGAGTAACCGTGATGGGATAGGGGCCAAAGTTTTCGTGACGGTTAACGGCAAAACTTTCTATGATGAAGTCCATTCTGCCTATTCTTTTGCCTCAGCGAATGATCTACGCGTTCACTTTGGTTTAGGTAATGCCGATTACGCCGATACCGTCAAAATTGAATGGCCCAGCCATCAAGTGGACATATTGCAGCATGTTAAGGCCAACCAGATACTCGCTATTACGGAAGGGGTAGGCATCCAATCTGATAAATGACACCCAACAGCAATTAGCCCCTAAACAAAGATATCAGCGACCGCACAAGAGAATCCAGGCACCACATCATCGCCGGTGAGGACGTCACCTTTTTGTAATATCTGCACGCTAATTGCTGAATGATAGATATGAATGGTTTGAGATGAGGGATAGGCAATCCAGACCAGGCGCGTACCACCACTAAACCAATCCTTCACTTTCTGCTCGATCTCCTCAGCCGTATCCCCTGGCGAGACGACTTCGACGGCTAAATCCGGGGCAAAGGGCCAAAACTTTTTAGGGCGTGTCACACCAGTTAACCGCTCATTGGATATAAAAGCCGTGTCAGGAGCGCGGACAGTATCAGGGTTACGCGCGATGATAAAACCTGTTTCTGCCGCGCAGACTTCACCTAATTTATGAGTTTCCACATAGGCAAATAAGCGTCCTCCCAAGCGCATAGCCAAAGTGCCATGCTCGCCACCGGCTGGACTCATTTGAAAGACCTCCCCCTGAATTAATTCTGCTCTACCATCTGGGAACGACATGGTAAAAAACTCATCGGCTGTCATCAGAGCCGCTAGTGTTTCGACCATTTGCCTCACCTCCACTTCCGCATAAGTGATATTCTACAATGGCACACCGCGCCGCAAGAAAGTCATACCCTTCTCAATAGCACTGGCAGCATTTTGGTAAGCCTTACCAACTTCGATACACCCACGCGAAGAGGGCAAGAGCTTAGAGGGGTTAAAGAGATTATCGGGATTAAAAACATTACGCAGGTCTTTCATAGCCCCTAAAGTTTCTGGAGTAAAGGCGTATTCCATGAGGTTAATTTTCTCCACCCCGATGCCATGCTCGCCGGTGACACTGCCGCCAAAATCAATGCACCGTTTCAGAATCGCCTCGCCCGCTTCTAAGACTCTTGGCAACTGGCTGGTATCGCGCTCATCGAAGAGGATGCAGGGATGCAGATTACCATCGCCCGCATGAAAGACGTTGGCGACCCGTACATCATGTTCCTGGGCAATGCGCTTCACTTCTTTGAGCATTTCAGCGAGGCGGCTACGGGGGACAACACCATCTTGTGTCACATAACTGGGCGAGGTGCGTCCGAGTGCGCCGAAGGCACCTTTGCGCGCTGCCCATAGATGCTTGCGTTCTTTTTCGTCTTTGGCAGTGCGTACTTCACGCGCTCCGCTCTCCGTACAAATTTGGGCCGCCCGTGCCGCTTCTTCGGCAGCCGCTTCTTTCAGGCCATCGGTCTCAATCAGCAAAATGGCAGCGGCATCAAGAGGAAAGCCAAACTTATAAGCTTGCTCGATACAGGGCAGGAAGACATCATCCAACATCTCTAAGGCAGCGGGAATAATACCAGCCGCAATGATGTTGCTGACCGCCTGGGCTGAGGCATCGAAGTCGTCAAAGATAGCCAGCATGGTGTTAGCAGCTTCTGGGAGTTTGGTAAGCTTGACCCAGGCTCGTGTCACAATACCAAACGTGCCCTCACTACCGACACAAGGACCTAAAAGATCATAGCCTGGTATTCCTTCCACCTTGCCACCCAACCAAACAACGTCGCCATTAGGCAGCACTAACTCAACGCCGAGGGTATGATTGACCGTGACACCATATTTCAGCGTGTGTGGCCCCCCTGAGTTATTAGCGATGTTGCCGCCGATAGTACACGCCGCCTGGCTGGATGGATCAGGCGCATAGCAGAAACCTTGATCCGAGACAGCACGGGTAAGGTGCAGGTTGACGACTCCGGCTTCCACCAGGGCACAACGATTGGGAATGTCAATTTCTTGAATCTGGTTCATACGCGATAGGACAATCATCACCGAATCGGTTTCAGCCAGTGTCCCCCCCGCTAACCCGGTGCCCGCGCCACGCGGCACCACCGGCACCTGATGCCGATTGGCCGCTTTCACCACCGCTGCCACTTGCTCAGTGGTGGTCGGAAACACCACTGTCTTTGGCTGCTGCTTGGCGGCGACATAAGCATCACATTCATAAACCATCAGATCGTCGGACTGTGCGATTACCCCATCCACCCCGACAATAGCCTGAAGTTCACTAACCAGTGGCGTGGGAGCTACGAGGGTACGAGGTTCATGGCTACGAGCACTGCGAGCCTGCTTAATTTTTGTTTCCATAATCCTATTATTTATTATTTACACCTCAGATGACTTCCTCAAGCGTTCGCCCACGCTCTGCCGCGCGGCAAAACAGAGCGCGAGAGCTAAAGCATCGGCCACATCCGGCGGATGGGGCATGGTAACTAAGCGCAGGCGAGAGCGGACGGCAGACTGCACGGCGGCTTTAGTCGCATGGCCATTGCCGGTAATTACCTGCTTAACTTCATTGGGCAAGAAATGATGCACCGGCACTTTCGCTTGCTGGGCCGCCAGCATCAACACGCCACGCGCATGAGCCATCAAAAGCGCACTGCGAGGATGGGCATAAGTCGAAAACAATTCTTCAATCACTACTACATCCGGCTGATGCTCGCGCAGCACTTCACACAAACCATCATAAAGCGATTGCAAACGGCGTGGTAGTTCATCGGTCGCCCTGGCGGTGAGCACACCAGCTTCAATCAATTGCGGATTGCGGATTGCGGATTGCGGATTCTGAGTTGCCGTGGCTTTATGCTGCGCTCCAGCATTCTGCCCCTCATTATTACGCGCCTGGGTATTCCGCAATCCGCAATCCGCAATCCGCAATTCAATAAGCCCATAACCAGTGCGATGCAGACCGGGGTCAACACCTAAGATGCGATGTGCGGTGGGCAAGCCTTGCAACCGGCGCACGCGCCGCAGAGTCGAACCGACACGCCCATTGGGATGATGAGTGGGCAGGACAAACGGTTGCGTTTTAGGCGGCATGATTAGGAAGGAAGGTGAAAGTAAGCCGTAAGGAATAAACGTCTTTCAATGGTAACAACCGTTAGATCACTTAATCGGTATAGCTTGTCATGCTGAGCATAACGAAGCATCTGGTAAGAGTGTCCTGAGAATAACAGATTGAACAGTAACTTCATCACTCCACAGATTAGATGCTTCGCTAGACTCAGCATGACAGGGCAGAGGTTTGTGGTTTAACTCATCTCGTTAGTCCCACATAACCAGCTACAATTAAGAGGTTCGTTTTTAGTTTTGCCTCTTACTTCTGCCTTCTTACTACTTCTGCGCTGGTGCGACTGGCTCATCGCTGGTATCGGGACGGTCGCCAATTTTAAGGGTTAAAGTCTTCTTCACGGTACTATTGCGCACAATATCAATCTTAATTACATCGCCCACCGATTTACCGCCGACATAACGTTGCACGTCTTCACTGGATTTCATCTTGCGTCCATCCACAGAGCGAATTGTATCACCCACTTGGATTTGCGCCTGCGCTGCTGGCGATTTCGGTTCCACCGCCTGCACCAAGGCTCCATAAGGGTCGGGTAATCCCATATCTGTCTTTAAAGCATCTGTGACTGAAGTCATGTGGATGCCAATATAAGGATGGGAAACTTTACCCTTGCTAATCAGTTGATCTGCCACCGCTTTGGCTTTATTGATGGGAATGCTGAAGCCCAGGCCAGTGCCAATACCATAAATCGCTGTGTTGATACCAATAACTTCGCCCCGGATGTTGCACAAGGGGCCGCCACTATTACCAGGGTTAATCGCGGCATCGGTTTGAATCATATCGGTTAGCTGCAAAGTTGACCCATTACGTCCCGGCACCGGGATGGCGCGTCCGGTAGCGGAGACAACCCCAACTGTTACTGTGTTGGCCTGCGCGAAGGGATTACCGATGGCAATAGCCCATTGGCCAATCGCTAGATCACGCGAGTTTTTAAGAGGGGCCAACTTCGCTTCGGGCAGTGATTTACTGGAAACCTCAACGACTGCCACATCCGACATGCGATCTGTGCCAATGATACGACCCGTATAAACATCACCGTCGCGGGTCATCACCTGAATCTTCTGAGCACCTGCCACCACATGCGCGTTGGTCAACATCAAACCACGCTTAGAATTAATGATAACGCCAGTGCCTTTGCCCTCGCGGGGTTGGGCATCCGAACCGGGATCAGGCAAAAAATCCGATGGGCCGCTTTTACCGAACCGGCTGTCCACATTGAGCACGGCAGGCCCGACCCGACGCACAGCTTCAACAATCGCATTCCCGCTTTCCGAAGAGGTGGTGCCGACATAGCTGATGGGATCAAGTGGCCCAGTATGTCCACGTAGCGACTGCAAGAACATGCCTAATCCAATGAGGGCACAGGCGAGGACGCCGCCGATGAGCATCATAGTAAAAGGATTGGTGGCAGGAGGTCGCATCACTTCCGGGGCGATTGGTTCGCGCACCGGAGCAGAAGCCGTTATAACTGTGCTATGCTGTCCCCAATTATTAGCAGGGTTTTGCGGTAATGGCGTATTCGGTAATGGCGTATTCGGTAATGGAGTATCTGGTAATGGTGCATAAGATGGTGCCGTTACTGCTGATTCTGCCACACCCGGCTGAAAAGCCACTGGCTGTGGTGTGGGGTTTGGCGCGGCAGCAGCAGGTGTCTCCAGGGGAATACCAGAATGAGCGGCAACTGTTCCCACAACGCCGCCATTCTCCGTTGATGATTGCGCTTCGGGCACAGAGCTAAAGGCTGTCGCCTCTTGGTCGCCGACAGTATTATGCAATAGCGTGTCATGCCGCGCGCCATTCACAACGGGCGGGACAGGAGACGGCTCGGTAGCAGTTGTAGTTTCTGACGACCCCGCGAATGCCTCAGACTCCGGGCGCGGCAGCGGCTCTTGCATGGGTAAAAGACTCCTCTTCAAAATTATACCAAACGTAGAGGTCACAATTCGCGTGCCACCGACACCTCACAACGAATGTTATACTGTTTCTGCCATGCAATTTTCTCTTGATGATGTGCGCGCGGTGGCGCAACTGCTGCAACAGAACAATCTGGCTGAGATTTCTATCGAATCCACCGATCAAGACGTGCCCTATTGCCGTCTCCTCATCCGTCGCGCTACACCTGCACCCGTGTCAGTTATACCGGCGCCCGCTGTTTTTCCGGGCACAGCCCTACCAGTGGCACACGCTTTTGATGAATCAAGTACAGGCATAACCGCCCCGGATACCGCAGACACTCTGGTAGTTACTGAAACTGCACAGGCTACTTCCGCACCGGTTACGATTACGGCAACTGCGGTGGGACTTTTCCGGGAGGGCGAACCACCACTTAAAGCGGGGGATACAGTGCGGGCCGGACAGGTCTTGGGGGCAGTAGAATCGCTGAAAGTGCCCAATGATATTCTGGCACCAAGTGGTGGAAAGATTTTAGAAGTATTGGCTACAGAAGGCCAGGGTGTGGAATATGGCCAGGTTCTCATGCTCTTAGAAAGTTTAGAGGCATAAATATAAAGGCAAAGGCATAAGAGGAGATGGATTTATGACACCGGTCAAATCTCGTTTGGTGGCTCCAACTGCGGCACGGCGTCGTGGTCAATCATTGATTGGCCTGTTAGCCGTCGCTTTTATCCTTATCGTCCTCTATATGATGTTTCTGGGGCCACGCGTCGGACAAAACGGGCAGTCGGAGCATAGCGTGGCACGCCAGAGTATTGACCGGGCCAAGGATGTGTCATTAGAGAGTAACCTGTCGCAGATTCGCATGGCCATCTCGATGTATAAAAATGATAATGATGGCAAAGTGCCTGCCTCGCTCGATGAGTTGAAGAATAGTTCTTATGGCAGAGGTTTCCCGCCTGAAATGTGGGTCAATCCTTTAGATGGCAAGCCGCTCGTTTATGATCCGGCTACAGGTTCTATCTCGGCCCAGGGCAGCGGCCCGGCACCTGGCACTGGGGCACCCAATGCGCCGGGCGCAGGGGCACCAGCGGCTAATCCACCAGGTAATGCAGGATCTCCAGGTACAGTGGGGCCAGGCGGCATCAAAATTCCGGATATGCAACCTAAGGTGCCCGATTCTGGCGAAGCTCCGTAAGTGTTTCATTCCAAGCTATGTTTAATAAAATTCTAATTGCTAATCGCGGTGAAATTGCGGTTCGCGTGATACGCGCGTGCCGCGAAATGGGCATCCAAACGGTGGCCGTACATTCGCAGGCCGATAATGATGCCATGCATGTCAAATTGGCCGATCAAGCTGTCTGCATTGGCCCCCCTAAAGCCAACGAGTCGTACCTCTCCATTGCCAACGTGGTTTCCGCTGCCGCCATTACAGGAGCCGAAGCGATTCATCCTGGCTATGGCTTTTTATCGGAAAACTCGTCCTTCGCGGAAATTTGCGAGCGTGT
Source organism: Abditibacteriaceae bacterium (assembly GCA_019239895.1). Classification (GTDB taxonomy): domain Bacteria; phylum Armatimonadota; class Abditibacteriia; order Abditibacteriales; family Abditibacteriaceae; genus JAFAZH01. The sequence continues at coordinate 149,683 of JAFAZH010000032.1, read as the reverse complement.
CAAAATCAAGTTCATTGGCCCGACGCCAGCGGCTATTGAGATGATGGGCAACAAGGCATCGGCACGGCAGAAAATGCGAGAAGCAGGCGTCCCTATCGTGCCTGGCACCCCCGGCCCGGTGCGTGACGAGCGCGAAGCAATGGATGCTGCCCGCAAAATTGGTTATCCCGTTATCATCAAAGCCAGTGCGGGTGGTGGCGGCAAAGGAATGCGCGTGGCGCACTCCGAAGATGACCTACAAAACCAACTGGCGACGGCCCGCGCCGAGGCCGAAGCCGCTTTTGGCAACAGCGAAGTTTATATCGAAAAATACTTGATCGAGCCGCGCCACATTGAGATGCAAATCCTGGCCGACGAGCACGGAAATGTCATTCACTTAGGAGAGCGCGATTGCAGCGTGCAAACGGCACGACATCAAAAGATGCTGGAAGAGTCGCCTTCGCCCATTTTAGCCAATGGCACCCGTGAAGCCCTGGGCAAAGCGGCGGTCAAAGGAGCGCGTGCGGTTGGGTATCATAACGCAGGCACGATGGAGTTTCTCTTATCCAAAGACGGCCACTTCTATTTCATGGAGATGAACACGCGCATCCAGGTGGAGCACCCGGTGACTGAAATGGTGACGGGCATTGACTTAATCAAAGAACAACTGCGCATTGCCAGTGGCGAAAAATTAACCATTCGCCAGAAGGATGTGCAGCATAACGGACACTGCATCGAATGCCGCATTACTGCCGAAGACCCGCAGCGCAATTTTGCCCCGGCCAGCGGCACTATTTCTCGCTTCGATCAACCGGGTGGGCCTGGCATCCGGGTGGATACGTACATTCGCAGTGATTACACCGTGCCGCCTTTCTATGATTCTCTTTTGGCTAAAATCCTCGCTCATGCGCCAACGCGAGCAGAGGCCATTGCCAAAATGCAACGCGCTTTGAGTGAGACTCGCTTAGAGGGTTTGGCCACGACTTTGCCCTTCCATCAACGTATCCTGGCGAATGAATATTTCCAGCGCGGCGAGGTTTCCACCGATTTCCTCGCCCGCCGTATGAATGTGTGATTTTAATTTATAACCACAGAGACACAGAGGCACAGAGAAGATTTTGAGAAGGGAAGAGAAATAATCATTGAAGTTGCAATTTATGATTTACGATACTGATGCAGTTGCTCTTTTTAACTCTAAAATCTCTGCCTCTGTGTCTCTGTGGTTAACAATAATAAACGATAATGGGTAAACGACGGAGTGGACGTGAATTAGCATTTAGACTTTTGTTTCAATGCGATGTGGGGGATGTGCCGTTAGAGGAAGTCTTTACGGCGGCACGCGAGACCACCGAAGCCACCGATGATGTGTGGAACTTCGCGGTCGAACTGGCACGCGGGGCGTGGCTGGCGCATTCTGAATTGGATGCCTTCATCACACGCTATGCGGCAGGTTGGACTCTGGAACGCATGGCGAATGCCGACCGCAACCTGCTGCGTCTGGCGCTCTATGAAATCATCTATCGTGATGATATTCCCCAGAGCGTCAGCATCAACGAAGCCGTCGAGTTAGCCAAGCGTTACTCGACGGCGGATTCGGCCAAATTCATCAACGGCATTCTGGGCAGCTTTGTGCGCGAAAGAGGCAATAGCGGCAAACCAATAGAGCCACCATCAGCCGAGGATTGATAGAACCTCCAGGACAACCCATTACAACGGGCGTTCCACCACCCGCGTTGTTTCCACCACAGTTGTGGCCGCCGGTGTCGGCAGCATCACATTGACTTGGCCGCCATTTTCCCACAACACACTGCTGGCATTGGGAATCGCGGCGGAAACGACATTGCCACCCGCATCAAATCCAACCGTGACAGTCCCCTGCATTTGCGTTTGCGCGGCGGGCGCGGCTTGCAAAGTAATCGTTAAAACATCTGAATTAGGCTCGTAAGAGATTAGCATAGTGATTCGCTCCTGAGATTTTGGAAGTCTTTCCAAGCCAGAACCGTGCCAATTTCTTACCCCTAAAGCTTTGATTATTTGCTTGGACTGAGTTTCTTACCGACCAGCCCACCGATCATGCCTAATACCCCGCCTAAAACCAGGGAAACACACGTGGCAACGGCGGCTCCCCCCATAGCATCTTCAACAATAAACTGATCCATGCTCTTTAACCCACTGCGCTGAAAATCCTGAATCATAAACGTATTGTGGCGTATGGTATCCATAAACATAAACGTAATCAGAAAAAGAGCACTGACCCCAATAATGTTACTGATAAACCCGGTCAGCAGTCCAGCATAGGTTCCTGCTTGAATAGTGCCTGCTTTCTTGGCACCGAAATAACCGGCCAATCCACAGCACAGCAGCACGCTGACAGGAATACTATCGTTTAAGATGTTGTTGAGGGTTAAATTCGGATTTGCCAGATTATTAATGAGGTGATAGACAATTTGCGCGGCACCCAGCATAATCCCGAACAATATACCCTGCTTTTTCCAGCTATCTTTCATCATTACCCCCTCTTTGAGAGATGCTAATTGTTCTCTCAAAATACTTTTCAGTTCATCGGCCCCGACAGCTAACCAAAACCCTATTGACACCTGCCCCTGTTCCGCCTGGACATCGTTATAGTAATCCCTGAACGTTTGCAGCATAAGAGGAGCGTAGGCTTGGCGATATGCAACGGGATAGAACCGCAGTAGAAACGAGTAAAATCGTTCTGCTCTGGTTGCACTGGCCGGTTTAGTCGAGTGATTTTTCATGCTGCTGATCCTCATGCAAGATTCGCCAATAGACTTCTGGTTTGAATTAAACCAACCACTTCTTGATAGCGTTGCATCTCGGCCTGGAGCGCGCGCTGGCCCAGGGGAGTAAGCCTGTAGTACCTCCTCGTTTTATGATCCAACTGAGGGTCTAACTTATCACCGGCTGCTTCAATAAGCTGATCCGCCAACATGCGTTTAATGGAGCCATACAGCGTGCCGTTACCCATTTTTACCTGGCCCTTTGAATCCTGTTTGACCTGCTTCATGATTTCATAGCCGTGTTTTTCGCCATTCGCCAGAGCCAGCAGAATATAGAAAACGGCGGGCGTCAGAGGGGTCAAAGTCGTTGAAATCTTCATCGCTTCTTATCATATGTCCGTTACGGACATATGTCAATTGAAGAAAAATGCAGCGCATTAAGCGCAATGATAAAGCAGAAATCAGTAGCGGCTCAACGCGGTAGGAATAGTGGATGAGAATTCAAGCCTGGTGATGGGTGCCATAACTCTCCAGAGCGTCCAGGGAAACGCGGAATAACGCGGAAATTAGCTTGGTGCCTCACCCCGCACTCATATTGATGGCTGTCCGCCCACGACTGATGGTGCCACATGGTACAGACACATGGCATAAAGCATCACTCCTCCTCTTTGCAACAGCTTTTCAACCACTGCACTCAAATCTCAGGTTCAGCCCTTGCGCCCAGCCCCCGGCAGAGCGAGACGGGATGAAGGACGCTCTTTAACAGGAATATACGCGGTGGACACACCTTTGTGGGATTTAATACGGGCTGGTTGAGAAGATGTTGAAAACACGTCCAAAAGAGGAAAACTTATTTTGGAGGAGAGGCGTGGCGAGGCAGACCCACGCGTCATGAACCCTCACCCATCAAGCCCATCAAGTTAGCTACAACCAGAAATCAATCTTTATAATCTTCTAAAATGCGTTGTACCAGCGCGGAGAGGTCAGACAGTTGGTAGGGTTTAATCCAGAAGAAGTCGCAGCCTAACTCGCGGCCCTTCGCCGCATAAGGAGCGGCGTCCAGCCCGGTGAGCATAACGACCGGAATTTGAGCGGTCTCACTATTTGATTTGATCTGGCTCAATACTTCAAAGCCGTCAATTTCCGGCATCATAACATCCATCACCACTAAGTCCGGTGGGCTGGCAGCGATGCTGTCCAATGCCGCACGTCCATCTCTTGCAGTGATGACTGTATGCCCGTCTTTTTCCAGCCGAATCTGCACTGCACGGACAATATCTTCCTCGTCATCAACGACTAAGATTTTGGCAGGCATGGCATCACCCTTAATAGAGAAGTTTATTGATAATCCCTAAGAACATGATATGGCACGGCCACTGATACCCCAGTAGCTGTATTACAGCCTTCAAAGGATTGGCCGCTGTGTGCTACGATTTTATCATGCGGAGAGGAACGGCTGTGTGCGGTAACGCACACAACTAATACTTACCGAGAAAGCGGGCACGACTATCACGGTCGAGCGACTCCAGGCTTTGCACTTCGTAGCGATTGCCTTCGACATCCGTAATCAAGTAGCGGCCTGATTCAATTTCGGCCACGGCTTCATTCATGGCCTTGGTGGTGACGGTGCAGCGTCCACGATCTGTTTCCAATTCCCATACCGAGGAACCAAAGCGTTCGGTGATGTTATAGATAGCGGTGACGCGGGGCAGAAAGTAGCGCCGTCGCAACTGCTCCCGCACTAAGCTGGCGGCCTGGGGGGGCAACTCTTTTACATCGCGCAAGGCACCAATTTCTTTATTATTGCCGTCACGCAGCACGATATATTCTTCGGGGTGGGAAAGGGGAAAGGCGCGGAACGCATCGACACGCAATCCGCAGCGATCATCGGGCACAATGACGCGTAAGGTGCCATCCGGCCCGATTTCAAAAACCGTGCTGTGGGGGTCTAAATAATTAAAATCCATAAGTAAGATTAGTCTACTGTTAAGTTATCTACAAAGTCTTGTAGTTCCTGCTGCTTCTCATGGGCCGTGCGCCGCAAGCTCGCAAGTTGCTGGCGCAGTTCTTCAATGCGTGTTTCTTGAGCCGATAGCTTTTGGACATATTGCTGATAAAGCGGATTATTATGGTCTAAAGCATTCATGTTCTCCCGGATGCGCGTCTGTTCGTTGTCTATGGCTTCTAATTCCTGCTCCATTTCATCAGATTGCTCCTGCACCTCCGAAATTTTCCGCTTGCGCCGCACCAAGTCCTGTAAAGCACTTTTTAGTTTCTTTGATACTTCGGAGGTTTGCGTATAAGTTATGGTGGTATTAATATCAGCATTCAACAAGGCAATGGTTGTCGTTACAGGTCGTTCCATCACAACTTTTAGCTCGACCGTCCTTTTAGCAGGCACTTCAAATTCAAAGCGATACTCGTCGGCAGTCTGCTCTAAAAGTTTAGTCGGTTCCACCAGTTGAAACTCTGGTTCAATCATCTGCTGCACTAACACCGTCTTGGCACCATCGGACTTGTTGCCCAAGCTATAGTCCCAAACTTTCCGTTGCTTACGTTCTATAAGTAGCACGCCATGTCGCGCGGTTATGGAAGTTGTTTCCAGAACGGGCGCCTGTCCCGTGGGAACAATGGTTAAATCCAGGTCTACGGCATAAGAAATCAGTCGCTCTTCGCCCGGCTGCACATGGTTGATTTGCGCATCACCCGCATAGATGCCATCCTGAAACACGGTAATTGGCCCGCCACTAAGATGCAGCTTACTATTGTTCTTGAGACGAAAGCCGCTCATGGCCTGGGCTACCCGGCCACTGGCGTTATAGATGGCTATACGTTTACCTTCAATAGCTTGCCCGATAATCGGCACCATCGCCGCCTGCTGCCGGGGCAGTGTCACTGGTTGATTAATCACGTATTCAAAAAGGTCGCCCCGCTCCGCATTCTGGGCCTGGGGCACCACGCTTTGCGCCATTTTCTGTGCCGTTACCGGACTCGGTGCCGCCCTTTTCAGGCTCCTGGCAGCCGGTGCGGATGGTGGGGACTGAGGTATAGCTTCTTCAAATTCCGTAATCATGGCGCTGGCCATTGCTGGACTGGGTGCCGCCATCATCCCACCCCCACCCGCTATAGGCATAGCTGATTCATAGAGTTCAGATGTGGGAGCACCCACAATCTGCGGCTCGACGGTAGGCCGCGTTAGATAAATGGGCTGATAAAGCTCTTGAATAAAACTGACGGGCCGTCCCGACACCAGGCTCAGGCGCACCTCATGCCAATCTTCTTCGGTGGTGTTCTCAACAATAGCCCAACCTTGTAAATAAGGCGGCTGCTTTTTGTCTAATACCAGGCGATAGCCAGTCTTCCACACTGGCATCTCTTGCAGATAACCAGCGCGCACCTCACGCGCTTTATCGCCGCCAAAATGCAGTTGCACCAGCCGTTGCTGATCGCCTAATCCGGTGGCCAGTAGTTCTAAACTTTCACGCAGTTCTTGATCTAGAGGCTCATCTAAGAGTTGGATTTGCGTCACCTGTTCCAGTGATACTGCGCGCAGACCGCTCTCGGTCAGAACATTAACTAACTCAACCTGCTTTACAACTCCCTCTTGATTTGTTTTATCCCATTTGATTTCTACGGTTTCCCTGTGTGTGCTGACACTGAGCAAACGGCCTTCAGTCGCGGCTCCACCAGTTTCCAGGCGAATACGTGCGCCCTGAAACTGGCACAGCAACCCGCCCAGTGAAACTGTTTGATGGATGGATAACCCCATTGAATCGAGACGCCGGGTGAGAGAATCTTTGGGGGCATAAGTGACTGGCTGCACACTCCCAGTGGGATCGGACAGCACCAACGATTTGAGGATGTCATTTACCTGATCGGTGCGAAAAGAGAGATCAACCACCGCGCCGCCATTGATCTTCCCGGAGCGTTGAAAGTAACCAACACCACTGCTAAACAGCACCACTTCCCTTAATGGCAGCGGAGTGGAGGTTGGCAGATTTAAGACTTTTTCTGTTTTTGGGCGCGGTTGTCTGGAATTAGCCATTTTCTGCCTCTGCAAATGCTTTGCTGCAAATGTCTCGCTTGTCACTGCTATTCAACCGTCAGATTATCCACAAAGGTGCTCAACTGTTTTTCGGCATCGGCCTGGGCATCGCGCAGTTTGGCCCGTTGCTCCGAGAGTTGCTGAATCTGTGTTTCTTGCGCCGTCAACTTTTGCACGTAAGAACGATAGAGGTCGCTGTTATGGTCTAAGCGATCCATGTTTTCTCGGATGCGGCTTTGAGTATCACTAATTTCCTTCACCTGCTCATCAATGCGGGCGATCTGAGCTTGCAGGTCAGTGATGTTGCGACGGCGCGCCACGAGGTCTTCCAGGGCGGCGCGCAGTTTGGGTGAGACATGCGTCTCTCGTGCATACGCCACTAAAGCATTGATATCGGCATTGAGCAAGGCCACCGTTTCCGACACTGGCTGTTCGGTGACAACTTTTAGATTTGTGGTTTTCTGGCCGGGAGCCTCCACACGGAAGCGATACTGATTGGCCGTTTTAGCCATAGGTTTGGCCGGTTCGATGAGGGTAAAACCGGGGTCAATGTTCTGCTGTACAATAATGGTCTTGGCAGCCGCCGCTTTATTGCGGAAGGTGTAGACCTGCTCGCGCCGTTGCTTGCGCGAAATCGTCAGCACCCCACTTTTCGCGGCGAAAGAGAGGGTTTCGGCATGAAAGCTGGGCTGCTCGCGGCCTACCACCAAATCTAAATCTACCGCATAAGAGACCAGCCGCTCTTCGCCTGGTTGCACATCATTAATCTGCCCATCACCGGCGTAAATACCACCTTGAAAAACGGTAATCGGCCCACCAGAAAGATGCAGCCCGGTGGTGTTCTTTAAATTGAAACCATTAAGGGCACGGTCGGCATCAGAGTTGGCATCGAAAATGGAAACGCGCTCGCCCTCAATCGCCTGCCCTAAAATCGGCACCATCGCTGCCTGTTGTTTGGGCAACGTAACGGGCTTCTTGATGGCATATTCAAAAAGTTCACCCCTCTCCGCCCCCTGCGCCTGGGCGACAACCCCAGCTATCATGGCATTCTGAGCATCAGCTTTTGCTATTGCGTCCAAACCTTCTGGAAGGTCACGGCGACTACCGCCACCAGCCCCGCCAAAATTACCGCTATTAGAGAAACCTGCTGGGCCAGTTTCACCCTGCGGGCCTTGTGGCCCGACGGGGCCATTTGAAAGGTAACTGGCAGCACCACTCCTATTTAAAATAGCAGGCGCACGCGCAACGCGATTTCCCAGAGCATCTGCCCGACCCCCTCTAGCGTCATCTGTTAGATTTTCAGCATAACTTTGGGGTAACGGCGAGCCAATAACCTGCGGTGCGACGACCGGGCGTGGCACATAGAGGGGCTGGTATAAATCCTGAATAAAGCTGATAGGACGGCCCGATACGAGGCTCAGGCTCACATCTTTCCAGTCTTCATCCGTCGTATTCTCGACAATGCCCCAGCCTTGCAGATACGGTTTGTCCTTATCTTCCAATACTAAGCGATAAGTGGTTTTCCAGACTGGCATTTCGGCCAGATAGCCAGCACGCACTTCCCGTGCTCCATTGCCATCAAAGTGAAGTTGCACCGTGCGCTGGTCGTTATTAAGACCCGTCGCCATCAGTTCCAGGCTGGTGCGCAATTCTTGATCGAGACGCTCATCTAGGAGCTTGACTCGTGTGACTTGATCCAAGGGAATGGCCCGCAATCCGTTATCCGTCATCAGGTTAATAGATTCCACCGGCACCACGGTGTTGTCCTTGCCGGGCACGTTTTTCGTGCTGACGCTGATAATGCGGCCTTCAACCGCTTCACCGGGCACTTCCAGGCGCACCCGCGCACCCTGAAACTGGCCCAGCAGAGCACCTAAAGACATACCGCCGTTGATAGACATACCCGTGGCGCGTAACTGTCGCCCTAAGGGGTCTTTGGTGGTGTAAGTCACCGGACGCACATTATTGGCCGCGTCGAAGACCACCAGGGATTTGAGAATGTCGTTAATCTGATCGGAGCGAAATGACAGGTCAACATCGGTGCCGCCGTTAATCTGCCCGCTGCGGTTAAAGTAACCCACGCCGCTGCTAAAAAGCACCACATCGCGCAGGGGCAACGCTTGCACCGCGCCTTCGGCATAGACTGCCAATGTCTGGCCAAAAAGAACCCCTAATCCCACGGCTAAACAACCAATTGTTTTACGCTTCATGTCTTCCTCCCTGACATAGATGGGACGCTAATTACCCGGCGGTTGAAACCGCGTCTCCTGGCCGCTGGCCGACCGTCCCCCTCCGGGGACGGCAAGAGCATCATGTTTGTGCCGTCCGCGCAGGCGGACGGTCGGCTGAAAGCCCTGAGCCGTGAATTTATTCGCCGGGCCAAATTAAATAGCGCATAAAATTATGCGTCACCATAGGTGTTGCGTCCCATCTATATAAAGATTCCGTTCCTTGATGATAACACTTTAGAATGAAATGAGTGCTTTTAATTGATTTAAATTGACGATAAGTAAGGACAGAAGTACAATCAAGGAAAGGTCGTTGCAGTAGAATTATTGTGGGAGCGTCATTTCGGGGCAAAACGTCGAATGAGCGTCCCAATGTAGACTTCAGTCGCACTGAGTCACACGAGGAGTCCTTATGGCCACTGCCGATTATCCGCGTGACGCACAATTTCCACTTCATCCACCCGCTAATACGCCGAACGATGCGGTAACGGTTTTGCAGCGCAATCTGGCTCGCCTCGCAGTGCGCCGCAATAAGCAGCGCATGTGGCAAGCCGTGGTGCAGGCTACGACCTGGGGCGTTGGGGCGGCGGCCCTGCTGGTTCTCGCCTATCGCTTCTATCTCATAGATGGCGAATGGTGGGTGCCCCTGCTGGTGATTGGCGCGGCCTTGATTATCGGCTATCGCAACGGATTATTGCGCCACTCCGGGCCTTTTGATGCCGCCCTGGATGCTGACCGTTCTTTGGGGCTGCAAGAGCGATTATCTTCGGCCCTGGCCTTCATTCAACCGGACGCCGTGCGCCGCCAGCGCAAGTTGCAAACAGGTACGAGTTGGGCCAGCCGCTTAGGGGCTATCCTGTTGCCCCGTATCGCTTATGAGACCGCCGTCACACCATTAAGCACCCAATTGGTGCCTGCCCTCGTGCAAGATGCGGCGGCGCGTTCGGCAGAGGTTGATCCGAAAAAGCTTTATCCCACCACTTTTGATCGCAGCACCAAACTGCTGGTGCTGTTCACCACTTTATTAGCTATCTTTTGCCTGATGCCAAACATTCAGTGGTTCCGCACGGCAGAGCAGCGCAAATTAGCCACCGTGTTGCAGCAGCAGGGCAAAGAGTTAGAAGCCATTGCCAAAGTTGTCCATGACAAGAAGGAAACGGAGCAAGACCCCCAGACCAAAGAGCTTTCCAGGCGGCTCAGTGCCCTCGCCCGTAAACTGCAACGCGGCCGCATGACCAAGAGAACGGCTCTCGTCGAGATGGGCCAACTGCATAAAGACCTCGAACAAGCGGCGCAGAATAAGCAACAGAATAGCTCGGCCAATATGCAGCAGATGGAGCAGGAGTTGCGCAACCAGCAGATGGAGAGTCCTGAAGGCCAGAAGATGCAAGAAGAACTGGCCCGTAAGAACTACGAGGCAGCGGCCAAGCAACTCGAAAAGATGGCTGACCGCCTGCAAAAAGGCGACATCAAACCCCAAGAGGGCGAGAAGATGGCCAAAGACCTTGAAAAAGCAGCCGAGGCATTGCGCAAACAAGGCGGCCAGCAGAATGAGCAAGCCGCCAAGCAACTCGAACAGGCCGCGCAAGGATTACGCCAGCAGAATCAGCAATCGAAACAGGGGCAAAACGGCCAGCAGAATCAACAAAACCAGCAGAATGGCCAACAGGGACAACAGGGTCAGCAGCAAAAGAGCAACAGCCAGGCCCAGGCCGGGGCCGCCAGTGCCCTCCGCCAGATGGCGCAGGGGCTTCGGCAGAATGCCTCGCAATCGGGTAACAGCCAGGGCTTGCGTGATATGCTACAAAAGATTCAGCAGGCCGAAAAAGATACCGGACAAAATAACAGCAGCCAGAGTGGTGATAAACCCTGTCCCAAGTGCGGCAAATATCACCCCGGCGGCACATGACAGGGTGATGGCAAGTCCGGTTCGGGCTTAACACCAGGCAAAGATATAGGCGTTTCTGATCCACATGGTAAGGTTGGCGGCGGCGCGGGCTTAGGGCCACGCAACCACACGACGGGCAATAACGCTGGCGGTGGCGTTTCCGGCGTTAAGAGCAATCAGACTGGCGACAAGCGGCGCTGGGCCGACCAGTGGAGTGACCGTCTCCCCAAAACACACAAGAAGATTGACCGCATTACCGGTAAATACAGCAAGGATGGCGAAACCGAGCAATTGCAAACGCAAGGCGACTCGCAAGGCGGACAGGTCAAAACTCCGTATTACAAAGTCTACGAGAGCTACAAGAAAGATGCGGAAGATGCCGTGTCCAAGGATGTTGTGCCGCCCGAATATAAGCAACCCGTCAAAGATTACTTCGACAGCCTCAAGCCAGATGGGAAGTAGGGACTCCACGAAAGGAAATTACAGCACTGGCTAATAGACCTTGATACCTGTTAGCCACTTCGCACAGTAGAGACGCGATTAATCGCGTCTCTACTCACATTACCAATCTGCTATGGATGCCAATGCTGCTGTCTCAGAGTTCGTCACAAAAATTGATGCCATTAAGAGCCAGATGGCTCGCGTTATTGTCGGGCAGGAACAGATTGTGGAAGGTATATTGATGTGCCTGTGTGGAGGCGGTCATGCCCTCCTAGAAGGCGTACCTGGCTTGGGTAAGACCCTGATGGTGCGGACACTGTCTCAATCTCTGGGACTGCACTTTGCCCGCATCCAATTTACCCCCGACCTGATGCCTGCCGATGTCACTGGCACCAATATCATTGCTGAATCGCCCGATGGCCGCAAAGAGTTCCAATTCCAGCATGGCCCGGTTTTTACCAATGTGCTCTTGGCCGACGAAATTAACCGCGCCACGCCTAAAACCCAGAGTGCGCTTTTAGAGGCCATGCAGGAGAGGAGCGTCACAGTAGCAGGCAAAACCTATCAATTAGCCGAGCCTTATATTGTCTTAGCGACCCAGAACCCGTTAGAAATGGAAGGCACCTATCCCCTGCCCGAAGCGCAGCTTGACCGCTTTCTGTTCAAGCTAAAAGTCTATTTTCCGAGTCTGGAGGAACTGCTACAAATCCTGAATCGCACCACCACGGGAGCGGGCGACCGGCCCGATGAAGTGATTGATGCAGCGGGTATCATGACTCTGCGCCGCCTGGTGCGGGAAGTGCCCATTGCGCCCCACATTCAGGAGCACGCCGTGCGGATTATGCTCGGCACGCACCCGGACAGTGAATTTGCTACCGAGAACGTGCAAAAGTATGTGCGCTATGGTTCCAGCCCACGCGGGGCGCAGGCGATTATCCTCGCTGGCAAAGTTCGTGCGCTATTGCAAGGTAGGTTTCATGTCTCTTCGGAAGATGTTGACTTCGTGGCACGCCCGGCCCTGCGGCACCGAATTATTCTGAACTTTGAAGGTCAGGCGGAGTCTATTGAAACCGATACTTTAATTGACGAACTATTGACAAAACACGCACTTATTGCTGCTTAGCCGTGTCTTATGAGATGAAGCCGTTTTATTATTATGCCCATTGCAGTACTATTAAGAATGTAAGGAATCTGTCTAGTGGATGCCAAATTTAGGTCTAAAAGCTCAACTGACTCTCCCCACAACTCCCTCGCGCCAGATGCCGAACATACTGGTGAGGTTACCATGAGCCAGACTGACAATAAACAAACTTTAGCTTATACCCCGCTCGACCCGTCCACACCTCTCATCCTGGAGGCGGGGCAAACAGGCGAATTAGAAGGGCGTGCCATCCCTCAAGCGACAGAACCGCGCTCCCATGAATTGCGAGTGTTGCTGGTGGATGACCATGATGACATGCTCAGTATGATGAATTTGCTGATGTCCCGGCGCAGCTATTCCGTGGCGACAGCTAATTCTGGCTCCAAGGCGCTTCAATTGATGGAAAGCTTTGCCCCGCATATTGTGGTCAGCGACATCAGTATGCCCGACATGGACGGCTATGAGATGATGGAAGCCTTACGCGCCGGAAGCCAGGGCACATCCTTTAAATCTATTGCCCTGAGTGGTTATGGTCTGGAAGATGATCGTCAGCGTGCCCAGGCTGCCGGATACGATGGCCACCTCACCAAACCCATTGATTTCGATGTGCTTTTTGAACTGATGGATCGCCTGATAGCTCCGACCACACCGAATTCAAATAATCCAGCCAAACCCTCCGTAGAAAGCTAAAGTTTAAAACCTATAGTAAAAAACCTCTTAGGTGCTTACACTTACAACCACCGTTTGTTGTTAATGCTCGCTTAAAGAGGTATCCCTATTAACACGCCACGCCTTTTAGTCGTTTACAACCCGATGCTGCATTACCACCGCATCGAGAACACCCTACCCCAACTCAAGCAAGCCCTACATGGGATGGAATTGACTGAGACTCAAGACTTGGAAATCCTGGCAGGGGACGAGTTGCAATCCTATAATGGGCTACTGGTGTACTGCACCGGCAAAGACCTCAGTGATACCCAGTTTGCCGGAATCGAGCGTTTTGTGGCCGATGGCAAAGCCCTGATCGGCATCCATAATGCGACCGACACCTGGAAGAATAACCCTCAATACATCCAACTGGTTGGCGGCAAGTTCATTACCCACCCGCCCCAACTGGCCTTACATATTGAGGTGGTAGATAGTCACCACCCCATCACCTCCAGCCTGAGTGATTTCGATACCTGGGACGAACTTTATATCATGGAGACTGACCCCAGCAGCTATCACCTACTGCTTCAAACCACCAGCCATGAAAACCGTCCCCTTCCCATCGCCTGGGTGAAGGAACACGGCAAAGGCCGTATTTTTTATACAGCATTAGGTCACGAGCCAGTGGAGCGTGATAATGGTGGCCCTTTTAATCCTCATTTTCACGACCTATTGCGGCGCGGCACCCTGTGGGCATTGGGATAATCAAAGCTCAACTCGTCTTTTCAACACAAAGAACACGAAGCATACACAGAGACCACAAAGGAGTTCATTAAGTTCAAAAAGCACTTTTTTGTGTCCTTTGTGTGTCCTTTGTGCCTCCTTTGTGGCCTTTGTGTTGAAACAGGGGAGAAAACTTCAGAAGAACACATCAGCAACCACAGCCAAGAGGAAGAACACGCTGATAGCGCCATTGACAGTGAAAAAGGCGGCGTTTACCCGGCGCAAATCGTGTGGGTTCACGATGGCGTGTTCATAGATGAGAAATAAGGCAATCAGGGCCACTGCTCCCATAAAGATGTTGCCCAAGGCGGCGATGTGTCCGAAGGCGAGCAATAAGACAATAAAAATAGCGTGAAAGACCCTTGCCAGAGTGAGGGCGGCTGGCACACCCCAACGGCGCACCATCGAGTGCAAACCCATCTTCTGGTCGAACTCCTCATCCATTGTGGCATAGATGATGTCGAACCCCGCCACCCAGAACATCACGGCAGCCCCTAACACGACTGGTGGCCATTCCAGGCGACTGCGCACAGCAATCCACGCCCCAATCGGCGCAATGCCCAGGCAGAAGCCAAGGACAAAGTGCGATAATGAAGTGAATCGCTTACAGAAAGAATAGAAGCACAAAACAATGAGCGTCGGTAAGGCTAAAGCGCACGCTAAGGGATTGAGTTCATAGGCCGCCACGACAAAAACCATAGCACTAGAGATGACTAAAGCACTGGCCTGCCCGACCGAAACCTTACCCGCTGGAATCTCTCGCCCAGCAGTGCGCGGGTTAGCTGCATCAATGTTGCGATCTATAATGCGGTTGAAGCCCATCGCCGTTGTGCGTGCCGTCACCATCGCTACCAGAATCCAGAGGACAATGCGCATTGCGGGCAAGCCGTGCGCTGCTATCAGCATCGAAGCCAAGGCAAAAGGCAAGGCAAAGAGCGTGTGCGAGAACTTGACAAGCTCTAAATAGTCGCGGAGTGTTGGGCGGGGGCGGGCTGCTGCCTGAGGATATTCTGTAGCCATTTTATAGCTTCACCTTGGTAATGTCATTTGCCGCTGTTCCAGCGTTGTGTATCAATCGCAACACCCAATTGATCTAATACACGGTCAACAACAGTATCTAAAACTTCCTCAACGGTATCGGGCTGATGATAAAAGTGCGGACACGCGGGCATGACTAGCGCGCCCGCCTCCGTCACCGCTTGCATATTCTTCAGATGAATCAGGGAAAGCGGCGTTTCACGCGCCACTAAAATTAACTTACGTCGCTCTTTGAGCGTCACATCCGCAGCACGGGCTATTAAATCATCGGAGGTGCCGTGGGCAATCCTTCCCAACGTGCCCATTGAGCAGGGAATCACGACCATGCCATCATGTGGGTTGGAGCCAGAGGCAATCGGGGCACTGATCTGACGAGGGCTAAAATAGCGTACATTGTTGAGAGATGAGCCATCAGCGCCAAAGAGTTTAGTCAGGTCGGGGGAGGTGGCGTTTAGCTTGATGTCGCTCTCGGCAGCCAGAGATACACACGCAGGCTCACTGATAACCAGAGAAATATGCACCTGGGCTACATGAAGCTTCTGAAGCAGGCGCAGGGCATAAAGCTGCCCTGAAGCTCCCGTCATCGCCACGATAATGTGCATAAAATTAAGGGGTTGCGCTATTCTCTAAAAGCCGGTTTGCGCCTTGGGCCAGGAGTTGCTGTGCCACTTGCTCGCCCAAAGCTTGAGCATCGCTTACGGCTCCGCAATCTTCTGCAAAAACATGCTGCGCTCCATCGGGCGATAGCACAGCCGCCCACAGTTCCAGCGAACCCGCAACTGCCAATGCCCGCGCCCCTAACGGTGTGGAGCAACCCGCATTTAAGGCGCGCATTGCGGTACGTTCTGCCGTAATTTCAGCCCGCGTGGCCTCATGATCTATCGCTTTGAGGATGCGCAGCGTTTTTTTGTTGTCTGCACGGGCTTCAATCGCCAGAGCGCCCTGACCCGGCGCGGGCACAAAATCGCGTTCATTGAGCCGCCGTTGGCGCTCTGTGGCTACTTCAACTTGCAACCGTTGCAGTCCGGCCCGCGCTAAGATAATGGCATGGAAGTTTTGCTCTTCCAGTTTGCGCAAGCGCGTATCAATATTACCGCGTATGCTTTCGATGACTAAGTCAGAGCGCAGATGCAGCAGTTGGGCACTACGGCGCAGGCTCGAAGTGCCCAGTCGTGCGCCGTGTGGCAAAAATGGCAGGGCCGCTAATTTAGAATCGGCTGGTGGCCAATCCTGCCAGTCAGGATGCAAAATACAAACGTCACAAGCGGTTTCGCGTTTGGGGATGGCCCCAATGCACAGGCCCGCTGGTAACTCCGGGGGCAAATCTTTAAGTGAATGCACGGCGAAATCAATCTGGCCTTGCAAAAGCGCGTGTTCAATTTCAAGCGTAAAAACACCCTTGCCGCCAATCTCTGGTAAGGCTGCACCTTGTAACTTATCGCCAGTCGTGCGAATCACTCGTTCTTCAATGGTAAGTCCCGGATGCGCCTCTTGCAGTGCCGCCGCCACCAGACGCGACTGCGCCAATGCCAAGGGGCTGCCGCGTGTGCCCATGATGAGGGTCTGGGGTTTGGGGTTGCGGGTTTGGGGACGGGAACTCTTATTATTACGCATTGCCATATCTTTGTTGGATAGAGGCTCCTATCACGTCAGGTAGTAAGCCCAAACCCGCAACCCCAAACCCTGGCTCATCTTGCTACCCCATTTAACAAATGGGGTGCGCCAAAGAAAGAAATGACTAACAACAAAAATCCACAAACCACTACAAGATTCGTGCGTCGCCCGCGCCACCCCAAGCCCTGGCGTGCGCCCATATAGATGGCAAATGTTACCCAGGTCACAAGGGAAAATATCACCTTGGGGTCTTGCAAAACCGCATATTGCTGCTGGTGCATCTGCTGCCACATGATACCCGTCAGGATACCCAGCGTCAGCATGGCTAAGCCAAACGATGTGGTGCGGTAAATGAGATCATCCGCTACCTGCAAAGAAGGCAAGCGTTGCCATAAGCCCGACAATCGTTTGCGTTTCAGCAAGCCTTCCTGAATCAGATAAATCAGGGAAGCGGCGAAGGCGAAGGCCAGTGCGACATAGCTAATGAGAATGATGAAAACATGAATTAGCAGCCAGCTTTGTTCCAGGTGCAACGCACGCGGCGCGGCATTATGCAAAAGGGGTGCAGTGAACGAATAGATAGCAGCGATTAAAGCCACGGGAGTCACGAACACGCCCAACGTTCTGCGTCCTAAACGTTGGCCCACCAGAAGATAAGCAATGGCTAAAATCCAGCCGAAAAGTCCGGCCACACCGGCCTGCACAGTGAATAAAGCGTGCCCCTGCCCGACCAGCGCCAGAAAATGCAGCAATGCGCCCAGTCCCAGCACAATACGCCCGGTGATGGCAGCAGAGTGATGCCCTGCCTGGCCTGATTCCAGAGCAACATCGGTTGAAGGTTTATCCGGCTGCAAGAAGAGTTGGCTCCAGAGTAAGAGCATGGATGCCAGGTAAGCCACCACAGCCCCCAGCAGGAGCAAGCTTTCATAGCGCGATAACCAGGAAGTGTTCATGCCCTGTCACCTGCCTCATCATCCTCCGCAGCCATACCTTCGGAGTTCTCAGTTTCCTGAGCCATTGCCCCATTTAGACTTTTCCCGTTAGCATGGTCAGCAGCTAATTCAAGACTAAAGGCACGGCGCAGAACTTCCACATCTGCCGAGCCTGCTTCTCCGGCTTCGCGCAGATGGCGCAGCGGCGCGTGCATCAGCTTGCCAGAGATGGATTTCGCTAAGGCCCGCACAATTTCTTGCTCACGGGGAGAGAGGTTGGGCAGTTGCGCCAGGGTCGCCGCGACTTCCTTATCTCGAATTTGGGCCGCATGTTGAGCCAGAGCCGCCATGATCGGTTGCGCCTCACGAGAGCGATACCAGCCCGCCCAATCGGTGACTTCGGCTTCAATAATAGACTCGACCTGCTGTAACTCACGCGCCCGTTGCGCTAAGTTGTTGTTCACTACGCCCTGTAAATCGTCAATGTCATACAGGAAGACGTTATCGAGTTGATGCGCGCCCGGTTCGATGTCGCGGGGCACGGCGATGTCTACTAAAAACAAGGGTCGCTGGCGACGCGCCTTCATCGCGGCTGCCACTTGCTCGACTGTCACCACAAAACCCGGTGCCTGGGTGGAGGCAATCACAATATCGGCTTCGGCCAGTCGCTGCGGAAACTCCTCCCAGAACACGGCTTCGGCAATAGGTTTCTCTTGATTAAATTGCTCGGCCAATTCGACAGCGCGGGCGTGGGTGCGATTGGCGACCAGCACACAACGCGCCCCGGAAGCCACGAGGTGTTGCGCCGTCAAAGCCGACATTTTTCCAGCGCCAAGAATCAGCACGGTATGCCCGGAAAGCGGGCCAAATATCTGGCGGGCTAACTCCACGGCGGCTGAACCAACGCTCAACGCACCCCGCCCAATGGCCGTTTCACTGCGGGCACGTTTGCCACAGGATATTGCCCGACGAAATAGCTCATCTAAGATGTTGCTGATCGCGCCATGCGTGCGGGCTGCTTCAAAGGCTGTCTTAACCTGTCCTAAAATCTGGCTTTCGCCTAAAACCAGGGAATCTACCCCGCAGGCCACTTGAAATAGATGGCGTGCAGAGTCCGCATCATAGCGTTGATAAAGGTAAGGGTTGAGACCGGCTAGGGGCAGATGATGAAAGTCTTGTAAAAACTTTTCCAGGCGAGGTAGTGAATCGTTGGGGCCGACGGCATAAATCTCGGCCCGGTTGCAAGTGGAAAGGATAGCGGCTTCCCGCACCCCGCTGGCTTCGCGTAAGCCGCGCAATGCGTGCGGCAGTTGCGCGGGAGCCAGCGCCAACTGTTCGCGCACTTCCACCGGGGCCGTTTTGTGATTTAAACCTAATAAAAACAGTTGCATTTAACGTCAGTTCATAGAGCGGATAGGATTACGTTTATAAGTTTAACAACTTATCTATCAACGCCTCCGCTGCGCTACGCTGCCCCTGTCTCAATAACGCTAAGGCTTCACTATCGAGAATCGCCCGCCAGAGTTCGGCCCGCTCCGCTTGCGTCTCTAATTTTTGTTTCAGGGACGCACGCTGACTGCCCATAATTTCCAACAAAGCTTCATATTCCGGCCCAATGCAGCCTTCGATCTGCATCTTCAAATGACGCGCCAGAGCCGGACTTTGGCCCGCTGTTGTGATGCCAATCGTTATAGCGTCCCGCCGCACCGTTGCCGCCGAATGGAAGTCGCTGAGGGAAGCATCATCAGCCACATTACACCAGATACCGTGTGCTTGCGCTTCGTGAGCAATGGCGGCATTCACCGCCGGATTGTTCGTGCAGGCAAATACCAAATGCTGCTCTGCACAGTCACCTGCTTGAAATGGACGCGCCAGATGCTTGATTTCTGCTAACATCGGGACAAACGCATCGCACAGTTCAGGTGCGACGACAGTGACTTGCGCGCCGCATTCTAATAACGACGTCACCTTGCGTTGCGCCACGAGGCCGCCGCCCACCACCAGGCATGGTTTATTTTCTATATTGAGGGCGACTGGCAGGAGTTTCAACCTAACCCCCCGGCCCCCTTCCCGAAACAGGAAGGGGGAGCCAAAGGACTGCTTTTCTGTTAATTTTATGAGTTAGCACCGGGGTTAGATGATACTTCGTCAGCATATTAGAATTAACCTTATTGCTGATCCTCCGACTCCCCCTTCCCGTGCCGGGAAGCGGGCCGGGGGGTTAGGTCATCCCCCACCTGCTGCTCTAAGTTACGCGCTAAACGCTCCAACCGGAGGAGATAGAAGAACACGCCGCCCCAGGTTATTACGGCCACGGCGAGGACAAACATTAAATCTGTGCTCATGCCCACTGCACTTCCCTTAGTCGCTGGCTGGCCATTTCAAAACGAGATCGCAGTTTGGCCATCCACACCAACAGCATGATATAGCCAATAACGTTAAACCAGAGCGCAAATTTATTTAAGGCATCACTTGTAATCACTGTATTAGACGGGTGCAAAGTCGCATTGTCTGGTAATAAGCGGCGGTAGACCATCGTCGAGAAGATAGCCACGATCAAGCCGATGATGGCATACACCGCCCACAGATTGCGCTTTTTATCTTCGTCTTCCACCGCGCCGCGCAGGGCAAACAAGGCGGCATAAGTAAGTAAAGTTGTCACAATGCCAACCTGCTGCGGGTCCCAACTCCAATAGGCACCCCAGTTGGTGCGCGCAAAGATGGCCCCGGTGATAGTGGCAATGACACAAAAGACGGTGCCGACTTCGGCATAGGCTAATGAAAGCGCATCATAGCGCGGCTGGCGCGTGCGCAACCATGAAATGCCATACCAGGCGGCCATCAAGAAGGCGACTTCCATTGCAATCGCCATCGGCACATGAAAAAAGGCAATCTGCCGTGTGCGCAATATCAGGTTGCCGTCGTGGATGGGTGGCACCGCAAAACCGATCAAAATTCCCGCTGTCACCCAGATTCCGACTACGAAGGGAAATACCATAGCGTTATTCGTTACTCTTTCATTTCAAATCTACGCCGACCAGACAAAATCAAACAACATCCAGGCGGCGGTGACAACGGCTACGTCGTAGCCAAGCATAATTTGTAGCGCAGGCCAGAAATCACCCTGGGGGCCAACCGCTCCAAACGCTGCCGCCGTGCCTGTCGAGGCTGCGACTAATAATGGTAACACCAATGGAACGGCAATCGCCGCGAAAAGCGAACCGCGTGCGCGAGCTTGACTGGCTATCGCCCCTAACAGGGATGACACCACCGCCAGGCCAACATCGCCCAGCAAAAGCACTAACAACAATAATCCGGCGCGGCTCAATTGCGCGTTTAGCAAAAGCACAAAGATCGGCACGGCTGCCGCTTGGGTGCCAACCAGCAACACAAGATTAAAGAGAGCTTTACCCCACAGCACAGCATCAGGGGGGCAACTCAAGCGCAGCAAAGTTGCCGTGCCGCTCTCTTCCTCTTTGACGAAAGAACGCGCTAAACCCACCAATGCGGCGAATAACAGCACCGTCCAGAGCAGGCCAGCCAGAGTTTCTGGCTCTAACCTCTGGCGGGCCACACTGAAACTGAGCGCCACAGGCGAGGCAATGGAAAATAAGGCGATTGAGTTCAGCGCGGCCCGTGTGCGCCATTCACTGCGCCAGTCTTTCCAGAATACAGCCTGCACGGTTGCCCAGGTCGCACGCGGCACCAGTGCTGTCAAAGGGTGCAGGGTGCTCTCACGCGCTCCGGGTGGTTGAATAGCCGCTGATGAACCAATTTCCATCGTTGTCTTTATGACATCTTAC
Source organism: Abditibacteriaceae bacterium (assembly GCA_019239895.1). Lineage (GTDB taxonomy): Bacteria > Armatimonadota > Abditibacteriia > Abditibacteriales > Abditibacteriaceae > JAFAZH01. Next base: position 128,402 of record JAFAZH010000032.1, on the reverse strand, counting down.
ATCTTATATAGAGAGAGATTGAGAAAAGGGATTGGAACCTTGTGGGACAGGCACTCCTGCCTGTCTACTCTAAACCAAGCCAGACAAGAGTGTCTGGCCTACGGTTACTATTCCACAATTATAGAACCCCTTCTCAATGTCTATAAAATCTGCTCTTTATAACTCAATGCGCTCGTCACAGAGTTCCAGGTCACGCGGATCATTGGTCGCAATCAACGCCAAGCCCTGCTCTCGTTGCGCTTCGACCACGCGTTGCAAAATAGCACGTCCCGCCTCATCTAAATTAGCAGATGGCTCGTCTAATAAGAGCAGCGGTGCCCGGTGCAACGTTGCCACGGCGAGTTGCAAACGCGCCCGCAGGCCACTTGATAAATCCATCGCTAAATCATTGCGGCGCGTGTGGAGGCTAAATTTTTCCAGATGTGACAGCACTGCATCTGGCGTTAACTCTACGCCCCGCACCCGACCAAAAAATTCAAGGTTCTCGCCCACCGTTAACTCACGATAAACCGGAGCATCCGGCGCGGCCAACCCACACTGCCACTGCAACACCTCTGCATCCAAGGCACCCTGCGCATCGCCTGTGGGCAGCCATTGCACTCTACCCGACGTGGGCCGCGTCAACCCCGCTACAATTTTCAGCAACGTACTTTTACCCGCGCCATTCGATCCCAACACCGCCGCGACGGTGCCAACCTCGACCTCAAAGTTCACATCCCGAAAGACTACGCGCGCTCCATAACGTTTGGCTAACTTTCTGACGCAGAGCATAGTAGGGTTTGGGGTTCAGGGGTTGGGGTTTGGTACAAACGACAATCTATAAGCAGAATGAACGTAATAGGTTCTATTTAGTCTGACTAATGCAGCTCACCCTAAACCCCAACCCCTGAACCCCAAACCCTACCTATCCCGGCTGACCACATAATCGGCAATATCACAGAGTCCAGTGAGGGCGGTACTGGGTTCAAAATCTACAAGCTGGGCCTTAGCGGACGTGATGAAGTTACGCGCTATGCCCAGTGAATAGGGAACCGCATCGCAACTGCGCATGATGGTCAGGGCACGCTCCACTTCTTCATCGGTAATCCCGCTTTTGCCAATTATCGCTTGTAACTCCTGCTTTTCTGTCTCGCTGCACACTTGCATGGCGCGTAACATCGGCAAAGTAATATCGCCTTCTCGAATATCGTTACCGACTGGCTTGCCGACACGTCCTTCGGTAGCGACAACATCAAATACGTCATCTACAATCTGAAAGGCCATGCCTACATCGCGGCCAAAGCGGGCCAGTTTTTCCACCGCATCAGCCGGGGCATTCATCGCCATTGCTCCCAGACGACAGGCGCAATCCGTCAGCGACGCCGTTTTAAGGGCAATAATATCCAGATACTGCTTCTCTTTCATGCCTAGATTGCCGCGTGTTTGCGTTTCTAACAGTTCACCCGCGCACATCTCGGCTGTGGCATGAGCCAGCGGATACATAAGATCGGCAAAACCCTGCTGTGACGCGGTGACGAACACCTGGGCGAAAAGGTAATCTCCGACTAATACGCTGGTCTCGTTGCCCCAGATTAAATTCGCCGTGGGCTTGCCCCTCCGCGTTTCCGCCGCATCCACTACATCATCGTGCAAGAGAGTCGTGGTGTGTGTGAGTTCCACGGCTGCCGCGCAGGTGACGACACGGGCATTAGGAACTTCTCCCACATCGCCACAGACTTGAGCCGCTAAGAGCGCCAGGGCTGGCCGCAGCCGCTTGCCACCCGCACTGAGCGTATGGGAGGCAATATCAGCAATCAATTTAACGGGCGTAGTAATTAGGTGCTCTAACTCGGTCTCAACCGCCTTCATGCGCGTTTGAATGCCCGCTAAGGCTGCCATGATATTGACCCGGCGCACCCCGCTCACCGCATCCGCTGAAAGTTGATTCCACGGTGCCGTGCGGGGCATATCGGGTTCTGCTATGGGTTGGCTAGTGGCGGCAACTTTATCAGTAGCAGGAGACAGGTTAGGAGCAATATCAGTTAGGCCGTTGCTGGCGGCAATATTATGGACGCTGAGTGCCCCACCCCGCTCATTAGCGACTTCAACGGCTTCGACGACCGTCTGCTGTACATCCGGGCGCACTTCCGGCAGAGGATGCGAACCATTGCGATAGATCACCGTTTCTTCTGCTACACCAACAACGCCTACCGCAGCAGGCATGGACTGAGGCGCATGAGGCTGTTGTTCCCCAGTGTCGCGCAGATTATGGTTATCCAAAGTCATAGCAATCGCGCCTTTACTGTGCGCTTAAGTAATAGGAAAGAACTTCTAACTGCGACGTTAAATCCACATTGCGTACCACAATGCCCGGACGCACCAGAATCGTCACTGGCGCGAAATTCAAAATAGCCTGCACGCCTGCTGCAACCAATTTGTCCACCGTTTCCTGCGCCGCTACACGCGGCACAGCAATCACCCCAACCTGCGCATTCAGTGCCGAATTGACTTTCGCTAAATCATCTATATGATAAATCGTGCAGCCATTGAGCACCTGTCCGACTCTTTGCGGCTCACTATCAAACGCAGCGACAATATGGAAGCCGCGTTCGGGGAAACCCGGATAACTCAAGAGGGCACTACCCAAGTTGCCCGCTCCCACTAAAAGCACATCATGGCGAGCATCCAAACCCATAATCCGGGAAAGATGCGCTTCTAAGTCGGCTACATCATAGCCCAACCCCGGCGTGCCGAATTCCCCGAAGTAAGATAAGTCCTTACGGAACTGTGCTGCATTGATGCCAGTGCGTTGGGCAATCTCTGTCGAAGAAGCCGTTGGCACCCCATCGGCCCGCATCCCCCGCACACACTGTAAATAAGCACTGAGCCGCTCAATAGTAGGCTGCGGCACCTTCACTAAATTAGCAGCATCTTCTAAGCTATTGGGAGTCGTGTCCATCTTTGATTGCAGGCTTGCTCCATAGATAAGTCTCTGACTTAAAACTCACCCTTCTTCACCCAGAGTTTTGGTTGCTTAATATTCAATGATACCAAGCCTGGTGCAATTATTGCACCCACTTCGAGAATTTTTTCACAAACTTAGCCATCATCCTGCTATCCATTACTTCACAACCCCAGCTACGTTACTCTCATAGGAAGAGGATTCAAAACTTCGCGTGACATCACTGAGTAGTTCCGTTAATCAATGTAGATGATGCATGAGAAATAACCATCTTCAACGTGCTGCCTTTATGGAGAGAAGAAAAGGACTATGAAACAAAGATATTGGTATCTTGGCTTAGCGGCTTTAGGTTGCTTTTTAGTCACCGTGAAAGACGTGGGCGCACAGCCCGATCCCAACGATGTGGGCAAAGCCGCTAATCCTCCAGCCAGGCAGAACAAACAGGCCAAAAAGCTCAGAGCGGCTAACAAGGGAAATACGCTGTTGTTAGGGCCTAAATTGGCAGAACGCGAAATTCAGCAGTTGGAAGAGATGTTTGGTCAGCACCTCACGGAGAAACAAAAGCAAGCTATTGCAACCTCAGCGACCACCCGCAATGACACCATTATAGCGGCGCAGAAAAAGCACCAGGAAAATGTCGCGGCAGCCCTTGGCATCACGGTGGAAGACCTGGCGCTCAAGCGCAAAGCCTATCTGCAACTGCACAAAGGCGTGCAACTTAATGACGAAGCCGCCATTAGAAAAGGCTTGCGGCGCGGCAACCTGCAATAATAGTTGCGGGGCAACTCATGCAGTCGCCATAGGCGTTATATAACTAACTTGCCAAATTAAGTTCTAAGGTCACAGGTTCAAACTAAAGGAGATTTAGATGAAACAGCAGAAATGGATTGTGGGTTCAACAGCCTTAGTGCTGGTTCTCGGCACGGTCGGGAGTGCCTTAGCCAGCACCCCCAGTAGCACTAACGGCATTCGTATCGCCCAGGCCCCAGGCAAGAAGAAAGGCAAAAAAGGTAAAGGCGGCAAGCAGGGTGGCGGCGCACCACTCAAGATGTTAGAAAACGCGCTGGGTCGCCCCCTTACCGATAAAGAGAAGCAGGGCGTCCTAGATTCCTACAAGACCTATCAGGAAGGCGTCGCTAAGTCGGTTGGCCTCACGGTACCAGAATTACAGGCCAAAATGAAAGCCTATCGCGCCGCGCACCGGGGCCAGGCCAAAGGTGGGGCAGGAGCCACTGCCGCTCCCGCCGCACACTAACAAATTTCATCAGGCCATAGGCATAAAGGTTGGAGCGAAGGTTAATTGAATAACCACGGCTTCAACCTTTATGTTTTATTGACACGAAGCGGGCCTCATCAACAGTGACACCGCCATTCGCAGTGCGTTAGTAAAATTAAATCCCGCGCCTTAGCATTAACAACTATCATCATAACACTGGCCAAGACGGTGTAACTTTGGGTGTAAATAATTGTCTTTAAGAGTAGTCATAGCCACACGCCTCCACAACTGAGCCATACATATTTTGCTGTAAGGGGTGACACCATGTTCAAGCTACGTTCCCCATTCCATCCGGCTCCACTCTTGGGAGTCCTTGCCGTTCCCGGCTTGCTGTACACCGCAACTTCATCCCGCGCCGCCGAGACGACTGTGTCAACAAAAACGGCACGCATCGGATCAGCCACTAGACCATCAACCACCAAACCAACGACTTTAAGCGGTGACCAGAAGATTCTCCACACCCTCAACCGCCTCGGTTTTGGGCCACGGCCCGGCGATGTGGAGACGGTGCGCCAGATGGGATTGGGGCGTTGGATTGACCAGCAACTTTCGCCAGAGAGCATAGACGATAGCAAGGTGGAAGGGAAAGTCTCCCGTTTAACCACCTTGAATATGCCTGCCAATCAACTGATGCTGGCCTATACTGCGGACACGGCGGCTTTCATCAAGAATTTGGTAAAAGAAGGCAAAATTCCTAATGGCAATGACCCAATTAATAATATGCCCGCCACTGCTGGTCAGGTGACCAAAGTGGACACGATGCAATTAGACCTCAAGCCAGAGCAGCGTCGCTTACTGGACATGGTCGAAAACAGTGGCTTGCCGCGCGGCCTATCTATCCAGGCGGTGGGTGAATTGGAAGTGAGCAAGATTACCCGCGCTGTGGAATCGAACCGCCAATTGCAGGAAGTCCTCGTTGATTTCTGGAGCAACCACTTTAACTTGGATGTCAAAAAAGGCCCCGTCCGCACCTTGAAAGTGGTGGACGAACGCGAAGTGATTCGGCCCCATGTCCTGGGCACCTTCCGCCAGTTGTTAGGGGCTTCGGCGAAAAGCCCGGCCATGCTCTTTTACCTTGATAATGCACGCTCCACCAAAGAGTTCACCACCCCACTGCCACGGCGTAACCTGCGCGCTATTAACCAAGGCTTTGATAAAAATAAAGCCGCCAGAAAGAGTCGCGGCGGCATCAACGAAAACTACGCCCGTGAACTGATGGAATTGCATACCCTCGGCGTGGATGGCGGCTATACACAGAAGGATGTGCAAGAAGTTGCGCGCTGCTTCACCGGATGGAGCATTGACCGACAAACTGGTCATTTCCACTTTTATCCCTTCCTGCACGACGATGGGGTCAAGACAGTCCTTGGCCATACCATTCCGGCAGGCGGTGGCATTCAAGACGGTGAAATGGTGCTTGACCTTCTGGCCGCGCATCCTTCCACGGCGCATTTCATCGGCCACAAACTCTGTGTCCGCTTCGTCTCCGATACGCCACCTGCTGCCCTCGTAGATCGTGTCGCCAAGACGTTTCTCGATACGGGCGGCGACCTAAAGCAAGTGGTGCGCGCCATTGCTTATTCGCCTGAGTTCTTCAGCACTGCGGCCTATCGCGCTAAGATTAAGTCGCCTTTTGAATTCGCAGTTTCCGCCGTGCGCGCTCTGGGCGGTCAGGTGGAAGTCCCCGACCCCACGCTGCAATTTGGGCGAGTGCGATTGTTAGTTGACGGGGGTGCTTCCGTGGGTCAGGGCGGTGGGGCCAAAGGTTTGCTGCGACGTTTTGAGAAGGGCCGGGGCCGCAACTCTCTCGCCGAAGAAGTTGCCACAATGGGCCAACCGCTCTTCTCTTATCAGGCTCCCACAGGCTATACCGAAAACTCACAATCTTGGGTTTCTGCGGGGGCTTTGATTGCCCGTCTCAATTTTGCGTTGGCGCTCACTGGCGGAGAAGTGTCCGATGCCAACATATCGCTCTCGAACTTGATGGAAGGTATCCCCACAGATAATCATGAGGCTGTTTTAGACCGCCTGTCGGAACAACTCTTAGGTGGTGGTCTATCCCCCGCCACCCGCGACACTTTAATGCAACAGATGGCACCCGGCACACCGGCCAATGCCGCCAAAATTGCGGCACTTATCTTAGGCTCACCCGAATTTCAACGGCGTTAGTTTTGATTCACCACAAAGACACAAAGAACACGAAGAGTTTGAGAATACAGAATACGGGAAACAGAACACCCACAAGTTAGAATTGCACCGTTTTCTGTATGCTGTTTCCTGTTTTCTTCTTTCCTTTGTGTCTTTGTGGTGAATTTTCCAGGAGGCACGATGATGGACGTTTCACGGAGAGTTTTTATCAAGCAGGGCGCACTGGCTCTCGCTTCGGTTGGTCTTGGCCCGGCCTGTGGGCCTTACTTCCTGCGCAATACGGTTTTCGCGGCTGAGCCTGACCGTTCGAGCCGGGCCACCGGCGGGCGCAAGGTTCTGATTTGCATCTTTCAACGTGGCGCGGTGGACGGCATGTCTATGGTTGTGCCGCATGGCGACCCTTACTATTATCAACACCGCAACGTCAATGGCATAGCGATTCCGCGCACGGGGCAAGATGGCGTGCTCGACCTGGATGGCACTTTTGGCTTGCATCCGGCTCTCGCGCCCTTGAAGCCCATTTATCAAGCAGGCCACCTGGCACCGATTCACGCCTGTGGCTCACCCAATGCCACGCGTTCGCATTTCGACGCGCAAGATTACATGGAAGCGGGCGCACCAGGCGATAAAAGTGTCGCTGATGGTTGGTTGACACGCACTCTGCTCCACTGCCCCGAAGACGCCGCTAAGATGAACTCGGTTTTCAGAGGTGTAGCGATGACTTCACAGTTGCCCCGTTCTTTACAAGGTGAAGCGGATGCGTTGGCGATTCCCGACCTGCGCACCTTCGGCATTAACGCCGCTAATGCCGCGCCGGTTTTACCGCGTAAGAAGAATCGCAGCATGGCTATGGGCGATATGCAGGGCGGACACGACACTTCCGCAGCGGGTGGGTTCGAGGCGTTGTATGATGACGCTGTCGGTGATGTGCTGCACGGCGCAGGCAAAGAAACCTTTGAAGCCCTCAAAATGATTCAAAGCATCAACGCCAAACGTTATATGCCCGCCAGTGGAGCCGAATATCCCCGGACGCGCTATGGCGATTCTCTGCAACAAATCGCCCAGCTTATCAAAGCCGATGTTGGCCTGGAAGTCGCTTTTGCCGAAGCGGGCGGTTGGGACACGCACGTCAACCAGGGCAGCACCCAGGGCCAGCTTGCTCGTCGGCTTCAAGAGTTTGGTCAAGGCTTAGCGGCGCTCTATACTGACCTCGGTGATCGCATGGCTGATGTCACCATTCTCACCATGAGCGAGTTCGGGCGCACTGCTCGTCAAAACGGCAATGGCGGCACCGACCACGGCCACGCCACTTGCTTCCTGGCATTAGGCGGCAACATCAATGGCGGCAAAGTGCTGGGCCAGTGGCCGGGTCTCGCCCCAGAACAACTTTACGAGAACCGCGACTTGGCCGTCACCACAGACTTCCGCGATGTCTTCGGAGAAGTGGCGCAAAAGCACTTAGGCGTGCGCGACTTGGCAGCAGTCTTTCCGCACTATCAGAGTTCACCGGATAAATTTAGAGGGGTGTTAAAAGCTTAGATTGGAGATTTATTCCCCGTTAGACCCTATCCCCAGCCCTTCCCCTTGGTAAGGGGAAGGGAGCATTGGCCCCCTGTCGGGATAGCAGGGGGTTATATGGACTATAAGGGGCGGTATTCAACTGTCTAAATGAGCCTTAACCCGGCGATGATAGTCTGGCTCCCTTCCCCTTACCAAGGGGAAGGGCTGGGGATAGGGTCTAACACCGCTCAACTTAACTGCGTGACATAATACTTTATTGTGGTGCTGGCTAAAACACGCGCCACTCTAAAATACCAGCCGACCATTCTGGTTGGAGTTGAACTACAAGGCGCAGGGCGGTGGTGGTCACGGGATTGAAAGTGACGCGGTTAAAAGCGTCCATTTGAGTGCCATAGGGGGAAGCGCCCGTCACCGGTTTCCACTGCCCATCGTCTAGATACTGCACTGTCCAGGATTGGGGCACGCGGCACTGCCGATTAACCCGCCTTTCATCCCACCAATAGACCTCCACCCCGGAAATTGGGCGCGGCGTTTTGAAATCATACTGCACCCATTCCGCCGTACCACGATGATCCCACCACGTCATGCGGGGAATGCTTTCATCATCGGAAGCTTTGGGCACCACGGCATCATTGAGTGCCGCCACCGTATCGTTCGAGAAGCAATGAGACGCCGAAGCGACCGCATCGCTGGTGGGTGTTAGAGGCTGCGCTTGAGAGACATCATCGGCTAACCACACCTCCATCTCCGTTGGCTCCCGATTCGTGTTGGCATAGAAAGGAATCGCTGTGAACTTAACGGGTTCCAGATGGAGGGTGCTGTTCGGGGCATTTAAAGCAAGCGAAGAACTGCCCTGATGAACCACTTGCGCTTCACCTTCGAGCACAGTCACGCCGCCTAACAGATGAGGTTGATATTCAGGGGTCAGGTTAGAGGTTGAGGGCAAAACCAGCGGCTTAATATGGCCACCACTATCGAGTCCTTCCACACAGTACACCAACGGGCCACGCATTAAGGCGACCCGCCCCACATCAGCCGTAACGCGCGGGTCGGCCTTCACCCGTTGAGTCGGCATGGGCAGATGCAAATCAATGACATCCCCGGCTTTCCAGCGCCGCTCTAAGTGAATATAACCGTTTACTGTCGTGGGCACGGTGGCATGACCATTGACAGCCACAGTCGCATTTTGTGTCCAGCCCGGCCAGCGCAGATTAATCCCAAAGCGTGTCGCACGACGCGGAGTCAGAGTGAATCGAATATCACCTTTCCAGGGGTAATTGGAGGTTTGCGTTAAGGAGAGGTGCAATTTATCCGTATCAATTTGCGCCCGGCTGCCAATATACAAGTTGACATAAACACCCTTGTCATCAGTCGCATAAATGGCAGTGGGCAAGGCACCCATCATTTTGAGGAACATGGGCGGACAGCAGGGACAACCATGCCAATCCCAACGGCGTGAATTCGGCCCGGACGATAGGACGTTCTGATAAAAATAGCTATTGCCCGCTACCGCTACACCACTGAGCGCCCCATTGTAGAGGATACGCTCTAAAGTATCGGCATATGTTGCCTGTCCCGTGGCCAGGTTCAAATTCTGGCTAAAGAATCCTCCCGCAACCGCGGCGCAAGTTTCAGCGTAACCGTTATTGGGCAGGTCGTAGTCGGCCCCAAAGCCTTCAAAAGAAGGAATCGCGCCCAGGCCACCCGTAATGTACATCTTGGCTTCGACCATGTTTTGCCACCAACGCTCCGCAGTCTGGAGGTAATCCAGTCGCCCATTGACTGTAGCGGCTTTGACCAGGCCAGCGGCGAGCAATCCAGAGCGCACGGCATGGCCTTCGAGCGTGGCCTGCTGCAAAACGGGTTTGTCGTCCTGGTTGTAAACACCCGTATCTTTGCGGCCCTGATGGTTGCCCCGGTTCTCGATCCAGAACTCGGCGAGTTGTAAATACTGCTTCTCATCTACTGGCTCACGGATTTGCTGTTTCAAGGTGGGTTGTTCCCGAAACAGCAAATAAAGATTGACAAACGCCTGTTCCGCTAAGGCATGGCCCGGCACGATATTCTGCTTGGGTGCTGGCCCCATGATGCGGCACATATAATTCGCCATTTTGACCGCGACTTGTAACAACTTCGTCTGGCCAGTGGCGCGATAAAGCTGCACGCCCGCCTCCACCAGACACCCGGCGTTATACAGCGTGTGTGGAAAAATATCGTCATGTACATCATTGGGTGCGGGTGGATCACTCCACTTGATGCCAACATGGTTGAGGGTGACATCGGTATTGATATAGCCATCGGGGTCAACCGCTGCCGCCGCTGCAATGCGCTCCACGTAGCCATCCACCCGTTTAGCTAAAGCCGGGTCGGGATGCATGGCCAGGAACTCGGCGCTGGCGGTAATCATTTCATAGACCAGCCCATCCCACCACGGGTCGCCGTGATGCCCGCCAGTCTGCCTGTCGCGCACACGGTCGAAATTATCCAAGGCTCCAGTCTTCTCGAATTTATCGAAACAATCGTTAATGGTCGTCTGCTGCCAGACCGCGAGTTTCGGCGACCAGAATTTGTCATCTATCGTCACGGCCTGACCAGGCATCGGAGTGAGAGGATGAAACTTCGTTTCCACCGCGTCGGCCTGCATCATCAATGCACTGACGGTGAGGCCAGCCATCAGTAAAATTTTTGTAATGTGCATATCAAGACTTAGAACGCCTAACAAATCAGAACAGAGAACAGTTGGAGCCGCGTCATGTTGAGCGCAGCGAAACATCTCGTGCGTAATAATCCTCATGCCCTAAAAGGCACGAGATGTTTCGCTGCGCTCAACATGACGGGTAGCTCCTGTGTTACAGCTTAATGCATTCTGTGGAAGCCTCGTATACAACCAAACTTCTGATCAACCCTCGCTCAAGCGCACAAATTTAATTCAAATCGAAATGGGGCCGTAAAGCACCGGGATCAATATCATCACCTTTGCGCTGGTAGCGATTATCAGTAGAAACGCGCAAGCGATTGCCCGATAGATTGGGCAGGGCTTTATGAATGGTATAGGCATGGAAGAAGAGCGTATCGCCTAAGCCGAAATCACCGGTATGCCACACGGCTTCGGTCTCATCCACTGGCACGCCGCGACCACCCACAGCCCCCGGATGGGAGACGCTGTGTTCCAGAAATCCGCGCTGGTGCGACCCCGGCCAGACGGCCAAACCTCCCAACGTTATGGGGCAGGTGCCAAGAGGAATCCAACAGGAATAAGTATCTACCGTGCCGCGAATATAGAAGTGGTCTTGATGCGCCGGGGTGGTAGCTACGGTGTAATTGGGGAAAGTCACACGTCCGATGCGGCGCGGATGCACAAAGACTTCACCACCCAGTAAATGCTGAGCAATCTGCATCAGGGCCGGATGGCAAGGGAAATCATGGAAGCGCGGTAATTTGAGCAGTTTGCGATACATCGCCATGTATTCCGGCTTGCCTTCGCTCGTCGGCTGCACGCCCGAAGCCACGATGCCTTCCATTAAATCCTGCGACTCATCAAGCCATCCAGCCTCCTGGCACAATTCCAAAGCCTGGCGGCGCACGGTTAGAACTTCATCGGCAGGCACCAGGCCACGAAAGAACAAGTAGCCTTGTTCGGCCATAACGGAACGCAGTTGTGACGGGTCGGCGTTAGTATCGGATTCAATGAAAGGTTTATAGGTTTCCTGAGTGGTAGATTCAGCCATGATTTCCTCTTGTGAATGGGTGTTATGCAGCTTTAGTTTTACTGATTCTGTGGCTTCGTGGCATACACCAAGTCTGTCATGGGCTGCTGTTTAGCATCCAGAAAGTCGCAATAAAAGCCCCAGCCATAGCCACCCTGGGTAATCTTGAGCAACACTTGATTCCAGCCCGCTTTAAGTTCCACAGGCGTCAAGTCTGAACCGGGCGAAGCACCCCGTGTTGTATTGTTGCTGAGGACAACCTTGCCATTGAGCCAGGCTTTAATGCCATCATCGGAACCAGTGGACAGGATGGCTTTGCGGGCCGTAGGACTCTTTTCATAAACCGTGGCATACGCTACCACGTTGCTATTGGGTTGGAAGAGAGGCATCAAGTCAACAAAGCCGTTAGGTTGGTCAAGGGCAGGCTTCCAATGTGCGGCTTGGTCACCTTGCACCTTATAGGTTTTATTAAAGTCAATCTCATGCTCCGGCTCATAAACGGTATCAAACCCACCGTTGCCACCGGGATTAGGATATGGCCCCAGCACTTGCCAACCACGTAGAGCGAAGCTTTGCTCCCCGGTCGCTATTAGCCCATTCGTTTTTGCCGTATAAGTGAAGTGTGCTGGGGTGCCGACTAAATTCAGATGCGGCACCTGAAAGGTTACAGTCGCAGAGGCTTTAGGGGCCAAGGGGCCAAACGCTTGTGCAGGAGGAGCCATGATTCCAGGCATGGTGGTGGATAAGGCGACGGTACCGCTTAATGGCTTATCCGTGACGTTCTTGATAGCTACGGAAAGCGGCTGCTCATTCGGATTTAAGGCAGTGGGATTCTGCGGCGTGATTTCTATTGGAGCGGCCACTTCGATATTCAGACGAGTTGCATCAATGGCTTTGCCAGCACGATCTGTTAGCAGTAGGTCAATAGGCACGTTACCAGTCGGGATTTCAGCAGGCGCGTTCAGTTGGATATTCGCCGTTATCACTTTTTGTCTTGCGCCGATAGTAACAGGCAGTCTCGCGGGTTGCACTGTCCAACCAGTAGGAACTTTGATTTGCACATTGCCTTGCAACGGCGCAGCGGCTCCATTCACAACCTGCACCTTTACGGTATCGCTCTTGAAAGCTGCGGTCTGCTTCGGCACGGTGATACTGGCCGTTAGCGTGGCGGCAGTTGGTGGCCCGTAGGCTTCCAATTCGGAGACCATGACTTTGCTTTCGGTGTAATTGGTCGCCTTCGGCCCCATCAGGATGTGCATCCAGCGTCGGTCGCCATGCCAACCATCATTGATGCGGGTAATCACCATGCGAATGCGGGAAGTTGTCACGGGGGCAAAGCTGCGCTCAATCGCCCAGGCCCAATCATTCTTGGCAGCGGCCAAAGTTTGCCATTTGCCATTGACCTGCGCCTGAAACTCCCAATCACGCGGCGAAGGATTGACCGCTGGGAGATAACACAACGCCACCATGCGGTTAATGGTGCGCGGCACGGGAAAAGTAATTTGCAGCGTGTCAGGATTTTGCGGGGAAGGGTCTTTCTGTCCGCTTTTCCAGGCGGTGCGGCCCTTCAAGCCAATGACATCGTTTTCCCATAACTCCCAATTACCGTCGTTGGCAAATGAGGCTGGACTTCCTGGTGTATCCGATGATGCGCTCGCCGTTGCTCCGGCCTCAGCCGAGGCCAGATTGCGCCCGAAGTTATCTGTGACGGTGAAGGCAGAACCTTTGGCAACGTGGATATAAATAGGTTCACCGGAAAGTGATAGGGGAAGAAGAGTAGGCTTTTGTTGCCTTCGCATCGCAAGCTTTGCTACAGATATTGGATTAGCCATCGCATCAACAACTCGCAAGAGGCTTTCAGCTCTGGCTGACAGTGCTAATGGAAAGTCCATTGTCCATGCGGCAATTACATCTTCAGTGGCACCGGAGAACCGCGCCAGGTAAACGCCTTTATAGGGCGATGGCACATCTCCGACATACTTCATGCCCTGTGTATTTTCGGCCAGGAAGCGTTGCGCGGCGGCAATGGGCATCCATGCTTCACCGCTCCCCTGCTCGCCGCCACCAGCCTGATACCATGACTCAAAACCGTGGGAGTGTGGGTAAAAGTAATACTGGTGCGCTGGCTCAATGCCATTACGCCAGCCCTGCAAGAACTGGCGCACGGCATAGCGGGCACTCTGGCTGCGTGGTGCATTATCCCAGGCGTAACCCTGCTCGGTTTGCCACAGCGGTTTATTGCCATCGCCGTGTGCTTGCAACATAGAGCGCAACTCTTTGAGCATGGAGAGATTGCCGAACTGTTCCCAGCTTTCGCCAGGGCCAGGATAGGTATGGGTTGAGATGTTATCCAGCCACTTGCTGGCACCCATGCTGTAAATGGTATCCATGAAGCGCAAGGTGTGCGACAGCGAGACGCAACCCGGCCCCATGATGATGCAGTTGGGGTCAGCGCGTTTGGCTCCCTTGGCAAAGGGAACCACGCATTGGTTAACATAGTTCTCCGGCGTATAGCCAAAGTTTGGTTCATTCTCGATTTCCCACACTTTGTTATGGTCTTTGTAACGGGAAACTAAGGCATAGGCCATCGCTTCATAAACCGCTGGTGTCGCATAAGCCGGACGGCTGTTGGCCTGAAAGAACCAGGTCAGCTTATATTTCTGGCTTTCGGCAGTAGCGGTGTTAAACAGGTCATCCAGCCGCTTGATGTTCATGGAAACGATTGGCTGAGTGCCTTCAACGGGCACCCACTCACCTGCGTTCTGCTTAATTGGTTGATCGGTAAAGAACTCACCAATGTTATGGCTCTCGCGGATGCCACCAATGCCAATCATGCCGACAACAGCGTAATCGGAGATATTCTTCCCTGTTAGAGAATCATCACGATTGACCATGCCAGGCACGTTGTGAATGACAGTAAAACGTGTCCGAAAACTGCTCGGCAGCATCTTGCCCGAAGGCTCGGAAAGCGTGAAAAGCACCTGGTAGTAACCCGTGCCAGGAGTCTTAATCGTCACCGGCTCGATGGTGCGGGCATTTGCTACAGAATCTATAAAACCAAAGGCGATATTTTGCTGACCGCTTCCGACTTCTTTATCATGAAAATCCGTGACGCGCCAGGCAATGTTCAGCAGATTAACGCCGCCATCTATCAGGTATTGATAAGCCTTGCGCGGGCCTAAATCAATATTCCAGGTGCAAGGTTCAGTCGCGTAATAAAGGCTGGCGACTTTATCCGTGCGCGGCACGAAAACTGGCGCAGCTAAAGTGGCAGGCGAAGGCTGGCGTTCAATGGTCAGCACAATCGGAAACGGCTTGTTGGCTTCCAGGAGAGGACGCCCCCACTCGTAGTTCTGAATACTCCCCGCCGATTCATAATTAAATGGTGCGCCCCACGCCTGCACATAAGCATGGAGATTAAAACCCGGATAGTGAAAGCGCACCATCTGATTGCGGCTCGATGGCACCGCAGGCACGCCGCGAATCTCACCATGTTCCACAAAATGCGTGACATCGCCGCCCGTTGTCACCGATTTATCATTGAGTAGTTCAATGCCCAGCAGAGATGGTGAGCCGGTAAATTTAAACTCTCCATAGACTCCGGACTTCCAGGTGGGAGTGATAGTTAAACCATCAGGTCGAAACTGATAATCAATCGTCGCCTCACCGTTGCCTTTAAAATGCACTTTGAGGGTATCCCCATCGGGAGCCATGCTATCCGCCACTAAGTTGGCCTTCGGCTGATAGGAAAAAGGGGCACCGACAGTTTCCACCGCGCCAACTTTGAAGGACGTCAGATAACCCGTCGCACCAATGGCGGCAGTATAGCCATTACCTGTTACCTGCCAGCTACCATCCGTGTTTTTCGTAAAGGTGGGGTTAATCGCTGTCTGCGCCCAGAGGCAGGAAGAGAACAACCATAGCAAGCTGAGACTCAGAACGGAGGCGAATCTAATCTGACTGCGTAGCATAAGGACTCTCAGAGGAAGCGATATAACATAAAGCCGGGCCTATAAAAGACCCGGCGGGAAGGCTAAAGCCAACCGTCCTCTCGGACGGGACACACCAGGGCACGATAAATCATGCCCCTACAGGTTGTTCTACGATGTGGCGTCCGGCAGGACGCTTGGCGGCTTGACCGCCTTCCTGCCGGGTCTTTTACAGGCCCGGTACTAAGGGCTTCATCCCTGCAACTCAGGAAACCACAAGCGCAGTTCCCGTTGAGCCGCGTCCGGCGAGTCGCTACCATGAATGAGGTTCGCTTGCTTGTCCAGCGTGTATTCGGCACGGATGGAGCCAGGAGCAGCTTGCAGCGGGTCGGTCGCGCCAATCATTTGCCGCGAGAGAGGAATGGCATTCTGGCCTTCTAACACCATCGCCACCACGGGCGATGAGGTGATAAAGTCGCGCAAAGAGGGGAAGAACGGCTTTTCCTTATGCTCGGCATAATGCGCTTCGGCCAGTTCATTAGAAACTGTCAACATCTTGAGCGCCACTAACTTGAAACCGCGTTTTTCAAAGCGAGCCAGAATTTCACCGGTTAAGCCACGCTGCACACCGTCAGGTTTGACCACAATTAAAGTTCTTTCAGTCATAATCAGTTAATTCAACACCTAATTCTTAAAGGATTTGTAATGAGGATAAGAGAATTAGCAGGGCAGAGGCAAGGGGAACCTAACCCCCGCCCCCTTCCCGACACGGGAAGGGGGTGTCAAAGGATTACCAATAGAGTGATCCTTTGTTCCCCTCGCCGTTTCGGAGAGGGGGACAGGGGAGAGGTCAATGCAAATACAAGGGCGTGGATGCAGCCGCAGCACAACGCATAACTTTGGCGGCTGAGTTTTCACTGGGGGTCACAGCGCGGGTGGGCAAAGGCGGGGGTGAGGCGGGGCGGGCGATATGGAAGCCTTGGGCATAGTCGCCACCGCAATAGCATAACCAATCTAATTCGCTCTGGCACTCGATACCTTCGGCAATTGTTCTGATGCCTAAGCCCTGCGCTGTTTCTAACAGTTTTTGGGCGATTAAAGCTTTATAGCCATCTTCATGAACGCAATGCATCAATTGACGATCTAACTTCACGTAATCGGGGCGCAATTGGCCGAGTAAATTCAGGGAAGAGTAGCCAGAACCTAAGTCGTCTAAGGCGACGCCAAAGCCGCAACTGCGATATTCATCCAGAATGCCACGCAGGTTGCCGACATCAGCGATTAATTCGCTTTCAATCACCTCGAAGACCACCTGCTCACGTTTGAGACCCAGTTCATCTACGGCTTCCACCGTGCTGCGTAGGCCATAAACCGGGTCAGCCATAGCAATAGGCGTAAAGTTGATAAATATCTTGCTAGTCAAGCCATGCGCGGCGGCTTCACGAATCGCAGTGCGCCGCGCCGCCATGTCTAATTGGAACAATAATCCCGCGCCCCGCGCTAAATCAAGAATACGGTTGGGATAGATTACTTCGCCCTGCTCCATGCTGCGCAACAAGCATTCATAGGCGAAAACTTTGTCGCTGCTCTTGCAATGCACAATGGGTTGGAAGACAGTCGTCAGGCGATTATTCTGCATCAGGTCAATCAGCCAACCGCTAAGAGTTTTCGCCAGGAAATTTTTGAGAGAATCTACTGCAAAATAATCGTTGAGCTGCATCCCCCGGCCATCTGGCTCGAACAAAGCACGCACTTCGACTTGTTCCCACGCGGAAAGCACTTCGGTGAGGGGCAGCACCAGAGAAGTTAAGTCGTCGTGCGGGGTGCGGATGCTAAGGGTAGCACCATTTGCCGTGTGCTCCCAATTAGAACTTTGCAGATGGTTCACCACCTTGTCGCGCACTAAGGGCAACGCGCAGTGTAAATGCAGCACACCTGGCCCTTTAACACCATCCGGCACAGCTTCAGTTTTATAACGGGGTGAGGTGGTCATAATATAGAACCTCTTAAATATCTTTAATTAACGCTGTAAAATAATCCGATTAAGATAATAAGCTCAGATTAAGACTAATTTAGAAATCTATAAAGCGCTTTGAACAGTTCTCCCCAATCTTCCATTCTCAGCGTTGCATTATGGCGGCAATGTTATACTTTAACGACTTGAAAAGGCATCTTTAAATTACACTCTATCTGTCTTGAATCTGGCTCTTGGACGCTGGAATCAAGCGATGGTTTAAATTAGATTTGAATAATCTCAAACCATTTAAAATGGCTTAGGAAAGAGAAGGAGAAACTTTGAAACGCACACATTCTTGTGGGACTTTGAGTGAAGCAAACATCGGCCAGGAAGTGACGCTCTGTGGCTGGGTGAACGTCGTCCGCGACCAGTCCCATCAAACGTTTTTAGATTTACGCGACCGTAGCGGATTGGTGCAATGTGTCGCTGACCGCGATAATAATGCCGCCGTCTATGCGGCACTAGAAGGTATTAAAGCCGAATATTGCCTGCAACTGACGGGCAGCGTGCAGGCGCGTCTGCCAGGCAAGGAGAACCCGAAGTTGGCGACGGGCAGCATTGAGGTGCAGCTATCTGGCGTCGAGGTGCTAAACACCAGCAAAACGCTGCCGTTTGAAATTGTGGACGACCTCAAAACTGATGAGAATGTCCGCATCCAGTATCGCTATCTCGACTTGAGGCGCAGGCCGATGCAATACAATCTGGAAACCCGTCACCGTATCGTGAAAAAGACGCGCGATTTTCTGGATGGGGAAGGTTTTTGGGAAGTAGAAACTCCCCTGCTCTGGAAGTCCACACCCGAAGGGGCCAAAGAGTTTATGGTGCCCGCGACTGCTCAGCCGGGCAAGTCTTTTGTGCTGCCGCAAAGCCCACAGATTTCCAAGCAGCTTTTGATGGTGGGCGGGGTGGAAAAGTATTTTCAAATTGCCCGTTGCTTCCGCGATGAGGCGGCCCGTGCCGACCGCTTCTTAGAGTTCACTCAGATTGATATTGAGATGAGCTTTGTCAGTCAGGATGATGTCTTGGATGTGACCGAGCGACTATTAGCCTACCTGATGCGCGAAGTGAAGGGCCAGGAACTGCCGTTGCCGTTGCCCCGTTTGACCTACGCAGAAGCCATCCGGCGCTACGGCAGCGATAAGCCCGACACGCGCTTTGGCATGGAGTTCGTAGACATTTCCGACTTGGCCGTGGGTTCTGGCTTTAAGGTGTTTGCCAACGCCGTGGCCAGTGGGGGCCAAGTCAAAGCCATCTGTGCGCCGGGCTGCGCCGATTATTCGCGCAAGGACATTGAAGACCTCACTAATTTAGTGAAGCGTTTCGGGGCGCGGGGGCTGGCTACTTTTGCCCTGGGAGAATCCGAGATTAAATCGCAAGTCGCCAAGTTCTTTAGTGACGAGCAGATGCAGGAAATCTTCCGGCGCTGTGAGGCTAAAACAGGCGACTTGGTGCTTTGTGTGGCTGACCATTCCAATGTCGTTGCACAATCCCTCGACTTTCTGCGCCGCGAGTTAGGCCAACGGCTCAATTTGATCGAACCGGGTACCTTCAACTTCCTATGGATTGTGGACACACCGATGTTCGAGTTTAATCCCGAAACCGGACACTTCGACGCGATGCACCATCCCTTCTGCCTGCCCAACCCAGAAGATTTGCCCCTCTTGGAAGAAGGCTTTACCAGTCCTCTCCCCCACGGCGACCCGATGCATCCCTGGGCACGAGTGCGGTCATGGCTCTATGACATTGTGCTCAACGGTTATGAAATCGGCAGTGGTTCTATTCGTTGCCACCGCCGCGATATTCAAGAGAAAATTTTCCGCATCATTGGTCTTCCGCCTGAAGAATCACAGCGTCGTTTTGGCTTTATGTTAGATGCCTTTGAATACGGCGCACCTCCGCACGGCGGCATCGCACCTGGTTTAGACCGCCTGGTGATGCTCCTGGCCGAAGTGCCCGATAACAACATGCGTGATATTGTGGCCTTCCCCAAAACCACCAGTGGCACCGACCCCATGAGTGGAGCACCCACACCCATAGACGAGAAGCGACTGCACGAGTTAGGTCTTGCCATGCTACCAGAGGAAGCAGCTAACAACGAGCAAGCTAACCATGTCCAGCCCGCGCCAGCCTCGTAAAACCTGTAATCTGTTAGCCGTAGCGATTGCCGGAGCCGCCCGACTTGCCTTGCCGTGTGCGTCACGACTTTAGGCAATCGCTACGGCTTGCGCTGGAAAACCAAGCTCCACTCATGCTATCAGCGATTGGCGCAGCGATGGCGCCGGGCCTATAAAAGACCCGGCAGGAAGGCTAAAGCCAACCGTCCTCCCGGACGGTACTCTCATTAAAACTTTATCCTCTGGCGTCCAACGGACGCTTGGCAGCAAAGCTGCCTTCCTGCCGGGTCTTTTATAGGCCCGGCTTTACTTCACCAGCTTAACCTGGTCCGGTGAGGTCAGCACAATTTCGGGGGCACCATGAAAATCTACAAACTTGCCCGAAACCACGACTTGCTTGCCCATCACATTAATTTTGGGTAATCTCAAGCTGTGAATTGCCAAGATTACATCACGATTAAACCCGATAAGCGTGGTGGCAAACCCTGCATCCGGGGCTGCGCATTACAGTGTATGATGTTTTAGATTACCTGGCCTCTGACATGACAGAACAAGAAATTCTGGCAGACTTTCCTGACCTTACCCACGAGGACATCCGGGCTTGTTTAGCCTTTGCTGCCGACCGTGAGCGCAAGCTCTTCATGGCTGTAGCATGAAACTGTTGTTCGACCAAAACCTATCTCGCTACCTGGCAGTAGCACCCCTTTCAAGTCACCGTTGAACTGGATGTTGGCCTGGTATGCGCAGTTTACAATATGGCTTATAATTTCGGCTGATGCGCAGGGAGGGTTAATGGCGTCTCGACGAAAAATTTATTTCTTCGCTCTTTGGTTGATTTTGCTTCTAACCAACTCCTTGTGGGCTACTGACTTTCGCATTATTCCCGGTCAACGTATTGGCTCCATTACACTGGGGATGAGCCGCCAAGAAGTGCATAGGACTTTACACGCACCTAATCAAGTATGCCGCTTGCGCAACGGCATAATTCAAGAAAGTTGGTTAAGTCGTCGAAAATTCTCGCAAGCGGATGTGGAGAGCGGCTTATATTGGAAGTGGAACTTTGTCACAGTTTACTTTCGGCTTAATCAGGTAGCCCAAGTTGAAGTCAACTCGCCGCATTTCACTACTTCCAGCAAACTCTCAACTCGCAAGAGTGCCATTGACTGGGCAAAGCAGTTCAAGCCATTGCGCTCTACTAACTATCGGCGCGATAGGTATGATACTGGCGGCTATCCGGGAGCGAAGCATTTCATGGTTTATGACGATGCCGTGAAGCGTGGTGTCGCATGGCGATATGGAGTTTGGGGCGACCTTGCTCCTGAGCCTAACCCCAACGGCCCACTTGAAGTCGTTATTATTCACCGCCGACGACAACCTGTCATTCTTGATCCTGACGGCGGCAATCGCTTCGTCCGAACCAGTCCCGATAAACACCTGCGCTAATCGCCTAATACTGGCACAGCTAGGTGCTGCACGGAACTGGCACCCGCACGGCATTACCGCTTAACTGTAGCTTGATTATGAGGGGCGAACCCGTGCGCTTGGCGTTATTACGCGGCTCATTATGTGCAGTAAATGTTAAGGCAGTTTGAAAGCTGCCTCTGGCTTATTCGGCACCAACACCCACATAAGCACGCAGTATCTCCTCATCGAATTTGTCTTCCGCGACTTGATCTTTGGTCATCAGCGACACCACAATACCAACTGCAAAAGCAGCCAGCATAGAAATCAGTGCCGGGTTCTTCATGGGGAATGGCGCGTGGTGAATCAAATCTTTGGCAACGCCTTTCTGGAAGACGTCTTCCCACACGGTGGGGCTAAGAATAATTAAAACTACGGAAACAATAAGGCCCGTTAGCATACTGGCCACTGCACCGGACGTTGTATATTTCCTCCAGGTGATAGAGAGCAGCAAGGCTGGAAAGTTGGCGCTGGCTGCCACTGCAAAGGCGAGACCCACCATGAAGGCTACATTGACCTCTTTGAAAAGCAGGCCAAAGAGCACCGCACAAACACCTAAAGCGATGGTAGCGACCTTAGCCACTTTTACTTCTTCGTTTTCTGCCGATTCTCCATGTCGCACCACGCCGACATAAATGTCATGGGAGAGCGCCGACGCACCGGCCAGGGTCAATCCGGCGACCACGGCCAGAATAGTGGCAAAGGCTACTGCCGTAATAAAGCCGAGGAACATGTGCCCGCCCAAAATTTCGGCTAAGAGGGGCGCGGCCATGTTGCTCGTTTTGCCACCTTTATCCAGCGGTGCAAGATAGGATTTAGAGACTAACGCCGCCGCACCGAAACCAATAGTGAAAGTCAGAATATAGAAATAGCCGATAAAGCCTGTGGCATAGAAGACGGACTTGCGCGCTTCCTTGGCATTGGGCACCGTATAAAAACGCATTAAGATGTGAGGCAGACCTGCCGTGCCAAACATGAGACCGATAGCGAGGGAAAGTACATCCCACGAAGAGGTGGCAATTTTTGAGGACGCCCCTGGCTCCAATAACTTGCCGCCATCTTTCAAATTACCAACCGCCGCAAAGAGATTGCTGTAACTAAACCCAAAATGGGCCAGAGTCATGAGCGTTAAAAGAGTCGCGCCACCGAGCAGTAAGACAGCTTTGATAATCTGCACCCAGGTTGTGGCCAGCATTCCGCCAAAGAGCACATAAGCAATCATCAACGCGCCAACCACCACCAGGGCCACTTCGTAGGGCAAGCCAAACATGAGCTTAATCAAACTGCCCGCTCCCACCATTTGAGCAATGAGGTAAATGATTACGGTGACAATAGAACCTATTGCAGCAGTGGTGCGGATGGGTCGCACTTGTAAGCGGTAGGCAACGACATCGGCAAAGGTATATTTGCCCAGGTTGCGCAAAGGTTCGGCAATGAGAAACATCACAATTGGCCAGCCTACCAGATAGCCGATGGAGTAAATGAGGCCATCGTAGCCACCTGTTGCCACTAAGCCAGCGATACCTAAAAATGAGGCGGCGCTCATATAATCGCCTGCTAAAGCCAGGCCGTTTTGCAAGCCCGAAATGCTACGATCCGCCGCATAGAACTGGCTGGTGGTGCGCGTTTTACGGGCCGCCCAATAGGTGATACCGAGAGTAATGAGGACGAAAATGAAGAAAAATGAAATGGCAACTGAGTTTGGCTGGCCTATTGTTGTGGTCATTAGGAAGCTCCTTACTCGCTTATCTTCTGTTTCACTTTTTCAACCAGCGCATCATACTGCGTGTTTGCCCACCGCACATAGATGCCCGTCAAGACCCACGCGAGGATAATGACTCCAATGCCAATGGGGATACCTAACGTGCCATTGGCCACAGGCGCACTGAGGGCACTTTTACTGAAGGCAATCAGCAGCATATAGGTAAAATAGACCACTAATATGACTACCGTTAAGACAAGGGATATACGGTTCTTCTGCCGGGACAGTTCTTTAAAGTCCGGGTCATCTAGAATTGTGCGGCGCACCTGCTGCTCACTCATCACGAACCTCCTTGGGGTGTTTTGATATTAGCACATTGTCACGGAACAAAACAGCGTTACTGTCAGGCATTAACGACTTTAGCAGGAGGATAGGAAGGGAAGAAAGCAGGAAATTAGAAATGGGATAGGAGAATATCTGCCTTTAGTTGTGTCCACGTCGTCTTGCATTGCCGTTACACAATACTTCTTTCCTGCTTTCTTCCCTTCCTATCCTCCTGCTAAAGTCGTTAAAAATCTTTGCGTCACAGAGCGTAAGTCTTGTGTATAGTAATGAAAGTGCAAAATTTTCTATTGTGGGGAAAGCATTATGAACTATCGTCGCTTGGGACGTTCTGGACTCAAGGTATCGGAGATTTGTCTGGGAGCCTGGATTAACTTCGGAGATCGCATTGAAGATGAGCAAACATTTGCTGTCTTGGATGCGGCGCAGGAACAGGGTATTGACTTCTTCGACACGGCTGATGTGTATGCGGGCGGTAAAGCCGAGGAAGTGATGGGGCGTTGGATGAAGGGCAAAGACCGGCGCACCTTAACCATTGCTACCAAAGGTCGCGGGCGCATGTGGCCCGGCGTCAGTGGCGAAGGTGCGAATCGCAAGCATTTGATGGATGCCTGCCACGACAGCCTGCGTCGCCTGCAAACTGATTACATTGACCTTTATCAAATTCACTGGCCCGACCCCGAAACGCCACTCGAAGAGACCATGCGTACTCTCGATGACTTGGTGCGTTCTGGGAAAGTCCGCTACATCGGCTGCTCCAATTTCAACAGTGAGATGATCGGGGAAGCAGCGCGAATTTCTGAGCAATATAATCTCAACAAATTCATTTCGCTTCAGCCCTATTACAATATGCTGGGGCGAGGCATTGAAGAAAAGGAGATTCCGCGCTGTGTGAAGGAAGGTTTAGGCTTAATCCCCTACTCGCCACTGGCTCAAGGCTTGTTGTCGGACAAATACCTGAAAGGCAAAGTGCCCAGGGGCAGCCGTGCCGAAGGCAATGCCGGATTAGAAAAGCGTCTGCAAGAAAACCTGCCTACGATGAAAGCGTTAAGTAAATTTGCGCGAGCGCGAGATTTAACCCTTTCGCAACTAGCTTTGGTGTGGCTGCTGCATCAGCCCAATATGACCGCTCCTATCATCGGTGCCACACGCCCCGAACAAGTGCAAGAAAACGCCAAGGCTTCTGGGGTTAAGCTGACACCAGAAGAGTTAGTAGAAATTGGTGCTATCTTGAAGGGGCCACAGAAGAAATAAACCGCAGAGACGCAGAGGACACAGAAGAAGAGAGAACTTCAAATCTCTGTGTCCTCTGCGTCTCTGCGGTTTATTTTACATATGAAGACGCGCCACAAAAGCAGCAATACGCGCCGTTGTATCATTGCTTAGCGGTGAGCCGTGCCCAGGCAGCAAGATGCGAGGGGATAGTGCAGCCAATTTGTGTGCGGATTGGCGAGCTTGAGCGAGATCGGATGTAAAGACGGGTTGTGCCAAGGATAACCCAGGTTTACGGATAAAGGGCAGAATGTTCAATAGTGCATCACCGGAAATCAGAGTGCGATCGCTTTCCCGAAAGTACGCAATGTGCCCTGGGGTATGGCCAGGTGTATGCACCACACGCCACGTCCCCGCCGGAGTATCTATTGTGTCGTTATCACTCAGTTGTGCGCCGAGAGGAAGCTGACGCACTGGCCAGTAGAGTTCACCAATAGAGAACATAAAGCCCTGTGGCCCCAGTAGACGTAAACCAGAGGGAGCATAAGTTTGCCCCGCCTCTACAAATGGACTTTCTGCAACATGTGCATAGACTTTGGCCCCTTGCTCCGCGAAATAGCAGGCATTGCCCGCATGGTCGCAATGCCCATGTGTCAAGAAAATTCCCGTGCAGCGTCGTGGCTCAAGACCTAATTGTTGGATTGCTGCTAATAGTAGCTCTTGGTCACGGCAGGTGCCGGTATCCACCAGGGCGAAGTCAGCACCATCCGTTAAGATATAAGCTCGCGTCCACGGCAAAACAACTTGCCATACGCCCGCTGCAACTTCAAGGACAGGTGGTGGCCGCATACAAATAGAACGCGTAACTTGCGTTAAGGATGCTTAGGAGTCGGCGACCTGGAGCAGAACTTTGCCAAAGGTCGAGTTGCTTTCCAGATACTCATGGGCTGCGGCAGCTTGCTCGAAGGGGCACACTTTGTCCACCACAGGCTGCACAACGCCCCGCGCTAAAAGTGGCACAACCTGCTCGGCAAAGCGGCGTGTCACCATCGCTTTCTCTTCGAGGGGCCGCGCCCGCAAGACCGTACCGATCAAGCGCAATCGCTTGCCCATGACCAGACGCAAGTCAACCTCGGCGGTGCTGCCTCCCAGCATTCCCACTTGCACTAAGCGTCCCAGAGGGGATAGTGCTTCCAGGTTTTGCTGCATGTAAGATGCGCCGATAAAATCAATGACGACATTGACTCCCTTGTTGCCAGTAGCATCACGCAGGGCAGGCGCGAAATCGGGCAGTGGTAAGGCGACATCCAGGCCCAGTTCGCGCGCCTGCTCTAATTTATGAGGTGAACGGGCGGTA
This sequence comes from Abditibacteriaceae bacterium, assembly GCA_019239895.1. Taxonomy (GTDB): domain Bacteria; phylum Armatimonadota; class Abditibacteriia; order Abditibacteriales; family Abditibacteriaceae; genus JAFAZH01. The sequence continues at coordinate 102,675 of JAFAZH010000032.1, read as the reverse complement.
CCATAACTGGTGCCGCCTATGGCCCGCACTAACTGGACGGCGGCTGTGCCAACACCACTGCCAACGGCATGAATTAAGACGCGCTCGCCCATTACCAAGTCGGCCTGAGTAAACAGCGCATCATGGGCTGTCATGAAAACTTCTGGCACCGCCCCGGCTTGAATGTCATCTAAGTTGGATGGCACTTCGGTTAAAAGCTGTTCATGAGTCAGGGCGTATTCGGCATAACCACCACCAGCCACCAGGCCAAAGACGCGCTGCCCCACCTGCCAACGCAGCACACTTGGCCCAATGGCATCCACTACGCCCATGATTTCCAGCCCTGGAATATCGGCTGGCACGCCAGGCGGAGCCGGATAGTGGCCGCGCCGCTGTGCTAAGTCGCTGCGATTTAACCCTGCAACCAGAACTCGCACGCGCACCTGTTCGCCGCCCGGTTCCGGCAACGGACGCTCCTGCACTTGCAGCACTTCCGGGCCACCTGGTTGAATAATAACAATGACTTTCATGATGTTTTACCCGACCCTAACTTTGCGCCGACGCATAGGAGCAGCTAAGGCAGCAACTCTACTGCGGGTTCGGCACAAAAGAACCGCCACGACACCGCTTGAGATAATTGAGGGCGTGAACTTGCCCGGTCATTTCGAGTTCATCTCGATAGACTGGATCGTGCCAGCCTTCGATGTCAATGCTGCCTTCATAACCACCACGCCGCAGTTCCGAAATAATATCTGTCCAATTACTGTCGCCGAAGCCGGGGGTGCGGTGGAAGGCAAATTCTTTCGGGCCATGCACACCATATTCGCGCACCACATCCCAGAGGACAGTAGCGTCTTTGCCATGAACATGGAAAATCTTGGGCAGCCATTTACGCAACTGCGGCATGGGGTCAATCAGGCTTACCATCTGGTGGCAAGGCTCCCATTCGAGACCGATATTCTCGGAGGGAATGGCATTGAACATCATTTCCCAAGCCGTTGGGTTGTGGGCAATATTCCAGTCGCCGCGCTGCCAATCGCCGCCCATGTCGCAGTTCTCGAAAGCAATACGCACGCCTTTATTAGCCGCCCGCTTTCCTAATGCGCCAAAGACTTCGGCATAGCGACCCATAGATTCGGGAATCGGTTTATCCACAACGCGACCCGCAAAACCAACGACCATGTTACAGTTAAAGAGGTGCGCGGCCTCAATGCACTTTTCCCACCCCTCACGGGTTTGTTGGTCTATATCTCTACTACCTAACGGATTGCCAAAGATGCCCAGACTGCTGATAACTGCATCACTGCCCACCAGGGCTTCATTGACCTGCTGCGCCAATTCTTCCAGGTTCGCACCGCCCAGCGTCTGCCAGAACATAATCTGGAACGATTCAAAACCGTGTGGTAGAATCTGACGGATATAATGAGCGGGGTTATTCTTGCCACCAGCGTTCACAATGGTGCCAATCCGTATTTTCTCTTGACTCATACAACAAAATCTCCTATGAAGTTAAGCAGTGCCTATACCATGCCATTATAAACTAACCGACAGGTAAAATCTGTGCGTTGAACGGTAAACAGGAATTTGCCTTAAAGCAGCTTTCTCATGTCTGCGCCCGAAGTTATTTATCAAATGTCGTTCGCGGCCCCCGGCCCGTGGCTGATTGACCGCGAGTTTCTGGCGATACTCGATGAAATCATCGCCCAGCAACGGCAACGGCTGGAAGAATCCAAAGCCGCAGCGATTAAGCAGGCCGTGGACGACGAAATCCAAGCCTACATTCAAGACCCAATTCTCAAGCCCCAGACCAGAGAAGATATTAGCCGCTTAAGAAGTCAGCTCAACAGCATTATCTTAGAGCAGTACCAGCATGTGCGAGAGCGCAATAATATCGAAATAGATATTGGTGATACCAAACGTCTGCCAGTGCGCTCTTTTGCCGAAGCTGCCCAATTTCTAACCGTCGAAGATAAAGCTCTGGGCTTTGAGGCGCGGCTGGAGCACGATGAAATCGTTTGTCGCGTCACGCTCTCCCCTGGCAGCGGTATATTGCAAGTGGTGGCGTATCCAGCCAATATCCAGGAAGTGCAGCAGTTTTATGGAGACGTGCGCGATTGGGTGCGAGCGGTGCAGCCAACGCGTTGGCAACGATTGTGGCGGCAACTGGGAGGCTTTACCTGGCCGCTTTGCTTTGCCACCCTCCCGGTTATTTTTGCTGGTTTAGAACTGCTGAACCGTCACGCCGCGCCCGATGAAGAATTAGTGAACCAGGCACACTCCCTTTTGAAGCATGGCGTTACCACGACAGACATGCCCGCCGCGCTGAATGTGCTCCTGGGGTTAGCGGTGGAAAAACAGCATTCTGCACCCTTGCCCCTATTGCCCCTATTCGTATTAATGATTGGCGTAGTTATCTGCGCTGTCTTAGTCTTTCCGCCACCGCACGCGGTGTTAGGCATTGGGCCAGGACAAGGTCAAATCAAACGCTGGCGCAGTTGGATGAGCATCGTTTCCTTAACCACCATAGTCTTTCTCATCGGGAGCTTTATTGTCCTGTTGCTGCCCTTTATTTGGAATGTTTTGTTTTAATGCCAAAGATGAATACTTGGCCTGGATGATAAGCGGCGTTTAGTTCAAAGTTCTCAAAAGCCTTGCCGCCCGGTAGTGGAATCTGGCTCATCCAGTAGGTCTTGCGGGCATTCACCACTGCTTGCAAGTCGCTATCCACCGGCTCCGGCTGCCGCCAATACTGAGTAAAGTTCTCACCGCCATAGGCCCAGAACAAACCAGGGGGCAATGCCTTGGATAATTCACGGGGATCATCTTCTGTGCCCTCAGCAGCGACGAAGACGCCCTCTTTGTCCCGCTCTAGCTCATTGAGGGGAAACACAGCATGACGGGTGAAGTTTTCACCGGGGTCTTCCGGCAACACTTCATCGGTAGTAACAATGCGCTGCTTTAAATGCAGGCGGCGCAAACGCTGGTAATTGCCCATTGTCGCGGTCAGAATGCACTGCTGCATGGGCGCACTGTCTGGCTCGGCATAGACTTCAAAACGCACTTCGTGGGGCTTGCCCGCATCTAACACGGCGACCAGATAAGGGTGAGCGCCATTAGCGAACTTTTCCATGCGAATGGTGAGGCGTAAAATGTCCGGGCCAGTGAGCGTGGCTTTGCCCTGCACGACATGATCTATCCAGAACTGAATACCCGGCGCACCATCACCCGGACTTTTTTCCAACTCACTATAACCCCGCCGCCCATCCTTAGTCACTGGCTCGACCGCAATAAAATTGAGTAAGCGCGGCAGGGCGTCACCTGCCCGCAACGGCAACCCAATGCGGATAAGACCACGCGGGCCACCAACGTCATCCCCGGAAATTGCCCGTGGATACAATGCTAAGGTAAGACCATTACGCACCGACCAATGCGGCGCGTTGGAGGGCGCTTGCGTGAACTGCGCTGAGGCTGCGGTTAAAGTAAGTGCCATAACGAATAGGAAAGTCGGTTTCATCAAATTATTATTGCTAACCCTTGATTTTAACACGCGAATCAGCGTAACCTCTCACTAGTTCCTGGCATCTATACCTTCATTAAAACAGATTGAGAAAGTTAACGATATGAGCAAAATTGCATGGGGCATCCTGGGCACGGGCAGCATTGCCAAAACCTTCGCTAAAGGATTAGCCACTTCCAAAACCGGGCAACTGGTCGCGGTGGGCAGCCGCACCCCAGAAGCGGCGGATAAGTTTGGGGCGGAGTTTAACGTGCCGCACCGTCATGGCAGCTATGAAGCACTGCTGGCTGATCGTGAGGTGCAAGTCGTTTATATCTCCACTCCGCATCCGATGCACGCGGAGTGGGCGATTAAAACAGCCGAAGCAGGCAAGCATATTCTGTGCGAGAAGCCCCTCACCATGAATCATGCCGAAGCAATGGAAGTCATTGAGGCCGCGCACCGTAATGATGTCTTCTTGATGGAAGCCTTTATGTATCGCTGCCATCCCCAAACCGCGAAACTGGCGGAGTTGATACGAGACAAAGCGATTGGCGAGGTGCGGGTGATTCAAGCCACCTTCAGCTTTCACGGTGGGTTTAACCCCGCAAGCCGCCTCTTGAATCCGGCTCTGGGCGGGGGCGGCATCCTCGATGTCGGCTGCTATTGCGCCTCTATGTCACGGCTGATTGCCGGGGCTGCTGTGGGCAAAGATTTCGCTGATCCCATCGAAGTAAAAGCCACTGGTTATATCGGCGATATCAGCGGCGTGGATGAATATACCGTAGCTGCCCTCAAATTCCCCGGCAATATCGTGGCAGAGTTATCCACCGGCGTGCAAGTCAATCAAGATAATATGGTGCGCGTCTTTGGTTCCGAAGGCAACATCGTCGTGCCCTCTCCCTGGTTCTGCGGCCCCACTGATGGGCGTATCAAGTTGATGGTGAAGCGCAACGATGAGAAAGAGGCCCGCGAAGTGGTTATTGAAACGGACGAAGGTCTCTACTCCATCGAGGCGGATACCGTCGCCGCGCATCTCGCACAGCGCCAGGCTCCAGCACCGGCTATGAGTTGGGACGATTCTCTTGGAAACATGCGGACGCTCGATGCCTGGCGTGTGGCCATAGGAATGCTCTATGCAGATGAAAAGCACACTGCGGAGCGGCCTCCCTCCCATCGCGGTTCAATACAACCACGTTCCGGCCACAACATGAGATATGGCAGCATTGCAGGCATCGAGAAGCCAATATCGCGCTTAGTCATGGGCACGATGCTGGAAGGCGCACAACTTCTTTTGCCACATGGGGCAGCCTTTTTCGATAACTTCGTGGAAGCCGGCGGCACCTGCTTTGATACGGCGTATATTTATGGCGGGGGCATGAGCGAGCGCGTGATAGGCCAGTGGCTCAAAAGTCGTGGCAACCGCGAAGAGGTTGTCATTTTGGCCAAGGGTGCCCATACACCTTACTGTAATCCCAAAGACTTGACGGCCCAATTCCTGGAAACTCTCGACCGCTTGCAAACGGATTATGTTGACCTTTACATGATGCACCGTGATAATCTGGAGATTCCGGTTGGGGAGTTTATGGATGTGCTCAATGAGCATGTGCAAGCGGGGCGGATGCGGACAATAGGAGTTTCCAACTGGTCTATTGAACGTGTGGAAGAAGCCAATGCCTACGCTCAATCCAAAGGGCTGATGGGCTTTAAGGCGCTCAGCAACAATTTTAGCCTCGCGCGCATGGTGTCGCCTATCTGGGCGGGTTCGATTTCTACTGCTGACCCGGAATCCCGCGCCTGGTTCACCAAAAGCCAGACGCCCCTATTTGCCTGGTCGAGTCAGGCGCGCGGCTTCTTCGTGCGTGGCAACCCAAACTTTACCGCCGATGCAGAACTGGTGCGCTGCTGGTATAGCGAAGATAATTTCCAGCGTTTAGAGCGTGTGCAGGAAATGGCCCGGCAAAAGGGTGTTACCCCCATCAACATCGCCCTGGCTTACGTCTTATGCCAACCTTTCCCCACCTTCCCCCTCATCGGCCCACGCGCCCTCTCCGAAACCCGCACTTCTCTGCCTGCTTTGGATATTGAACTTAGCCCGGAAGAACTGCGCTGGTTGAACTTAGAGGATTGAATGCGAATCTCACGCAGAGACGCAGAGAGCGCAAAGAGTATAGAAAGAGAATGGAGGATAGGGAATAGAAGATAAGTCAGAAGGGCGGCTACTGCGATCCTCTATCCTCCATCTTCCTCCAAATTCCTTTGCGCTCTCTGCGTCTCTGCGTGAGATTTGTCTGACCGGTGCCAAGCACTCTCATTTGATTTATAATGACGCCCATGAGCAAACCTACCTGGAAAATCGCTGGTATTAATTTTGACCACATGCACATGGGTGATCTGTTGCGCCTGGCACATGAGCATCCACAGGCAGAAATTGTTGGCGTGGCTGACGAAGACCTGGCTCGCGTAGGGCCGGTGGCTGATAAGTTCGACATTCCCACGGAGCGGCGCTATACCGATTTTCGCCAGTGCCTCGAAGAGACCAAGCCCGATATCGTGCTACTGTGCCCGAAGACCGGGCTGCATGGGGAATACGTTAAGAATGTCGCGCCCTATGGCACGCATATTCTGGTCGAGAAGCCGATGGCCGCTTCCCTTGAAGATGCCGATACGATGATTCGCGCAATGGAAGCCACCGGTAAAACTATGGTCATCAACTGGCCCTTGGCCTGGTATCCACCGCACATCACCACCAAACGCTTAATGGATGAAGGGGCTATTGGCGATGTCATCGAAGTGCATTATTACGATGGCAATCGCGGCCCGTTGCGGCATATCGCGGATAAAGTCGAGATCACCGAAGAAGAAGCCAATCGCCAGAAATCGCAGAGTTGGTGGTATCAAAAAGAAAGCGGTGGTGGCTCCCTGCTCGATTACCTCGGTTATGGCGTGACGCTGGGCACTTGGTTTCATGGTGGTCGTGCCCCGCTTGAAGTCACCACAATGGTAGACCAAAAGCCCGGCCTGGAAGTGGATGAGCACAGCATCACGGTGGCTCGTTATGATAAGGGACTTTCCAAGTATGAGACGCGTTGGGGCACCTTTACTGATCCCTGGACATTGCAGCCTCAACCAAAGTGCGGCTTTGTGGTGGTGGGCACAGCGGGCACCATTAGCAGCTATGATTACCAGCCGATAATACAGGTTCAAACCAAAGAGCAACCGGAGGCGCATGAGGTGCCGGTGGATGAGATAAAAGCCCCTTACCGTAGTGCCATTGAGTATTTCATTCACGTCCTGGAAACAGGCGAGCCAGTTACTGGCCCCCTCTCTCCAACTCTCAGTCGTATCGGACAGCAGATTGTAGATACCGCTGTATTGAGCGCCCGTGAAAAGCGCACTGTGCCGCTGGTGGGTTAAACAAGACTGTTAGAAGCATCACTTCTTATGGCAAAACAAAAGCAAGATGACTATGGCTTAAGCAAAGCCAACCCGACACGACCCATCGCCGCGCCTAAGTTGGATTACAGGCCACATGACCCCAAGAGCTATCGCCCCAACATCGCGCTCATCGGCTGCGGCGGCATTACGGCCAGTCACCTGACAGCTTATAAAGCGGCTAAGTATAAGGTGGTGGCCCTCTGCGATGTGATAGAGGAAAAAGCCCGCCAGAGACAGCAGGAGTTTTATCCCAAGGCTGAGGTTTATACCGACTATCGGGAACTGCTCAAGCGCGACGATATTGAAGTGGTTGACATCGCTACCCATCCGCCGGAGCGGGTGCCCATCATTGAAGCTGCGCTCAAGGCGCGCAAGCATGTCCTCAGTCAAAAGCCCTTTGTGCTTGATCTCGATGTGGGTAAACGCTTAGTGCGCCTGGCCGAGAAGAATGGCGTGCATTTAGCGGTCAATCAGAATGGCCGTTGGTCGCCGCATTACAGTTATATTCGCCACGCGATTGCTAACGGCATCATCGGCGATGTCACCAGTGCAAACCTGACCGTGCATTGGGATCACACCTGGATTATGGGCACCGTCTTTGAGCAGATTCATCACCTGGTATTCTATGATTTCGGTATTCACTGGTTCGACATCGTGAGCCAGTTCTTCGGCGAAAGAAAAGTCAAGCGCGTTTATGCTTCAGTTAATCGCACGATAGGGCAGCAGGCGAAACCGCCGATGTTGGCCCAAACCATCATTGATTACGATGGAGGGCAGGCCAGCCTGATCTTCGATGCCCAGGTGCAATATGGCCAGGAAGACCGCACCTATGTGGCAGGCACCAGGGGCACCATCACTAGCATTGGCCCCAGCCTTTCCGAGCAGACGGTGACGGTTTACACGGAGAAAGGCTTTGGCAACCCACAACTCAAAGGCTCGTGGTTTCCCGACGGCTTTCATGGCACAATGGGCGAACTGCTAACGGCCATTGAAGAAAATCGTGAGCCAAATAACAGCGCACGCAACAACCTGCGCAGCCTGGAACTATGCTTCGCGGCCATTGCCAGCGCCACCGATGGCGAAGGCAAAGTGCCCGGTAAAGTCCGCACCCTTCCTAAAGGGGCCGTGCCAGAACACACCCAGCCCACACTCAACAGAAAGCCCATTACCAAATGACCACACCCCAAAAGGTCTATTTCATTACCGGCTCCACCGGCATCGCTGCCGCAACGAGCAAGCTGGCGGCTCAAGCGGGCGTGCAAGTTTTCATTACCAGCCGTACCGAAAGCAACTGCCGCGCCCTGGCCGATGAAATCACGGCATTGGGTGGCATTTGTGCCTATCACGTCGCTGAACTAACCGATGAGGCAGCGGTGCGAGAAGCGGTACCGCACTGTGTTAGCCGGTTTGGGCGCATTGATGCGCTTTTCAATGTGGCGGGCATCAGTGGCCGCCGCTTTGGTGATGGCCCCATCCATGAATGCACGGAAGCAGGCTGGGACATCACCCTCGATACCAATGCCAAAAGTATGTTCTTCATGTGCCGTGAAGTGATCCAGCAGATGATGGAGCAGCCGATAAGTGATAACGGCTTACGTGGCACGGTGCTGAACATGGCCAGCGTGCTGGGCTTTTCGCCGCAGCGGAAGTTCTTTGCCACCCATGCTTATGCCGCCAGCAAAGGGGCCATTATCGGCATGAGTAAATCAATGGCCGCCTACTATGCGCCACATAAAATCCGCGTTAATGTTATTGCACCATCCTTGATCCGCACCCCCATGAGCCAACGCGCCCAGGAAAACCCGGAGATTTTAGAGTTCATGAAAGAAAAGCAACCCCTGGTGGAAGATTTGATTGATGCCGAAGATGTGGCGCGTGCCGCCCTTTTCTTATTGAGCGATGAATCTCGTGTGATTACTGGAGACGTTTTGACCGTAGACGCGGGGTGGACTGTGAGCGGTTAAGGCTTATCGGTGACTTATTAGTGACGCAGGCCCACCCCAGGAAGGAGCGGGCTGACTATAAAATCCCAGTTTTGTGTCCTAGCCGCAGGCTCAACCACGAGGCAGAATATTATTTTCAAAATTTGTGTTTGCTCTTTAAGACTCTGTGTTATAATGGAAGCAACTATAAGGAAAGTATTATGCCTCATACTCTTCACCAACCACAAACACCGAATCCCCGACTCCAATCGGATAGTGCGGCTCAACCCAAATCCCCCGGGGGCGTGACAAGTTCTCAGGCTCAATTAGATGCTATTGGCGATAGCCTCGACTCATTGCGCCATAGAATAGACGCTTACATCACGAAACTCGAAACTTCTCAGGCCAAACTCCGTGCTTCCGAAGGCAAACAGTATGGCTATCGCAAGCGCAGTGGACCATCTTAAACCGACCCTCCTTTCTTCTAGACAATAGCTGCCCAGCCTTCCCCACAAAACACAATAAGGGCATCAGCTTTTATCGGCTGATGCCCTTATTCATGTCCGGGTTTTCTTAGGTGGTGGTGGTGATGGAGTTAGCGGCGGTGCTAAAGCCACCCTTGAGCTTGGAACCCATAATCGTCAGTACGGCGATAACGACCAGCGCAATTAAGGAAATCAGCAAGCCATACTCAACGAGTGTCTGTCCTTCCTCTTCCATTACAAAACGTTTAATCATTTTCTTTGCTCCTCACATTTGATAAGTGATGTCATTTCCTGCAACATCAACTTATATTGCAACAGAATTGCCTATTGGCTTGTGGCAGCTCTTGATGTGTTGTAATTAACACCGGAAACATAGTTAGTGAGGATTTGTGGGGGTGTAGTTGATAGCAGAATGGGCCACAGACGCCAAAGCGGGTGATAAGGTTATCACCCGCCTCCCCTACCCCATTACCTACTATCTCGTGGAATGAAAAACATTATACATGCCCGGTGTAGCAGCGACAAGAGGAATTTAAAATTTCCGCTATAAAATTTTACGCTTGTGAAATATGCCCTTAATGTGTGAGGGTTACAATCCTTATCAGAAAGCGCAGTGAATCGAGAGCGACCAGCGTGCCCCTTTATCCTCTATCTCCCCGCCCTTCTCCCCTTTAATTCGCTACACCCCTGCCCGACGCTGGTCGCTCTTAGATTTTTATAACAGTCGGATTTAACCCTAAGCTTCTTTAGTGCATTGCCTTTCCCAATCAATCCGCTTACGTAGCCTGGGCTGCCTCAACTTCTCCCCGCCCTTCTAAGCTGAAGGTTGAGATTAATTCTATGTTCTTTTTATGCTTCCAGTCGGTAAAACGCCACCAATCGTGCATGTCTTCCGGGGCGGGCACTTGCTCTTCAATCTCTTCCACCGATTTACCTTCAGCAGCTAAGGGAGTCACAAATTCGAGCATGTCGTCGAAGTATTCCAGAAAGCGCCGAATATGGCCGATGGTCGCCGTGGGGCCATGACCACAAATCACCACATCGGCATCAAATACCAGAATCTCGGACAGCACCTCTCGCAGGCGGGCGATTTTACGCGGCGTGGGCTGGCAGGGAATCAAGCCCCAGCCAAACAGGTCAGCAATGTGCAACACCTTGGCGTGCGATAGATAGAGAATCGTGTCCCAGGCCGTGTGCGTGCCGCCCATCCAGTGCATCTGAATGCGCTTGTCGTCAGTGCCACGCAGCACCGCATGATCGGAGAAGGAAATATCGGGCCGCCCTTCCCACGCGCCCGCCGCCGCAGCGCAGAATTGGTGGGCAATCACAGTGGCTCCCTCACGCCGCCACTGCGGGTTGCACGCGATATGGTCTTTATCCCAGTGCGTATTGATGACCCACTTGATGTCCTGTCCCGTTGTCTCTTTCACCAGACCGCGCACCACATCCGCCTGCTCCGGGTCTTCCAGGGCATCTATCACCACGCCAGCATTGCCTAAGTCGCACCAACTAATGTTGTCTACCGCCACCCGAATCCACACGCCAGGCCCAACTTCTTTGACTTCATTCTCTATAAATTCCATTGTTTATCTCCAATTACATTTAAGCAATTACCTAATGACGCCTCATCAATTGACAGTTACCGCCAAACACCTTGTTCGTTTTTGTGAGGATGGAACTCTACTAAAGGATACATGATCCCCTTAATTGATTTACCGCAATGACTACATTCATGCTGTGAATCTAAGGGGATGCCGCAGCCTGGGCAATACCACCCTAACTTAAAGTCTGTTTCGACTTCAGGGCGTACTTGCTGCGGAAAGCGTTTCTCTAATACTGCCCGCATAACCTGGCTTAAGCCCATCTCTCCGCGTAAGCAGGTTAAGTGTCCATTAACCTCTATCATTTCTTCTCCACAACGCGGGCAATACATTTTGGAACCTGTAGAAATTAACTTAAAGCCTGCTGCAGATCAGCAATTAAATCGTTCACATTTTCTAAGCCGACCGAAAAGCGCATCATACCGGGGGTGACACCAGCCCGCGCTAACGCCTCCTCTGTATATCCCCAGTGCGAAGTTAAAACGGGCAAGCTGCACAGGCTTTCGACTCCACCCAGGCTGGCGGCGCGTTGGAATACCTGCAAACGGTCGAAGCACTGCTCCGCGCGTTCCAGGCTGCCGACATCTATGCACACCATGCCGCCAAAGCCGCTCATTTGCGCCTTAGCTACAGCGTGGTCAGGATGCGATTCTAAGCCCGGATAATGCACTGCTTGCACCCGTTTATCCTTTTCTAAGGCACGAGCGAGGGCCAGGGCGTTGGCATTCTGGCGCTCGACGCGCACGGCCAGGGTTTTTATGCCGCGCCCCAAAGCATAAGCCGCTGCCGGGTCAAGCATGGGGCCGAGCATCCGGCGCACCCGGTTGACCTTATCTACGATTTCTCGCGGCCCGGCCACTGCGCCTGCGGTGACATCGCTATGCCCATTGAGGTATTTGGTGGCACTGTGCATCACGAGATCAACGCCAAGGGTTAGCGGCTGCTGGTTGATGGGGCTGGCAAAAGTGTTATCCAGAACTGAGATAATGCCACGCGCCCGACAAGCCGCTGCCACCGCTCGAATATCTACACAGCGCAGCGTCGGATTGGTCGGCGTCTCAAACCAGAGCGCGCGGGTGCGGTCGCTGATGGATGTCTGGGCATCATTAAGTTCTTCGAGGGTGATAAAGCGGATAGTGATGCCAAACTGCGCCAGCAAGTCTTTGAGCAGATGAAATGTCCCGCCATAGACAGCGGCACTGCACAAAACTTCATCACCCGCTTGCGCCAGGGCCATCACGGTGCAGGCAGTGGCGGCATTGCCGGAGCTAAAAACAATGGCGGCTTCGGCTCTTTCGAGGGCGGCTAACTTTGATTCCACGGCGGCCACGGTCGGGTTGCCATAGCGGGAATAGAGAAACTTGTCCGATTTACCCTCGGCAAACTGCCGCACTTCGGCTGCCGATTCAAAAAGGAAAGTCGTGGTCTCATAAATCGGTGTAGTCAGCGGCGAGGCTTGTGGGGCAGCGCCTTCACCACGATGGATCAGTTCTGTTTCAAGCTGGCGTTCTTGCATGTATTCTATTATCTCACGCAGAGACGCGGTGGGAACGAGGATGGAAGATGGAGAATCGAGGATCGCTGTCAACGAAATGAGACTGCCCTCGGCTTAGCCCCTACGATCCTCTATCTTCGATTCTCTATCCTCTTTTAACTCTCTGCGCCCTCCGCGTCTCTGCGTGAGATTCCCTGTTAAAATGGAAACTTCTCATCCATTTCTGTATCCGACAACTCTTGCACAAAGCGGGCAAGTCGCTCTACCACTACACTGATGTATTTTTCACCCTTTTCGGCGGAGGCTTGCGAGGGATTACCCACTCCCGTGCTTTCTGTTAGCAGGTGCCACTCGCGGGAAACAGAGACCCAGCCTTTATTAACCGCCTCAAAGCGCGTTGGCTTCCAGGCTCCATCCAGGGCGTCTTCGAGATGCACGAGGTGACCGAATAAAGCCATATCACCGCTGGTTTCCATCTCACCGCCATGATCGTCGGGGGCTTCAAAGATGTCTTTGTAGATGTCGTTGCCAACTTTCCACCAGTCAATAATGCAGATAAAGACTTTGCTGCGTCCCATCATCTCGCGCACAAAGGGCTTCAAGAAATCGTTGCCGCCATGCCCATTGAGGATAATCAGTTTGCGGATGTCACTGTTTTCCAGCGAGTTCACAATGTCTTTTAGAAAAGCCATTAATGTCGTGGGATAAACATTAATCGCTAAAGGAAGCTTCAGCATATTACTCTGCACGCCATAGGGAATGGTCGGCAATTGCACGACTTTAGCACCCAATTCTGTAGCGGCGGCGCAGAGGCGGTCGGCTACCCCCTCGCTATGCAGAGCATCCGAGCCATACGGCAAGTGGTGGTTGTGCGGTTCGCAGGAACCAATGGGGAGCAAAGCCACTTCATAATGCTGCTCTTTGACGACTTTGTAAGCGATGTGTTGGAGTTTCCAGGTATTCATAAAAGATGTCCGGGGCTGTAAAAGCCCCGGCAGGAAGGCTAAAGCCGACCGTCCTCTGGACGGTACACGCACTAAAACTTTTATCCTCTGGCGTCCAACGGACGCTTGGCCAACGGCCTTCCTGCCGGGGCTTTTACAGCCCCAGTTCCAGCAAAGCCTTAAATTCCTCTTCGGTCAATATCTTCACGCCAAGTTCTCTGGCCCGGTCGGCTTTGGAACCAGCGTTATCACCCACGACCACGTAATCGGTTTTCTTGCTCACACTACCCGATGGCCTGGCTCCTACCCGCTTGACCATTGCTTCCGCTTCGCGCCGGTCTATTGTCATGGCACCCGTGAAGACAAAGCTCTTGCCGGTGAACTGTCCATCAGCCGCCACTGGCGTAGATTCCTCCGGGCGCACCTCGGCCTTCTCTAATTTATCTAACACATGCTGATTGTGCTCTTCCTCCAGCCACGAGCGCACACTGGCCCCGGCGACCTGCCCCACGTCGTGAATGCCTGCAATTTCGGCTTCAGGTGCAGCCCGCAAAGCTTCTAAAGTACCAAAGCGGTCAGCGATGAGGCCCGCCGTGCGCTCACCCACATGCCGAATGCCGAGGGCAAAGATTAAGCGTGGCAATGGTGGATGCTTGGCCCCTTCAATGGAATCCAGCACGTTCTGCGCGCTTTTTTCTGCCATGCGTTCCAGGGAGAGCAACTGCTCTTTGGTTAAGTAGAAAAGGTCAGCGACATCATGCACCAGATCAGCCGCCACCAATTGCTTGATGAGCTTTTCACCAACCCGATCAATGTTCATCGCGCCCCGTGATACAAAATGCTCTAACAACCGCTCTAACTGCGCCGGGCACTCAGCATTAACACAACGCGCCACCGCTTCGCCTTCTGGCTTCACGACGGCAGCGTTACACACCGGGCACTGGGTGGGGAACTGGAAAACTTTTTCTTCGCCTGTGCGCTCTTCCGTGATGACACGCACTACTTCTGGGATAATCTCACCCGCTTTGCGGATTACTACCTTATCGCCAATACGAATATCCTTGCGCTTCATCTCGTCTTCATTGTGCAGGGTGGCTTTGCTGACAGTAGTGCCTGCCACTTCCACCGGCTCGAAATGCGCGAGCGGCGTGAGGGCACCCGTGCGTCCGACATTCACCGTAATGTCCAAGACGCGTGTGATTTGCTCTTCAGGAGGAAACTTAAAGGCACACGCCCAACGGGGAAAACGGTTGACGATGCCCAGTTCATCCTGCCAGCGCAGGTCGTTGACTTTCACCACCACGCCATCAGTTGCATAATCCACCTTGTGTCGTTCTTCGCGCCAGTGCTCGATGAACTCGCGTACCGCATCCAAACCCTGGCAAATACGACTCTGGGAGTTGACCCGAAAACCGGCGCGGCGGAGCACCTCCAATATATCCCACTGCTTATGCAATGGAACGCCCTCAACCGCGCCCACAGCATAGGCGAAGAATGTAAGGGGGCGGGAAGCCGTTATCTTGGGGTCTTTCTGGCGCACACTACCCGCGCCTGCATTGCGGGGATTGGCAAAGAGGGGCTTGCCTTCCTCGGTTTGCCGCTCATTGAGTTTTTCAAACTCCGAGCGCATCATAAAAACTTCACCGCGCGGTTCAAAAATCGGCGGCGCGGGTTCCAGGCGCAACTGCCAGGGAATCGCATTAATCGTCCGCAAGTTGGCCGTGATGTCTTCGCCTTGTCGCCCATTGCCGCGTGTCGCGCCACGCACAAACTTGCCGTTCTCATAGGTCAATGACATCGCCAGGCCATCAATCTTCGGCTCACAGACGTACTCGATAACCGCCTCGGCAGGCAGGTGCATGTGGCGACGAATGCGGTTTTCCCATTCGACTAACTCTTCATCACCGCGCACATCTTGCAGCGAAAGCATCGGCACGCGATGCACCACTTCGGGGAATTCGCCTTCGAGCGGCGCACCCACTCGTTGCGTGGGCGAGTCGGGCGTAATCAGGTCAGGATGTTCCGTCTCTAACGCAATGAGACGGCGCATCGTCATATCATATTCATCATCACTAACCTGGGGATCATCGAGGATGTAATAACGGTAGTTGTGATACGCCAGTTGCTCGCGGAGCTTATGAATTTCGGCAGCAGCGGCTTTGAGTTGCTGTTGAGTGGTGGAATCTTCGTGATCTTGCTTCATGAAGATTTATTGTCCTTCAATCACAGACGCGGCGCAATCATGAGACTTATTGCATAAGTCTCATGCGGAGTGTCATTTCGACCGGAGCGAGGCACGAGCGCAGTGGAGAAATCTTAACTGAGTTGCCCCTCAAAGATTCCTCGACTCCGTTGCACTCCGCTCGGAATGACACCAGACCATGACTGATGACAGAAATCTATTAAGCATTTTCGTATAACGTCATGGATGCAAATGAGACTATGGAATCGGAGGGGGCACCGGCATAGGAATAGTGCAAAAGCTTGGCGCGTAGTTCTGGGAAGGCCAGCAGCAAGGTATAAATCGCAGGATGCGCGTCTATGTTGCGGGTGTTATCATCACGGGCGATATGGTCGTGCATTCCTTCGGCATCGCCCGCTTCAACGTAGCGTAAGAACTCGCGGTCTTCGATTTCCACGGCACGGATTTTGGCTTTCGTGACAGGCGGCGCGTCGTGATCAAAATTGGGGCCGACATGGGCCAGGTCAACGCTGGCAATCAGCCCAACCCGTTGCCCCTGTTGCTCCCATTTATGCACCGTCTCACGCAGAGCGGTACAAAATTGCATAATATCCGCATTAGTTTGAGGGGATACCTGGCGACGCACTTCGCTATGAAAGCCACCACAGAGAATAGGGACAATACGCGCATGACGTAAATGCTCCAGATATTGGAGAAACACGGTTACAAACTCCACCGAATGCTCATTCTTATGGGCAAACTGTTCAGCAATCAGACGCGGGCCAACACGCTCTCGCAGAGCCTCAACGAATTGTGCATCAGCGCACGCGGTTCCCAGGGGAGTCTCATAGTCTTTAGGGGCCGCACAAAAAGGATAGCGCACCCCGCAGTGGGCAATACCGAGAATTACCACCACATCAAACGATTCCTGTAATTGCTGATAGGCTAGGGCTTCCACTGGGCCGCCGCGTGCAAAGTCAATGTGCGGTACCACAATGCCGCGCACCTTCGCCCCATCATTTAATGCCGTCAGCGTTTGGTCGTTTAATGTCTCGGCTTTGCGAAAGAAACCGCTCAGCAAACGGCGGAGCGCGGTTGGCTCGGCGGGGTAGGATTGACCAGCAAAGGCGGCTGAGCGAGCCGGTGCATCTTCAAACTCGCGCCAGATGGCCTTCCGCTCCTTCTCAAAGCGCGGCGAATCCAGGAGCAGCCCTTCATCTAATTGGTTGATGATTTTCTCGACAAACCACTCCGGCAGTTCTTCGCCGCCGTGTAGGGCGTAAGTTCTGATAATCTGCGAGACGTTGCGCGTGCCATCAAAGAGACTGATTAACGGAGCCAGCATACGAGGGATTGAAGCATTCGGCGCGATTCCTAAACTGTCGTGCATCCAGAGGAACTCTTCACCCTGCGATTCAAAAGGGACAATTTCAACATTGCGTAGCTTGGGATTAAATTGAATGGTCATGAAAATCGAAACTCAGCAATAAAGGTTATGCTACGAATTGTGCTTGGCTAATGGAAACAGGTCAGTGACAACAACAAGGCACAACAACAAAACGACCCGACAAGAAGTCGGCTCCCTTATTGTTACTCATTTCAAAATGATGGAGATAATGGGATGCAGGCAAGTGCTTATGAAGTCACTTCAAGGAGGGGTTCGCTGGTAACGATGCGATTGCGGCCTGTGCGTTTGGCTTCATAGAGGGCTTTATCGGCGGCATCGGCAAGTTCATTAGCTTCGAGCCACGGCGGGGAGGTAGCGACACCACAACTAAAAGTCACCGAGAACGGCTCGGCTTCGCCCTGGTGCCGAATTTGCGCGAAGTGAGCGCGGATTTCTTCTAAGACGCTTAGAGCCGCCGGTCCATCAGTATCCACTAGCACCGCCGCAAACTCCTCGCCACCATACCGCCCGACTATGTCTGTCTTGCGTAGGCGTTGCTGCAAGAGACGCGACAGGCTTTTAATAACCCGGTCTCCCACCGCATGGCCGTGGGTATCATTAACCGATTTAAACTTATCAATATCAATCATGGCAAACGTCACCTGAGCCTCATTGCGCCGTGAGCGGGCGAGGGCAATATCCAGTTGCTCTTTGGTGGCTGTGTGATTAAATAATCCGGTCAGGCTATCGCGCACCATGAGGGAGCGCAGCACCCGCGAACGATGAGCGCGGCTGGCCACCGACGCCACTAAATGGGCTGGCTTAATGGGTTTGGTCAGGAAGTCATCCCCACCCCGGCTCATCGCCGCCATCTGCTTGCTGAGGTCAGTTTCTGCCGAGAGAAAGACTATCGGAATGCTCACAAAATCTTCCTGCTGGCGAATGACAGTGGACAGTTCCAGACCGTTACAGGCGGGCATGTAGACATCCATCAAGATTAAATCGGGCCGGAATTCGCTGAGCGCATGAAGCACTTGTAGCGGATCGGTAATCGCTGAGGCGATCATGCCGGCTGCTTGCAGGTTTAAGGTATAGTAGCGTGCCAGGGTCGAGTCATCTTCGACAATGAGGATATGATAAGGTTCAGGCGTGTGACTGGCGGTCAGACTATCTAATTTATCAATCAACTCGCCCGTGTCTAAAGGCTTCGTGAAATAAGCGTCGCCCCCAGCCCGCACCGCTTGTAAACGATGTGAGATGTCTTCATGGGACGAAATAAAAACCAGGGGAACGGTGGCCAATATTCCCTGTTTAAGCTGCGCTACCCGCTCCATGTCAATGGGTTCATCCCCAGTCGTTAACATATCCACGAGGATAGCGGCGGGGGGCGTTTCAGACGCCGCTCCTTCTAGATCACTTAATTGGGTAAAAGTATGCACGCGATAGCTAAAATAGCTAACTTGCAACTCTAACTCATGGGCTAATACAGTATCATCCGAGATTAAAAAAATTAGGGCGTTACTCGTTTGATTATCGTTCGCAGGAACGGCTGGCATTTGAGCGGCTGGCGTTTGAACACCCGCGCCATCAACCTCTAACTTGGTAAGGTTAGCCTGTGCTACTCCATTATCAGGCGTTGCGGCGTTGCGCGCTGGTGCTGAGTCAGGGGACACTGAGTCAGGTTCGGAGGCCGCCTGTTGTAAGGTAGCGAAAAGCACAGCGAACTTTTCCTGTTGTGGTGCAGTTGCCGCGCTTTGAGCTTCTCCGATGGACTGAATAAGGATTTCCAAAGGACGGGCGGCTTCGCTCACCCGCGTAAAACCATAAGCCGCACCCGAACCGCTGAGATTATGCACCTGGCGATGCAGCGAGTCCAAAGCCTCGGCATTCCAGGCCGTTTGCAGCCCCTGCCAGGTTTTCTCAATTTCAATGAGCTTAGCTGGCAAAGCAGCGCGATAAGACTGCCGCAGAAGATTTAATTGTTCGGCGAAGTTCGCTGCATCAGCCATAATGTTGCGCCCAAATACTGGTTACTGTAGCCGATAGCGTCATCGGGTCAAAGGGTTTAGCAATCACGTCAATTGCCCCTAACTCCTGGTAGCGAGCGACTTCGTGCGGCTGCACTTTAGCCGTCATAAAAATAACTGGTGTGGCTGCCATCGCAGGAATCTCGCGCAAGCTTTTCAAAGTGGTGGGGCCATCCATGCCCGGCATCATCACATCTAACAATATCAAATCGGGGGCAAAAGCTGCCGCGCACTGCACCGCTTCACGCCCTGAACTGCAAACCTGCACCGTAAAGCCGCCCACGGCTTCAAGCGCCATGCCCGCGACGGCTTGAATATCCGCCTCATCTTCGATCATCATAATACGGCTTAACTGGCGTGAACTCATAGCGGATTTTAAGCGAATATTATTGGTATCTAATTGACACTATTGCAGGTCGAGTGATTCGCCTGCACAATAGATTGAATTGTCTGCAACAATTCTGCATTTGAAGCCCGCGTCTTGACTAAGGTCCCGGCAATATTATGCGTAAGGCCCTGCCGCATTTCTTCCGCCGAGAAAATCACGACGGGAATGGGTGGATCATGTTGATTGGTCATTGACAATAACTCTAAGCCAGAACCATCGGGCAAGCTCAAATCTATTATTACCAGATCAAAGCAGCTCCCTTCCAATTGTTCCTTTGCCTCTTGGAGTGTTGTAACACAAACCATCTCCGCCACATCTGCTAATACCATTGTGGTAATGCGACAGACATCAAGCTCATCCTCTACGTGCAGAATACGCGCCTTACGCTTTGCCCTCTCTCCTTCCATCTCCCCTTCGGGCTGCATTGCGGGCGAGACCCCGAACGCTCCTTTTCGGCGCTGCCGGGCGGCCTGTTCAACAGCGGCTAACAGATGATCTGGATTAATGGGTTTATCCAGCCAGTCAATAATGCCAAACGCGTCACCGTCTAATTCGGCCTGGCCAACAGGGGCCATCGCCGAGACAACAATAATTGGCAGATAAGGCGCACCAGAGTGAATTTCTCCGGCCTCACTGCGCAATTCGCGCACCAGAGAAATGCCGTCTTGTCCTGGCAGTTCTAAATCCAGTGTCATCGCCACATAGCGATTTTCCAGAGCTAATGCCTTGGCTTCCTGGGCATTATGGGCCACGTCCGTCTCAAAGCCGCCGCGCTGCAACATGATAGTCAGGAGATGCGCCACATCATGGTCGTCTTCACAAACTAAAATGCGGCCCTGACGTTTGGCAATGTCTGTTCCCAGAGCTTCCGTCATACTAGTTTGCGGTTTACCTGCTTCTGGTGCGCCCCACTCTGGTAATTCAAAATAGAAAGTTGTGCCCGCACCCACTTGTGTCTTAAAACCGATGCGCCCGCCCATTCTTTCGACAATATTTTTGGCAATGCTTAGGCCCAATCCGGTGCCCCCCTGATGGCGGCTATCGGAAGCATCGGCCTGGGCGAATTTATCAAAGATACGACTGCGAAACTCTTCGGGAATACCGGGGCCATGATCTTGCACAGCCACCCGCACCATCCCCTGCTGCCGGGTCGCAGAGAGAGTAACTTGGCCGTTGGGAGGTGAGAATTTCGCCGCGTTTGATAGCAGGTTAGCCATCACCTGCATTAAGCGGTCGCTATCGGCTTTGACTTTGACCTCTGGCAGTCCCGGCTCGACGAACAACTCGACCCCAAACTGCTCGGCATAAGCGCGATTCTCGGCCACGGCGGCTTCAAGTAGCGGCATTATCTCAAGGGGCTTCTCCTGAAAAACCATCTGCCCGGCTTCAATTTTATCAAGGTCGAGAATGTCATTAATCAAGCGAATCAAACGGTCGTTATTATTGATGGCAATGTTCAAGAGAGATTTAGCTTTTTCCGAAACTGCCCCCGTCACCCCACCAGCAATAAGACCAAGCGAGCCACGAATGGAAGTTAGCGGTGTGCGGAGTTCATGGCTAACGGTGGAGATAAATTCGGTCTTTATCCGTTCGATCTCTTTGCGCTCGGTAATATCACGGGTGAACCATACCCGCCCATGCAGCGCCCCCTGGCTATTTTTAATCGGGGCGCTATACCAATCAAAAATACGCCCGTCTAATAGCATCATTTCATCCCGACTCTCGGATTCTTGTTGCACTCGTAAATCCGCAATTTTATCTAACCACCGCTGTGGCTCAACCAGCTTATTAACAATGGCAGCTAACACCGTCTCATTCAATTGCTGCCCCATCATCTCAGGTGACAAGCCCCAGAGTTGTAAAAACCGCTGGTTGAAAGAGAGAATCCGCTCATCCTGGGATAGCACCAGAATACCATCCGGGGAGGCCTCGCTTTGCGCTTCAAGAATGCTCTTTTGCAGTCTTAGCTCGGCAGCGATTTCTTCCTTACTCTCAATGGCACTTTCTAACTGCTGAACTTTACGCCTCAATTCAAGCTGGGCCATAACCTGGCGCGACAGGGCTTCCAGAGCGTGCTCTTGCTCGCTGGTTAACCGACGCGGCTTAACATCAATGACACAGAGAGTGCCCAGTTCCAAACCGTCATGGGTGATAAGCGGCGCACCACCGTAAAACCTGATGTGAGGCTCAGCCGTGACGAGGGGATTATCGGCAAAACGCGCATCAGCAGTGGCATCGGGAATGAGAAACAGTTCCGGGTGGTGAATCGCGTGCGCGCAAAATGAGCATTCGCGCGATGTTTCATTAACAGCCAAGCCAACGTTAGATTTAAACCACTGGCGTTCCCGATCTACCAGGCTAACCAGAGCAATTGGCGTCCCACAGATAGTCGAAGCTAAACGAGTGATGTCGTCATAGGCTTGCTCTGGCAAAGTGTCAAGAATTTGATACTCATATAGGGCCTCCAGCCGCGCTTTTTCATTTTGAGGGACAGATGCTTTCACCGGCAGATTCCTCCCAGCCAAGCTCTGGATGCATGAACTGTGCCGTAAGTTCAGCACTTTAACATCATCATTTAGCTTCCTCTGGCTTAGACACGCTTAGGGAATGTCCATTGGAAAAAGCATGATTTCCGTTGCCAGCGGAGCAGGCTTGTGCCTGGAAGTTTGCCACGATATAAGCGGTTGCCGCTTCTGGCGTTAGCGGTTGAGCGAAGAGATAGCCTTGACCATAGGAGCAGTCCAATGCCTGTAGTTGGTTTAAATGTTCCTTCGTCTCCACCCCTTCAGCAATAACTTCCATGCATAAATGCCGCGCTAAGGACACGATGGTCTCAATGATTTCTTTATTCTCACCCTGTGGCCCCAGCCTGCGGACAAAGGAGCGATCTATCTTGAGGGTATCTAGAGGAAATAGGTGCAGTGAGTTTAAAGAGGAATAGCCAGTGCCGAAATCATCAATGGAAACTTGCACCCCTAATGCCTTGAGTTCAGCCAGCATCACAGCGGCTGAACTGGCATTTTGCATAATGACGCTTTCTGTGATTTCGAGTTTGAGTTGGGTGGCGGTGACACCTGTTTCCTCCAAGGCGCGTCGCACTTGCTCTACCAAATCGGCCTGTGAAAATTGCTTACTAGAAACATTGACGCTAATAATCAGCGATTGGGCTGCGGCTACCGTATCCTGCCAGATACGCATCTGGCGGCAAGCTTCACGTAGCACCCATTGGCCCAGGGGCAGAATTAAGCCGTTATCTTCCATGATAGGAATAAATTCCATTGGAGAGACGAGGCCGCGTTGTGGGTGCTGCCAGCGCACGAGAGCTTCAAAACCAAACAATCGCCCGCTTGCCAGGTCTATAATCGGTTGATATTGGAGGCTGAATTCCTCACGCTCCAAAGCACGCCATAAGTCTGTTTCCAACTGGAGCAACGATTGCGCCCGCTCGTGCATCGCCGTATCAAAGATTTCATGACGCGCCTTGCCCTGGTTTTTGGCGCGATACATAGCAATGTCAGCGTCCCGCAGCACCTCCTCAGCCTGTTCATAGCTCTGGTTGCTGATGGCGATACCAATACTCACACTGGTAAACCACTCGATTTGTGTCCCGGAAGCACTTTCCAATTTGAAAGGTGCGCCTAATTCTTGCTGAATACGCTCGGCAACATGAGTCGCTTCGGTTAGGTCTCGAATATCGTCTACCAGAATGGTGAACTCATCACCGCCCAGACGGGCCACAGTATCTTCCGTGCGCAGGCATTTTTCTAACCGCCGCGCCGCCGCAATTAATAAGTTATCGCCCACGGTATGCCCCAGACTATCATTGACATTTTTAAAGCGGTCAAGATCAAGAAATAGCACCGCAAATAAATAGTCATTATGCCGTTTGTGACGCTTGATAGCCCGATCTAATCGCTCCATAAAAAGCGAGCGATTGGGCAGATTGGTTAAAGCGTCATAGAAGGCGTTATGCGATAGCTGTTGCTCGGCCCGTTTGCGCTCAATGATGTTGCCCATCAGAGAGCAAAAAACCGCCACCATTTCCTGCTTCGCCTCATCAAAGGGTGTTCCCGTGATAGCATTATCATTAAAGAATATTCCAACCACACCGTGCGTAGATTGAATAGGCGTGGCCGCTAACCAGCCCGTCTTGCCACTAGCTACCATTTGCTTGCCATTCCAATAGTAGAAAGGCTGATCTTGGTGACAGACCCAGCGGGTGGAGTGGGTTAAAGCGGTATCGGTGAGATGCAGCGATGATTCAGTCGAGGGCTGCTCTAGCGAGGACTGCTCTGGCGAAGGCTGAAACCACTTCGCATCATAGAGGAAGCTGAAACCGCGTTCATCCGTAGTCTCCCCTTGCAAATTGGTACCATAAGAACCCGTCATGGATTTGCCGTCTTCGTCCATGAGGGAAATGCCGCTACGCTCTAACCCCAGCTTTTCGCGGCCCAATTCCACGGCACGGCGTAACACGCAATCCACATCAGGACAGACTAATAACTCATCAGCCGCAACGAGAACCGATTGCAGCCCATGTGTCATCGAACGCTGTCGCTCTTCCGCTTCTTTACGGGCGGTGATGTCGCTTAAGATACCAACCCAACCAACAAGATTTTGCTGAGCGTCCCGCCAGGCCACTGAATGGTCACTGAGCCAACGCAATTCGCCCGCCTTAGTGCGAACTTGATAGTCCGCCTGAAATTCGCCTTGGGCCTTGGCCCGCTTCCTGGCCGCGAGATCAACTTGAGTCGAGGTAATATCGCCCTCAACTTTTACAATAATATTGCGAATTCCAATCGCATTGATTTCCTGTGGAGAGTAGCCAGTCAACTTGGTAATTACCGGACTCATGTAATCAAAGGTTGTAGCGTCATATTTCCGCTCGTATAAGGCTCCGCTGCTGGTTTCAGTCATAAACCGCAACCGCTCTTCACTTTCACGCAGTACTTCCTGATTTTGTTTGCGCTCCAGGGCATGGCGGATGGAACGTTCCATCAAAGGCGCGGAAAGTTGGCTTTTAACCAGATAATCTGCCGCGCCAACTTGCATAGCGGCCACATCTACTTCGCGGTCGCCCTGGCCTGTCAACAAAATGATGGGCGCGTTACAGCCACTCTGGATAGCGGCTTGCAAGAGGTCTAAGCCAGTATAGGCGCCTAAGCGGTAATCAAGGAGATAAACGTCATGCTCCTGGCGGCTGATAGCTTCCAGAGCGGCTTCGTAAGTTCGCACCCATTCAAGGCTGAACTGGGCCGCCTCCGCTTCACGGAGTAAGTCGCGGGTGATGATGTAATCATCTGCATCATCTTCCACTAAGAGGACTTTTATCTTGGAATCAACCATCACATCTTGCTTTAAGGTCTACGCAGCTTCGGAGCCGCCGCTTTGTGGTGCTGGCTTCTGTGGTGAGCTACCATTGTGGGGCAATTCTACGATTTCAATCCAATACTTGCCAATGCCCCGCATAATCTCCACTAAGCCCGCAAAAGTTACTGGCTTGGTAATAAAGGAATTAGCGCCCAGGTCATAGGTGCGATAAATATCTTCTTCGGCCTGCGAAGTGGTGAGAATAACCACTGGAATACGGCGCAGAGATGGATCAGCCTTGATCTCCTTAAGCGCCTCACGCCCGTCCTTGCGTGGCATATTAAGGTCGAGCAGAATGAGGCCGGGGCGCGGCGATTTAGACGGGTCAGCATATTCTCCCCGGTGATGCAGGAAGTCCATCAGTTCTTCGCCATCAGTCACACAATACAGGTTATTAGCCAGGCGGCTTTCCTGTAAGGCTTCCTCAGCTAACATTCGATCATCGGCATCATCGTCGGCCATTAAGATCGTGATGGGTCTACCTTGTTCGATCATGCAATATCCTCCCTCTCATTCTATGTTCTGCATTACCCAAGCACATGGAACTGTTTATGACGTTGGCTTGGGCTGTAGCGCGGGTAGCATCATAATGAACTTTGTCCCCTGCCCCGGCACGCTTTGAGCCGTGATCTGGCCACCATGACGTTCTATGATTTTGCGGCAAATTGCTAACCCGATACCGGTGCCTTCATATTCCTCACGCGAGTGCAAGCGTTGAAAAACGGTAAAAATGCGCTCAGTATATTTTTCTTCAAACCCTATACCATTGTCTTCTATTATTATCCTACAAACGCCACCCTCCTCATCAGCAGACAGCAGGGCAGTTTCCCGCGCTGGAAGCAACTCGCCCTGAATGCTAACCTGGGGCGCAACACCAGCCCGTTGAAATTTGAGGGCATTACTAATTAAGTTCTGAAACAGCATCCGCATCTGCAACGGGTCAGCCTCAATAGTTGGTAACTCGCCTACTTCAACCCGTCCCCCACTTTGCTCCACGCGCACCTCTAAATCCGTCAGCACATCCTGAATTAAGGCCCGGAGGTCAATTGGTGTAAAAGGGACAGTCTTAGTCGTGACACGAGAAAACGCCAGCAAATCATTAATTAAAACCTGCATTCGGCGAGCCGCGTTCTGCATCCGGTCGAGATAGTCGCGGGCTTCATCATTTAAAGCATCGCCATGCTTGGTCTTCAAGCGGTCGCCAAAGGCTTGGATTTTGCGCAGCGGTTCCTGGAGATCGTGTGACGCCACATAGGAAAACTCCTGCAACTCACGGTTACTCCATTCCAGTTGCGCTGCAAATTCCCTGAGCTTATTTTCAGCTCGTTTCAATTCGGAGATGTCGGTACAAACGCCAACCATACTCCACTGTTTAGGTAGTAGCGGCTCGATATGCACGTCCTCAAACAACCAGCGAACATCGCCATCGGCGCGGCGAATGCGAAACTCGTGGGTATATCCTGTTTTGCCATTTTCTAAAGCTGTCGCGGCGTTTAGGTTCATCCTCTCGACATCTTCTGCCAAACGCGCTTCACCCCAAGCCTCCTCGTAAAGTTGTCCAGGCAGCTTAGCCAACGGCAGGAAACGATTGGCAGCTTCGGCATCCGGCATCTGAAACTTCCAGTCCAGATAACCCGATTCATTTTCTCGCACCGAAGCGTGCCAGAGGATGCACCGTGCCCCATTGATTAGTAGCCGCACCTGCGCTTCTGAACGCTTATCTTGAATGATATTGCCTAACAGAGAGCAATAGACAGCAATAAGTTCCTGCTGCACCTGATCCAAAGGCGCGCCGGTAATCGCGGCATCATTAAAAAAGACACCAACTGCACCCTGTTTGGAACGAATCGGTGTGGCCACCTGCCAGCCTCTCCCGACCCGCACCATCTTTGTCTCATCCCAGTAGACCTGTGGGCTGTCTTTTAGTAGCACCCAACGCTGACCTTCTGGCAATGTCTCCAGATAGGAGAAGCGGGCATTATCTCTGGGAAAGCGATTGGCTCGCTCATCCGTGGTGTGACCTTGCATATCAGTACCATAAGTGCCCAACAGATGTTCGCCATCTTCGGCGACCAGCACCATACCGCAACGCTCTACGCCCAAGCGTTCACGCACCAATTCCACGGCTCGCCGCGTTAAACAATCCACTTCGGGACAATTAATTAACTCATCGGCAATCGCTAAAACTTCATGCAGCCCCCTGGTCATAGCCGCCTGGCGTGCTTCAGCTCGTTTATGGCTGGTGATGTCATTACTAATTTCAATCATCGAAAGCGGCTGATTTTGCCCATCACACTGGAGCGCCCAGCGACTTGACACCACTATATGTTGTCCATCACGGGTCGAGCGGGTTAATTCTCCTTCCCAATGCCCGGTTGCGGTTAATTGAGTCTTAAATTCTTCCGGGGGCACATCCATCTGGCTCTGCAACAAAGCACTGGCGTTGTGGCCCAGGGCTTCTTCTCGCTGCCAACCATATATTGTTTCGGCTCCATGATTCCAGAAGATAATTGTGCCCTTCATATCGCGGATAATAATCGCATCATGCGCCAGGTCAATTAATTGTGCCTGCTCGCGCAACATCGCTGCTTGTGCTTCAAGGGATTCCTCCGCCTGCTTGCGCTCGGTAATATCGTTGACCATGCCCAGCACGCCACTAAAAGCCCCGGCTCTATCACGCGTTGGATTGATGGTAACAATGGCCCACAGGTCACTACCATCTTTGCGGCGATAACAGAGGTCTAACTGCTGCGGGATGTCCTGTTGGCCTTGGGCAAACGCTCTTTCCGCCTCGGCACGACTGGCCTGATGAATAAAATCAAAGATAGAATGTGTAGTAATCTCTTCCAGGCTATAGCCCAGCATTTCTGCCATGCGCAGATTGACGTAGCTGATGATGCAATGTGCATCCACCATCCAGATGCCTTCCTGAGCGGCTCCTGCAATACGGCGCAGGCGGTCTTCGCTGTCCTGTTGCGCGCTTAAAGCCACATCACGCTCCGCTAACGCCTGCTGTTTTGCCTTCACCGCATTGTCCTGTTGTTGGGCAGCATTGATAAGCCCCACCAGGAATTGCAGAGTAAATTCGTCTTCAGCAGTAAAGGCGTTTGCTGGCTCGGCCACGGCTAACAGTCCAAAGAGAGTTTCCTTTGATGGCGGCGGAACGATGAGCAAAGAGCGGGTTGCACCCAATGGACAGGCCGTTTGATCAAAATGGCTATCCCCCAGCACATCAGCATAGCGCACAGGTACATCACTATCCACCGATTGGCTGTTAAGAAAGGTTAACGTGTGCCCTGCTTGAGCGGCTAATGTCCCAGTAGCAGCTTCACAGTAGAGTTCTTCCCCGCTAACAACGGCAACACCATTGGCTCTAGTCAATCGTTGGGCGTGTTCAATTGCGAGTTTGAGGACAGATGTGAGGTCAGAGCCAAGGGATACTGCCTCTTTTTGCACATCCAGCAGAGCCATTAAATGTGAGGAAGCACCCTGTAACGCATAAGTAGGTGTTACCACTGGTGCCACCTGGCTACTATCTTCCTGGCTAAGCTTTATGTCCAACGTTGTGCCCACCCCATCTCCGACGCCTCAGTTGAAATTATCCTGTTCAATTCATGCTTTAGAAAGCCTCAGCATAACCCCAAGTTACCGTTTTACACGACTCTTAAGCTCAGAACTCTTTTCTTCGCACTAATTTTGCCGCTTACAGATTAAGGGCAGAAATCAGGCCCAAGCCCGATAACGCCGCCATTCTTGATTATGAACACCGGAAACTAAGTCAGAATCGGAAACTCGGTCGAGCGGAGCTACGATAAGAGCCGGAGTATAAGCGGGGTGACAATTGCGAAAATGGGTCTGGCAGCGGCGGTCGTCATGGGAGCTAATAGTGGCGGTTGAGGTAGAAACAGTAACGCTACCTAATTTGTCAGAGGGATTGCGGCAGATAGCATAAGGCACACCATCGCGGTCGCGCCCAATTTCACCACAGGTTGGGATGCTGGCATAGCCCTGTTGACTTTCCCATAACTGCATAGCACGCTCGTAGCGCCGCACGCTGCCAGGCAGAGGCGATAAGCAGTAGGCTTGCATTTCGGGCAGAATAAAATGATTAGACCGCACGGCCATATCGCCACTCTCTTTAAACCAGCGATAGGCCAGACGGCGCGAAGTCGCCTCGACAATCAGACCACGCCCGGCATCCGCAAAAAGTAGAATCATACCAGTATTGGCTCCCCCGCCGCCCAATAATCGGCGAGCAACCAGGTCTTCCAAGGCAGGCACAATTTCATCTAAAGAGGCACAATGCTCCGCTAAATAGCGTAAGACGTGAGAATCACTTAAGGCACAGTCTTCAAATTCTGTGGGTGGCACGGGAGAGCCTGTATTGTTAGCTCCCACCCAGTAATCTTCGGTGTGCAGATGCGCCGTGCCCAGGTTGCCAATATCACCTGCCCCCACAAAGCGGTTAAAACCCTCAATTTGTTTAATATAGATGCACTGTATTTCGTCGCGCT
Organism: Abditibacteriaceae bacterium; assembly: GCA_019239895.1. Taxonomy (GTDB): domain Bacteria; phylum Armatimonadota; class Abditibacteriia; order Abditibacteriales; family Abditibacteriaceae; genus JAFAZH01. Next base: position 73,447 of record JAFAZH010000032.1, on the reverse strand, counting down.
CTTCACGGTTCTTATGAAATAGCGTCTCACCGGAAATGGTGGCTTCGCCCAGGCCAAAAAACGTGGTGCAGTCGCCGCCTAACAGTGGTTCATAGCCCTGCGCTTCATAGGCGTTGACAAGTTCGTCACCACTTTGCCCCTCACCCAACGGCGCAGAGCTATAACGTTCGCCCCAGAAATCTCCCGGCAAGCAATTCAGCGCGAGCAGGTGCCACGGCTCAAGACCGGCAGCGGCAGCGATGGCTTGCGCTTCTTGCAACCAATGCGGAGCCGCATCGTCTAAGAGTTCCGTAAAGCGTTGCGCTCTGGCTGCAAGTAGGTCAGTAGCCTGGCTTTCCTGGGCACGATGGAGAAGACGCTCAATACGGTTGGTCAAGACAGCACGTTGTAATTCGCCTTGCAACGCACCGACTTCGTCAGATTGGCCGATTAAGAAAACTGGTTGTCCCACGCTTAACATCATACGCACAGAGTGGTTTAACGTCAATTAAGCACTCCCGCCGCTAAAGCAGCCGGCTGAGAGTAAAAGCCCGGTGAACCGGGCTGACGACGCACCCTTAGCCCCGTCCAGGGGGCTTGCAGGTTCAGCCCGCTGCTTTAGCGGCGGGTCTGCGTAGCCTAAGGACAATATCCGTTATACTTTTGACTAAGGTTTTGATTTTATTAGAAGCAAGATACGAAAGGAATTTATGACTCACCGGACTCGCCAGGCCATTGCGCCGCTGGCGATTTTTTCTGCCTTACTGACAGCCGCCCAACTCCTGACGCCTTCTCACCGCGTCTCTGCCGCCGATGCGCCGACCGGAAGCGTTGGCCCCGGCGTGCCAGCTTTTACGGTGCGGCCCGGCTACCGCGTGACTCTCGCTGCCGACCACTTAGGCGAAGCCCGTTTTATCCAGTTTGATGACAAGGGCACTCTTTATCTCTCTCAACCAGGCCGGGGCACTATTCTCACCCTAAAAGATAAAGGCGACGGCACCTATCAGACACTCGGCAAATTCATCACTGGTAAGCCTACTGTCCACGGCCTGCAATGGCACGATGGCTGGCTGTGGTTTACCCAGAGCGGATCAATTTATAAAGGACGCGACACCAACGGCGATGGTGTGGCCGATGAAGTCGTGACTGTCATTCCTGAGGGCCAATTACCCTCCGGCGGGGGTCACTGGTGGCGTTCGATCCTCGTCACCAATGACTCGATTTACACCTCGATTGGCGATGACCAAAACCTGAGCGACCACACGGGGGATGACCGTGAGAAAATCTGGCGCTACGACCTCAACGGCGGCAATAAGCGCCTCTTTTGCTCCGGCATTCGCAATACCGAGAAGTTGATGCTGCGTCCGGGCACCGATGAAATCTGGGGCAGCGATCATGGCAGTGATAACTTTGGCGGGCCGCTGGGTGAAGGCAAATGGCAACCACCCGCTGGTTCCGGTTTAAGCAAGCAACCGCTCACGGATGCGGTGCCACCCGAAGAGTTCAACCACTACGTGCAGGATGGCTTCTATGGGCACCCGTTTGTCGTTGGCGATAGGCTACCGCGCCCGGAGTATCTCAATCGGCCTGATATTTTGGAGCTTATCGCCAAGACGATTCCCCCGGCGTGGTCGGCGGGCGCGCACTGGGCAGGCAATGGATGGACTTTCGTGACCAAAGATTATTTTCCAGGGCAGAAAGGTAACGCCTGGGTTGCTTATCACGGCTCCTGGAATAGCACCAAGAAAGTCGGCTATCGCGTGGAAAGTATTTTGTTCGATACCATGACAGGCCAGCCCTATGGCTCACAATTAATTGTCAGCACCTTGGCCGCCAATGGCAATGATGTATTGGCCCGCCCGGTAGATTGTGTAGAAGCCCCCGATGGCTCCATGCTCTTCACTTCCGACCAGGGTTCTCGCATCTATCGCATCACCTACACGGGCGCGCGCTAACAGGCATCGTCGGGCCTATAAAAGACTCGGCAGGAAGGCAGCTTTGCTGCCAAACGTCCGTTGGACGCCACGTAGGGGCATGATTCATCGTGCCCCCTTACCGTCCAGAGGACGGTCGGCTTTAGCCTTCCTGCCGAGTCTTTTATAGGCCCCGCCCAAGGCGTGCCCGCTGATACGGGCACGCCCCGCGCACTATACCACTATTATATGAAGTCTCATCTCTTAAATTCTCTATCCGGTGTTGCCTGTGGGTTAGCTCTCATGGCATTGTCGCCCCTGATTCCCAAGCGATATGGGAAGACGTTACCTTCGCCAACGCTTTATGCCGCCTCCGCTTTTGCAGAGCCGCAATTCATCCCTTTGCAAGCGGCCCCAACTCAGGGGTCATCCCCTAAAGCGGCCCCCACTGAATTTACGCCGATGGATTACTTTGCGGATAACTGCGCCCGCTGTCATGGCCCCAATGGTTCCTTCTATGGCCCAACTTTTGGACAGAAACTCACGGATGACCAATTGCGCCAAGTCGTGAAGCGCATGGCGGACGGGCCGGGCAATGCGCCACTGGATGACCCGAAATTAGATATAGAAACGGCTTACCATCGCAGTCTCGTAGATAAGCGTCCGTTTCTTGTTCTCACTCATATTGAGGGCATCGGCTCCGCCACTGCCACGCTCACTGGCGAAGTCACACCGGACGCGGCGGTCAAAGTTACGATGAGCGATAAAACCGTAGAAGCTAAAGTAGATGACCATAGCTGGACAGCTACCGTGACTGGCGATATAGATTGGAGCAAGACTCAAATTTCCGCCGAAAAAGAGGGCGTTAAGACCTTGCTCAATCCGGCGCAAGTCGCTTACTCCCATAACACACCGATCAAGGCTCCTGCGCCTTAATTGATGAAAAGATAAAACCATGCCAGAAGGCCCGGAAGTCCGCAAACACGCCGCTGCCATTCATAAAGCACTCGCTGGCAAGCCCATCGAAGTCTTCACCGCGCGCACCAAAGGCGCGCGCCTGTGGTTGCAAGAGCATCCCAACATTCTCATCGGCAAGCGCGTGGAGCAAGTGTACTCGCACGGTAAACATTTAATTGGCATCCTGCAAGATGGCTTCTATTTTCACTCGCACCTGATGATGTGGGGCCGCTGGCAGGTGTTGCCCAACACCGAACCAATTCCGGTGGATCGCCGTGAACGAGCACGCATTGCGACTGCCGATGTTATTGCGATTCTCTTTTCGGCCCCGGTTTTTGAAGTTGGTCAGGGCAATCCAGTTGAGCAAGTCGAGTATTTAGGCAGCCTTGGCCCTGATATTCTCCCTTATCACGGTAGTTTTGATACAGAGGCTTTTCTCAATCGGCTGCTCAAGTCAGAAAACCAACAGCGCACCGTTGGTGCGGCCTTATTGGATCAGCAAATTGTGGCAGGTATCGGCAATTACCTGCGTGCCGAGATTCTCTTTGACTGTCGCCTCGACCCCTGGAAACGGGTGAGTGATTTAGAGCAATCTGCAATAGACTGCCTCTGCCGCTCCATTCCGCTTATGGCGCAAAGAGCTTACATCACCAGCGCCACCGTACCGGATGATCTGCGCACTCGCATGAAGGGCGACGATTCTCTCGTCTATCGTCCAGGCCGTGAATACGGCACCCGCCATTACGTCTTTCGTCGCACCAACCTCCCCTGCCTGCACTGTGGCGACATCGTGCGCCAGTTGCGTCAGGTAACACGCGAAGATGAGGAAGGCGAACGCACCCGCATTATCTACTTCTGCCCCACCTGCCAGGGCACCTCAGTGGAACTCAAGAAGCCTCGCGCCAAATCAAAGCCCCAGGTCAAACCTGATAAGACTGAGGCAGCACCCACCCGTAAACGAGCGGGCTGAGTGGGCAAAGCCCGGTGAACCGGGCTGGAGACGCACCTTTAGCCCGGTTCAGGAGGCTTGAAGCTTCAGCCCTCTGCTTCAGTGGCGGGGCGTGCGTTAGAATCCAAAACTCGATGGTGTGCCGTCGCACGGCGTTGCTGGGATTGCAGTCCCATTAGCTGTCATGATAAGACTTGTCTAAGTGTCTGTTAGGAACATTTGATTAAGAAAAAGAGATTAAAAATGAATATACGCCCCGTAACGCCTGCCGATGCGGAAAACGTCGGCCAAATCATGTACCAGGCATTTTGCGGAATCGCCGACCAGCATAATTTCCCACACGATTTCCCTTCCGCCGAGTCAGCGGTGCAGATGGCACAGATGTGCATCGGCAGTCCAGACATTATTGGATTCGTCGCCGAAACCGAGAGCGGAGAATTTCTCGGCTCTAATTTTTTGTGGCGTCAAAATTCGATTTGCGGGGTCGGGCCGATTACCGTCGCCCCGGACGCGCAGACCAAAGGCGTTGGACGTGCCTTGATGCAGGCAGTTGTCGAAGCGGGACGAGACACGCCGGGGATTCGGCTCGTGTAGGACGCTTTCAACACAACTTCAATGTCGCTTTACGCAAGTGTAGGGTTCGAGGTTGTGGAACCACTCGTTATTATGCAGGGCATCCCTACCAACAAAGAATCAGCGTTGCCAGAAACCCAAGTTCGCCTGCTCGAAGCAAAGGATTACGACGCTTGCGGTGAATTGTGCCAAAGGGTTCACGGTTTCAATCGCACCACAGAGATCGCGCAATTCGCGCCAATGTTTCCAGGTGTTGTAGCGGTGCGGGAAGATCGAATTACGGCCTATGCTACCGCGCCAAATTTCTGGCAGTTGAACCACGCTGTCGCCGAAACCACAGGCGATATGCAGAATTTGCTTGCGGGCGCGGCGGACATTACCCAGCAGCCTCTATCCTTTCTGCTGCCGACGCGCCAGGCTGAACTTTTTCGCTGGTGCTTAAATCAAAAGCTGCGCGTCGTCAAGCCGATGACTTTGATGGCAATGGGTATGTATCAAGAGCCACGCGGCTGTTTTCTGCCATCGGTTTTGTATTAGACCTCCGGCAAAAGTCACTTGTCCTCATTGGTGGCAGCGGTTGGTTTAACTTCCGCAAAATGCTTGCTTGTGCTTTAGGTTCCGCTTTTGATGTTCCACTTTCGGCTCGCGTTACAATTTATTAAATTTTTTTGTTCATTCCTTTAGCAAACTCCCCTTTCCGTTCGATATAGCTTATAATAGAGTCAACGAACTCTAGGGCTTTGCTCTTTGTGGCAAGCTCCATTCTACTCAAGGAGGCGATAAATGATGGTTATCAACTTGATGGTCAACGTGTTAATCCGCAGCACATATTATTCGCCTCGCACCGGCAGCGCACGAGCGTAACTCCACCCGAAAAGACTTTCTCTGCTCTTTGGTGAGCGTTCAGCTCAAGCTTTCCCTTCACGCTTTAACCGGGTCGCGGGCCTATGTGCCTGCGGCCCGGTTTTTGGTTTTGAATACCTGGAGGAAAAGCTTTGAATCAGCTTTGTTACGAAGCCGCGCGCGCCGGCAACACCGCAGCGACTGAAGCAGTGATTGAATCCCTACGCCCGCGCCTAGTGAGCATGGCAAAATATTATGCCCGCTGCTCGCAAGAAGACCCTGACGACTTACTCCAAGAAGCCTGGCTCGGCTTGTTGGAAGCCCTGAAAAATTTGGATGTCCGCATTGGCTGCCCGGAGCAATATCTTATTCAACGGGCGCGGTGGCGGCTGCTGGATGCCATCAAGCACGCCCGCGTGCGCCGCTGCACCTCCCTGGATAGTGCCGGATTGGAGCAGTGGGAAGAAGATACGGCTTGCGATGGCGCGGTAGAAACCGTCTTAGCCACCGCCTATGTGGAACAGTTCACCCAGGAACTGAAATCTACACAACAAGCGGTACTGTTTTGCTTGCTGCGTGGCCTCACCTGGCGTGAAACAGGCCACGCCCTAGGCTGCACTTCGGCTAATATCGCCTATCATGTGCGCCAAATTCGTCGTCACTACGAGGTGTGGAGCAATGAAGTACAGCTCCATACCAGTGCTGCTTGCCCGGTTTAGCAAGGTGGCTTATACGAGGAGAATTCCCATGAGCAAAAAGCGTATTTTGCCCGCCGAGTTGCCTCAACTTTTGCAAGAACTCAATGAGGGAGATCATCAGACGCAACGTGACATTTTGCGTCGTCTCTGTCCCTGCCGCAGTCGTTGTTATGAGGGCGAAGCTTGGCTGGCTATTTTCCATGTCTATTACACCAGTCAGGCTGAGGAGGTGCGCAACCAGGCCGAACATGCCATTGAAACATTACGTCAATTCTCTGCGGTTTCGGCCCGTGCCGAGGAATTGGTGCGGTGGTTGGCCGAGGCACATTCTCTAGAACTGCCGGATAAAGAACCCAAGCCCGCAGCGCGACGCAAGCCAGTCAAAATCAACATCGCCTGTCATTTACCGCAACTGGTGGCGGCATTGGAAGGCACCGATAGTGAAGCGCAGTGCAATGCGCTCCAGCAGCTTTGTCCGTGCCGCAACCGCTGTTATGACAAGGCCGTATGGCTCAAGATTTTTGAGTTGCGTGACAGCACTTCCGCTCCTCGTGTGCGCGATCAGGCCAACCATGCTATTGACACCCTGCTGCGCGAGCGCGTCCGCATTGATCCTCGCTCCCGCGACTTAGTGCGCTGGCTACGAGAACAACGGGTGTTGCCCCATGCAACGCCCAGCCCTATAAGGGTTGTACCCACTTATGCTATGATGAGCCAGGAAAACCAGGGGGCACCTGTGGCAGCGGTACAACCTGATCTGCAAATTCCAGTCTGGGAACGGTCTCGTCGCTCCAAAACCAACCGGCGCAGATAAAGTAGAAAGCGATAAGAGACCTCTGACATAAGTCGGCCTGGTGTCATGCCGGGCGGAGTCGAGGCATCTTTAGAGAGCCGCTAGGTTAAGATTTCTCCACTACGCTCATGCTTCGCTCCGGTCGAAATGACACTGGGTAAGATTTGTCCAAGAAGTCTCTTGTTTAGCATCCTAACAAGATGAATCGAAATAGAGCTTGAAGGGAACGTTCTATGCCTTCACAAGGAGGTGGGTGAATTGCATATGTCACATAGCCTTACACCCGCCCTGGGAGCAGGGCTTCGGTAGTGGCTCACCGATAAACGCTTCACCTGGTCGTCGTGACGGAACTCCGTCACGGCGATCAGTGTTTTATAGCACCTATATCCTGGCACACGTCCTGCATCCGCCATAGGTATGCCAAAGCGAGCGAAACAGGATGATGCCGTAGCGACCCCCTCACCCCCCATTGTTACACAGCAGATAAGTACCGACGCAACAACTACGGCATTGCCTGCGGGTGCTTTTCAGTCATTCGCAGAAGTTGCTGAACTGGTCAGCCAAACGACCAAGCGACTTATCAAAGCCGAGTTGCTGGCGACCTACTTCACCTCTTTATCCGACGAGGATTTAGCCCATGCCGCTCGTTATTTCGCGGGCCGCTCCTTTTCCTTGCGCGATCAACGCACAACCAGTGTTGGCGGGGCCGCTTTGTTTGCAGCACTCTTAACCGTGACAGAGGTTGAGGAAACATTTATCAGCCAGAGGCTAGTGGCTCTGGGCGACTTCGGCGAAGTGGCAGGCGAAGCTTTTGCCGTTTCGGAACGGACTAAGAATCAGCAGCCCACCTTAACTCTTCGTGACATAGCAACGGCTTTTGAAGAGTTAGCTGCCACCGCAGGCAGCAAGCGTAAAATCGAGCAAGTTACGGCTTTGCTGCAACGCGCCACACCAGTAGAAGCCAAATACATCGTCAAACTGTTACTGGGCGATTTGCGCATCGGGTTGCAAGAAGGCGCAGTCGAAGATGCCATTGCACGCTGGGTGGGGGCTGAAGTTAGCCTGGTGCAATGGGTTAATATGCTGACGGGTGATATTGGCGAGACGGCTTTACTGGCCCGGCATAAGCAACTGGACAGCGCGCACATGCGCCTCTTTCATCCCTTAAAGTTTATGCTGGCCACCCCCGCTGCCGATTTAGCCGAAGTTACCCGCCAGATGCCAGAGCAGTTTGTAGTAGAAGACAAGTTCGATGGTATTCGCGCCCAGGCGCACATCGCCCCCGCCGTTGACAGCGATACAGTCTCGTACGGCGTGATTCATGCGGGCCGCCGCGTCGCTCTCTTCTCACGCACCTTAGATGAAATCACCAAAAGTTTCCCTGACCTGGTTGAACCCTTAGCGGCCCTGGTAACAGATACTACTGTCAGCGAAGAAGCGGGTGGCATTATTTTAGACGGTGAATTAGTGCCCGTGCAGGGAGATCAAATCTTGCCGTTTCAAGAGCTGCAAAAACGTCTAGGCCGCAAGACTCTTTCCGATGAACTCCGCGCTGCGGTGCCCGTCGCTTTCATGGCTTACGATATTCTTTATGGCGATGGCCGCGTACTCATCAATGAGCCATTCGCTGTGCGACGCGCCATCTTAGAATCGTTGCTGATGGATAATAACGCTACCCGCCGCACCCCATCAAAGACCTTTACCGATGCGGCTCTACTCGACGATGAATTCGAGGCGGCGCGCAAGCGGGGCAATGAAGGCTTAATGGTGAAAGACCCCCACTCCACTTATAAACCGGGGCGACGTGGGCGCGAGTGGCTCAAGATAAAGCGGGCACTCGCCAGCCTGGATGTGGTGGTGACAGCCGTGGAAGTTGGCAATGGCAAGCGACGGCACTTACTGTCTGATTACACATTCGCCGTGCGCGCAGGGGAAACTGACCCCACTCTGCTGAACGTTGGCAAAGCCTATTCCGGTTTAACCGATGCCGAGTTAGCGGAATTGTCTGAATGGTTTCGCGCTCACACCATTCAAGAGTTCGCACATGGCAAAGTGCGGGTGGTGGAACCGCGCATTGTGATTGAAGTCACCTTTGACCGGGTGCAGCCTTCAGCACGGCATAAGAGCGGTTATGCCCTGCGCTTCCCTCGTATCCTGCGCGTGCGCGACGATAAACCCCCAGAACAAATTGATACCTTAGAGGCCGTGCGCCGCCTGGCCGATGCAGTAAACTGACCTCGCTTGACTATGCACAGGAACCCTTTACCCCAGATGTTGCAGGACTATCACGCTTACGATGCCAGCGAGCAAGCTCAGGTGCAAGAGATGCAACATTTTATCAAGGCGCATACCGACTGCTTCCAACGCTCTTTGCTCATAGGCCACCTGACCGGCTCCGCCTGGATTGTTAATAAGGATAAAACGCGCGTCCTGCTGACCCACCACCGCAAGTTAAATCGCTGGCTGCAACTGGGAGGTCATGCTGATGGCGATCCTGACTTGCTGCGGGTAGCACTGCGCGAAGCTCAAGAGGAATCAGGATTGGAAGATATAGTGCCCCTGCAAGCAACCATCTTTGATGTGGACATTCATCCTATTCCCGCACGAGGCGATGAGCCAGAGCATCTCCATTATGACGTGCGCTTTCTCTTCCAGGCCAATGACACCCAACCCTTGCAAGCAAACCGTGAATCCAAGGCTTTAGCGTGGGTCGAACTTAACCAGGTGATACAGCTTAATGCCGATGAGTCCATGCGTCGTATGGTCGCCAAGACACTGTCCCAAACCAGCAATCATTGCCTGTAGGGGCACCCACGAGGGGTGCCCCTACCGCGATACCGACTTCGACTTTTTAGGACGCACTTCTTTCCAGAGCTTTTCAGCTTGCTCGATAGCATCATCTAAAGTCTGACAATTATGCAGCACCGGCTGAAACAAGTCGCCCTTCTTCTTGATGCGCTGTGGCATATTCGCCATTGTGAAATCTTCCAGGCGCGGACACTTTTCCACTTCCTGCCACGTTAGAGGGGCTGCTACGGTTGCCTTATCTTTAGCCCGCACTGAATACGGTGACACAATCGTTTTACCTTCAGCATTTTGCAGATGATCGAGATAAACCTCACCCTTCTCCCGCTTGCGTAATGATCGTTCAAGCGTCACTAGATCGGGCTGGGCTTGGTTTACAATTTTAGCGACCAATTCTGCAAAACGTGCTACCTCATCATAGCTATATTCCGTCTTAATCGGCACATAAACGTGCAAGCCCGAAGAACCAGACAATTTAGGATAAGATTCCAAAGATAAGCCATCCAACACTTCTTTAATGGCTAAAGCGACCTGACATACTAAACTGAAGTTTTGGCCTTCCGGGTCGAGATCAAAAACAATCCAATTGGGATGATGCAGATCATCCACCCGCGAGTGCCAGGGGTTCTGCGCAATACTCCCTAAGTTCACAATGTAAAGCAGTGTTGCCAGGTTATTACACAGGGCATAGCGGACTGGCTGCCGCTCGACTTCTAAGGCAATGGTCTCCATAAAATCAGGTGGGTCTTCCACATCATGCTGAAAAAAAGAGTGGCCCTGAATACCATTGGGGTAGCGTTTCAGAATGAGCGGACGGCCTCGCAAATAAGGCAAAATGGTATCCGCTATCTCGAAGTAATACTTCAGCAGATCACCTTTGGTATAACCTTCATCCGGCCAGTAGATTTTATCCAGATGGGTAAGGGTGACTTCGTGCTTATCGACTTTTACGACAACATCGCCCTCAAGCTTTTTGGCCGCAAAAGCTTTGGCAACGGGGATAGGTTTACCTGCCACTTTAGCCCCAGTGGATTTGTGGCGTGTAGCTTTAGGCGTTTTATCTGTTACTTGGTCAGTTACAACCTGATGGGGAGTTTTGCTCCTGGTGGCTTTCGGCAGATATTTTTCTTCAATGGGCAGCACGGTTTCTAATTGCCAGGTAGGATCAGCAAATTCATCTCTGGCTTTAATCAGCAGCCATTGATTATCGCCTCGACCGAGTTTCACCAGGCTCCATTCGCCGTGCAGTTTCTCACCCATAAGGCGAAATCTCAATCGCCCCTTATTGACATCTTGCACCGGATCGCTGCCATCGGTCACTTCATACTGGCCCGTGTCCCAGACTCGCATATCACCCGCGCCATAGTTACCTTCGGCAATATGCCCCTCGAACTGTAGGTACTGCACTGGATGGTCTTCCGTCATCACCGCCAACCGCTTATCCTGCGGGTTGAACGAAGGGCCTTTGGGCACAGCCCACGATTTTAGCACACCGCCCATTTCAAGGCGAAAGTCAAAATGCAAGCGCGAAGCATGATGCTCCTGCACCACAAAACGGTTATGCTGCCCCTTCTCCAGCTTACCCTTAGGTTCTCTGGTCTGCGCAAAATTCCGTTTCTGGTTGTAGGTTTCTAATGCCATGCGTGTCCTCCCTCTCTGCTTGGGCGTTGAGGGCAAGTTCAGTTCCAGGTAATTCTCGATTTTAACCCTATGGCGAAGTCTTCATTCCCCTAAAGAGAGATAGATTTTGATATGTCTAATCCATACAATAGTGTGCCAACAACTTGGGTAATATAATGGTTACGGTAGTGCCTTATAAGTATGCAAAACAACAGGAAAAATTAGGTGTCCTAAAATTGAGGACAACAAGAAAGGTTTACAGATGATTCGCGTTCTCTTTGTCTGTCTGGGCAATATCTGCCGCTCACCGATGGCCGAAGCGGTTTTTATGCACCTGGTGCGCGAGGCGGGTTTAGAAAATAAAATTGAAGCCGATTCCGCTGGCACTGGCTCGTGGCATATTGACTCGGTTCCCCACCCTGGCACACTCGGCATTCTGGAAGCAAAAGGCATTCCCTATGAAGGGCTGGGGCGTCAAATTAAACGTGATGATCTTGATAAGTTCGACTACATCGTGACAATGGACGATGAAAACCTACGCAATGTGCGGCGTTTGGGTAAAGGTCGGGCTAAAGTGGCTCCCCTGCTCGACTATGCGCCCCACGCAGAAATCCGTGAGGTGCCTGACCCTTACTTCGATGGCGGGTTTGATGTCGTTTATCATCTGGTTCATGAAGGTGCGGTTGGATTACTGGCTGCCATCCGTCAGGAGCATGGCCTGTGAGCCATCCATTAGGCGTGCTGCCTCGCACTTTACAACAAGCTCTTGAAGATGCACTGAATACTCAACTGGTTAGCGCCACTCTCTTGAGTGGTGGCATGGTCAATCAAGCGGCACGAGTCGAAGCGCAAGACGGTCCCATCTTCGTCAAATGGCACGAAGACGCTCCGTCGGGTCTGTTTGCCGCAGAAGCTAATGGCCTCTGTGCTTTAGGGGTAACTAACACTATACGGGTGCCACAAGTGCTAACTTTTAGGGATGCTGCGCCTGCCGCTTTAGCCTACTTAGCCCTGGAATATATTGAGGAGCGTCGCCCGGCAGATCAGGCCGTTTTTACCAGTAACTTTGCGGAAGCTTTAGCGGCCCTGCACCGCAGTACATTTTCGCCCGATGGCTTTGGCTTGCCAGAGGACAATTACCTCGGTACGCTACGACAGATCAATACACCTCATGCCCATTGGCCCACCTTTTACCGTGACTGCCGCCTATTGCCACAGATCGAGATAGCACAGCAACGGAAACTCCTGCCACCCGACCGTGAGCGGCTACTGATGCAGGTAATAGATAATTTAGAAACGCTGTTAAGTGATTTAGAAGCCAAACCCTGCCTGTTGCACGGCGATTTATGGAGCGGCAACTTCTTAACGGTCGGTAACGAGGCGGCAGTCATTGATCCAGCGGTTTATTACGGTGAACGCGAAATTGAAATGGCGTTTGTCGAGCTTTTTGGCGGATTTCCGCCCGGCTTTATAGAGACTTATAGTGCGGCCTATCCCTTAGATGCTGGTTACGTACAACGCCGCCCGCTGCATCAGCTTTATTATTTGCTGGTGCATCTGAATTATTTCGGTGAGACCTACGGCCCTAATGTCGAACGCTCCTGCCAGCTTACGTTGCAGATTCTTTAATTCTTTCAACACAAAGGACACGAAGGCAGAACGAGAATCGAGAATAGAAGATCGAAGATAGCCTGAGGCACGTTGCCGTTACGATCCTCAATCCTCTATTCTCCATCTTCAACAGCTTGTGTCCTTTGTGTTGAAAGAAAGCGTAAGGGGTGAGGGCTACCCCTTCATTTGTTATCATTATTATCAATCCCCACGAATTGGCACTGCTGCGGAATATAATCAATGGTCACTGAAACTGGCGAACTTTCACCTCTTGCTCCGAACCCGGCCCTTCCAGTGCGTACGACACGACTCAATGAGGATCAAGCTCTAAGCGATTCACCTGTCGCCTCATCGCGGGGCGTTACCTTCCGGGTAGTTGTGCTGTGTCTGCTCTTAGGAGTGGTGTTTGGCTATATCATCCCCATTGCCGATTACAAATTTTCTAACACTTTTCTGGGAGCCACCCACCTCTCACCGGGAGCATTAGGGGTTGTCTTAATTCTCTGCTTGGTGGTGAACCCGATTCTCGGCTTGCTCTCGCGCAAGGGCATTCACGGCTTGCGCTTTTCACGCAACGAAGTGCTCACGGTTTACCTCACCTGTTTGTTTTCCTGCCTCGTGCCCGGCATTGGCGGCAATAACTATTTCGTATCTTTCATTATCGGCTCGTTTTACTTTGCCACCCGCGAGAACAAGTGGTTTGATGCTCTCAAAGGTTTACCGCCCTGGTTTACCCCGGCCTTAAATGCCGATGGCAGCTATAACAGGTTTGTAGTGGAAGCATGGTACACCGGTTTGCGCAGTGGGCAACATATCCCGTGGGGTGCCTGGATCGTGCCGCTGGTGGCCTGGGGCGCACTTTTCCTCACCACGTTCTTTATGATGGGCTGCCTGAGTGTAATGCTGCGCGGGCAATGGGGCGATAACGAAGCTCTGGCCTTTCCGCTTTTGCGCCTGCCCCTCGAATTGACCGAAGACCTCGACCGGGATGATAAATATGGCATTCTGGGCCGCTTCTTCCGCTCTCCTGCCATGTGGGTCGGCTTTAGCATCGCCGTTTTTATTCAATTGCTAAATGGCCTCCATCTCTATTATCCCGACTGGCCCTCAGTGCCTCTTGAAATCAACACTGGCCCGCTCTTCACTGAGCCACCCTGGAATCAGATTGGCTGGACACCGATGCGTATCTGGCCCATTGCCATTGGCGTGACTTATCTCCTCACCTCTGAAATTTCATTTTCCATGTGGTTCTTCTACTGGTTTATGAAAGTGCAGCTTATTGTGGCTTACTTCCTGGGATTTGTGCCGAACTCATTGCCTAATGCGGTGGAATCCGGGCAGAAGATGTTCCAGGGCTATCAGGATGTGGGGGCAAATTTAGCGTTCGTGGCGATTCTCTTCTGGACGGGTCATGAGCACTTTGGCCATATTTTTAAGCGGGCCATTGGCCGTGCCGCCGCTCGACCGAAGGAAAAACAGGAAGCCTTACCCTACCCGTTGGCGTTCTGGGGCTTTATCGGTTCGTTCGCCCTTTTAGTTATCTGGGGCCATTGCGCTGGTCTGACCATCGGGTTAGCCATCGCCCTGTGGGTTTCCTACTTAGTGATTGCCATTGTGGTCTCGCGGGTCGTGGCTGGCGCAGGTTTGCTTTTTGTGCATCACGCTTCGATGCCGCTGGGGGTTATCTCACAACTTTTAGGCTCCGGCCCCGGCACCTGGCTTTCTCCGGCCAATGGCATCGGCGCGGCGGCAATTTTGGAAACCGCCTGCATCCAAGACTATCGCGCCTCCCTGATGCCATCTTTTGTGCAAAGCTTTAAGCTCGCGCATGATCGAGGCATCAACTCCCGGCACCTCTGCGCCCTGATCTTTGCCGTTATTGTGGTGACCTTTATTATGGGCGTGCAGATGAATGTGCGCCTAGGCTATGATAACGGTGGCTTGCAGTTGCAGGGGTGGCTCAATAAATCGGGGCCGCAGATGGCGGGCGGCGATGCCCATGCCCTCAGCGAACCCGTCCATGATGTCATGTGGTCAAACTGGTTCTGGATGGCCTTTGGCGCACTGGTTATCTATGGTATTACTCTCGCGCGCAGCCGCTTTCTGTGGTTCACGCTACACCCACTGGGCTATCTCATGTGCCTCACTTACCCAATGCACACTCTCTGGTTTTCCATGTTCATTGGCTGGTTGTGCAAAGTTCTGATCACCCGCTTTGGCGGCATGGACACTTATCGCAAACTAACCCCGGCCTTTTTGGGCCTGGCTTTTGGTGATGTCAGCATGATGCTCTTCTGGCTGTGCATTGACGGCTGGCAAGGCCGCATGGGACATCAGCTTATGCCAGGTTAATCTTATTTGATTATGTCGCTGAGCTATCGTTACCTGATTGGTCTGATTGTTTCGAGTCATCATCCGTGATACGTTTAAGACCTAACTTATCAAATACAGGATGCGCGTCTGTAAATTTTAAGCTGATAGATTTCTTAGCCTGAACGATGGCTTCATCCCGGCGGTTTTGAGCCAGCAAACATTGAGCGAGATTAGCCGGGTAAAGGCCATCTATAGGATCAAGTTTCATAGCCTTACGATACAATTTTTCCGCTCCAGGCAAATCATGCTTGGAAAGGAAGTAAATATCAGCTAACCCATTAGTTGCCTCAGCATCGCCCGGCGTTAGGGCCAGTGTTTTGCGAAACAGGGCTTCGGCCTCGCTATAGCGTTTGCGGTCTTTGTAGAAATCTCCCAGGTTATAGTAAGCATCAGGGCTGTTCGGGCGTAACCGGATGACGGCCTGACACTCGCGGATGGCCAGACTATCCTTGCTGTGGTCATGCGTATAGTTCATCGCTAAATTGGCCAAGCGAGCATGAGCCTCAGCATCGTTAGGATGAGCACGAATCTCCGTCTCAAACTGATTGACGGCTTTCATGAGCATAGCGTTCGCTTCTCGATCCATCTCGTTTTCTGAAAGGGCATTAATCACCTTTTCATGCAGAGCATCAAAACGATGGGCATCTGCCGCGATGAGATTAGCCACTTTTAGCAGTGTTTTTGGGTCGCCGCCCCACTTGGTCTGATACATCTGTAAGCCCCATGCATAAAGGTCGTTATCATAGGGATTAAGGGTCTGGGCTTTCCAGAAGGCGGTATCAGCGATAGCACGTTCTCCAGCAAAAGTTGCCGCTTGAGCTAATTGATACCATTGCATACTATCTTGGGGATTGAGGCGGCTGCCATGTATGGCAGTATAGAGCCATTGCATATAAATGTTATGCAGTTGATTCCATTCTCCCTCATTAATGTGGCGTGCAAAACGTCCCCAGCGTATTTCTTCCGCTTTGTCCCCTAAACACCAACTTAACATCAGCCAGGCGTCGGGATTAAGGGGAGAACAGCGAACAGCCTGTTGTGCCGCCTGTTCCTGCTTGGCGAGATTCTTATGGGCGTCACGATACCAACAAGCCTCGGTGGTAGCCAGTAAATAGTTGTGGGGAAACTGCTTGGTGAATTGGCTGACAATGTTGTAATATGGCGCTAAGTCCGCCGCTTTCTGCCATCCAATATCGCCTACCACCAGAGCATTCTGCGCTGACTGGCTCATCAAATCCTTAATGACAGGTTTCCATTCCTTATCACTGGTAAGGGAAAGGCTGCGTTCATAAAGCACCCCGGCCAGCGGTAAACGGTGCGCTAAAGATTCAAGCTGTTGCTTTTGTGAGGCGCTCACTGGCTGACGAGCTTTCCACGGCACTTGGCCTAACAGGGTCATCGCAGCAGGATCAGCATTAACTATAGCGGGCACTGGGGTTGTCGCTACCCCTAATTGAGTCGCCAACGAACGTGCCATTTTCGGTAACGCGGCCACAATCTGCGTGGTTGTCCCCTGCACCGTGATCGGAACACCCGCAACCTTACCGTCAGGCACGCGATACAACTGATACTTTAAAGTGCAATGGCTGGCGTTGCCCTGAACCTGACCTACAGCGACATGAGTAATACCCAAGGTGCGTGACAACTTAATGGCATCGGGTAAAGTTAAGCGTAAATCAGGCTTCTGCAATCTGTTGCGGGCATCATCAACAGCTCCCCACAAAGGAGTTTTGCCAACCGTAGGCAGGCCACCCACAACCAAGTGCAGCCAACGGGCACAGCCCGCGCCAAGGGATGCGGTGGGGGTATCAGATCCCTGTGGTACCGGCTCGCAGACGACTAACCCTGGCTGCCCACTATCCTTTATCACCGGAAGAGGCGATTGCCCTTTTTCAACGAGGTCTATTGGGGCACTTGCGACTGGATTTAGAGACGCTTCGCTTGTGTTACCTGGCGTAACCGCATTCTCCGTGCTGCTATGAGGGATACTGGCTACTGGACTATGGCTGAGACCCTGATCCACTCGATTCTGACAGCCAGAACATAGCGATGCAGCTACCAATAACCCCGACAAAAAAGAAAAACTATGGTGCCCTAAAAAGTGAGGAGAATTGACAGGCATGAGAACCTCTTCTACTTACCATTTTGCTATCCGGGCGAACTTAGGGAGAGCAATAAGTAAGACTATGAATCAGTTCTCACATCCCGTCAAGGGGATTAGCCTGTTTTAGAAGAAACTCAATTGTCCAGTTGTTTCGCGGAGCGGTTGGGCTTGGTGACCAGCACGGCATAAGTCACGCGCAAACTCTTCGGCAAAACCATGCATGGTGTAGATGGTCTTAGCTCCGGTTAAGCGCACGTATTCCAGCAGGTCATCGTAATCAGCGTGGTCGGAAAGCGGGAACGCAGCATCAGTGCGAAAGCGCCAGCACGCACCAGAATCTATGGCCCACCCTGAGATATAGGCCGTGCGGATTTTGGCCGTGCGCTCCACATTGTAGAACCATGATGAGCGGCGGCACCCGGAAGCACACAACAAGACACCATCTAATTTTTGCCCCGGCTGGAACTTGCGGAAGAAGGGCAACGGCACGCCAAAGTCACGATAAATCGCTGTCATGTTCCAGTGCGCCGTGTGCAGATAAATGGGAAAATCTACGCCTTCCAGGCATGACAGCACTTCCTGGCCTTTGCCCAGGCTATAACAGAACAAAACGGGGGCACAGCCATCCTCCAGAGTAGTGCGACAAAAGTGGCGAATCTGCTGGGCGACTTCTTCGGTCTCAGGAAAACGATAGCGCGGTTTGCCAAAAGTCGTTTCCATAATCACAATGTCCGCTTGGGGCACTTCGATAGGCTCGGCGCTACGGCCTGGTCGCAACTTAAAATCACCCGAATAGAGCAATCGCATATCATCCCACTCGACTAACACCTGCGCTGAACCTAAGATATGGCCTGCCGGATAAAGCGTGATACGCGCATCCTCGAACTCGACAGGTTGGCAGTAATCTAAGGTCTGAAATCTGCATCGTAAGGCACCACGCAAGCGCATCATCGCCGCCGTGGGAGCCGAAGCCAGGACGTGGTCATGCTTTTGAATATGGTCAGCATGAGCATGGGATACAATAGCGGTAGATTGTGGTTCGTGCGGGTCGAGCCATAAACGCGGCCCCGGCAGATGGATGCCATTTTTGAATAATACTTGCATGATAGTGGATGTCTCTCAAAGGACGCGCAACTATGGTTTCGGTGCCTGAATCTATTCCTAATCCTACGCCCAACCTTGATGCAGCACGCGGGGCCTTCACCGCATGGGTGCAGCAACTACCTAAAAACGTAAACATCGTCTGCTTGCACGATTCCGATGCCGATGGCGTAACCGCCGGTGTCGTCTGGCAGCGTGCCTTAGAACGGCTGGGCTTTACCTCTTTACAACGTGTGATACCCGACCGTGAGCGTAACGCCTGGAGACCGGGGAATCGCGCCCGCGTTGCTGCCGCTAATCCGCATAAGCTCTTTGTGCTCGATTTAGGCAGCCAGCCCGTACCTGTTATCGAGGGCATCACAACCTGCTTTGTGGATCACCACCGGCCTGAAGGCGTCCCTCCGGGCGACACTCTTATCAGTGCGTATAGCTGGGAGCCGATACCTAACACATCGCTGTTAATTTATAACTTATGTCAGCCCTTAGTTGATATTGCCGACTTAGACTGGATTGCAGCCATTGGCACCTTCAGTGACTTGGGCGAACACGCGCCCTTTGATCTGCTGCCCATTGTCAAGAAGAAATACACCGCAAAATACCTTAAAGAAGCGACTACCCTCATCAATGCGGCGCGACGTGCTTCACATTACGATCCCGAAACCGCAGCCCAAGCTTTGCTAACACATAACAGTCCCCGCGAATTAGTCGAATCCACAAGCCCACAGGTTGAGCAATTGCGAGCCGCCCGCGCCGAAGTCAAAGTTGCTCTGGAAGAAGCCAAGAAAGCCGCTCCGGTTTTCGCAGGCCAGGCTGCCCTAATTCGCATCAACACCCCCTGCCAAATTCACCCTCTGATCGCGCAAATCTGGCGCACCCGCTTGCCTAAATACATCGTCTTTGCCGCCAATGAAGGCTATATGCCGGGCCGGGTCAATTTCTCTACCCGCGCCGCGCCTGGGGTAAATGTGTTAGATTTCTTGCAAAGCATCAATCTCTCGGAAGGTGAAGGCAACTTTGGGCACGGGCATGACCAGGCTTCCGGCGGCAGCTTGCCCGTAGCCCGCTGGAATGAACTGCTCACTAAGCTTGGTTTTGATAAGAATGTCTTCGTGCAAGAATAGCCCATCTTTATATTCAACACAAAGAACACAAAGATAGACACAGAGAACACAAAGTTTGAAGGGGATTGGAAATAGTGGATATTGTCTTTGCTATGAGTTTCAATTCTTTATTTTTCTTTGTGTTCTCTGTGTCTATCTTTGTGTTCTTTGTGTTGAAATGAAACCCCTATGGATAATCTACAGGTCACTTTTCTGGAATCGGGCCAGCAGACCGGGGAGCAAGTTGCGACTAAACTGGCAAATTTCTTAGGCCAGGCAACGCAGAGCATCCGCATGGCGCTCTATGATATGCACCTGAGCAGTCCGGCTCAAGACATCGTGTTAGCCGCTTTGCATGAACGGGAAAAGGCTGGGGTCAATATCCGCATCTGCTATGACATCGGCGATAACCCTGGTCGTAGCGAGGAACTGGACGCTCAGCCCACCAGCACCCAGACAGGTCAGTTTTTAGCCGCCACCGGTCTGCCCAGTCGGGCGATTGTCAGTGATACCAACTTAATGCACCACAAATACATTATCTTAGATGCCTACACCCCAGCGGCTCAATTGTGGACAGGCTCAACCAATTTCACCGACGATAGCTGGCACCTGCAAGAGAATAACATCCTCACTATCCAATCGCCCCAACTGGTCAACTTCTACGCCCAGGACTTTCAAGAGCTATGGTCTACAGGGAATATTCAGACCACAGGCGCAATGGATACGGGTCGAATTGAGCTAACCTATAACGGCACGCCTGCGCTCACTACCGTCAGCTTTTCACCCGGTCAGGGACGCTGGATTGATGCCGAAGTTGCCAACCGCATCAGCCATGCGCAACGCGAAATCACCATTGCCACAGTGGTCTTAACTTCCGGCCATATCCTCGGCGCGTTAGGTGATATGATGCAACATGGCCTACCCATTGACGGCATTTACGACGGTACACAGATGGATGGGGTTTTGGCCCAATGGCGTGATAACCCTCACGCCAGTTGGAAAACCCCAGCGTTTCAGGCGCTCGTGCGTTACGGCCACTTAGTCGGTAAACCCAGCACGCCCTGGAGTCCAACCAGTATCCACGATTTCATGCACAATAAAATCATCGTGGTGGATGATACCGTCATCACTGGCAGCTATAACTTCTCACGCAACGCCCAGGCCAACGCCGAAAATATCCTGCTCATCGAGAATCCCGCACTGGCCACAACCTACCGCAATTACATCCGCCATATAGCAGCACGCTATAGACAGTAAAGATAAGCGCAAGAAAGCCATAGCCTTCAGGCCATAACCCGTTTCTGGCGCGGCGTGGGATTCTTAGGCGCTTTAGTTGATATGCTTCTGGTGTGGGTTGGTTTAACTTTGGCCGCAATAGCTTTGGGAGGAAGGGAGGTTTGGTTGGCCCTTGAATTGTTCCCTGCTACAATGGCCCCTAATTGTGAACGAGTCACCCCAAGTTCTAATAGAGCTTCCATCAAGAGGTCAAGCGTGACCGAACGCTCAACTCCCAGTTCTAAGCGGGCAATATTCGGCTGCTTAGTGCCCAGGCGTTGAGCCACCTCTTTTTGGGTGAGACCCAACTCAAGACGGCGGGCTTTGAGGGCATTGCTCAGAGCAAGACCAATTTCAATGTGGGCCGATTCAGCCGGGGTCTCTTCTAAAAACTCAGCCACTGTCATAACCCGGTATCCGGCAGCTTCAATTTTTTGTCGTTTACTTGTGTCCATGATTTCAACCACTCCGGGGGCTTAACTTTTACGTTCTCCGATCATATTCTTGGTAACGTTTCTTGCAGCTATCAATGACTGTTTGCGGCGTTTGCTGTGTCTTTTTGCTGAAGATGTGCGCCACCACGATAAAATTCTCATCAATGCGATAAATGACACGCCATGTCTGCTTCTCATCATTGATGCGCAACTCATGGCAACGCGGGCCAATGCCAGGCATAGGACGAGAGTGAGGCATCGTTAATGCGATGCCGTTTTGCACCTGACGCAACAGACGGCCTGACTCTCTGCGAGCCGCCTGGCTCAGCGGCGGAGTCTTGATCTCACCATGTAAAAGGACTAACTCCTTAGCTGTAGTTTGCCCCGACATACAATTAGGAATATATCAATTCAGATATAAAAGAAAAAGAGGTCTAACCCCCAGCCACTCGAATTAAGTGCCAAAACCAGACTCAGTTATGCTATCTATATAATTGTTTCTGCTATTTTTATATCTTTAGCCGACTAATTGGTAGAATAGGCTTGCAATAATTGTCATTGTGGTTTCTATGTCCGAATCATCACCATCTGCCATTTCTGCGGATGCACCACAACCTCCAACGACCCCATTGGACGTGTTATATGGGGCGGGACTGGGCGCGGTGTTATTGGCGATTCCTGCCGCGTTTATAGGGGTAGCGAATGCTGGGCCACCTGTCTCTATCGAGACAGGAGTTTCTCTGGGTAGCGTTGGTCTGGTGCTGGGTGGGTTAAGCGGGGCGATGGCGGTGGCTCTGCTGGGACGCAATGCCATTCGGGGTGCTATCTACGGCGCATGGCGCGGGGCTAAAATTAGCTTTGTGGCGGCTTTTATTCCGCTCTTTCTATTGGGAATGGTCTGGAGTCCAGCAATGGCTTATGTTATCGCCGGGTGCAGCGGCATGATTGGCGCTCTTATTGGCGCACCAGTGGGGGCACTTTATGGGGCTATTGCGTTACGGGCTTATGCACCGCCTCACAAAAGCCCTACGCCGCAGCGAGCCAGAGCTTACTCTTGGCTGCTGGGGTTAGCGGTGCTCCTGTGGATTGGTTTAGCCTGGAACTTTTATAGAAAATGATAAGCTGTGGTTTTGACGCGGCCCAAGCAAAAGCCCGTCATCTTGATTAAGACAACGGGCTTTTGTTAGAGCTTGGCGCGAGGCAATTACATCTTGCCTTTCTTCTCCATCTTTTCATCCATCTTCTTGTCCATTTTCTTGCTCATCTTGCCGCCGTGCATCATCTTCTTGGCTTCGGCTTCGGTCATGCCGCACTTGGGGCACTTGCCGTTCTTCATCCGCACATGGCAATGAGGACACATCATCGCCATCTTTTTGCCCGCCATGTGATGCGTTGTCTTGGCAGACTTAGCCAGAGCTGGCATGGCGGACAGGCTAACCATTAATCCGGCAGCAGCGAAACCTGACATCATCTTTTTCATGGAATCCTCCCCTGTTTATGAAATTTACGGCCCGACTCCTTGAGCAATTACAACTTGAGGCAATTACATCTTGTGCAGAGCGTGTTTTATTTCGTGGCCAACTTTATGCGCTCCATGACTGATGTGATGGCCCATCACGCGCATGGAGTGATGCATGGATGACATTGCATGATGCACTCTATGACGCACTAGATGATGGTGCCTTCTGCTCATCGCCTGGGATGGCATGGCATTAAGGCAAACAATCAATCCGGCAGCGACAAGACCTGACGTTAATTTCTTCAATGCGCTTCCTCCTGATTTATGAATTCACGTCTGGAACTCTTCTCACAAAAGACGTTACGCCTATTTTGTAACACAAGCTGGCTCTGTTACGCAACAGGGACAAAAGGCCAAATTAAGGTTTCTTCTCGAATTTAAGAGAGGCGGAGTTCATGCAATAGCGTTGACCAGTGGGTTGTGGGCCATCGTCAAAGACATGGCCAAGGTGCGCCTGGCAATTACTGCACAGCACTTCGGTGCGCCTCATGCCATAGCTGCTATCGGTTTTCTCCTCGACATCGTCCTGCGAAATCGGTTGGTAAAAACTGGGCCAACCCGTGCCGGAATCGAACTTGGTATCGGAATCAAATAACTCCTGGCCGCAACAGACGCACTTGTAGATGCCCTTTTCGTGGTTGTTCCAGTATTCCCCCGTGAAGGCTCGCTCCGTGCCATGCTGCCGCGTCACTTGATACTGCTCCGGGGTTAGTTCCTGACGCCATTCTTCATCGGTTTTAGTTACTTTAGTCATGTTAGCTGTCTTTCCTCCTGTAGATTTCCAACTGGTTAGTTTAATATTCGCCGGATTCGTGGCGGAAGATGCGTCGCTCGTGCGACCTGCTGGCTCGTTGAGCAATTGCTGCACCAGGCGTGTCAACTTCGCCTCGCCGCCCATGTGGTTATATTCCAGTTCGCCTTCCCAGCCATAACGCACCCGTCCGGTTTTATCTATCAGATAGACGGTTGGCCAGTATTGCTGGTGCCAGCGGTGCCAGTTATCCCCGGTGCGGTCTAATAGCACTGGATAAGTGATGCCCAGGTCCTTGACCGCTTGCGCCACATTCTTTGGATCGCGTTCATAGTCGGTTTCAGGCGTGTGGATGCCAATCACCGTCACATCCTTATCCGCAAACAGCTTCGCCCACTTCGCATAACTGGGCAGGTTGTGCTTGCAGTTAATGCAGGCGAACGTCCAGAAGTGAACAATGGTGACCTTGCCTTTGCGGTCAGACCATTTAATTGGCGCACCATCAGGCGTATTGAGCCAGGGGCCACCGACGAGTTCCGGCGCGGGTTTATAGAGTGGGTTCTGGGCAACCTGTGCCACAACTTTAGCGGGGCCACGCAACCACGTCAACACTCCTGTGATGGCACAGGCCCCGACTCCCAGCTTTAGCCAACGACTCGAACTCTGTTGTCTTAGCATATTCTTTCTCCCGGTGCGCTCTCCGTTGAGTTGGCACCTTTGCCCTACCTCTACCAATATAATGCCCTGGCTTCACGCTGTTCTCACATAAATGTCACTTTTCTATCACAGGGGTAGCCCGATAAATCGGCAGCGTAAAAGAAAACGTGGTGCCGGAATTAAGGACACTTTCGACCTGAATATCCGTGTGGTGCAGTTCTAAAATGCGTTTGGTAATAGCCAGTCCCAGCCCGGCACCATCGGCTTTGTCAGAGCGATGCTTGGCGACCTGATAAAACCTTTCAAAGATGCGCGGCAAATCCTCCGTCGCTATGCCGTGCCCGGTGTCTTTCACCTGCACGGTCACGGTTGTTGTATCAGGTTCCGCCAGCACCGCTACCACGCCACCTGCGTCAGTATGGCGCAGTGCGTTTTCAATCAGGTTTTCCAGAGCGCGTTCAAGCAGGGCAATATCCGCAGTGACGAAAGGCAAATCGGCTCTCAACTGGGTCTGTAAATGCACCTGCTGCTTCTCGGCCACCAGTTGATATTTTTGCACGATGTCCTGCACCAGTTCAGCAAGTGAGAACGGCTCACTATGCACTTGCACTTCCTGCGAATCTAACTTGGCTAACTCGAATAACTGTGCCACGAGAGAACCCAGTCGTTCACTGTGTCGAATGGCAATTGATAAATACTCGCGCTGTTGCGCTGGGGTTAATTCGCCTTCTTTGATGAGCAGCGTTTCCAGATAACCTTGCAATGCGGCAAGAGGCGTGCGCAAATCGTGCGAGACATTGCTCACCATTTCGCGGCGTTGCGCATCAGCATCCCGTAACTCTTGCACTTGCTGCTGAATACGCGCCGCCATGTGACTAAATACGCTGCCCAACCGGTCAATCTCATCCTGGGTGTAGGGACTGGACGCGGGGAGAAAAGTGGCAGGGGCTTGGAAGCCAGCTTTTTCAAAATTTTCGACAGCGGTGGTAAGACGGCGCAGGCGGCGGGTTAGAATATGAAAAAGCAATGGCCCGGTTAGCAGCACAAACAACAAACTGGCGGCGATCATCCACAGTCCCAGGCGTAGGATATAACTGCCCTGTAA
Organism: Abditibacteriaceae bacterium; assembly: GCA_019239895.1. Lineage (GTDB taxonomy): Bacteria > Armatimonadota > Abditibacteriia > Abditibacteriales > Abditibacteriaceae > JAFAZH01. Next base: position 48,287 of record JAFAZH010000032.1, on the reverse strand, counting down.
CATCTGCGCGACGGAATCATATTCACGTCCGCTCAGAATTACATAGACATAGCCCGTGAGCGGCCCACTGCCCGGAGCAGCCGGGACAGGAGAAACCGAGAAAACCTTTTGACCATTAAGGTTAGAGGGGTCATCGCCCAGGATGGGTAGGTTATTGGTGCCATTCAAGAAACGCTGAATCGGTTCTAATGACACCTGCTGCCGCTTTACTTTACCCGATGGTGCGGAATAAGCGAGGATATGTCCCTGCGGGTCGAGCAGATAAACCTCAATGTTAGGGTTAATGACCATGAGCATATCAATGACTTCTTTAAGCGCTGGTTGATGTACATGGCCGTTTTTGAAAAGAATCTTTTCCGAGGCTAAATCGCTGGCCAGTTTGCGATTGAGTTTCTGGTCCACTTCTTCAATATATTTGCGCGTGGTATAGAGGGTGAGCGAGATATAAAAGAGGCCCAGCAAAGCCAGGAGTCCCAGCAGCACTGCCGATAATTTGCCATGAAGCGTTCTGAACATGGTGTGCTTTCTAACATTGCTGCCACTTACGCCTTGCTCCAATCTTCTGGCTCGGCGAATTTATAGCCCACACCCCACACCGTTAAAATATAGCGCGGCTGTGTGGGGTCTTTCTCGATTTTGGTACGTAGGCGGTTAATATGCGAATTAACCGTATGCTCATAGCCTTCATAGCCATAGCCCCAGACAGCATCTAATAACTGTGTGCGTGTATAAACTCGACCGGGATGGGCGGCAAATTGCAACAGCAAATCAAACTCTTTAGCCGTCAAGCTGACGGGTTTGTCTTCCAGTGTCACCTTGCGTTTCGCTACATCAACGACCATATCACCGGCTCGCAATATCTGATCTTCTGTTGGCGAAGTAGCAGGCGTAGTTTGCAAGGCTTCAATGCGCCGAAAGAGGGCTTTTACCCGCGCCAGTAATTCTCGAACACTGAAGGGCTTGGTCAGATAATCATCCGCGCCCAGTTCCAGCCCCAATACGCGGTCTAACTCCGTAGACTTAGCCGTTAGCATGAGGATGGGGGTATAGTTAGGCTTCGTGCGCACCCGGCGGCACAATTCCAAACCATCCAGACCAGGCAGCATCAGATCGAGAATGATAAGGTCATAGGCACCAGTTTCCGCTGCGGCCAACCCCTTAATGCCATCATGGGTCAGCGTCACCTCACAACCCATATCGCGCAAATGCAATTGTATGATATGGGCTATATCCTGATCGTCTTCAATCACTAAGATTTTACGGGTGTTGGACATGCTGATAATCTTTATGGCTTCACTTAAAGCCTACGAGCCTGGCATCACACTTATCTCACAAACTATTCACATTTTAGTCACAGATTCTTGTGGCACAGATAAGTAAATATTTCAGGCCACAAATAAGTGAAGTTTCAGCTATCGCTTGACGCCAAAGTCATTACGGCTTATGCTATCATAATCCCCAAGAGTTCCACCAATGGAATTAATGTCGCTCAATGAAACGATGGGAACAGGAGTTTGCTGCCAATGAGAGCTATTGTGCGTGTCTTGCTGTCAGTCATGATGTTTATCGAATATGCCGTCTGGGGCGCGTGGATGCCGATTCTGAGCGCCACTCTCATCAACCGTGGCATTCAGCCGCAAGATGTCGGCAATACTTACGCCGCGCTGTGGTTGGCCTGTATCATCAGCCCTTTCATTGGTGGGCAACTAGTAGACCGCTTCATGCCCAGCCAGATTTTTCTGGCCGTTTCGCATCTCTTAGCTGCCGGGGCTGCTTTTATGATGGCGACGCAGACCACAGCGCACGGATTTATGCTGTGGATGTTCATCTGGTCACTGTTGTTTGCACCAAGTTTGGGCATTACCAATTCCATCGCCTTCTTCCATATTGAGAAAGTGGAAAAAGACGAAGCCCGCCGCGAGCGTGATTTCTCCTGGATTCGCACCGCAGGCACGATTGGTTGGATTGTGGCCGGGTTTGTTCTCACCGGTTATATGCTCCTGACCCACGCCGCTGATCCCAAAGGTTTACATGGCCCGATTCCCGAAATGCAGCTCGCCGGGATTCTGGGCGTCATCATGGCGATCTTTTCTCTTTTTCTGCCGCATACCCCCCCAGCCAAAGACCAGCGGGTTGATCCTTTTGCCTTTCGCCGCGCCTTTACCCTGTTTAAGAGCGTGCCCGGTTTTACGGTCTTTATGGCGATTTCCTTTATCGCCGCCACCGAATTCCAGTTCTTCTATGTCCTATCTGGTCAGTACCTCGAAAGTCTGACTGTTCCTCACACTTACATCCCCATCGTCAAGAGCATCAGCCAAATCGCCGAGATCGCCGCCCTTGCGTTGCTCTTACCGCTGTGGCTGCCCTCAAAGGGAATGCGCTGGTGCTTGCTGCTGGGTAGCTTTGCCTGGCCCTTACGTTATATTATTTTTGCCATCGGCAAACCAATTGAATTAGTCATTGCTTCCTTAGCCTTGCATGGCTTTGGTTATGCTTTTGTCCTTGTGGTGCAACAGCTTTATGTAGACCGGGTATCGCCAAAAGACATTCGCGGCAGTGCACAGAGTTTGCTCACATTTGTGACGCTTGGCATTGGCAATCTGCTGGGCAGCATCTTCTGTGGTATGGTGCAACAGCATTATACCGTAGCAGGCAAAACCAATTGGCCTCCTGTCTTCATCCTACCCGCGGTGACCACATTAGTTTGTGCTGTGGCCTATATGCTCACTTTCCGTGCGCCCACCGTTGAAGACGAGCACATCGGCACCGCCAGCCTGGAAGTGGCACCAGCCGAAGCACTCTAAATTTAGAGTCACTGCGTAATCGTCGGGCCTGAATTTCTTGTCCTGCTATGGGTACGCTCTCGCCGCCTGTACCACCTCAGCGCACCTGGCGTGAGTTGTTATTCATCTCATTACGCCACCGGCCCTTGTTATGGATTGCGCCTGCTACTGTGGTGGGCTGTGCCTTGGGGTCATTCTTTGCCACTTTTAGCCGCGCCACCACACGCGAAGCATTCATTTTGCTTTTACCCTTTGCCATCGGCTTAGGCTGTTGCTTTTGCGCCTATTGCTCCTGGCATCGCGGGCAGCCAGACCGCGCCCGCGCTACTCTGTTCCTGGCACTGGTAGCAATGTGTGCCACCAGAGCGGCCCAGCGTATCCTGCCACCACCCAATGACTTATCAGCCTTAGTGCGCGCACCCCTTCCAATGGGGCCACAGCAGCGCGTGCCCGTGCAGCTTAAAGGCTATGTGGCTGATTTTCCCGATACCAGCGATTTCGGGATTAGCTTCCCTCTCGAATGCGTGAGCGCGACTACAAGTTCAACTTTATCCATTCCAATAACCGGGCGTGTCTGGGTTGATGCACCCCTGGATACTGATGTGCAGGTTGGCGATGCTGTGTCGTTGCACGCGGAGTTAGCCGACTTGCCCCGCGCGGGCAATCCTGGCGAGCGCCCGCCGCAAACTCAGTTTGTGGCAGCGAACTGCTGGTGCCAGGCCCATCTCCGCCGGGCCACAGAACTGCATCTCCTGCAACGTGCTGCGGCTTACCCTTTGGCGCGGTGGATTGACGGTCTACGCACTCGACTATTGAATCATTACGAAGCCGCTTTTGCTGGCTCAAGTGCTCCTGAACTGGCTCACCCCTACCCGCACGCGACAGCGCAATTATTAGGCGCGATGGTCTTTGGGCAAGGCGGCTTACAAGAACCATTACCTGCTTTAACCCGCGATCAATTTCGCGCAGCAGGTCTTAGTCATGTGCTCGTGGCTTCTGGCACTCAGGTCAGCTTCCTGCTTTTGATAATAATCTTCCTGGCACGCGCTGTTGGCTTGCGCCGTTGGGGGATCATTGCGTTTGTGCTGCCAGTTTTGCTGTTTTATGCGCTGTTGACTGGTGGTGGCCCCAGCATTTGGCGGGCTACCATTGCGGGCTTATGCATCGCCTATGCGCTGCTCTTAGGGCGTGATGTAGATGGTCTTTCGCTCTGGTGTCTGGCCCTGTCGCTGGTTTTGCTCATTGATCCGATTCAGCTTTTCTCTATCAGTTTGCAACTTACCTTTGCCGCCACCTGGGGCTTGATAGCCTTGGCTCCAGTGCTCACTCGCCTATTGGAAAGACGTTCTGGTTCCAACCGCCTCAATGAGTTTGTTTCACTTTCTCTTGGCGCTCAGTTAGCCACTATGCCCCTCCTGCTTTACCACTTCGGGCGGTTTAGTGCGGCGGGTATTGGGGCGAATTTCATCGCCGTGCCCTTAGCCGGTTTTCTGGTTGGCACCGGCGTCGCTGGCCTATGGATACCATTTGTCAATGCCCTGAACTACCCCCTGACACGAGGTATCGCTAATCTCGCGGCGTTTGCCGCCACAACTCCCGGCGCGCAGGCTTCCACCACCCCCTTTGCCTTAAACTGGACAGTTATCATTTATGGCGCACTGCTCGTCATGGCCATTCTACCCGGCGAAGGTTCTGGTATCCTGCGCTACGAGTTCAGTCGCTGGTGGACACGACAACGACAAAGCTTACAAACCTTGCGCCCATTCGGTTTTATTGCAGCTTTAGTGCTGCTGACTACAGTTATCGTCGCCTGGCGTACAGCTACCTCTCATCCAACATGGCTGCGCGTTACCATGCTCGATGTCGGGCAAGGCGAGAGCATTCTGGTTAAAGCCCCCAGCGGTCGCGCCGTATTAATTGATGGTGGCAGCCTGGCCGATGAGGGACGCGGCGACGTAGGACGCGCTATCATTGTGCCTTACCTGCAAGCTTTGGGCGTGCATAAATTGGATGCAATGGTCATCACCCATGCCGACGCCGACCATTGCAACGCCTTAGCCTCGGTTTTGAGTGAGGTGCCCGTTAGTCTGGCGTTGGATGGTGGTTCGGCTGCCGGAGCAACGGCACCGCGTTTAGCTGCCAATGCTATATCAACAACCAATAGTCGCGCCCATCACTCTGAGGGTCAGGGCGTGGAGTATGAGAAGCTTAAAATGCAATTGCGTGAGCATGGCGTGCCGATCTATGCCGCCAGAGCGGGGCAACGCTTGAATTTGGGCGATGGCGTGACCCTCACCGTGCTGGCTCCTCTCGAACCTTTCTTCCCCAGCGATAACAATAATGGGGCAGTGCTGCGCCTGGATTATGGCACCACCAGTATACTGCTGACAGCCGATATTGAGCATGAAGCCGAAGAGCGTTTAGTGCGACGCGGTACACCTTTGCGCTGCACCATTTTGAAAGTGGCGCATCATGGCTCCAAGACCAGCACTTCCCTGCCCCTCTTGAACGCCGTCCAGCCACAGGCTGCGATTCTTTCCTGCGGACGCTATAATGGATTTGGACACCCGTCGTCTCAAACCTTGACGCGTCTCGCGCAACGCCATGTGCCGGTCTACCGCACCGATGCCGATGGCGCGATTGAGGTTTTCTCGGACGGGCACGCCTGCTGGATTCAAACTTTTCGCTGACCTCTGCACCAAGCCTGCGCTACCAAGCGGCTACGCTTGATTCATGCAGACATGGCAGACTAAACCTCAGCAGAGTGGCTAAGCTAGTGGCGGATACTTTGCAGAGGAGATTTTGCGTGGCTGCACCGGAACCAAGCATTGACAGAACCCACAGTGGCACGGGCACATCCGAAGACATCATCCTGGAAATAGGAATTGCCACGGATGTGGGTCGTGTCCGAGACCTCAACGAAGATACCGCCATTGCGGAGGTCATCGCCCCGCCACACCCCAATCCCTGGCAAATATCCGCTCTTTTGATGGTGGCGGATGGCATGGGCGGACACCTGGGCGGCGAAGTAGCGAGTGGTCTGGCAGGCACCACCGTCACCCAGATTTTCTTAACCAATCAAGCGCAAAGATTATCCACCGAGGATGTGACAGGCGACAGCTTGATCCAGCGCGTTGCAGAATCCCTCCAATATATAAATCGGCTCGTCTATAAACAAAGTTTGAATGGAGGCCATACCGGGCAGAATCTGCCGGGCACTACACTAACCCTGTGTTTGGTGCGCCCCGGCGAGTATTGCATCGGTCAGGTCGGCGATAGCCGCGCCTACTTGATTCGGGCCGAGGCAGCGGCGGACGCTGTGGAGCAACTGACGCAGGACGATTCCCTGGTAGCCGAAGCGGTGCGCGAGGGACGCTTAACGGCAGAACAGGCCCGCACCTCGCCTTTTCGCAACCATCTTTCCAAAGCGATTGGCGTGGCACCCGACCTTGAGCCTGCGGTTTTTATAGGACAATGGGCAGCAGGTGATGTCCTCCTGCTCTGCTCCGATGGCTTAACCGAACATATCACGCCCGCCGAACTGAGTTACTTCGTCCATACGCGCGATACGCTGCAAGGGGCCTGCGAGAGTCTGGTTGATGTCGCCAATGATCGTGGCGGCAACGATAATATCTCCGTTGTGGCTGCGCGTTTTAGCTATCCCCCTGAAACTCCTGTTGCGGCACCAGTCATCGGTGATCCTGCTATTGAAACCGCTCACCCCGCTCATTTCAGCAGCGATGAATCGACAGGAGAAGCTCTAGTTAGCGATGGCATCATAACTGCTTCAACCCCTGCGGAACTGCAAGCGCCAGATAATCCTGCGCCAAGCAGGATTATGGAGCCGCCTGCGGCACCAATAACTGCTGAAGTTCCCACTAAACCAGCCGCCGGGGAGACAGAAGACACTATGCCCAAGCCCAGTAATTATTCATCCAAGAGTTCAGGCCGTCTTGTTGGCCGCCAAAACTCTTTATCCAATACGTTAAAATCTCCAGCAGCATTGGCCGCTCTTGCTGGTATTGTGGTCATATCGGCTGCCGCCTATGGCGTCTATTCAGGGCGCAAGCATAAGGATAATAGCTCAGCCCAAAGTCAAACCAAGAGTTCCGTGACCACAACATCAAATTTATCTAGATCAGGGGATACTAACACAACGGCTGCCCCGGCAGTGGATGCCACCCCACAGACATCTGACATTCCCTCCGCAGCGAATACATCAACAGGCGTAACCAACCCATCCGCAACAGCAAAAGACATTAGCCTCTGGCTCGACCCAGAGCGTAAAGTTATTCTTATCGCGTGCAAGAATTCTGTGGTAGAAGTCAAAAGTGGCGAAAACGGCAACCGCGCCGAAGCCGACCCCACCCGCCCGCATCGCGCTTTAGTCGAATTTCGGCACTGGGACACCGCCTATAAGCAATTACAGAGTGGCAACAGAGAACTTATCTGTCGCTTTCAAGAGCAATCGGGGACAGCTTCCGATGCAGCCAGCAGTGGTGAACCCCAACGGAGCACGAAGGATGAACAAGGGCATATCAAAATGACGATTCCTACCAGGAATCAGCCGACTGGGGAGTATTCTCTGGAATTTGCCAAAAGCGGAGAAGCCACTGGACAGCAGTTAGCAACATTCCGCGTGACTACGGAATAACTTATTGGGCTATGCGGATTTTATACTTTTATCGCGGTGAGCAACAGGTCTTTGACTGCGACACGACCCAGGTGGTTATTGGGCGCCCGCGCATGGGTGCCACCCCCGTGCCAGATTTAGACCTCACCCCTGATTTGACCGTATCGCGCCCCCACGCCCGCATCTGGCGGGAAGGCTCCGACTACTGGATTGAAGACTTAGGCAGCACGCACGGCACCCAAATTAATAACAGTGAAATTAAAGGCAAAGGGGCGCAGCCCTTATATGCCGGTTTTCTTATCACCATTGGCGAGACGACTTTGCAAGTGGCCGGATTGCCTCCGGCTCCTCCCCACAGTGAAGCCGATGATAGGCACAGCAATCTTACCAGTTACGCCCCGGATGTTGCTGTCACAGCATTACCAACCGAGCCGCAGGGCCAAATCGCCGAAGCTTTGGTCGCGGGCAACCCGGATGCGGCTTTTATCGAAGCGACTGCCACCGATGCAGGAGCGACTACCGCCGGGCAGCGCCTATCTCTGCTTTATGAAGTGCTGTTAAAATGTGGCACGCTCAATGATCTTGATGACTTATTGCAGACTATCGTCGAGCGGTTAGTCGAAGCGATACCAGACGCCACACGCGGCGCGTTGTTGCTGCGTGGGGGCGAAAATGATGCCCTGTTACTCAAAGCCTTCCGTTCGGGGGAAGGCCCGGTGGTGAGTGAGACACTTGCCCGCCGCGCCATCCGCGAGCGCATCGGCTTTATCTGGCGGCGCAGCGAACAACCCCAGGAAGAGCCAGTCGGCGGCAGTATCTTGCAATATCGCATCGAAAGCGGCATGTACGCCCCCCTGCTCTGGCGCGATGTGGCGCTGGGCGTGCTGTGTGTAGATAATCCCCAGAGCAGCACTGTGTTTAACGAAAATGACTTGCGTTTGTTGCTGACCGTTGCCAACTATGTGGCGATGGTCTTAGCCAATCAGAAGTTGCAGGAAGATTTGCGCCGGGAATCGGCTCTCAAAGCGAACCTGTTGCGTCAATTCTCGCCGAGCGTAGCGGAACAACTTCTCAGTTACGGCAGCTTGCAACTGAGCGGCGAGCGAAGCGAAGTCACCATTTTAGTCTCCGATATTCGCGGCTTTACCAACCTCTCCCGCAATATGGAGCCAATTGAAGTTGTTGAGTTACTGAATGAATACTTTGGGCGTTTAATTCCCATCGTCTTTGCCCACAGCGGCACGGTGGATAAATATATCGGCGACGCGATTTTAGCCGTGTTTGGCAGCCCCAAAAAAGACCCGCAGCAGCACGAAAATGCCGTGCGCGCTGCCCTGGATATGCAGGCCGCGATGGAGAAACTGAATGCCGAGCGAGCGGCGCAAGGCAAAGCCACCTGCCAGATTGGTATTGGCATTCACTCCGGCGAAGTCTTGCATGGTTTCATTGGGGTCTTAGACCGGATGGAACTCACCGTTATTGGCGAGGCTGTCAACCGCGCCACGCGCTATAGCGATGGTGCCCTGGCCGGAGAAGTGCTGATTAGTCCGCAAGTCTACCAGTGGGTGTGGAAAATCGTGGAGGCCATCAATAAAACGATTGAAGCCAAACACGAGGGCACCCTCCCCGCCTTTCGGGTGACGGCTATTCAGGATTTCGAGACTGTCCAATAAGCGGTTATTAAACCCCATCACTACGGACTCCATTCCCGATCTCACCGATTGGAAGAGGGCGCAAGCCCCGCTCTCCACAACCTCTGTTGTCCATCTTCCAAAAATCTACCCTTGTGTGTTCTTGGCTCTTCCCCTTGCATTTCAGTGAATCGCTGCTGATTCTGATTTGGTAAAATAATTGTGGCAATGGAAGTTTGGGCGGATTATACCTGTATCTCTTACCTCCTATTGCCTGAACTCTGTACCTTTAACGCAGTTTTTGCTGGTGTCTGCAAAAGATAGATAATGGATATTGGCAGTCGGGTTGGCCCCTACGAAATTAAAGAAAGCATTGGCGAAGGCGGCATGGCAGTCGTCTATAAGGCATGGCACACTGGCCTGCATCGCTTTGAAGCGTTAAAAGTGCCGCGCTTCCAGGGCACCCAGGGGGCAAATCCCGATTTCATTCAACGACTTCTGACTGAAGCGCGCATCGCGGCGCAGTTGCACCATCCCCATATTGTTGCCATTCATAACGTCAGTGAACCGGAAGCGCCAGTGCAATTCTTTGCAATGGACTTAGTGGATGGGGTTGACCTCGCCGCGCTACTCAAGCAATGTGGCCGCTTGCCGCTTGATGAAGCCCTGCCGATTTTGCGCCAGGTCTCCGCTGCGCTTGATTATGCCCACCGTCGGGGCTTTATCCACCGCGACATTAAACCCGGCAATATCTTGCTTCAGGAAGGCCCGGTGCCCGGTGAGTGGTTTGCGAAAGTTGTGGATTTCGGCATTTCCCGTGCGGCAGAAGATGATGGCGGCACCCGGCTGACTAAAAGCGGCATGATTGTCGGCACCCCTGAATATATGTCACCAGAGCAGGCGGGCAGCGGCGACCCCGTAGATCGTCGCACTGACATTTACTCATTGGGCATTGTGGCTTATGAGATGCTGTGCGGCCATCCTCCTTTTACCGCTGGCGAAGGGGTCAGCCGCATGTCCATTCTGATGAGCCATGTGCATCACTTACCCCGCCCCCTGGTCGAGCAGATTCCGGGTTTATCTCTAGCTGCTAACAATGCTGTTCTGAAGGCCCTGGCCAAGCATACCGATGACCGGTTTATTACCTGCGAAGAGTTTATCCGCGCGCTTTCGGGCGAAGTCTTAGTATTTCCCCCGGCGGCCACAGAAGCGGTTCGAGTTGCTCCTGCGCCCAGAGCGACATTGCCCACCTTAGCCACACCAAGCTCTCAGGCTCCGACTAACACGCCACAAGCTCCTGCCAAAGAAGGCGTCCTCTTTCGCGGCACACCAGAAACATCAACACCAGAGAAGTCAGATCAAAGTCATCCCCTATCAGCCAATGGCACCACAGCATCACCATTAGCGGGGTCGGAATCAGCGACATTGACAGCACAACCAAGTGATAAAGCGGTCAGCGCAACGCCACCCGTGGCACCCCCGCCGGTCGCGGCACAAGCTACACCGGAAACAGATGGCGTGAGAAAAAAACAGTCTTCATCTCGCCTGATGCCCGCATTGTTGGGAGCGGCTGTTATTGGATTGGCTGGCGGTAGCTTTTTCTTAATGAACCGTGACCATACTCCGGGGGGAGACACCACAAAAGCCCTAGCGACCAATACAGTCACAGTTTCTACACTGGCACCTGTTGCTTCTCCCGTTCCAACTGCGGGCGCATCCGTTACTACAGCAACAACTCATCAGGTCACTGCCACGCCAACAACAGCCACACCAAAGATTACGACCCCGGCCCAAGAGGTAAAACACATCAGCAGAATGCAAGTTGTGCCTTTTACCACGCGCATTGAGAAGACGGCAAGTTTACTTTTAGGCCAAAAGCACCTGCAACAAAAGGGCCAGGCCGGGCAAAGGCAAGTAACCGTCGAGATTATTACACAGGGTTTGCGACAAATATCACGCCGGATTACAGACAGCCATGTGGTGAAACAGCCCGTGCCGCAGTTAGAACTTGTGGGCACCGCAAGCCCCCCGGCTCCACGGCCTCATATCGCACCACATGCTGTACCACATCATGCTGTACCACATTCAGCACCGGTACAAAGCATACATCGTAGAGTTGTGCCCCGCTTCGTAGCGCCCCGTCGTATGGTAGAACACCAGCAACATACCTGGCATCCGCAAAAAAGGTGGCCCGCCACTGCTCGCCCGCATCGTATCCGCGAGGCTCCGCTACCGCCATAATGGTTTTCCCTGTGCAGTTGCAGACAACTCCAGTAGTTACCCCATTAGCCAAACTACGGCTTGTGATATAAGCTTTATACCCGTATGGCTTCAGGAGCGATAAGATTTAACAGGGGCCGCAACCTACTCAACACATTGTTGTTGGTTGGTTGGTTTGGTTTAGGTAGTTTACATCCAGGGCAGGCACAAGAGGGCTTAACCCCAGCACGCGAGCGGGCTATTGAAATCGTGGTGCGGGCTTCAGCCGCTTTTAATCGTGGCGATTATAAACGCGCCATCACACTTTGCGAAGCAGCGCAGGGTGCTGACCCCGGTTATCCTCTGACCTATGCCTATCTGGGCGCAGCCTATCAGAAGACCGGGCAAAAAGACAAGGCGCGGATCGCCTATCGAAAAGTGCTGGCTCTTGACCCCAATGGCCCTTATGTGGGACGGGCACGCCAGCACTTGCGAGAATTAGACATCAGCCACCCGCTGCCCCACCGCACGCCTCCACCAAAGCGGCTGCCGCCGCCGCCAGAGCCACCGGTTTACGACATCGGCACCAACCTTCAGAGAATCTTGAAAGGTCACACCGGGGGTGTCTTAGCTGTCATTTTCTCACCCAATGGGAAATTGTTAGCCACCGGTAGTCGAGATAAAACAGCCCGGCTCTGGAATGCGGAGACAGGCGAGCTACTGCATACCCTCAGTGGTCACTCGAACTGGGTGGACGCGGTAGCTTTCTCCCCCAACAACACCGAACTGGCGACGGGCAGCTACGACAGCACAGTACGGTTGTGGAACACAGAAACTGGAAGTGTCACCAAAACCTTAATCGGTAATGGTTATGCAGTCAATTCCCTGGCCTACTCGCCTGATGGAAAAACCCTGGCCAGTGGCAGTGGCGACATGGTGCGCTTATGGGACCCGCAAACTGGCACGCTCAAGCACAAGCTCATTGGGCACCGCGGCGGGGTGCTCTCGGTTGCTTTTACACCCGATGGCACCAAATTAGCGACTGCCGGTTATGATGCCACTGTCCGGCTCTGGGATGTCCGCACTGGCAAGTTGCTCCGCAATCTGGCCCGCGATATTGGAGAGGTAAACGCCGTCGCTATCACACCCGATGGACACATCATCGCCGATTGCAGCGGCCCGCGTATTCGTTTGCGGGATGCGCGTAGCGGTCAGCTATTGCACACCTTGCGTGGACACCCTTTAAATGTTGTCGCCTTAGCCTTTTCGCCTGATGGCAAACTGCTGGCCAGTGGCAGCTATGATAAGACCGTACGTTTATGGAATGTCGAGACTGGCAAGGGCCTTTATAAGCTGAAAGGGCACGGCAGTATTGCCAGTTCGGTCGCCTTTTCGCCTGATGGTTATACCCTGGCGACAGGAAGTCAGGACAACACGGTTAATCTCTGGAAAGTCCAGGCCGTGTTGCCGCCTTGATGCATCTGTAAATTCAGCGCGCATTCAGGTGCTTTGGACTAGGGTTTATCTTTTGGCTCGGATCAAATCATTTATAATTTCTGTGCCCCTTAATTAACAATGAACACAATCACACCTGAAGCTGCGGTGCAGGCGCGGGATGAGGCACGGCGGGTTATCAACCAAGTTGAAAGGGTTATTGTCGGCAAGCGTGAGACCATCGAACTCCTGGTGATTGCCCTTTTAGCCCAGGGCCATGTGCTCATTGAAGATATTCCGGGCGTTGGCAAAACCACTCTAACCAAGGCAATGGCCAAAGCGATTGGCGGCACCTTTAAGCGCATTCAGTTCACTCCCGATTTGCTGCCGGGCGATGTCACGGGCCTGACCATTTACAATCAAAAAACAGAAGAGTTTGTCTTCAACCCCGGCCCCATCTTCGCCCATCTGGTATTAGCCGATGAAATCAACCGCGCTACTCCCAAAACCCAGAGCGCACTCTTGGAAGCAATGGGTGAAGGCCATGTCACTGCTGATGGGGTAACCCACCCGCTGCCGCGCCCTTTCTTTGTGATCGCCACACAAAATCCGGTCGAATATCGCGGCACTTATCCTCTGCCCGAAGCGCAGATGGATCGTTTTCTGCTGCGCGTGCGCCTGGGCTACCCGGAAAGAAAAGAAGAAGAAGAGCTTTTAGCTCGCCACTCCGAGGTAGGCAACACAGCTCAAGGGCAACAGGAAAACAGCCCCTCGGATGCCCTGGTCACACGAGCCGAGGCCGTGTTGCAAGCCGAACAAGCGCACGATCTACAGCGCATCACAACCTGTGTCCACCTTTCTCAAGCCGCCCGTGAATATATCGTCGCTATTACGGCAGGCACACGCGGTTTGCCACAGATTGCTCTGGGAGCCAGCCCGCGCGCTTCATTAGATTTGCAACGCGCGGCCCAGGCCGCCGCTATTATTGCCGGGCGCGAGTTTGTTATACCCGATGACATTAAACGCTTAGCTCCTCATGTCCTATCCCATCGCTTAATTCTTCAGGGCACGGCAGAAACGGCCATGAGCGGCACCACCACTCAAGGCGTGCTGCAACGCTTGCTGGATGAGCTGCCTATACCGGCTGTGCCCTGAAGCGGCCACTGCACCAGTGGCCGGGCTTGGTTAAAGTAGACAGAGTTATCCACAGCGCAATCACGTCGCTTAAGGCATTCGTTACAAGTTCATCAATATTTCTATGTTGGCGCGTCTGAGCCAAAATCTCAATAAAATCCGTTTAGCTCTGCTGGTAGCGATCTTGTTCACTGGTTTGGCGGCGGTGGCCTTGCAATCGCCGCCAATGGTCTTTATGGCGGCGCTGTTGTGGAGTGCCCCGTTTGTAAGTGTTCTGGTGGGGATTGCCGCCAGTCGCGGGCTGGCCGTAACGCGCCTTGTGCCGGATGCAGGCACAGTCGGCGATATTATCAGTGGCGAGGTTACTGTCGAAAACCGTTCGGCGTGGCCCTCGTTTCTGGTTCATATGAAAAGCGGCGAAGCGGCGGTGCCCGCTAAAGAATCACCCCACCAGGAGTCATTTATGGAAGGGAGAGCGACCTCCCTGCCCAATCAAGCAAATACTTCTCACCTGCCAATCTTGGCGCTGGGCGGTGATGAGCATGTGGCCCCTCTGCTCCAACCCGGCTCCCGGATGGTATGGCGGCAGCATTGGAAACTACAGCGGCGTGGTGTTTATGAATTGGCTCCAGCACGGGCCGGAGCCGTAGACCCCCTGGGGCTTAGTGATCGGCTCAAAGCAGTCGGTAAGCCCCAGGCCATTACCATCTTGCCCCGCCCGGTTAAGGTAGATCGTCTGTTCTTCACTGGCAGCGCCAATGCCGGACAACAAGCCCCGCGCTATGCCGCTGCCATCGCCAATGCAATGGACTTTCACGGAGTGCGCCCGTGGCAACCGGGTGAGGCCATTCGGCGCGTTCACTGGAAGAGCACAGCGCGCACGGGCCGCCTGCATTTAGTGGAATGGGAAGAAGATACAGCGGCTGATGTGACTGTGCTGTTAGACACCCAAGCTGCCGCTATCGCCGGGACAGCAGAAGATACTACTTTAGAGACCGCTATCACCCTAACGGCTTCCATCGCAGCCTACCTCCTGGAAAATGGCTATCAATTTCAGCTATTTTATTGGGAGCAGCCAGATGGTGGAGATGATCCACATGAGAGCAATATCTTGTCCCACTTGTTGCCCAGGCTAACCACGGAAAAGACAAGTCATAATCCTGCTCAGGTGCGGCGTTATGATGCCCGTAATATTAAAAATTTAGGTGATACATTGCGCGCCCTGGCCGAGATTAAACCTGTGCATGATGAGACAGCCACTCTCACCCATTTAGCGCAAAGTGCGCTGCCCCACATCCCTGCGGGTCGGAGTACCCTGCTCATTGCCTCTACCCTGGCCGATATTGATAGTGCCCTCAAAGTTCTTTCTGGGACAACGCCAGGCGGCATGTCCAGTCATGCCCTGGCTTTAGATGCGGCTAATTTTAATGCGCCTGCGGCAACCGCCAAGGCTACAGAATCAACAGAACCAGCCTTATTATCATCTCCTAAATTTACGATTCAGGCACGAGATAGGGTGCGGTTGGTGCAACGGAATGATCCGGTAGCCACAGTGCTTGACCAGTTGTTATAAAATATTTGGACTTCAAATATTATGCGCCAGCACTTGTTGCGCACGCAGAGGGCACCACTTTAAGACAGTAACGTCAGGTGAGTACATCCACTTATCGTAATCTTTTCATGAGCTTTTTGGTTGTGGCTTACTGACTTCTATGCAACAAGATACGCTTACCACAGAACCGGTTTATGGCACGGGGCCAATGGCGTCTCCAACGGCGGCGCAGGACGCCTTACTGGTGCTGCCTGCTTATCTGGCGCTGGCACTGGCAACCGGGGCCGGGTGCTATGGTTTAGCTCATTATGTTGACGATAGCAGTTTCACAATTACCATTTACGCGGCGTTAGCCATCAGCCTCTTAGTCTCTTATGGGGCACATTGCGGTAACCCGATTGTCACTCAAGCCAGCAGTGGGACAAAATGGCTGTTAGTTGGTCTGCTACTGCCAATTCTCATTGTCACCCAGCACGAAGCTCTGATGCCTCAAGCTCAGGGGGCCGACAATCAGCAAATCGTAGCGATTTTAGTTGGCTGGACGATGATCGCCCTCATCTTGTTAGCAGGGTCACGTTATGGTGGAGACACGGTGCCTCTCGCGGTGCCGCTGGTCTCGACTCTGTCCCTCTTTGGCGTACTCAACAACGCTTCAGTTGATAATGTCATCACGCTGGCCTTTCTGGTTTACATTGCGGCTGCGCTGTATCTGGTGGTGTATGAATACATGCTCAAGCGCAACGCCCAGGAAGAAGCGGCTCATAGGCTGTTAGCCCAGGCTCCTTCTCTGGTTGGCGGAGCTTCGCTCTCGTCTTTTGAGATGGAATCCGCCAGAGCCGATATCGGCGGCATAGCCCTTCAATATTTGTTAGCCTGTAGTGCCTGGTTCGCCTGCTTTATTGTGGGCGGTGTCCTCGTCTACTATCCCTTCAAAGCCATCCTGCCGGGTGTTTTTTCATCTCATTATGGGCCAGGAGCCGGAGGACGTAAGGCCATTCAGCGCGTGCTGGATTGGCGCGGCTCCTCCCCCATTCTCGAATTGCATGGCGGCACTTACGCTCTTTCAGATCAAGAAGTACTCAGAGTGAATGTGCGCAGTGGGGAATCTACCGGGCTGTGGCGTGGGCGCATCTATGAGTATTATCGCAATTCCAGTTGGGTCGCGGCACAAGATGAAGTGAGTGCCAGCAAGATACCGCTCAAGGAAGACGATTTTACGGACTTAGGTCGCAAGCTACCATCCATTGACCCGGCAGTGGGGGAGCGCCATTCCATCACAGCCGATATACAATTGGTGAATCCCATATCACGCGCCCTTTTCGCCTCTGGCGATATTACCGCTGTCCGTGGCGCGTGGGATGAAGTCTTGTTAAATCCCACCGGAACCGTGACCAGCCCGATTATTGATCGGAACCTTCATCCTTATAGCGTGATTTCGACTGCAACCCAGGCCCGACAAGCAGCCCTGGCCACAGCACCGGGACTTTCGCCAGTTGATCTGACTATCTGGCGCAATGCCCCCAGCACTTTAAAAACACTGCAAATCCGAGATGAGCCAGATGGCACCCGGACACGGATCATGGCACTGGCCCAGCAAATCCAGCAAGCCGCCGCGACAACGGGCCGACCTTTGCAGACGCCTTATCAGAAAGTGCTGGCCATCAACGATTATCTACATCGCACTTGCACCTACTCTCTGGTGACGCCTGTCGTCCCATCCAACCGCGATGCAGTGCTATTCTTCCTGACCGAAACGCACGAGGGGGCCTGCGATATGTTCGCCTCCTCAATGGCCTTGCTCTTGCGGGCGATGGACGTTCCGGCACGCGTGGCGACTGGCTATCTGGAACCGAGCCGTGAAGAGCAAACCATCACCGCAGATGGCACCAGCTTTTCCCTCCGCGAACGCGACGCGCACGCCTGGGTGGAATATTATGTGCCCGCCGCCGGTTGGCTCGACTATGACCCTACCGAGGGCACACGCGTCTCACAAATTACTTTACAGATGCGGCTTTCAGAGTTATTTCACTGGCGCGACCTGCTTTCCCACTGGCAGACTTTGGTGCTACCGGGCCTGGGCCTCCTTTTGCTGCTCATTGGTGGCGTCTGGTCGGTGCTTGATCTCCGCCGCGAACGAGGGCGTACTACGGCTGGAATGGTAGATGTCGAGCGGGCGCGGGTGATTGGAGCCTATGCCGATGCGGTGCGCCAACTCTCCCGTCAGGTTCCCCATGCGCCGCATTATACCCCACAGGAATATGAAGCGGTCGTTGATCGCACCGCGCTGCCTCCCGCAGCCAAGCAAGATTTCGCAGCATTGACCTATTTATTTATAACGGCTACTTATTCACCACTTACCTTACAGGTAGATGAGTCACAGCTTCAAAGTTGCCTGCGCCGCCTGCGCGAAAATCTCAAGTCTTGAGCCGGGCCATCTCTGATTGCACCCTTAACTCAACTTGTTAGCTTAGTCCAGTGATTGAAACGGGGGCTGCAAGTCCAAGTCCGCCTGCGCGGACTACCCCAGTCGCCGTAGGGCTACTTCGTTTTGCAGCCCGTGATTTATTCATGGGTGGTGCGTAGCAAGTTAAGTTACCCTTATCATTGCAGACGCTCCCCATAATGCACTCGATTGAGGTAAGTTATAAGTGCGAATCCATAACTGATCTTTTATTATGCTAGCGTATTCAGCTTTCACACGGGCTAAAGCGGTGCCCAAGAGTGGGCCGCATCGCGTTTATGGCGTCCTGGGCGATGCTTACTTACAGAAATTAATTATCAATGCATTGTTAGAGTGGACGCTCTCCGCCGATGCGCGGGACTTTAACCTCGATACGCTTGATGGCGAGACGACAACTGTTACCGATGTCCTCGCACGGGCAGGCAACCTGCCGTTTCTCTCGGATTTTCGCGGGGTTTTAGTCCAGCGGGCCGAACGCCTGGAAGGGCTGCATCGTAGCGGCGAGGAAAAAGAAGGCGCGGCTAAGGAGAAAGGCAAGCAGTCACCCGTGAAGCATCTGGCGGACGGCCTGGAGAACTTGCCAGAGACCACAGTTCTCATCTTAGCGCGCACGCCTGAAACGCCAGAGCCGGGAGCACGGGCAGGCACAGTGCGTTGCGTCCACGCCACAGTAGATAAAGTCATTGAAAAACATGGTCTTATTATTGACTGCACGGTTGGGCCAAAGAACGCCGAGCGGGCGATTGCCGTGGTTAATCAAGAAGCGGCCCGACGCAATATTCCCTTAGCGGATGGTGCTGCCGAGCATCTGGTGGGGCGCAGTGGTTACGACATTGCGCATCTGCTGAATGAACTGGAGAAATGCGCCTTACGTGCCGGAATTGGTGAGATTGTTACCTCGGCTATTATTGATGAGATGACTAAGCGGGCCGCGCAAGAGACCATCTTCGACCTGACCGATGCCCTAGGCGAGCGAAAAATGCCGCGTGCCCTTGGCTTGTTGCGCGAGCTAACCGAAGGCGGCGAGGCACCAGAACTCATTCTGGTGATGTTAGTGCGCCATTTCCGCCAACTGTTACAAGCCCGCACTTTTCTGGATGCTCGGTTATCGCTCGACAACAGTTTGTCCCACCGTATACCACCGCAACTGGCCCAACAACTGCCACAAGATGGGCGCGAAAACCTGGCTAACCTGATGCAGTCGCAACCGTGGCTGGGGCGTCGCCTGGCGCAGCAGGCGCGTAACTTTTCGGTGCCACAATTGGAAACCGCCATGCGCGCAGCCCTGGCCGCTGACCTCGCCATGAAAGGAATTGAGGGGGATGGTGGCTCGCCGGAAATGCTCCTCGAATTGTTAGTAGCCCAGTTAAGTTAGCAGCTTACCTCGTATTGCAACGCACCCATTATTTTGGCTGTTAGCCTTATTTTGGCAGGCGCGTTGCATTCACTCACTATAAACAGCAATTAAACTCCTGAAATCCCTTGGCGTCTAAGTAGGGCATCTCATATATAATAGTACGGATTTGGTGGAAATTTTTCGATGGGCAAGCTGACTTCATCTATAATGACACGGACAATCATGCTGAGCATGGCACTCTGGCTGCTGAGCATCCTTGGCTTATGCGGCACCGCACAGGCGCAGGATAAGGCACCTTACCTTGCTCCCCCGCCTGTCGCGCTGCCAACGCCCACTCCCGCGCCACCCCCAACGGCCCAGGCTTATGTGGCGTCAGAACCGCCCGCACAGATGTTACAGGGGCACGTCCTGGTGCCCATTACATTCTTGATGAATGGATTGGGTGTTTCCGCCGGGTCAGTGGGCGATTTTTGGCGTCTGGTTTACTTTCAACATACCATTGACCTGTACCCGGATCAGTTTGGGGCGCGTTTCGACGGCAAGCAGGTCACGCTTCCCGTACAGCCCCAATTTATGGGTGATACCCTCCTGGTGCCGTGGGAACCAGTGGCGGATTTGTTTGGGGTCAAGTGGCGTATCATGGAACCGGCTAATGTCAATCTTTCCCCTGCCACGACCGGAACAGCCAACCCGCACCGGCAAGCTCTGGGCTTTAATAAAACGGTGTTTTTACTACAGTACCCAGCAGCTTATATTGAAGGCACCCATCATTCCCTAGATGCGAATAAATTGAGGGTGGTGCTGAATTTAAGCAATCCCACCCGTATCGTAGCTTCGCAAAAAGGGTTGGATGTGCAGTTCCACCTTGCCGCGTTGCGCAAAGCCAATGTGCCCACGGTGCAACCAATTAAAGATTACCTCGTGCCGCGCACTGTCACGCGCAGTGGCAACTGGCAGGCGGATTTTACCGTTCGTATGAACTATGCCGCGCCTATTCACTGGTTTACCCTCGGCAATCCGCCGCGTTTGGTGGTGGACGCACAACGGCTATTTGAGGAAAAGAATACCAACTCTCTGGGCGGCGGCTTATCTCTCACCAAAATTCGCAAGGGCACGCAGCAAGGCCCGGTGCAGATGTTTGTGGTGCGCATTGACCCGGAAGAAGGCTGGCGCGTGCGCGTGGCACCTGGCGGTTATTCGGTGTTACAGCGCAATCGCCCCTCGCGCATTGCACACCGGCATCGTGCTCTGGTAGCCGTTAATGGAGGTTTTTTCGCTTACGACGGTGCTGCCGTAGGTGCCTTGCTGATTAATGGCGAGTGGCTACGCCTGCCCTGGAAAGGCCGCACCGCCATTGCTTTTCGGCCTGATGGGAGTGCGAAAATTGGTAATATGCAGGCCAAAGCCTACGTTCGTTTCGGCGCGGGGGTGCAACTTCCTATCCGCGACCTGAACGGCTGGCCCAAGCCCGGCGTCGTCACCGCTTTGACGGGTCGCTTTGGGAATCGCTACACCCTGCGACCTGGTGAGATAGCAGTGGAAGTCAAAGCTGGTAAAGTCGTCGCTAAACCGGGTGGTGGCGTGGCTAACATCCACGCTTCAGGGTTCACTCTTGTCGCCAGTGGGGGCGCACTCCCGTATCTCAACGCGGTGCAACGAGGCACACCAGCGACGCTCGACATTCAGGCTCTGGGTTGGGACGGTTACAATTCGGCAGTAGGCTGCGGCCCACGCTTGCTGAATAATGGCCGCGTCGAGGTCACTGACTTGCGCGAAGCCTTTAAAGCCGACGTGCGGGTCGGGCGTGGCCCCCGCACGGCCTTTGGCATAGATAAAGATGGACGCTATATTATTCTGGTGGTGGATGGGCGGCAGAATTTCTATTCCGTTGGCTTAACGCTTACCGAACTGGCTTATACCATGCAGCATTTAGGGGCCGTTAACGCGGTAAATCTTGATGGCGGCGGCTCTACCGCGATGGCGGTGCGCGATCAGGTCGTCAACCATCCCTCCGATGGTATGGAGCGTAGCGTATCCAATGCACTGCTGGTCATGCGATAAACTTGGGGTATAGGGGGTGGGGTTTTGGGTGGAAGTGCCAGAGTGCAGAAAGCAACGAACCCAGAGCGTGAGCGACGGGCTAACATAATAGTTGCATGGGCTAGGGCAGTAGCCCATGCAACTATTATGTTAGCCCGTCGCTCACGCTCTGGGTTCGCTCTCCTTCTCCTGAGTTATTGAATAGCTGAGAATTCTGTGCCTGTATCTTCAAACCCTAAACCCCGAACCCCAAACCCTACACCCTTTCTTCTCTTCCTCCTCAGCGCTCTACCTCGCTTCATTGGATTACACTGGGGGCTGCCATCACAGAGCCATTGGTATTCCTACCACCCCGACGAGCGACAAATTTTAGAAGCGGTCAGCAACCTTAATCTTTTTCAAGGCCAATTCAACCCTCACTTTTTTAACTATCCAACGCTTTACATCTACCTTGTTCACCTCGGCTACATCCTTGGCAGCGGCTTAGGTCTCACTCATCCGGCTGCTTCTAACCCCGCCTTAATATGGACTTGGATGGCCGATGTATTGCTGATTGGACGCGTTATTACTGCCCTCTTTGGTGCTGCAACGGTTTCCCTAGTGTATTTGATCGGACGTGACCTTAAGGGTCATCGCATCGGGTTAATCGCCGCTTTAATGTTGGCATTTTTGCCGGGTCACGTTCAGCATTCCCATTTTGCCACCGTGGATGTGCCTGCGACTTTCTTCATCACCTTATCTTTATGGTCGGCTATTCATGCCCTGCTCTTGAACGAGCAAGATGCGGATGATGTTGCAGCCACTGCAACATCTGCCAACCATTGGAGAACGAAACAGCTACTCTTAGCGGCGTTTGCTGCGGGATTAGCGGCAGCGACTAAATATAATGCTGGCTTAGTTGTCATTGCGCCGCTTTTGGCGCTCTATCTCGGCCAAAAGCACAACTTCTGGAAGATACTGGCTCCCCTCATGGGCTTAGCGGCACTGGGATTTTTCGTAGGCTGCCCTTATAGCTTATTGAGTCCTAAGGAGTTCTGGGGCGATGGACAGACCAATGGGGTTGCCTTTGAAATCCTGGTGCATCCCCGTTTAGGAAGCGGCAACGTCTTTCAAGCTACAGGTAATGGCTGGTGGTATCATCTCACTTTCAATTTGCCCTTCGTGATGACCTGGCCATTGCTGCTTATAGCTTTAGCCGGTGTTATAACCCTATTTGTGCCAACCCCTCACCAGTTAGCTCCTGCATCAGATAGCAAAACCCGCATCTCTGCGCCCATTGTCCTATTATTAGCGTGGACGGCTCTTTACTTCTTTTCACTGGGCTTTTCCCAGGTGCGTTTTATGCGCTATACGTTGCCTTTAGTCCCTACACTCTCTTTGTTTGGAGCAATGGGTATAGCGAAGCTAATGATCTTAATTGCCAAGGACAGTCAAGGCGCAACCCAGCCGTCGCGCCTATCCATGCTCATCACCAGTTGCCTACTTCTCATAGCTGCGCTTGGCACGTCTAATGTACTATTCCCTTTCATTACACCCGACCCCCGCGACCAGGCGGCACAGTTCCTGGCAACCCACACATCAGGTTCAACAACGGTTGGATTGCTAACGCCGCCCTGGTTCTGGACACCGCCACTAACACCGCAAAATGCTTCTCGCCGCGCTGATGTGTCAGATGCTGAACTTTCACAGCTATCAAGTCTTTCCCCTCAGCACTACCACTTCATGATTACCGGCTTCTCTTCCGCAACGTTAGAGCAGAATAAACCTGAGTGGTTTGTGATGAGTGAAGAAGAATGGCGTGAAGAAGCCCGCCTCCATGATCCGCAATATGAGGCTTTTATGCAGCAGTTAGCACAGAGTTATGACTTAAAGGCAAGTTTTAAGAATGTGCCGCCTTTAGCGTTGCCGGGTCGGGCTTTTGTGCCCCACGATTTTCTTTATACTAATCCTGAAGTGCGCGTCTATCAACGCCGTTAACCACACCACGGGCGAGGTGCTACTTACTGTGATAGAATACCCGTCGCTTAACCCCTGCTCCGAGGAGACTGCATGAAAACGTCACCGATTAAATTCGGCACCGATGGCTGGCGCTCCGTGATTGCCGACACCTACACCTTCGAGAATGTGCGGATTGTGGCCGCCGCTCTCGCGGCTCATCTCAAAAAGCAGGAAAAACAAAAGATTCCTCAGGGCGTCGCTATTGGCTATGATACGCGGTTCTTGTCCAGGGAATTCGCTCGCGCCGCCGCAGAAACCATTGCGGCAGCGGGTATCCCGGTGCATCTGGCGCAACGAGACTGCCCCACCCCGGCTATCTGTTGGGCCGTGCGCAGCCGGGGCATGGCCAGCGGCGTGATGATTACCGCATCGCATAATCCGCCACGTTATAACGGCTTCAAGTTCTTTATGCCCAATGGCAGTTCCGCCGATACGGATACCACGAAAAGCGTTGAGTCTTTTCTGGGCAAGAAAACGGCGACTGGCACACCCGCCACAGTGACAGAGTTCGATCCACATCCTGATTTTGCCAGGGAACTGGAGCGCGTCATTGATGTGGGTCTTCTTAAAAAAGCCAGGGGCAAAGCAGTCTGCGATTTCGTGCATGGCACGGGCCGGGGCTATTTAGACGAATTTCTGCGAGGCTGTGGGTGGAGGGTCACAACCATCCGCGACGAACCTGACCCGATGTTTGGCGGCATCCTGCCCGACCCGGCTAATCCCGAATGCCACAAGACCCTACAGGCTGCTGTGACCAAAGGCAAAGCCGACTTAGGTTTAGCCAATGACCCGGACGCGGATCGTTTCGGCATCGTGGACAGTACGGGAGAATATCTGTCGCCAAACCAGGTCTTGCCTTTGGTCTATGTTCACATGCTGGAGCATCGTGGCATTCAAGGGCCTATTGCCCGCACAGTGGCGACGACTCATTTGCTTAATGCCATTGCGGAACGGCACGGGCAAGGTGTCATTGAAACGCCGGTGGGCTTTAAGTGGATTGCCGAAGCCATTGAAGAAAAAGGTGCCATTTTAGGGGGAGAAGAGTCTGGTGGGCTAAGCATGGCCGGGCACGAGCCTAATAAAGACGGTGTGCTGGCCGACCTCCTGGCGGCGGAAGTGTGGGCTGTCCATCGCAAGCCGCTTAGCGAAGTCTTTCAAGACATCATGAAAAAGTATGGTGCCTACTATTCATCGCGCATTGATTTGCACCTTGACCCAGCCGCCAAGGATGCCTTGATGCATAACATGGAACAGGCTCCGCCGAAAGAAGTTGCCGGTTCCCCCGTCGCTCAAGTCGTGAGGTTAGATGGCATCAAATTAAACCTCAAAGATCAATCCTGGCTCTTAATGCGGCCTTCTGGCACCGAACCGTTGGTGCGTGTTTATATGGAAGCTCGCACCAAAAAACGTTTGAAGGAATTAACCCAATTCGCGCAGGGTTTGCGGGGAACCTAACTCGATTATAAGACAGAACTTGTGACCAGAAACAATTTATATGTTCTATTAGAGAGTAGGAGTTTGTCATTCTGAGCGCAGCGAAGAATCTGGTAACAGCTCCATAAACCTTATAGATGTGAGGGTGGAAATCAAATTCTTAGGAGACCATCAGTAGATTCTTCGCTGCGCTCAGAATGACAAACTCTTTTGCTACAGTTCTGCTTAAATATTGCCACATCATCCAAAAGCCTATCCGCTGCAAATAGAAATTAAATCATTCCTATCTCTATGCCAAAAGTTCTTTCTCTGCCGTCGCCAGCACACATCAAGCTCATGTTTCGGGATGCTCAATGGCAAGCCTTAAATCAAGAGTTCGAGGTCGTCGAAAACTCTACTGGACACCACTTGACACTTGATGAAGTAAAGACTCAACTGGACGATTGCGATGCCATTTTCACTGGATGGGGAGCCAAGCCATTTACCCGTGAAATTCTTGACGCCGCGCCCAAACTTAAAATCATTGCGCACACGGCGGGCAGCGTAAAATTTCTATTTAGTGCAGAGGTGGTGCGTGATGTGCTGCTACCGCGCGGGATCACTGTCTTCTCCGGGAACGATGGGCTGGCGGTTAATGTCGCCGAAGCCACGATTGGCACCATGATTATGGCGGCCCGGCGCTGGACAGAACATATTGCAGCCTTTAAGAATCAAAATCGTAAAGGTTCAAATGTCCCCGTCAACGGCCAATTCTTGACGGGTGCGACTGTCGGTTTAGTTTCGGCTTCCAAAGTGGCCCGGCATGTGCTGCGCGTGCTGCAACCCTTTGATTGTCGCATTCTCATTTACGATCCATTCCTGTCGCCTGAAGCGGCGCGTGGCTTGGGAGCGGAATTGGTCTCGTTAGACGAGATTTTTAGCGCCAGTGATATTGTCAGCCTGCACGCCCCAGCCCTGCCTGCAACGGAAAAGATGATTGGGGCAGCACAACTGAAGAAGTTACGGGATGGCGCTATTTTTGTGAATAATTCACGCGGCGCAGTGTTAGATCACGACGCTTTACTGGCGGAGTGCCGCACCGGGCGCATTATCGCGGCGCTTGATGTTACCACCCCTGAGCCGTTGCCGCCTGATTCCGAGTTCTGGAATTTGCCTAACGTGATTCTTACTCCACATATCGCAGGCTGTGGCGCGGCGGGCTACTTCCGCATTGGCGATACCGCCTTGCAAGCCCTCCGCGATGGCTTCGCCGGGAGACCCGTAGCCGGAGCCGTGCCGCTAAATCGCTGGGAGACTCTGGCTTAAAGGGAGCCTGGCCTCCTATGCTATTGACCGTTACCCCCAACGTGTGCATTGAGCGCACGGTTATGATTGAAGATTTTGCACCCGGCAAAGTGCATCGGGTGCCACCGCAGAATCTTCATGTTAACGCGGGGGGCAAGGGCATCAATGCGGCACGGGTGGCAGCGCAACTGGGCTGTGCCGTGTTAGCTACAGGTTGGGTGGGCCAGCGTCAGATGGATTGGTTCGCGGCCCAACTCAAGCGCGAGGGCGTGCCACATGACATGGTAGCGGTGGCAGCGGATACACGAGTTTGCACCAATATCCTCAACGGCACTGGCACCAAAACAGAGATCGTTGAAGCAGGCACACCCCTTGACATGATTGATGGCACACGCCTGCTGGAAAAGTTTGAAGCCTTACTGCCTCAAGCGTCTCTGGTAGCCATCTGTGGTTCTTATCCACCATCCGCCGAGGGTGCTTCAGATGGATTCGATGCCCATTTAACTTCCTTAACAGAGCTTGCCCGGCAAAATGGCAAGCGGGTTATTGTGGATGGCAAGGGCCGCGCCTTTGAAATGGTCGTGCGCAGCCAACATCCTCCGTGGTGCATCAAGCCGAACCTGGATGAAGCCGCGCAGTTGTTGCACCACCCCCTCACTGGCGAGGTGGCTGAGCGTACAGCCGTGCAAGAGATGCTGGATTTCGGCGTGGAAGTCGTCCTCCTCAGTTGTGGCGAACGAGGCGCTTATTTAGGCACGGCTGAGGGCATCCGCTTTTTCCCTGCCCCCCTGGTGCGCGAAGTTTCGCCGGTCGGTAGTGGTGACGCGATGGTTGGAGCCTTTGCCGCTCAGTTCTTAGCGACCGGGAACATCACGGAAGCCACCCGTTGGGGGCTGGCCGCTGGTGCCGCCAACGCTACCCAAATCCTCTCAGCGTTTTGTAATCGCGCCGACATTGAAGCCCTGTTGCCCCCGATGGCTTAAACAATAGTCTCTGTGCGGTGACGGCTCATTACACCAGCCAGTCAGCCTTTCGCAACCTGGCATCAAGCTCACTTGTCAAATGTTTGAACTTGCCGCGTGATGGCACGTCTTTGGCACGGCCTAGACGTTTCGACGCAAAGCGAGATATGAGCATTTTTCCTCACTGGCAAACTTGTAGCGTGTAGACCAATTGGTTTGACAGTAGAGCCTTTTTCGATTAAAATTATGTATTCGCAAGACCTAAATTTCACGACTCATTTTCACAGATCTCATCTCGCCGTGTGGCGGCGTTTACAAAGCACTATTTGGTATCAAAAGAGGCGAAACCTCTATGTCTAAGGAATCCCTCCGCTCCATCGCACCCCATTCCACTGCTGCGGCCACATCCCCTGCGGATGGGGTCTCACCTGATAGTATGGCTCATGACATTGTGCCTTTAGATGCTGTAGCTCAAGCTGGCTTAACGCCCCCACCAGCCACCCCGGTCAATATTACTCCCCCACCGCGTCATGCAGCCAATGTTCAACTGAGTGACCGTTGGAGTTGGTTGTGGCCCAGCGTGCCTGCGTTGCTCTTTTTAGCACTGGCAGCCACGATTCATAGCACACCACCACCTCCCCCGGCCATAGAAACGGCTCCCATCGCCGATGCCCGTGCGGTGCAGGAAACGGTGGAGACTGGTGTTCTGCCGTCTTCGCAAACCATGATTGTTAAGGCCAAGACAGGGAGCGGCTACGGCTTGCTGAAAGCCGAGTTGCAGCCGACTTCTCAAGTCACGGGTCAGGCTCCCCTCAGTGGGCAAATTGCTCGTGTTTTAGTCCGGCCCGGTCAATTCGTGGATGTCAATGACCGCGTCCTGGAACTTTCGACTGGCCCGACCTCGCGTCGTGCGTCTCCGGTTGAAAAGGTGCAGAACTCGGCAGAAGCCGCCCAGGTCGCCGCTGTGCATCAGCAAGAAGACCTCAATAAAAAGATGGAACGCGCCAAGGCACGGCTCTATGAAGCGCAATTGCGTGTCGCTGCTGCCCGTCGCCGTCTGGCCCAAGCCCGGCAGATGGTGCTAACCCTGCAAAATGGCGGAGAAGTGCATTTGCCAGCAGATGCTTCTCATAAGCCTAAAAGCTCAGAAGGCAACACTGCCACCCGCCCTTCGGCGCGTCAGCATAAGGCGACTCATGAAGCTACGCACAATGCCGTAGACGATCCTAAGCTTGCTGCGCAACGTTTGGCGCTGCGCGATGCCCAACACGATGCCGATAAAGCGCAACGCGCCGCCGCTCAAGCGACTTCTAAAGCAAATGCGGCCCGTGTGGCTGCCGAAGCTGGCGACCAGAAAGTCCGTTTAAAGCAATCTCAACTCGACCAGGCCACCGCCGCTTCCGATAAAGTGCAAGATTCTTTTGAATCCGGTGAGGCTAAAGGCTCGGATGTGGCTACAGCGCGGGCTGCCGTTTCCAATGCGAAAGCGGCTCTCTCGGAAGCCGCCGCCAAAGCCGCTGATGCTCACCAGGAAGCGGAAAAGCAGCAGACCCTGGCCGAGAAACTACAGGACGAGGCCAAGCACTTCTCTTCTCGCGTAGCCCTGGCCAGCCAAAAGATGAAATTGCTGGCTAAAGCGGAGCCTACTCGTGAAGCTCCTACCGCCACCGAAGCTCCCGCGGCTGCGAATGACGCTCCAGACGATAATAAGTCGGGCCATGACTCTTCCAGTGGTGGCAAAAGCGATGCGGCTGCCGTCGCCCAATTCGTGCGTGATGCCCAGGCGGAAAGCGAAGCGGCGGTTCAAAATGCCAATCACATCAAGAGCGAAATTGACGACTACGACAATAAAGTGCATTCCACCACGGCGCGTCTGGATAGCACCAGCAAAGAGTTAGAAGTAGCGCAGCAAACCGTCGTCGAGAACAACATTAAGCAAAACCTATCCTCTGTGCGCGCCCCGGCTTCGGGAGTTGTGCTTTCCGTCGCCGAGATTGCCCGTGATGTCGAGCCTGGCGAAGCGATAGTCACTATTGGCCGCACCGATCTTTTAGAAGCGCGTTTTGAAGATTATTCGGATGCCTGGAAGAGCCTGAAAAAAGGAATGCTGCTGCACGCTTTTGTCAAGCCAGCATCGGCTCAACAAACAGCCCTGGAGCCGCAGGATGAAGACCAGCAGGATGAAGCGCCAAGGACCAGGACGAAGCATCATCGCCGCTCAGCTTCACCGCTAACAACCCAGCACCCCGCTAAAAGGCTAACGGCTCCAGCAACCAAACTAGTTAAGGCTAATCCACTATTGCCAGGCGGTGCCGCCACAAAAATCGCAGCCGGTGCAGTAGCGGGGGCAAAACAGGTAACTGCGACGGCATCTGGCGTTTCTACACCAGCCGTCGAAGGCACGCCCATCATGGTGCGCTTGATTTCGATCTTGCCGCCAACCCAGCCGGGGCGTCCGGCAGTGTTGCGCGTCAATATCTACAATCCGCGCGTGCCCAGTGCCACAGGCCGGTCACATCGCCTTTTCTATGCTGGGATGACCGTCATGTGCTCCTTGAAGCGGCCCGGTAATCATGAGGTCGTCACAGTGCCCGCTGCCGCTGTGATTCCAGTAGCCGGGGGCACTGGATTAGTCGCCGTGCTAAAACCGGTGGCTGCTCCGCCCACGCCGCCTCAACCAGCCACGCCCCAACAATTAGCAGCATTACCTGCGCCACCTCAACTTGCCGGGCAACCAACAACGCAGTCGCCGGGACAGCCACCGCTTCCAGCCGGGACACCAGTAGCAACACCGGCGACACCAGCAGTGGGGGCGCACCGGGTGGAATGGCGGCCTGTGACTTTAGGCACCAGCGATGGCGTCCATCAAGAGGTTGAAATTACCGATGGCCTGGCCTCTGGCGAGCGTATTGCCTTAGAGCCAGCCGCACTGCACGCTTTTGAATTGGCGCATGGCCCCAGCGCGACAGTCCGCCTCTCCGTTTCTTAGAGGAGATTGCAAACGTTATAACGCAACAAATGGGGCTAAACGGAACCTGAACTGATAAGTTCAGTCTTCGTGTGAGACGATGCCGTATTTAAATGCTATTAATCTACTTGATTCAACCTACTCATTGTGAAACTTAACTTTGCACTTCGCTCGCTCCACAAAGGCCGTTTGGCCGTCGTGACCCTGACCGCTTTAGGAGCCACGCAGTTACCGACCCATGCCGATCCCACCCAGGCCACGGGAGCAACTAACAATTCTGCTCCCACCAATGCCCCCAGGCTTTCAGCGGTCACCAAGGGTTCAGCTCCTGGCTACATCCCGACTAACACTTCAACGGCCATTTTCGCCCCGGCACTAAATCAAGGGGCACCAGTCGCCACTAAAGTCTTGCAGCCAGTAACACCTCGCTACTCATTGGCCGAGTCGCCAATGACATCGCGCATTTCACTGGTTATGACTTCGATTCACGGCACCGAGAGTTTTCATTCACGAGTGGCCACGCAATTGCATCAGGTTGTCTCTTATCCCCTCTCCTTCGGCGCATCCATTAGCCAACCACGCACTCTCGTGGCCACAACGCCAGTTACGGCTCGTCCGATTGCGACTACAACTCGCCCGACAACACCTAAAACAGTCGCTCAACCAGCCCCGGCTGCAAATAGTCGTAAGAGCGACCATGACACACGCACTCTGTTGGCGATGTTAGATCAAGAACAGCGCCGCCTGGATAGTGCCGATGCTCATCTCAGCGAAGGTCAGCGCCAGTTGTCGCGTTTCGCGGATACCTTGCGCCAGGCTATGCTGGAAGCCGGGCCAGATGCCACCGGCTTACACCCCTTCGTGCGCGTAGCGCAGCGTTATGCGGGCACCCCTTATGTGTGGGGCGGCGAATCGGCACGCGGCTTCGATTGCTCTGGCTTTATTATTCGAGTTATGCGCGACTTAGGTTATCAGGCTCTCCCCCACTCGGCTGCTGAACAGTTCACCTATGGTAAGCCGATTGCCCAGCCTTTGCTCAAGCCCGGCGACCTCGTTTTCTTTGCCAATACTTATAAGCCGGGCATTTCGCACGTTGGCATCTATTTAGGTAAGCGTCACTTTATCCATGCCGCTGGCACTGGTAAAGGCACCATTGTTTCGACTCTGGATGACGCGCACTATCAAGCCCATTATGCCGGGGCACGCCGCCTGATTGCTGCCCATTAATTTCCTCCTGCCGTTAAAGTCATACCAGCGCCACTAAAGCCTTACTTTAGTGGCGCTGGTCGTGTTTATAGCAATCGCCACTCTCTTGATTTATCCTCTAAGATATGGCTGATCGCTTGAAAGTTCTCATGGTCACGGCAGAAGCTGTGCCCTTTATCAAAACGGGGGGATTGGCCGATGTCGCCGGTTCCCTACCCCACGCCTTGGCCGCGCAGGACATAGACGTGCGCTTAGTCTTGCCCCATTACAAAACGATTGATGCCACACGGTTTCGCACTCAGGATATAGCACAGCTTTATATTCCCTTTGACGATGATGTTCATCTGACAGCCATTCAGCAAGTTACTGACAATAAGCTACCCCCAGCGAATAATCAGGCCGATGTTCCTGTTTACTTCATAGATGCACCGCATTATTTTGGCGAGGACAAGCCTTATGGTTACGATGACGACATTCTACGCTTTGGCTTTTTCGTGCGGGCCTGCTTAGAGTTACCGGGGCTATTAGAGTGGCAACCCGATATTATCCACTGCCACGACTGGCACACTGGTCTCCTGCCCGTCTATCTCAGCACACGGCGGCGTCAATATCCCGCCCTGGCAGCTACCAAAACGGTTTTCACTATTCATAATCTGGCCTATCAAGGCGAGAGCCACAGCAGCTACCTGCCGCGCCTGGGGCTTGACCCATCACTTTTCAATTACCATCAGCTTGAATTCTACGGCAAGATTAACCCAATGAAAGGTGGTCTGGTCTTTGCCGATACTCTCACCGCCGTCTCGCCTGGCTATGCCCACGAGATTCAAACCGCCGAGTATGGCGCTGGATTGGAAGGCTTGCTCCAAAATCGGGCGGGTGTGCTGCATGGCATCTTGAATGGTATTGACTACTCCGAGTGGAATCCGCGCCACGACCCACACCTTGCCCAGAATTATGGCCCCGAAGACAGCAAGGGTAAAGCCCAGTGCAAGCGCGATTTACTCAGCCAGATGGGTCTGGCTATTCCAGGGCGCAAGAAAGTTCCCGTCATCGGTATGGTATCTCGACTCTCGGCGCAAAAGGGTTTTGATTTAGTGGCTGATGCGCTGGAATCCCTGGTACAGATGGGTTGCTACTTCGTTCTGCTTGGCTCTGGCGAACCGCAGTTCATGCAGCTTTTTCAAGAGTTAGAGCAGCGTTTTCCGCGTGCTGTGGCCTGTCGCCTGGATACATTCGATAATGCCCTGGCCCATAAGATCTACGCGGGCAGCGACCTGTTTCTCATGCCATCGCACTACGAGCCTTGTGGCCTAGCGCAAATGATTAGCCTCGCTTACGGCACCATCCCAATAGTACGCGCCACTGGCGGTTTAGCTGACACCGTGCATGAATTTGACGCCACGACTGGCATCGGCAATGGCTTTGTTTTTGAGCCTTATACGGCCTCAGCTTTAACTGAGGTGGTGCAGCGTGCGGTTACTTGTTATAAGGGCAAAGCCTGGCCGCAATTAATGCAGAATGGCTTCGCCTGCGATTTCTCCTGGAACACATCTGCCCGTCAATACGCGCAACTTTATGGCAGCATGTTAAGCTCTTAATCGCGGTCAGATAACCCCGCCCTAAAGTCTATGTTCCCTAACGGACAGACAGCATCCACCTCATTTTATAAATTGCAAAATAGCTGAATAAGGCGCACCTTCCTTTAGGCAATAATTGGGTATAAAAAGTGCTAACGCCTTAACCTTTTGGAAAAGGGCTAAAATGAGGAACGTAAAGAAGGGCTATGACTGCTTCAAATGATTTGCTGGATTCGGTTATTGTGGGCGCTGGCCCGGCAGGGTTAACTGCCCTCACTTACCTCGCTCGTTTTCATCGCCGTGCTGTCGCGCTGGGAGGAGCCGGGCCTCGCCCCCGCTTGCTATTGATTGATCACACTTATAACCTGCCGGGTTATCCCGATGGTGTTGCAGGCTCAGTCATTCTACATCGCTTGCGGGAACAGGCTGAAGAAATGGGCGGTACCATACTTGATACGGTGGCCACCAAAGTCGAAGGACAAAACGGCGACTTCACGATCCACCTCCAAGATGGCGCACCTCTCCACGCTCGTACTGTTATCCTGGCAATGGGGGTGCGTGATCGTGAGCCGGATATTCCCAACATCGGCTCGCATCTTGGTCGGTTCCTGCGTTATTGCCCCGTCTGCGACGGCTATGAGCATACGGGTAAGCATCTTGGCATTTTAGGCTTTGGCCCTGGCGTAGCTCGCCATGCTCTCTTTTTAGAAACCTTCAGTAATCGCATTTCGGTCTTCCTGCATGGTCGCAATGCCACGACACTTGGACGTTATAAAGAGCTTCTTCAGCAACGGGGCATTGATTTCTATGAGTCGCGTGTGGTGAAGATTATTGAAGAGCGCGGCGATCCCGAATCTGATTATCAAGGCCGTGGCATCTGCCTCGAAGATGGCAGCGAACACCCCTTAGCCGTCTTGTACAGTGCGTTAGGATGCGATCTGCACTTAGAGCCAGTGCAAGCACTGGGCCTGAATGTAGATGATGATGGCTATATCATCACGGATATTAACCAACAAACCAGTATCCCCGGTATTTACGCAGCAGGCGATTTAGTCAGTCAAATTAATCAAATCAGTGTCGCCTTCGGCCAGGCTGCCATCGCCGCTGTGCGTATTCACAATGAATTAGATGATGATTGAAACCACGAATGAACACCAATAAACACGAATAATTCTGAAAGTAATCAACAAGTAACCAAACATAAATTTTACATCCATATTTGTGTTTATTAGTGTTCATTCGTGGTTCCTCAAAAGGTAAAGAAAATGGCAATCGCTTCTATTAATCCCGCCACGGGAGAAACTCTAAAAACTTTTGAGCCGCTTTGTGATGCTCAAATTGAAGAAAAGCTGCAACGAGCGACAGAGACATTTGGAAGTTACCGCCGCACTCCCTTTGCCGAACGTGCCGAGAAGATGCTCCGCTCTGCCGAGATTTTAGAAAAAGATAAAGAAAAGTTCGGTCGCCTGATGACAACAGAGATGGGCAAGCCTTTGAAGGCGGCCATCGAGGAAGCTGTTAAATGTGCGAAGGGGTGCCGCTACTATGCGGAGAACGCGGAGAAATTTCTGGCTGATGAAGTCGTGGCAACCGAGGCTAACTGCTCTTATATTCACTACCAACCCATTGGCCCGGTGCTGGCTATCATGCCGTGGAATTTTCCCTTCTGGCAGGTCTTTCGCTTTGCCGCGCCAGCTTTGATGGCAGGTAATGTGGGGCTGCTCAAGCACGCTTCCAACGTGCCACAGTGCGCCTTGGCGATTGAGGAAATCTTCGAGCAAGCAGGCTTTCCCGCGGGAGCTTTCCAGACTTTGCTTGTTAGCTCTGATAAGATACCTCAAATCATTGACGACCCACGCATTAAAGCGGCCACACTAACGGGCAGCGAACCGGCGGGAAGTTCGACCGCAAGCGCGGCAGGCAAGCAGATTAAGAAAACCGTATTAGAACTCGGTGGTAGCGATCCTTTCATCGTCATGCCCAGTGCCGACCTGGACGCTGCGGTTAAAACCGCAGTGCAGGCGCGAGTCATTAATAATGGCCAATCATGCATTGCGGCCAAACGCTTTATTGTGCATGAATCTATCGCGGAAGAATTCGAGCAGCGTTTCGTCGAAATCATGGCCGAGCTAAAAGTGGGTGATCCCTTAGATGAAGCCACCCATATTGGCCCATTAGCCACCGAGGATATTCTGAAAGGATTGGATGAGCAGGTGCAAAAACTGGTTAGCGATGGAGCGCGTCTGCTTACGGGTGGCAAGAAGCTTGATCGTCCCGGCAACTATTATGCACCAACGGCATTAGCTGATATTCCCACCGCATCGCCCACTTACCACGAAGAAATCTTTGGCCCGGTTGCCAGTCTTTTCCGGGTAAAAGATATTGAAGAGGCAATCACTCTCGCCAACGACACAACGTTCGGCCTGGGCAGTAGCGCCTGGACAAACGACCAAGCAGAGCGCAATCGCTTTATCGAAGACATCGAAGCGGGCATGGTTTTTATTAACAGCATGGTGGCCTCCGACCCGCGCCTACCCTTCGGTGGTGTCAAGCATTCTGGCTATGGCCGCGAACTGGGCACGTATGGAATCCGCGAGTTTGTCAATATCAAAACGGTATGGATTAAAGAGAGTGGAGGCGACCATCGCACGGGGACTGAGTAAATTTGCCTCTAAATGTGGAATACTTAAAGAGAATAATGATGTTTCTAGAGGTAAAAGGTGAATGCAAAAGCAGAAAACTAAAGCGCAGTCTCAAACGACAACTAAAAACAGACCCACAGTAACAGCTCAGAAATCCACCAAACGCAGCGATGCAGCCACAACGAAAGCCCCGGTCAGGTTAGCCGCAAATAAATCAACGGCTAACACGTCAACCAAAACGGCGAGCCGGGCAACCGCTAAGGCCCCGGCTAAAGTGGCTGCCAATGCGCCAGTTAAAACGGCTACCAAAGTACCCACAAAAACAACTGTGCCTGCGACGAAAACGGCCCCCAAAGCAACAGTGAGCGCAGCGACCAAAGCACCTGCGAAAGTCGCTAAAGCACCTGCGAAAGTAACAGGTAAAACATCAGGCAAAGCGCCTGTTAAAGCTTCAACGCCAGTTAAGACTCCAGTCTCGGCTAAAGCGCCTGCTCCAACTAAGGCTATAGCTAAGGCCCCAGCTAAGGTAGCGTCTAAAGTGACAGCTAAAGCACCAGCCAAAACAACTGCCAGAGTGTCCAGCAAGGCACCCGCTAAAACGGTGCGTAAAGTGGCGGCTCAAGCCACGGCTAAACCGAAGCGAGTCATCCGCCCCAGAGTTAAGGGCGGCAGCCAGACCTTACCAACCAGTGGTTACAGGGGCGTGAGCCGGGTAGATAGTTACAAACGCAACAGTCATGGCTGGTATGTACGCGTGCGCTTTAAGGGTGAGGTGCATTCCAAGTTCTTCACCGACTCAGTGCATGGCGGCAGCGACCGCGCCCTGAAAAAGGCCGTCGCCTATCGTAATAAATTAGAACGCGATTTGGGTAAGCCCCGCACCGACCGCACGCTTATCGTGACGCCGTCGCGCAACAATACGGGCATTGTTGGAGTGAAGCGGATTCTTAAAGAGGGCGCACCCGTCTTTGAAGTGACCTGGTGCCCGCAGCCTAATGTTTTACAGCGCACTTCGGTTTCCATTCGCAAGTATGGCGAAGAGGAAGCACTGCGCCGGGCCGCAGCCATTCGTCTGAAACGAGAGCGGGAACTGTATGGTGCTCTGATTCAAGACGTTTAGTAAGCCATAGCTGGGAATAGGGCGCTAACTGCGTTCGCTAATTACATGTGCTATTTGAACGCTAACTATAACGCTAACTATTTAAATAGACTTCATGGATAAGTCTCGCGGAGTGTCATTTCGACCGGAGCGAAGTATAAGCGTAGTTGAGAAATCTTAACGCAGCGGCTCCTCAAAGATTCCTCGGCTCCGTTGCACTCCGCTCGGAATGACACCAATCCTGACTCATTCAAGAAGTCTAATAGCGTTCAAATAGCCCATGAAATTAGCGTGCGCAGTTAGCGTCCTATTTGTTTACGGAACTCTCTGCCCCCGCGCCGCGACCCACAGCTTATACCAATCTTCTCGATCAAACTTAATTTTATCGGCTCCCGCGGCCTCACGAATATGCTCCGGGTTACTGCTTCCCACCAGTGGAATAATCCCCGCTGGATGTGCCAGCAGCCAGGCCACCGCCATTTGTCCGGGAGAGGCATTATACTTCTCCCCTTGAGCATTCAGTTCTTTCAGTAAACCTTCCAACAGAGCATCATCCTTCACTTCGCGGCGACCTGATAGCCAGCCTCCACCCAGGGGACTGTAAGCCAAGGGTGTCATATTCATCGCCATGCACAGATCGAGGTTACCATCGCCACCCATACCTTCCGTGCCCTCATAGATAGGTTGTAAACGCCGCAGGCTAATAGAAATCTGGTTGCTCCGAATCGGCATATCAAGGTAACGTTGCAGTGCCCTGATTTGTTCGGGGTAATAATTACTCACGCCTATATAACGCACTTTGCCCTGCCGCACGATTTCATTCAAGGCACGCGCCGTTTCTGCCGGATGGGTGAGCGGGTCAGGCCGGTGCATCTGGTAAAGGTCAACATATTCCACTCCCATCCGCTCCAACGAGCGGTCTAACGCTTCGTGAATGTAGTTATAAGTCAGGTTGTAATGGCCAGAGCGAATGCCACACTTGGTGGCAATGTAAATCTTCTCCCGCGCACCCGGCACCGCCTTCAAACAATCTTTAAAAGCCGATTCACAACTTCCCCCGCCATAAATGTCCGCGTGGTCATAGAGGGTAATACCAGCATCCAGCGCAGCCTCAAACGCTGTCACGGCCCGCTTGATATTCTCCGGCCCCACATCCGCCGGATTCCAGGTGCCCGTCATGCCCATACAGCCGAGGGCAATGCGCGAAACTAACGGCCCATCCCCACCAATAGCTTGTTGCGTAAGTTGCGTTACGGTGCTTGTCTTATCAGACATTTGTTTGACTCCTCTAAAAATCTTAGAAATTCCAACACTTGGTGCTATAGAGTAATATACTTGACGCTAACTTATTTAACCGCAGAGACGCGGAGAACACAGAGAAACGAGGCTAAAGAATTGAATATAGAGGATAGTAAGTGGCCTGTGGTTACGAGTTTTATTATTCATCTTAAAATCTCTGTGTTCTCCGCGTCTCTGCGGTTAAATTCTAAATTTTTCATACGGCACTGACTTATTTCAAACAGGAGAATCTAATGGCAAAGAAGTATCGAGTGGGCGTAGCGGCGATGGTGCATGACCATGTGTGGGGCGAACTTCCGCACTGGAGTAAGTTGCCCAATGTCGAATTAGTAGCAGCCGGTGATGTCAATCAAGACTTACGCGATAAGATCAAAGAACGCTATCAGGTGCCGCATATTTATAACTCCTGGCAGGAGATGATCGAGCAGGAAGAGTTGGATATTGTGCAGGCGGCCTCCGAGAATAATGTATGCGCTGACATTGTGGAAGCGTGCGCGGCCAAGGGCATTCATGTTATCAGCGAAAAGCCGATGAGTGCGACGGTAGCACAAGCCAATCGCATGATTAAAGCCGCCAATGAAGCTAAGACACTTCTTCTGATCAACTGGCCCACCGCGTGGAATCCGGCGATTCAGGAAATGGAGCGACGCATTCTCGCAGGGGAGATTGGCAACCTTTTCTATTTCAAGCAGCGCAGCGCGCATAATGGCCCCAAGGAAATCGGCTGCGATCCACACTTCTGGGGCTGGCTGTATGATGAAGAGAAAAATGGCGCGGGCGCTCTTATGGATTATTGCTGCTATTCGGCTGATATGTGTGCCCGGTTCTTAGGGTTGCCCTCACAGGTCACCGGCTTTCGTGGTGTCTTTGTGAAGGATTATCCCGTGCCCGATGACAACGCTATTATCCTCATGAAGTATCCGCACGCCTTTGGCGTGGCCGAAGCGTGCTGGACGCAGACCGTGGGCTATGCCAGCAACAACCCCATCGCCTATGGCACCTTGGGCAGCATCGCTATTTCTGGCAGTAAAGTCATTATCCAGCATCCGGGCAAAGATACTGAAACCATTGATGCCCCAGCTCCCCAGGAACCGCACCGCAACGGGCCAGAATATTTGCTACACTGCCTGGAAACCGGCGAACCCATCACTGGCTTCTGCTCCGCCGAAGTCAGCCGCGATGCCCAGGAAATCCTGGAAGCTGGCAAACGCGCCGCTGACACCGGGCAGACCATGCAATTGCCGTTAAATCAATAGTCACTATGTGGGGAGGAAACACCTATGGTACTTAAGCATTGGTATTCTGGCCTTTTGTTCATTCCACTGTCTCTGTTGACTCCCTACACGGCCCATTCTCAGCAAAACGGGGCACTTGCTACCAATACCCTACAACCGACTACGATAGCAAACACCAACGCAACTGTGGCAGTTGAACCTGTGACAGTTGCGCTGGTGCAAAAGGCCGATGTTATTATGGTAGGCCGTGTGGGGCAGCTAACTCCCGGCCCACGAGGTAGCCTGGTGTTCCACCTGTTGCCTCGCCCTACAGAACCCGATGGGCGCATTAAAGGTGAACGGACTTGGGCAAACTCAGGTTTTTCCTTGCCCGCCGGAAGGGATAATCCATTCCAGACTGGTGAAGAAGTAGTTGTCTTCGCTAAATATGACCGACATCATCGAGTTAATATCGTACTGGCCGGGGCGGACGCAAAGCGGCCTGCAAGTCCTGGCCTTGTAACTCAGGTTAAAAGTTTAGTGACCACGAACCCGCGCGTCACCATCACAATGGGGACTGGTGCCACTACATATCGCTCAGGCGAACCGATCACTTTAACCTGGGAATTTAAGAATAATTCACCTGAACCGGTAAGAGTCTGCGCTGGTGCTACTACTTGCCAATATTCTTATCGCGTCAATGGAATACGTTTTAGTGGGAGTGAGGGCGGCTACCGCGCCCCAGAGGAAGCTGATTTTCAATTATTAGCCCCCGGCGAATCGTTTATCTATCGGCATACTATACCGATGGCAATGGCTGCGGGGCAAGTCCCCTTTGAAATGACTTATAGCTGCGAGCCGAACTGGCTTGAATTTACTTCCGCAACAAGACGCTTTCCGGGTTCAATGTATTTTGATGATGCCGTACGGGATGATGTCCTGTTCGCAGACGAGAGCCGTTCTATTGTCATCAACATTACAGACCCTTAATATCACTTGGCTTGATACGACAAGCTTCATAAATAGCTGCTGAGGTCTTTGGTGATAGACTGCTTGAGCAGTTTTACGAACTCACGGGCAGCGCGTCCTTCATATTTACCAGTCAAGCGCAGACGGTGCAGCGGACGGTAGATAGAGAAATCTATAATTGGCAGCACAATCAGCGTGCCAGCGGCTAACTCTGCTCCGATAGTGAGGCAAGAGACAATAGAGATGCCCATACCTGCTGCCACAGCTCGTTTGATGGCTTCTGTGCTGCCCAGCGACATCGCCGCTTGTACTTGCAAACCTTTAGTTTGCAAAGCTTGCTCGATGATGGCCTGTGTGCCAGAACCGACTTCGCGCCAGATAAATGGCTCAGCACAGAGGCGTTCAACCGTGATGACAGGTTCCTGCACTAACGGGTGATAAGGCGGCGCAATCACCACTAACTCATCCTCCAGCCAGACTTCCAGCTTAATATCAGTGGCCTCGGCTGGGCCTTCGGTCAGAGCTAAATCAATCTTGTTGTCGCGCAATAGCTGCTCAACCGTTCGGCTGTTGGCGATCTCTAACTGCATTTCAATACCGGGATACCGTTGGGAAAATTGAGCGCAAATTTCTGGTAAGAGGTAAGTGCCAATGGTGGTGCTAGCTCCCACTCTTAAACGCCCCCGTTCCAGTGCCCACAATTCGCGCAACGCCTGTTCCGCTTCGGCCTCCAGAGCAAATAACTGGCGTGAATAGCCCAGCAACAGTTCCCCCGCTTCTGTCAGTTGCACCCCTTTGGACAGGCGATGAAAAAGCGCCATGCCCAGCGTCTTCTCTAACTCCCGCAGTTGCTTGGAAACGGCTGGTTGGCTGATGCACAGGCGCTCTGCCGCCCGCGTCACACTCCCCTCCTCCGCCACTGCATGGAAAATAGCCAGATGGTTGATATTCATAAGTCAATGGCTCTGTTGTGGTGAGGTGACGTTTGAAGTCGCGCTACGGCCATAACTTTAAGTTAACCAAGACATAGCCAATATGTATTAGTATTCGACTCCACCAGTGGCTATCCTGAAATCAGGAGGTCATTCATTATGGCTGGCGATGTTTATGTTATTGCCGAACCTTGCGTTGGAGTTAAGGACAAGGCATGTGTTGAGGTATGCCCAATGGATTGCATTCACGGCGAGGAAAGTGATCCCCAACTTTATATCAACCCTAATGAGTGCATCATCTGCGGTGCTTGCGAGGTCGCCTGTCCCGTGGGAGCCATCTTCGAGGCCGATGCACTGCCTGCCGAGTGGAAACACTTTGAGCAAATCAACGCGGATTATTACAGGGAGAAATAACCACAAAGACACAAAGGGCACAAAGAGCAGAGTATGGAAAACAGGATACAGAAAACGGTGCAATAGCAACTTGCGGATGTGCTGTTTCCTTTATTCTGTTTTCTTACAAACTCTTTGTGCCCTTTGTGTCTTTGTGGTTATTTCTCTGTTTACAGCCTGACTTCACGGCCCTTGTCGCCCGACTCGTAAATCGCGTCAATAATACG
Organism: Abditibacteriaceae bacterium; assembly: GCA_019239895.1. Lineage (GTDB taxonomy): Bacteria > Armatimonadota > Abditibacteriia > Abditibacteriales > Abditibacteriaceae > JAFAZH01. The sequence continues at coordinate 6,859 of JAFAZH010000032.1, read as the reverse complement.
GGTGACTTGTAAAGCTTCTTCACCGGGGGTGAACACAGGCGTGTCATTGATGATGGAATTCACAAACGACTCAATTTCCAGAGCGTGCGTGTTGACGTTGCCTGGCAGGTGAACAGGAGTGATGTCAAGGAGGGTTTTGTTCTGCTCAGTAAACATTTTCAGCGGATTCAGTTGGGCGCCGCCCTTGTCACCAAAGATGTGGAAGCTGAACTTATCAGAATCTAATTCGGCCACGAAACTCGATTCTAAGACTAAAGTCAGGCCACCCTCGAAGCGGACTAAAGCAACGGCGAAGTCTTCCACTGTGAAGTTCTTATAATCCCATTGTCCCATCAGGCCAATGACATCCTTGCGCTTGCCAAACATGGCGTAAGTGGCCCCCGATACTGAGATGGGTTTGGGGAAACCCAGGACATGCAGGGTAGCATCAAGGATATGCACACCAATGTCAATGAGGGGGCCGCCACCGTTCTTCTCCTTATTGATGAAGAGTCCCCAGCCTGGAATGCCCCGCCGCCGCAAGGCTTGAGAGCGAGCATAATACATTTCGCCGAATGCACCCTTATCGGCAAACCGTTTAAGGGCCTGGATAGAGGGCGAAAAGCGATTGTTAAAACCGCACATCAGCTTGCGGTTAGCCTTGCGCGCTGCCGCCACCATTGCTTCGCCTTCTTTGGCATTCATGGCCAAGGGCTTCTCACACAAGACATGCTTGCCTGCTTGTAAGGCGGCGATGGTCGCCTCAGCGTGCATAAAGTTGGGCGTGGTCACGGAAATCGCCTGGATGTCGTCGCGCTGGAGCATCTCCTGATAATCCGCATAAGTGTGTGCAATATCAAACTCCTGGGCCACGCTCTGGCGGGCTGGCTCCACCGGGTCGGCCACCGCGACAATGCGCACATTCGACAATTTCTTGTAACCGGGAATATGCGCTCCGCGTGCAATCCCGCCAGCCCCAATAATCCCCACTCCAATAGTTTCCGTGGTGGCGGCAGCCTTGCGTTTTGTCCCTGCTTTGCTCTCTCTGGCCATGATGTTTTGTCCTCTCTGCTTTCTTTTGATAGTTTTGGCTTAAGCTAATTATCGTTCAAAAGCCGCTTCCATGTAAGGTTAATTCTGATTCCGAAGGCGGCCAAAATAAATCTCTAAAACAGCATAAAAATAGCTCTTTTGGGCAACCTGCTGGGGCCTCATTCGTCCTGAATATTACGTTTTCATTGATATTAGTGATATCGTTTTGTAGACTATAAATTGAGGTTTAAAGGAGAGTTTTATGTGTGGACGTTATACCCTTCACCACTCAACCCAAGAGGTTGCTGAGCGTTTCGGCGTGGAGCAGGCATTGCTCTCGCTGAAGCCTCGTTACAACGTGGCACCCTCGCAACAGGTGCCTGTCATTACCCAGGAGCGTGAGTTTGGCTTGCGGTATCTGGAAGGCTACCAGTGGGGCTTAGTGCCTTTCTGGGCCAAAGATGCGAGCGTCGGGCAACGCCTGATTAACGCTCGTGCCGAGACTGCCGATGAGCGTCCCGCCTTCAAGTGGGCCATTGGCCGTCGCCGCTGCATTATCCCTGCCGACGGGTTCTACGAATGGAAGCGCGAAGAGAAAGAGCGCATTCCCGTCTACTTCTCCCGTCCTGAAGGCGAATTATTCGGCCTGGCAGGTTTATGGGAAGAGTGGAAGCGACCCGATGGCTCGGTGCTGCACTCTTGTGCCATTATGACGACGGTCGCCAATGGATTGGTTGACCCGGTTTGCACGCGAATGCCCGTCATTCTGCGCCCGCAGGACGAAGCCGCCTGGCTCGATCCTCGCAACCAGAACGTCCCCGAACTGATGCGCCTGTTGCGGCCTTATCCTGAAGATGAGATGGAGGCGTGGCTGGTCTCGCAGCACGTCAACTCGCCCTTCTTCGATGATCCAAGTTGTGCGGAGCCAATCAAAGACAGGCAAGAGACGCTCAACTGGATTGCCGCCAGCGCCGCTCTCTTAAAAAAGCAGAATCGCCTCCCTAAGCGGCGTTGCGTGCGGCGTGACCATGTGGTGCCGGGTGGTCAGGTTTTCTTTCAGACTAAAAGCTTTACCCGTAGTGATGGCACCCGTTGGCACCCGATTGTAGATATTGAATCTGGCCCAGTCTTCTGCGACTGCCCCGATTTCCACTTCCGCCATGCCCGCCACGAGCCAGACATCTTCACGCCTCAGTTCTGGTGCAAACATGTCGCCCGTGCCGTCGAAAATTGCAGGCGTCATGGAGAGATTTAACCTCTTGGCAGAGGGCGATTTCGTAATTGCTCTCAGCTAACTTGAAAGCAAGAGAATCCAGTGCGACAATAGGATTATGATAATTGCGCACTGGCAAAAAGGGCAAAGGGCGAAGCTGGCTTTAATGACAGCCTTGCCCCTTGTTTTATGGCTGTTCGTTGCTTATCAATGGTCGTGGCAACCACGCATTTTAAGACAAGCTTACAGTCCTATGCAGATGAATGGTCTCCACCCTTTAGGGCCATTGAGCTTTTTGGGCACATCATTAGAGTTTTCAGCAGATGGCAGTCTCTTGACAGAGCATACTATTTATACGCCTGGAGTTCACCTTTGGGACGTGGCAGGGGGTGGATTAAAGTCTTCCCTCAACGCCCCTTACAGCGATGACGAGTCATTTTCTGCCGCCTTGTCTTCTGATGCAAAAACTGTAGCCAGCAGTGACTTTAATGGCTCTCTCCGTTTGTATGACGTTCAAACCGGCTTTTTAAGACGCTTAGTAGCCGCCAATAATTTTCAGCCCCAGGCCATAGCCTTTTGGCCGGACGGCAAAACCTTAACTGGCGTGTCTGGTGGCCAAGCCTTAGGGGTGTCTGAAGCCGAATCAAGACAATTCAAAGTGACTCTATGGGACGTAGCAACGGCAAAGGTTAAACACGTAACGCGCTTAATTGGCCCTGCTATCGAACTGGTCATTCTCCAACAAAATGGACGGACTTTATTCACTTTGAACCACGATAAAACAATAAGCTTATGGGATATAGAAACTGGACGCACCAAGAAAATATGGCCCCCAATTCCAGCGCAAGATTTTCGGAATGATTTTGAGGCAAAGAATGATTTTGCCATTTCGTCCGATGGCAAGACTGCTGCCTGGGCTAATGACGACTTTTCAGTCACGCTATGGAACATCCAAGCCGCGAAGGTGCAGCAGATATTAAAGGGAGCCAATACCAGAATGAAGGCTCTTGTCTTTTCACCAGATGGCACCATGATAGGCGGTGTAACCAATGAGAGGATCAATCAAAATGCAGTTAGAATTTGGGACATCCCCGGTGGAACATTACGCCTGAGCCTAAAGAGCAGGCATGACCCATTCTTTGCGCGAATTTGCTTTTCTCCAGATGGTCACACCTTAGCCACTCGTAGTTCTGATGGGGAACTTACATTATGGCGTGTAAGATAAATGTGTCCTTTATCTTACTTCCTCACTTTGCTTGACGGTGCCAGATTTCCACTCTACGACATCCCCTTCGCGCACCGTGCCCTCCTGTAATACTCTGGTATAAATTCGGCTCCAACCCGGATGCAGCTTTTGTGACATGCGCTTAAACTCGCCATCTTGAAACGAGCCGCGAATGTTATGGCAGGGCGCGGCGTAGGAAGTAATTTCCAGTTGCACCTCATCGCCAATGCGCAGTAAGTCGCCTTTATGCAAGTTGGGCCAGTCGAGGCCGCTCACCGTTAAGTTTTCTCCAGTGGTTCCGGGTTCAATGGGATGGCCTTCGGCACGCAGGGCTTGAATTTGCTCATAGGAGAAGAGGCAGACGGCGCGCAACGGGCCTCCGTGATAGCGCAAGTCACGCTGCTTATCGCCTACCACGCCGTTAACGGTTATCCGGGCATTAGGCACCCGGTGTTTAGGCACGCCACCCTTGGGATTGACATTGATTTGTAATATACAGGCAGGTTTTGCCGCCTCAGTCATAGCGTTATCCTGTTTTGATAGGTTCAGAGTTTGCTCTATTGGCAAGTCGCTGCTTTTAACTCGCCAATTGTGCTGTCAACGGGCATAATTAAAGTAAGCCTCAAATCTATTTGGTTACTTTGCTTAAGATTATGCTGTTTGGTCGCTCCCATTTCAAATCAAAATCGCTCCTCTCTTTCACTCCGCTTGGCAGTTTAGCTCTTGGCCTTTCAGTTGTGTTGGTGGGGGTGGTTGGTATCCGCCAATTAGCGGCGGAGCCAACATCCAATGCTATTACCATTCGTCCTCTCGATCTCGAAGAAGCGAAAACCATCAGTTATAGCAAACAGATTCATCCGATGCTGGTGGAGAAGTGCGGCGACTGTCATGCTGGCGCTAAAGCTTCGAGCGGTCTGGATGTTACATCTTTCAACGCCCTGATGAAGGGCGGCAAGCATGGCCCCGCACTCATTGTGGGCAAGCCCGATGAAAGTAGCCTCGTTGCTTATGTGCGCGGCCTCAAAAAGCCACGTATGCCGATGGGCGATGATCCCTTAACGGTTGACCAAGTCCATCTACTGCGCGAGTGGATTGCGGCGGGAGCGCATAACGATACCGATACCCAAAAACTCAACGCTGCTGGCTACGTGCCCTTAGATGCTCACCCACAAGATACCAGGCCAGTTGAGGATGAGTCCGGCTTAACCCTGCAACAGATCCGCGCCAAACATATTGCGCGGCTCCCGGCTCCGCCGCGTGTGCCCAAAGTCAAGGCTCCGGTTTTTAATCCCATTGATGCTTTTATTGCGGCTCAATGGGCCGCGCATAAGATGACGGTGCCAACGCTTTGTGATGACGCAACTTTCGTGCGCCGGGTTTACCTGGATGTGATTGGCACCATTCCCACGGTAGCCGAAGCGCAAGCGTTTATCGCGGATAAAACACCTGCTAAACGGGCTAAGTTGATTGATCGCTTGCTGGCCCGCGATGATGATTATACGGCTAACTGGATGCCGTGGTGGGAAGAGGCCCTCACTTCCAATGGCAAGCATCAGGGTGGTGTCGGCACAAGGCCCGATTTAGGCCCTTGGCTGACCGAGAATCTGAAAAAGAATCGTCCTTATGATGAAATGGTGGCCGAACTGATTGATCCCAATTTTGCGGCCCCCAGCGGTAAAAAAGTCACTTCCTGGATTCGCAATGAAAATCATGTAGATACGATTCAGACAGCAGCGAATGTGGCTCAGGTATTTGAAGGCACGGCCCTCAAATGTGCCAGTTGCCACAACCACTTTTTGAACAAAGAGTGGCCGCAGAAAAAGTTTCTTTCTTTCGCCTCCTATTTTTCTCCAACCGACGTTGAAGTCATTCGCTGCGAAGTGCATGAAGGCGAGTTTATGAAACCGTCTTTTATCTTTAATCAACCCGCAGCACGCCAACCAGTGCCCAAGGATTTAAATGGTCGCCTTAAATTGGTAGCTCGCCTCATTGTAGACCCGGAAAACCCGCGCTTTGCCGCCAGCATTGTGAATCGGCTCTGGAAGCGTTACCTGGGGCTAGGGCTGGTGGAACCGGCAGACGATTTTCGCGCTGATCGCAAGGCGACCAACCCTGAACTGATGGCGTGGCTCGCGGATGATTTCATGCGGCATAAATATGATCTCAAGCACACCATTAGCTTGATTCTCAATAGCCGCACCTATCAACTGCGCTACAATCCTAAATTGGCCGATACCTTTAATGTGGGCAAGCCTGACCTGCCACGCTACTATCGCTCCCCCGCCTTGCGGCGACTGACTGCCGAGCAGTTATTAGATAGCATCAATGTCGCTATTGGCAATCCCGCACCGCGCCTTTATCTTAATGACGCTTCAACTGCCTTGACACGCGCCTTGGGCAAACCAGCCACACGCAATGATGTCAGCACGAACCGCCCGGATGATGTCGCGGTGGTGCAAGCTTTGGAACTATTGAACGGCGAAGAGTTCAACAATCGCGTGGGGGCCGGTAAACTGGCCACCGACCTGTCGCAGGAGAAAGACCTCAATAAAGTTGTTACCACTGCCTACTGGAGCCTATTAAGCCGCCCTCCAACTCCGGCAGAATTGGGGGCCGGAGTTCAATTCCTCACTCAAGGCATGGCTCAAAACACTGCGCCGAATCAGTCGTGGGCACAAGTCTGGATTGAGGATCAGCCGCCAACCGGGGCACGGGTGCAGGGCAACTGGGAGTGGGTGGAGAATCCCGTCAAAGTGGGCAAGAAATCGCACACTGAGCCAGTGGCCACCGGAGCACGCCAGCATTATTTTGCGGATACGCCACAACGCCTCAAAGTGCAGCCAGGCGACACGCTCTTTGCCTGGGTCTATCTTGACCCCGCAACCATGCCCCGCGAGATTATGCTGCAATGGAACACGGGAGACTGGGATCACCGCGCTTACTGGGGCGAGAACTTGATTCCCTTTGGCACCGATGGTGACGAAACTCGTATTCGCTTAGGCGATTTACCTGCCGCCGGGCAATGGGTGCGCTTAGAAATCCCTGCCGCCAAAGTTGGTTTAGCAGGCAAGGAAATTAATGGCCTGTCATTTGATATTTATGATGGTCGGGTCTATTGGGATGCAGCCGGTGTCATTCATAACAACTTGCAACCGCAGGAAGCGGTTGTTGATATGCTGTGGGCTTTGATGGCCCACCCGGAGTTTCAATATATAAAGTGAGGCCCTCACCCCCGGCCCCTCTCCCAGTATTGGTAGAGGGGAGGTCAAAGGAAAAATTGTTCGCTTTAGAAAATAAACCGCGGAGACGCTGAGGGCGCAGAGGAAGACAGCAATAATCTCTCAATCTCTGCGTCTCTGCGGTTGATCTAATTTAACACCAGCAAGTCTCAGTTCGTGCTCCCCTCTACC
>JAFAZH010000009.1 GCA_019239895.1 Abditibacteriaceae bacterium | reverse complement strand
TCCTGAAAGGCCAGAGCTTGAAGTAGATTAGCACACAGACAGTAGATGGTTAATATGGTATCTTGCACAATGTATTCTCCTCGTTGGTGAGGTTGGTCGCCCTCTGATGAGGAGAATACAGCTTTCTTTTAGAGGTAGCAAGTTGAGTTATTTTAATAGTAGTTGGGTATTAATAAAGAAGGTAGTGCAAGCTATGTCTGGTGCGGCTTTAGATAAGCAACTATCAAAGACGCCTAATCTACAACAGTAAACTAGTGCCAATAACTAAAAATATAATGGAAAAGCGCCACTATCTCCCAAATAAAACGTAAATAGCGGCGCTTTTCCATTATACCTACATCACTTTCGTCACACTCAGCCAATCCGGGCGTTCTTGATTAACTGTTGCCAGAGTCTCTGGCGAAGTTAGCACGACGACGCGGCCATTGGTGTTGATTTGTTCCAAGGGGTCAGCGAAGGCGCGGAAATCCTTTAAGGTTGTGGAGAGAATCTCATCCCGCAACTTCTGGCGTAACTCGTCGGTTTCACCGATGAGATAGCGCACTATTGAAGTCCAGCCTTTGGCGTCGGGGAGTTGATAGAAGTCCATATCGCTAATCGCGCCAATGATGCTGCGTGTGACTTCGGCTTCATCCAACTCGACTTCGCGCAGGAATTGGGGGGTGCGGTTGTAAGCTTCAAGAGTGGCCAGCAGATTTGGGTCTTGGGCCGAAAGATAGCCGAAGACGCCTGTAATGTGGTCGAAGCCGCAATGCGCGCCATAGGCCCCGCCTTTCATCCGCACTTGCTCCCACAGCCAGGAAGTGCGCAGATATTTGTAGATTACCAGGGCCGAGCCGTGCAGTTGATAACCAAGGTCATAGAGATTGGCCGCTTTGCCCACCGAGTTGACCTGGGTCGGCATCGTCATGCCCTCATCGGGTGCAATGTGCTGCGGTGTCCAGCGGGGTATGTCGGAGGCAGTGGCGGGCAGGGCATCCACTAGCTCGCTGAGTTGAGGGGAGAAACGCGCCCAATTATCAGCATCGGTGGTGACATTACAGAGCAGGGCATTGCGATTCACGAGCAAGCTGCGGATGCGCTCTAAATTCGCCAACACCTGGGGCCAGTTGGAATCAATTTTCTGGCAAAGCTCGCGCAGAAAGAAGAGATAACTAAAGCCGCCCATTTGCTCATTGGCCCAGCCCGCTTCGGTGAAGTGGGCACTCAAGCGGGCGTTCACAAAACTGGCTCCGCCAAAACCTAAGCGCGATTCCAGATGGGCTTTTTCTTCCAGGGCCATCTGGCGGAAGCGATCTTGATTATTGAGACGCACCGACAGCAGCACATCCCGAATAATCGCCAGCAGGTTAGGCGCTTGAGACGGCAGGGCTTTACCGCGCAGGAATAGCCACGCAGCACTCGTCTTCTGGTCACGAATAGATGAGGTCACCGACTGATGCCAGAGACCACCCGTCTGGCTGCCAATGCGCTGCGTCAGGCGCACATAATCTTCATGTTCTGTGCCAATCTGGGTCAAAGCGCGACCAAAAAGTGGCACATAAGGCAGCAGTTCCTGGGGCAGTAAATGGAGGTTCAAGCCGACATCGGCATACACGATGCCATTGGTAAATAGATCGTGATACAGAACTGTGGTTTGGTTCTCGCTACCAACGCAACCCAGCGCCAGAGGAACTGTTTTATTTTGCTTATCAAGATCAGAGAGTTGCAGGCGGGGGATGGTTGCCAGAGCTTCGGGGGGATCGGGCAACTCTTGCAAACGCTGTAACTCGTGCGTGTTTTCGATAATCGCCTGCACTTCGTGCTGGCTCAGGCGGGCGCGGGTTTCTTCCAGACGCTTTTGCTCGGCTTCGGCTTCACGTTGGGCTAAAGCCGGGTCAGGTTCTAAGACAACTGTAGTGTGATGCGGGTTAGCGAGCAAGTAGCGTTGAATGAGATTTTCAAAATAAGGTTCACCTGCTGCCAATCGCGCTTTGATGGCTGCCAGGGGAGCTTCAAAGGCTAAGACATCGAAGGGGTTGCCATCATAAATCCACGTCTCCAAGGCGCGAAACATGAGGGCCAGGCCACGCGGGAAGGAGCCAGTATTATTTTCGCGCAGGTGGAATTCGATGGTGTTCATAGCGGCTTCCACCGTTTGCGGGTCAATGCCATTTTGCACCTGCTCGCGCAGGGTGTCAAAGATAAGCTGTTCGATCTTGGCGGCATCTTCGACAGCAATGCCTTTCAGTCCGGCATAGAACGAATGTTGTAGACCGCCATTTTCGCCGCCGACCACCTCTTCTCCTAATTTTGAATCAAGTAGGGCTTTGCGCAGTGGCGAGGCGGGAGTCTGAATGAGGACATAACCGAAAATGCTAAGAGCTAACAGCGCTTCCGGGTCAACGGTTTGATCCAGCATCCAGCCGACCATCACCATGCCTTTATCGGCATTGGGGCCATCTGGCTCGACGGCATAAGGATGAGTGAAACGTTTCGGCTCTTTAAAGCGTGGCTGCGGCTCAATGGCAGCTCGAATCTCGCGTGGCTCAAAATCGCGGAGCCAGGTGTCCATTAAGCGCAGGCGCTCTTCGGGTGGGTCATCTCCGTAAAAAGCGATACGCGCATTGGAGGGGTGATAAAACCTCTGATGAAAGCCTTTGAAATACTCGTAGGTCAGGTCAGGAATGGCCTTGGGATCACCACCCGAATCAAAGCCATAAACGTTATCGGGGAAGAGTGATTGCTGCGCGTAGTTGTAAAGCCGCACATCGGGCGATGAATAGTAGCCTTTCATCTCGTTGAAGACCACACCCTTAAAAGCTAAGGGCGCGTCTGAGGTTTCCAACTCGTAATGCCAGCCTTCCTGGGCAAACGTGTGCGGCGAGAGTTGCGGATATAGTACGCAGTCGAGATAGACATCAATCAGGTTATAAAAGTCCTGCAAGTTGGTGCTGGCGACGGGATAATAAGTCGCTGTATCGCCCGTCATGGCATTCAAGAACGTTTTAAAAGAGCCTTTGGCCAATTCGATAAATGGTTCTTTGAGTGGAAATTTGCGGGAGCCGCACAGCACGGAATGTTCGAGGATGTGAGCCACTCCGGTAGAATCTTCGGGCGGCGTTTTGAAGGTGATACCAAATGCCTTGTTTTCATCGTCGTTTTGCAACGAGAGCAACTGCGCCCCCGTTTTGGCGTGGCGGAACAGTTGAGCCTTCGTTTGGAGTTCGGGAATAGCCTGCTCGTGGAGCAGTTCAAAGCCATGAATAAGTGTCATGCGACCTTTCTTTTCTCCTGCCAGGTTGAGTGAGATGTTCTAATTAACATTGTATCAACTTTATCCTTCCACCCGGCAAGCTTGCCAGTTGGAGCATCACCAGTTGGCGCATCATTTGCAAAATTTCAGCACGGTCTGCGTGTTCAAATTCAACCAGGAAACCTCCAAGGAGAACGACCATGCCAAGAGGCGATAAGTCTGCTTATACAGACAAGCAAAAGCGACAGGCAGAACACATTGAAGAAGGCTATGAGGATCGTGGCGTGCCCAAAAAAGAGGCTGAAAGTCGCGCCTGGGCCACCGTGAATAAGAGCAGTGGCGGCGGTAAGAAAAGCGGCTCCGGGCGGGGCCAAGCTGAGAATAAAGCACCCGCTAAGAAAGGTGGACAAAAGGGCGGCGCGGCCTCTGCCGCACGTCCCGCCAGTGCCCGCTCCGCGTCGGCCAAAAAAGCGGCTGCCACCCGCGCCAAAAACAAAAGCTGAAACTGCTGCTACTGCAACAGCGTTACACCTTAAAGCTAACGAATACGCAGGACTCTTATAATCAGGTTAGTCACCAACGCCGATAGCACAAGTTGTCGGCGTTTTGTTGTTTTAGTTACCAACGGCACGCAGATTGCCATGTTGCTTATCAAGACAGTAATACCAAGTCAATATTCGCTCTAACAAGAGGCCGTAATAAAAAGCCTTGTCGTTAGGGAGTTGAAGGGGGAGAGATTATGTTCAAGTTTCATCTGCCAGCACGCAAGAACAGGAGCCTGTTCGCTTCTCAAACATTGAAGCCAGTAGTGACTAATAATAAAAAAGAGACCGTTAAAGCAGTCGTTGCGGATAAGACTCAGGATGAGGGCAGCCGCTTCTTTGCGCCTGCGGGTGTCATACCCAGGAAAGCTTAGGTAGCAGGTTCATGCCTGGTGTAACACCAGTTCCGGGGGCGCGGGTGGCAGCGTCAGGAAGAACGTGGCCCCTTTGCCCAATTCGGCATCGGCCCAGACCCGACCCCCGTGACGTTGAATGATACGTTGTACAATCGCTAAGCCCACGCCAGTGCCTTCATATTCCTCGGCACGGTGCAGGCGTTGAAATACCCCAAACAAATTGGGAGCATATTTCATATCAAAGCCTACGCCATTGTCTTTGACATAGTAAATTGGCTCTCCAGTTTCGTTGCCTTCGCACCATCCAACTTCAATGATGGTCTTACCACGCTTGCGGCTGTATTTGAGGGCATTGCTCAGTAAATTAACAAATACTTGTTTGAGTAAAGCGGGATCACCCTGACACACTGGCAACTCTCCAATATGGGTTTCTATCGGATGTGCGGGTTCTGCCGCTTGCAAATCTGTCATCACTTCCTGCACGAGAGCCGCTAAGTCAACAGGACGCTTTTTAAGGGGTTGACGGCTCAGCCGTGAGAACGCCAGCAAATCGTCAATAAGGTGATTCATCTGTTGGGCGTTGTCGCGCACCATGTGGAGATATTGAAGAGCTTCTTCGGTCAGTTGCGGGCCATAATCTTTCACTAGAATATTTGTAAAGCCGTCAATGACCCGTAGCGGCGTGCGCAGGTCATGTGAAACGGAATACGAGAAAGCTTCTAACTCTTGATTGGCCGCTTCCAGGTCGCGGTTGGCTTGCTCAAGCTGGGCTGTGCGCTCCCGCACGCGCAGCTCTAAGTGGCCATTTAAAGCGGTCACTTCGGCTAAAAGGCGGCGCTCCACTTGCAGTTGCAGTTCGGTTAATTCCCGCTCTTTCTCTCGTTTGCCGCTTTCATGAAGTTGCTGCGCCTGACGCCGAATCTGTTCGCTTTGCTTGTAAAGATCAACGAACACGGTGACTTTAGCGCGCAGAATCTGGGGGTCGAATGGCTTGAAGAGGTAGTCTACGGCTCCGGCGGCGTAGCCCTTAAATATATATTGCTCATCTTTGTTAATGGCCGTCAGGAAAATAATGGGAATGTGCTTCGACTTTTCACGCTCTCGAATCAGGGAAGCGGTCTCGAAGCCATCCATTCCTGGCATTTGTACATCGAGCAAGATGAGAGCGAAATCATGTTGCAGGAGCAGGCGGAGCGCCTCCCGACCAGAGGCCGCTCGGATTAAATTCTGATGCAAGGGTTCCAGGGCTGCTTCAAGCGTCAGCAGGTTTTCGGGCCGGTCATCTACGAGCAGAATATCCGCGACGATAGTCGTGGCTTCGTTAGACCTATCTCGGTCGGAATCAGCGTGCCCCATAATACATTGACTTTAACACTTTCCGAACCGAAAAAGAAAGGCTGACTTACAGAATTACGATTGAGGGCTACGTTTGCGATGGCGCGTAGTTTTAGACACAGGCTGAGGCGTGGTGTGGGCGGCGGTACGCAGACGCCGGGTACGACGTGGAGCCGGAGCTTCCAACGCCGCTGGCGATGTTTTATTATCGAGTGCATGATTCTGGCGCAGCAGCGTTTCTGCCATATGAGCGTTAACTGGCTTAGAGAACAAATAGCCCTGCGCCTGCTTGCATTTCATACCTTTGAGTTGATCTAGCTGGCTGGCTGTCTCGACCCCTTCGGCCACAACTTCCATGCCTAAGTTGTGCGCTAACGAGACGATGGTGCGGACAATTTCGGCGTTCTCCCCATTCATCCCCATCTGGCTGACGAAGGAGCGATCAATCTTGAGGGCGTTGGTGGGAAAACGGTGCAGGTGGCTCAAAGAAGAGTAGCCAGTGCCAAAATCATCAATGCTTAGTTGCACCCCCAACTCTCTGAGTTGTTGCAGCATGAGAGTCGCTGATTCGGCGTTCTCCATAATGGCGCTTTCGGTAATCTCCAACTTTAAACTGCGTGGGCTTAATTCCGTCTCCTCTAGAATCTGGGCAATTTCTGCAATCAGGTCAGGCTGTGAAAATTGCCGGGGCGAAAGGTTGACGCTCATGGTTAAGGGTGGCTTCGCTGGGAACTGCTGCTGCCAGGCCCGTATTTGTTGGCAAGCCTCGCAGAGCACCCAGTGGCCAATCGGGATAATGAGGCCAGTTTCTTCGGCCACCGGGATAAACTCGCCCGGCTGAATTAGGCCACGCTGTGGGTGCTGCCAGCGGAGCAAGGCTTCAAAGCCAATAATTTGATCCTGTTTCAACGAGACCAAGGGTTGATAATGCACCCGCAATTCCTGGCGGTCAATGGCTCGCTGCAAATCGTTTTCTAACTGTAAGAGTGAGACCGCCTGCTCCCGCATCGCGGCATCAAAAACTTCGTGGCGGCCTTTGCCCAGGGTCTTGGCTCGATACATGGCCGTGTCCGCATCTCGCAACACATCTTCCGGCTGCTCATAGCCACTGGCGCTCATGGCGATGCCGATGCTGGCATTAGTAAAGACCTCATGCCCCTCCAAATTCAACGGTGAGCGCAACTCCCGATGAATCCGCTCTGCCACCACTGTGGCATCATTAATGTCCTTGATGCCATCCAGCAAGATAGCGAACTCATCCCCACCTATCCGAGCCACAGTATCAATCGGGCGTACACACTGTTCTAGACGGCGCGATATGATGACCAGTAATTGATCTCCTGCCATGTGGCCCAGACTATCATTCACATTCTTAAAGCGGTCCAAGTCGAGGAAAAGCACGGCGAATTGATAGCGTTTATGGCGCTTGGTACGCACAATCGCCTGTTGCAAGCGATCCATAAAAAGGGCGCGGTTGGGCCGCTCGGTCAGCTTGTCATAGAAAGCATCGTGCAACAGTTGTCGCTCCGCGTGTTTGCGCTCAGTAATGTCTACCCCCACAAAGACTGCGGCCTGGCCTCCAGCATATTTCTGGGCCATGAAGAGATACTGGCGCGAGGTGCCATCTACCGTAATTTCGACTTCTTTATAAGCTGAACGCTCTGGGGCTTCAAAAACTTGACGGGCAAACTCTGCAAAACTGGGGCTGCATTGTAAGAAGCCGATACGCTGCCCGATAAATTCTTCCGGGGTTAAATGGAATGTCGAGATCAAATAGCGGTTAATGCCTAAATATTTTAAATCAGAACTGACCCAGGAAACGCCGCCAGGCACCGCATCCAGAACGGCCCGCAGTTGGTCGGTTGCCTGTTGCAAAGCCACATCCGCCTGTTTCTTTTCCTGTCTGCGTCGCTTGCTCTCTAACGCCTGCGACACCGCCTGCCCCAACCGCCCCAGCCGATCTTTTAAGAGATAATCTGCTGCCCCCTGCTTCATGCAGGCGACCGCCACTTCCTCACTGATGGAACCTGTCACAATGATAAAGGGAATATCTAAATCGCGTTCTTGCAACAGTTGTAAGGCGGAGAGTGCGTCAAAGCCGGGCAGGGAGTAGTCGGCCAGAATGAGGTCGTAGTCGCAATTGAGTTGAGCTAGGTAATCGTCCCGGTTATCTACATGCTGCCACTTTAACTCAAACCCGGCCTGGCGCAGTTCATACACCATAAGCTGCATATCAGGCGCATAATCTTCGAGGATTAAGACCGAAAGCGGAGTTGACATTTTATGCTTACCTTAGAATCCGTTAATTGTGCAGTGTAAATCGTGCAACGTAGTCCTTTAGCGAGACATTATGCACGTTTTTTGCCTTATGAGAATCTGACCCTGCGAGGCACCATCTTTGCAACCATTGTTAACGAGTTGCCAAAGCTAAATCATCATTGTTGAGATAAACCCATTAAGGGAGGAAGTCAGTTTATGGAAGAAGCCAATGGTAGCATGGATGGCGCTAATGTCGGCGAAAAAGAGCGTTGGGCCTCGTTAGCGGGAGGGGGTGCTTTATTGCTGTATGGCCTCTCGCGCAAGTCGCTGGGAGGTATGATTGTGGCGGCGTTAGGCGGTAGTTTGCTTTATCGCGGCGTGACGCAGCATTGCCCGGTGTATTCATCAATGGGCATCAATACCGCCGAAGATAATGATGCTGGTATCCAACACAGCCCAGTAGCCAGTGTGCGCCACAACCATGGCATTAAAGTGGAGAAGAGTGTCACCATCAACAAATCCCCCGAAGAACTTTATCGCTTCTGGCGCGATTTCACGAACCTGCCCCACTTTATGAAACATCTGGAATCAGTGGAGGTGCTGGATGATAAGAAGTCGCATTGGGTTGTCAAAGCCCCGGCGGGTCTGAAGGTCGAATGGGATGCCACCATTCACAATGAAAAAGAGAATGAATTGATTGCCTGGCGCTCCCTCGAAGGCCAGGTCAATAATGCTGGTTCAGTCCACTTTACCGCCGCCCCTGATGGGCGCGGCACCGAAGTGCGCGTCGTCCTGGAATATGAACCACCCGCTGGCACCGGCACCGTGGGCGCGACTATCGCCAAGTTATTTGGTGAAGAACCCGGAATTCAAGTCGAAGATGACCTGCGCCGCTTTAAACAATTGATGGAAGCCGGAGAAATTGCCACGGTGGAAGGCCAACCACACGGTTAGGTAGGGCCTTAATCAATCGCATAAAATGCTTGCAGATTGCATAGAATGCAGCACGAAAGTGCGAAGGAAACTAAAGCAGCGCGTGAATCATTTCAATTCACGCGCTGCTTTTTAAGTAAGATATACGCAGCTTGTAGGGGCACTCCTTGTGGGTGCCCCTAAAAATAGGACATTCTTTAAAGCGGCTTGCCTGCGTCTTTCATATCAATATCAGCCGGTTTGATGTCCTTGGGAATGAACTCTCGGTCAATCAGGTCTTTCATGGAAATCGGCTTGCGCAGGATACCCGCTTGAATGGCCATATCGTGAATTTGCTGCAAGTCGGCATCGGTGGGGGTGAGCATCCGATAGCTGACCCGATCTGGGGGTGAAGTTAGCACGTAGCGCACCAGGCTCTCCTTCTGGCGGAAGTAGGGCGACACCACTTTCGCAGCATCAACGCGATGTTTATCAGCCCATTCGCCGCTTTGGGCGATGCCGCGCACGAGGTCGCGCACTTCATCTGGGTGCTGTTTGATTAAATCCTCATGCACCACTAACACACAGGAAATAAAGTGCGGCCAGATGTCTTTGGCATAATAGAGGACGCGCCCGGTGCCATCTACTTCGGCTTTCGCCGCGTGTGGTTCGCCCACAAAATAGGCATCTATGGCACCCGTAGCTAAAGCTCCAGGCATATCGGGCGGCGGCATCTCGATAAACTGGAAGTCCGTGGGTTGCAGCCCTTGATCCACCATGAGTTTGCGAATCACCAAATATTGATTGCTGTATTTGCTGGGGATGGCGAACTTCTTACCTTTGAGGTCGGCCAGGTTTTTCGCCGGGTTATTCTTAGCGACCATGACCTCCGAGCCGTCGCGGTGGCCTAAGTAGCAAATCTTGACCGGGACACCTTGCTCCCGGAGCTTCATGGCCAAGGGCGCAATCATAAAACTCGCCTGTAAGCGACCACTCTTCATCGTCTCCACCATCGTCGGAAAATCGGTAAAGCGGCGTGAAGCGAAGTGATTACTTTTGCTGGTGCGAGTGGCAAAATCTGTCACCGGACAGGTGAGGTGGCACGTCACAGGCAGGAATCCGACTTCGATTTCATTGCGACCCGCGCTCGCTGTGGTGCCCGCTGTGGTGGTGCTGCTGGTGGTTGTCGCCTGTGGTTTGGAGCCACAGCCCCCTAAGGCTATCATTGCTAAAGCCGACAGCCCAAAGCGGGTGCGATGGGTTGATACGATATTAATCATTGTCCTTCCTTGAATTAGTTTTTGCTTTAGAATCGTGGCGTCAATAAATGAAGGCCACTATCCAGGCATGGATACGGGTTAAACCCACTCAACAGCAGTGGATAAAACCACAAGAAAACAGATTGGTTTGAAATATAAAGGTGGAGTGTCACTGGCTAAGCAAGGTCTTAATCAGATGCACGGCTACATTGCTCTGCAATCAGCCTGCTGAAACTTCCTGATTCTATAATTGCGGCCAGGCAGACTGTTAAACAATCTGTGGACTGTGCTTTGAAGCAGCACAGCGGTCGGACAGGGGTGTATGGATAATTTACAGCGGGTTTACACAAAGACTATCTTTATTATACCCTGATTAGCTGCTTTTGAAACGTGAGGTGTGGAAGTGGTGGTTAGACTCTATCCTCTAAACTTCAGCTTTTAAGCCTATATAGCTTACAGTGGTACTCTTTTAACCAATTAGGGGCAGTCCGCCAATTAAAATGTGAGATGTCGTTACTCTTCATACCATTATGGAATTTGCATAAGATCAAGCGATTATCTAAAATAGATGGCCCTCCTAAAGAATTTGGCCATTTGTGATCTGCTTGACATTTGCCACGAATATCTGGAATTTCATTGAATATGCAAGGAATCCCTGTATATTCCTTTGCTTGGCATTGATCTGTTTTCAGGATGCCACTAGCAAATTTGTTATTATTTTTCCAATTCAATAATTCAGCAATCGATTCTCCATTCTTTGTGTAGAAATCTGGATGTATTAGAGCCAATATGTTTGCCATATTCATGCTTGTAAAATCATCAGATAATATTTTTTTGTAATGAGCTAACCATTGTTCATCCTGTGCAGTTGGAGAAAGATTATGCATACTCCTCTTTATATTAAAAAGGGTCTGTAAATATTTAGATGAGCTTTCATGATCACAAGTGATGGTGTTCATTTGTCCAACCTAATGCGGGTTTCTACTGCTGTGTCACCACTATAACTCATGGAGGAAACAATGATCTCCTGACCAGAGTTGAAATTAGAAATATCTAACCCGCTTCGTTTTAATGCATCATTCAACTTTTTGGGTGGATTGACTGAAGGATCGGTAACGCTGATTATATGGCAGTTAGGGGTTTCCGGTTCGATCCGCAAGAAATGCCTTGCAATTCGGCCTTCATTTAGATCAACTGGGTTAAGGCCCGTCCCTGGATTAATATATCTTTCTAACTTATTGCTAGTTGATAGCCTCCCTGTGGCGGTCTTTGAATAAGCCGTAAGTTTCAACGCAGCTTTGACACCCTGTAAGTAATCAGTAAAGAGTGCTCCTTGAAGAGAAGCGGGATCACTAAAAGCCAAATTGAAGCATTCTTTAGCAATAACTTTAGATGGATTTCCGTTTCCGCTAGATAAAGCTCCTGATGTTCTTACAAATGGTAAATCCCAGCGACAGCGGTGAAATTGGCGCTGAGAGTCTTGATAAAAGGTCTTCCACTCTTGCAAACTCATTGGCTTGATTCCACTTGCTAAGAACTTAAGTAATCCAGACAGTAACCCTTCCGCTAAAATGCGGTGCGGATTCTCATTAGAAAATAATTTAGAGCCATTATTTTTGTATTGGTCTAGGTCCTCCATAGCTCTAATCGCTTTAACAATTTCAGCAGCTAACTCCTGTGGGGTAAAGTTGCCTCCTCTTCCATAATAGTTCTCTGCTATTATATCTACCCACTCTTTCATGTTGAAGGCGAACGCAAAATACCCCGACAGGGTCAAATAAGGATTGAACTGTATCCTGTTATGGAATGGATTATTTTGGCCATGAAGACTTACCTCTTTACACAGGGCTATAGTTGCTTGCATGGATTGTTCAACGGCAGGCTCAACGTATTCACCCAGCCGGAAAGCATACAACATCCATTCGGCATGTAAGGGCTGCATTGGAGTTGCACCAGTAGTTACCTGAGTAAATATCTCTGCTAGAAATGGGCCTGTGTATATCCTATCGTCGAACAATAAGACAAAGGGAATTGGTTCATCCTTTTGCAGAGATACTCTCATTCCCTCTAACCGATGCTGACCGTCTAATATCCAAAGCGGTTTCTTACTATTCGTGTAGTGAATTGATACAGTAAAGTAATTCTGCATCGGAACAGCAGTGCCATCTGAGCAAGCCGCACATTTTTGGGATACAGAAACAAATACCGACGCATCAATATTAAGAGCAGCCACACCGATTAAAACTGGGTTAGCCATCAAGTTGTCTTTATCAGTCCGGCTGTAAGTTTCTTTGATAGCGTTAGTCTTGCCGGGATCTAAAGGGCGTTGCCACTGATCAACAGGAGGGTGTGAAATGTCTGTAGCTATCTGGTGATGTGCTTTATCTCTTGAGAAACTTGGAACATCCGCAATGTTTTTTAAGTCTCCCGCAGGAAGGAATCCACAATACATAGGATATGACTTACCATTAATCTGGGCTATGCCTCTAATAGTATCAACTTGAATATGGGGCACCGATTTCTCCTAAAATCATATGGGTCATTCGTATCTATAATAACACAGATGAACAACAACATATAGACTACATCCAGCGCACCTCTTGAGCTATCATTATTTAAGCTTCGATAAAGCTGCACTCATATCCAGAACAAGGGGATAGTTCTAAATAGCAAACGGCAAGCGCGTAAGCTTTATGCGATTAATAGAGGCGAGCAGTTTCTTCTAACAACTGCGATGGCAAAGGCGGGATTTCGATGTGGCCGAAGATTTCAAAGTAATAGCGGAAGCGCAGGTGACGTTCGTGGGCATTGACGCCAATGTGCAGCTTTAAACGTTGCGGGCCTGCATATTTACCGGGGTCATCGGGTTGCCACGCGCCATTTTGCCAGATTTCTACGGCGCGGATTTCGCCTGCATTGGCTGTATCAATTGCGGCCTTGGCCTCTGGCCCTACCAGCATCAATTCACTTGGCTCCCAGAACATCATCGGCGTTGGCCCCTGGGTTGGCGTGATCGTGACATCCAGATAATACCAGTCGTGAGGCGCGTCGTTCTCAATCAGGTGACTGGTGCCTGCTGTGTCGGGGTCAGTCTCATCTGCCACAAAAGCGTCCTGTTGCGGGGCTGGTGCAGGCACGATGGACAACACGCGCACATCTGCCTCTTTCAGCACTGCCCCCTTGGCCTTGAAGGGAGTCATGAAGAGTTTAAGCAGGAACTTGCCTGCCAGACGCTTGCCCACTTGAAACAGGAGGCACGAGACGACAATAACGCCCAGCATTCCCCAGATGCCATAGAAGCTAATAGCCGCCATTGATAGCACCAGGAAAACGAGAACAGACAATAAGAAGAATTGGATGATTCTCAAGCTAGACTCGCTTTAACAGGCTGGATAGGGAAGAGACTTATCATTATTCAACCGTCAATGAAGAACCACCGCCGCCGCCTTTGCCAGTGGAACCGCCGTAGGTTTGCAGGGTTTGTCCATAGGCTTTGACGCGAGCGGTATCTACTTGCGATTGATAGGCAGCGGGTACGGTGACGATGCTGGTGTTGCCATCGCTGCGATAGCGTTGGCCAGGGTTCTTCTGGAAATAGCGCAGCCAGTATTCTAAGGTGCCGGGCTGATTAGCTTGTTGCGGATTGGGCTTAATGCGCTCTAAGCGGTAAGGATCATAAATGCAGAAAGTGCCACCCTCGCTGAGTTTCTTATCGGCGCGAGTGATGGGTGAAAGTATGGGTCGCCACGCGGCCAATAGCACGGCTTTGTGTTTATAGGAAGTGCCGCCCAGGCTGCCAGAGATGAGGCTCTGGCGGGCTTGCTCGTCACGGGGCAGTTTGCCATAGGGTAGGGCGAAAACGTCCATTGTAGCCTTGGGCGCAACTTGTTTAATGTCATGCAAAGCGGTCGCTAATTCCCACTTCACTTTATCGGCTTTCATGCCGTGCATATTGGAGTGGGTCGAGGTGTGATTGGCAATCTCGTAACCGTTCTTGAGGAGATAATCGAATTTATCCTGCACCGTTTCGGGCTGCGAGAACGGGTCATAGTTGGTGCCTTCTTTGGGCAAGACAAAGAAGGTGCCTTTAGTGGCCCAGTCGGGATGTTTCTTGTGGAACGTTTCCAGGATGCCCACCGCGCAGTTAGGGTCAATATGGGGCTGCCCATCTTTGCCCGTAATGATGCGAAATTGCGACGGCTTGGAGTCATCAAAGGTCAGGGCGATAGGCGTTCTACCGGGCGGCACATCCATCTTATCGGCAATGATGTCTGAAACGTTGACGGGACGGTAGCCCAGGGTATAGAGCGACTCTAGATCACTGACAAACTGGGCGGGTTTGCGGTTTAAATCGCCATTGGGCTTGGCCGGGTCGAAATCGTGATACATCACAATCATGATGGCCCCGGCTTCGTTGGGTTTATATTTCGCTAAGTCCGCCGCACTGACCTGTGGCTTGGGCGTCGGCTTGGGCACAGTGGCGACTTGAGTTTTGCGATGGCAACCGGTTAAAGGCAAAAGCCCGGCCACCGTTAAGGCGCTGGCTAACGAAAAAGTGCGGCGGGTGCGGGTCGGATTAGGTAATGTCAGGCTGAAACGGGCCGGGATGGAATGCATGGCAGAATTCTCCTTGTTGCGCTGGCGCCATGTGCTGCAAATACTGGTGCTGGAATAACGAACGGCGACTGCGATGGGTGTCTATGGAACATTCTCTACAGCCGGATTATACGCTAGGTCGTGGGTCGGTGCGAGACGACAAGACTAACAGGTGAAGCCTGAAGCCGAGTTCAGACGTCATATACAGCGATTATAACATTTCCGGGTATAATCTTTCCTGTTGTGACAAAGGAATACGCCATTTTGTGGCATGGGATTCTTAATCTTTATTTATTAATTTACGATGCTGACGCTAGAAAATGTTTCAAAACAATTCGGCCCTCAAATTATCTTGCAAGATGCCGATTTATTCATTACTCCAGAAGACCGTGTCGGGTTAGTTGGCCCCAATGGTGCGGGCAAAACCACACTCTTGAAGCTTATTGCGGGCCTAGAAACACCCGATAGAGGCAACATCCGCTTAGATGCTTATCAAACAGTCGGCGTGTTATCACAGGAATCGCAGTGTCGGTTGGGTATCTCCGTGCGCGAAGAGATGTATTCGGCGTTTCCCGAAGCGGATGAAGCCCAGCAGGAAATTGAGGCTTTAGCCGAGCGTCTGAGCGATGGCGTTGGTTCCAATGGCGACTATAGCTTTGATCACCGTGAAACTTTGCGCCAGCTTTCCAATGCGCAAACGACCTTGGAAATGCAAGAGACCCACACGATGGAAGCGCGCATTGGCCGCGTGCTGCATGGTTTGGGGTTTGCTGATAATGCCCTGGATCGCCTGACCGATGAGTTTAGCGGCGGCTGGCAAATGCGCATTGCAATGGCCAAACTGCTGCTGCGCCAACCCGACTTGCTGCTGTTGGACGAGCCGACCAACCACTTAGATGTGGCAGCGCGCAAATGGCTGCAAGGCTATCTGGAAGAGTATCCCGGCGCGGTCTTGATAGTCTCGCACGACCCCAGGTTTCTGGATGCTACGGTCGAGCGCATTGTGGAACTCGAAGATGGCAAGCTGAACACCTATACCGGCAACTATGGTCAGTATCAGCGCCAGAAGCAGGAGATGCGCGAGCGTCAGGTTTTAGCGTATGAACGCCAACAGCGCGAATTGGAACGCCAGCAAGAGTTCATGGATCGCTTCGGGGCTAAAGCCAGTAAAGCCAGCCAGGTCAAAAGCCGCGAAAAGCAACTGGACAAAATTGAGAAAATCGAGGCTCCCAAAGGCCCTGCCGCTAAGATTACCTTCCAATTTCCCGAAGCCCCCCGCTCGGCTCAGGACGTATTAAAGCTGCGCGGCGTCAGCAAGTTGTATGGCGATGACATCGTTTTGCTGGATATTAACCTCACGCTCAAGCGGGGCGACCGCATCGCCTTGCTTGGCCCTAACGGTGCGGGTAAATCTACGCTGCTGCGCTTGATAGCAGGGCTGGAGCCGCCCTCGGAAGGCACTAGGGAAGAAGGCCGCAACGTGCTGCTTGGCTACTTTGCCCAGCATCAAGCCGAAGCCCTTGACCCCTCGCGCACCGCATTGCAAGAAGTGTTGCATGGCTTAGCCAGCCAACCCGAAGGTTTAGCCCGCAGCCTGCTGGGACGTTTGCTGTTACGCGGCAACGATGTCTTCAAACCAATCTCCGTGTTAAGTGGTGGCGAACGCAGCCGCGTCGCCCTGGCTAAGTTCCTGATGCGCCCGGCGAACCTGCTCCTCTTAGATGAACCGACCAACCACCTCGACCCGGCCAGCCGCGCCGTGTTGCAGGATGCCCTCAGCACCTTTACCGGCACCATCGTCGTCGCCTCGCACGACCGCCCTTTCATCAACGCAGTCGCAACCGAAGCCTATACCGTGCAGGATGGCACGCTCATAGAACAACGCGAACCATTAGTGCCGGTGGGTAAGGGTGGCAAGAAGAAATAGGTGCAAGGCAGAGTTTCAGAGCGCAAAGAGTAGGACTGAGCTTACCCAATGATCAGTGAACAATGGGTGGTAACTTGGCAATTAGGAGGGATGAGGGGTCGCTTCTTCCTGCACTGCTTGGTCTTCAACCTCAGTTATATCGGGCAGACCATTCTTATTTAACTGACGATAAATAGCAATGGGGGTGACTCTCATAGCGTCGGGTGGGAAGATCATGCTACTAAGCAAATCAGCTACCACATGGCTAACGCCGAGTAGCGATTCCTCTGAAATGTCAAAGATAGGAGATGGGACTTCTTTGATACCGATAAGAACCACGTCCGCTAATCCTCCTGTGCCATGTTTGAAGTAATAAGTAGAGATGGGCTCCTCCATCCCCTCATCCTTGATAGTTCCAACTACGTGCAATCCAAAAGGTGTATTTAATAAAAAAGACGATGGGATTGGAGCTTTCTGAAGAAACTTCTCCATCATCTCGAAATTAGCTATTGCGGCTTTATCTTGAGAGTGTCGGGGCTTATCTCGCTCTTGGCGGATTTTGCTTTCTATGGCAATGGTAGACATCTCAATCATGCTACGGTCTACAAAAACTAGAGTTCCCAGCGCAATGACTATAGACCCGTGCGGCGCGTTCAACAGGTCAAAGTGGACTGAATTGGAACCAACAATTACATTAAAAACATCCATGATAGCGGCATCATGGGGATCAAAAACTCGGCTTTCGCTTTCCTGAGCTTGATCTGATGTCTTTTGTTCGTGTGAAGCAACTGCTGCCCCTAACTTAGTTGAGCGGTCTTCTGTGTGACTTGTAGTTCCGCCTCTAGAAGATGAAGCTAACAAGCCACCAAACATTTGAGCAGAGTAGGAGCTAATCCGACTGGAATCCCGATATAAGAAATCAAAAAGATTGACCGTCAGTCTGTCTGGCTCCACGACGAATCCTTTCGTTAATGCGCTGTTTCATGGCCTCAAGCTCATCGTGACTTTTTGCCATTTGTCTGTGGTGATCTTTGAAGGCACGCAGGGCGTCACGGACGAGATTCTGACATTGTTCCTGGCTTTCCCTTATTTGCTTTTCTTTATCCTGATCCACCCTCCACCTCCATTTAAAGGAATTTATTGATTTCTTATCCTTTTTACAGTGTAGCTGTATTGTAACACATTGCAACATTCTGCAATTCAGACGCTTACTTTACCCCATGTGGTTTAATCGCCAAACTGAACTCAAATGAATTGATCAAGTGCCCCATACGCTCTGGACTTTTAATGCTTTCTTAGAGTTGTTGAGATCTTCCCTGAGTGCCAACACCTCATCAAAGTCTATGAGTCCTCACACCAAAACTGGCGAGACTAAAACCGTAGAGAACACGGAGATTAGAAAATCGAAGATTGAGGATAGTCATTGGACTACTGTTGTGATCCTCTATCCTCGATCTTCTATCCTCAAAATCTCTGCGCCTCTGCGTGAGATTCATTTCGAGTTTAATGTAGAATCTGTGCGGCTAAATCATCGCCATTAACCGACAAGTTAGATGGTTGAAAATCCTGCCCATTGATACGGCGATAGAGCAGGGTGCGGTGGGCTAAATCACGCGCTGCGGCTAAAGAGAGGTTGCCAATCTGAGCCGTTACGCGCCAGGTTGTTTGATCATCTTGTTCTTCAATATGGGCGTTTTGTACTGTCTGGAGTAATTGCTGGAAGTCGTTGTCATTATCACAGTGCGCAGCCAGCATCAGCAGGCCCACGCGCAAGTGCTCCTCTTTGAGTTTCTGGGCCGGGCCACGATAATGATAAACCACATAACGGGTGACCTCGGCCTGAACGCCTGCCTGGTCTGTCTTGAGGGTGAAAGTCGGTTCCTGTCTCGCACAACCATCAGCCCGAAAAATGCGAATGGCCACCCCCGTTTTTCCGGCGCGCAGGCCCAGCACAGAGTTCAAGTGCGCGGTATGTTCGGTTATGGTCTGGGGCAAAACGGCTACGCCATCCACCGTTATGGCATCGGCCTGTAAGGGGAGCAGCACATTCGTAGCCAGAGTGCCAGTCTCGCCTCGAAAATCGGGGGCTTTACTGGCATCCAGGTCTAACAGGGCCAGCAGAGTGCCTTTGGCTTGAACAGCAACAGGCGAAAGCGGTAGGTGCGTGGGCTTGTTGTGGCCAGACCGGTCAGGAGTTTTGAGCTTGCCGTAAGGTTCATCGAAGCTGTCAGGGACTACGGAGATAACCGGTAGATTTTTAGGGGAGGCGAGTTCGACCGTCAGCAATTTGTCTTGCGCCCCATAATTGGCACTGGTGCTGCCTATGGCAAAATCAGGGGTAATATAGTTGTATCTAACGGCTCCTGGCGCGGTCTCCCATTTTTGCAGCACGGTGCGTTCGGGCAGGGTTGAGAGGCTCAGAACTTGGGCATCAGGATGGTAGCCTTTGTCACCGCTGAGGTTGACCAAAAGAAACGTCTTTTCAAAATCGAGCTTGCTCGTATTCTGCGTATTGCGCAGACCTGCCACATAAAGATACAGGTCAAGGCCACCGGAACTGCGAAGGAAATCATAGTTGCGGCTATGTGGCCCGGCGAGGCTGCCGTTGGGGGCAAAGAAATTGGCGGCAATATCGCTCCAGAAGTAATCGAGGGCAGCCCGAAACTTTGCATGGGCCTCTGGTCGTGCCGCGTAGCGATAACCCAAGCCCAGGCAGTTTAAATCTACTCCATAATAAGTGGGACTATCGAATTCGTGAATGCCGTTCTGCCGCGTATAGGCCAGCCATTGATCGAATTGCGTATAGCCATCATCGGCCACTTGTTTATCGCCTATGACTTCGCCCAGCAGCATCATGTTAACGGCTCGCATGAGGAAAATGTTGGTGTAGCTGGGCGTGCGAAAGTTGCGCCTCTGCATCGCGGCACAGATGCCCTGGATGTGGGGTATCATGGCCTGCTTGAAGTTGGGGGACAAACGGTTCCCATACTCCACCAGCATAGGGCCAATCGCCTGCGAGCCAAACATATTGGCATTTTCGTCCTGAATCTGCGGGTTGCCAATCTGCCACGGGAGTGCGCCATAGCGCGGCGAGTGAGGGTCTAAATCCTGTTGTGCGTAAGCCTGCAAGACCAGTTGTTCCGCAGCACGGGCATCTTCTCCCAGAATCAACTTGGCTAAGGCCGCATTGGTTAAATCGCGGGTGGTGGGAGTGGCATCAGGCTTTGACAACTGCTTCTCAAAGGCGCGTAGACTGGTCTGGATACCTGCTCGAATATGGGCTAAACGTAGCTCTCGCTCGGCCTGTGTCAGCACTCGGAAATTTGGTTTTAACCCAGGTGCAACTATTCCTCTTTCATTGGGTGCCGCTTTCACCTGTGCTGCAATGAACGGGAGAAAGTGTAGCCCTAGGAGAAGACAAACAGCCTGGCTGACGTTGCGCTTCATGGAGTGCCTTTGACCTGAAAGAATTATTGACTGAATTAAAACTGGCTTAGAATGTCTGGCAAATTGAGAGCGAGCAATCCTGAGAGAGTGGTCATGTTGAGCGCAGCGAAACATCTCGTGCGTATGGGTGAGTGGGTACTATTAGGTGCAAGATGTTTCGCTGCGCTCAACATGAGGGATGGCTCCTCGCTACGCCTTAATTTATTTTTAGCGTCAGCTACTTCTTGACTGCTTCCGACTGTGCTTCACTCGATTTGCTTTCATCGCCCGCAATCTCGTACCAGACGGTTTTATATTCGGGGCCGATGTGGAAAATCAGATGGCCATCTTTTAATTCAGAGGGGATGTCTTTCACGCGTGCCCCGGTACCATCCAGGGCATAAACGGTGGCAGTGCGGGCTTTCGTTTTAAGGATGACTTTCGCGGGAATACCTTCGGCTACGGTGGGGCCTTTGCCCCATTGGTCGCCTACGGAATTGCGCTTCTCGTTCCACACCATTCCTGTATTCTCCACATCCCCCACAGTGGTTAAGAGCAGAGAATGCGAATCGCGGGTTGGCTTGCCGTCCATTGCGGTGAGGGTCACGGTGGCGAAGTTACGCGGGGTTTGATCCATTGCAATGTTTAAGTCATCCAAATTCGTCCATTTCCCGCCGATAAAGCCGACCGCCATTTTTGCTCCCGGTGAGCGCACGGTGCAGACGGCGTTTTGTGGCGCATGGGCATTCCAGTCGAACCAGCCCTGGGCCACAGCGGGAATGAGGGCACGTTCCACGCGCATTGGTTCCCCTGCGTTATCGAAGCGCACTCCGACGTGGCTGCTGAGCATATCGGTGTGGGCAATGTTTTGGGCATCCCACAAGCTGCCGATGCTTTTCCAGGGGTCGCCGTAGTGCGCTGTCAGGTTAGCGACCTGGTTCTGGTTGACCACTAAATCATAATTGTCGGCTTTGACTTTGTTGAGATAGCCGCGCAGGAAGATTTCTGCCGCCGCAGGCATCAGGGCCATTTTGCCGGGATGGGTGTCCACGCTAAAATAGCCTTTGATGCGATTGCTGGCCCACTCGTCACGACTGCCGTTATAGTCGAAGAGGAAAAAGCCATCCCAGTCTTGCCAGGCGGCATAGGAAGCAATAACCGGCAAGGTCTCCGCCGTATAATCATTCGGCGCGGCATGGTTATATTCGCTGACGGTGAAGGGCATTTCTTCCACGCGGTGCATGGCGAGCCAGGGTAGGGTGCCGCCTCCCGCATCAGCGACCATCGCCGTGTTAGCGACTGTCCAATCTTGCGGATCCCAGGCTTTATGTGGAAAATTGGGATGCTGCCAGTAGGCGTGCATATCAATGTAATCCATCTGCGATTCGCGCCACACGCCGCCTAAGCCGCCATAACTGGCCTGCGAGCAGGTCACGGGGGCCTGGGCCTTGAGCGTATTTTTAATGTAGTCTCGCATCCCCTGGGCATAGTCCCGCTCGACATTCATTAAGAAGGTGACATAGTCCACGCCACGCGCTGTGTCGTCAGGATCCGGCAAGCTGATACTGCTGGTTTCTAGGGTTTCTTTTGGTTCAAGCTCAAAGCTATTGCCGGGGCGCAATGACACATCGGCCAACCACACGTCACCAGGAGATTTGCCTAAGACGAAGCTCAAGCGATTATGCCTCGGTTCGGGTTGATTGGCGCTAAAGATCAGCGAGAAGTGTTTCCACTGTGGCGTGAGACTCACGATTTTATCCAGCCCGGTATGTCGCCACGGGTCTTGATCCATGCCGGTGTAAACCGGCAGTGCCCGCTTGTCCCCGGCCCGCGCCCAGAACTGTACGGTGTAAGTTTCGCCCGCTTTCAGGTCAACGGCGTTCTGATGAAATTGGAGATGCCAATCTACATCATCCACTTTCTGAACTTTAAGGTGCAGGGTTCTGCCCGGTGGCAAAGCTCTGGCATTAAAGGGGTCGGCGGGGGGAGCATCCGATGGCGCGTTCGGCCCGCTAATATCTTCCACCGCCATCTGAGCCTGAATCTGGGGTTTAGTTTCCAATGTCCAGTTGGTGGTAGCGTTACCGAATTGCCCATTCTGTAGCACTTCCTCGCCCAGTGGCTTGTTGCCACGCCACGCCCGCAGCAAGCCTTCGGTTGAGCCATATTTCTTGGTCAGGAAGGTATTCCAGCCGACGACAAGTTCATTCTTATAATGTTCCGGTAAATTCTGTAAGGTATCGCCCCAGGCCGCGCCGAGCAGAGTGTCTTCGTTATTAATTTCAATAAGGGCGACGGTCGGGTCTTCAAGAAAGCGGGTTTTGGTGTAGGGGTTGTAGTGGGTTAATAAGTCGCGGGCATAGTTCTTTTGCAATTCAATCATGCGCGGCTCAAAATAGACCGTGACTTTGCCCAGAGGTGGTATTTTATCAGTATCGGGAAAGCCATCGGCAGCAGTAAAGGCACGGGAGACATGCAGATTAACGTCCACATAAATGCCGTGCTTCTTGAACTGATAAATCAGGTAATCCAGACGGTCAAGTTGGTCGGCATCTAGGTGCTGCATATCGGGAAAGTGCGGATCAAAGATACCCTGCGGCGCGTGGTAGAAATCCATGTGGTGCAAGCGCACGATATTGAAGCCATACTTGTGCATCCGCGCCGCGACTTTCTCCGCGTCTATCTGCGATGGGAAGTTGGCGTTAAAGGTGAAGTTGGTGCCGATAAAGCGCACCCGCCGCCCGGTGGCATCTCGAAAGTGCCCATTCTTAATGCTAATGCGCCGACTCTCATCTAAGGGCGCGGGATTGAGCGATGAAACATCGGTAATGGTCTTGCTGGCATCATCCCACGGAATCACAAAGGGGAACATAGCAGTGCTGTTTGGCGCATTGGCGATGGCCCCGGCTTGAGGTTCAGTTTGAGCTACGCTTGGCATCCTGCTGCCGAGCAGAAAGAAAGGAATGGCTGCTGAGACGAGAAAGTGACAGTTATAGCGTGGAAGTATTTGCATAACAGATGTTAATCAATTACCAGTGGACAAGGCGTGGATTCTTGTTGTGCATTATAGTTTAGTAAAAGTTCGGCTCCTTAGAGACTGTGTTCAAATAGGACGCAAAGCTTCACTACGCTAATTCCATGCGCAATTCAAACGCTATCTAAGATAGGCAATAGCGTAAGTTGGCGCGGCGTAGCCTGGCGTAACGGAGTTTTGCGTCCTATTTGAACGCAGTCCCTAAAGTCGTTTGACATTTGCGAGTTAATAGGCTATACCCGCTATATTCGCTTGTCCTAAGCATCTATCCTCGGAGGAAATCATTTTGCCTGAACAAAAGACTCCCGCAGCCCAACGAGAAATCGGGTTTGCTATTGTGGGCTGCGGCGTGATTGGCCCGTGGCACGCTGGCGCTATTGCCCGCGTCGCGGGTGCGCGCCTGGTGGCCTGTGCCGATAATAACAAAGAGCGCGCACAAGAGTTGGCGCGTGGCTATGGCGACCTGCTCAAGAAGCTGGACATCACTAAAGAGGGAGGCAATGTCGTCCCTGCGGTGTACACCAACTACAAGACGATGCTCAAGCGCGATGACATTGATGTGATATGCGTCTGCGTGCCCAGCGGCGACCATGCCAAAGTCGGTATTGAGGCGGCCCAGGCGGGCAAGCATGTGATTTCCGAAAAGCCGCTTGATGTCACTTTAGCCAAAATGGATGCGTTTATCCAGGCCACTCAAAACAACCATGTGCAACTGGCGGCCATCTTCCAGCGTCGCTTTGACCCCAATGCCATGCGGATTAAGCAAGCCATTGAGGCAGGCAAGTTCGGCAAGATTCTCCAGGCGGATTGCACCGTAAAATGGTATCGTGCCCAGAAGTATTATGATAGTGGTGAATGGCGCGGCACCTGGGAGTTGGATGGCGGCGGCTGCCTGATGAACCAGGGCGTGCATGGCGTTGACCTGTTGCAGTGGTTCGCCGGGCCAATCGCCTGGGTGCAGTCGTGGTGCGCTACAACGGCCCGCCAACGCATTCAGGTAGAGACCCAGGCGATTGCCATCGTTGGCTTTAAGAGTGGAGCGCATGGGGTGATTCAAGGTTCAACGGTTTGCTGGCCGGGCGAACCCGTCATTAACCAGGTTTTTGGCACCAAAGGCACCGCCTCTTTGCAGGACTCGCGTTTGACCAGTTGGAAGTTCATGAAAGAAACTGCTGCCGATAAAAACATGCTGAACGAAGCCAATAACCCCATGACTAGAGCCAGTGGCACCGACCCCTTAGCCGCCCTGGGACAGCCGGGCGATACGCACTATCCCCAAATCAAAGACATGGTCGAAGCCGTTCGCACGGGCCGCGCTCCAGCTTGCACAGGGCAGGATGCGCGTCATGCGGTGGAAGTGATTCTCGCTATTTATGAGAGTGCGCGGCGTGGCGGCGAAAGAATTAAGTTGCCACTCAAAGCCGATTCCCCGGCGACTGGCTTTCCCAAAGCTTAAAGTGCCTCTTGGCTCACCCGGCATCGTAAGGTCTTAAGTGTTGGTATGGCAAAGCAATATGACTGAACATAGCAGTTGGCGCATCGCATTGGCCCGCAAAATCGCTCCGGTTTATGCGGCTCATCCAGAAGTCGAAGCCGCTTTTGTGCTTGGCTCTGCGGCGCGGGGCTTTGCCGACCAGTATTCGGATATTGAAATCGCGTTCATCTGGGCACAACCGCCTTCTGCTGAAGCATTGCAGTCGCTGGCGCAAAAGGCTGGTGGAAAGCAGTATGAGCCTGGCCCCTATGAAGAGGCACGCCAGGCATGGGCCGAGCAGTTTTATGTGGAAGCAATAAAGATTGAAACTGCTCACTGGACACACCAGACGATTGACAGCATTGTGGCGGATGTCGTTGAACGCTATGATGTGTCGCAAAATTGGCTGATCTTCGAGAAGCAAGCCACAGCCTCCGCGCTGCAACATGCTGTGGTGTTATACGGTGAGGCCATTATCACCCATTGGCAGCACCGCCTGACACCTTACCCGGAAGAACTGGCGCTTGCAATGGTGCAAAAGCATCTGCGTTTCAACCCGTTTGGCGGCCAGGAAATGCTGGCCACACGCGGCGAGATTCCCCTGTTGTATGAGAATCACTGCTCCATCATCCGGCGGCTGCTGAGCTTGCTGTGCGGGTTGAACCGCATCTATCATTCGGGCTTTAAGTGGACGCGCTATTTAGTGGACAGCATGACCCTTAAGCCGCAGCAACTCTTTGGGCGATTGGAGCATGTATTTCAGGCTGACTGCGTGAGCGGCACGCAGGAACTGCGGCAATTGATTGAAGAAACTTTCGACCTGGTCGAAGCGCATTTGCCGCAAATTGACCTCCAACCACAGCGCGAGATATTCAGGCGGCCTTATCAACAGTGGGACGTGCCCTGATATAATAGTTTAAAATCTTGCGACGCTGGCAAATTGCGTTTGTGGGCAGAGCATACCGCTATTATGAACAAATCTTCCAAGTCTGTGGCCCTTGTCCTGCTTAGCTCCTCGGTGTTTATCTCCGGCTGTCGGCGCGGGGCGGATACTTACGACCCGAACGATGCCAACAATGCCAATAATGCGACTTCCGGTTCATCGGACAGTCATTCTTCGTACCACTATTATGGGCATAGCACTGGACATCCGGGAGGCTGGTTTTCGTGGGGGAGTCGTTCTCGTGGCGGCTCTATTAGTCACACTGGCTCAACCACTTCATCGGGCAGCCACTCTTCGTATCACAATTATGGACATAGCACCGGACATTCGGGAGGCTGGTTTTCATGGGGTAGTCATTCCAGTGGTGGGAGTAGTGGCGGGAGTCATACTGGCTCAACCACACGCGGCGGTTTCGGAGGCTTTGGACATATGTTTGGCGGTGGACATAGTGGTGGACATAGTGGAGGCTCCTGATGGAGCGCATCACCACTTCGCCGCGCCCCAACTGGCAGCAGACTGTTGAGTCGCAAGGGCTGACCTACTACATGACGGGCGACCAAGTCTACTGGGACGAAAGCGCCTATTACTCCTTCACGGCTGCTGAAATAGAGCAAATTGAAACCGCCACTTATGCCCTCGATAAAATGTGCTTGCAAGCTGTCGAGCACGTTATTGGACAGCAGCTTTTCTCGCGCTTCTTAATACCCCCGGAGTTTATCCCCTATGTCACGCAGAGTTGGGAGCGTGACGAACACACGATTTATGGCCGCTTCGACTTGCACTTCGACGGCCACGGCCCACCCCGCCTCTTAGAATACAACGCCGACACCCCCACGGCCCTCCTTGAAGCCGCCGTGACCCAGTGGTTCTGGTTCAAGGATATGAGTGCTGTGCATTATAACCTCGACCAATTTAATTCGATCCATGAAAGATTGATTGAAGCGTGGGCGCGCGTGAAGCAAGAAAAATCCATCAACGATGTGCTCTATTTCACCTCGACGGGGGAGCCGCCCGAAGATTACATGACGGTTAACTACCTGCGCGATACGGCGATACAGGCGGGACTGGAGACAGAGTATATTGAAATCGGCGACATCGGCTGGAACAGCCCCCGCCAAATGTTTGTGGACTTAAAAGAAAAGCCGATTCGTCACATCTTCAAGCTTTACCCTTGGGAGTGGCTGGTGCGCGAGCAGTTTGGCCGCCACCTGTTAGCCAACAAGACCCAATGGCTGGAAGCGCCCTGGAAAATGCTGCTCAGTAACAAAGCCATTCTGCCCGTGCTGCACGAACTGTTCCCCGACAGCCCCTACTTGCTCAAAGCCGCATTTGAACCGTGGACTGGCTCTTACATCCGCAAACCCATCTTCGGGCGCGAAGGCGACAACATGACCATCGTGCAAAACAGCATCGTGCTGCAAGAAACCGGCGGCCCTTATGGGAATTCTCCTTACATTTACCAGTCCTTTCTGCCCCTGCCCAGCTTCGACGGCAACTATCCCGTCATTGGTAGCTGGATGGTCAACGGCTACGCCTGTGGCCTCGGCATCCGCGAAGATAAAACCCTCATCACCAGCAACACCAGCCGCTTCGTGCCGCACCTATTCCGCCAGTAGAGTGAGCCGCAAGAAGGCACAAAAGACACAAAAAGAAGCATTCGAGGCTGCTGATTCTGTTGCAATTCACCGTTGACCGAGTGGGTCGCTGTTTGCTCTTTGGCCTTTCCATCCTGCACCTGTGCGGGCAGTTGGTGCTGACAAGTCATTGCGGTTCTTGCACTGTTAGTTCCTTGCTGTGTATATAAATCAAATTTATATGCACAGCACTTTGTCTTGTATATCAAGACGACATACAATTATTGCATGAGCATTTTCTGGAGTGATTAAGGTCGCGCTTGAAAAGCCAGGATAAAAGGTTAGTGCAACCACAATTCCGGTCACGGTGCCGAAAGCCCTTAAAGCCGATATTGATGCTATGGCAAAAGATACAGGAATTCTAACATCTCAGGGCGTCCGGCTGCACTTAGAGGCAGATGTAAAGCAGTGGAAGGGGAGAAATAAAAAAGAACTTAAGAGAGAGCTATAAAATGAAAGTTTTTCTTAGTTGGTCAGGAGACCGCAGTAAAGCTGTAGCAGAAACATTCCGCGACTGGCTTCCAGAAGTCATTCAATCTATAGAGCCTTGGCTATCAGCTAATGATATTGAGAAAGGCCGCCGGTGGAGCCATGAGATAGCCACCCAGTTAAGCCAATCGAAAGTAGGCATATTCTGCATGACGCGCGAGAATCTAAATGCCCGCTGGCTTTTATTTGAAGCGGGGGCTATCTCCAAGACTGAAGACGCCAGAGCTTGCACATTCCTTCTAGATATACGTTCTGCTGATATAGAGCCACCATTGAGTGAATTTCAACATACTACATGTACTATGGAAGATGTCCGGCAGTTGTTAGGCACCATCAACAACGCTATTGAGAGAGACGGTCAAAATGGTGAGCGGCCACTGCCAGAGCAACGCCTAAGCAATGTATTCAATAAAGCATGGCCGGAATTAGAATCTAAGCTGAAGGCTATAGCGCAGAGCACCACTAACTTTGACAGTGCGCCTGTCCGTGCAGAGCGTGACATCTTAGAAGAAGTGTTGGATGTTGTTCGCAATCTACAACAAAGAACCAACTCCCAAAGTGCCTTGCAACCAGCATTTCGGAATTACTGGATAAAATGTAAAGGGACAGAATTAGCTTTCCAATCGCTCATGCGCCACCTAAGAATATTTGACAGAGAAGCTGTGTTGAATGTGGTTTACACGAACAGCGAAGGAGATTGGACACTGCATGTAATGACCCGTATATGGAAAGAGAGCGAATTACCAAGTATCGCCGAAGCTGTGGGATTTAAGGAGGTCACAATTGGTGAAGAATAACCAGTTTCTCATTGCCATGTTGCCATTCCCTAAAAGGTGTCAGCAACTCGTTTGCCAGCGTGCAAGAGGGGCGAATGGAGAGCCTCTGTTACACAGCCATAATTAAAGGGCTGCTTGCTGTGAGGCGTTAGTGTAATTGGGGACGAATATCTTTTGCTTAAATAGTAGGCTTCTGCTGGCTGCCTTCGTTGACTCCCCAACGTGCCGACCGTTCAGCTTGAAATGTCATGAGGTAATCTTTTATCATCTGATTATCCTCTGCTGGAATCTGATTAAGTTCAAGTAGCTCATATAACATTTTTCCAACACTCGTAAGAGGGAATATGTGTTCATCATATTTTATATCTTGCGTGTCAAACACTTTCCCCAACATATCTAATATCTCAAGTCGTAATGATTCTATCGCGGCATCTTCTGTATTGGGAAAGGGAAGCAAATTATAAATCGGCAGTGTTTCCTGTCTTCCCGCTATGCTAAGCAGGCAAAACTGCCGGTACGATAATCTTTCGCATAACTCTACTATGTAATTCGCCAGGACAGGCGGAACGTCATCATGGAATCCAATGTTTGCACTAAGATTAGATAGAAAAGGCAACTTCTTTTCTTGATACTCGTTTTTGGCTTTAAGTAGAACACCTTCATAAATTTCGTCAGCATTGGAACGCCCTGTTTGATCCTTCTCAAAAAAACCATCGGTTCTCGGTTGATCTCCCTGCGCTAACCGCTCCTGTATCCTAATACGTGCCAACTCAACTACAGTAGAAACACGATGGTGTTCTCGTCGTGACAGAAGCCGGTTGGAGACTTCCTCTCCGGCCCATGTTAAGGTATTGGTAACAATTCCACCAATAGCACCGCCAATCACAGTACCCGGTGGCCCAGCTACAAGTGTGCCCATGATGGCTCCGACACCACCACCAATAGCGCTAGCCCCGACACCTATACCTTTAGAAATAACTGGCTGCTCTATGGATGTCTTTTTTCTTTATCCATGTGTTACTACCTTGCTACATGACTTTACCTCAACCAGCGCAGAATTCAGCGATCTTCTTAAAGCTCAGTTTGGCAAAAGCAGACGCTATTCGGGTAAGACTTCAGTGTATTCTTCCGTGTGTAGAGGGTGGTTGCGAATAACATTCATATCAAATAGCATTGTATAGCCACATAGATCGCACGTCCACTTTAATAGTTCAATCGTAGTGCCAGCCTCATCTTGCAGAAATGCCTTGCTCTTTTGCATTACTCCTTTTGGGCCTTTGCAAAGCTCGCATTGACTGGAACGGCTAATACGCGACTGTGGAAATTCAATTGACAGCATAACTTCCTCTCTAAGCGGAATAGGACAAAGTGTAACACGAGAGGGTTGCTGGACTCGGACGCATATAGTATAAGCTGCACTCACTGAACTTTCTGCCAAACTACACTATCCCCGTAGCCCATCCAGAGCTATTCACTGTCACGGTCTGACCATCTGCCTTTATGAAGCTATCTCCATTACTCCACTGGTATAATATTTGCCATAAGTATCGTTAAATTTCACGGCTTTTAGGAGTCGTTTAGGAGGTTGGCAAATGTCACAAGCGAATAAGCACACAGGCAAAGCAGCCGCCAGTGATGCATCGGATGTGCTGCGCGATGGCCGGACAGGTAGCGAGAGCAAAAGTGCAGGCGGCAGTGCATTGTCACAGGCTGACCGTAGAACTAACAAGAGCACCAGTGAAGGGGCAGCCGAAAGCGCCTCCGATGTGCTACACAGTGATAGCACCGGGCATAAGAGCAAGTCAGCGGCAGGTAGTGCGCTATCTCAAAAGGAGGGGAATTCCAGTTCGTAAAATCAGTTCAGTTAAAATATAAAGCCGCTCCTTTAATCTCAAAGGAGCGGCTTTAATAACGTCATCCACATACAAATCTTTTCCGAGCATCTCAGTATATTTGGGGCGCACAATTTAGCTCACTTACTCAATGACAGGCTGCGGGCTGTGCTTGCTAAGCCAATTAATAATTCTGGACGAAGTATTAAGTTGGATTAATCTCACCCCTACGCAAACTATTGACGAGCAGGTGGGCGTGACGAGTTGGTTCTGGTTGGCGGTAGCCGCCGTTGCATTGCAGGGTCAATTGGATAGCTGCCTCCAGGTCAATCAGATGGCCTGGTGAAACATAGATGGGCTGCACCTTATCTTTGGTGCGCAGGGCCGCGCCGATAGTTTCGCCTTTATGCACCATTGGCGACCAACTGCCCCGCTGCGGAGCAGGCTCTTCGTATTTACCCACTAACACTGATTTAGCGCACCCCAGAGTGGGCCGTTCCAGCATCAGCCCGACATGGGAGGCAATACCCATGCGCCGGGGATGAGCAATGCCCTGGCCATCAAACATCACGGCATCTGGCTCAGTCTGTAATTTCGCCCAGGCTTCTAATACAGCAGGCGTTTCTCGAAAGGACAGCAAACCGGGAATGTACGGAAAGTGGGTCTCAGTGACAATGCCAACTTGCTCGATAATTTCTAATGTTGGCAGGCGCAACACCACAATCCCGGCATAAATCGTCGTGGAGAATTTGTTGAATGAGATATCGGTGCCCGCAATGGTTTCGATAGGGCGGGTGAGGGGTGTCACTTGAACCTGTTGCCGTAAGCGGCTTTGCAGAGTAACCGCCTCTTGTGGGTTCAAGTTCCAATCGTGCAGGGATTTATAATGTGCCATTAACCAGGCAAAGGTGCAAACTCAGTTCCGCTTAAACTTTAGCTATTGCGCCTTGTCGGTTAGCACTGTGCTGTGCCCGGTGGCGGCCCTGGACGGTGAGGCAGTGTTGTTGAATCATATCGCGGCGAATATCGGGTGGGGTAGATGCGGCAATCTGTGGCGTCACTTCGCGGCGTGCTACCGCCGCGGCTGATAGTTGCTGCTGGTAGTCCCTAAAGATTTGCACCTCGCCATCTCCCGGATGCCCACCTTTGAAATCTGCCAGATAGGTGTAATCCATTTCATAATGCGTGGTGTTCATGTGATAAATATCAAAGGCGTTTAAGCGGAGTATGTCAGGCGGAGCCAGGTAGCAAATGAACCCACCGCTGCGACACATCTGCTCCTGGTGTTGGAGATGTTTGTTGCGCTTCCAATAGACCTTATCCCGGATAGTACACTTCCACCCTTCATTATCATCTGCTAAAGCCTGATCTAACCCGAAGGTTTGCCAGCGGATAGTTTGGTGAGATGGCCCCCAGTGCGGCATTAAATGCTTCAATGTGTGGAGGGCTGTTGCATCCAGGTGGGTGAGGCACGCAGGAATAAGAGCAATCGGGTCAGAAGGATCAGCGTCAAATGGGGTAGGTTTGATATGCTCGCCATGAATAATCACGACGGTATTTGGCATCTTTTGAAAAGACAAGCCCCATAACAGGCGTGCCAGAAGTTTCGCTCCCGCCATATCGCTGATGATGTGCCAGGTCTCATGAAAATAGTTGGTGCTGTAAGCGACCTGCGTGCCGGGGCGTAGGGTGATAATGTGATATGTAACAACACCTATTTTGATTAATCGGAGATGAAGTTTCATTCGACTATCATGAATTCGTGTATTGTCTGGTTGTTGCTGCTTTTTACTACTCATCTCAACTGTCTCGTTTACTTTCTAAAGATTGCATGAATAACCGACAAGACGTTGCTGTTTAAATCCCAACAAAAAGCGTCTGGCCTCTATCTTTATAGAAGAGCAGACGCTTTTTGCTAAGTTGAATTATTTACACGTAAATTACTTTTTAGCAGGCGGTGTTAAAGCCGCTGCCGCATCATCAGCGAGGCGTGCCAGCACTTCATCGGTGAGGCAGAAAGTCACTGGTGCGCGGCCTGGTTTAGCGGCGCGTGGCTGATAACGCTTTAATGCAATAGACGTATCACTGACCTGAGCCTCAAAATATTCCGCACGCGGGGCGCGCATCGTCTGCGGGGAAGAGCGCAAGATGGCGCTGCCGCCCGCATCCTTCTCGACAAATTGCAAAGCTTCGGTGAGGTAGGTGGCGCGTTGCGCAAAGCATTGGGCTTTGTCTTGCGTGTCAAGTTTAGAGCCACTCCGCGAAGTTGCTGGTTTGGTGGGTGTGATCTCCACCTGGACACCTTCGACCAGATGGCTGAAGCGGTCATGGTCGGTGAGAGTGACAGAAGCCGTCACCAAGCTCTCGTGTCGGCCAGAGCCAGACACGCTGACCTCGGCAGTGGCTTGTAGCGGTAGCGGGCGTTGCATCGCGGCTTCCTTTTGCACGGCCTGGACAAGCTTGGTTCCTAATGAAACTGTAGACATGGCGTTCCCTCCTTTAGCGGGACTTACACTGAGTTTTGAAATTTAATTTGGTATAAATAGCACCGCTTCAAAACTCAGAAAATTTTTCAAATTTAGAAACTCTTCTCTGTATCTTAAAACGTTCTTGCCAATTAATTGTTCTAGGTTGTTCAGCACTACAACCCCGTGCATCAACCGCGTATCGTCTCTAAGTGGTCTTTGCCATCAAAAGAGAGAATCGTGGTGTTGTCGTCGTACATCGTTTCGATATGCACCGGGCGCTGCCAGATGGTAAACAGGTTGCGCAGGGTGTCTTTCGCTTCCTCGATTTTTAAATCAATACCTTCATGCCGGTGTTGTAGATACAACTCACCACGATTTTCATAATTGCCATCGGTCACGTAGATAAAAGGGCGTCCGTGGTTGGTGAGGCCAAAGAGCAACTTCTCTTTAATGGCTCTGAAGTCGCGGGTGGCGATCTCATAGACTTCGGTGTCGTCGTTCCACTCATAGCCGAACAACATATGCTCGGCCACGAAGTCGGGGGTTAAGAACTCGTCAATGAAAGAGACATCATTGAAATGTTGCCAGACTTCAAACACCTTCTCTTTGCCCAACCCCGCGCCTTTATCCCAGTGACGTTTCTTTTCGAGGTCATCACACTCTTCCCATTCCTTGCCAAATTGCCCCTTATCCCAGCGCCGTTCTATGTCGTTGAGGAGAGCCAGCCCTAAGCGATAAGGATTAATCCGTCCGGGATGAGCCGCCACCGTGCCGGAGTGATGCTCGGCATAATCAATAACATCTTCATCGCGCAGAATTTTCTGGGTCATCAGGCGGGTGTGTGCCCAACACGCGCAGCCTTCATTCATAATCTTGGTCTGGCCCTGCGGCGCAAAGTAATAAGCCTCTTCGCGCACAATGTCGAGCACATCCCGCTGCCACGGTTGCAGCGGTGCGTAGTGCAACAGGAACAACAGCACGTCCTTTTCAGGACGCACCGGAAAGTTCTGCTGCGCCTTGGCGTCTTCTAATCGTTTACGCCGCTGTTCCTCCACGAAGTCTGGCGGGTTAATGTACTCTTCCATGTACCCCGTCGCTTTCAGCTTATGGGAAGGTTCAGCTTGCTCGTCGTCTTCATTAGGTGGTGCTACCGGGTCATCATGGCGTTTGATGAAAGGCGCGTGCAAGTCAATCAGGTCTTCGATAGTCAGGCAGCAATCAATAAAGTTCTCGACTTCTTCCACCCCATACTTGGCCATGTAGCGCCGGATGCGATGACCATGATTGGCCATTTCATCCAGCATTT
The DNA here is from genome assembly GCA_019239895.1 of Abditibacteriaceae bacterium. Taxonomy (GTDB): domain Bacteria; phylum Armatimonadota; class Abditibacteriia; order Abditibacteriales; family Abditibacteriaceae; genus JAFAZH01. The sequence goes on along the minus strand of JAFAZH010000009.1, from coordinate 40,343 downwards.
TACGATTCGTCGGCCCGAACATATAATTGTGCTTGAAGAAATGCGCGTGTCCGCAGACGTGAGCAATCACCAACTTCTGGTCTACCAGTTGATTCACATCGAGCAAGTAGGCATAAACCGGATTAGTGTTAATGACCATCTCGTAAATCTTCTGCAAGCCATATCCATAGCCTTTGGTGAGACGGTCATACTCCATGCCAAAGCTCCAGTGCGGATAGCGCGTGGGAAACCCACCGTAAGCCGCCACCTCGCTGATCGTCTGGTAGTCGCACATTTCATAGATAACTGGAAAGAAATCAAAGCCCATTGCACAGGCATGGTCTTCAATTTCATGTTGTATATCGAGAAGTTGAGTTTTTGTAATCATCTTGCACTTCCTGATCAGAGACCCGCCCATTGTACCCGCTCCTTTACGGGCGGGGCACCATTATCTCCCTTTACCCAGAAAATCCTTAATCGCCTTCAACACATCATCCCGACTGTTAATTTCACTCGTCACAACTTTGTCGTTTTCTTCAAAGTAGTCATAGAGGTCAGTGAGATATTGACCTGAACCCCAGTAGCTCGTGACTTGCCCGTAGCAAAACTGATTGACTTTCGGTAAAATTTGATTCTCCAGTAGGTCGGTACAGGAATCATTATCTTCTTCCCAGTTGTCACCATCGGAAAAATGGAAGGCGTAGATGTTCCAATCCGCAGGAGAGAAACGCTCATCAATGATGTTGTTCATCACACTATAGGCCGAGGAAATCTTGGTGCCGCCGCCTTCGCGGGTGTGATAGAAGGTGTGCTCATCTACCTCACGCGCCTTGGCATCGTGGATCACGTAGCACTGGGTCACATCTTTATATTGCGAGCGCAGCCAGGTATCTATCCAGAAAGCGGTGATGCGCACCAGTTCTTTCTGCTCATCGCCCATTGAGCCGGAAACATCCATTGCGTAAATAATCACCGCATTGGCTTCCGGCAACAGCACCGGGTTCCAACTGCGATAGCGCGTATCCTCGCGGATGGGCACGATTTTTGGGTCTTGGGCGTTGTAATCGCCCGATAGCACCTGACGCCGCAGGGCTTGTTTATAGGTGCGCTTGAAGTGGCGCAGCGATTCCGGCCCGGTCGTGGCGATGCCGGTGTATTTATCCACCTGCTGCGTAATATTCTTTTTGCCGCGCGGTTCAACCTTGGGCAGTTCCAGTTCTTCACCCAGCAGGGCGGCCAATTCATCGAGCGAGACATCCACTTCCAGAATGTGCTCGCCCGATTCTGAGCCAGCCTTGCCACGGGACGGATCGCCACTTAATGGATCGCCCACATCGCCTGGTCCCTGACCAACACCGCCCGCCTGCTTACTGCCATAGCGGAACTGAGGCAGAGTGATTTGCGGGAGGGGAATCGAGACAAGGTCGCGCCCTTTCTTGCCAATCATCTCCCCGGTGGAAATGTAACCTTTGAGTTGTTCTTTTATCTTGCCGCGCACGATGCCCCTGAACCGGGCCGCATCGCCTTCAATTCGTTGTGCCATTGTTTACTCCTTCATACAATGGGACGCTAATTACATACGCTAACTATGTGCGCTATTTGAACGCTATTTTTAGCTTAGAAGTTGCCTGTAACCTTATATGCTCTTGCGAGCGGTCTCGAAGATTTTGCGCTTGACTTGTGGTTTGGGGCCAAAGTTGACCAACAAGCCTAAATTGATTTCTGTTGCTTTGAGATAGTTCAGTAATTGTGCTTCGTGTTCAAGAGCTAAATTTTCTACAGCTTTGATTTCAACAATCAAGCAACGCTCAATTAACAGGTCAGTGAAGTAAGTTCCGATAACCTCACCTTTGTAGAACACTTCAATGGGTGCTTGTCGTTCAACTTGGAAGCCTCGCTGCGCCACTTCCATTGCCAAAGCACTTTCGTAAACCTTCTCCAAGAAACCGTAGCCAAGCGTGTCATAGACAGCATAGAACGATTGCACAACTGCCCGTGCCACTTCTTCTCGGTTTCTCATAGCTTTCTTTGATGGGACGCTAACTTTGTTCGCTAACTGCGTGCGCCATCAAAGCGCAATTTATGAATAGCGTTTAAATAGCGCATGAAATTAGCGTAGAGTAGCTTTGCGTCCCATTCCTATTTCCTCACGTCTCCCCGAGCGAAGATGCTCGCCACGTATTGCAGCACGTCGTTGGCGCAGATGTCGCAGTAGCCGTATTCTTTGATGAGACGGGTTTTGACGACTTCGATTTTTTCCTGCGTCTCTTTGTCCACCACGTTGCTGACAATGCTGGTGAGCTTGATGGAATCTTTCTGATCCTCAAAGAGCTTTAATTCCAGGGCTTTGTGCAGGCGCGGGTTCGAGTCGTGGCGGAAGGTCTTGCCTTGCAGGGCGAGGCTGCCGATGTAGTTCATGATCTCGCGGCGGAAGTCGTCCTTGCGGCTTTCGGCGATGTCAATCTTTTCTTCAATCGAGCGCATCAACCTCTCGTCGGGTTCTTCATCGGCCCCGGTAAATTTATTCTTCACTTTTTCGCGGGATACATAGGCGTTGACGTTATCAATGTAGTTACCAGCTAACCGCTTGAGGGCTTCTTCGTCGGCAGAAATAGCGCGTTGCACTTCGCTTTTGGCCATGTCCTCATATTCCGCCTTGACGACACTCAGTAACTCACGGTAGCGTTTCTTTACCTCTTCATTATTAATCAGCGAGTGATGCGCTAAGCCTTGCTCCAATTCGTTCATCACCATGAAGGGATTAACGCAGCTACCGCCTTGATCCGAGACCAGAGCGTTGCTGATTTTGTCCTGAATATAACGTGGGCTGATACCTTCCATGCCTTCGTTTTTCGCGGAGTGCTTTAGCTCGCGGATATTGTCTTCCGTGTAGCCTGGTAGGGTCTTGCCATCGTAGAGCTTGAGTTTTTGTAACAGGGAAAGGTCAGCTTTATTCGGTTGTTCCAAACGCGTGAGGACGCCCCACATGGCGGCCATCTCGACGGTGTGCGGCGCGATGTGCTTGCCCTTGATGACATCAGGATTATAGTCGCGCTGGTAAATCTTGATTTCATCATTGAGCTTGGTGTTATAGGGCACGTCTACTTTTACCGTGCGGTCACGCAGGGCTTCCATGAACTCATTGTTTTGCAGCTTCTTATATTCGGGCGAGTTAGTATGGCCAATAATCACTTCGTCTATATCGGTCTGGGGAAAACGCTTGGGCTTAATCTTGTGCTCTTGCGATGCACCTAAAAGGTCATACAGAAAAGCCACATCCAACTTGAGTACTTCGACAAACTCAATCAAGCCGCGATTGGCGATGTTGAACTCGCCATCGAAGTTGAAAGCGCGCGGGTCAGACTCGGAGCCATACTCGGCAATTTTGCGGTAGTTGATGTCACCTGTGAGTTCTGTCGAGTCTTGATTCTTTTCATCTTTGGGTTGGAAAGTGCCGATGCCAATGCGGTCTTGTTCGGACAGCACCAGGCGACGCACCCGGATTTTATCGAGCACGCGGTGCCAGTTTCCATCCGCTTTTTTCAGTTCTTCGCGGAACATAAAACGGCACATGGGGCATAGCTCACCGCTAATTTCAACACGCTCGCTTTCCGGGCGATCTTCATTCAGCATTCTTTCCAATTTGCCGCGCAACTCGGAGGGCACAAGGTGCAGGGGGTCTTCGTTCATCGGGCAAGCCAGGAAAGAGCCATCTTCGGTCATCCAGGCGAAGGAATACAATGCGCCTTCATCGGTCTTCGAGTAAGCTTCCAGTCCCTTTTTTAACAGGCGCACAATGGTGGACTTGGCTGAACCAACCGGGCCATGCAGCAAGAGAACGCGCTTTTCCGTGCCATAGCCACGCGCTGCGCTCTTAAAAATCTGCACGAGATGCATCAGGGCGCGGTCAAGGCCATAGACGGCATCGCGCCCATCGTCGAAGGGGTCGCTGAAGAAGTTATAGCGCGTAATTGGCTCTTTATTTTCGGTGTATTCCTCGCTGCCATAGCTGAGAATCATGCGGTAAATACGCTGAAAGGCGGTCTGGGTAATGGCAGGATGCTGCCGCACTAAATCCAGATATTCACCGAATGAGCCTTCCCAGGTGAGCGTGCGATAGTGCTCGGTATCCTGGACGGCTACAAGTTGCTGTAAAAGTTCATTAGTCATAATGCTCGCCTCCAATACTGCGATGTGAACTAAAATATAGGAACGAGAAGGCTACTACAGGCTGCTTCTAACGCCCTGTCAGTTGCCTCTCGATAGCTTCAACGTGGTCTTTGGATTCTTTGAGGCCAGCTCCGGTCTGTTGGCGGTACAGCTTGATTGCTTCAATCTTACGCCCTGACTTTATTAGATTTTCCAAAGTCGAGGAGGGCGAGGGCATAAACTGAGAGGAACGGGCTACTGGCGGGGCACTAAAGGCTCCTGCCGCCATTGCATCAATTGCATCTTTAGCTTCTTTGAGACCGACCCCCGTCTGTTCCCGATAGAGCTTAATAGCTTGTATCTTCTGCCCGGAGCGAACCAGTTCCTCCACGCTCATGCCATCTAATGACGGCGTGCGGCTAGATGCTGACCTGGCCCCGGCAGTGGTAAAGCGCCAGACCACCAAAAGAAAAATAAAAGCTGCAATGGGAATCAACAGGGTCGCGCCCATTTGATTAGCTCCTGGCAAAGCATCAATGCTCCGCAATCCAAGAATCGCTTAATGAATGATGAAACCTACTGCTTGTTAGCAGCAAGTTCTAACTAATTTTGTAATGAAGAAGTGCTATGGTTAATCCTGAAAGAACCCCTGCCAGCTATTGAAGTGGCTTCAGAGAATCAGGATGCCGGGAATAGCAAGGATCAACGTTATGAGAACGTTGGGTGGAATGTCTTATGAGAAGCGCATGAAACGCTTCCGGGGGAAGTCAACAATCTCCAGGAAAGAACTAAAAGTCCTAGACTGGAGCAGAACACCAACACGATGGTGGTGCCGCTCGACCGACGCGACGGTGCCATCGAAAGTTGATTGCCGGTCTCAACGATTGGTAAGTGCGCTCAAGTCCTGAGCGGCTTAACACCCGTCAGCCGGAGGGCGCTGGAAATTACCAGAACCGGAATGATGAGATAAAACGTGAGGTGCGACGCCTAATCTTGCGAGAGGTTATCGAAAGGTTGGCGGCTACGATGAAGGCTGCAACGCTCAAGTGCCTCGAATTGCTGCTCGGTCAAGCTATTAAGGTTCAGTAAACCGTTAAGTTAAAGATGCTGAAGGCTGTGACGCTTGAATCCCTTGTTTTCCTTAATTCAAACGAAGCTTAATGTTTATGCCTGTTAAAACAACTCTCGGCTGCAAGTTTGCAATCTCTTAACACATTTTGCAATAGTATCCAGCATCCTCTGCTAACATGTCACCCATATTGGTATCTTGCAACGTCTTAACCACTACTTTACAATGTCTTAACGTTCTCTTGCAACCCCTGTCACTTTCCTCCAATTTTAACAGCAGCCTTAACCTCTTTTTCTAAAGCGTTGGGAGAGGCCGGAACACTTATGTTAAAATAGAATCGGTGACCTTGGCAACCTAACCTAAGAATATCACCAAGTGCTGTACAACCCAGTGATGTGCATTGGACGCTGCTTTAAATCTCGGTGTTCCGTTTATTATCTAAGCGAAGTTGGCATAATACAAGAGACACTAATCGTAACAGCCTAATCAAAATAGAGAACGTCGCCTTCATCACCGCTCTTTTCGGAGTCACTATCGATGTACTTAAAAAGACTTTCCCTCTCCGGCTTCAAAACCTTTGCTGACAACACACAACTCGAACTTGAGCCAGGTATTACCGCCATTGTCGGCCCCAACGGTTCTGGCAAGTCGAACATTGTAGACGCTATTTTGTGGGCCTTGGGCGAGCGCAGTCATAAGGCATTGCGCGGCCACGCTCCCACCGATGTTATCTTTAACGGCTCGGCCAACCGTGCGCCACTGGGTCTGGCTGAAGTCTCGCTTTTCTTTGACAACGAAGATAAAACTCTGCCTCTCGAATATAAAGAAGTGCAAGTGACGCGGCGCATCTTCCGCGATGGCGAAGGTGAATATGCGATTAACAAAACTAACTGTCGCTTGCGCGATGTCGTTGACCTCTTCCTGGATACAGGTGTCGGCCCGGAGTCTTACTCGATTGTTTCGCAACGCGAAATTGACTCCATTCTCTCGGCGAAGCCTGAAGACCGTCGGGGCCTCATTGAAGGCGCAGCAGGCGTGCAAAAATATCGCGCCCGCCGTACCGAGACGCGCCGCAAGTTAGACCGTGTCGAGGCTGACCTCACCCGTGTCGCCGACATCATCTATGAATTAGAAAACCAGATTGCGCCCCTCGCCGAGCAAGCGGAAATCGCGCGCGAATACAACAACTATGTAGCACGTCTGCGCACCCTGCAACTGGCGATTCTGGCCCGCGATTATGAGACCCGCGTTAAGCGAATGCAAGGCTTGCAGGAAGGGCGCGTGCAAAGCGGCGAAATCGTGCAAGTGGCCCAGGCCGAAATCGTGCGCCTGGAAGCGGCGGAAACCGAACTGGAAAGCCGTCTGCGCGCCCTCGAAGGCACAATGGAAACCTTGCAGGGCGAGACAACCGATGTGGTGTCGCGCCTGAAAGCAACCGAAGGCAGCATTGCTGTGGCCCGTGAGCGACGCCGCGCCCTGACTGAACAGCAAGAGTTTCAGGCCCAGGAAATTGGTCTGCTCCGCGCCCGCATCACCAGCACCCAGGAGAGCCGTGCCACGCAGCAAGCGGAATTGGATGCGGCTCTCAATGCCTCGGCTTCTTTATCGGGCGCGGCAGCGGACGCCGAAGCACGATTGGGTGCAGCCAATGCTCGTTTGTCCGAAGCCACACGAGAATTACAGGCACGTCAGGCCAAGGTCATTGAACTGATGCGTGGCAGTCAGGCCCGGCGCGAAGCAGCGGCCACCGGACGCGCCGAGGCGGCGGCTTTAGAGCATCGCCTGCACGATTTAGAGCGATTGGCCAAAACGCTCGATGCTGAAGCGGCGCAAGTGACTGAGTCGGGTACCACCGCCCGCGCTGAATTGGATGCCACCAAGCAACGTCAGGCTGAAGCCGCGCAGCAAGCCACGGCAGCGCGCGAAGCCTGGCAGAACGCCCAGCGCCAGCAAGCCGCGTTAGCCGATGCACTCAATGCCGCCCGCGAAAAACGTTCCGCTTTGCAATCGCGTTTGGGGGCACTGCGCGAATTAGAGCAGAACCTGGAAGGCGTACAGGGTGGAGCACGGGCAGTGCTGAGTGCGGTCAAGCGCGGCCAATTGGCTGACCAATATACTCTCGTAGCCGATGCCATCCGTGCGCCGCATGAATTAGAAAACGCGGTGGAAGTGGCACTCGGTGCAGGCGTCCATAACTTGATCTGCGCTACGGATGCTGATGCCAAGACCGCCATTAACTGGCTCAAGCAAAACCAGGCTGGGCGTGCCACTTTCTTGCCCCTGCCCAATCTGCGACCCGGCGGCATTAGCGATAAGACACGGGCGCTCTTGCGTGAAAAAGGTGTGCGTGGTGTCGCCTCCGAACTGGTGAAGTGTGATAAAGCTTATGCCGCTGCGGTGGAGTATTTGCTGGGCCGTGTTATCGTGGTGGATACGCTTGATGTGGCGGTGGCCCTGGCTAAACGTTGTGAATTTGGCGTGCGCTTAGTCACTTTAGATGGCGAGTTAGTGCTGCCTGCCGGGGCGATCACCGGAGGACAGGGCAAGCAGAAAGCTTCTGGTTTACTGGCGCGCAAGCGAGAACTCGATGAACTCGAAGCCAATGTAGATGCGCTCAATCAGGAGTTGCAAAAGCAGCAAGAGGCGTTGCAAGATAGTATCGCGGCGGTTGGGCAAGCTCAGGAAAAGTGGCGTGCCCAGCAAGAAGTCGAAAACGAAATCCGCTCGCAAATCGCAAGGCAAGAGCGCGAGATAGAGCATTTAGAGCGAGAAGCGCGGCGCGTTGGCAATCAACGTGAAGCCACGGAATCACAAATCAAGGCGGCCCGCGCCACTGTAGCAACCAAAGCCGCACAACAGGCCGAGCATGACCAGATGGCGGTCACGTTAGATGAACAGGCGCGTGCTTTAGACGAAGCGGTAGCGCAAGCACAGCATATCGTAGCTGAGCGGCAGGCGGAGCGAGAGGAAATCGCTTCGAGTGTAGCCGAAGTGCGCGCCCAACATTCGGCGACTCAGGAACGCCTCGCCGCTATGCGCCGTGCCATTGCCGAATTAGAACGGCAACTCAAAGAGTTCGAGGCGCAGATTGTCTCCAAGCAGGCCAGCATCGAACGCGCCGCCGGTGAAGATGCCAATATCGTCGCCGGTGAGGCCGAGTTAATCAGTTCCCTGGCGCAGTTGCAGCGCCGCCGTGAAGAGTTAGAAACCATGTCGGCGCATGGTCGTGCCCACCGTCAGGAATCCCTGCAAAAGTTGGAAGAAACTGGCGCGGGCTTGCGGGCACAGCGCACCGCTTTGCATGACGCTGAAGAAGAACTGCACCGCATTGAAGTTCGCATTGCCTCAACGGAAGTGGAAATGCAGGATATGCAGCGCCGCTTTGCCGAAGAGTTCGAGTTGCCCTTTGAAGAGGCTTTGGCCTATCGGGATGCCATTGAGCAAAAGCAACTCGCCTTAGATGAAATCGAGGTGCTGAAAGACAAGATTGGTGGGCTGGGCAACGTCAACATCGGAGCGGTGCAGCAGCATCAACAGGTGTTAGAACGTCTGGAATTTCTCACGACCCAGCGCAACGACTTAGACGCTTCACGGGCACAGCTTGAAGAGATCATTGCTGATATTGACAGCCGCACCCGTGAACGGTTTATGACCACTTTTACCGCTATTGCCGCCGCCTTCGACACGCTCTTTCAGCGCATTTTTGACGGTGGCACTACCCACCTGACCCTAACGCACCCCGACAATTTATTGGAAACGGGTATTGATCTGAAGGTGCAGCCGCCAGGGAAATCGGTGCAAGATATTTCGCTGCTGTCGGGTGGCGAGCGAGCACTGACGGCCCTTTCCTTTATGCTGGCACTGCTGCAAGTTCATCCATCGCCCTTTGTGGTTTTGGACGAAGTGGATGCGCCACTCGACCAGAGCAATGTAGGCCGCTTTAGTCAACTGCTACGCGAATTTACCGACCGCACCCAGTTTATTGTGATTACGCACAACAACGGCACCATGCAGGCCGCTGATGTGCTCTATGGCGTTACCATGCAGCAGCAAGGTGTTTCGACCCTCATGTCGGTACGCTTGGTAGACACAGAACAAGGCGATGGAGGCTTAGATGGCCAGATGAATGGTCATGCCAACGGCAACGGACATAATGGCACCCGCAATGGCGTTGCCCGTAGGGGTCTTGCGTCGGTGGGATAGCCCTCACCCCTCACAAGGAGATAACCACAGAGACACAGAGGCACAGAGAAGAGTTGAAGATCGAAGATAGAGGATCGTTTTAGCAGGCTCATACGATCCTCTATCTTCTGTTCTTGATCCTCTAAATAATCTCTGTGCCTCTGCGTCTCTATGGTTATCCCTATGATGAAGGGGTGAAAGCCGCTTGGCATCGTTGTTGCAGCGTCTCTGAGACGCCATTTCAAAATAGGGGAGCCAACGATGGGGGCCATTGGACGTTTAATACTGGTAGTTTTAATCGCTCTGGGGGCGTTTTACTTTGTGAAGAAGTGGCACTCTGTCACACCGTGGGGCACTGAGACGGGTAAAATCGGCGGGGCGAGCCGCGACCTGCCAGCGCGTGATAAGCGTTCCGTGCCCCAAAAGGTAGGCTCCCAATTGCACGAGATTGTCACCAATCCCACGCGCTTTGAGAATAAGCGGGCTACGGTCAATGGTCGGGTGCGGGGTGCCTCGAAATATGCTTCCAATCGTAATATCTATATGCTGACCGATGGTAATGACCGCATTTTAGTGATTGACGACAAGCAACCTCCACAGGAATACTGGCCCCGCGCTGTGTCTGGCACCGTTAAAGTCATTGGCCCGCCTATTGGTGGTCTGCAATATGCCTATATCGTGGATGTCAAACAGGGTGTGAAGGTCAATCCGCCAACTTGGTCGGAAGTCAGCCACTTCTTTACCGACAAATATCAAGACGTAAAGCAGGGTGCTAAAGAGATTCACGCACCTTAATCATAGATCAAGTTGCTCAAGGCTCGCTTGTCATTTCGAGCAAAGCGACCAACGGGAGCGGCGTCGAGAAATCTTGTAGTTAAGCCACTGTAAACTCGCTTCAAAGATTCCTCGACTGCGCTATCGCTCCGCTCGGAATGACATGATTACTGATGAGCAACTACTTAGCTTAACCTTGTCATTTAGGTCTCACTGGGTGGCAACTTCAATAAATTATGTGTCTGGCAGCGACGGCGGAATTCTTCCATGCCAGCACGGTGTTCGTCGGTGAGATAAAACTCAATTGCGTGGCGCAGATAATCTTCGATTTGTGATGGGGTTAAGCGGGTCTCAATCGGGTTATTGCGCACAATTTCGGGCAGGTGGCGCAATCCCTCATCCCGCGCCGCGTTGAGCATCGCCCCTAACTCCTCGCACCTCTCTGGCTCCAAGCCTTTACGAGCTATCCACGCTGCATAGACGAACGGTTTGTGCGCCACTTGTTCTGTCCAGGCGGTGCCTAAATCGAGAATGTTTATCCCCTGTTCCTGGGCTATGGGAGTCGCTTCCAAGGCTCTATCGCCAATCAGTAAGGCCGCATCGTGCGCGTCTAACATCGCTTTTAAGTTCGGCTTATGCTCGATAAAAGGTGGCTGAATACCATAACCATCGGCCAGAATAACGCGCAAAAGAGCCACTGAAGTGTGCGAACTGGTATCCACTGCCACACCCGTGATGTCACTGATGGGAAGGCGGGTAAACATTAATACCGAGCGCACGGCACGGCTGCTGCCAATGCAACCGTTAGAGATAACCCCGCTGCCCACGCCACGCAGATGATCCACAATGGGAATTAAAGCGGCATCACATTCGCCTGCGGCTAAACGAGGGGTGAGTTGCGCTGGAACGAAACGGATAAAACGGGCTGTGCCACTTGTTTCGAGAGTGCGGTAAAGGGGTAAGGCGTTGAGATAATTAACGACACCAAGGGTAAACATAATCCATTAACTTATCACGTCTCTTGCGGCATGGGCGTTCCCCTTTCCCCGTAGCATGTCAATAATCATAGAACGACGGTCAGGAGAATCCATTAGCACTATAGCGGCCAGAGCAAGATAGACAATGGCAAAGAACAATTCGCTACTCTGGGTGAGCATAGCGGTGTGGAGATTGTTGGGCAGCAGCATGTTTAACAAGAACTGCGACAGACCCTGAAGTATAAAGAGCGTCAGTAGCCCCCATGCTTCCTTGAGATTAATGGTAAAATTTGACAGCACCGCCACGGCAAAAAGTGATTGGGCCGAAGTCAGAAACACTTCACAGCTTTGTTGAGTATCAAGGGGGAGTGGCACCATCTGGCGTGCCGCAAAGCCATAGAAAATCGGCAATAAGCCAACTAAGAGCGTCCACTGGTTCACTTTGGAAGAAATCAGAGCACCCATGCCCATTGCCGGAAAGCCACGCCAGGCAAATAACCCCGCCACAATAAACTCCGGCATTTCTGAAGCGAGCGGCGCAATCCATTGCACCAGCAAAAACTCGTTGATGTGATAACGCTTGCCAACATGCACTAAGGCATTGGCAAACGGATGCGCGGCTAGATAGATGGTCCACGCGGCCCCACTAAATAAAACCAGGCAGGTAAGACGGCGCAATAGGGGACTAAGCGCGGCAATGACAGTAGGTGGCCCGATCAACTCCGGCTCCACCTGCTCGGTTTTGGCTGCGGCTCGTGTATAGAAGCCGAATAACCCAACTAACATGATGGCATCACACCAATGCAAGCCAATGCCGAAAAGGGCCGCTTTAAGTGGTAGGGTAAACGAGTAGAGGGTCGCCAGCAGCAAGAATTTAATTTCAATGGCCCGTGAAGTTTCGATAGTGATACTGCGCTGCTGCGTGCGCCAGTAGTAGATAAAAACCACCACGCTCCAGGCCACGCCAATGAGAATGCGATTGGCCCCCGTCATATTGGCCACCGTTAAATCGGCATGGCGCAACATCTCGCGGGTTTGGGGCAAAAGTGCAGTTTGCGCGTGTTGGCTGGCTAAAAGACCTTTACCAGCATCCCCGGCAAACGCCATGCTGACTGCATATTCGGGCAGAATGGCGATGAGGGAGAGGATCACCAGCGCCAATGACTGCGACATATCCAGTTGAGCGACTTCGGCACCCCACGAAAGGAGAAAAGCGGCAGCTAAAATGGCGATGCCCGATAAAACGGCGATCAGAATGTGCGATAGGGAAAAGTGCCCGTTATGCTGAGATGTGTGAGCCAGGATAATCCAGGGCAAAGTTGCGGCAATAGTAATGAGCAGATAAGCCCAATTACGCCGTGCGTTAGGCCCTGGTTGCGGTGCAGTCAGTGTCAAAAGCCGTGTTGCCTCAGCTTTCCTGGGATGGTACGACCTTAAAAGAAAAGCCCCCGATGTAAATCAGGGGCTGCAAAACGAAACCTATTGGCGTAGGAAAAGCCCGTAGTTCACGAATCCGCACCGACAGACTTCGTTTTGTAGCGGGCTATTTTAATGCCAGGGTTATTAGGCGACTTGCTTAACGCTTTTCTTAGCGGCGGCCTTTTTAACCGTCCCTTTGGTGGCGGTTGCCTTGGCGGGCTTAGGCTTAACGGCTTTGCCAGTGCCATTTTGACTGGCTCCCTCTCCTCCGATGCCATCCGGGGTGATTGCAACGTCTTTCTTTTCAGCCGTCGTATTAACTGCCGTGCCGCGCGGCTTGCCGTCTTTGTCCAGGTTAATCAACGTCTTGCACTCTGGATAGCCAGTGCAGCCCAGGAAGGGGCCAAAACGACCACGTCGCTGCGCCATTGGCTTGCCGCAGTTTGGACACTGGTAGTCAGTCTCCGTTGGAGCCGGAGGCGCTACCTGCGCGCCTTCGATGCTGACGATGTTTTTGCATTTCGGATAGCCCGTACACCCCCAGAACGCGCCGCGCTTACTGGTGCGCACCACCATTGGCTTGCCACATTTATCGCATTCGCGGGTCGCGCCCGGCTCGATACCTTCAATGACGGGTGCAACTTTTTCGACTTTCTCCACTGGTTCGCCATCCGCACCAACATTCATCGTCGTTTTACATTCGGGATAGCCGGAACAAGAGAAGAACTCGCCAAAGCGCCCGCGCCGCAACAGGAGTTTGTTACCACACGTCGGGCAGTCGAAATCGGTTTCCACCGGGCCAACCTTCTCCATCTCGGTTTTCGCCCGCTTGAGGTCATTGCTGAAGGGATCATAAAACTCGTGCAGCAGTTTGATCCAGTTCTGTTTGCCTTCTTCCACCTCGTCCAGCTTTTCCTCAACGCCCGCCGTAAATTGCACATCTACCACTTTGGGGAAATGCTGCACGAGCTTGTCGTTAACCAGAAAGCCAAGTTCTGTGGGCTTAAAGCGACGCTGTTCTAAGTCGGTATAGCCGCGACTCTGAATCGTCGAAAGAATTTGCGCATAGGTTGAAGGACGGCCAATGCCATTTTCTTCGAGCGCCTTGACTAAGGTCGCTTCGGTATAACGTGGCGGTGGCTGGGTAAAGTGCTGTTTGGGCAATAGTTCGCGCAGGTCAAGCGGCTGTTTGGCTTCAAGATTAGGCAGTTTGCGCTCGGCGTTTTCGTCGTCTGGTTCGGCTTCTTCGGCTTTGTCTTCATCCTTGGCTTCCTCATAGACGCTCAAGAAGCCGAGGAATTTGATCACCGCGCCGCTGGCACGCAGGCCAAATACATCGCCCTTATCGCCCGCTTGAATATCTACAGTCGTGACATCCAAAATGGCAGGTTTCATCTGTGAAGCCACAAAACGCTGCCAGATAAGGCGATAGAGGCGGAACTGGTCATGGCTTAGATAGTTCTGAATATCTTCCGGCACACAAGTGACATCGGAGGGCCGAACGGCTTCATGCGCTTCCTGGGCGCTTTTGCGATTCTTGTACTGAGGCGGCGCATCCGGTAGAAACTCTGCGCCAAAACGCTGGCCAATGAAGTCACGCGCCGACTGTTGCGCTTCCTTGGCAATCGCGGTGGAGTCGGTACGCATATAGGTAATAAGACCAACGGGCGTGCCGCCACCCAGAGAGACTCCTTCATAGAGTTCCTGGGCGATTTTCATGGTGCGGCTGGCCGAAAAGCGCATTTGCTTACTGGCTTCCTGTTGCAGCGTGGAGGTGATAAAAGGAGCCGCCGGATTGCGCCGCTTCTCCTGCCGCTTAACATTAATAACCGAGTAGGCCAGGGGCCGCAGGGCTTCCACTAAGCCAGTTGCTTCTTCCTCGTTGCCAATAGTCAGTTTCTTGCCCGCCCGTGAAATCAACTTGGCCGGGAAGGGAAACTCTTCGGTGCGTGGCGAGAGCAGGGCCGTAATGCTCCAATATTCTTCCTGTTTGAATGCCTGAATCTCCCGCTCGCGCTCACAAACCAGGCGCAAGGCAACCGATTGAACGCGTCCTGCCGACAGCCCCTTGCTGATTTTGCTGGAAATCAGGGGAGAGATTTGATAGCCAATGATGCGGTCAAGGACGCGCCGCGCCTGTTGCGCGTTAACGCGATCCATATCAATTTCACGCGGGTTTTGCAGAGCTTTCTGCACGGCGGTGCGAGTAATCTCATTGAACTCGATGCGACGGGCTTTTTTCAGCTTGAGTGCCTCGCGGATATGCCAGGCAATCGCTTCACCTTCACGGTCGGGGTCACTGGCCAGATAAACTTCGTCTGCCTCCTGCGCCGCTTTTTTGAGGTCATTAATAACCTGCTTACGGTCGGGTAGCAGTTGGTAATCGGGTTTAAAGTCGTGTTCAAGGTCCACCGCCAGACCGCTCTTTGGCAGGTCGCGCACATGACCTTTGGAACCCATAATTTGAAAGTTAGCACCGAGAAAACCCTTTAAGGTTTTCACTTTTGTCGGCGATTCTACGATAACTAATGATTTAGCCATAATATTTCCAGGTACGGCTTTAATAACTCTAAATAACGAATTGCTAACGATTATTCCTACTTACGGTTGCACATTTATACATGTCTTAGCGACTTGTTGCAAGGATTCGACCCCATAATCGGTCTCGTGGTTCCCGTGCCTCCACTATCTGTAATATGCACCTGAATTGCCAGTTTTTCAGGTTATTCGGGCAAACATACCACCCGGCAGACGGCGGGCCGCGCCCTTGAGTTCCAGCATAACTAACGTTGCATTGACCTCGGCGGCTCCCAATTCTGTGAGGGCGGCTAACTCGTCTACATGCCGAGGCTCCACTTCCAGCACGGCATAAACGCGGTTTTCTATTGGGGTTAAATCAGCCCGCACTGGTGTTGGCTGCGCTCGTGCTGCCTCTTTATTAGCTGCGGTAGAAGATGGGAATTCCTGCGTCTGGGCATTGAGAAAAGGTAGCGTGCGGTTATTAAGCGCACCAATGACATCATCTACCGAGTCAATGAGAGTTGCCCCTTGCTTAATCAGGCTATGTGTGCCGCGACTCTGCGGTTTATAAATATTGCCCGGCACAGCAAAAATCTCTCGGCTTTGCTCCAAGGCAAAATCTGTGGTTATCAGGGCTCCGCTGCGTTCTCCGGCTTCCACCACGATAACGCCCGCACTTAACCCACTAATAATACGGTTGCGCGCTGGAAAATGCCAGGGTTCGGGATGCACAGTGGGTGCAAATTCAGAAAAAGCAGCACCCTGTCGCTCAATCTCTTCCATAAGCTGTTTGTTGTCAGAAGGGTAAATAATATCCAGGCCACAACCGCAAACGGCAAAAGTGCGCCCCCGCCCTTGCAGTGCGCCACGATGCGCTGCCGTATCAATGCCGCGCGCCATGCCGCTGACAACGGTAATACCGCGTTGGGCCAGGTCTTCAGCTAACTTGGCGGCTACGCCCCGGCCATATTCGGTAGCGTGGCGGGTGCCCACAATGGCGACAGCGACTTCATCCTGTGCCGCCACATTGCCACGGATGAATAAATAGGGCGGCGGATCGCTAATACCATGCAGGGCAACAGGATACTCTTCATCTGTTTCTCGCAAGAGACGGATATTATGGGTTTCCATTGCGGCGTAAGCCTGCTTTAAGTCGCGTGTCGCCGCCTCCCGCAACCTGTCTATAGTCGGTGGCGTAATGCCCGGCGTGGCTAATAACTCTGCTTCCTGGCCCCGCCGCACCGCTTCCATTAGCGCAGTCGGGTTTTGCCAACGCGCCAGTACCATGTGACACCGAGTAGCTGGCAGGGCTACAAAAGCAAGGCGCAGCCAATCTTCATCCAGCCCCAGGCTGTGCGTGTGCGGGATGTCAGGCTGTGCTGGCGTTGCCACCGCAGCATTGTCTGTGAAGCCTGCGAGCGTGTGCTGTAATGTTTCCTCTGTCTCAACTCCGTCTGCTGTGAACCGATTGCTCTCTACCATGGTTTTACCACTGATGTGAAGTTCTATTTCAATGCGTTCAATTATACATTTACCGGGCTTACTCTGTTTAGGCAGCAAACACAACCCGGCAATTGTATGGCATAGAAAGATGGTAACGAGATGGCAATATAGTCAAAAAGAGGAGGGGAACGCAAGTACTTGCGTTCCCCTCCTCTTCAACTGGTGGGATTTAACTGGTTAAATGAGATACTTTAGTTAGCCTTAATCAGCAGAGCCACGACCCCCGCCCCCGCCAGGATAGCCACCACTACCACCGCCGCCTGGATAACCGCCACCGCCATCATTATTATCATACACTGGCGCGGGTGGGATATAGACAGGGGGCGGCGCTTTTCTATCTACCGTAAAGGTGCCAGTATAGTTCATAACATTACCGCGATAGTCACGGGCGGTAATGCCTACTGTATGTGGCCCATCTTCGAGAGAAATCGCAGCGCCATTTTTGGGCAAGCCCAACAAGGTTAAGGTCAGTAAACCTTTAACTGGGACGTATTTCATGGTGCCCGCTGGCAAATCTTGACCATCAAAGGTGGCTTGGACGCTATCTGGGTCTACCCCAGAGCCGGAATCGTCTATTTCAGCGGCAAAGTACACTGGCGCGCGGCCAGGAATCAGCAGCGGCTTGTCAGCATCTATGGCAAACGGGTGCAGCGTGCCCGCCTGGGTATGAACGCTTAATGAAGGATAAACCGTGCGCGGCGGCTCAGGGTCTAGGGCATTGACATCAAAGCCATAGAGCGTCCCATGATCGGCCAGGAGGAAGACTTGACCTTCTACTACGGAAGGAGGAGCAGAAATACCATAAGAGTAGGTGATATGCCGCACGGCAGGCGCAGTAATCACAAACTCGCCGCCTGCATCACCACCGCCAGGATAACCGCCACCGATAGAGCTGCTGCCACCACCAGGGTAGCCGCCACCACCGGGATACCCACCGCCCCCAGGGTAGCCACCACTACCACCGATAGAGCTGCTACCACTGCCGCGATAACCGCCACTGCCGCCAGGGTAACCACCTGATCCGCCAGGGTACCCACCACCGCCCCCAGGGTAGCCACCACTACCACCGATAGAGCTGCTGCCACTGCCGCCAGGATAGCCGCCGCTGCCGCCAGGGTAGCCACCACTACCACCTCCATACCCACCGCCTTGGTCTTTGGCGATTACAGTATCACTGCGTAGGCGATAGCGCCAGATAATCTTACCGTCTTGCGGTTGGAGAGCGAAAAATTCGCCACCTCCACCTACTCCGCCACTCCGGGTGCCAACCAGCACCGCGTCAGGCAAAATAACCGGGGTGCCAGTTACAGAAGCATCTAAATTGACTTTCCAGAGGACATTGCCGTCGGCGGCGTTTAGAGCATAAAAGTAGCCATTACGCGCGCCAACATAGATCACGCCGTTACCATCGGCCCCAACCCGCCCCGCTGGGGAATCGGTAATCTCGGCATTTTGGCCGAGGTTACGGCGCCATGCTGGGACAGCGTTGGTCTGATTATAGCTGCCAATTTGACTACCCGCCGTAACAAGCACCTGATCGCCCAGGGCGACTGGGGTAAAGTAGGAACTAACTGGCAATTGAAGGGTGAATGCGACCGCAGCTCGTGGCACACTGACCACATAGACCTTCTGATCCTGAGTCGTCAAGAACAAACTCTGTCCATCGGAGGAAAGCGAAGGGGTTGAGTTAGGAGCCGCGCCATAGCGCCCCAGTTTTACATCCCAATCAGGGTCAAGTGAGCCATCGCGTGAATAGGCCACCAGTCGCCCGGTGGCCAGCGCCACGACGATACGCTCGCCTTTGGGGGTATTGACTAAAATCGGCGCGGCATTCTGCACCTCAGCCCGCGCCTGCGCGCTCCACGCGATTTCGCCATCACTGATATTGATGGCATTTAATTGGCCGCGTGTCGTGACGGCCAAAATCTGATCGCCAGCATCGCCTTGAAGCAGGGTAATAGGGGCTAACACAGCCGCGCCAACCGCCTTGCTCTTCCAGACCTCCTCCCCCGTTTGAGCATCAATACAGAAGATGTTCCGGCCCGCGGCATAGTAAACACGGCGCTGACCGGGCGGCCCCACGACTAATGGTGACATGTCGGTCGCTTTGGGCACACCATCGGTGGAGTGTCGCCACAGCAGATTCAGGGGCAGCGGCATGTTGACATTGCTGACCCCGGTGCGCTGAGGATCGCCCTTGTAAGTCACCCAGGTGTTGACTGAACTTCCTGGGGGCGGGGCGACCAGAGCAGTTGAGACAGTGTTGGGTACCGCTGTGTTGCCAGGGACAGTTCCCTGAGCAGCGTCCTGGGAGTGGACAGTGGGTAGCGCAAGACCAGCAGCCCCCACCATAAGCCCCACTCGTAAGCCTAGAACAGTTCCACGCATCGCACTTTCTCCTTACGGTTCTTCCTTAGTAATAGGAAATTCCGAGCTTAGGCCCTTGATGAAGCGGGCCTAAGTGTGAACTCTTAAATATGAGCAAGCCCCATTTTTGTTGAGGCTAATTTGAACACTGATGGAGCACAGGGATGAGCATCGTCCCGGTGTATTGTCACATGTTATTGAACTGGCCCTGAGCATCGCGGATGTGGTAGCTGGCAGGGACTGCGAAGAGCGAATTCGCCAGGACGCGACCGTGTTGATAATTACGCCACGACGCCGTGACCGACAGCTTTTTAGAGACCATTTCTAAGCGGGCGGGGAGGGCATCACTACGGCGCAGCCACGCTTTTATTTTAAGTGGCTTACCTTTGTAGTTGTTGGAGACATAAATGTCAACGGGTGTACCGTTGAGTTGAGTTGAACCCATGCGCTGCGCTCCCTGCTTATTCAAAGCGGCCCGCAATGCCCCCGGATTTTGTAGTAAGGGTAGCAACGTTTGTGGATCGAAGTTAGACGAGGCACCCGGCACAGCAGCGGGTGTGACATGGTAGCGCAGCCCTGACTTGGAAATTGGCAGCAATTTATAGCCATAGGGCGGTGCATACAAATAGATCACGGGGCGATCACCCCATTGCGATTCAGCCCGTACGCGCTTGCCATCCACGTAAACTTTACCGGTAACGGTTTGCTCTGTAGAGGCCGGGTCTACCAGGGTGTCTTTGGACGCGAAACGTGCTGTCATCTCAAAAGAGAGCGTAGACGGGTGTTTGGGAGCCACTGCCGCCACTCCGGGTAGTGTGGGATGCGATGTTGCCAGCACCAGGAGAGTTGTCCCTAAAGCAGCAACAGAGTTGGTTTGAAAAGTTAAAAAGTGTAAGGACTTCACAGTTTTCTCGGAGCAGTAGTTATAAAGATAGCGAATTTAGGGCTGTAGCGCAATTAGAGTTTTAAGTAAAACTCACTAAATCTCTAACACAAGCATGGTTGGCGTCAAGATTTTTCTTGCTCTAGTGAATGAAATAGACCCCCGTTCGTGTCATAGGAATATCTAAAGAGACAGTCAATTGTAATTTTTAGGGGTAATTTTGGAGACGTTTACGGTTAGGGCACGTTTCATGCAACGCGCCAGATTTACCTCGCATCTAT
Organism: Abditibacteriaceae bacterium; assembly: GCA_019239895.1. Taxonomy (GTDB): domain Bacteria; phylum Armatimonadota; class Abditibacteriia; order Abditibacteriales; family Abditibacteriaceae; genus JAFAZH01. The sequence goes on along the minus strand of JAFAZH010000009.1, from coordinate 20,240 downwards.
AGAGTTGCCCCAGTTTGTGTAAGGCAATATCAATGCTCTTAGGCCACTCTTAAAAGAATGAATCTTTCTGTGACCTGTAAGCGTTGGTAAACTCAACATGTTGGAACTTATTGTTAAATTGTCGAGACAAGCTACAAATGGTGTATTAACCCTGTCCATGCTGTCTCGCGTGAGGTGTTGATTTATGGCGATGATTGAAATGGTAGTTGAAGGCATTGGCATTGATCCGCATAACCAGCCCCTGGTTTTGCTGCGGGATACAGACCGCAAAACATTCGTGCCGATTTGGATTGGGCCTGCCGAAGCGGTTTCCATTCAAATGGAATTAGATAATCGGCAATCGCAGCGTCCCATGACGCATGATCTCATCGCCAACATCTTCCGTGAACTGGGCATTCGCTTAGTCAAGGTAACGGTCAATGACTGCACCGATAAGATTTTTTATGCCAAATTGCATCTTCAAGTCGGCCAGAGTGAGGATAGCATTCAGGAAGTGGATGCGCGCCCTTCGGATGCCATCGCCTTAGCTTTGCGTGCGCCCTGCCAAATTCTGGTCAGTGACTCCGTCGCTCAGAAGACCGGTATCCAGGTGGAAGAAGCCGATGCCGAAAATGAGGATGGCCTGGAGAACGATGCCAATAGCGAGGCACCCGCTTCCCCGGAGGAAATCAACAAGTTTGTGAAGTTGCTGGAAGGCGTTGACTTAGGCGAAGTCGAGAACAACTAACGCCAAGCTCAGCGGCGCTCGGAGGCGCAGTGCAACGGAGCCGGAAAGCGTCCGTTGCAGCGTTGGGTTAGCTTGCAGGGAGTTGGTCTGACATTGGCTCGTTCGCTGCTTGTGCTGCATCTCGGGCTGCCATCACTTCAGAAGCCTTGTCAAAGAACCATCTCCGTATTATTTGGTTGACGGGCGTAAGCATTATGTTGACGGGCGTAAGCATTATTATGAATGCGATACCCGCTGTCACTAAGCCGGGGATCAATAGCAGAACTGTGACCAGAAACCAAGCCCCCGTCCCCGCCATATTTTCAGGCATCAATTTCTTACGTTCTTCGTCAGATAAGCTCATCTGTGGCTCCGCTTTGGCTGCATCAGCTTTAAAGCGACGCCATTGCATGAAGAGGCCGAGGAGCATTGGCACTGCAAAGAGCGCGTAGGTGAGAGATGAACCGAGCCAACGGGTGCAAAGAATAGTCGTGCCAAAATCCGCTAGTGACAGAGCAATGATGATGGCTATGACTTTCGAGGTATTCATCTTTAAGCTTTAGGTTACGCTGCTAGGCTGCGCGCTGCAAGCTAACATAATAGTTAGCTGTCATTCAGCCTTAAAATAAATTTAAGGTATGCCAACAGCAGTTTGGGGAGTTGGCGCTGGCACGCGTTGCGCTTTCAAGGTTTGCTCCCGTTGGCGCACGATGACCCCTGTCACTGCTCCCGCTTCATCTCTGATAAATGTGTACTCCAATGCCAGGCCGTTATTGGCAAACTGGTTCACCGATTTCGGTACTAACCGCACCGTATGACCTTCGATAGTTGGTGCCACTAATCTGGTGCCCTCGTGCGTGACCGTGATAAGCTGTCCCGGACCCACTTCATATTGCCCATCATACGAGTCAATGATGGCGGCTACCTTTGCCAATTCCCTTGGAGCGAGGGGCGGGCTGGGTCGTGAGAGATGCTCGGTAGCTGACTCCGGCGCTAAATCGTCCGGTGTGAGGGCTGAAATCCACCGAGCTTGCCAGGTTTGCCCGTGTTGGTGAATTATGGCTCCGCTGACCTCACCCGTTTCATCTTTGACAAAAGTGTAATCTAAGTCCAGGCCAGGGTTATAGAATTGGTCTGCGGCTTTAGCAACTAACCATAACTTGCGGTCGCCCGTAACCTGGGTTATCAGCTTGCTGCCCTCATGTGTAACTGTTATCACATGACCTGGCCCCAATTCATAGTGTCCTTCATAGGCTTCTATATCTGGCCCTGGCGCTATCCCCTGATACAAGATATGCATTCCCAGATTGGTGACATCATCTTCTGTATTGGATAGCACCACCACACCCCGGTGATGACCAGGGACAAAGCCAATAAAACTGTGAAACCCGGCACTGGCTCCACCGTGCCAGACAATTGTGCCCCCTGGAAATTTCCTGAATAACCAGGCCAGACCAATCTGACTCATATTACGACTGTTACCACGACGGCGGGCTATTTGCGCGTCCTGCATGGCCGGGGCCAGAGTAGGATTATCCAGATTCATATTCGCTGCCACGTAGCGCAACATATCATTAGCTGTGGAGCGCAATCCGCCCACTGGAGCCATCACGATGCCGTGTTGACGATTCTCAATGATCTTCTGACCGTAACTATGGCCAGTGGCACACCGCTTTTGCTGCTCCGCGTCAAGCGTCACACCCGTGCTGGTCATTTGGAGAGGCGCACAAATACGCTGCCGCACCAAAGATTCGTAATCAAGACCAGTTTTATGCGTCAACACAGTGCCCAACAAAGCAAAGCCCCAATTGGAATAGGAAAAGGTGGTGCCCATTTTACCTTCCAGGGCACTACCCGTGAGAAATTGGCTCACCTGATCGGGAGTAAAGTCATCATCTAAACCATGATAGCCCGGATAATTGCGGGGCAGCCCGGAAGTATGTGTGGCCAGATCCAATAAAGTCATTTTTCGGTCACCTTGAGATGGGACTTTAATGGTTGCGGAAAGAAACTTTTCGAGAGGATCATCTAAGTTAAGTTCATGATGCACATCTAAGTCGGCTAACAGCGTCGCGGTGAAGGTTTTGGAAACCGAGGCAAGACTAAAAATGGTATCGCCATTAACTGGTTGAGCATTATCTCGGCTCATCGTGCCAGCACTGATAATTTGCGAGCCATGCTCATCAATGAGGCCAACGACAATACCGACACTTTCTCCCCGTGCCACTCGCTGCTGAAGCAATTGTCCAATTTCGGTCGTATCGGCGGCGGCTACGGGCGAGGCTTGCTGGCATTGCATTATCCAAATAGCTATCCAGAGTATCCAACTGAAAACACCTGCTTGACCTGTCTTTGAAACTGACCTCATTGGCTCCCCCTCAAACGTCTTTTTCTATATTGCTCAATACATCTTAATAGTGCTGCACTGTTAGGCAGTCTACTGAATTCTGTAAAGTTCATTTAAAACCAAAGCTTCTCCTCTGCGGCGCATAAAAAGTCTTCTGCTTCAACCTCTGTTTATTATCAGTATGAGGTTAGGTTAAATATTTTTGAACACCTACTGCCAGGTGGCGTCAAAGAGGTCAATCGGCGGGGATTTAAGCAATTCTAAACCGCTAAGATTGAGGGGTAACTTCTATGCAATTGAATCAACGAATGACTCGTGGTATCGCTTTACTCGCCGGTGGTGCAATGGCTGTTTCGTCGTTCCATGCCACTCCGGTGCAAGCCGCCGATAAGGGTAAGACCTACAAGGCAGGCGCGGCTATTTTAGGCGCGGCCTCTGCTCTGATGATCCTCAAAGGCAAGACCTTACCGGGTATCTTAGCTGGTGCAGGCGCTTATTACGCCTACAAGAAAGGCAAAGACGCTCAGAACGACCAGAACTATGCCCAGTATCCAGATGATAATGGCCGCTATTCGCAAAACACGAATGATGGTCGTTATTCCCAGTATCCCACGGATAATGGGGGCTACTACGGCGGCGATAATGGCAGCTACAACAACGGCAGCGATAACAATGGTCGTTATAACGACGGTAGCTACAATAACGGCAACTATAACAACGGCAGTTATAACAATGGTTATGGGAACTATGACAATTCAGCAAATTATCCCACCAACCAGAATAACCAAGACTACAATCGTGGCAATGGAGACAGCGACCGCGATGGGGGCAACTATCGCAACGATGGTAACTATAGCACTCAGGAGACTTACAGCAACAACAGTTCCTCGACTTCAACCAACAGCAATGGCGGTTACTATCCCGACTATGGTTATCAAGCCTTCTCGCGTGGTCAGGCAAAGTCCCATAAGCGTGATCAATAATAGTTAGAGTCGCTTCTATATTCAGTTTGTTTGCCCGTCACTGAGCAAACAATTCAACGGTTCAAGAAAAATCCAGTCCTCCGGGGCTGGATTTTTCTTGTGGATTGGTAAAGTAACTTAATTTCAGCAGTTTTCAGAAGTGATAAAGGCTCTATTGCTGGCTGTTAGGTATAATTTTAAGGGAGGCGAAAGCATCCAAAACTTGACAAGGTGGGCGTGGCTCTATAAAATGCCTATGCGCCAAACTTGCAGTAGGTTGGCTGCGCTTGCCAGAAATCATCTTGTTTGCTAAATCCTATAGGTGGGTTGTTTGGAATTATGGGATGCGCCATTCAAGTGTGGTTGAACGGTGGGAATTATGTATCTTGATTTGATGGACGTGCTGCGCGCACCGGGCAATGCGGTTGAAAGACCGATTGACATTGCTCCCACCACGTTGGATGATGTGGAGATTGTGGAACCGGTTAAGGGAGTAGTTCGTGCTGTCAATGCGCGTCAGAGTGTCGTGGTGAGTGGCAAAGCTTCCACTGCGGTTGCTTTGCAGTGCGCGCGTTGTTTAGAACGTTATGTGCAGCCGCTGGAGTTAGAACTGGAAGCGGTCGCGCCCTTGCAATTTTTTCAGGCGCAATTAGCGGGCAAAGCGGATGAAGAGAGTGAGCCGGATGATGAACTGGCCGCCATTTTCGATGCCCATACGGTGGACGTCTTGGAATTGGTGCGCCAGGCCATCGTGTTGCAGTCACCGATGAAGCCACTCTGCTCGCCGGATTGTGCCGGACTGCCCGAAGCGGCAAACTATACGGAAACTGACGATGAGCGGTGGAACGCTCTGAAAAACTGGAATGAAATAGACGGAAGGAATTTGGATCATGGCTCTGCCTAAAAGACGGAAATCTCGTGCCCGCGTGCGGACTCGCCAGCAACAGTGGCGGGCAGCTAAGTTGACAATGACGACTTGCCCCCATTGCTCGGAAACCATTTTGCCGCATCGTGCCTGTGGCAATTGCGGCTATTACAATGGTCGTCAAGTGCTGCCGCCACGCATCAAGACAACGCCCCGCCCGGATGCTGATTAGTCGAGAGTGAGTGGTGAGTCAGTGAGTGGTGAATGGGTGTCACGAAAGTAACCTGACCACTCACTCCTAACTACTCACTCTGCTCCTACTCACCACACTCATGCGGATCGCAATTGACGCTATGGGCGGAGATCGCGCGCCCGACGAAGTCGTGGCTGGTGCGGTCGCAGCCGCCCGCGATTTTAATGTGACTGTCCTTTTAGTCGGTGACGAAAACGCTATCCGGCGCTGCTTGCCCGCCGCAATGCGGAGCGGCACACTCCCCCACAATATCGAGATTCACCCCGCTTCCCAGGTAGTGGAGATGGGCGAATCGCCTAGCCAGGCGCATCGCACTAAGAAAGACTCTTCTATTGCGGTGGCAACGCGTCTGCATCGGGATGGTAAAGCGGATGCCGTGCTGTCGGCTGGCAATACCGGAGCGGCGGCGACTTCGGCGCTGCTCACCCTCAAGAAGATCGCTGGCATTGACCGTCCTGGCATCGCCACTGTTTTCCCCACTTCTCGCAATCCCCTCGTGCTACTGGACGCCGGAGCTAATGTAGATTGCCGCCCGCGCCATCTGGCCGAATTCGCCATTATGGGCGCGGCTTATGCCCGCACGGTGAAGGGCATTATCCCTGGCACTACGCACAGCTTGGCCCCTGGTCAGTTGCCGAAAGTGGGGCTGCTCTCTATTGGCGAAGAAGCCAGTAAGGGCAACGACCTCACCAAGTCGGCGTATAAGCTATTGGAAGAGAATGCGGCTAAAGGGAACTATGTCTTCTATGGCAACGTAGAAGGCCGTGATATTGGCCTGGGCACGGTTGAAGTAGTCGTGTGCGATGGCTTTGTTGGGAATGTGGTGCTAAAAGTTGCTGAAGGGCTAGCGAAAATGATTTCCGGGGCCTTGCGCGAAGCCCTCACGACCGATTTACGCTCTAAAGCTGGAGCCTTATTATTGCGCCCTTCGCTGCGCAACTTTAAAAAGCGTATGGACTACGCGGAATATGGCGGCGCGGTCTTATTGGGTGTCAACGGCGTGTGCATTATTTGCCACGGCAGCAGTGACTGGCGCTCCATTCATTCAGCTATCCGCATTGCCAAGCAAACGGTAGCGGCTAACATTGTTGAAACCATTCGTGCGGCGGCAGAGCAAATTGGCGAAGGCGAGGGCGGTTTGAACGGCATGAATGGAGAAGATGACACTTCGCATCCTAATGGCACGAGCCAGGAAAACAATGGGGAGAATGGGGACGCGCCGCAAAAAAAAACGAAGACGCGTAAGAGTTCAAAGAGTTAGAGTGCCGGGCCTGTAAAAGACCCGGCAGGAAGGCTAAAGCCAGCCGTCCTCGCGGACGGTACTCTCATTAAAGACTTCATCGTGATGCGTCCAACGGACGCTTGGCCAACGGCCTTCCTGCCGGGTCTTTTACAGGCCCGCATCAAATGCAGAAAGTAAGCAGCCACTTGGTTTATGTGTTAAGCATTGATATAACTGTATCATCACGATTATCTTTAAGATCTTAGTATGGGGCTTGTCATAGAAGACGTTGGAGTGGACGTTACTCAACAGAATATAACCGAGTCGTTAGCAGATGCATCGGTGACGGCTGCCACAGGAACATTGTTAGCGGCTGGTATCACAGGACTGGGCTGCTATCTGCCAGAGCGTGTGCTGACCAATGATGACCTGGAACACTTCGTTGACACGACCGATGAATGGATTGTATCGCGCACTGGTATCCGGGAGCGGCACATTGCAGCGCCTAATGAATCTACGGCTGATTTGGCCGAGCGTGCCGCTCGCCTGGCAATGCAAGATGCCGGAGTTGGCCCTGAAGATATAGATTTAATTATCGTTGCGACCTGCACGCCCGATTATCAGTTCCCCTCGACCGCCTCACTGTTGCAAGACCGCCTCAAATGTTCTTGCGCCGCTTTCGACTTGGGTGCCGCCTGCTCCGGGTTTGTCTACTCCTTAGTTGTGGCTCAGCAATTTATCGCTACCCGCGCTCTGCGCACAGTACTGGTGGTGGGAGCCGAAGTGATGTCGCGCATCGTGGACTGGACAGATCGCGGCACCTGCGTGCTCTTTGGCGATGGTGCCGGGGCTGCGGTGGTGCAACCCGTGGAGTCAGGCTTTGGTCTACTCAGCTTCGATTTAGGCTCCGATGGCTCTGGTGGTGACTTATTGAAAGTCGCTATTGAGGATGATCCAACGGTCAAAACCTTTGCCCCGATTGCTCCCTGTGCCACTTGTGCGGGCGATGGCAATTTACCGCCAAGCGCCGCTCTAAATGGCAATCACAACGATAGCGATGGCAACCTACCTCGCAGGCGAATTTTTCAGAATGGGCGCGAAGTCTATCGTTTTGCCGTTAAAGTGATGGGTGAGTCAGCGGTGCGGGCGTTAGCCAAGAGCGGTATCAAGAGCGAAGATATTGACCTCTTGGTGCCCCACCAGGCTAATATCCGCATCATTGACGCGGCGGCTAATCGCTTAGGTTTGCCGCCGGAAAAAGTCTTTATCAACGTCGAGAAGTATGGCAACACCTCTGGAGCCAGCATCCCCATTGCTCTTTATGAAGCGCGTGAACAGGGCCGGTTAAAGCATGGGGATACCGTTGTCACCGTTGGTTTTGGTGGTGGTCTAACCTGGGCTGCGGGTGTGATGAAGTGGGTAAATAAGCGGCCTTAATTATGGCAAAGAAGTTTGATGTGACGCAGGCGCAAAAATTAGATGCGGCAGATCGCATGGCCTGGAATAACCCACATGATATAGTGTCGGCGGTTAATGTTCCTGCCGGGGCGCGAGTGGCCGAAATCGGCTGCGGCACGGGCTGGTTCACCTTTGAAATCGAGAAAGCAGTGCGCCCGCGTGGTATGGTCTATGCCCTTGATATGCAGCCCGCTATGCTGCAAATTCTCCGTGCCCGGCGCGATAGTTGGGAACGTATCCTGACCTTGCCATGTGGCGAGAATGACTTTGAGTTAGATGATGGCGAAGTAGACGTGGTCTTTCATGCCAATGTGTTGCATGAATGCAATGAACCGGAAAAGCACCTGCATGAAGTGCATCGCGTGCTAAAAGAAGGTGGCCGCGCTATTATCATCGAATGGCACTGGGCGGATGAAGAATCACAGCCTGGCCCGCCTAATACACAGCGGTTAGAGGTTGATACGGTTCGTGGTTTGCTGGAAGGTGCCGGGTTTAGCATTGATAAAGTGGAAGATGTCGGGCCATATCATTATGCGGTGCAAGCGGTGAAGCAGTAGAAGGAGTGAGTGGTGAGTAATTAATACCCAAAGCCTCACGAATCAATTCGTGGGCTGCAAAACGAAGTCGCCCTGCGGCGACTCAGACGATAGTCCGCGCAGGCGGACTTCGTTTTGCAGCCCGTGGTTTCAACCACTGGGCTATGATGGGTCTATAACGATTTACCACTCACCTATCACCTACTCACTCTGCACCATTACTCAATGAATGCTTTTATTTTTCCCGGTCAGGGGAGCCAGAAAGTTGGCATGGGCCACTCTCTCTATGAGAGTTTCCAGAACGCGCAGGCTCTTTTTACACAGGCGAATGAAATTTTAGGTTATGATCTGGCTACTCTGTGCTTCGAGGGGCCGGGGGAAGACCTCACCGATACGCGCCATGCTCAACCTGCGTTGCTCACTGTGGGCGTGCTTTGCTATCAGCAGGCTTTAGCGAAGGGTTTGACGGGCCAGATGATGGCCGGGCACTCGCTGGGTGAATACACCGCATTAGTGGCTGCTGGCGTGCTAAAGTTTGAGGATGCTTTGCGCTTGGTGCAGCGGCGGGCTGAATTAATGGCCGCAGCGCCTGCTGGGGCGATGGCGGCCCTTATCGGTTTACCCGATGAACGATTGCAAGAGGTCTTAGCTACGGCCAGCGAGACAGGTGAAGTCGTCGCAGCCAACGATAATGCACCGGGCCAGGTAGTGGTCAGTGGCAGGCCAGACGCAGTGGAAGCGGCCATGCGTGAAGCCAAAGCCAGTGGTGCTAAAATGGCGGTGAAATTGCCTGTCAGTGGGGCGTTTCACTCACCGCTAATGGCAGCAGCCGGGGCAGAGATGGCGGAGTTAATTGCTGCTGCGCCGTTTCAAGATGCAGAAGTGCCCATTTATCAGAATACGACGGCGCGGCCAGCCACCGCAGCCGGGGACTTGAAATCGGCATTACAAGCCCAAATGACAGGTCGGGTGCGCTGGACTGAGACCATTCGTGCTATGATTGCAGACGGGGCCGCGCAGTTTTATGAATTAGGGCCGGGGAATGTCTTAGCGGGCCTCTTAAAACGCATTGATAAGAGTGTAGCGATTGACAATTTAGATTGTTGAGAAGTCGGTGCTACTAAATGACAGTCGCTGCTAAAGTAATAGAAATTATCGTTGATGAATTAGGTGTTGATCCCGCATTAGTGACACCAGATGCCCAACTTGAAGGTGGACATTTGTGGGGTTCATTAAATGTTGTCGAGTTTATAATGCGCTGTGAAGAAGAGTTTGGTATTGAAATTCCTGATGAGGATGCCGAAAGAATCCCAACTGTGGGCACAGCCATAAATTATTTGGAAAAGCGAGTTGGTCTTGAGTGGAAGTAGCCTCAAAGCTAGTAAATTTAATAAGCCACTTTGACGATTGATATAGTCTTTAAATTATGATTCTGGAGAATAAAGTCGCTTTCATTACCGGGGCGCGACGTGGCATTGGACGCGCAATTGCGTTAAAGTATGCGGAGTGCGGGGCAAATTGTGTATTGCTTGCGCGTTCGGCTCCTGAAGAGTTAGCGGCTGAGATCAAAGCGTTAGGACGGCGGGCCTTGCCCCTGGCAGTAGATGTGAGTGATGCCGATGCGGTGGATGCGGCAGTTAAACAGGTCATGCAGGAATGGGGTAGAATTGACATTCTGGTTAACAACGCCGGTATCGCTCAGGATAGCCTGATTATCCGCATGAAGCTGCAACAATGGCAGGAAGTATTAGATGTCAATTTATCTGGCGCATTCTACTGCACGAAAGCGGTGGCACGCGTCATGCTCAAGGCGGAGAGCGGGCGCATTATTAATATTACGTCTGTTGTTGGTCAAATGGGCAACGCGGGTCAGGCTAATTATGCGGCTTCCAAGGCTGGGTTGATTGGCTTTACCAAGTCAGTTGCCAAGGAATTAGGCAGCCGCAGCATTACTTGCAATGCGATTGCGCCGGGCTTTATCACGACCGATATGACAGCGGACATGAGCGAAGAGGCGAAGGCCGCTTTGTTGGGCAATATTCCGCTGGGTCAATTGGGTGAACCCCAGGATGTGGCAGCAGTGGCCCTCTTTCTGGCGGGGCCGGGAGCGCGTTATATTACCGGTCAGGTCTTGAATGTAGATGGCGGTTTAGTTATGTAGAAATGTGCGGTAAAAATAAGGGCAGCGCACCTTCGTTATCAATAGTTCAGTATTATAGGAAGCGCATGACCTGACTTGTCGTTGATTAATTTACTAGAAATTTTGGAGGCACGAAACAAATGGCAACTGCTGATAAGGTTAAGGAAATTGTAGCCGATGAACTGAGTGTAGACCCCGGTATCGTTACGCCCCAGGCTCGGTTTGTGGAAGACTTGGGCGCTGATTCCTTAGATGTTGTGGAATTAGTGATGCGCTTTGAGGAAGAGTTTGAAATCGAGATTCCTGACGAAGATGCCGAAAAGATCACGACCGTAGGCGAAGCTGTCGGTTACATCGAAAAGAAAGCAGAAGCGGCTTAGGTTTAATTTTGAGTTTTGAATTTTAAATTTTGAATTCAGTGACCATAGATTCTAAAGGCACCGTCTTAAATTTAGGTTGTAGTAATTCAAAACTCAAAATTCAAAACTCAAAACTTGAAAAAGATGTCACAATTTGAACGAGTTGTTGTTACCGGTTTAGGGGCGATGACGCCTCTGGGCGTGGGTGTCGAGAAATTCTGGCAGGGCATTAAGTGTGCCTCGAATGGCATTGGGCCAATCACGCTCATTGATGTCAGCAAGCACACGACACGCTTTGGCGGTGAAGTGACAGGCTTCAACCCGGAAGATTTTGTGGAGCGCAAAGAGGCGCGGCGTATGGATCGCTTTGTCCAGCTTTCGGTGGCCGCTTCCGACGAAGCCATTAAAGGTTCGGGCTTAGTTATTGCTGACAACAACCGCGACCGCGTTGGCGTTGTCATTGGTTGTGGCGTGGGTGGACTGCAAACGTGGGAGCGTGAATATCGCACTCTCATCGAAAAAGGCCCGGATCGGGTTAGTCCTTTTCTGATTCCCATGATGATTTCCAACATGGCTGCTGGCCATGTTTCAATTCGTCATGGCGCACGAGGCCCCAACACTGCCACCGTTTCGGCCTGCACCACCTCCGCGCACGCGATTGGCTTTGCCTATGACCTTGTGCGACGGGGCGATGCCGATGCCATGATAGCGGGTGGTGCCGAAGCGCCCATTTGCGATAGTGCCCTGGCTGGCTTTGGCAATATGCACGCTCTCTCGCGTCGTAATGACGATCCGGCTCATGCCTCACGGCCTTTCGATAAAGAGCGTGATGGCTTTGTCATGGGTGAAGGGGCGGGCACGGTTTTGTTGGAATCGCTCTCTTCAGCCCAAGCGCGCGGGGCGAAAATTTATGCCGAATTGTTGGGCTATGGCATGAGCGCGGATGCCTATCACATCACCGGTATGCCCGAAGAGGGTTATGGCCTGGGTAATGCGATGAAAGCGGCTTTACGTTATTCTGGTGTGCAGCCGGAAGAGGTGCAGTATATTAACGCGCATGGCACGTCAACGCCCACCAATGATAAAACCGAAACTGCCGCCATCAAGCAGGTTTTTGGAGAACATGCCTATAAGATGGGGGTGTCTTCCACTAAATCACAGGTGGGGCACTTACTGGGCGCAGGCTCAGCCGTGGAGTTTATCGCCACGGCCCTTGGCCTCTACCACCAGATTATGCCATCTACGATTAACCATCAGGTGCCTGATCCAGAGTGCGACCTGGATTATGTTACTGAAGGCGCTCGTGCGGCTAAGTTTGATGTCGCACTAACCAACTCATCAGGTTTCGGGGGGCATAACGTTTCTCTGGCACTGCGGCGTTGGGCTGAGTAACAGGTGCCGCACAGAAGACTTAGATAAGGGCTAACGGCATCTTACGCCGTTGGCCTTTCTCTTTATAAGCAGCATGAATGTTACGTAGCAATGGACACTCTAGGTAAGTTAATTGATGCTGAATCATTAAGCCAACTTCACGAGAAATTAGGTGCGCCGGTTTCACTTGAGTTGCTGAGTTTAGCATTGACTCATCCCTCAGTTATGGGTGAAGGGGAACTGGGCGAGAGTGAAAGCAAGCGAGAGCAGGAACGCACCCAATACTCGAACCAGCGGCTGGAATTCCTGGGTGATGCTGTGGTGGGCTTGATAGCGGCTGAATATTTCTATCGCTCTGACCCGACACTGCCGGAAGGAGTGCTGACCCAGCGTAAAGCGGCCTCGGTGCGGGGCAGCAGCTTAGCCCAGGCAGCGCGTCGTTTAGGCTTGGGTCAATATATTCAGTTAGGACGCGGCGAGGCGGCACGCGGCGGCGCTGATCGTGATACCATCCTGGCCGACGCTTTTGAAGCGGTAATTGGCGCGTTATTTCTGGAGCATGGCCTCGAAGCCGCGCGAGCCTTCGTCTTGTGCACTCTGGCTGATGAATTGGCGGCAGTGGCCCATCAAGCGGTCAATGTGAAGAATCGCTTGCAAGAGCAAACGCAAGCAGTTGGTTTGGGTACTCCAGTTTACCGCTCCGCCGCCATCGGTGGCCCGGCTCATGCGCGCCGTTTTTCCTCCGAAGTTCTTTTGCAAAACGTAGTGCGCGGGCGTGGCACGGGCAAAACGAAAAAAGAAGCCGAATGTAATGCGGCTGCGGCTGCGCTGGAAGCGATCACTGCCACACCACAAGATAAAGTTGAGCGTTAATAATTAATAATAGGACGCTAACTTTGTTCGCTAATTTCATGCGCTATTTATACGCTATGCAAGATAATAGCGTAAGCTTGCGCTGCAACGCATTGCGTAACGGAGTTTTGCGTCCCATTTAAAGATTGCCCGTAACAGCTTTTAGACGCAAATATCTTACAGGTGAAGAATGGCCCTTAAGAAAAATTCCCGCTCCACGGTTGCCCCAACTCAAAACCGCGCCAAGGTTGCCGCAGCGCGTAGCACCGCACGCGTAGCAGGGAGGGGTAAGCGGGTCAGTGACACCGATAAGAATACGGCTCCTTCTCAGTGGGGACGGCGGTTGGCACGTTTAGTGGGTGAGAAGTGCGGCGTCACTATGTCGGAGAACTTTAGCAAGAATGAAGGCACCTATCGCGGCAAAGATATTGTTATCAAATGCGCTAAAAGCCCGATGCCACCCGTCGCTGTGCTCATTGATATGTTGGAGCGTATAGATCAATTATGGGCGGTTTATCTTATGCCCGAAGGCGGCGCGGAAATTTGGGCCGTAGATATTGATAAAGTACGCCAGCATGGTTATTTTACACGCGGCCCGAAAGTGCAAAAACGTGTGGAAATTTACCGGCGCAAGATCATTCAACTGGGCACCCTGGTTGGCACATTAACGGAAGCGGAAGTGGATTCTTGCAATATTCCTTGACGCTAAATTTGCTTAAAACTCTCCGGCTAAGCCAGGCGGCGCGGAGCTGGCCTGTAAGATGCTGCGTAGTTGGGGCGCGATACTTTGAGCCTCTGCTTCTGTGAAGGGTGTATCGCTGGTTTTTGTCACGTAGAAGATGTCATCTATGGCACTTTCTGCTGTGTTAATTTGTGCCACCTGAATGTCGAGGCCCAGTGCCGCCAAGCCCGCTGTTGTGCGGTAAAGGACGCCCGGATGATCTTCGGCGCGTAAGGTAATAACGGCCTGATTTGCGGTGCCCGGTTGAGACGATATATCATAGATGTGCAGGGGCGGGTAGGGTCGCCAATGAGTGCGCGTGAGGAGTTGAGTCACTGTAATTTGGCCGCCTAAAATGCGTGTTAGCTCGTCGCGCACCCGTTGCACTGTCTTATCGGTGAGGGCGCGCATCCGACCAAAATACGATTCACTTAGCAGCAGAGTATCCAGGACAACTTCACGCGCGGAGTTATCGGAATGCGCTTGATCAATAAGGGATTGCTCCTGGAGAGTATAAATAAAAGCTGTCTGAATATGGACACTAAGGGCAGCTAAGGTGCCGCAGAGCTTAGATAAGAGACCAGGTTCCGCATCATCATAGGCGCAGATAGTCAGTTCTGTGAGAGGCGTGCCAGGACGCGGCAGAAAGTCTAAAATCAAGTTTTCTTGTGGCACACGGGTCAGCAGTTGGAGGTGGAGCCGCCGTTGCGAGACAGGCGCATTGACGAAATATAAATCCGGCATAATGCGGCGTAAGGCGTTTTCGGTTGCCGCATCGCTCATTGTGTCCACTTCTTCTCGGCTCAATAACATAGCTTTCATTCTGCCAAACAGTTAGACATCTCTTCCTTAAGAGTATCTTATCTTGCAGGTCTCTTGCCCACAGTGGGATGAATTGGGGCAGGCATGAAGTGGATCAAGCGGGTTGATCGGGGTCGTGGACATAGATGCGCGGTAGGTGCGCTCCGGCAGAAGTACGCCGCATGAAGACGGTGACTTCCTCGCCGACGATCACATCAGTTAATCCTGTGATGTCAATGGAGCATTGCTGCATGGAGATACGACCGATAATCGGCAGGCGTTGACCTCTGAGCAGAACGGTGCGGGGAGTATCGGCGGCTTTAAGCCCCCCCATTTGCGCGGCTTGCTTGGTGGCTTCGCGCAGAGTCTGGCGCAGGGCGACGTGAGGCGCGACATAGTGAGTTTGAGGTTCTTGCGACAGGCCATCAGCATAGCCCACGGCAATAGTAGCGATGCGTGAAGTCTGGCGGGCCGTCCATTCACTGCCGTAGCCGACAGACTGGCCCGGTTGAAGTGTCTTAACCGCAATAATGCGCGCTTTCACCGCAAAGGTATCCCGCAGTTCCAGGCGTTGCTGCATGGCGGATTCGGCGACTAAAGCCGAAGGAAACTGACCATAAAGAATCGTGCCAGGCCGCACACAGGATAGGCGCATAGAGGGAAAGCGCAAGAGAGCGGCAGAGTTGGCACAGTGGAAATTCTGCGGCGGAATATTAGCAGCCCGTGAAATGTAATGCACTAAGGGCTGGAACTTAGAATATTGCAAGTGGGTTACAGTGGTATCTTTACCAGCGGCCTGGGCAAAATGAGTGAAGGCCGCTTCTAATTGCAGATTAGGCAGTTGCGCAATCTGCGTGGCGACTTCTACCGCTACATCCTGTTCAACACCCAGACGACCCATACCGGTATTGACTTTCAGTTGCACGCGCGCCGTTGCTTTCATTTTAGCCGCCACTGCCGATAGCGACTCCGCATCTTCGTAGGAAGACAGACAAGCGGTCAAGCGATGGGTGACGACTTGCTCAAGCTCTTCCGGCAAGGCCGGAGTGAGCAGTAGAATAGGCGTCAGCACCCCGGCGGCGCGCAAAGGCAACGCTTCATCTACGCGCGTGATCGCCAGATAGCGGGCGCCTTCCGCCGTGAGCGCCCGCCCCACTTCCACTGCGCCATGTCCATAGGCATTGGCCTTAATCACCGCAATGATGGTGGTGTCGTGCCCCACAAGATTGCGGATCACATGAAAATTGTGGCGCAATGCATCTAAATTGACTTCAACCCAGCAACTTGGCATAAGTTCGTTAATGGTGAGTGGTAGAGTGGTGAGTAGTCAGAACTAAGAGATTTTTTATCAATTGTAGTAGAGAACAGCTTTGCTCCTGACCACTCCACCACTCACAACTCACTCTTCGTGGCAACAATCCGTACGACACTCTCCGGTTGGTTGGCATCCAGGGCTATGGCCAGGCGACCTGCTAAAAGTTCCAACAGCTCGGCCCCTAATAGTTCCCGACGCCAGTCGTGGAGCAAAGGTATATCTAACGGCGTGCGACTGTCGATCTTGGTTTTTGAATGGCTCCCCGGCTGCTCTTGCCCATCGCCATGCTCCCGACTAGAGCGTAGCCACCAGGCGGCGAGAGCTGTTAATTGATCGCGTGGCGCAAGATAAGCCCGTGACACACTTTGCTCTTCGGCGCGCACCTGAGCGACTAATCCCAGCAAGTTTGCCACCACATCCACTTGCGGGTCTGGCCTCTCCTGTGCATTCCGTTCCGGCCACTGTTCAGGCGGCAAACTTTCGGCATGAGCAATGGCTTCCAGTAACGCACGCGCCTGTTCTGCTGCCATACCCGGCATACCACGCTGCGAGCGCAAGTCCGCCAGATTTTTAGGTGGATGCTTGGCCATTTGAAGCATCACATTGTCCGGCACCAGAAAAGTGGGCGGTTTATCTATGGCACGGGCCAAGCGGTCGCGGGTAGCAGCCAATTCGCGCAAAACGGCCAGATTGCGCCGCGACAGCCCCGACAGGTTGAACTTGCGATATAGTTCCTGCGGCTCCAGGACATCCCCCGCTCTGGCTTCAGCGCGACGGAACTCCGTCTGCGCCCAGGCCAAGCGACCCCGCGCCACCAGGTCACGCCGTAGGGTGGTATAAAGCTGTGGCAGATAGCGCACGTCATCCAGCGCATACTCCATCTGAGCGGCGGAGAGAGGGCGTGCGGCCCAGTCAGTGAACTGCTGAGCCTTGGAGAGTTGCGGCCCACCCGCTGCGCGCCGCACTAAATCTACATAGCCTGCCTGGTGCCCATAGCCCAGAAAAGCGGCAGCGATCTGGGTATCAAACACATGCTGCGCTTTACACCCAAACTCTTGAAACAGAATTTGTAAATCCTGCCCTCCGGCGTGCAGGATTTTGGTGTGCGTGTTATCTGCGATAAGCGCCAGTAGAGGCGCTAAATTGACAGCAAGTGGATCAATCAGAGCCTCAATCGTCTCTTGACCCTTATGCGCGTAAATCTGCACCAGGCACAATTTAGCGGCGTAGCGGCGTTCTGAGATGAACTCAGTATCAAAGGCAATCGGTGCACCGAAATTGCCCAGTTGCTCGCAGAATGTTTGTAAATTTTTCTGTTGATTGATTAACACGGATTAATGGGAGTAGGTGGTAGGTGGGGAACAGCCTATAACTGTCCCCTTTACCTGTCTGTTTTGTGTCTCCTACCTGCCACCTACCATCTACTACCTACCTGATCACCGCCGCTTTTTCATGCTCCTGACAGCGGCAGAGAGCTTCGGGCGGGCTGTCGTCCAGAACCAGTAACCATATTTATTGAGCGGCAAGTCCCACTCGCCAATATACTCCACTAACTGCGCTCCAAAGCCTGCCTTAAAACGCACTAAGCCATCGGGAGAATTGATTAGCGAATTGGCTTCAGCGTTTTCTTTTGTGTCCGTTTCTCCGTCTGTTGATGCTTGCGGTGTAGTCTTGGATACATCATGCACACCGCGAAAATCGTAGGTTGTGCAGCCGCGTTCTTTGGCCCATTGCATCATGGCCCATTGCATTAGGTAGTTGGGCATCACGTTGCGGTGCTCGTTGCTGCTGGCACCGAAAACATACCAGCACTGGGGCGGCAGCACAAAGCTAATCGCGGCGGATAGTGGCTGTCCCTGATAGTAAGTAATAAACAGCCGCGCCATGTCTTTGGTGACCAACGCATCCCACAGCTTTTGAAAGTAGGAGAGGGGATAGCCCACAAATCCATCGCGCTGGGCTGTGACTTTGTACAGGTCGTGAAAGATTTTTAAGTCGTCACGGCTGCAATCACTCTTGACCGTGACACCTTTGCGCTCGGCGAGGCGCGTGTTATAGCGCCACTTCTGATGAAAACCGGCCATCACCTTGTCTTCGGAAGCCGAAATGTCGAGTTTCATCACATAGCGGGGTTGGGTGCCGCCAAAACTATTTTGCGCATCGGGCGAAGGCACAAAGCCCAGGCGACGTATGGTTTCTTCCGTGCCGGGCGTTCCGACTGGCACCGCCGGGTCAATCTTGATAAAAGCGGCGCGATGCGGTTCGGCCTCGGCTTTTAACCGCTCAATTAAAGCGGTGGCGATGTCCGGCTTTGACCAGTCGAGAATCGGGCCGCGCGAAACATAAAAATAGGTGCGACGCGTTGAGGGAATATCACGCCGCAGCACGAGGGCTGTGGCGTTTAACTGGCCGCCGCTTTCTATCGAAATGGGAACAGGATACCACTCAGGTCGCTTAACCTCGCCCCATTCCAGGCATTGCAGCACATCTCCATAAGGCGAATCGGCGACAAACTGATTCCAGCGGGCGCTATCTGCCGAGGAATGTGACGTGCCGGAACCATCGCGCAAGGCCACATCAGCGCGAGAAATTGTAGAAGAACTCACCGAAAGGTTATTTTAACAAAATAATTGCGGTGACGTTATCCGAAAAGTGAGATGCATTTAAGCCAGCAGCGCGTTAATGGGTTTCCCCTTGCCATTGTTAGTCACATAGAAGGGGCGGCCTTCGGTAACATAATGGGTATCGGCAGGGATGCCCATTGCCTTATAGATAGTCGCATGGACATCTTCCAGGCGCACCGGGTTTTCTACTGGCAGCATGGGGTGGACATCAGCCGTCTTGCCATAGGCAAAGCCTTTTTTGAAGCCGCCACCAAAGAAGAGCATGGAGTTGCAACTGCTGAAGTGGCCGTGGAAGCCATACATCTTTTCATTATCCACGATCAGGTTCTCCCCGTTAGCACGCTCGGCAAAGCCGAAGGCTTCGGTACCTGCGGCGGGCTGGTTGGCAATGGTGCGGCCAAACTCGGTCATGACGACTACGAGAGTGCGCTCTAACAGACCACGCTCGTCTAGGTCTTTAATCAGGCGCGCAATCGGGCGATCAATGTACTGCTTCATCGTCACCATGCGCGATTGACCGTTTTCGTGCATATCAAAGCCATTAAAGGGCGAATACTGATACTCCACCTGAACAAAACGCGCCCCCGTTTCCACTAAACGACGCGCGAGCAGGCAGCCATAGCCAAAGCGATGATTCACATCATAGGCTTTAAGAGTTTCCTGTTTTTCGTCTTTGAGGAAGTTAAAGGATTTCTTGACGGGCGAGTCCATCATAGCACGGGCATCTTCCATGACTTTCATGTAGTCTTTGACCGAATTGGCCTCGCGCAGTTCAGCCGGGGCAAGCCCGGTAATAGCTTCGAGATAATGCTGACGGCGGTCGAGCCGTTCGATATTCATGCCACCGACCATGTTGAGTGTAGGCAAGCCCTGGGCAGGTTCGGGAATCATAAAAGGCGCGTGCTTGACGCCATAAAACCCTGGCCCCATGTATTCGTTAATAAAGAGAAACTCTTCATTGCTGGTGTTGATGTCGCGGCCAATGTCAATGTAGGCGGGCACGTCTTTATGCCGCCGTCCGAGGGTTCGGCTGACGACGGCACCCATGCTAGGGGCTTTTAAGCCTACTGGGAAGAGGTAGCCCGTCATCATGTAATACTGCGCCTTAAGATGAACCGCGCCGAACTTCGTCTCGTTGGTTAGCGTGCGCAAAACGGTGCCTTTGTCCATCACCGAGGCAAGGTTTTCCAACCCCGCGCCAAAGCGGATGCCATCGGCGGCGGTGGGAATGGAAGGACAGGTGCCCAGAATTTGGGAGCCTTTCATGCCCTTCTCATAGGGAGTATGCTTTTTGGGGTCCCAGGTATCGGTCTGGGCGACACCACCCGGCAGCCAGATGAGAATCATGGCATCGGCAGTCGCTTTGCGAGCAGGAAGTGCGCCTTTCGGCACAGCAGGCGTGGTAGCTTTCTTAGCTGCCTTGGCGATAGCTGCCGCCTGTGCCCCGGTGGGGCGCAATATCTCTAAAGCGCCTGCGGCCCCCGCCGCCATGCCCATCTTTAACAATCGCCGTCGGCTTAAATTTTTGTCTTTGCGCTCTGACATAGTGTGTCCTCCTAGAGCCCTCACCCCCGGCCCCTCTCCCAATACTGGTAGAGGGGAGCACGAACTGAGACTTGCTGGTGTTAAATTAGATCAACCGCAGAGACGCAGAGATTGAGAGATTATTGCTGTCTTCCTCTGCGCCCTCAGCGTCTCCGCGGTTTAT
>JAFAZH010000001.1 GCA_019239895.1 Abditibacteriaceae bacterium | reverse complement strand
GCAGTTTTGCCTGGGCCACTCGCTTTAGGCGCTTGGCCAAAGACTACGAACGCTTGCCGGAAACCGTCAAGGCACTCCATCTGCTGGCTTTCGTTTGCCTTATGCTCACTAATCTGTTCCATTAAGTTCATAACACGCTCTGAGCTGAATCGGTGTTACTAAGGACTATTAATGATCGCGCGCTTGAAATGCCAATTGACGGAGTTGCTCTTTGCTATAGCCAGTCTCTTGTTCAATTGTCGAGAGAGCATCCCCGTTATTATCGTAGGGGGTCTTGCCGTTAATAATTATCGGAATAGGAGTGTTGGCGAGGTTGGTGAGATAACCGGAGAGAAGACAACCACCGGCTAAACAACAAAGGATAATGCTGTAAGAAAAGAACCCTATCCAACCGGTGTCTAAAGCCTGCTGCATGGCTCTGGGCGAACGCCGGTAATTAAGCGTCAGGCAGAGTGGTAGCAAGAAAGGCAATACGAGACAAGCCAGCCGCCAGCGGGGTGGGAGGGGAGGCGCATAGTGTTTGCAATGAGGACAGCGGAAAGCATGGGCGCTGGCAGGATGAGAAGCCGGAAGCGAAGTGTGTAGAGCGCCATGAAAAGGGGTCTGGCAATGGGTGCAACGCAATGAGAACTTATAGGGCCGAAAATTACGCCATGTCCAATGAACGCGACGGGATGTATATACCCCGATATTCTCTTGCACCCAGTAAATTTCTTTCATCAACTCGCTCCACTTATCAAGTAGATATTAGGGCTATTATAACTCCTACAGGTGAATCCGGTGCTGTAAAGAATTCTCTTTAAGCATGGTCATGGGCTACTGATGATGCATTGTTGGCGCAGTGACCATCAAATAAGAGTTTTATGGATTGACTAACTTTACAACCATTTCTCCTGGCGTGCCTGGTAGTAATTGTAGGGTTTGAGTTGTCTGCTGGCCATCTTTGGTGATGGTAACATGATGCAGACCATAGAAGGCGCGGGTATTAGCCTGACCCGCCGTGTCGGTGGTGAGAGTAGCATTTGTCCACCACTGATGGAAGACGAGGTCTTCATAAGCTTCTTGCGCGGGGCGTTTGCTCCAGTCTTTGCGGAACATGGCACCACCCTCCGCTGCTCGCCAGTGCGCGCCTTCCCAGAAACCCCACATCACGAAAGCGTGAATGGCTGGCTCGCTAAAAAGGGCTGTCATGCAGTCGCGCACATATTGACCATGCACTTGGTCGTCGGGGATACCTGCGTCGAATTCGGTAATTTCAATGGGCTTATTAAACTTCGCCATCTCTTCCACGATTTCGATGATGCGGCTTGGTGTGGTTAAGGGTGCGCCCATGTGTCCCTGGAAACCGAGCACATCTAAAGGTGCCCCGTGATCGAGTAGATATTGAATACGTGCTTTAACTTTCAAACGCTGCGCCGGGCCATGTTGGGCTTCGTTGATAATGTCGTAATCGTTATAACAGAGTAGGGCAGTCGGATCGGCTTCATGTGCCCACTTGTAAGCATTGGCAAAGTTCTCCCAGCCAATGGTATCCCACAACCATGTATTGGTCGCCGCTTCATTGACGACATCCCACAGATAGACTTTGCCGCGCATCCGGCTGGCGAGGGCCGTCACATGGTCGTGGCAGGCTTTGAGCAGCTCTTCTTTGCTCAGGTTCTGCACGGCCTGGGGCATGCATTGCTTGGAACCCCAGAGCAGGTTATGGCCGCGAATGTTGATAATGCCGTTGGCGTGCAGCCAGGGAATGGCTTGCTCGACTTGCTGTAGTTTTGATTCATTGATATCCGTCCATTTAAGGTCGCTCTCAAAAGTGAGCGTGTTGTAAAGCCGCTTGAGTTCCTGTTGAAAGCGCACGCTATCGGGGTGCTTCTGATCCAGAATCCGCGCGACCGGGGCAGCGGTGCCGAAGCGAAAGTAATGCGCTTGCTGCTCGATTTTCACCGTCGCACCAGGCACGAGCTGTCCAGTCGCATCTACCACCCGAACTTTGACATCGCCTTCACGGATTTTTTCGATGCGCTCTAAAGCAGGTGCGCGCCAGTCATCAGTGGGTTGCTGCCCGCCCCAATAATCTATGGTTTCGGAAAACATGGACGGGGGAGCCTTGCCATAATTTTCGAGGCGCACGCCCGTAATTTCCATCACACCTTTGTCGTGCCCTAAGTGCAGCACGAGCCGTGATTCACCTGGGCCGAAGGTCTGTTTTGTGTAACCCACAAAACGATATTCTTTCCATTTCGGGGTGAGTTGCACCGTCTGGCTCAGGCTCTTGGTGTTCGGTGCGGCGGCCAATTCATAAAACAGGCCGACATGCACGCGGTCAGGGCTACGCATCCAGGCCCGCAGATAAAGGGCATCATCGCGGCTAATCCACCGTTGCGCTGTCTGGTTCATGTTGATGGCCCACGGATCGGCTTTGGGGTCGGGGTTGAGCGTTAGATGCAGGGCGTGTTGATTGACCGCAATGTCAGCAGGCACAATTTGGGCTTGAAGGTTGGGGCCAGTTGTCCATGTCCAATTATTAGTTGTCGGGCCGCTAAAGTCACCATTGGTAATCAAGCTCTCAGGGTGTTCCGGGGTGGCGTTAGAGTGTCCTGCGGCTACAGTTGCATTGGTCGAAAACACGCGCACTCCGGTGATTTCTACAACGCCGGGCGCATAGCCTAAATGGAAAATTACACGGGTGCCCTCGGTGGGATAATCGGCCTGGCTGGTGCCGCGTATCTCATACTGTTTCCATTGCGGGGTCAGCTTCAACTCCTGGCTGATTAACTTAGCGTAAGGGGCGGCGGCTTGCTCCACAAATGCGCCGATTGTGTTGTTGCTGGGCGAGCGTAACCACACCCGCATGACTAGCGGATCGCCCTTTTTGAGAGCTACACCCAACGCTTGGCGCAAGGCGATGGAATAGGGCGGTTCACCCTGCATAGGACTGAGAACAATGTGCAGTGCCCGTCGAAATGGCCCCGCCTGGGCTGCTACAAAAGAAGTGTCGGCCCCGCCTGTGGGTAATTCCCAACTGGCTTCATTGCGTGAAAAGTCGCCATTACTGAGTAGATTATCTGGCTCTCTGGTTTGAGCAGAAGATAGCGTAGATAATAAAGAAGTGATAACCAAAGCCAGTAATACATGAAAGAATCGCATAAGCTGAGTTTAATGGAAGCTCCAAAGCGTGACAGTGATACCCAGGTAGCTGTGCTAAAATTTGTGGTGAGGTTCTGCTTATGACCACAGTTCAAGTTCCAGAGGCTAAGATTGAAGCTCTCTATCAAGTGCCTGAAAATCGCAAGGCCGAAATCGTTAATGGAGAATTAATCCTCATGTCACCAACAGGCGATGAACCGGGTTATGCGGGCGATGAAATCTTTGTGGCACTGCGAGAATATGCACGACGCACCGGTACGGGCCGCGCCTATGGCGACAATAAGGGCTTTCTGGTGCAACTGCCTCACCGCGAATCATTCAGCCCGGATGCCGCGTTTTACACTGGGCCACGCTCCGGTATGAGGTTCTTGCAGGGTGCTCCTGTCTTTGCGGTGGAAGTGCGTAGCGAAGGAGATTACGGCCCAGCCGCAGAACGAGCAATGACGCAGAAGCGTGCCGATTACTTTGCCGCAGGCACTTTAGTGGTGTGGGATGTAGACCTGCTCAGTGAGGATGTCATCCGCGTCTATCGCGCCAGTGACCCTAACCATCCCGCACTTTATCGGCGTGGAGAAACGGCTGAAGCGGAACCTGCGGTGCCCGGCTGGAGTTTTTCGGTAGATAATCTATTTGAATAAATCTCCTGTCTGTTATTGCGCCACTTCAAAAGAGACTTCGGGAGATTCAAACTGGGTGCGGTCGGCATCGTGGTTAATGACAATAACGCGGGCGGTATGGTGTCCGGCGGCCAAGCGTCCGCGCTCGATGGAGACACGATAGGGTGGGGTATTCGTCAACGCCATTGTTTGCCCATCCACCTGCCACATGATGCCCTGGGGTTGCAGACCCAAAGGTAATTGGGCGCGCAAGTTTAGGTCATCATGAATGATGTCGCCATTATGTAAACCGCGCAGCATGGGTTTATCGAGATTGGCGGCTACCGCTCCGATGCCAAGAATGGAATCATCACCATTTTGCCCAGCCCCCGCCACAACTGTCGTGCCCGGTTTTATCCACTGGCTGAACTGCTTGGGGTCGTAATCCACTTTATCCAGAAAGTAATTATCGGCGATCATCTTGCGATAGGTGGCCAGAGCGCGTCCATCGGTCAAAAATGAATAGTTGTTGTTAGCTAACCCGGCATTGATGGTATCCAGGCAAAAGTAATTGATGGATTTGACGCGGGGAAAGGCTTCATGCACGGTGGTGTAGAAGCGTGTAATTTTCTGAATGGCAAAATCTACCGTTTCTTTCTGTGAACCACGACAATAAAGGGTGGCGGCGAACTCAGAAATGTGAATCGGCTTACGGTCGGCGTAGGTGTTGTAAACGTAGCGCAGGAATTCAATGGGGTCTTCCTGATAGGCGGGTTGCAATGGGTCGCCGTTATGGACATAAACGCTGTAGATATTGACCCCCACCCAATCTACATAATCATCGCCCGGATAATAAAGGGGTATCTGGTCGCGTGGCTCGGCAAAGGGCGTCCACACCATTGCCACATTGGGCGCTTCTTCCTTCATGATGGAAGCGATGAGGCGGAATTTTTCAATATAGAGAGCAGGGTTGCGGGAATAGTTCGTCCACGGGCCATTCATCTCGCTGGCCCAGCGCAGGAAAATCGGACAACGCGCCCGTGCTGCATCCCGTGCCCAGTTGCGGAGATATTCGCTATCGTAAACCATGTCTAATCCGCCGTTAGGCTCAAAGGCGATATGAGGCGCGGCTCCACGCTCTTTGACTTTGGTGACCCAGGCGGCAGGAAAGGCTTGGCCGTAGCCGACATAGGTGAAATAGGAAGCGTGCTTCTTCTTGGTTAAATTCTCAAACTCGCTGATGCGCTGCCCGCTATCCTCTTCGTGGATGAGGCTTTTAAGGGTTAAATCTCGTTCGATAAAAGCACCGATATAGCAGCCATCTTTTGGCTCAAACTTTGCGAGTGTAGAGGCTGCTCCCCAAGCTATGTGATGTTCTGCTCCGAACAGCAGGAAAAGCAGCGAAATGAAAATCAAGCGTCTCAGCAAGGACAGTGGAGGGTTGAATACGAGTGTCATGGCACAGCGACAGTTCTTGTTTTTCTTTTAGAGCGCACTGATGCAGGGAAGTGTCAATGAAAGAGATAAACCGTAGCCATTATTATAGCGAATCAGTGACAAAAGGTCAGGTTGGGGAGCCTCTTCCGGGCGAATCCTGACAGCGTAGCCGTATGATAGACTTTCATTGTCCATTTACCTAAGGGGTGAGGTTACAATCCTCATCTTTAACCAATCATTGTTAGCTTAGACCCGCCGCTCAAGCAGCGGGCTGGCGTAACATTATAGTTAGGTTGTATCACGTCAGCACTTGAGGAGTTCCACGCGATTTATGTTTGGGTTCGCAAGATTCTCAACCACGCCAGCGACATATTCACTTCATAAAACGCTTAATCACGGTTGGTGCAGGGGGAGTTTCCGTGGCTGCTGAGAGTCCTCGTTTGGGGCAGGCGGGACTGATGCCAGTAACAGGCGCGTCTGCATCCGCAACGGCGGTTGAGGTTGAAGAGAGTGGAGGAGTTACTCCCAGAGTTGTCGCGCTTTGCCTCGCCTTAGCCGCTGTTTTGGGCTACGTCATTCCCATTATTGACGTTAAGTTATCCAATACTTTCCTGGGCGCGGCGCATTTGCCACCGGGCGCTATTGCCGTCCTACTCATCATCCTTTTAGTGATTAACCCCCTGGTGCGCTTGCTTTCGATGCAGCCGCGCGGTACAGTGGTTTTGCCCATCGCGGCTGTGCTGCTCTTAGGGGCTGCCTTTTTGCTCTTGTCCGCCGCCCGCGATAACTTTCTCGGTTGGGCTTGCGGAGTTTTGGGGATTTTGGCTCTGGTCGGTTGCTCTCTAGGGCGGCGTGCTCTCTCTCGCAACGAAGTGTTAACTGTCTATATCTCCTGCTTGTTTTCCGCCCTGGTGCCGGGGCATGGAGCGGAAAACTTTTTTCTCAGCAACATCATTGGGCCTTTCTATTTTGCGACCCGCGAAAACAAATGGCTGTCGTTTCTAGAGCCGAACCTACGCCCCTGGTTCACACCCGCCTTGATGCATGGTGGCAGATATGATGAAGTCGGCAAAGCGGTGGTGCAGGGTTGGTATGTGGGGGGCAATCAGGCCGTGCCGTGGTCAGCATGGCTGGTGCCCCTGGCCGCGTGGGGTGTTTTTGTCTTTGCCTCCTACTTTATGCTGGGCTGCCTGAGTGTGATGCTGCGGGCGCAATGGGCCGAGCGCGAAGCCCTGGCTTTTCCCCTTTTGCGCCTGCCGCTCGACCTGACCGAAGATGTAGACCGGCGCGATAAGTATGGTGTGTTTGGTCAATTTTTTCGCAATCCCCTGATGTGGATCGGTTTTGGCCTCGGCGTGGCGATTCAGCTCTTTAAGGGGCTGCACGTTTACTTTGCGGATGTGCCCGACATTCCGCTTGAAATTCTGACCGGGCCACTTTTTACCGAGCCACCGTGGAATCAGATCGGTTGGGTGCCGATGCAAATCTTTCCGATTGCCGTCGGTATCACCTTTCTGCTGACTTCCGAAGTGTCGTTCTCGCTCTGGTTTTTCTACTGGTTCATGCGCTTTGAACTGGTCGTCGCCTATTATACCGGCTTTATGCCTAACTCATTGCCGGGGCTGGTCGGTAGCACAGCCGGTGCGAAAACGTTCACTGGGTACCAGCATATTGGGGCTTATATTGGCTATGTGGCGATTGTGCTCTGGACGGGGCGCGAGCATTTTATCCATATTGCGCGACGGGCTTTTGGCCGCGCCCCGGCAGGCGAGGGCGAAAGGCGAGAGGCCCTTTCCTACCCGGTGGCTTTCTGGGGCTTTGTCCTCTCCTTTGTCTTTATGGTGGCATGGAGCGTGCTGGCGGGCATGACGCTGAGTGTCGCTTTAGTGCTATGGCTGATTTATTTGATGGTAGCGATTGCCCTCACCCGTGTAGTGGCCGAAGGGGGTCTGCTGTTCGTGCAGCACGGCTGGTCGCCCCTGGGGAGCATGGCGCAGATTTTTAATTCCGGGCCGGGTAAGTGGCTCTCACCGCAGAACTTAGTGCCTGGCTCCATTCTGCAAGGCGCTTTCATTACTGACCTACGCGCCTTCTTAATGCCATCCTTTATTCAGAGCTTTAAACTGGCCTACGACCGCAAGATTAATATGAAGCCACTCCTGGCGCTCATTTTTTCAGTTATCGTTATCACGTTGGTGGTCAGCCTTTATATGGATGTACGCTTCGGCTATGAAAAGGGTGGCCTGCAACTGGAAGGTTGGTTTGCTAATAGCGGCGCGCAAAAGCCTGCTGGGGATGCTAACGCGCTTATCAATGGCGTGACTGATGCCAGTTGGACAAATCTGTTTTGGGTTGGGTTAGGTATCATTGGCACCTATGGCCTCATGCTGGCCCGTAGCCGCTTTCTCTGGTTTCCTCTCCACCCCATTGGCTTTTTGATGGCCATAACGTATCCCATGAACCGGCTTTGGTTCTCCATCTTTCTGGGCTGGATGTGCAAAGTTCTCATCTCGCGTTTTGGCGGCAGCGAAACTTATCGCAAAACGACTCCGATGTTCTTGGGCCTGGCGCTGGGTGACGTTGCCATGATGCTGGTGTGGCTCGTGATAGATGCCTGGCAAGCCCGCACCGGGCACCAGCTAATGCCCAGTTAAGGGGAGAGCGAGGAACGAGGATGGAGGATCGTAACAGCAGTGCGCTATTGGCTATCTTCTATTCTCCATCCTCTATCTTCATTCTCCCCTCAATGTCTCTGCGGTTCTATAATATAACCCTATGGTATTAACAAACCCGGCAAGTAGGCGGCATGTAGTTTCACAGTATTTAATATCAGTACTGGCAGTGCTCTTCATTAGCCTCAATTTAGTTCGAGTGCAGGCACAGACAGTAACTTCGGCTGCCTCATCAACTCAGGCATCAACGCCACTGTCCTCCCGTCCTTTGCGGGTGGCTACTCGTTTGATTCCACCCTTTGTGGTGCAAGAGCAGGGGAGCTTAACGGGTTTTAGCACCGAACTCTGGCAAAGCATTGCCAAGCAACTCAAGCTGAAGTCGAAAACTTCAGTAAGTCCTACTATGCCAGACCTGCTGGCTCAGGTTAAGTCAGGTCGAGCTGATCTGGGCATTGCCGCTATCTCCATCACGGCTGACCGCGACAAGGATTTTGATTTCTCCCAGCCAATCTATGATTCTGGCTTGCAAATTCTGGTGCGCGATCAATCGAGTGGCAGCAACACTATGCCAGGGATTCTGACCTTGCTGCTATCGCCTATCATGCTCCAATTCGCCGGGATTATCTTGTTGCTCAGTCTGGTTATGGCGCATGTCGTCTGGTTCCTGGAGCGGAATCACCCGCAGGGCATTATTGAGAACAAGGCGTACTTCCCCGGCATTTTTAAGGCACTCTGGTGGTCGGCGGGAACATTGGGAGCACAGGCTGATGAAATGCCAAAAAGTGGTGTAGGGCGGTTCATTGCTATTGTGTGGATGTTCACCGGCATTGCTTTTGTGGCGTATTTTACGGCGGCAGTCACCAGTTCTTTAACCGTGCAACAACTGCAAGGCGACATTCGCGGCCCCGACGACTTGCCGGGCAAGCGCGTGGCTACCACCCAGGGCAGCACTTCCGCTCAATATCTGCATGGGCATGGCGTGCAGGTGCAAGAAGTGACGCAAATCACTCAGGCGTATGAAGCTCTTTTGAAAAAGCAAGTGGATGCCGTAGTTTTTGACGCACCCGTTTTGCTCTACTACGCGGCCCATGAGGGCAGCGGCAAAGTTCAAGTCATTGGCTCTGTATTTCGTAAGGAAGACTATGGCATTATCTTCCAGCAAAACAGCCCCTATCGTAAATCCGTTAACAACGCTCTTTTAGCCCTTAAAGAGAATGGCACCTACGATAAGCTCTATAATAAGTGGTTTGGCGACAAGTCCTAAACTGCAAGGGTAGAACGAGCCTCAACAAGAGGTCATGCCTGTGCTACAATATGCAGCAATCATTATTGTTCCGCCCTATTGTTCTGCCCTTTGACGCGTTTACTTAGCGCGTTTTTAGAGTTAGGCCGTCCAGTTCTTGAAGTGCTTGATGTTACTGGTTTAACTCGCTTAGGCAAGGAGATTCGATGGAGTCACTACCTTCGGCGGGAGCGCCACTGCACAGCGCGAAGGTGGCGCAAATTGCGCGTCCTTTTCCCGGCAGCGTAGGCTCTCTATCTGATAAGTCAAGCCATGAACTTGAAGCTCAGGGTCTCGAATTAGCCTCGCCGGGTGTGACGCCACGCGTGGTGTTGCTTTCGCTGATATTGGCCGCTTTCTTCGGGTGCGCCATTCCCTTTGTAGATTATAAATTCACCAATACATTCCTGGGGGCGGCGCATCTGCCTGCCGGAGCTGTCGCCGTGTTGCTGGCATTGTTGTTGGTCGTTAATCCTTTGTTGCGATTGGTATCGCAACGTTGGGCCTTTTCGCGGAACGAAACTCTCACCATCTATATGACGTGCCTGTTTTCCGTTCTGGTACCAGGGCGAGGTGGCGAGAATTTCTTCGTGCCCAATATTATTGCATCTTTTTACTACGCGACCCGCGAGAATAAATGGCTAAAATTTCTTGAACCCAATTTGCGCCCCTGGTTTACGCCCGCACTAACGCGGGATGGCCACTACAATAAGGCAGTGGTTGAGGGTTGGTATGTGGGTGGGCATCAACCGATTCCGTGGAGCGCGTGGCTGGTACCCTTAGCCGCGTGGAGCATTGTGATTATTGCGCTCTACATTATGCTGGGTTGCCTGGGAGTGATGCTGCGTGCCCAGTGGTCGGAGCACGAAGCCCTGGCTTTTCCCCTTTTGCGTCTGCCCCTTGAACTGACCGAAGACATGGATCGGCCCGATAAGTGTGGCGCACTCAGCAGCTTCTTTTGCAATCCTATTATGTGGTTGGGGTTTGGACTGGCGGTTTTTATCCAACTCCTCAATGGTCTTAATGTCTATTACCCGGACGTGCCAACCGTGCCGCTCTATATTGGCATGGGGCCATTACTGACCGAAGCCCCCTGGAATCAGATTGGTAGTTTTGATATTCGCGTGTGGCCAATGGCGGTAGGCATTTCTTATCTCTTAACGGCAGAAGTTTCCTTTTCGCTCTGGTTCTTTTATCTCTTTACCAAGTTTCAATTGATAGCGGCCTACGGTTTAGGTTATATGCCCAAGGCTTTGCCCGACCCAATCTTTACTCGTGGCTTTGCTAAATCATTTGTTAGCTACCAACAGGTTGGTGCCTACTTCGCCTATGTGGGTTTTGTGCTGTGGATTGCCCGTCATCACTTTGCCCATATTGTGCAACGGGCCTTCCGCCGCGTGCCCCCCAATCCTATCGAGAAAGATGAGCCGCTTTCCTATCCCGCCGCTTTCTGGGGCTTTGTGTTTTCTTTCTCTTTTATCATCGGTTGGACAGTGTGTGCTGGCGTGCGGCTGGATGTAGCCCTGGCTTTGTGGCTCACCTATTTAGTCGTCGCTATTGCCCTCACGCGGGTGGTGGTTGAAGGTGGGCTGCTCTTAGTGCATTCCGGTTGGGGGCCGCTTGGCCCATTGTCGCACCTCGTGCGCGGCTGGCCCGCCGCTTCGAGTGCCGTGCCGGGCGCGTTCATTAGTGGAGCTTTGATGACCGAGTTGCGCGGCTTTCTATTACCCTCCTTTGTCCAAAGCTTTAAGCTGGCGCATGACCGCAAGATTGCCATGAAGCCCCTCCTCGCTCTCATCTTCGCCGCTACCCTGGTCAGCCTGGCTTTTGCCCTGTGGACAGTGCTGCACTTAGGCTATAGCGTCGGCGGCTTGCAATTGCAAGAATGGTGGGCGCGAGGCAATGGCGCACAGGCCCCGGCCAAAAATGCCAAAGAGATTGTCAGTGGGGTGGATGATAATTTTCTGCTGAACTGGGCTTTCTTCGCGGTTGGCTTTCTCCTGACCTGTGGCATGATGGTGGCGCGCAGTCGCTTTTTGTGGTTTCCTTTTCACCCCATCGGCTATATCATGTGTGCGCCCTTTGCGCTTTATACGCTCTGGTTCTCCATCTTTCTGGGGTGGTTCTTCAAATCCCTTATTACACGTTTCGGCGGTACCGATTCCTATCGCAAAGCTGTTCCTGCTTTTCTGGGGCTGGCCCTGGGGGATGTTTCGATGATGGTGATGTGGGTCATCATTGATGCCTGGCAAGGCCGCACCGGACACATCTTGCTGCCCAATTAAATCTGCCTGTGGATGGCAACCTCTCTATCCTTATATATACGCCACATTGTATAGGCTGTATTTGCTAAGTTAGCTTGCTCTTTCTGGGCTTGGTTGGGAACTAATTCTGCCAGAGCGGGTCAACTAAAAGGTTGTCCTTTAAATCTGGATTTGTAGACCTATCTCGATAATGCAGCAGTCCAAAAGCTACTTTAAACCTTTCTTCGCCAGTTTTCTTCTACTGGGTTTGGCACTGGCAGTAAGCCTGCCAGTGCGGGCCGCTACTGAGCTACCCAACGATAATTTCTCTGATGCTCAAGTAATTAATGGTGCTGCGGGTAGTGTGGTTGGTTCTTTTGCCAGTGCGACAGCGGAAAGCGATGAACCGGCTAACTTAAATCGTGGCCATTCCGTGTGGTATCGCTGGACGGCCCCGACGCGGGGTAGTGCAAGTTTCAATCTAAATCTCAATGGTGATTTTCTGGCCCCCGAAGTAGCGGTTTATACCGGAGCAAGCCTGAGCACGCTGGTGCCCGTCGCCACGGGCGATGACGATGCGCCGGGTGGTGCGGGGGTCAACTTTGCCACCAGAGCGAACAACATTTACTACATTGCTGCTGACGTGCAACAAACCGATGAGTTAGGACAATTCACTCTCGCCTGGACATCGGTTGCCGATACCACGGCTCCGATCTTCACTTTTACCGCCCCCCTCAATAAATCGGCACGCACGAATTTAAATGCTATTCTAGGCATTGCAAGTGATGACCCCAACGGCAGTGGCATTGACCATGTAGATGTCTTGTATCGGCGTAGCAGTGATGGCAAATACTGGACGGGCCGCACCTGGAGCGTGACGGCGACACGTCTACACCTGGCTTATAATGAGTTCAATGCCGACTGGGAAAATGACTTCTCTATTCCTTATAATAGAGACCTGCCCGATGGCACTTATACTTTGCAGGCGCTGGCTTATGATGTATCTGGTAATCAGGGTAGTGCCCTGACTTCTTTCGTGATAGATCGGGTCGCTCCCACCGTGGCTTTTACGGCACCACTTAATAATGTGACAGCTTCCACCTTTCCGGCCATCATTGGCACTGCCGTGGATACCTCCAATGGCAGCGGCCTAGATAGGGTTGAATTGCTCATCGTGCGTTTGAGCGATGGCAAGTATTGGACAGGCACAAGTTGGACAACAGTTTCAACCATTCTGACCACGACCCTCGGTGGCCGCGTTTGGACACGGCGCACTGGTCTACCCACCGGGGCGAACCTGCTCAGTGGTAAATACCTCCTGATTGCCCGCGCCTTTGACCATGCCCAAAATGGGTCGCGGGTACAGGAAACTATTACAATTAACAAACCTGTTGGACACAGCGTACTGGAAGCGAAAAATTCTTCAGTGCAAATTTCACAAGCCACTGCCAGTGCCGCTACCAATGATGTACGCCTGACCTTTACTGCGCCCCTCGACGCCGAAGCAGCGGCGGATGCCAGCCACTATATTGTTGAGATCAATAATTGTGTGGTGATGGTGGAAAGTGCGGGTTATGATGCCAGCCTCCATAGCGTGACCTTAGCTCTACCCGGAGGCAGCTTGCACGTTGGAGATAAGGTGGCGGTGCAGTGGAGTGGCTTGAGCGATGTTACTGGCAAGGAATCTAACGGGTATTCTGGTGCCCTCACTGCACGTTAAAGAGAACTTCACTACTAACGCAAGTTTAGGTTCAGTAAGGACGCAGGTGGTGCTGCCGCCGATGGCCGCACATTTCTAGTGTCAGCTATTGGTGGCTTATAAAAGCTCAAGACTATTTTGGTTGTCAGGTTCCCTTAGCTGGGCCACATGGTCAAACAAGTTATCTGTTGTTCCTGCCAATGCAACTCCAAAGCACCCACCTTCATGTGCAGGGTGCTTTTCGTTAGCCCAAGTTAGTTGTTGGTGCCTCACCCTTCATAACCATTGTGCCATAATGTTTGCTGTATCAAAAGGCGTAATACCGTTATCGAGAGAGAAGACTGTAGAGGCTACGACAGGAGTATCCACTAATTCGCCACGCGCTCGTATGTGAAGCGTGAAGAGATCGAATAGCGAGGGCTTTACTAAGCTGGTCATCGCTTGCACCATGAGAGAGACGCCACCTAAGTTATTGTGAACATTATTAAAAGAGGGATAATGCTTGAGGGCTATGTCCGTCCAAATGACCTGTTCTTTAACCACATCCATGATAAGTGGCAGGCAGATGCGAGTGTCGGCGGCTAAGTCTATCCGGTCTTGAACAGTTTTTGGGTCGAATATTTCGCCTGAATCGGGATGAGTGCGGGCCATCCAACCTGCAAAGCACTCTGGCAAATCACAAAATGGTTGCTGTGTGTAAGAATTGACTGACATCACTACATAGCGAATTGATTTAGCCCGTAACGCCTCCAAACTCACATCAATAAACTCTGCTGCTCCCTGCGGGGCACTGACAATATCGCCACTGTGGTGCCCACCAAAAGATTTTAAATTATAGTAAGACAACACGTCCTGATATTGAAACTGAGCATCGTATAAAACAGCAGATAAATCTATGTCGGTGCGCTCGCGTCCATCTTTCCACCAGATGAAAAAACGGAGTGTCTTGGCAGGCGGTAAAGCTAACTTGCTGCCACGCACCAGCGTGCGCAGGGGCTTACTGGCAGAGCGTTGGGAAAATGGCACGGGGAAATCTTTAAGCCGCACATCCAAGAAGCATTTGCCTAATGGCGGGAGCGACGAAAAATGCTCTACAAGTGTCTGCTCGCAAATCTCTGTAACGGCCATGCAGGTTGCTTCAGATAATGGAGGAAGCGTATTTTTAATCGCTTGAACTTTAGCAACATTGCCTTTAGGGAAAAAAGTGCGGATGCTTTGCCCGGCATTCCGATGATGAAAATGTGCTAACACCTGCAATAAAACAGGGGTAGCTACCCGCGCCGCGACAGCCTTAAAGTGCTCAAGCACCTTGTCCTGGTGCAGCGAGTCAAGCCGCAACAGGTGATCCAATCTCCGCACAAAATCCCCTGGACGTTGTTGCAACAAGGACAGCATAGTTGCGGCATTTCTATCATCCACGGCACCTTCTAAGCGGCGGTTAAAAGTGGAAAATGGTTTATCATTGCGCACTATGTCAAAGGCGGTATAAACCTGGGGAAATGATTGCTGCCATTCGCCGGGGTGTAGCTTTTCTCCCAGACGAATCCAGCGCCCTCGCCAGCGCAACATATCTTCGGTCAGGTTCGGACAGCGTTCCAGAAAGCTCAACAGTAGTCGCCGCTGCTTACGACTAAATGTCTTAAATTTAGTGCTTTGAGAGAGGGACACATCCCCGTCACTCAGTGCAACCGCTAAGCGTAGTACATCAGTGGCAGTTTTAAGCTGTGGCTCTAAGAAAGTGGCAGCCTGCGTGGTGTGCTGCATCAATTGAGCGCCAATGAGTGCTACATTTTCTCGTAAGGGTATCGTAGCAGGTAGCAACTTATAAATTCCATCACCATAATGCTCTACGAACCAAGCCATATCATTGGTATCCGTCTGGGAGAGAGATGTTTTTGCGGCAGCTAAGTCACTGAAAATGGCTTCAAAATCTTCGAGTGTGCCCAGTTCAATAATTTTTGAGGGCACATTGTCGAGCAACAGCACGCGCTCTTTTTTCTCGAACATCGGCAATGCATTGGTCAGGTAGTGAATAATAGCATTGACATAAAGTTGCTCTTCATCCATTGCCATGACCTGCTGCGGGAAGTTGGGATACATTGGCTCCCATGCTTTATGTGCCCCAACCAACGCGCGTAATGTCCCGATTAAGGTGGCATGGAACTCGGTAATCTGATCGAGAGAAAGCGTTTGTAGTCGCTCAATGAGCGGGGCGGAGAAGGTGTAGCCGAGGCTCTCAATATTCTTTAAAATCGCACCGACGGTGCCAGGCGGCAAGTGGCCTTTTCCTGCTTCAAGCCAGACTTTGTGGCGGCGACGCAGATAAATTACGTTGTTCATATTGCCTCTGCCGAAAAAAAGGCGACACCGCTGTTGCAAGTGCCGCCAAATCTCTGGAACTGCGGAAAACAAAGACTCTAATATTAACCCCGAAGGGTGCAAAGAGAAGGAAGAACCTTTATAGCCGCAGTTTCAAATGGGAACCGCGTCGTCTAAACTCGAATGTTGGAGAAGGAAGACCACGCATAGCCACTTGAGCTTTTATTGTCCCGTAAATTGCGTCCTGCGTCAACAGGCTAGTTCAATGATGTGGAGACGGAGTGGAACTGTGTGAGGTGGAGCTGTTATCGGTCTGGTCTTCTTGCACCATCTTGTCGGCGGCAGTAGCGTCTACCTTTCGCAGTTCGTTCAAGGCTTCCTGATAATTGCGCTGGTCGTCTTGGTTACTGTAAATGATCGCCAGGTTAGACCAGACCCAGGAAGGGTCGGC
The DNA here is from genome assembly GCA_019239895.1 of Abditibacteriaceae bacterium. Lineage (GTDB taxonomy): Bacteria > Armatimonadota > Abditibacteriia > Abditibacteriales > Abditibacteriaceae > JAFAZH01. Next base: position 46,937 of record JAFAZH010000001.1, on the reverse strand, counting down.
CCCGCGTGCCAGTGCCTGGCGATACCAGTAAATGGCCGTCGGATACTGCTCGCGCTCCTGAGCCTGGTAAGCCTGGTGCCCATCCCATTCTCCTGATAGAGGACACCAGAACAAAGGCACAAAGGAAAGGGCAAGCAAGGCTAAGGTCGCGGCGCGCATCTGAACCCCTCGGCCCGGCTGCGTGCGGGTTGTCTCTGTATAAAGACTTCCGACTGCCGCGCCAAAGACTAAACCTCCTACATGCGCGGCATTACCGATGTTAGCCAAATGGAAGAATGTCGCTACTATGCAGCCAACCAACCAGAGCAGGAAGATTTGGATGGTTTGCTCGTTCAGGATTTGCTTGAAGGCAGGCTGTTGCTCGCGCACCATCCAGCCAAAGCCAAAGAGAGCGTAGCAGACGCCGGACATCCCAATCCCTTGATCTCCAGTCATTAACTGGGCCGCTGAACTGACCCAGGCGGCGGTGATAAAGAAGAGCAGCCAGCGCAGTGGCCCCACCATGTGTTCCAGGCAACCGCCTAAAATCCATAACCAATAGACGTTGAACGCGAGGTGCCATATTTCGCTATGCACAAAAGCCGAGGTGAGCAAAGCCCAGGGTTTTCCTTCCCAAATGGCATCTGGTGGATAGTAGCCGAATGTGGCCAGTCTGTCCCATTGAGCGTTGCCCTGTATATTAATACCAAGAAAGATAAGAATGCATAGACCACAGGCGAAGGCGGTGAGATAAGGCAGTTCTGGCGTTTTGGAATGGTCGGAAGTTGACCAAGGGGATTGAGGAGAATTAGGCATAGCTTTTACATCGTTTTGGTCTGACCGCCATCCATATCAATGAGTGACCCTTGCAGGAATTGACCCGATTGAGCCACGATAAACGCCACTAAGCCAGCAATATCCTCTGGTTCGCCTAGGCGCGTGATGTGCCACTCGCGCCGCATTGCTGCTTCCGCTTCATCCAAGGTTAAGTGCTGTTGCTGCGCCAGATTATCCAGCCGTGTTTGCAGCCGCTCGGTACGCACTGGCCCTGGATTGATGGCGTTGACTTGCACCCCATCACGTACGCCCAGATCGGCCAGTGCCTTGGTCAGCGACAGCAGGGCCGCATTCACCGAGCCGCCAATGGTGAACTCTGCTCCTGGTGTGCGGCCACCCACGCCCGCGATATTGACAACTGATCCTCGTCGCTCCTTGAGGTGTGGCCAGGCGGCACGCGTCAAGCGCACGGCCCCAAAGAACTTGAGCGTATAGCCATCGCTCCAATCCTCTTCACTTAATGTTAGAAAGTCACCGCGTTTAGTCGCCCCGGCATTATTAACCACTATGTCAATGCCACCAAAAGCAGCAATGGTCAGTTCCACCAGATGGGTTGGTGCATCAGGATTGCGTAAATCCAGCGCCGCAGCGACAGCCTGGCCACCCGCGCTTTTGATGTCAGTGACAACTTCATTCAACAAATCACTGCTGCGCGCAGCCAACATCACCGATGCACCCTCTTGTGCCAAACGTAAAGCAATGGCCCGACCAATGCCTTTGCTGGCACCGGTCACAATAGCAACTTTTCCCTTTAATGAAGGCGTGTGCAGATTACTCATAAGATAGATGATATTGTATCAAAGCAGTGATACTGCCAGGTAAGAAGGAGAGGAAGCAATCTCTGTGTCCGCCCCCTGCAAATATGTCTGAACAACTTGACAAAAGACAGGAAAACCATTTATAATCAGCACGCTTTTGATGCATCCCCGGCACCTTCGCCCTTGAGTCTGGATACGGCTCTATCAACCTCGGCTGGGCTACATCATGACTCTAGAATCGCTATTGCCAGAAACTTGATTAATCCTTAACATCGTCTGGAAGACCAGCAGGAGAACGTTCATGCGTCTATGCCTTATGCCATTCATGTCCCGTGCCACGACCAAGCCCGCCCCACAACTCCGCACCGCTTTGACTGGCCCCTGCGCCACGCCCCCCTCCCCCTCGGCTCCGGCGCAAAGGGTGCGGCAAGAGGCCCGGTACCGCCAGCAGCGGCGCGTCCGCTGGCTCCCGCTGAGTCTAGTGTTAGGGCTGTTGTGGAGCATCGGCGCGGCTTCAGCGGCGACGTTTACGGTAACCAATACCGGCGACAATGGCGGTGTCAACCCGGCGCCGAATGCGGGCACGGGCACCTTGCGTCAGGCAATTGTAGATGCCAACGCTGCGGCGGGTAATGATACGATTACCTTCGCCAATGGGGTGACGGGCACGATCACCCTCACGGCGGCTCTGCCCGACTTGAGCAGCAACATCACAATTCAGGGGCCAGGCGCGAATGTCCTCACGGTAGCGCGTAGCAGTGTAGGGAGCACACCCTTATTCTCGGTGTTTACCGTGGACAGTGGAATTACTGTGACCATTGCCGGGCTGACGGTTTCTGGGGGATTCAAAGGTAGCCAGGGCGGTGGGGTTAACAATGCGGGCACCCTGATCCTTAATAATAGCACCCTTAGCAATAATTCAGTTTTTGCGGGCGGCGGGGGCGGCATCGAAAATAGCGGTAGCCTGACGGTCAGCAACAGCACCCTTAGCAATAATGGGGCTGCTAATGCATCCGGGGGCGGCATTGAGAACAATGGCGGCACGGTAAGCATCAGCAACAGTACCCTGGCCAGTAATAACACCAGTAATAGTGGGGCCGGCATTGAGAACATTAGTGGCACGGTAAGCATCAGCTCCAGCACTTTTTCTAATAATTCAGCCTCTGGCGGTGGGGCCGGCATTGAGAACATTAGTGGCACGGTAAGCATCAACTCCAGCACTTTTTCTAATAATTCAGCCATTGGCGGTGGGGCCGGCATTGAGAACAATGGAAACCTGAGCCTTAGCAACAGCACCCTTAGCAATAATTCAGTTTCTGGGGGCAGCGGGGGCGGCATCGAAAATAGCGGTAGCCTCACCATCAGCAACAGCACCCTTAGCAACAATACTACCTTTAGGGATGGGGGCGGCATTGAGAACAATGGTGGCACGGTAAGCATCAGCAACAGTACCCTGGCCAGTAATAATGGGAGTGTTGGCAACGGCGGCGGCATTGCCAATTTCAGTGGCACCCTGACCGTCAATAATAGCACCATTAGCGGGAATCAAGCTCCGAGCGGGACCGGGGGCGGCATTGCCAATACGGGCACACTGAATTTGAACAGTAGCATCGTCGCCAACAACACTTCCTATGCTACTCCTCCCAACGGAACTCAGATAGGGCCTGATCTCAATGGCGGCATGAGTTCGGGAGATTACAATTTGATTAAGAATACCAACGGGGCCACCCTCACCGGCACCCATAACATCACCGGTCAAGACCCGCTGCTGGGGCCATTAGCAGACAACGGCGGCCCGACTCAAACGATGGCCCTGCAACCGGGCAGCCCGGCCATTGATCAGGGCAAAGACGCTACCGGCACAGATCAGCGCGGCTTCACGCGGCCTGTGGATGTGCCGAACATTCCTAACGCAGCGGGTGGCGATGGCAGCGACATCGGAGCTTTTGAGTTCAGTCCTGGCGGTTCAGCAGCCTTTGTGGTTACGACGACGGCAGATCATGACGATGGCAGTTGCGATGCCAACGATTGCACCCTGCGCGAAGCCATCAATGCGGCTAACAGTGCGGGCGGCAGCAGTCTCATTAGCTTTAAACTCGGCGTGACGGGCACCCTCACGCTCACCTCCGCTTTGCCCACCCTGGCCAGCAATATGAGCATTCAGGGGCCGGGGGCAAGTGTCATCACGGTGGCGCGGAGCGGGGCGGGGGGCACGCCTAACTTCTCGCTTTTTACTATCAACAACACCAACAGCAGCATCACCGTGACGATTGCCAATCTCACTCTTTCCAATGGCAAAAGTAGCACCAATGGCGGCGCTATTAATCAGCTCAATGGCACACTGACGGTGAACAATAGCATCCTCACCAATAATACCGCAGGCACCAATGGCGGGGCCATTGCCGATGGTCTCGGCACGCTGACGGTGAACAATAGCGTCCTTTCCAATAATACTGCTGGCATTAGTGGCGGGGGAATTTATAATGGTACCACCACGACAGTTAACAACAGCACACTGAGCAATAATACTGTTAATAGCGGCGGTTTTGGCGGTGGGCTTTTCAGTCAATCGGGCACCTTGACGGTGAATGATAGTACCCTCGCCAGTAATAATAGTGACAATGGGGCTGGTATTTACATTGCCGGTGGCACGGCCAACGTGAACAATAGCACTATTGCCAGCAACACGGCCAAGTTCGACGGCGGCGGCATTGAACGCTTTAGCGGCACGCTGAACCTCAACAGCAGCATTGTCGCTAACAACTCCGCGCTCACTGGCACTGGCCCTGATCTGCTAGGCACTGTGGCTTCTGGAGATTACAACCTGATTAGGAATACCAGTGGGGCCACTCTGACTGGCACGCACAACATCACCGGCCAAGACCCGCTGCTTGACCCGGCAGGACTCAAAAACAATGGCGGGCCGACACCCACCATCGCCCTGCAATCGGGTAGCCCAGCCGTTGACCAGGGTAAAGACGCGGCGGGCACCGGCAAAGATCAACGCGGCCTGACCCGCCCTGTGGACATCATAGCGGTCTCTAACGCGGCGGGTGGCGATGGCAGCGACATCGGAGCCTTTGAACTGCAAACGAGTGAAGCATCGAGTGCGGTGTATCAACTTGGCCCCAGCTTCACCGTGACCAAGACCGCCGATACCAATGATGGCACCTGTGGCGCGACAGATTGTTCCTTGCGCGAAGCAATTAATGCGGCCAACAGTTACAACAACAGCAAAGCGAATGCGGGCGCGACCATCAAGTTTGCTAATAACGTGACGGGCACCATCACGCTCACCACGGCGTTGCCCACCCTGAACAGCAACATCAATGTACAGGGGCCGGGGGCAAACGTTCTCACAGTGGCGCGCAGCGGGGCGGGGGGCACGTCTCAATTTGGTGTATTCACTTTTCTTAGCGGAACCTCAACGCTCAGCGGTCTTACCATTAGTGGTGGGAGTAGTGATTTTAGCGGCGGTGGGATTCTCAATGAGGATACGCTGACGGTGAGCAACAGCACCGTGACCAATAATTCAGCTAATAACTTGGGTGGTGGCATTCTCAATGATGGCACGCTCACCCTGAGCAACAGCACCGTGACCAATAATTCGGCTCCTAATGGCTTTGGCGGTGGCGTTGGCAATACCGGCACATTTATGGTCAGCAACAGCACGGTTGCTAATAATGCGGCGAACAATGGCGGTGGTGGGATTGACAATACCGGCTCACTCACGGTGAGCAACAGCACGGTAGCCAATAATTCAGCTAATGCCTTTGGTGGTGGGATTTACAGTAACAGCACGCTAACGGTGAGCAACAGCACGGTGACCAATAATGCGGCTAACTTTGGTGGTGGAATTTACAATTTCAGGGGCACGCTGACGGTGAATAACAGCACGGCGGTCAATAATGCGGCTTCTCAATCAGGCGGTGGAATCTACAACGGTAACATCTTGAATCTCAGCAACAGCATCGTGGCGAACAACACGGCGCCCGCTTCCCCCGATCTCAAGGGTAGCATGAATTCTGGGGATTACAACCTGATTAAAAACACTAGTGGGGCGACCCTGACCGGCACGCACAACATCACCGGGCAAGACCCGGTTTTGGGATCATTAGCCGATAATGGCGGCCCCACCCCCACGATGGCCCTGCTCAACGGCAGCCCGGCCATTGATGCCGGAGACCCCGCCTTCGATGGCACGGGCAAGACTGACCAGCGCGGCCCCGGCTTCGCTCGCGTGGTGCATAATCGCCTCGACATCGGCGCTTTCGAGGTGCAACACCTGGCCAACTTCGGCCTCACCAAGACCGCTGCGCCAAGTGTGCTGATTCCGGGTGCGGAGATTACTTACACCATTAGCCTGACCAATAACGATACTGCGGCAGCACCTAATACCACGCTCATTGATGCGGTGCCCGTCAACACCACCTTTGTCTCGGCCACCCAGAGTAGCGGCCCCACTTTCACCCTGAACAAACCAGTGGCTGGCGGCACGGGCAACGTGACGGCCACCAATAGCAGCTTTGCCGCTAATGCGAGCGCCACCTTTACTATCTTAGTGCGCGTCAGTAACAATACGCCCGATAATACCACCATTACCAACACGGCCAGCGTGAGCAGCGATTACCCCGATATTCCCGGCACCGGCACCGCCACGGCGACAGCAACTTCCAACACGGCTCTCAACGGCACGAATGGTGATGATACCCTGGTGGTCACGGCCATCGGCCTCAATAGCGGCACCTATTCGCTCAATGGCGGCCCGGCGGTGCCCTTTAGCAGCTTGCCGCAACTGATTTTTAACGGTGGCGCGGGTAACGATACCCTCACCATCAAGAACCCGGCGGGTGGCCTGTTTGCCCCCGCCGACGGCATCACGTTCAATGGCGGCCCGCAGAACGGCGCACCGGGCGACCAGTTGCAGATTGTCGGCGGAGCGGAAACTACTGCCACCTATACCTACACCACCAGTGATGCCAACGGGCACAATGGCAACATTAGCTTAGACGGTGGCGGCGTCACGGCCACCTACAGCTACACCGGCTTAGACCCGATTTCTAACACTGGCACGGCCACCAACATCATCTTCAATCTGCCGGGCACCTCGGATAATATCGTGTTGCAAGATTTGGGCGGTGGCAACTCGCAACTGAGCAGCCCGGATGGAACCTTTGAGACCACCACCTTTGCCAATCCCGCAGCCGGTGGTTCCGTCACCATCAATGCTGGTGGCGGCAATGACAACATCAGCATTACGCCTTCGCTCAACTATCCGGTGCTTGTAGATGGCGGCCCTGGTCTCGATAGCTTGAATGTTGACCTAACCGGAGTGGTCAATCCCGTCTTCACCAGTACAGGCACGAATGCGGGCACTATCACCTTCGGCCCGACGGGTAATCGCCAGACCATCACCTATAGCAATGTGGAAGTGGTCTATCCCACCAACCAGCCACCGAGCAACACGGTGCCCGGTACGCAGACCACGCTGGAAGATGCGCCTCTAACTTTCTCGGTTGCCAGTGGTAATGCCCTTGCCATCTCCGACCCAGATGCTGGAAGCGCCCCCGTGCGGGTCACTTTGACTGTGACTAACGGCACCCTAACCTTGCCCGCCACGACTGGTTTGACTTTCAATAGCGGCGGCAACGGCACCGCGAGCATGGTCTTTACCGGCACCATCGCCAATATCAACAGTGACTTGAATGGCCTCGTCTTCACGCCCGCTCTGCATAGTCGCAATGCGGGGTTGTTGACTATTACCACCAATGATCTGGGTAACACAGGCAGTGGCGGAGCGAGGAGCGCCACGGATAACGTGGTGCTTAATATCACTCCCGTCAATCACGCACCAGTTGCTAATAATGATAGCTACAGCACAGCGGAAGATAGCGTGCTAACGGTGGCTGCGGCCAATGGCGTGTTAGCTAATGACACCGATATAGATGGCGATACTCTCACCGTGGGCGCGCCGCGTCCTGTGAGCGGCCCGGCGCATGGCAACCTGACGCTGAATGCCAATGGTTCCTTCACCTACACTCCGGCAGCCAACTACAATGGGCCAGATAGCTTTACTTATCAGGCCAATGATGGCGCGCTCAACAGCAATGTCGCCACCGTGAATCTCACCGTCACCGCCGTCAATGATGCGCCCGTGGCCGTCAACGATAGCTACAGCACGGCGGAAGATACATCTCTGACAGTCAATGCGGCTAGTGGCATATTAGCTAATGATACGGATATAGATGGCGATACTCTCACTGTGGGGGCGGTGGTCAATCAGCCAACACATGGCACGCTGACCTTGAATCCCAACGGCTCCTTCACCTACACACCCAATGCTGACTTTAACGGTACCGATAGCTTTACCTACCGCGCTTTCGACGGTCTGGTTAATAGCAATGTCGCTACTGCTACGATCACGGTAACAGCCGTCAATGATGCGCCAGTGAACACTGTGCCAGGAGCGCAAACGACACTCGAAGACACACCTTTAAGTTTCGCGGCAGCGAATGGCAATGCGATTTCCGTCAGTGATGTGGATGCCAATGGCGGCAACGAGCAAGTTACTCTCACGGTAGCGCATGGCACCCTCACCCTGGGCAGCACCGCAGGCTTGACGGTCACGGGTAACAATACGGCTTCTGTGACCCTCACCGGCACGCTGCCTAACCTCAACGCCGCTTTAACGGGTCTAACTTACACTCCAGCTTTGCATTTCCACAGTGGCGATACATTAGGCATTACCACCAACGATCAGGGTAACACCGGAACTGGCGGCAACTTAACGGATATTAAAGCTGTGGCTATTACGGTGGTGCATGTTAATCATGCGCCCGTCGCGGTCAACGATGTCTTTACGACAGCCGAAGATACGCCGCTCACTGTCAGCGCGGTTACTGGCTTGTTAAATAATGACACCGATATAGATGGCGATACTCTCACTGTCGGGGCAGTCGTTAATAATCCTACACATGGCACGCTCACGGTGAATCCCGATGGCTCTTTCACGTACACGCCCGATGCCAACTACAATGGAACTGATAGCTTCACTTATCGCGCTTACGATGGCACTGCATTAAGCAACAATTTGGCGACAGTGACGCTCAATATCACAGCAGTCAATGATGCCCCAGTGGCCAAGAATGATACCTACACCGCCACAGAAGACGCGCCTTTAACCATCAATGCTGCCAATGGTGTGCTGGCTAATGATACGGATGTCGATAGCAATACGCTTACGGTAGGCACGCCGCGTCCCGTGAGTGGCCCCAGCCACGGCACTCTCGCGTTGAATGCTGATGGCTCATTTACTTACACCCCAGGGTTACATTACAATGGGCCAGACAGCTTCACTTATAAAGCCAACGATGGTGCGCTTGATAGCAATGTGGCTACCGTCAACCTGACGGTGACAGCCATTAACTATCCGCCCGTGGCCAATAACGATGGCTTTACTACTGCTGAAGATACGCCGCTGTCAATTTCCGCTCCTGGTGTGCTGGCTAATGATACCGATGTCGAAAATAGCCCGCTCACCGTCGGTTCTTTAGTGACGAGTCCCAGTCATGGCACGGTCGGGCTGAATGCGGATGGCTCGCTAAGTTACGTGCCCAATGCTAATTTCAATGGCACTGATACCTTTACTTATCGCGCCTATGATGGCACCGCTTTAAGCAACAATTTGGCGACAGTGACAATCACGGTAACAGCGGTGAATGATGCGCCGGTCAACACTGTGCCAGGTGCCCAGAGCACGCCCGAAGACACGCCACTGGTCTTCTCAACCGCCAATGGCAATCTCATTTCTATTGCGGATGTAGATGCCGGAGTAGGCAACGAGCAAGTCACTCTCACAGTAGCACATGGCACCCTCACCCTGGGCAGCACCACGGGCTTAACGGTCACGGGTAACAATACGGCTTCTGTGACCCTCACCGGCACGCTGCCTAACCTTAATGCGGCTCTGAGCGGCCTGAGCTACACTCCAGCGCTGCATTTCCACAGTGGCGATACGTTGAGCCTCACCACCAATGACCAGGGCAATACCGGAGCCGGTGGGGCCAAGACTGCCAGCAGCACCGTCACTATCACCGTCACCCATGTCAACCATGCACCAGTAGCTACCGATGACACTTATACGACTGCCGAAGACACCGCCTTGAACGCTACCGTGCTTACTGGCGTTGTTGCCAACGACACGGACATTGATGGTGATGTCTTAAAAGCCTCAGTGCTCAACGGCCCAACCAATGGCACGCTCACCCTCAATGGTGATGGCTCCTTTACTTATACGCCCGATGCTGACTTTAACGGAAGCGACAGCTTCACCTATCACGTCTTTGATGGCACCACCTTTAGCAACACCGCTACAGTCACATTGACGGTCACGGCAGTCAATGATGCCCCCGTCAACAGCGTGCCGGGTGCCCAAAGTGTCAATCAGGATACGCCATTAGTCTTCTCCACCGCTAACAACAATGCTCTCTCGGTTAGCGATGTGGATGCGGGCACCAATGCGGTGCAGGTCACATTGGCAGCCACGAATGGCACCGTCACGCTGGCGACGCTCAATGGCTTGACTATCACTGGGGGCAGCAATGGAGGGGCAACGGTTACAGTGAGCGGTAGCCTGGCTAATTTGAACGCGGCGCTCAATGGCTTGCGCTTTACTCCCAGTGCAGGCTTTAGTGGAGCAGCGGCTCTCACCATGACCACCAATGATAACGGCAATAGCGGAGCCGGGGGTGCCAAGACCACCAGCAGCACGGTGCCCATTACCGTCACTGCCGTCGCCCGCACCCTCTCTATCAATAGCGTCAGTGTGCTGGAAGGCAATAGCGGCGTCACCCCCGCTACCTTCACCGTCACCCTCTCGGCACCCAGCACGGTGCCCGCCAGTGTGCAGTTTGCTACCGCTGATGGCACGGCTAAAGCGGGCAGTGATTATCTCAGCACGAGTGGCACCCTCACCTTTGCTCCTGGTGAGACCTCCAAGACCATAGCGGTCTCGGTGGTGGGGGACACCATGCAAGAGGATAATGAGACCTTCTTAGTACTCCTCTCCAAGCCCACCGGCGGTGCCACCATCAGCACCAATGCTGGGGTGGGCACGATTCTCGATGATGATGGGCCACCGGCTCTGGCCATCAATGATGTGAGTCAACCAGAAGGCAACAGTGGCACCACCAACATGACCTTTACGGTGACGCTAACGGCACCCAGCGGTAAGCCCGTGAGCGTGGATTATGCTACCGCGGACGGCACGGCGACGGCAGGCAGCGACTATACCAGCACGAGCGGCACGCTCAGCTTCGCACCGGGTCAGACCAGCAAGACCATCAATGTGCCTATTATTGGTGATACTATTGTCGAGCCGAATGAGACCTTCCTGGTGCAACTGAGCAATGCCGTGGGTGCGCCGATTGTGCGCAACCAGGGCACCGGCACCATCCTCAATGATGATCAGACACCACCGCCACCACCGACTCCAGTGCTGAGTGTGAACTTCAACAATGTGAACAATGGGGATGTCTACCGCAGCTTACCCACCCTCGTCGGTAATGTCGCTGAAGCCTTGGCCCCGGCCAACGCCACCTTGAATGTGCAGGTGAGTATCCAGCGTCAGAGCGATAGTAAATATTTCACGGGTAGCTCCTGGAGTGCCAGCCCCGTCTTCTTCCCGGCCACGGTAGCCAATGGCACCTGGACACTGGCGGCGGGCGTGTTACCCACTAATACACCCAATGGCCAGTTCCTGATTGATGATAAATATAACCTGACGGCACTTGCTACCGATAACGGAGGGCGCAGTGCCAGTGCCTCGCTGACCCTCATCATTGACCATACGCCACCCACCATCTCCATCACGACGCCCAGAGACAAAGCCGTGCTGAGTAGCTTAACTGCGATTGGCGGTAAGGTTGCGGATGCCGTGGGTGGCACGGGCGTGCAAAAGGTGCTGCTGACTTTAGTGCGCGTGAGCGATGGCAAACAATGGAACGGAGCGAGTTTTGTCACGCCGCCCACCATTCAGGGTAAAGTGCAAGCGGTAGTTTTCTTAGCGCAGGGCGATGTGAGTAAAGGGGTGTGGGTGCGACGCAGCGGCTTACCCACTGGCAATAACTTGACGGCAGGTGAGTATCGTCTCACGGCCATTGCCTTAGATGGTGCTGGCAATCGTGGCGAAGCCCACAGCACCTTGACCATCAAGAGCAGCACGCCACAACCAACAGCAGCCGCTTCCACCATAGCTCTCTCCACCGCTAAAGTGAGCGTCACTGCCAGCAGTGTGCAATTACGCTTCTTAGGGGCACTCGATGCCGAAAGTGCCGGAGATGCAGCGCATTACACCGTGATGGTCAATGGCGCGGTGGTAACAGTCGAGAGTGCGGGCTATAACTCAGCCACCCATAGCGTGACGCTGAGCTTGCCTGATGGCAGCTTGCACGCTGGTGATAAATTGACCGTGCAGTGGCATGGTGTAAGCGATATGCAAGATAACGTGCTAAACGGGCAAGCAGGGCCATTAGTTGCACGGTAAACCTGACTTGAAAATAAAATTGTAAATTAAAAGCAGCCCTCACAGTGCGGTGAGGGCTGCTTTTCTTTGTTTAAAACTCTTCTCAAGAAGTTAATTCACGACGTTTCATGGGTTGCCGCATTCAGATAAAGAATATCTTCGGTTGGGAGAATCTCATTTTTCATCTTTATGCATCGTTATGTATGCCGTAAGTGCTAATGGTCGGATAAAATAACACTGACTACTCACTATAACGCTCACAACTTCGCTGCGACTCTGGAGAGCTAACGTTACGCCTCAAGCGAAGCTAACCTGGTGCGCTAAATCTAAGGGGAATCATAATGCCACGATCACAAAGCATGAGGGAACAAGCTATTGTAAGGTTGCAGCACACTTGTCCGAAGCAAGGCTGGCATTTGCTGATGTGGGTGATGATCTGCCTGCTGGCATGGGCTGCCAGTCCCCAAAATGCTGGTGCGGCTCCAAATGGTGCCGCAAATCAGGCTCCTGGCCCCCGTGCGCCGCGTGTAGCGGTGTTTGCTCAAGCGGGTTTTCCCTCTTATATGATCTCGCCGTTTACTTCGCCTCAAAACATCGCGGCGAGTTTAAACCGCACTGGCATCAAAGCCGACTTGTTGGATGTGAGCGCCCTCAGTGATCCGCAACGGTTCAATGTCAATCGCTATGCGGCTTTGATTCTGGCTTATGGCAACGCTTATCCACAGGCGGCATTCGCCAATATGCGAGCGTTTCATCAGGCGGGTGGCTCACTCATTGTGTCGGCTATTCCGTTTACTCATGCAGTAGCGCGGGTCTCTGTCGCATCCTGGGAAGCGCATCCGTCCTGGGGCACTCATGTGCAGACGGTGGCGGATGCTCACGCCGGGGCGCAGTCGGTGGAGTTGACTGGTAGCAATGGCGAGTGGGTTGGTATTAATTCAGCCAAATTTCCTGTTCACCCTGGCGACCAGATCGCTGTTTCTGCCTGGGGCAAGGAAGTTTCCGGCACCAATGAAGGTGACGACTGGGTATACCTCCGCTTCTTTGGGCCAGGTGGTACTTTTATTTCTCAGCATGGTGCGGAGATTACCTCCGGCCCCGACTGGCACCTTCTTGAGGTGAATATTACTGCCCCACCGAGAGCAACCACTTTCGATGTGTCACCCCAAATGCGCAGCGCCACACGCAAGGTGCGTTTAGATGATCTGCAAGTGAGCGTCAATGGCCACACCATCCCTCTAGCTAATGGCAATTTTGAAACGCCCGGCAATGACTGGGCCGATTTAGGACATTCTTCCACAACCGCTTTGTTCGGGCCAGAGGGTATTGGCATTGGTGGCTTTGGCGAGTCGAGCCAGGGGGGGCCAGTGGCGATTGCGCCGGGCGACCCACTGGATTTAGCTTCCCTGCACCCGGATTGGAAGGGCACTGCTAATATCCAATGGCTGGATGCAGCCACGCTACCAGCGGGGGACAGGGTGCTGCCCGCCTTGACGGTTGGTGGCAAGCCTACCGCGGCCATCATTGTGCATAACGATGCGACTTTCCCCGGCGCGGTGGATGTGTGGACGCATCATGCAGCGGGCAGTGACCTGGATGCTTACCTCGTCGAGCAAATGCTGGCGCGGGGCGCGGTGGCGGCTTTGTCCATTAAAGGGCTGCTGACACCAACGCAGCAGAAGGCCGCATTTGTGGCACTGAATCAAGCTCCCAAACCTCCCGTTTATGCCAATCTCACCTTACCCTCGCCCCGGCGTCCTTACCCCACCTTCCAGCCCAAGATGCCCCCGCCAGCACGTCATCTCTATGTGGCCGATGCGCGCCTGCTTAAATCTGATGAGCGAATTTTGCTCATTTCGTTACAGGGCATCGTTAATCGTAAGCAGCCGCGCATCTACTTGCTGTTGAATGACGAAGACCTGTTCTGGCTCAAAGAGATGCAAAGGCAGGGAGCCACTGACAGCACCATCCCGGTGGCTGACCCACTGTCTCTCGTCAGCCGCTTCCGCACTTCTATTAATGGGGCGGTGGTTTCTGATCCCAAGGTGTATGACAGCCCGGACATCGCCGCCTCCATAGCCGGGGCCGATGATTTGGTGATGGCGACTCCGGCGCTGGCGGCCAAGCTGCATCTGCCGATTAAAACAGACCTGCGTGGCAAATTTAAAAACAATGTGGAGGCACTGCGTTACCTGCGCACGAAAGTGTTCCCCCGTCTGAATCCTTACTTAGCCATTTGCCTTGATCCGCCTTTGTTGGATAATGGCTCGATTGACCAGATTATCGCCGCCAGGGGAATTGCTTTCTGGATGACTGGCATTAAAGCGCAAGGGTTGCCGGGCGCGAATATGGCGGGCGAGGTCGCCGAAACCAAAGAGCTATTAGCGCGAATGCCCTTAAACGCGGTGGTGCGTGGTTTCTGGTGGCATGGCGATGGCTGGGGCATTGATGAAGGCCCTGGTGTATCGCTTGGCAGTCGCTTCGGCAAGGTGACAGTGGTCAGTGACTATGTCTCGAACTTCTCGGTTTTCAGTGGGGTGCCAGCGCAGAACCTCAAGCAGAAACCGCGCCCACCCGCGCCCAAGTTAGACCCCTCTAAGGTTTATGTGGCTCTCACTATGTCGGATGGCGATAATCTCTCCACCTGGCGCAGTTACTTCCGCGATTACTTCAATAATCCCTTGCATGGTAGCTTTCCAATGGGTTGGGGCATGGGGCCTTCAATTATTGATAATAATCCCGTCTGGGCGCGTTGGTATTACGAGCACGCTGGCCCCAATGATGAGTTTATTTGTGATGTATCAGGTGTTGGCTATATGTATCCCTCCGATTGGGCCACCTCGCTCAAAGATCGGGATGCGGCCACTCACTCCTTCTATCGCTGGACGCAAACTTACATGAATCGCCTGGATATGCGCACGGTGCGATTAATGAATGTGGCCGCCGCAGACATCTCCCGTGTCGCGCCTGATTTAGCCCGGACCAAGTTCCTCATGCCCGACTATGGCTACTCTGGCGAGCATACCTATCCCGAATTTACCTACACCTTGCCCACGGGCCAGCCTGTCTTTCGTGCCATTACCCCGGCAGAAGGTGGAGCGCAACACCTCGCGGACTTGGTGCGCCAGCGTGTCGGCACCATCCGCCCGGCCTTTGCCAATGTCTTTATCTGGAACTGGGGTTCCAAACCAGCCGACATCAAGCAGATGCTCAATTTGCTGGGGCCAGAATATGTGCCCGTCACGCCTTCGCAGTTGTATGAACTCTATAAGCAGGCGCATCCAACGGCAGTGGCTAAACGTTGAATACCCGTAGAGACGCGATTAATCGCGTCTCTGCTTCTGCGTTCTCAGGAAAGCCCCTTATTCATGGAATTATTCACACTTCAGAAGCCAGTAGGTGAAATAGTTCCTATTGTGGCGAATCTGCCACATAGCGGGATGTTTGTGCCAGCCACAGTAGCGGCACAATTCACACCGGAACACTTGACTTCCTTGCCCAATACAGATTGGCATCTTGATAGGCTTTACAGTTTTCTGCCAGAGTTGGGAGTGACTGTTATGCAAGCAACCCACAGTCGCTATGTGGTTGACCTGAATCGTAGGCTTAACGAACCTCTGTTGGGGCCGTTTAAGACTTCGGCCATAGCCGAACGAACTGCGTTAGATAAGCCGATTTATCGGGTGAAACCTGATCATGATGAAATCCTTCAGCGCGTTGAGCAATTTTATTTACCCTACCACCAAAAACTAAAAGAGCTTGTGAAAGAGATGACACAGCAATTCGGCAGAGCTTGTCTACTACACCTGCACAGCTTTTTCTGGCCACCGCATAACGATGTAGATTTAGGAGATGGTAGAGGCCAAAGCTGTTCTGAATTTCTTATTGCTTGTGTTGAGCGGCACTTTCAGGCCAACGGCTATAAAGTCGCCCGCAACAGTCCTTATTCTGGAGGACAAGTCGTAAAGCATTATGGAGATATGCCAACTGTGGAGTCACTTCAAATCGAAGTGCGCTACCATCTTTATCTCCGGGGAAGCCAACTGGACAAGTCCGAGCCACCCCAGGCAGATGTGCCAGAAATGAAGGCAGCTCAAGCGTCTTTTCGAGAAATATTTAGCTCCGTTATCCGGGACATCCAAGCTACTGGCTAATACTCTGAAACAAGGGCTAACGAGTGCCACCCGCTTGAGCTAAATCATGGCTGTCAGATACTTATTTGGACTCTTCCGCCCAGTAACTCTCCAAGCGCATGGTTCCATCAAGTGCCTGACTTAAACGGTTACTCCGTTGCGCTGCCATCTGCTATCTCAGTCAGTTCTGCTAATATCACGCGGTCACGGCCCTGGTGTTTAGCACGATAGAGCGCCGCATCCGCGGCTTGGATAATGCCTTCTCCGACTTCGCCATGCTGCGGGAAAGCAGCAACTCCTTGCGAGAGTGTGATTTTGATGGTTTGTGTGCTGTGTTGAATAATCAATTGGCGGGCGGCTTCGCACAGTTGTTCAGCTTTCTGGAGTGCGTCTTCGAGGGAGGCGTCGGGTAGGAGCAGGGTGAACTCTTCGCCGCCATAGCGACAAGCCACATCACCTTTGCGCAGCGAACTTTGCAAAAGATTGCCTAATTCGCGCAGCACGGTATCGCCGCCCTCGTGACCATAGGTGTCGTTGATGCGCTTGAAATGGTCTACATCCACCATAATAATGCCGAGAGAACGCTGATTGCGTTGAGCGCGATTAATCTCTCGTTCTAGGGATTCCTCCAGATAGCGGCGGTTAAAGAGACCCGTCAAAGGATCACGCACTGACTGGCTGCGCAGCGTTTCCTGAAGGTGCAGATTGGCTAAAGCCAGGGAGATTTGCTCGGCCACGGTGCGGGCTAATTGTTGGCGGGCAGGAGTCAAAGCCTGGCCATCTGCGCGCCAGATATGCAAAACGCCCAGAGTTTCGCGCTGGGCAATAAGTGGCAGGCACATGTAGCCTGTATAAGAGCCTTCTGAGATATGTGGGCAGATGAGGTCGGTCTGCATATCCGTCACGACATGCATCTGATTGCGCCGTAAAGCCCAGCAATCGTCGGGTGTGAAGTAGGATTCAGAGCGCAATTCGTGGCCCCAAGATAGCACCACCTCCACATGGTCACGCGCCGTATTCATCATGGCCAGGGCACCGGATTCTTCTAAGAATAACTGGCGTATAGACCTGCCGATGATCTTATAAGCCTCGTCGGCGCTACGGCACGATTGCAGCAATTCACCAGTTTCGCTCACCAGGCTGAGTTCAGTGGTGCGGCGTTCCAGTTCGGCCACACGAGCCTTAAGCTCTTCATGTGCCTGGGTAAGTTGCGCTTCCGACTGCTTGCGGTCGGTAATGTCTTGAATTTGAAAGATGAAAAACTCCGGCTCATCCTGGCTGTCGCGCACCAGGGAAATGCTGAGCAGAACCCACACCACATGGCCGCGCTTGTGCAGATAGCGGCGCTCCATTTGGTAGGAGAAAATCTCGCCCTCAACCAGTTGGCGCATATAGCCTAAGTCCGTTTCGAGATCATCCGGGTGCGCCACCGCCTGGAAATGCGAGACCAAGAGTTCTTGTTCTGTAAAGCCCAAAATGCCACAGAGCGAAGGATTGACTTTGAGCCACAGGCCATCGAGCGCGACCAGGGCCATGCCAATAACCGCATGGTCAAAGGCATTGCGAAAGGTTTGTGCGCCAGTGTATTCGATCATGGGTAGATGGACTGCGGATAAACAGTTATCTTAGGTTAAAGGATACTGGCATATCTTCTTCCTGCAAACATAATTTAGAAAGAATCCAGCAACATCAAGGCTAAAAGATATGCGCGATGCGCCACAGGTGGTATCCTAAACAGATTGGAACAGGCGTAAAAGCAAAACATAAAAAGGTTGAGTGATGAGTAACACACGGACTGGTAACTTCACGATTGGTTTTCGACGCGGCGGCACAGAGTGGCAAAAGGACATTCAAAGCCTTATTCAGTGGGCCAAAGAAAATGAGTTTGGCGCGATTGACATCGGCAGGGATGGCCCCACGACTGGCAAAGCGATTCAGGAAGGTGGCTTAAAAGTCGGCTCGGTAGACTTGATGGAATGGCAGGGCATGATTTCGCCCGACGCTGGTAAGCGCAAAGAGGCGGTGGCGAAGAACGCCGAATATGTCAAAGCGTGCGCCGCTCTTGGCCCGGTAAATCACTTTGTCGTTATGCTGCCCGAAAAGCCAGAATTAAAGCGCAGTGAAAACTTTGGTTATATGGTCGAGAGCTTTAACGAACTCGCGCCTACTTTAGAGCAGAGCCAGGCACGTATTGCCGTGGAGGGCTGGCCAGGGCCGGGTGCTCTCGTCTGCACGCCCGAAGGCTACCGCGCCTTTTTCAAAGAGTGCCCCTCCCAATCTATGGCCATCAACTACGACCCATCACACCTGATTCGTATGGGCATTGACCCATTGCGTTACTTGGGTGAGTTCGCGGATCGCGTCACCCACGTTCATGGTAAAGACACCGAACTCTTGAGCGAAGGTCTCTATGAGTATGGCAACGAGCAACCCGCCACGTTTGGCAAGGCGGTTGGCTTCGGCGGGATGCACTGGCGCTACACCATCCCCGGTCATGGCGTTATGCGTTGGGTCGAGGCTTTCCGCATCTTAAAGGAAGCAGGCTATAACGGCTGCGTCTGCATCGAATTAGAGGACGCCAACTTCAACGGCCCAGCAGAAAGCGAAAAAGCTGGGATTATTTACGGTGGTCGCTACCTCCAGGGTTGCTAACAGCCCTCACCCCCGGCCCCTCTCCCACGCTGCGGGAGAGGGGAGCACAAGGCCAAGCGATGAGTTTGATCTATGAACCGCAGAGAAGCGAAGACCACAGAGTAATTGAAAATTTCTCTGCGCCCTCTGCGTCTCTGCGGTTCGATTTCTGTAACCGGAGCTAGCGATCCTTCTTGCTCCCCTCTCCCGCAGCGTGGGAGAGGGGCCGGGGGTGAGGGCCAAAATATCATGAGTGAAACAGCACAACAGGTAAAGCCCGTCAATTTTGCTTATGTCGGCTGTGGCTTTGTGGCGCAGACGATTCATATTCCTAACTTCTCCGCCCTGCCGAATTGTCGCTTTGCGGCACTGGCCGAGGCGCGACCGGAATTAGGACAGGAAGTTGCGGCCCGCTATGGCATCCCAAAGGTTTATACTTCACATGAAGAAATCGCGGCTGACCCGGAGATTGAAGCGGTGGGAGTTTCCGCTCCTTATGCCTTGCAGGGTCGTATCGCCGAAGACCTGGTGCGAGCGGGCAAGCATGTCTTCATGGAAAAACCAATGGCGGTCTCCACGGCGCGGGCTGAATCTATTGTCGAGGCTGTGCGGAGTGGAGCGGCGCGGCTCATGGTGGGCTATATGAAACGCTATGACACCGGCAACATCTTGCTCAAAGGCTATGTGGATGAATGGCTGCAAACTGGTGCAATGGGACGGTTTCTCTTAGCTCGCAATCATGGATTCGGTGGTAACTGGGTCTATGGCCAAGACCCTAACATTCCCATGTCGCATTCGGCGTCCAGTGCGCCCCCGGCTCCCGATGAGTGCCCGGAATGGCTACCACCCCAATGGCGTAATGCTTACCTGGGTTATCTCCAACAGTGGACACACAATGTCAACCTATTACGTTTCTTTTTAGGTGACACCGAAGGTAATACGCGAGTCGTTTCGGTGCAGCTTGACCAGGATGGCATGACGGGTATTGTCGTGTTGGAAATCAATGGCAAGCGGGCCGTAGTTGAAAGCGGCTATACCCAATTCCACGGCTGGGAAGAACACACGCAACTTTATTTTCAGAAGGGTTGGTTGCGCACGCAGGCTCCAGCGATTATGCAAAAGGAAAAACCAGCCACGGTGGAAATCTACCGTGCGAGTGCCGATGGACGAGCGCCACAACTCATGGAAGAGTTTCCTGCGCCTGCCTGGTCATATCGTGAGGAAGCCAAGCACTTCCTGCACTGTATCCAAACTGGGGAGCCATTCCACTCCTCCGCAGAAGACACCCTGCACGATGTGCGGCTGTTTGAGGAAATCTATCGCCAGTTTGTGGCGCAACAATGAAGTGCATTGTAGGCCAGACACTCCTGTCTGGCCTATGGCTTTAAGCCATGCCTAACTCTCAAGCTCTCCCATTGCACTATCAAACTTTGGGCAATGGCCATCCTCTGCTGATTCTGCATGGTCTTTTTGGCTCACTTTCCAACTGGAAATCGTTTGGCAAGAAGCTCTCGAAAGACTATCGCGTTTTTCTCCTAGACCAACGCAATCATGGCCGCTCCCCACATAATAGCATCCATAACTACCCCGTCATGGCCGAAGATGTCAAAGCCTTGATGGATGCGCAACAACTGGCCTCTGCTCATGTAATGGGCCACTCGATGGGCGGTAAAACGGCCATGCAATTCGCCGTTAACTATGCTGACCGCGTGGATAAGTTGATTGTAGTAGACATCGTGCCCAAAACGTATCCACCACACCATGATGCAATATTAGATGCCCTGCGCGCCGTAGATTTAAGCACCGTCAAACAGCGCAGCGACTTAGACGCACAACTTGCTCCACACATTCCTGATGCGGGAGTGCGCCAGTTTCTTATGATGAATGCGCTCCCCGATCAGACAGAGCATTGGAAGTGGCGTCTCAACCTGGATGCCATCTATAACAACTATGCCGAGATCAGCAAGGGCATTGAGGTTAGCCAGCCCTTCGATAAACCCACTCTATTCATTAAAGGCGGAAGATCGAATTACATCCAAGAAGCAGACCTTTCCACTATCAAAGCCATATTCCCGCAGGCCAGAATTGCGACTATTCCCGGTGCTGGTCATTGGGTGCATGTCGAAGCAGCCGAGGAGTTTGCGAACGTAGTTTTGGCGTTCTTGAATGGGTAATTGATGCGACTTTAGCCGCTGTGAAGAAGCAGTATTATTGAGTTTCAGGAAATGGTTTGTCCAACCTCTGTATATATTCATTAACACTCGATATCATGTCAACCTACAATCTTTTGACAACCGAATTAACATGCCCGCGTTGCAATTCAACAACCATGATGGAGGTGAATTGCTATTTCGGATGCACTGGCCTGATGAAGTCCTATCGTGTAGGTGACATCTACGACTGGCCGTTGCTCACTGATATTAAAGGAACAGGCTATACTGAGTGCCCAACTTGTAGACGGGACTTCTTTGCTGTTGTGTATGTGGTATCTGACAGGATTGAGAAGGTTGAGCCTGATTTAACACGGGCACCGTACTGCCGCGATGCCAGAGTTGAAGATTTACGACTAACTTGCCCTCTGTGCGGGTGTTCATCTATCGCAGAAATCCATCTTTATGATGGTTACACGTTTGGCCGTGTAGTGACTGACTGTCCCTGTAATCACGAGATGCATGTTGATTTACTGGTAAAGTACGGCCCACAAGTTGAAATTCATTTAGAGCCAGATATTCAGCCTTATGTCTTTGAGACGGATGTAGAAGAGAATTAAATAACACGGCCCACCTTGCCGCAATTGCACTAATGCTAACGCTGGCCATTGGGTGCATGTCCGAGCTGCGGAAGCATTTACCAGAGTGGTTTTAGAGTTTTAAGCGAACTCTGAACACTCTTCCTGGCCTGCTTTGAATCACTGTATTTGAGTTGCTCGGAATGCGGTGCCGGAGCGTAAGCTAAGCCGTGAAACCTACAATTTATCCAGAACATTCCATTATATCCACCGTCCATGCCCTATTAGATAGCGTTGGCACGAAGTCAGCACAGTGCCAAGATAGAAGTAAATTGGAAGGGGAGATGGTTATGCATAAACCTTCAAGTAGTAAACGTCAGACCAAGAAATTAATTGGCCTCGCGGCTTTGGCCGTGAGTGGCTCTGGTTTAACGAATGTGGCGCAAGCCATTGACGTGCAATTGAATGGGCAGCCGTTGGCGACCTCGGTGGCCCCTATCGCTCAGAATGGCACCACCCTCGTGCCAATGCGCGACATCTTCGAGGCCCTGGGTGCCACCTTAAACTGGAACCCGGCGACTCAGACGGTGACAGCGCAGAAAGACCAAGCGCTGATCTCTCTGCAAATTAACAGCCCATTCGCTACGGTGAATGGCCAACGCGTTTTATTGAATCAGTCCGCCATGATATATGGGGGGCGCACGATGGTGCCCTTGCGGTTTGTCTC
Source organism: Abditibacteriaceae bacterium (assembly GCA_019239895.1). GTDB lineage: Bacteria > Armatimonadota > Abditibacteriia > Abditibacteriales > Abditibacteriaceae > JAFAZH01. The sequence goes on along the minus strand of JAFAZH010000001.1, from coordinate 24,622 downwards.
CGAAGCAATGGGCGCACAGGTGTACTGGAATAACGTGCTACAACGGGTTAGCATCAGCACGCCTAACGCCGATAATAACGGGACTACGATTGCCAGTTTGCCTAATCCGGCTATTGGTAATAGTGGCACCGGCATCGGAACTGGCCTGGACACAGGGGCTGGCACGGCAGTCGCCGGAGCGCGCACGATTAGTGTGCCCACAGGCGCAGTTGTCCCGGTCGTGCTGGACAGCACTTTATCTTCCGCTACTTCGCCGGTAGGTCAAACCTTTACGGCGACGGTGGCTTCTCAGAGGTTGGGTGATTCCGAATTCCCCCCCGGCAGCAAGGTGGAGGGCATGCTTACCGAAGCCCGGCCTCGCGCTGGCAATAATCCTGGCGTCCTCGACTTCAATTTCCGTTCAGTCGTTTTGCCAGATGGCACACGTTTGCCCTTACGCGGCGAGTTAATTGCCCTTGATAACAACAATGTATATTCCAGTCAGGGACGCCTGGTTGCCAAGAGCAGCGCGCAGAGTCGCGGTGATCGCCTTAAGGTGATTGGTGTCGGGGCAGGCGCGGGTTTTGTGCTTGGGCGTGTGCTGAATACTAATACCACCGTTTCAACAGTATTAGGCGCGGCGGGTGGCTACCTGTTTGGCCGTTCACGGGATAAGAAGCCCAAAGAGGCCGTGCTTCAACAAGGCACTCGGCTCGGTGTCCGCGTTAATAGCCCCCTCACTTACACCGATGCTACGGGCTATGCCGATACGCGGGGCCGCTACCTGCGCACCGACTTAGAGACGACTGAGCTTGACCAAAATTTGACCGCCGATACGCCGCCCTTTATTAATGCCCGGACTGAGGATGCCCAAAATCAAGTTGATCTGGGTGCCGGGCCGGGTAATGACATTTATCCGGCGGATAACGGACAGTTGGATAATCGCCCGATAGACAATCGCGGCCAATACCCGGATCAAAACAACAATCCCAATTGGGACCGGAACCAAGACCTGAACCGTGCTAACCTGCGCACCATTCGCATTCCTGCCGGTGTAGTGGTGCCGGTGCGCTTAGATACTGCCCTGTCCTCAGCTAATTCCCAAGTGGGCCAACGCTTCACGGCGACGGTCGTTTCCCAGCAATTGGGCGATTCTGAGTTTCCTCCGGGCAGCAAAGTCGAAGGAATTATTACCGAGGCGCGGCCCAAGCAGGGCGATACTCCCGGCGTGTTGGACATGGACTTTCAGTCGGTCATTTTGCCCGATGGCACCCGCCAACCGCTGCGGGGTGAGCTGATCGCTTTGGATAAAGACAATGTAGCGATGGATCGTGGTCGTATCACGGCTAAGACCAGCTCACAGAGTCGTGGCGACAGGCTAAAAATCGCCGGTATTGGCGCTGGCGTTGGCTTTGTCTTAGGGCGTGTGCTCAACACCAATTCGACGGTGACAACGGTGTTAGGTGGCGTTGGTGGCTACCTGTTTGGACGTTCGCGTGAGAACAAACCCAGGGAAGCAGTCGTGCCTCAGGGCACCCGGCTTGGCGTGCGGCTGGATAATGGGCTAAATTATCCCGATACCAGTGGCTACAGCAACCGTCGCCTGGCTTTCCTGCATAACAGCACCGACACCAATTTTGGTTATAACGATACTAACTATGATAACCAATATGGCGCGACCCCACGCTTTTACAACGTGCAAGAGCCGCGCAATATCAACGTGCCCGAAGGTGCTGTGGTGCCGGTGACACTCGACCAAGACCTTTCTTCTGCCACCGCGCAAGTTGGACAGACTTTCACGGCCACCGTTGCCTCGCAGCAGTTGGGCGATTCCGAATTCCCCGCAGGTAGCAAGATTGAGGGTGTCGTGGTTGAAGCCCAGCCGCACGAAGGCGACAATCCGGGTGTTCTCGACTTTGATTTTCGCAATGTCATCTTCCCTGACGGCACGCGGCAACCGTTACGCGGCGAGTTGATTAGCTTAGATGATAAGAACGTCAGCAACAGCCAGGGACGGATTGTGGCCAAGAATAAATCCTCCAATGACCGCGTAAAGGTCGTAGGCATTGGCGCTGGCATTGGATTTGTCGCAGGTAAGCTGTTGAAGAAGAACACAACCCTTTCCACGATCCTGGGTGGCATTGGTGGCTACCTCTATGACCAGTCGAAAAGCCGCAATAAGGCAGCCGAAGCCTTAGTGCCGCGTGGTACGCGCATCGGTGTGCGTCTGGATAATCCAGTCACTTATGCCGATAATTCCGGTTACAGCGACCGTCGCCTGAGCTATCTGCGGCAATAGAAGTGTGAAGTGCAGTAGGGGCGGCTGGTTCAATTATGAACCAGCCGCCTTTTTGTTTGGGATGGAAGCCCTCACCCCCGGCCCCTCTCCCAGAGTTGGGAGAGATTCTATGGTTGGGGTCAAGGGAGTGAGAGCTGATTTTGCTGATAAACTCGCGCCGGATCGTAAGCCGTGCCATGTTTATGGAGTGACCACGCCAGCCGCGCCAGTTTCCTGGCTACGGCACATAAGGCCGCAGTCGAGGTCAAGCCTTTGGCCCGCTCCCGCTCATAGTGGGCCTTAAAGGGTCTGTCTTTACGGCGCAGATTCGCTTGCGCCGCCAAATACAACAGCCGTCTCAACTCGCCGTCGCCTTGCTTGGTTAAGCCGCTTTGGCCCTGCTTCTTGCCGGATTGCCGCACTCCGACATCCAAACCACAGTAGGCCACAAACGCATCACTGTGCCCGAAGTCATGAGCCACCAGACGCGCCGCCAAAGTCGCGGCAGTAACGGGGCCAATGCCGGGCACTTTCTCCAACTCTTTAGTGATGGCAAAGGCCGCATGAGAAGTTGTAAGCTGCCTAATCTGCTGATCCAGCGCCTTCTTTTGAGTCTCCAACGCGGCCATAACCGGAGCTAAGGCGGGAGCCGCGTGCGGCATTTCTGTGGCCTGTAGCGCGAAGCTGGCTAAGGCCGCCGCCAGACTTTTGCGCGCTCGCAGCAGTTGATCGAGTTGTTCCACTACAGGAGATTTTAACGGATAAGGCGGTAAAGGACGGCACAAAGCAAACAAGCCAATGCCGTGACTATCCAACCTATCGGTTTTAGCCCGGCTCTGGATGCTACGCAGAAAGTGGCGAGCTGGCTTGGGTTGGGCCAAGAGCACGCTGCGCCCCGCAGCCTGAGCTGTGGTGGCGGCTAATAAGCTATACCGTCCGGTGGGTTCTAAGGCCCAAGGTGAAGCGGGCGGCGTGTGGCGGAGTAAACGCATCACGCCCGTTGCGGTGTTAGGATAGGTGCGGCTCCATAATGGCTTATGGGTCTGTGGATCGAGCAGGGTACAGGCCAGCGTCTCTTTGCTCACGTCAATCCCTAACATAATGCGCCTCCCAGCGAGAAAAAGGGCCTCCCACACCCTTGTAACCCATCGGCTGTCTGGTCTGCACGGCACACGACCAGCAGCAGGATTCTTCATCGGTGGTGAGGCCAGCGTCTAAGTCGTCTCTCCCAGGCTGTCACACGCCAGCCACTCAGGCGGGCGGTGCAGCAGGGGGCGGGTGACTTTAGACTCAGCATACCTCACCACCTGCTCTTAACCATACAAGGGGCCGGGGTGAGGGCCAAAACGGGCCTTTAAGGTCATCAGCTAATCAAAAGTCATCACCGCGTTTTCTCTCGAAGCGATAGAATTAACGATGAACTTATTTTTAACGCTTGGGAGGCAGATGTTAAACCAACTGGCGCGAGGTGCTTTGCTGATGGTTATGTTAGGTGGAGCCGGAATAGCGAACGGGGCCAGTCTCCTCTCGCCCACAACAGAGGAAATGGCCGATGCCCACCGCTGGGTGGTGGCGAAGTTTCAGGGTGGCATAGAAGGCGAGGCGAAACCGGGGCTAACCGTTATCGCCAACCACGATCCCGTGCAGAAGAATGGACGGGCTGGCAAGCCGCTGCGCCTGGGTGAGCAGCAATATACACGTGGTCTCTTCTGTCATGCGTTCAGCAAGCTCCTGGCGCGTTTGCCGGGGCCGGGCGCGACTTTTACGGCTATCGCTGGGGTGGATACCAATGAGCAAACCAGTGGCGGGCGCGGCAGCGTGGATTTTTCGGTGCAGGTGGGAGGAGAAGAGAAATTCCGTTCTGGCGTCATGCACGAAGGCATGGCGGCTAAGGCGGTGCAGGTGGCCCTGAGTGGCGCGACAGAATTCGTGCTTCTAGTTGACCCCACTCCCGATGGGATAGCCTGTGACCAGGCCGATTGGGCCGAGGCGAAAGTCACCTTGCAAAATGGCCGTGAGTTGTGGCTGGCCGATCTGCCCATGACCGAAACAGACTCCGCCTCGCGTTTTGCCGTCGAGCCACCGTTTTCCTTCACTTATGCAGGTCAGCCTGCCTCAGCCTTATTAGACACCTGGAAACTGACACGCGAAGCGCGAACTTTAGATGCGCAACGGGTCGAGCATACCCTGCGTTGGACTGACCCGAAGACAGGTTTGGAAGTTCGTTGCGCGGCGATTGAATACCGCGATTTTCCAGCGGTCGAGTGGACGCTGTATTTCAAGAATACAGGCCAGGCTGACACGCCTATTCTCGAAAATATCCAGGCTCTGAACAGCCACTTTCCACGCGGGAGTCGCGCCTTTTCCCTGTTACATTACGCCGAGGGTGGCTATAATGGCCCCAATGCTTATCAACCGCATGAAGTCGCCCTGGATGGCGATAATTCCGACCAGAGATTTACTCCTGATGGGCGTGGTTCAGACCGCTTTTTACCGTACTTTAACCTCGAATATGATGACGGCGGCGTTGTCCTGGCGGTGGGGTGGCCCGGCCAGTGGAGCAGCCAGTTCACCCGCGAAGGGGCGGTAGTGGCGGGGCAGGAACAGACTCACTTCGTCTTACATCCTGGCGAGGAAGTCCGCAGCCCATTAATCGCCCTGGTTTTCTGGAAAGTGGACTGGCTGCGCGGTCAGAACCTCTGGCGGCGTTGGCTGCTCGCGTATAACCTGCCGACCCATAATGGGCAACCACTGCCGCCGCAACTGGCGGGGTGTAGCTCCTCGCATTTTGGTGAGATGATTCACGCCAATGAAGCCAATCAGATACTCTTTGTAGATCGTTACGTGGCGGAGCGTCTGACCATTGACTATTGGTGGATGGATGCTGGATGGTATTTCAATAATGGTCGTTGGGACAATACCGGCACCTGGGAAGTGGATACTCAACGCTTCCCCCACGGCTTGCGCGCTATCACCGATCATGCTCATCAAAAAGGAGTCAAAAGCATTGTCTGGTTTGAGCCGGAACGGGTGACGCCTGGCACCTGGCTGTGGGACAAGCACCCGGAATGGCTGCTGGGTCACGATGCCAATAATCGCCTGCTGAACCTGGGCAACCCACAAGCCCGACAATGGCTGACCGATCATGTGGATCATCTCTTGACGGAGCAGGGTATTGACCTTTATCGCCAGGATTTTAACATCAACCCCCTCGGCATCTGGCGCGATGGCGAAGCCCCCGACCGCCAGGGCATTACGGAAATCCATTATATCGAAGGTTATTTATCCTACTGGGATGAACTGCGCCGTCGCCATCCTGGTATGCTCATTGATTCCTGCTCCAGCGGCGGTCGTCGTAACGATTTAGAAACGATGCGTCGTTCGGTGCCCCTGCTGCGTAGCGATGACATTGGCCGCCCCGAAAACGAACAGGGCCACACCTATGGCTTTGCCCTCTGGATGCCTTATCAGGGCACCGGCTCGGCCACCGACGCTTACCACTTCCGCAGTTCCATGAACTGGCACATGACCATTGGCCCGGATGCGCGCCGGGATGATGTGGATTGGGCCGAAGCCCGCCGCCTCATCGGCCAATGGCGGCAGGTCGCGCCTTATTATGTTAGCGACTACTATCCGCTAACTCCTTATACCTTGTCCGAAAACGCCTGGATCGCGTGGCAGTTCAATCGCCCCAAACAAGGCGATGGCATGGCCCAAGTCTTTCGCCGTGCTCAATGTAATGAAGACACTTTACGACTGCGCTTACGCGGCTTGCAACCAAATGCTCATTATCGCTTCACCGATTTGGACACCAATGTTCACCGTGAAATGACGGGCAAGGAACTGATGGATATAGGCGCACCTGTCACTTTGCCGAATAAGCCTCAATCCGCTATCATTCAGTATCAACAGGTGAGATGAGGCTGAAGAGCAATGCCATCTGTAATAAAAGCCAGGCAGTGGTTCAACCTGATGAGTGAGAGTTCATGGCTCGTGATTGGGCAATGGCTCTACGGAGCGTCCGGGAAACGCGGAATAACGCGGAAATTAGTTCACTGACCTGCCGCACACCAGATATTGATTGCTGTTCTCCCGCGACTCATGGTTGCAATGGATGGGGACGCTCTCTGTAATCCTCTCTACCAGGAATATACGCGATGGACAGACCTTCATGGGGTTCAATAGGTGCCCATTGAAAAGATGTTGAAAATATGCCCAAAACCTGAAAACTTATTTTGGCAGGCGGCTGGTGGCGGGAAAACCACGAGTCTTAAACGCTTAGTCATTGAACTCTCAGACCATACGTTGGGCCACTACCAAAGCCACTATTGCAGCCAATTCTGGTATCCTTCTCCCATATGATACAGAAGTTCTTGTCGGTCAGTTTCATGTCCTTATTGGTTGTGGCATTATTTGGCTGTGGTCATTCTCAAATGTCCGCATCTGTTCCGGCATCGCCTCCGGTGCATTGTCTGACTTTTCATTATGACAACGCACGGTTGGGCTGGAATAGTCATGAAACGCAATTAATGCCCGCCACTGTTAATGCGAAAAACTTTGGTAAGCTCTGGAACCAAGAATTAGATGGTTCCGTGCCGGGTTCTCCCCTGGTAGTCAGCAATCTGGCGCTTGGCACGCAACAGCGCGATGTGGTCTTTGCTGCCACAGAGCGCAACAGCGTCTATGCACTGGAAGCCGCCACGGGCAATCTGCTCTGGGTTCGCCGCGAATTAGCACCGCCCTTAAGCGATGCCGAATTTACTGGCGGGTGGGGAGCATCCGTGCATGGTGTGCTGTCCACACCCGTCATTGATGCTGCTACTCACACTCTCTATGTGTGCGGCCTCACCCGGCGGGGTCTGCGCCAGCATCATCTGGTCTGGGCCTTAGACCTTGCTACGGGTAAAACGAAGTCCGGTTGGCCGCAGATAGTGCGCGGAGTCTATCGCGGCAAAACTGGAACGAAGGATTTTATCACGGGCGAAGTCATGCAGCGAGGTGCATTGTCCCTGGTGGGCAACTGGTTGTTGGTGCCCTTTGGTGGGCGCGGCGATGCTCCGCCCTGGCGCGGGTGGGTCGCGGCCTTCGACACACGACGACCACAAGCGACACCTCAACTCTTTTGCACTTGCCCTTTTGCTGATGGCGCGGGTATTTGGAGTGCCGGGGGACTCTCCGCCACGGCATCGGGTGATATTTTTGGTGTAACAGGTAACGGCGAATACGATTTGCCGCGCGGCGGGGATCACCTGGGGCAAAGTGTGTTTCACTTGCGCTCAACTGCCTCTGGGCTACGCTTTACGCGAACTCGTGCTGATTACTTTACCCCCGCTAACTACCAGCATCTTAACGACGAAGATGAAGATTTGGGCGGAGCCAGTGCCCTGGTGCTGCCTGATATGCCCGGTGCCAAAACACCGCACTTGCTCTTTACCGGTGGCAAGGATGGCTTGGGCTATCTCCTGAACCGTGACCACCTGGGAAGTGTTGGTGGGCAGTTACAAAAATTGCGTCTGTTTGGTGATGACAAAGCTGTTTATAATGAAGGTATCCGTGCCACTGCCGCTTATTTTGATGCGGGTGACAAAGGCCGCTTAATCTTCGTGGCTGGCGATCAACCCGGCCCCCAAGAACATAAAGGCATGGTGGCCCTGCGCCTGCGCCGCGATGCGGCAACCGGTAAGGTGCATTTCGATCCAGTGTGGACGCTCAAAGAGGTCTTGGAACGGCCTACGACGCCAGTGGTTTCCAGTCAAGGTAACCACAATGGCATTGTGTGGACAGTTGAAACCGAGGGGCAACAGAAGTTGGGCGCAGCTTTGCGAGCCTATGATGCGGTGTCCGGGCTACCTCTGTACAACTCTGATTCCAGCGGTTTAGCCGATCACCTTGATTACGCCAGTCGCTTTGTCAGTCCCACGGTGGTGAATGGTCGTGTCTTTGTGAGTGGCAATGGCATCACCTGCTATGGCTTATTGCCAGCGGCGAGTGTTCAAAAGTAAGGGAAGAGGGGGAAGACTGATGCAGAAGCGAAACTGGCAGCCCTGTTTTCTATGGTTAATGCTGGTGTCTGGCGGGTGCCTGACAGGGTGGGGTGCAGAGACGGCGCAGGACAATGCCTGGGTCCAGGGCACCATTGTCTCGGTGCGTGGTAATATTTTGGTAATCCGCCCCCAGTGGCGGCCTAAACCTAAGCGTGTAGCTTTTGGTGATAAGACGGAGATTGCGCTCTATGAGCGTGTCACGCGCAGCGCCCTCAAGCCAGGGCGACGCATTTCTCTGGGTGGCCGTTACAATGCTACCGAAGGCTTGCGCGTGAATTGGGTGGAAGTGATAGAGGCACCCGGTTTCACCACGCCCAAGTATGATGGGCTAATCTTCAACCAAGAGCGCACTTATGCGAATGGTGGCGGGACACTGAAGAGCGTATCACCTTTTGTTTTCGCTGATGATAAAGGCAAGGAGTTCAAAGCGGATGTTTCCAAACTGCGCGGCATCTGGCGCATGATACGGGGCAACCGTAACCAGCTATTGATTGGGACACGGGTGGAAGTGCAGGGGCAGGATATGCCCGATGAGGTATTAAGGGCCAGCCACATCTACCCGGATCGCAGCCAGGCACCTTTTGGCACTATGTTCGGAACTATTCTGAGCATCCAAGGAAATCGAATCGAAATCCGGCCTCGCTTTACCTCAGATAAGCTTGCCGTGTCTCTCAAACCAGCTTGCCGTTTTATGCAGCAGGCTACTCTGCCGGAGAATGCTATTAAAGTCGGACAACACGTTACGTTTTGGGGCGAAGCGCGTGGACAATCCGGTGGCTTACAGCTTGAAGATGGTGACAAACCCAGCGACGTTAAAGCCCTGGCACTCGTACTGGGCAACAATCGTTTTCCCAGTGCGCAAGGAGAGAATGCGCCACGCTACTACAGTGGACAGTTGATTTCATTGGAGCCTAATGTGCAATTGAAGCTCCCCAGTGGACAAGCCATCCGCATATTGCCCACTGCTCAAATGCCGATAGCGCGTTTGAATACTATCACCTTAAACGCACTGCATCCCGGCCAGGAAGCGATGTTTGTGCTGTCACGCCACAAAGATAGTAGCTTCGAGACCTCAACGATTATTCTGGATGCTTCACCGTGGGTTGGCTATGGAGGATAAGCAGCGCATCTAATGGGACGCAACGCGGGGGCAACGCTAATCTTATGCGCAAGAACCGCTATTCAAGTTATAAATAGCGGTTCTTGCGTTGCGTAGCATGGCGTAACTGAGTTTAGCGTCCCATTAATCCTGCACTGCTTAAAAGAGGTGCTCTAACCGTCCGGTGCTGTCACCTAGTGAGTCGGTATGGATGTTGACGCGGTCTAACATGGCTAAAAAGAGGTTCGACATGGGAGTGCCATCGGGGTAGGTGACATGGCGACCCGGCTTGAGGGTGCCTGCGCCACCCCCGGCCAGGAGGATCGGCAGGTCATTGTGGTTATGGCGGTCACCGTCGCTAATGCCAGCGCCATAGACGAGCATCGAGTTATCAAGTAGGGTGCCGTCGCCTTCCTTAATGGATTTCATCTTCTCCAACAGGTAAGCCAATTGGGTGACGTGGAAACGGTTAATCTGGCGAATCTTATCCTGTTTTTCCTTGTTGCCCTGGTGGTGCGAAAGTTCGTGGTGACCCTCGGCAATGCCAATGTTGCGATAGCTGCGGTTGCTGCCATCGTTGGCGAGCATAAAGGTTGAAATACGGGTCAGGTCAGATTGTAGGGCCAAGACCAGCATGTCGCACATCAGGCGGATGTGCTCGCCAGGGTCGGCAGGAACGCCGCCTGGTTTAGCCATTGCGGGCATGGTGGCGTTGCTGATTTCTTCTACCCGTGCCAGACGTTGTTCAATCTCGCGCACCCCGGTGAAATACTCGTCCAGTTTGCGCTGATCGCGGGCGCCTAATTGCGTCTTTAAGTCATTGGCGTCTTCCATCACAAAGTCGAGGATGCTCTTCTTATAACGCTCGCGCCGTTGGCGGCTTTCGGCTTGCTCGCCTTCCTCACCGTTACCAAACAACCGCTCAAACACCAGGCGTGGATTGGTTTCTTTGGCGACAGGAGTGGATTCGCTGCTCCATGAGACACTGGAAGAGTAGGCGCAGCTATAGCCGGAATCGCAGTTCCCCGCCTGCGCGCCACGCTCAACTCCAATTTCCAGAGAGGCGAATTTCGTGAGATGTCCAATTTTCTGGGCCGCCAGTTGATCTACCGAAACACCGGCTTTGAGGTCGGCCCCGGAGGTTTTGCGGGGATGCACACCGGTCAGCCAGGTCGCCGAGGAGCGGGCGTGGTCGCCGCCGCCATCCCCTAAAGCGCGGGCGTTGTTCTGGGCTAGACCGCTGAGAACCGTGAGATGGTCTTTAACGTTTTTGAGCGGCTCCATAATCCAGGGCAGTTCAAAGTTGCCCTCGGCGGTCGGTGTCCAGTCGGGCATGTGCATCCCGTTGGGCACAAACAGAAACAGCATCCGATTCGGACGGACAATCTGCTTGGCGGCTTGTGCTCCGGCGGCTTCGGCGAAGGAGCGCAACGGCATCATACCGTCGAGCAACGGCAAGGCCAAGGCAGTGCCCAGCCCGCGTAAAAAAGTTCGTCTTGGAATCGGTTGTCTCATTGTTTTATTCCTCCTGCTTTGGGTGCAGCCTGGTGGTTATCTGGTTGTGCCGTTTTGAGTAGGTCTGCGGCACTTGACTGGTTACTACTAACTTTAACGACGCTGGCGCCGCCCCCGTTTTGGAGCAGACCTTCATCACCCCGGCGCTTACGAAATGGATCACTTTCTACGACTGCCGTGATGAGCGCCGAGAAACGATAATTATTTTTTGCTACCTTTTTGACTATATCATCAACGATGCATCTATCATAGGACTCCAAGCCGCGCCCCAGGGCATAAGTGAGCATCTTTTCGGTCAAACAGCGCACGAACACTTCTTTTTTAGACTTCAAAATGGTCTTAAGTTGCGCGGGGCCTTGGAAAGTGCTGCCATCGGTGAGCGTCCCGGAGGCATCCACCGGGAATCTGCCATCCATTTTGCGCCAGGCCCCGACCGGATCATAATTTTCTAACCCAAAGCCAATCGGATCCATCTGCGCATGGCAAGATGCACAGGCCGGGTCCTTCCGATGCTGCGCCATGCGTTCGCGTATCGTAGCCGCATTAACAGCCTCTTTGTCTTCCTTCAAAGGGGGGAGGTTGGGTGGGGGCGGGGGCGGAGCAGCGTTTAATATCTGCTCTAAGACCCATTTGCCACGCTTCACGGGCGAAGTGCGCGTTGGATTGGATGTAACGGTCAAAACGCTGGCCTGGGTGAGCACGCCACCACGTTGGGCTGCCAGGTCTCCGGTGAGCACCACGCGCCGAAAATCAGGGCCGGTAATGTCTGGTATGCCATAATGTTTGGCCAACGTCGCATTAACATAAGTGTAGTTGGCGTCTATAAAATCAAGGACAGAGCGGTCTTGTTGCGCCACACCTTCAAAGAACAATTCAGTCTCGCGGCGCATGGCCGTGCGCAGGTCTTCATTGAAATCTGGGAAGTGTTCGGGATCGGGCGTCATGTCGCTCAGGCGACGCAGTTGCAGCCACTGGCCCGCGAAGTTATCGGCCATCACTTGCGCCCTGGGGTCTTTGAGCATCCGTTTTACCTGCGCCGCTAATACATCCTTGTTTTGCAAATCCCCGCTGCCCGCCACGGCGAATAGTTCGTCATCCGGCATACTATTCCACAGGAAGTAGGAGAGGCGCGAAGCTAACTCATAGCTGTTGAGCAGGCGACTGGCCTTGGGATCGTTGGGGTGCGGATCAAGCTCAACACGGAACAGGAAGTTGGGCGAAGTCAGGACGGCTTCGACCGCAAGCTGAATGCCCCGCTCAAATGGCTCGCCTTCTTTCTGCGCCATATTCACATAGCGCAAGAGCCGCTCCACTTCGGCTTCCGTTACCGGACGGCGGTAAGCGCGACTGGCAAAGGCGCTGAGAATAGCGTGGGCCGCCTGCTGGCGCACCGCTTCATTGGTGCGGCAGAAGATAATGCGCTGGTGTGAGGCAGGCAACGTCTGCTTTGCATTGAAGGGGCCTGCGACTTCCAGATATTGGATGATAAGGTTACGGTCTCCCCGCAACTTGGGATCATTTGTGGTGAGATTTTTATAGTTGTTAGTGAAGGCAACAGCCAGGCGATGCGTGCCCGCCTTGACTGTAATGCGCTGTGGATAAACCTTGGGCGAGTCTTGCAGCGCCGTCACATCTACAGTTTGGAGGGGTTTGCCGTCTAAGCGGAAAACCATCCGTGCCGGGTCTGGCCCGGCTTGTTGCTGGAAGGCTTGAGCGCGCAACTCATACTCACCATCGAGGGGAAACTTATACTCTATATACACTTCCCCCACTTCAGTCCCCAAGATACGGCCTCCGGTGCCTTCAAAATCAGCCCCGGCGTCATCGGGCAGGTGATCGGGTGCAAAATGCACCGTCTTGAAAGCTGGCAGCACAATGGCTTTTTCGGCGACCTGCTCGGCGGCATTGAAATACTTCTCCATCAAAAGCGGCGAGATGGACAGCACATCGCCAATGTTATCGAAGCCATAGCCGACATCATCGGAGGGAAAGTCATCGGCGGGATGAAAGTCAACTCCCACCAGGTCACGTATGGTGTTGTTATATTCAACCCGATTGAGGCGGTGCAGAGTCACCCGTCCGGGGTCTAAAACGCACTGCGATTTCGAGAGCGTGCTCTCCACCCACTGCACCAAACGGGTACGCTCCTGGGCACTAGGTTGAGGCATCTTCTTCGGCGGCATGTGCCCCGATTCTACATTGGCCGCCACCTTCTCCCAGATGCTGTGATCCTGTAATACCGAATTGACATCGTGGTATTTCACCAGCGCAATATCGGCAGGCGGGTCTTCGGCGCTGTGACATTCCGTGCAGTACTTCTGGATGACGGGCAAGACATCATGCTCAAAGCTGGGCTGATTGGCAGCGGTTTTAACTCCTGCTTTTGCCCCTTTAGCAACGACGGCATTAATGGCGCTATGGGAAAAATGAGGGTTGCTGTCAGCCCTGGCGAAAGCGGGCGTGACAGGCAGAGTCATTCCTTTGCTATGGCTAACCGGGAGCAAACCCCTCCCTGGCCTCACTCTGGTTAAGGCGGAGGAACTACGCGTCGCTTTTACCTGTTTTATGCCAGAAGTTTTGGCTGGTGTTGAATGCAGTGATGGTGCTGACTGGAGAGGAATATAGGTCTTGGGTGGCGCAGTCTGCGCGTACAGCACGACGCTACAGGGCACCAGGCAACCGAGCAAAGAAAGAGTTGAACGCAGCATTGAAAGTAATGTTGAAGTCGTGTTACAGACGCTTGAGAAACGCAAAAGATTCCAAAATTTTATAGCCCAGGCTTGTAATCGCGCCATAGCCAGCGCAACGAGTCCGGCATGATAGCCCGTCCATGCAAGTCGCTGTGAAAGCCATGCCCATAGACAAATTTATAATCATAACCGGCAAAAGCGAGAGCCTTAGCCATCTGCTGACTGGCTAAGGGCCAGTTGCCATTGTTGTTATCTAAATCATTTTCGCCATCCTGCAAAAAGATGCGAATTGGCTTTTTATCAGTTTTGCGAATCAAGAACGGATAATTGTGGCCGCCCTCCCGCTTGGTTGGGCCACTGGCGATATTGGTAAAACTGCCTACCCACGACAGCACCTTGCTGAACTCGTTGGGACGCTCCCAGGCCACTGTCCAGGCGCAGATGCCACCGCTGCTGATGCCAGCGATAGCACGACTGGGCGCGTCGTGGCGTAATTTGACTGTTTTCTCGACTTCGGGCAGAATCTCTTCCAGCAAGAAGCGGGCATACTGGTCGGAAAGCGTATCGTATTCAAAGCTACGATTTGAGCCACCATCAGCGCGCGTGCCGGGATTGATGAAGATACCCACCGTGACAGGCATCGCGCCAGCGGCGATGAGGTTATCAAAGACTACCGGCGTATAATTCTTGGCCCCGCCACCATCCTGAAACACCATGACACAGGCCGGGTTCTCTGGTTTATACTGGGCAGGCACATAAACCCACCAGTCTCGCTCGGTATTGGGAAAAATTGTGCTCTTCCACTTAGGTTGCTGCGTCAAGGTGCCCTTTGGCACGCCGGGCTTTTCAAGATCATCGGCAGGCGTCGTGTAGACTTCTAAATTGCCGCCACCAATTTGCTTGCCGCCGACATCATAAGCCCACTTCATGCCTGCCCCTTCAGGGAGCAGGGCAGACCCCGCGTAAACATCCGTGGTGCCAATGCGTGTCAAGGGCAAGCGAAATGCGCCATCGGCAGCGACCACCGCCGGGGCGATATTATCCCCTGCTGCTTCGATGGCCCACGCTGTGTCTAATCCAGCGACTTTAGGACGCGGCCCTTTGGCTAGGTTGTCGCGGCCAAACCAGTTGCGCACCTTATCCGCCAGTTGTGTCGCCTGCTCGCCCGTCGGTCTGGCCGCTAACGCAGCGCGCAACCCCTCTGGCGTGAGCGGCGGTTCCTGCGCCTTGACGCCTACAGTGGTAACTGTGATTAACGCGGCCCCTAACACAACAGAAGTCCAAAAATTCATCAACAACTCCTATTAAACGTTTCAGTTTTCAACACAAAGGACACGGAGAACGAGGATATAAGATAGAGAATCGAGGATCGTTAGCTGAACGAGTGGCGCACTGCCCTCTGCGTAGCCTTGCAATCCTCTATCCTCGATTCTCTATCTTATATCCTCGTTTTGCATGTCCTTTGTGTTAAATAAGAAAATGACTAAGCAATCAGTTCCTTAACCACGCTGCCATAGACATCGGTCAAGCGGAAGTCGCGGCCTGCATAGCGGTAGGTGAGTTTGGTGTGGTCGAAACCTAACAGATGCAGGATGGTCGCGTGCAGGTCGTGGACGTGCATGGGTTTGTCCTGAGCGGCAAAACCAAATTCGTCGGTGGCTCCATAAACCGTGCCTGCTTTGACGCCGCCCCCCGCCATCCACATCGTAAAGCCATAGTGATTGTGGTCTCGCCCATTCTGCTTGCCTGCATTCGCTCCTGGTGTGGGTAGTTCCACCACCGGGGTGCGGCCAAACTCGCCGCCCCAGATGACGAGGGTTTCTTCCAACATGCCACGCTGCTTTAAGTCTTTGAGGAGGGCGGCAATGCCCTGGTCGCACTCCCCGGCGAGGCGGCGGTGATTCGGCTCGATGTCATCGTGGCTATCCCACGGCTGGCCTGCCCCGTGGTAAAGCTGGATAAAACGCACCCCACGCTCGGCCAAACGCCGCGCAATGAGACACTGGCGAGCGAAGACGCCGGGGCCGTAGAGGTCTTTGGTAGCCTGCGACTCTTTGTCTACATCAAAGGCATCCGTGGCCTCGGTTTGCATCCGGTAGGCTAACTCAAAGGATTGGATGCGCGATTCCAGTTGGGCGTCGTTTTGGCGATGCTGGAGGTGGCGCTGATTGAGTTGCTGCACTAAGTCGAGTTGGGCACGTTGCTCTTCGGAAGTGGAATAGTGGTTGCGGATATTCTCCACAATTTTTTCAATGTCCGTCTGGCGCGGATCAATGTAAGTGCCCGCTAATACACCCGGCAGAAAACCCGACTGCCAGTTCTGCGTCTCTTGGATGGGATAGCCACCCGGACACATGGCGATAAAACCGGGCAAATTCTGGTTTTCGGTGCCTAAGCCGTAAGTGACCCATGAACCCATGCTGGGCCGTATCATGCGCGACTCGCCGCAGTTCATCAGCAGCAACGATGGCTCGTGGTTGGGCACATCCGCGTGCATGGAGCGGATAATGGCCATATCATCCACGCAGGTGGCGACGTGCGGAAATATCTCGCTGACTTCGATGCCGCTGCTGCCATACTTTTGAAACTTGAATGGTGACGCTAATGCGCTGCCGGTTTTACGCTCGGTTCTCAGGTTTTCTAAAGGCAGGGCTTTGCCTGCGTATTTGGTGAGTGATGGCTTGGGGTCAAAGGTATCTACATGCGAGGGGCCACCATTCATAAAGAGAAAGATGACGCGCTTGGCTTTAGCCGGAAAATGCGGCTTATGAGGAGCCAGCGGATTGGACGCCAAAGCACCTGCTGATGGAGTGCCAGCCATCACGTTGCTGCTGCTGTTACTGGCCTGACCTGTAGCGGCCAGGGCATCGGTGCCCAGCACTCCCGCCAGACCCAGCATGGCGAACCCGTTGCCCATCCGTGACAAAAATTCACGGCGGGTCAAAAACGCATCTTCTAAACGTTGATCATGATTCGACATACAGGATTACCTTTAACTCACTCTGCTCTTAGTCCACAAAAATAAATTCGTTCGACATCAATAGCGCCTGCGTATAGCGTTCCCAGGCACTCAGCGGTTTAGGCGCGGCCCCTGCTGGCGCGACAAATTGCGCTTGCGAGTCCCACGAAGTGTTTGCCCCCGCCAACGTTATGACATTCGACCAGGAAAAAGCATCAAAGTTGTGATTGGCGCGACAGGAAATCACAAAATCCAGCGTATCGCCCTTTTGCACCGTAATATTTTGCACATTGGTCTCAACTTTGGCGCTATAGACCGTCCAGACTCCCACTGACCCGCTGCGGCTGGAAACAATGCGGGCTTCCACTCCATCGCCCTGCGTTTCAGGGTGTCCAGCGGTGCCTTTGATAGAGACCACGCCATCTTGCGGAGCGACCCAGCGGCGGATGGCGGCATGTTGCGCGTCAATGCCAGGATGCCCACCAGTGGCGGTAAGTTGCAGGAAGTGGAGGTTTGGGTCAGGGAACTCTGCACCACCGCGATAAGCCTCATCCTTAAATGTCCCCAGTGGGGTGAAGGAAGTCACACGATTGGTGGTGGCATCATATTGTCCATAACCATAATGCCAGACCGCAGATTTGGGTTCTGGCGGTGTGGAAGGCGCGGCGGCAGTTTGGAGATAATGGTGAGCAATGGCTAATTCATCGGCATCGGGTGAGCGGCCAAACAACAGATAGTAAAGATAGCGCACGCGGCTGTCATCGTTGGGCCGAGCGATAACCTCCGGGCGGCTGGCCAGTGAGCGCACCTGTTCAATCATGAAAGGACTGTTCATCAGGAAAAGCGCCTGCTGCGGGACGGTAGTGCGGAAGCGTTGGGGACTGCTGGAATCGGGAGTCGCAAAATCGAAGGTGCGGAAAGTGCCCGGTAGGTTTTGACGCTCGATCACGCCGTAAACGGTGCGGCGGGTGGTGAATGGGGCTTGCCATAATTCCACCGAAGGGCCGCCAATTTTGGGGTCTAAGTGTCCCGTCGCGGCTAAAAGTGAATCCCGCAAGCCTTCCAATTCCAGGCGACGCCGATTCATGCGCCACAGCAAGCGATTTTCAGGGTCGGCCTGGAAGTTCTTAGTGTTATAATCACTGCTTTGTTGATAGGTGCTGGACAGCATAATCAGGCGGTGCAGCTTTTTAATTGACCAACTATCTTCCATAAAACGCCACGCCAGATAGTCCAGTAATTCAGGATGGCTCGGTCGCTCGCCCTGCTTGCCAAAATCGCTGGGTGTCCGCACCAGGCCAAAGCCGAAATGTTGTAACCAGATACGGTTCACCATGACGCGAGCGGTGAGCGGATTATCTTTCGAGGCAATCGCCTGCGCCAATTCCAGGCGGCCACTGCCATTAGTCCAGGAGGGGCGGTCTTCTTTAGAAAGAATTGCCAGGAAATGGCGCGGCACTTCATCACCCTGATTCGCCGGGTTGCCGCGTCGAAAGACAAACGCCTTCACGGGTTGTGTCGTATCCGCCATTGTCATGGCGAGTTCCGGGGTGGGTGGGTAGGTTTTGCGCAGAGTGTCGAGAGTCTGGTCAAAAGTTTTAATCTTCTCTTGCGTCGCCGGGTCGAAAGCAGGCATTAATTTGGCGAGTTGTTCGCCATTAGGCAGAGTCTCTTCGCGGAACTTGGCGAGAGTCTCTTTTACGTCATTGGGCAGTGTTTCGTTTTTCTGCTCTCGCTCCCGCAACGATCTCACCTGGGCCTTGATGAACTCATCGCGCTCGTTTTGTGTGTCATGCAGTTTTTTGTCATGCGCTGCATAAGGCTCAGAAATCGCTTTGGGCGAAATTGGTTGCGGCGGCGGTTCGACAGAGTTGGCGAAGACACCATAAAGTGAATAGTAGTCTTTGGTCGGAATGGGGTCGAATTTATGGTCATGGCAACGGGCACACCCCACAGTTAGCCCCTGGAAACCACGCATAGTGACATCAATGCGGTCATCAATGATGTCGTGCGGATTATTAAGAAAGCGACGGCCCACCGTCAGAAACCCTAACGCTGCCAAAGGACGACGATCATCGCCCAGTGGCAAATGGTCAGCAGCTAACTGTTGAGTGATGAACTGGTCGTAGGGCAGGTCTTGGTTAAAGGCGCGAATGACCCAGTCACGGTAGTTATAGGCATGAGGATAACGGCGGTCTTCTTCAAACACATAGCCTTTGCTATCGGCGTAACGCGCCACATCGAGCCAGTGCCGTCCCCATTTCTCGCCATAGTGAGGTGAAGCCAACAGGCGATCTACGACTTTGGCAAAAGCATCAGGCGACTTATCAAGGACAAAATTATCCACCTCAGAAGGCGTCGGCGGCAGGCCAATCAGGTCATAGGTGGCGCGACGGATGAGGGTGCGTCGGTCGGCTTTATGACTGGGTGTCAGTCCCTGGGCTTCCAGTTTGGAGAGGATGTAGTTATCAAGGGGTGAAGTCACCCAGGCCGTGTTCTTGACCTTGGGCAGCACGGGTTTCTGAACCGGCACAAATGACCAGAAATGACGCTGCTGGTCGGTGATGGTGTATTCCCCAGCCGGAGCACCGGCGGGAGCAGAAGCCGGAGCTGCACTGGCGGTCGCACCATCCGCTGTTTTGTCATTCGGCCAGGGCGCACCCATTTTGACCCAGGCTTCAATGGCGGCAATGTCCTTGGCGGGCAGTTTGCCTGCCGGGGGCATTTGGGTATCGCCATTGTAGCGCACCACCTGCACTAAGGTACTTTTATCCGCGTCATGCCCGCTAATCACTGGCCCCGAAGCGGAGCCTTTGAGCAGTCCTTCTGGCGAGTCTAAACGCAAGCCCGCTTTTTGCTTGGCCGGGCCGTGGCAGGAGTAGCAGTTGTTCGCCAGAACCGGGCGAATCTGCGTTTCAAAGAACTCCGCCGTCTGCGGGTCTACTTTTTGAGATTCTGGTTTGGGAGTGTCCGCCACAGCAGGGTTTAGCATCACTCCGCCGCCCCCAATCAAGCCAAGACCCAATGCCAGTAGAAGGCCGGATAATCCAGTTCCGCCTCGCTGATGGAAAGGAGTGAAAATAGAGCGCGCGCGAACGGTTAGTCGCAAAGAAGTTACTTTGGGTATGTTAGACATCAGATTAAAAGTTTATCAGTTTCATTCAGCTAACGGACACAGTCAGCAGAGCTTAACCCGCCCCTGAAAGGAGCAGGCTGAACGATTGGTAAGCCCCCTGAACGCGGCTATAGAGCGTCACCGTGCGCGGCGTTAGCCCCGTTCAGGGGGCTTCTGCCCTCAGCCCACTGCTTTAGCGGTGGGTCTCCTGGAACCATGCGCTGGCCGGGGCAAAAATATCACCCAAGAACTTGCTACTCCAGCGATGACCAGAGTGTTAGATGCCACCTGAACAAGGCTGTTGCGCAGGGGAGTGCCAATTTAGCGTCACTTCATAAAATTCCCAGTGACCCCCCTACACAACACAGCAATTTCGGCTTTATAATGAGGTATCTCATTTGAAGGAGGCCAGATGGTGAAGCTGACCCAAAAGAAAAAACAGGCGCAGGAAAGCTTGCAACGAGACATTGGCCAGGTTGCGCAGGAGCATGGTCTGGCGTCGCTGCCTGGCAGTGAACTGGTGGAACTGCTGGCGAAGCGTGAGGGCTTATTAGAATGGGCGGCCATTGACACCTTACTCAAGCGAGGCAGCGCGTCGGTTCCGGCTTTGATTGCGGGTCTTTCACATCACAAGGGCAAAATTCGGAGCACCTGCGCCTTGCTCTTGGATCATGTGGCGGATGACAGGTGTGTAGAACCCCTAATCAATGCCATTCGCCACGACCCGCTTGAAGCCGTGCGCCGCTGCGCCCTCCATTCCCTCATCTGTGATGGCTGTAAGGAATGCCCACTGACAACAGATGTGATAGCGATTCTAACCGAAGTCGCCGAGCGTGACCGCAGCCTGGCCGTGCGGCGGCGCGCGGTCTTCTATCTTTCTCAACAACGGCCCAATGCCCGTGTCGCTCCATTCCTGCAAAACCTAGTGGAGACTGAGACGGATACAGTTTTGTTGAGGCGTGCCGCTAATGCTTTACAGCACCACCAGCCAATAGTTGGCGGCACTTCATTCGTTGCCTGCCCATGAGTTCTATCAAGAACATCCAGTATTATAGTGAGCTATCGGGAAGCGCAGATGATAGCATTGACTTGGCAGTTGAGTTGACTGATGGCCGTATTTTTCTGTTTGTGGCTATTACCCCACAGCACATACTCACCATGATGGCAACAAATTATAAGGATGATTTGGAATGGGTGGAACAAGGAATGTTGATAGTGCGACGGATTGATGAAGAATGTATCAATGCTGCTTTAGAGAAGTGCCTGTCCTATGGGATTGAACTGTTTGGAGTTGAGCAAAAAGAATACGAATAACCTAACGGAAGCTTAACAAGCGAGAAACCTCAGGCTAAACGGCGAGTGAGAGTCCTCAAGAGTCTATCCATCTTCTAAGTGTAAAGCCTCCCCAATTATGAACATCAAAACACAATATCAGGCCGATGGTTTTTACTTGGCCACAGAACCGATTATTCCAGCAGATTTGGTGGAGCGAGCAGGGCAGGGTATGGATGCCATCCGGCGCGGTGAATATGATACTGGCAAGCCTCCGGCTGATTCGATGTGGAATCCGGGAGATGACCCCAATAAGCTGTGCAAAATTGAGCAGCCCCAGTTTGCCAACCGCGCCATCCGCGAGTTGGTCAGTCACCGGGAATTAGGGCGCGTCGCTGCCGCGATTACGGGTGCCAGCATGGTGCAGGTGTGGTGGGTGCAACTATTGGATAAGCCACCGATTAACCCGAACGCACCACAGCCGACGAACATTGGCTTGCATCAAGACCGCTTCTATTGGCGAAGTTGGGAAGAGGGTAGCGAACTCTTCACGGCCTGGGTCGCCATTTCCGATGTGCGAGAAGATTGTGGCCCGATGAAGTTTATACGTGGCTCGCATTGCTGGGGCTTCCGCAATCAGGGCGACTTCTTTGCCCAGGATGTTGAGGCACAGCGACGGGCCATTGATTTGCCCGCCGGGGCAGTCTGGGAGGAAGTCGCCGCTGTGCTGCCACCGGGTGGCGCCAGCTTTCACGATTGCCTAACCTTTCATGGCTCCGGCCCGAATCTCTCCGGCTATCCCCGTCGCAGCTTTGCTCTTCATATGCGAACCCAGAACTCGCGCCCGGTAGATAACAAGCGAGAAGGACTGACGCAGTTTATTGATAATTTAGCAGTCTGTCCTGTTATTTACGGCGAACGCCAATTGTAGTTCGGGCCGTAATGATAATTGGCGCAAGACTTCCCGATGCAGGGTCTACCCTCTAGTGCCAGGGTGCAAGTGGGGGCGGTGGTCAGGCGGTGGTGATTTTTATGGACAGCGGCGTGTGGTTTTCTCTTCAAGATCGCGGGCTGAGAGTAAAGTGCAACAAGCACAAGCGAATGCGCTCAATAAATAAATGCCAGTGGCAAGAGTTGCTAAGGCAAGAGTTACTAAGACGGTAACTCTTTAACCGCTCATTAACAGGTGCGCTAACCAAACGCCTCCCGTAAGTTTATTTATGGGAGGCGTTTGGTTGTATCAAGACATAAGGGTTTAGAAAGCTATTAATCAGCAGTCATTGCATTATCTTGACTCTCTTTTGCGTTTTTGATTTGTTTCGGCCTCACAACCTTATGTTATGAGAGTCTTGACGAATTATCTTAAGGGGAACAGGCGTATTGATATGCCTTTTATGCAGAAGTCATTGCAAGTAATAAAAAATTACTTGCATAAATAAATCCATTGACGTATAATGTTGAATTGCATCCCAGGCACTTATTGCAATGACTTCGGTTCGATGAACGAATAAGGAAGTTATGCCGACGAATCTCAACGGTAGAAGCACCAAACATGGCGAATTGACGCAGAAGCTGCTCGACCTCGCGCAGACGTTGGAGCCGGGAGGCCGCTTTCCCTCGCAAGCCGAACTGATGCGCCAGTTCCAGGTTTCAGACCGCACAGTGTTGCGCTCGCTGCACGACTTGCAGCGCGACGGTTGGATTGTGCGGCGGCATGGCAGTGGCACCTTCGTGGCCGACCCCAGTGAGCGCCAAGTGGAAATGGCCACGACGCGAGTCGCTACCGAGAGCCGGACAGTGGCGGCTTTAGCGTTAACCTTTGTTCCTTCTCGATTTTATCAGCACTGCCTGGATTTGCTTTCGGCCCATGTGGAAGAAGCTGGGTTATCCCTGGTATGCCATCATGCCCCTAATCAAGCCAGTTATGCAGACGCTCTTCCTTTGGCCGCTTTAAACCCGCGTGGGTTTATCGTCTTTAACTATGCGCTACTCCCCATTGCCCGTCGGCTGATGGAGCAAGACCATCGGGTAGTGATGGTTGGCGTGCCGCCTGCGGGTGTGCATCCTGAAATCCCCATCATTTATAGTAATCACGAGCAGGGTGGCTATATGGCGACACGCCATCTCCTCGATTTAGGGCACCGCCGCCTGCTCTATTCCCGTATTGATTTGTCGCTACTGCCCCAAACGCTACGCTGGCGGGGCCATTTGCGCGCTTTGCGCGAAGCAGAGCGGGCTGGCCTGCACACGAACAATGCTTTGCTTGAAGTCGAGCGACTCACTGCCTGGCGCAACGATCCTGATCTGGTGGCGGCATACTTCCGCCAGCCTGATGCACCAACTGCTATTGTGGTGTGGAACGACAGCGAAGCCATCTCGCTGCTCACGATTCTCCACCGCGCCGGACTACGCATTCCCGAAGATGTTTCTGTTATTGGCTATGATGCTTTGCCGGAAGGTGAAGAGAGCCTGCCGCCCCTGACCACTGTAGATCAACATCTCGACACCCAATTGCACATGGCGTTGGACTTGCTGGCGCAACCCGTCACACCATCACCATCTCAATCTATTGTTATTGTGCCGACCCTAGTGCAGCGGGCTTCTTGTGCTGCACCGCGTTCTTTCTGAATTGCTTGCAAGGGTTGAGAATTTCCAGCTTTGATTTCTTTATGCTGCAAGTTGGGCCTTAACTACCAGTAAATCCTCAAATAAAGGAGACATCGCTTCAAAACACACTCCGATTCCAAAAGCCATTTTGGAACGGCGTGAGCCAAAGAAAAAGTTAACAATAGACTCCGCAAATCTAATTCGCTGCGGACAGGAGAGAAGAGTTTAAGGAGGTTTTGAGAATGGGAAGCTACAAGTTTACGCATCAACTACCACGATTTCTGAAGCAGTGCCAGCAGATGACCAGCCGTGGTGCTCGGAAAAAATCCGCTATGGCACCATCAAAAGCAGCACGATCTGCCTTTACCTTAATTGAACTGTTAGTCGTCATAGCCATCATAGCAATACTGGCGGCGATTCTGTTTCCGGTTTTCGCTAAAGCGCGCGAAAATGCGCGGCGGGCTAGTTGCTCCAGTAATTTAAGGCAATTGGGGTTGGCCCTGGTGCAATATGCTCAGGATAACGACGAGACCTATGTGCTTAATGGCGGTGGTAAACCGACATGGCAAGACCTGTTGCAGCCCTATATGAAGAGTGATGAGATACTTATATGCCCCAGCGCCAGCAAAGCTACTCTCAGTAAGACTGGTGAAGGCCGCCTCTATTCCTATTGTCTCAATCAGGTCTATTACAACAATTCGACTTTGGGCCGAATGTTTGAGGCGGGAGCGCCTGGGCCAGATAATATGTCCAGTGTCGAAGACCCCTCTGGTACCGTTTTTTGTGGCGATGGCATTGCGGGCACAGCTTCCAAGACGATTGGACAAGTCGTTTTGACTGGCTCTGCGGTGCTTACGCTCGACACGAGTGTTGATCCAGCCCTTATCCGAAGCAGCCAGTCTTCTTTTGTGGCTCGCCATTTAGGTGGCCTGAACCTGGCTTTTATGGATGGGCACTGCAAGTGGCTAACACCGGAAAAATTGATGGTCAAGAGCACAGACCCACGCTCCGCTGGTAAATTAAGCTACTTTACCAAGCTCGCTGATTAAGCGACTCTAACGCAA
>JAFAZH010000047.1 GCA_019239895.1 Abditibacteriaceae bacterium | reverse complement strand
TCGTGCTTGCGCTGGGGCGCAGCAGGCGTCATCAACGTCAAATAGGGCATGACGAATTCCCATTCCTCATGGCTCACATCGCTCGGATAGTGCTTGCGGTTCATAGCCGCAAAGTTTATATAAGAAGTTCATAACACGCTCTTAGATTTCAAGCACAGAATAGTTTCATACAAGACCGTAAAATGAGAGAAAGGAGCCAGACTATGCACAAACTCAAATTAGGCACATTGCAGGCATTTTCACTGTGTAGTTTAGGCTTGATGGTCAGGCCAGGGATAACTCAACCTATACCCCAAGCTCCATTTCAAAGACTCTCACCGAAAGAATATTTCCAGCAGCTTGAGCAACGAACACGCGCCGAATTTGCCGAGTGGCGATATCCAGGCGCACTTATAGACTTTGGCGACAAACACGGCACTGGTTTTCTACTTAATGCGAGGACAAAAGATGATACGGATAAGGTGTGGAGCTTTTACATGAATAAGCTCTCTACGGATTCTAAGACTTCTCTATCGAATATGATGTCTTGGAACGGGAAGAGTAATCTCCACTTCGGCAAGAATCCTGTTCTTGACATCAGCTATATTCTTTGCCTCACACCTGGTATTACTGGTAGGATACTCTGTCAGAAAGGCCAGGAATCAGTCTGCGTTACCATCTGCCCTATTCAACCTCATCCGCCTGGTTATGCTCAAACTGCTATTGAACTGCTTAAAGTTAAGGCTCTAGAGTTGTCCCAGGAAAATGATCCTTTAGACTATCCACCTAACGTGGCGAGTTTCCCGATAGCGCCTTCCCCCTGGTAGCAGACTTCAGCAGATGATAGTGTTCAGGGAGCAACCTTTATGATTTGCCATTGCTGGGTCAAGTTACCTTTATAGACTGATTGCTGTATGATTGCGCTCTGCTTGTTGTCCATCACGCTATCTAATGCGAGACCGCTGTTGGTGTTAATCAACTCATAATAGCCGTTGCCTAAAGAAATGAGGCTCCATTGCTGATTAGACTTGCCCGGTGGCTCTGATTTATCATGGTAGAGATCAACGGCGGCTCCGGGCTGCGTTGCGTTGCTGCCAACTTCCATTAGAAGGCCATCGTTGCGGTTGACGACTTTATAAACCCCGTTGCCCTGCCCGACCAAGCGCCATTGCTGGGTTGAGTCGTTAGCTGTCTCTACACCTTGAGTAATGGGTGTAAAATCTTTCAGGTCATGACCTGACTGTTGGAGGAGCAGACCACTCTGGCGGTTGATGATTTTGTAGTAGGCGTTTGGATTAAAGCCTAAAGCGCCTCGATAAACTACCTTCCTAATGACGTAAGTTGTCACTGATTTGGCCCGTGCCACCGCGTGGAATTCCTGGCCTGTAATAGCAATGGGTGGCAGTTGCGCTAAATCTTCGGTGGGGGAAGTGCGATAGGCCGTTACAGAGCGGCCCAGGCGGGTGAACTGCCTCAGATCATAAGTAACTTCAGTATCTCTATCTTCCCGGTTAGTCGTGACAATTATCAGGCGACGTGACCGGGCATCATAAGCGGCGAGCGAGTGTGGGTCGTTGATGGCGATGAAGCGATAGCCAGGGCGAATAAATTTGCTATAGTTGCCCATCACATAATACTTCTTGTTGACAGTGTAGGCAGTAGTTGTTGCATCGTGGAGCGGGTTCTTGAGAAAGCCCCAACCACCAGCACTATCTACCACCTGCCAGTACACCCAGGCGGAAGGGTGCAGACCACTTATATCTTCGAGGATGCGCCCCGACATGGTGAGACCAGAAGCATCGCCGTCGCCATATTCCGACATCCATAAATCTTTGCCCTTGGAGAGTGCAAAGTTAGCAAGTTGGGTGCGGTCACCGCCACCATAGCTGTGTGTATTGATCCTGGAAAGAGCTTTTAAGGCGGTGCTGTCATAATAGGCAAAAGTTTTGTCGGCATCTCCAATGGTGTTCTCATCCGAAGCGGCAACCGTTGTGGACAATCCACTACTGGCTAAAGCCGCGCCAGTGGCTTTGACTAAGCTGTTCTGATTCGGGCGATCTACATGGCAACCTTCCTGGTGATTACCAATTTTCCACCAGTTGCCCGTCGGCTCATTCAAGGGTTCCAACTCGCGGAAGGTGATACCCCACACATTGTGGAAGTGCTTGACCACTTCGGTGAGATAGCTGGCAAAGGCATTATAAGCCTCTGGTTTGAGGTTATCCGCACCATTCTGATTGCCCGTCACACTGCCGCTTTTGGTCATCCAATAGGGCGGCGAGTTAGAGAATGCTTCCAACTGCTTTGCGCCCTTCGCCATCGCCGCTCGCAATACCCAACGTTGATTGGGGTCAGCGTTCCAGTCCCACTGGCCGGGAGAAGTTTGATAACCAGGCACAGCAGTACGGTATTCCAGAAACTGCTTGTTGGGAGATAGATGTTGCGGGTTCTCACCGCCGCCAATGTTATAACGCACCACATTGAGACCTAATCCCTTGGCCGGGTCAAAAGCCTTCTGTATATAGTCCCGGCGGGCTGACTTAGGAAAGCCACCTATGACATAAGCCCACCAAGCCAGTGACGTGCCCCACCCCTGAAAAGGTCGGAATTGAATGGAGGGATCAACAGTTGCTGTATAATCGGCCCGTGCTGGCGCAGTGCGACAAATTATGAAAGCGAGAAAGATAATACTGGCCCGCAAGCGGGCCGTGGGAAAGAATCGTTTCATATAGCTTTTAAAGGTTGTACGTCAAGGTTATAAAGGTCGCTGCTTGGGCAACCCAATGCGGCGGGGAAACTGCGAGCGAGTCGGTGTAATTTTGTTGATAGTGATGAGATGATATTTGAGAGTGTGACCCGGCAGGTCGTAAGGCAAAACATCGCCTGGTGCACCACCCAATTGCTTGATCGCGCCGTGTGCCACGGCTAATTCTTCGGGTGCTCGCTCGCCACGCCAGAGGACTAAATGCCCACCCACTTTCACGAGGGGCAGCGCCAACTCACAAACTTCAGCGACGGAACCAACGGCACGGGCAATCGCTACCTGAAAGCTTTCCCGATACATCTTATTCTGCCCAATTGTTTCAGCACGGTCACAGATCGTCTTGGCGTTGAGGTTAAACTTGGCTCCGGTGGCCGCGATAAAATCACATTTTTTACGCGTCGCTTCCAGCGAGGTCAATTTCAGTTCTGGTCGCACCAGGGCCAAAGGCAACCCTGGAAAACCCGCACCCGCACCAATATCCACCACCCGCCGATGCCCTTCAAAAAGGCCAGTTTGTAGCCCTTGCAGCGAATCCAGAATATGCTTGTTCCAGGCTTCCTCCGCATCACGCACCGCCGTCAAATTAAATTGTTGATTCACACGCAGCACTTCTACGATGAGCAAGCGCAACTGCTCAATCTGCTCCGGGATTAAGCCATCTAAAACATCTTTCATCTTGTTTATGTTGAACCACAGAGACACAGAGGAGAAAGAGGATGGGAGGGTGGGGGTATGGGCGTGAGTTGGTTGCCCTACAAACTCCCATCCTCCCATCCTCCCATACCTACTCTCTCCCCTTTCTCAGTGCCTCTGTGTCTCTGTGGTTCACTAAAAATCAATCACAATCCACCTCGACCTGCAAGCGGATTTCGCGCAGCACGCGGGCGACACGTTGGCAATCTTCGCGGGAGCCGTGATAGCAAGGGGCACGCCCTTTGGTGTGCGCTTCCAGCATGATGGACATGGCTTTCTCGATATTACAACCTGTCGCCTTCTGGAGTTGGAAGATGACTTCATCCATTGAATGCCAATCGTCATTATAAAGGATGACGCGGTAGCCACTGAGATTCGTCTCCTCTGGTGCAGCAAACTCTCGCTCCCAGGTTTTGGGAATGGTTAACTCTTCCACTTCGGCGTTTTCCAGATAAATACCTGCGCGCTGAATCCGCACTAAGTTGATGTCCATACGGCTGTTTCCTTCCTCGTCCCGGCTCATTTTGCCTGCTCTTGCCCTGTGCTGCTTTCATGCCTTTGCCCGACGGCTTTAACCCATTCCCGGTAGTCTCACCGTTGGTTGTCGCACTCCAGAGGCTGCATTATACTCCCTTACAGGTGCTATCAGAGTGTATGCAGAGTGAGGTGGCACCTCGGCGGGGCCGATTTTGCGTCGGCCATAAAGCACCCATAATGAGAATTTCCACGCGCGGCGAATACGGTCTGCGGGCCTTAATGGAGTTGGGGATGGAACCTGACAAGGGTCTCTCCCTCCGTGACATCTCGCAACGCCAGCACATTTCCCTTGATTATCTAGAGCAAATTGTACCAGCTTTAAAAGCTGCCGGGTTAGTCAAAGCCAAGCGCGGTGCACAGGGCGGCTATATGCTCGCCAAGCCAGTGGCGGAGATCACGGTTTTTGATGCCTTAGTCGCCCTCGAAGGCCCCCTTGACCCCATGATGTGCCTTTCTGAAACCGTGCCCACCGAGCAAAACAACTGCATGGCCAGTGGTAGTTGCGCCGTGCAGGAAGTCTGGCGCGAGATGCGCGATGCCCTGGAAATCGTGCTCAAAAGGCTCACTCTGGGTGAGTTGGTCGAACGCCAGAAGCGTCAATATGGAGTGCCGATTCGCACCTATTCTGAACATGAGATCATGAAATTAGTGGTATTGAATTGAGATTTTTGGTCATAGGTGATGGGTAATGGGTAATCGGTTATAGGATAACGACAACTTTCCTATAACCCATCACCTATAACCTATAGCCTATGACCTTTTTTATGAGGAGAACAAATTAAATGCAGACGGAAATCGCGCCTCACGGTGGGAAATTAATTAATGCCTTTGTCAGTGGCGATGCAGCGGCAGCCTTGCGCGAGCGGGCGCAGAGCTTGCCAAAGATTCACTTAGCCGACCGCCGCTTGAGCGACCTGGAAATGATCGGCTGTGGTGCCTTCTCACCACTCAATGGCTTCATGAATCGCGCGGATTATGACAATGTCGTGGTCAACAAGCGGTTGGCCAATGGCCTGCCGTGGACGATTCCCATTACTCTGGCTGTCACCTCCGATGAAGCGGAATCACTCAATATTGACGGTGAAGTCGCCCTTGTAGATAAGTTTGAAAATATCCTCGCCGTAATGCACTTAGAGGAGATTTACCGCTACGACCGTGAGCGCGAAGCCCGCCTGGTTTATCGCACCACCGATGAAGCGCATCCGGGTGTGCGCAACCTCTACCGGCGTGGTGACGTGCATTTGGGCGGACGCATCCAGGTGCTGCAAGAGCGCGTAGACACCACTTTTCCAGAATATCGCCTCACCCCGGAGCGCACACGCCGCGCCTTTGCCGAGCGTGGCTGGCGCAAAATCGTCGGCTTCCAGACCCGCAACCCGAT
This sequence comes from Abditibacteriaceae bacterium, assembly GCA_019239895.1. Classification (GTDB taxonomy): domain Bacteria; phylum Armatimonadota; class Abditibacteriia; order Abditibacteriales; family Abditibacteriaceae; genus JAFAZH01. The sequence goes on along the minus strand of JAFAZH010000047.1, from coordinate 11,660 downwards.
TCACCGCGCCCACGAATATATCACCAAGTGCGCCCTCGAAACGATGGACGGCCTGTTAATTCACCCGCTCGTGGGAGCCACCAAAGACGATGACATTCCCGCCGAAACGCGCATGAAGTGCTACGAAGTGTTGATGCAGCATTATTATCCGAAAGACCGTGTGATGCTGGCCGTGTTGCCTGCCGCCATGCGTTATGCTGGCCCCCGCGAAGCGATTACGCACGCCCTGGTGCGCAAGAACTATGGCTGCACCCACTTTATTGTAGGCCGCGACCATGCGGGCGTTGGCAACTATTATGGCACCTTTGACGCCCAGTATATCTTCGACGAATTTCAGCCCGCAGAACTGGGTATAACCCCCCTGATGTTTGACCACGCCTATTACAGCCCATCCGTCGGCTCAATGGGCACGGATAAAACCATGCCACCAGGAGCCGAGAAAGTCACGCTCTCCGGCACCAAAGTGCGCCAGATGTTGATGGATGGCCAAATTCCCCCCCCAGAGTTCACCCGTCCTGAAGTTGCTCAGGTTTTGATTGACGCCATGCGGGCGAAGAAGCAGAGTTGATTTAAAGCCGGGCATTGATGACTTTTGACAACCTAATCCGTTAGTGAGTAAAACCCTCCCCTCACCCCTCCCGTTGGAGGGGCACTGGCTCCTCCCCCGCTGGGGAAGGTTGGGTGGGGGTCACACTAACGGATTAGATTGTCAAAGATCATCAATACCCGGCTCTTATTCCCCACTATGCTACACCTAACAACCGAACAGTTTCAGCGTATTGTTGAGCAAGGCCGCGCTGGAAAACCACTCGAAATCTGCGGCTTGATGGCGGGCACCCGCACGGGCGATGCTCAAAACGAAGTCACGCAGGTGATCGAGGTTTATCCCATCGAGAGCGAAGATAAAAGCGCCTTGACTTATACGATGAATCCTCTGCAACAGTTGCGCGTCGAAAAAGAGGTTCAGGCGCGCGGATTGCAAGTGGTCGGTATCTATCATACGCATCCGGCAACGCAGGCTTATCCGTCGCCCACCGATGTTGCTCAGGCGCACTGGGGCGAATGGGATGATCTCCGGTTTCCCGGCTATTCCTATCTCATTGTGTCGTTGCGCGACCCGGAGCAGCCCGAGCCACACTCGTTCAAGATTATCGGGCGACGCATCCCGGAAGATATTTTGGAAGAGCCAGTCGTGATTGCGTAGCAGGGATTGCCTGAGAAAGACTGAGGATCAGACCATTGAGTAGCATTATCACGAAATCAACGATGCCGGACTGCGTGACCGACCGCGTCAACGCCACTGTCAACGGCCATAGGCCACCGCCACCAGAGCGTGCTGCTGTCAATGCCATCTGTATTCTCGATTATATCGGCAATACCCCTCTCTTCCGCTTCAAGCGCATTACAGCGCACCTCAAGAACGTAGAAGTCTATGGTAAAGCGGAATATCTCAACCCTGGAGGCAGCGTCAAAGACCGCGCTGCCATGAGCATGGTGCTGCGGGGGGAAAAAACCGGGGACTTAACACCGGATAAAATTATTCTCGATTCCACCAGTGGCAATACCGGCATTGCCTATGCTATGATCGGAGCCGCGCGCGGTTACAAAGTAAAGCTGGTCATGCCCGGCAATGTCTCGGTCGAACGCAAAAATATTGTAGCAGCTTACGGCGCGGAAGTCGTGCTGTCAGATGCCCAACAGGGTAGTGATGGGGCTATTGTCCTGGCACGCCAGATTTACGACGAAAATCCCAGTCTCTATTTCAAGCCCGATCAATATAATAACGAAGCCAATGTCTTAGCCCATTATCAAGGCACTGGCCCGGAAATCTGGCGGCAGACACATGGCCGCGTGACCCACTTCTTAGCCACCATTGGCACCACCGGCACGCTCATGGGCACCGGACGTTTTCTAAAAGAGCAAAATCCCGATATTCAAATCATCGCCGTCGAGCCAGACAATCCGATGCATGGCATTGAAGGCTTGAAGCATATCGCCACTTCCATCAAACCGGGCATTTACCACCCAGAAGAACACGACGCTAAAATCCCCGCTGTCACCGAAGACGCCTATGATATGCAAGATCGCCTGTCTAAAGAAGAAGGCGTTTTTGTGGGCTTTTCCGCTGGCGCTGCCGTAGCTGCCGCCATTAAAGTGGCCGAACAACTCGAAGCCGAAGGCCGCGAAGCGGTTGTCGTGACTATTCTCTGCGACCGTGGCGACCGCTATCTTAGCCAGTTATCACACATGAATCTCTAAGCTGGAGCCAAATCCGCATGGTCTCAGCACAACGCCAACCACACTTCTATACTACAGACGAATATCTGCAATTAGAACGCGTCGCAGATTCTAAAAGCGAATATTTTAATGGTGTCATCTATGCAATGGCTGGGAGCAGCCCAGAGCATAGCGCGATTACAGCGAATGTCACTATTGCGCTGGGCGTTCAACTGCGTGGCAGACAATGTCAGGTATTTTCCAGTGATTTGAAAGTAGCTACAGCACCAACGGGTCTCTTTGCCTATCCTGATTTATCCATCGTCTGTGGGAACCACGCTTTCACGACGAGCGCCGCGATGTGCTGACCAACTCCACCGTGCTTATTGAAGTGCTGTCACCTTCGACCGAAGCTTACGACCGAGGCCGTAAATTTAGTCAATATCAACGTATTGCATCGCTCACCGATTATCTTTTAATTGCCCAAGATGAGCCCATTATACTCGCCAAGTCAATGAACAGTGGCTCCTATCCTCTGCCGAAGGACTGGACGCCAGCCTGAGCCTGCCTTCCCTGAACTGCATTTTGTATTTATCCGAGATCTATAATCGAATAGATTTCATCCTGCCGCCCATCACATCAGTTTGAAATATCTGCGCCATTAGGCTACTCTTCCGCCGCCTGATCTAGAGATCCCAACTGTCCCACCTGGGGCCAGATCAGCATCACAGCAATGACGGTGATAATGGTGCCGATGCCGCCGCCGACAACGGAAGCCACCGGGCCAAACCAATAGGCGACCTGACCCGATTCGTAGCCGCCGATTTCATTCGAGGTGCCGATAAAGACGCTGTTGACGGCGGAGACGCGGCCTCGCATGGCATCGGGCGTCAGCACTTGCACGAGGGTATGACGCACCACAACGCTGATGTTATCTAACGCACCAGTGAGGGCCAGCATAAACATCGAAAGCCAGAAATTACGAGAGAGGCCGAAGCCGATGGTGGCGAGACCAAAGCCAATCACCGCCCATTGCAGGGTTTTCCCGGCACGACGCATCGGTGGCAGGTGAGCTAATGCCAGGGCCATAAGCAACGCCCCAATCGCCGGGGCCGCACGCAGCCAACCTAAACCACTGGCCCCAACATGCAGAATCTCCCCCGCAAAAACTGGCAACAGCATGGTCGCGCCGCCCAGGAGAACGGCAAACATATCGAGGGTAATCGTCGCCAGAATAACCTTGGTATCGCGCACAAAGCGCAGGCCAGCCACTAAGGTTTGGAAATTTACAGGTTCCCGCGCACTCTGCTGGTGTTGTACATGAATGGCAGCCATAAAGCCAAAGTAAGCGGCCACACAGATGGCATCAAGCACATAGATAAGAGCATAACTGTGTAAAGTCGCCACCAGAAAGCCGCCCAGCGCCGGGCCAAGTGTCGCCGCCATTTGCCAGCGTGTACTGTTCCAGGTGATAGCGTTGCTCAACAACTCGGCGGGTATCAGTTGCGGCAAGATGGCCGAACTGGCCGGGCCGCTAAAGGTGCCCGCAATGCCCGCCAGCAGCAGAATGACATAAATCCAACTGATAGGGCCTTGATAGTAGGAGAGTGCCGCCAGTGCCATTGAGGTCAGTGCCATGCAAGCTTGGCCAATCAGCACTATCTTCTTACGACTATAACGATCTGCCATCTGTCCGGCAGGCAGCACCAGGAGGATAACAGGGATCGCCAAGACCAACCCGACCAACCCCAGGGCGAGTTCCGCCTGGCGCACGCCTGCGGCGGCTTTGACGCGGTCGTAGATTTCCCAACTAATCGCCACCGCCTGCATCTGGCCGCCAATCGCCGCGATGCCGCTGCCCAGGGCATATAGCAGATAATCCCGGTAGCGAAAGGCAGCATACGGGTCATGGCTACTGGGGGCTTCGGCCCCCGGCAGTTCATGCTCTAAATCGCCTTCAGTGGGCGATGCCGAAGCTGGTCGCTCTTCTGCGGGTAGCTCATAAGCGGTGGCGGTTACATTTTGGTCGGGTTGCGCGGCAGTTTGAGGCGTGGAGTGGGGTGAATCGGGAGGCGACGGCATGAATTAAAAGCATTATTGGCGTTTAACGCTTGACGTTAAGTGCCTGTTCAATGAGAACAGTCGCTTTGCTCCGATTCAGAGTATAGAAGTGCAAACCTGCCACGTCATTGGCCAGCAAATCTTCACATTGATTAATGGCGTGCTCCACTCCCGCCGCATGGACGGCCATTGGGTCGGATTCAAGGCTTTCCAGTTTGACGAGCAGCGATTGAGGAATCTTCGCGCCGCACATGAGGACGAACCGCTTAATCTGCGCCACGCTCATAATTGGCATAATGCCTGCCACAAGCGGTGCAGAGATGCCCATCTTCTGCGCGGCATCACGCCAGCGATAGAAGTCGGCATTATCAAAGAAAAGCTGGGTGATGACGAAGTGGCTGCCGTTATCTATTTTGAGCTTGAGATACTCTAAATCGCGGGTCAGGTTAAGACACTGCGGATGGCCTTCGGGATAACCTGCGACGCCGATGCAAAAATCATGGCGCGAGCGGATAAAGGGCACGAGATCACTGGCATAGCAGAAACCATTTTCCGTGTCCGTAAGCAGTTGTCCCCCTGGTAAATCACCGCGCAATGCAATGATATTGCGGATACCCGTGTCCCACAAACGGTCGAGATATTCAGCCATCTCCGGTTTGGTATGGCCCACACAGGTGAGGTGCGAGGCCCCACGAAAACCCAACTCATTTTGAATGCGGGCCGTGAGGTCAAGGGTGGGCAGAGTGCCGCCACCAGTGCGGGTGATAGACACAAAATCAGGCCGCAACGGACGTAATTCCTCTATGGCCTGAAATAACTGCTCTGAACCAGCTTCGTTTTTCGGTGGGAAAAATTCAAAAGAGATAAGCGGCTGACCTGCCGCAAAAAGATTATCAATACGCGCGTCTTCAGGAGCTAATCCTGCTGCAGCCCAGCCGTTCTCTTTACTCATGCTTTAGAATTAACCCTTCTTCGCTTTGTTATGCGCAGCCACCTGCATGTTGTAGCGGATAGCGGCCCGGTTGGGGTCTTTATCAAACATCTTCTTGCACTGCTTGCAGCAGAAGTAGTAGGTTTTGCCATTCACGACAGAACTGGTTGCCTTGGCCTTACTGACATTCTGCTCCATGAGCGGGCACCAGATCGTAGCATCCTTAGCAGGCTTGGCAGTGGCCTTTGGCGCGGCAGTAGCGGGCAAAACCAAGCCCAGCATAACAGTGGCACAAAGTCCACGAGCAATCGCATTACGAATCATCTTAAACAGTCTCCTTGAATAAACTGCACTTTTTGATTCTACGGTGTGACTCAAAGTTGCGCAACACCCACCGTGATTTTCAACACAAAGGAGGCACAAAGAGCACAGAGAAGATGGAGGATAGAAGATCGAAGATAGATAGTAATCACTTGCTCTTGCGATTCTCTATCCTCCTCTTCTATTCTCTTTTGTGTCCTTTGTGTTGAAAATCCCAGAAGAGGTGAGGGCTAAACTTCCGGGCGATTACGATTGTTATTACCGCCCAGGCGGTCAGAAAGTGGTGTGCGGCGACTGGCGTTTAAGAGACGTTCGCGGATTTCGCTCTGTTCGCTCACCTGTCTATGGCTGTGCAGCGTCCAGAGATAGGCCCTGAAGGTACCACGTTTGCCCTTGACCTGGACATCCATCTGCTGGAGATTGCGTTGCATGGAATAGGGCAAACGCGTGAACGTATCTTCCGCGAGCAAGATGGTATGAGGTTGCGTCGCACTCTGTAATCGCTGGGCAAAGTTGACCACATCGCCTAACACCGTGCGTTCACGGTGTTCTGGCACCCCTAAGTTGGCCACGGCCACCAGACCAGTATTCAGCCCCACGCGCACTGCGACGGGCACTTCCATCAGGCTGTTGACGCGTACCTTGCGCGATTCACGCACCATCTTTTCTGCGGCCATGAGAGCATCCGCCGGGCTGCTATTGGTGTGATCAAACACGGCCAGCATCGCGTCGCCCATAAATTTATCAATCCAGCCGCCGTGCGCTCGCACAATGTCATGTAAGCGGGAGAAGTGGTCATTGAGAATGGCAGCGACTTCCGTAGGATTAAGCCGTTCACTCAGCGGTGTAAAGCCAACCAGGTCACAAAAGCAGATGGTTAATTCTTCGCGCCAGTCGGGTAATACTGAATGGCCAGTCTCCACTGCTTCTTGCACGTCTTTCCAGGTTTTGCCTCCCACGTAACCGCGCATCAAAGTCTGCAAACGGCGGTGTTCATCTAAGAGGGTTTCCAGTTCACGAGTATGTGCCCGCAGTGCCAACTTCTGGCCTTCCAGCGTTTCCAGAAACCGGGTATTGAGGCGCGAATACCAGGAAGTCACAAGGTTGGAATCAAAGCGCCGCGCCGCCGGTTGCGGCAGTTGCAAAAGGGTGCAGAGACGCCGCGAGGCCATTTCGAGGGCTTCTGGACGCACCGTCAGGAATCCTTCAAAGTAAGTGGTAGCATTGCTGGCCTCCGTTTCTAACTGGCCCGCCTCATGCACGAATAACGCTGCGCCGAAGGCTGCGCTATCAATGATCACAGTACGCTCTCTGGCCAACATTGAGCCAGGCTTAATGGGAATAACCTGCACGCCCTGCACTAAGGGAAAAGTTACATTGGGCGTGGCAAATACATAAATGTCCGCGCATTGAGCAACCTCTTTATAATGTTCCGCCAGAATGTCTATGTCCGATTCCGGCAGTGAATTGAGTATGAGGAACAGGCGGGCACGTTCACCCGTGCGGGCACCGCAGACCTTGGGCATTAACTCTAACTCGCGCTGCACGAGGGTGATCGTGTCTTCGAGAAACAAGTTCAGCCCTGGGTCTTCGCCCCACTCCTTGGCTTCTGCCTGAGCCGTCGTTTCCGCGATGTCGAAGAGCTGAAACGTGTCGGTCAGCAGCGGCAATCCGGTGCGTTGCGGGGGGTCAGCGGCAGGCCATGAATTGTCGGGTACCATTACCATTTAAGTTCCACACAGCGGCTATTGCGCAGGCCATTTAGACTTTTCATGCTTACAGCAAGTTTTAAATGGACGCCAAAACCACTTATTATGGTTGCGGCTTAGCTCAATTTTTGTTAAATTTTCAAAGCTACGCAACGCGAAAGCTTCACGGGAGTCATTCAACAGGGCTGCTTTAAGGCTGCTTACGAAGCGAATACTTATTTAAATCATAGCAATTCATTGTCCATTATGGTGCAGGTTACTTATCCTGACGGATCAATCAAAGAATACGAAGATGGTGTTACACCACAACAGATTGCGGAACGTATTGGCAGCCGATTAGCGGCAGCGGCGCTCGCGGCGCTCGTTAACGGGCAGCCCTGGGATCTTAGACGCCCTTTGCCCGGTGATTGCTCCCTTCAAATTTTAACATGGAATGATATCCAGGGGCAGGAGGTCTATCGCCACTCCTCCACCCACCTGATGGCCCAAGCGGTGCAAGCCCTGTACCCGGAAGCCCGGCTAACGGTTGGGCCACCCCTGGAAGACCGCTTCTATTATGACATTGACATGCCGCCCATCGGAGAGGACGACTTTGCCAAAATCGAAGCCAAGATGCGCGAATTGGCTGCCGCTGATTATCCGATTGTGCGCGAAGAAGTTTCCCGCGACGAAGCGCACGCGCTCTTCGAGAAGTTGGGCGAGCCTTACAAACTCGAAATCTTACAGGACATTCCCGCCAACGAAACCGTCACGCTGTATCGCCAGGGCGATTGGGTAGATTTATGTCGTGGCCCGCATGTGCCCTCTACGGGTCGCCTCAAAGCTTTTAAGATATTGTCCGTTGCTGGAGCTTACTGGCGCGGTGACGCTAACAATAAGCAGTTACAACGGCTTTATGGCACCTCGTTTCCTTCGCAAAAAGAATTGGACGCCTACTTAGAGCGTCTGGAACAGGCCAAACTGCGCGACCACCGTAAACTGGGGCGCGAACTGGGCCTGTTTATGATTTCCAGCGAAGTGGGGGTGGGCCTCCCGCTCTGGTTGCCCAAGGGCGCACAGGTGCGGCGCACGCTCGAAGATTACATTCGCGGTGAACTGCTCAAGCGCGGCTACCAACCTGTTGTCACCCCCCACATCGCGCGCACGGAACTGTTTAAGATTTCGGGTCACATGACGGCTTATGCCGAGAGCATGTATCCGATTATGCACGGCGAAAATGAAGAGTTCGTGCTCAAGCCGGTGAACTGTCCTTTCCACATTGAGATTTATAAGAGCGCGATGCGCTCCTACCGTGACCTGCCCTTGCGTTATGCGGAATTCGGCACCGTTTATCGGTGGGAACAAAGCGGCGAAGTCGGTGGCCTGACGCGTGTGCGCGGCTTTACGCAAGACGATGCCCATCTCTTTATGGCACCAGAACAGATGCCAGAAGAGTTTAAGAGCAATGTTGACCTCGTGCTGCTCATCTTGGGTCGCCTGGGCTTAACCTATACAGCACGAGTTGGCTTGCGCGACCCGAACAAGCCGGACAAGTATGTCGGCAGTGACGAAGCGTGGGAGCAGGCACAAAGCGCATTAGTTCAAGCTGTTCAAGAGTTGGAATTAGAACACACCATAGCCGAGGGCGAAGCCGCTATTTACGGCCCCAAACTCGACTTTATGGTGCGCGATGCCATTGGCCGCCAGTGGCAGTTAGGCACGGTGCAGGTGGACTATGTCCTCCCAGAGCGGTTTAATCTTGAATACATTGGAGCTGATGGCAAGGCCCACCGCCCGGTGATGATCCATCGCGCGCCCTTTGGTAGCCTGGAGCGGTTCATCGGTGTGCTGATTGAACACTTCAATGGGGCTTTCCCCTTCTGGCTCGCTCCGGTGCAAATCACGGTGCTACCGATTACAGAGCGTCACAACGATTATGCCCGTCAAGTGGGAGCCGAGTTAGAAGCGGCAGGTTTCCGGGTGGAAATGAACTTGGAAAATGAAAAGGTGGGAGCCAAAATTGCCATTGCGGAAACGCAGAAGATTTCTTACATGGCAGTCGTGGGCGACCGTGAAGCCGAAAACGGCACTGTCGCCTGGCGCGGTCGGGGTCGCCGCGACCTGGGTGTAGTGGCACGCACCGAACTCATTCAGAAATTGCAGGCTGAATTAGCCGAATAGTTTAGCTTGTGTCGTAGGCTGAGCTATAGAGTAATAGACGCTAAACACTCAGCAGCATTTGATTTTTAGCAGGAAAGTAGGCTGTGAGGAAAACAGGAAGAGATTGGTTCTAAACTGCGCTTAAGTAGCTACGGAGTCCCTGTGAATCAATGCACGGGCTGCAAAACAAGTCGCCCTGTGGCGACTAAAGCGTAGTCCGCGTAGGCGGACTTTGTCTTGCAGCCCGTGGTTAAAACCACGGGCTTGCGTTAAAGCTGCATCTACGCTCCTGCTCTCCCTATTTCCCATTCTCCTGCTAAAAAAGCTTATCTAATAACACATCAGCAGTTGACTAATGTCATAGATACAGGGATAATTTAAATTTGGGCTGCTTTTCATATTGAAAAGAAGTTAGGGTTGTATGACGCGTGGGAATGGGGAGCCGTCATTACATTTATCGAAAGTAAGAATTTATGGGGAATAAAAGCGAGGCAGCCATAACAAGAGGTGATAACGTATAGGACTTCAGCGCAATAACAGGCAGCCCATGCGTGACCCGCGACGCGATCAGACCATGATAAATGATCGCATCCGATTTCCGCAAGTGCGTCTCATTGATGAGCATAACGCTCAGCTTGGAGTGATGCAAACCCGCGATGCTCTAGACTTAGCACGCGACCGTGGTCTGGATTTGATTTTGGTAGCGCCCCAAGCGCAACCTCCGGTCTGCCGGATCATGGACTACGGTAAGTTCAAATATGAGAAGAGCAAGCGTGAGAAAATAGCGCACAAAAAGGGGGCCGCGTCGGAGATGAAGATGGTACGGCTGCATCCCCCCACAGGAGAGCATGACCGGGCCATTCTGATTCGCCATGCCGAACGCTTTTTGCGCGAAGGTCACAAGGTGCGGGTAGTCTGCCAGTTCCGTCGCCGCGAGAATGCCTACCCGGAGTTAGGGCGACAGCAGTTAGATACCGTTGCCAAAGCGTTAGCGGACATCGCCACGGTTGAAGGCACCATTATTAAGCAGGGCCGTGACATGACAATGAACCTCGCGCCCCGCCCCGGCGTGAAGCCCTTGCCCAAGCCAGTCAAGGAGAAGAAAGGCGGACGCGAGGATCAAGTCGTCGAGGATGTGGATGAAGACGCCGAATTTGAAGCATTCCAACAGAGCATTATTGATGAGGATGCCGAGGACGATCATGCTGCTGTGAACGGCTCAGCCCCGGATGATGTAGCCGCGAATGGCACCTGAGTTTTAAGCATCTGAAATTAAGTTTTTATCTGCGTTTAAATATTAAAACAAAATCTAAAATTGACAGAGAAGGAAGAGGAGAGCCAAGCAGTGAGTAAAATGAAAACCCGTAAAGCGGCAGCCAAGCGCATGACGCTGACCGCCAGTGGTAAGATTAAGCGTCGCAAGTGTGGTCTGACCCATTTGCAAAGCAAGCGCAGCAGCCGTACCCAGGATCGCAACAACGATGCGTCCCAGAGTGTAGCCAAGAGTGATTACAGAGCGGCCCGCCGCATGATGCCTCACGCTTAGTGAATGGTTAGTTGTGAGTGGTTAGTAGGTGTGTTGGGGTTATAACCCACCACTCACCTTTAACTCCTCACCAGATTAAAAGGAGTAACAAATGGCACGCGTTAAACGCGGCATGACGGCTTCGGCCAAGCACAAGAAGATTAGAGATTTAGCCAAAGGTTATTATGGAGCCAAGCATCGCTGGTTCCGCACCGCCAATGAAGCGGTAATGCACGCCGGACAATACGCCTACCGTGATCGTCGCAACAAGCGTCGCGCCTTGCGCAGCCTGTGGATCACCCGCATTAATGCCGCTGCGCACCAAAATGGGTTGTCCTATTCGCGGCTCATCAACGGCTTGTTGAAGGCTGGCGTTGAGATTGATCGCAAAGTATTAAGCGAGTTGGCCATTGCCGACGCTGCGGCCTTCTCTCAAGTCGCCGAAGTCGCCAAAACCGCCCTCGCCACCGCTGAAGCCGCTTAACCAACATTCATCGCAACAATAAAGCCGCCGTATTTGCTTATAGCAAATACGGCGGCTTTATTTAAATCTTAAGCAGTGGTGGCACTTATAGGAATCGTATATCTGCTCCCTGATGCATGATTAATGCAGCTCAGAGCGTGTTATGAACTTAATGGAACAGATTAGTGAGCATAAGGCAAACGAAAGCCAGCAGATGGAGTGCCTTGACGGTTTCCGGCAAGCGTTCGTAGTCTTTGGCCAAGCGCCTAAAGCGAGTGGCCCAGGCAAAACTGC
>JAFAZH010000045.1 GCA_019239895.1 Abditibacteriaceae bacterium | reverse complement strand
AACAGCGAGTTGTCCCGCATGGAGTTGGTCACGCACCGCTTTACAGGCGGAACAGACAAAGGTCAAATCCGGCTCGCGCATTTCTGTGAGCGGGGTGGGCACACAGATGATGGCGACATCGCAGGAGCCTAACTGTGAAAAATCGGTGGTGGCCTTGAACTTATTGGCCTGGCGCAACTCCTGGATGAGAGCCGCAGGCACATCGCCAATGTGTGATTCGCCCCGCTGAAGGGCTTCTACCGTAGTGGTTTTGGTATCGAAGCCGATAGTGGAAAAGCCAGCTTTGCCAAAAGCCGTAATGAGAGGCAAACCGACATAACCCATGCCCAGGATGCCGATAGTGGCCTGTCGTGTCCTTAATTTCTCCAGCAATTGTGTTAGCTGGTCGGAAGCAGGAGAAGTCTCATCCGCTGCTTCTTTGATATTGTTGCTCGCGCCACTACCATTAGCAAGGCGATTTGTGGTGGTTTGGGCAATGGTGGCAGCCCCAGCGGTTTTAGTGCCGTTGCCATTGGCCGTGCCATGCATACTGTTATTGTGGCCGTTGGTATCATGCCCGTTGGTTGTAGGGGCAGTGTCGCGGCGCGATACATCGCCCGCCCCGGAGATTTCAGTATCTGCGATTAAGGGGTTCGGCATTGCTCTGTGGCTCTCTTTATATACCTGTAATATCAGTTAAGCTCAAGATTGTAAGCTTAACAAATTTTTTGTTCTGCCTGCAAATAACGCTTCCAGACGGAGAAACCTAATTTACCATAGAAGTCTACAAGACTTGTCCAATCTATAGCCATTTGACGTACCCCGCGCTGTTTTAGGTTCCACACCGCCATTGCGGTGATCGCCAGCCCTAAGCCGCGCTTGCGATGGGCTGCTGCCATGCCAACCGGCCCCAACCCGCCATAATATTCGCCCAGCAGGGGAAACCAGTAGGTGCTGGGCAATAACCAGGCAGAATGCCAGTCCGCCGTATGGCAGAAACCAATCACTTCGCCTTGTTCTATGGCAATAACGATGTCCGAGACCTTGCCGCCACTGCGAAAGTGCCGCCTCGTGGAGTAAGTCCACCCGCCTGGAAACTCACGCTCCACCATCTTTATCACTGCATCAACTTCGCCGTCTTGTGCCGGGCGCAATTCGACCTCTGGGTTATTCGCCATCGCCTCCTTCACTTTTGCGGGCAAGGCATAATCTGTTAAGTCGTGCCACATATCTACGGAGAGGTTAAAGCCGCTATAGCCACGCTTTTTGAAAAGGGCTAGTGCCGCCTCGCACTCGGCTGGAATACCTGGCAACAGGTGGTGGGGAAAATAGAGCGTCGTGACAGGCGAACCGCTGGCGCGCAAATAATTTTCGGCCCGGTCTAAAAGTTGGGTGGCAATGCCCCGACGTTGATAATCTGGATGCACGCACAGTCCACCAATACCGCCCCGGCCCTGGAACCGGCCTAACTCTGGCCCGGCAGATTGCATGGACTTGCTCAAAACCCAACCCACCAATTGTCCATCAGCCTGCGCGATCCACACACCTTCCGGGTCATAATAAGGATCGCCTTCCACAGTCTGGCGCAAGAGGCGTGCCGTCATGGGCAGGTCAGGGCCAAAGGCGGCGTTCCACAACTCGACAATATCGGGTATAGCAGCGGGTGTAGGGTGAGAAAATGTCAGCATAATGGCAGAGAATAAGCCGGAGAAAGATGGCGCAACCAAGGCTATGCTTTAGACTATAGCGCAGGCCGCAAAGTAGGTCAAAAATAAGTTGATGAGTTTGCCTTATTTTTTGTTTGCGTGTTTGTTAAATCCATGTTATAGTTGGGGTTAATCCGGTGGATGCAGCCAGTGATATTTTGTACGGTTTGCGCACTCGCATCGCGGCAGCCTGTGACCGTGTGGGGCGGGAGTCGAGTGAGGTCAGCCTCGTGGGGGCGGCTAAAACAGTGCCCCCAGAGCGGTTGAAACCGTTCCTGGAAGCAGGGTTAAGTGAAGTTGGCGAGAACTATGTGCAGGAAGGTATCGCTAAAAGAGCAGCCCTAAACGATACGAAGTGCGTTAAGCAGGTGCGCTGGCATTTGATTGGTGCGCTGCAAAGCAACAAGGCGAAGGATGCCGTTCATTACTTTGATTTAATTCATAGTGTTGACCGGTTAAGTTTAGCCACAGCTTTGGATAAAGCGGCGCGGGCACAGCAGAAGGTGCAGGAGGTGCTGTTGCAGGTCAATTTAGGCGATGAAGCCAGCAAAGCCGGTTGTGCTCTAGAGGACTTACCAACCTTGGTCCAGCAGTGTGCGGCTCTACCTAACATTGCCGTGCGCGGCTTAATGTGCTTGCCGCCTTACCACGAGGATGCCGAACAAATGCGTCCTTATTTTAGGCAGTTAAGAGAAGCCCGCGATGTTCTCTTAACAGAGCCAAAAGATGTTTTTAAGAGTGGCGTGGTGCATCTCTCAATGGGTATGTCTCATGACTTTGAGGTTGCTGTGGAGGAAGGCGCAACCTTAGTGAGAATCGGCACCGCTCTTTTTGGTGCGCGCTAAACGATGCACATTGAGAGGTGTTGAGTTAAGCTGTATAGTGACTAATAGCTTACCCGCCGCTAAAGCAGCGGGCTGAAAGCCAAAGCCCCCTGAACGGGGCTAAAGTGAGGCTGTCAGGGTGTTAGCCCGGTTCAGCGGGCTTCTCCACTCAGCCCGCTTGTTTACAGGCGGGCAGCGCTAGTGACTTATTTGATTGCAGTTACATAAGCCGTTTCCTTTAGCAATTTTCGTTACAGATTTCATCACACTTTACATTACACTTCAGGAGGCAGAAGATGAATGCAGTCACTCAGGCTGTACGTAGTTTCAAGAACATTTGGAACCACGAGGATGAAGAGGATTATGCGCCCGATGACCATGACGCGCATAACACACCTGCATCAAGCCCATCCACTTACAACGGTAGTGGCGGCAATGGCAGCAATTCCCGCAGCGATAAATACAGCGACACCTACTCGTCTGCTTCAAGCTATGTGCCGCCCAGCTATGGAGGCGGTTCATCGGGTTCCACTGGGGCTGCCTCCCGGCGTTTGCGCCCGGTGCCCACACCACTTCGCGCGCGTGAGAAAAATATCTACACGCTCAAACCAACTAACCTCGAAGAAGCCTCCATTGCCGCTGATTACCTTAAAACGGGTTCCGCTGTAGTATTGAACCTGGAATCGGTAGATCGCGTGAACTCCATGCGAATCATTGATTTCATGAGTGGCGTCTGCTACGGTCTTGATGGTGGCCATGCCATGAAGTTGGGCGAGACTATCTTTCTGTTTACGCCCCAGGATTTCGAGATCAGTAGTGATGAGACCGATTACGGCGAAAACCCCGACTTCTTCTTTAAAGATGTGACGCCGCTAAATCAATCCACCGGGGCAGGCACTCCCGCCAGTGATGCACAAGTGGCGCATCCACAAAGCGCCATGCCACCCTCGCCTTCTTATCAATCCCTCCAATCGGGTGATCGCCGTTCCTGGGAGCGGTAGGACAAGGGCAGTGGCTAATCCATGTCTACTATCGCGTTTTTAGGTGCGGGCGCAATGGGCGAGGCGCTTATGCGTGGCCTCATTGAAGCTGGAGTCTACGCTCCGCCGGAGATTGTGGCCTATGATGTCCGTGCCGAGGCAGTCCAAAGCCTGGCCGACAAGTTGAACATCCGCGCCGCCAATGACCGCCAGGCGGCGGTGCAGGATGCCGAAGCGGTTTTGGTGGCCGTTAAGCCGCAGGACATGAAAACCGCCCTAGAACCATTGCGCGATACATTGACCTCCGCTCAAACCCTCATTTCCATTGCCCCTGGCATAACCACCAAGCAGATAGAAGACAGCTTTAGCCAGCCCGTGCCATGTATTCGGGTCATGCCCAATACGCCAGCCTTAGTCGGGCAGGGCGCGGCGGTCATTTGTCTGGGCACTCACGCGGAGGAAAAGCACCGGGAGTTGGCCCATCGCATCTTCGGCGCGGTGGGGACAGCGGTGGACATTAGCGAAAAGCTGATGGATGCAGTGACAGGGCTTTCAGGTTCCGGGCCTGCTTACGTGTACGTGTTCATTGAAGCCCTCAGTGATGCCGGGGTTAAAATGGGCTTGCCGCGCAATGTCGCCACTCAACTGGCCGCGCAGACGGTTTTAGGCGGGGCGCAGATGGTGCTGCAAACAGGGCAGCATCCGGGGGTGTTAAAGGACTTGGTGGCTTCACCAGGGGGTACTACGATTGCCGGTTTACATGTCCTGGAACAAAACGCCTTTCGCGGTGCGGTGATGGATGCGGTGCAAGCCGCCACAGAACGCGCCAGTGAATTGGGATAAACTAAAAAGGTGAAATGTAAAAGTAAAAGGCAAAAAGCAGCTCGTTTAGCAGAGGTCGAGGCTATGACTGCCTTTTAGTTTAGAAATTTTGCATTTTATATTTTTTACTTTTGAATTAGGTTATCTCTATGCTTATTTTTTTGGCCGCTTTGTTAAAACTCGCCGAAATTCTGATTCTGGTCCGCGTAGTTCTATCGTTTGTGCCGCAATGGCAGCGCCAACCCTTCGGATTATTGGTGGTGGCCCTGACCGAACCAATTCTGCGGCCATTGCGCAGTGCAATTCCGGTGGGGAACTCTGGCATTTCTCTTGACTTCTCGCCGATGATCGCGCTCTTTATCATTCAGATTATCCGCACCCTGATCTAGACTCAACGCATCAAGTTGTAATGGCTCCTAGTGGATGCTACGCCTGAAATTACATTGACAACCGACAAGCAAGGGGTCTTGGTGTCTTTAGTTATCAAGCCGCGTAGTCGCGCTAATGCCATCTTAGGCATACGCGCCCGTGCCCTGTCGGTTAGCGTGACAGCGGCCCCGATTGAAGGCGCGGCGAACGCGGCGGTGCTTGAAGTTCTGGCCGAGGCTTTACGACTCCCGAAAAGCCGTCTTTCCCTGGCGCAAGGGCATAAGAGTCGTCAGAAAGTTGTTCGCATTGCTGATATAACTCTGGAAGATGTACGCTCCCGGCTGTCCGCACTGACTTTGCCCCAGAAGGCATAGCAACTAAAAATATGCTTCCGCTCTCATGAGGTTTTGAATGCCGCCTGGTGTGTCACTCTATAGCTGGTGTCGTTCATGCTCCATCCTCTGCTGTTGGCTGCTGCTCTGGCTTACGGGTGTGGCCCTGGCTGATAGTAGCTTGCCCTGGCTAAAAGATGCTTCTCCGCCTACCTCCACTAATGAAAGGCCGAATGAAAGGCCGACTGCTGGCTTACGTTTGCAATTAAGTGGTGAAGAAGTCACCGGAATCTATTTCGATAGCCAAACCCTCAAAACCCAAACGCCTATCGTCTTATCACTACGAGTTACCAACGATGCGCCAGAAACGCGTCGAGTTTTCCTGTCGTGGCATATAGCCGATGTTAATGGCAAGATACTACTGCACAAAAACGATAATTTTCGGGTCGAGGCGCATGGTCTGCTTCTGCGCCGCGAATTGTTCCCCACGCCAGCCCTGGGGCCTTATTATCTCCATGCGGAAGTCACTGCTAAACGACATGGCCCGGACGATAAAGCGATGGCCGATTTGCCCTTTGCGGTTGTGGTCGCGCCAGTTTCGGGTTATCGCCCGCAATCATTCTTCTCCTTAACAACGCCAACTCTGCTTAACCCGCAAGACCTGGACTTTTACCAGCGCATTGGTGCCAGAGTTTTGCGGTCTCCTTGGGAATTGCCCGGTGGGGCCGTGGCAGATGGAAGCGCATCCACGGTGGCCGCGCCACAACCCGCAGCGCAGTTGAATCAGGGTGCTTTAGACCAACAAACTCGCCAGCGTTTGGCGCATAAGCTGGCCACCGTTGGCGTGCTTTCGTTGCCTTTAACTGACTCCAATGGTATTGATGCTAATGAAGCCTGGATGCGGGAAGCCGTGCCTCTCATGACACGCTATGAGGCCATCAGGACGTGGGAGATAGCCAGCCCCGTCACAGCGGCCCAGGAAACTTCCCTGGCCTTGGCAGCCCGTGCCTCACGCCCGAACCTGCGCTTGCTCTGGCCACTCTCCACTAAAGCCGGAGCCACTGCGGGGGCTGTGGCCTCACATAGCCAAACTTTAGATAGCACAACCGTGCCGTGGCTGGAGGAAGCAAGCCTGCGCTCGACTCAGCCACGCGATGCAACTTCTGGTGAAGAGAATCCCGGCACCAACTTGGTTGCTGGAGAGAATGCCGCCGTACATCCATCAGGCATTCTGCGCACGCTGCTAACTCATCAAGACCTCTCGCGCAAAGCAGGCATTAGTTCCTGCTATATTCACCAGGATCATGGCGTGCCGTCCTCAAATAATATCTCTGCTGCGGGGTCACTGGTAACAGGCTATCTGCTCTCCATTATGGCAGGGGCCTCCGGTATGAGCACAACCCTGGACTCTAACGCGGTAGAAACAGGTGCCGGGGTAAGCGGCGGGACACCCCAGCAAATGTCCAGAGCGGCAGCTTTTGCCACTGTGACTCATCTGCTCGAAGATGCCACCTTTGAAGGCGATCTATTTCCTCAATCTCCTACTCTTTGGGGGGCGCTGTTTCATACACAAACTTCTACCATCGCCGCGCTGTGGACGGCCCGTGATAGTGAGCGTGGCCGCTTGATAGTGCCTGTGGCTCAGGCGGATGGGCTTGATGTCTTTGGCAATGTGGTAGCCCGCGCACGGCATGGCTCATTAGCCATTTCAATAAGTTCCACACCAGTGTATCTAGTCAGTTCACAAACGCCAGAGAATTTGAATCGCGCTCTGCACACCGCCAAGGTTGAAGGTCTGCGCCCCTTAGTGGCGCAAATTCTCCCCCTGACGCAGCGGCTACGGCCTGCCAGTAGCATTGCCCTAGTGAGAACCACGACGGCCACGGGACAGGGGACTAAAGCGAAGACTGCCAACACGAGTAAATCTATTGCCAACAACTCGCGCCCGTCGTTGCGTGTCCGCCTGCAAAACATTCTGATTCAACCCGTCAGTGGTTATCTGCGCGTCACCCCACCGCACGGTTGGACATTAATCGCTGATACGATGCGCTATCAATTACAGCCGGGTGAGGCGCGCATTTATCAATTTGCGGTGGCGCAATCGGTGGCGACAAAAGATGCGGTTTATCCCGTGACAGCAACCGCCAGTGCAGGGCATGGTCGCTGGCAGTGGAAACAGGCATTGCGTATGGCAACTGCTGATAATGTCAAGCGGGGACATCCATTGCGTCTGGATGGTGACTTAAGCGACTGGCATGATGCCACCTGGATGCAGGTGCAAGGCTTATCGTCGCGTTCCCGTCCCATCAAAGCCCGTGTCGCCCTGCGCTGGAATACACGACGGCTCTACATCGCGGCAGAGGTCGAGGAGCCTTCATTCCGCCCACGCCGCGCCGAAGACGCGACTTATCCTTTCTGGGATGGCTACGACGCCTTACAATTCGCCTTTGGCTTCCATGACACACCGGAAAGCCAGCCGGGGCGTGAGCCATTCCGCGATACCGAATATGGCTTTTTGTTGGCCCCCTTTAACCAGGCCAGCAATGGCCGCATTGAAGGGCGACTCTTGCGACTGTGGAGTCCTGCTCTTGCCTTTGGCGGTGCGACGGATGCTTTACGTTACGGTGGTGTCGTGCCCGACTCCGTTTGCATCATACGCCGTGATCCTCAAACCCACCTCACTCGCTATGAAGCCAGTTTGCCTCTGAGCGAAATGCCTTCGCTGCGCCCGCCACGCCGCGCCGCGCAAGATGCCCCGGTGCGTTTTAGCTGGGTTTTGCATAACAGCGCCGGAGCGAACATCCAATGGAGCCGCGCCGTTGCCGTCTTCCCTTGGTGGAATAACACTGGCTCATTTCTCCCGGCCCAGAAGCTCTACCTCGCCGCCCAATCCCTTCTTGGCTTCACCATAGAAGGTGCCATTGACGCACCCCACGAGAATAGCATTCCTAAACCAAAACCAACCCATCATCTAACCACAACGCACCCAGCCCCGCAGCCGACACCACATCGCCCGCACCCGCGCCCCAAACCTAAGCCGCGCCTCCCGCACCCGCAGCGACCTCCCGGCACCGAAAACTCCGGTCCCCCTCAAGTCGCGCCCATGTCCCCGCGTCTGCTGCCCCCCGCTGCCCCACCAGCCGGGCAATCTTTGCCACCTTCATTAACGCCGATGCAGGATAGTAAGTAATTGCTGGACGTATAAGGTATTAACGGCCCGATAGTGGCACAAGAAATCATAAAATAAACTCCTGATATAATTAATAAGCCTGCAGTATAAGGACGTCCTATAATTCAGGCAATATATTATAGAGAAATTCTATTAATACGATTTTAGGTTAGGAGGATCAAGTATGCGACAGCAATCTAATTCAGAAGAAAAGCAGCAATCTGATGATTTACCTGATGTTCAGTCTCTGATCGAGAGAACACGCAGGGGTCAAGAGAACACATTGAATTTATCAAATCGAGGTCTAACTGAAATTCCAGAGGTTATAGGTCAATTGGCGCATCTTGATCACTTAGATCTTTCTAATAACAACTTAGCCGAGCTTCCAGAAGTTATTAGCAAGCTAACACAGATTAGACACTTGAATTTATCAGGCAATCAATTAGCGACGCTGCCAAATTCTATTACTAAGTTAACGCATCTCAATAGTCTTAACCTTTCAAATAATCACTTAACAAGCTTGCCAGAAAGTGTAGTTCATCTGAGTCAACTTTATTACTTACATTTAGAAAATAACCAATTAGTAAATTTGCCAGGTTCAGTTGCAAAGTTAACTAAACTTGAGATTTTGTTTTTATCCTATAATGGGTTGAGGAAAGTTCCAGATATTCTTGGCACTCTGACTAAACTTAGGGTTCTATGGCTAGATAATAATCAAATCACTACTCTACCAACCTCTATTATGCATTTAACACATCTTGAGGAATTATATGTTTATAATAATAGGCTTGCAGAGTTACCAACTTTCATTGGAAAATTAAACTCTCTCCAGAAGTTAGTTTTAAGTGGAAACCAATTGGCGGAATTGCCGGAGGAGTTGCTGAGTCTCGAATCGTTAAAAGCGATTTATCTACATCGAAATCCTGCGCTTAAGCTGCCAGAGGAGGTTCTCGGTCCAGAGTGGCATGATGTTACTCTTAGAAAGGAAAAACCTGGTAGGGCCGCTGGGATACTCAATTACTACTTTAAGGTGCGAAGTGGTCAGCGTCCGTTAAATGAGGCAAAGCTCATTTTGGTAGGACGCGGCACAGTTGGTAAAACTTCAATGGTCAACCGCTTGGTACATAACGAATTCAAGGACGAAAAGAAGACCGAAGGCATCAAGATCACGGAGTGGCCGATTCGATTGAACGGCAATGAAGATGTCAAACTAAATATATGGGACTTTGGTGGACAGGAAATTATGCACGCGACTCATCAATTCTTCTTGACCCAAAGAAGCCTTTATCTTCTAGTCCTTAATGGCCGTGAGGGTGGGGAGGATGCTGATGCGGAATATTGGCTCAAACTAATCGAAAGCTTTGGCAGTGAATCCCCCGTTATTGTAGTGTTGAACAAAATTGAAGAGCATCCCTTTGATGTAAATCGCCACGCTTTGCAGCAGAAGTATCCAGCCATACGAGAATTCGTCAAAACCGATTGCGAAGATGGGACTGGCCTGAGACAATTACGCAGAGCCATTGAACGTGAGACGGACCGCCTAGAACACTTGCGTGATGCTTTTCCCGCAAGCTGGTTCACCATCAAAGATAAGCTGGGCGGAATGAGAAAGAATTACCTGAGCTTTGACGAATACCGCAAAGCCTGCGAGAAATTAGGTGAAAAAGATACGGCTGCTCAAGAATCACTTGCTTTTTATTTGCATAGCTTGGGCGTTGCTCTAAATTATAGGGATGATCCACGGTTGGAAGACACTCATGTGTTAAATCCGCATTGGGTTACCACTGGTATTTATAAAATACTCAATGCCAAAAAGTTAGAAAAGCAAAAAGGCGAAATTCGTCTAAAGGAACTATCGGGGATTCTCGACGGCAGAACGTATCCAGCAAAAATGCACTGCTTTCTCTTTGACTTGATGAAGAAGTTCGAGCTTTGTTTCAGCTTTCCCGATGAAGAGACACATTATCTAATTCCAGAACTCTTAGATAAGCAAGAAGCCCCAGAAGCTGGAGACTTCAAGCCGGAAGATTGCCTGAATTTCCAATATCAATATCCTATAGTCCCGGAAGGTCTCTTACCACGCTTTATAGTGCGAACTCATGTGTTGAGCGAGGGGCAACCACGTTGGCGAAGCGGAGTAATTCTCAAATTTGAAGGTAACCTTGCACTGGTCAAGGCTGATGCACAAGATAAAAAGGTATTCATCTCTGTTTCTGGCCCGGCATTAGGCCGTCGCCGTTTATTGGCTATTATCCGTTCAGATTTTGAGCGAATCCATAGCGATATTCGCAATTTGCAGCCACAAGAAATGGTTCCTGTGCCTGGCTATCCGCGACTGGTCATTCCTTATAAGAAATTACAGGTCATGGAAGAGAATGGAGTAAGGTCTTTTGCAGAAGTAGTAGATAATAAAGTCATTGAACTGGGAGTTTTTCAATTACTGAACGGTGTGGATTTAGACGGGACGCGCCAAAAGGACAGGATTATGAATCAGCAAGAGCAAGCGGTGAGAGTTTTTTATAGCTATTCCCACAAAGATGAAACTCTGCGCAATGAATTAGAGACGCATCTAAAACTGCTGCAACGTCAAGGGTGGATAACGACTTGGCATGACCGAAATATTGATGCAGGTGATGATTGGAAGCAAAGAATTGATGAAAACCTGGAACGCGCAGACATTATATTGTTACTTGTGAGTTCAGACTTCATGGCATCTGATTATTGTTACGACAAGGAAATGACTCGTGCTTTAGAGCGACATCAGAACAAAGAAGCACGAGTCATCCCGATTGTTGTAAGAGATGTTAATTGGCGAATCGCACCATTTGCCAAACTGCAAGCCCTACCAAAAGATGGCAAAGCCGTGACCACCTGGGACGATAAAGATACAGCTTGGCGCAATGTTTCCGAAGGCATTGAAAAGGTTGTGTCAGAAATGAGAACCAAAGCTTAGAATTTAGTCCACCGATAAACGATGTTTAATTCACATGAGCCAGTGCCCAGGCTTGAGAAGCTTCGGCGTATTGGTTGGCGATGGCGAGGCATTCGGCGAGGATGTCTTCTAACTCCATCAGACTGGAGACGCGGCAGAGGCGGTCGCGCAGGCGTGAGGATTCAGGCATTCCTTTGGTGTACCAGGCGGCGTGGCGGCGCATTTCGTTCATGGCGGTGTGCTCGCCGCGCAGGTTGCTCAACTCCTGGGCGTGCCAGAGGGCGGTATCAATTTTTTCCTGGTGGTATGGCTCTTCGGCTTCGGTACCATCTTTGAGATACTGGGCAATGCTGGCGAACAGGAACGGGTTGCCCTGGGCGGCGCGTCCGACCATGACGGCATCGCAGCCGGTTTCATCCAGCATTTGACGGGCGTCGGCTCCATTTTTGATGTCGCCACAGCCGATAACCGGAATATCTACGGCCTCCTTGACGCGGCGGATGACCGACCAATCCGAGTGGCCTGTAAAGGCTTGCTTGGCCGTGCGCGGATGCACCGAGACCGCCGAAGCCCCGACATCCTGAGCGCGTTTAGCAACTTCGGGTGCCGTGATGTTCTGACTATCCCACCCGGCGCGCATTTTGACGGTCACGGGCACGCCATGCCGTGCGGCTCCTTCAACCGTGGCGGCGATAACCGCCTGGGCTAAGTCGGGCGTGCGCAACAAGATACAGCCCGCGCCACAGCGGGCGATTTTAGGCACGGAGCAGCCCATATTGATGTCAATGGCGTCCGGCTTGGTTTCGGCCATCATGGAGGCCGCTTCGCGCATAATCGCCGGGTCGGCGCCAAAGATTTGCAGCGCCACCGGGCGCTCCTCTTCGCTAAACCAGGCGAGCTGATGCGACTTCTCCTGCGACTTTTCGCCGCCCATCACCAGGGCATTGGAGGAGACCAGTTCACTCCACGACATACCCGCGCCATAGCGTCGGCACAACAGGCGAAAGGGTGCTGAGGTCACGCCCGCCATCGGCGCGAGCGTTAAATTCGGTTCAAAATGAAAGTTTGCGATATTCATACGATCAAAAGACAGTTTATCAAGTTTCAGTCTCGGCCTTCTTCTCCACTTCTCTCAATTCAACACAAAGAACACCAAGATTACACAAAGGGCACAGAAGGGGAGAGAATAGTGCAATAGGGTATCGTTTCTTGGTTCATTTTGTGTTCTTTGTGCTTGCTTTGTGTGCTTTGTGTTGAAGAGGTGGGGGTGAGGGCTTATCCCTGTTTCCCCAGCACTGGCACGTCCTCTTCGGCTTCATAGAGGGCGGTGGTGACTGTAGCGGGTTGCCTGGGGCTGCCCAATTCCACTCGTTTCGACATAATATTCGTATCTGGCCCCGGCCCGCCTGGTCTGACATTACCGCCACCATCGGAGACGCTGCCGAAAAGCACGCGAAACGGGAACCGCTTATGGTCGTTCTGCCGCACCCAGACACCCGTAAATTCCACATAAGCGGCATCCGGGTTTATATCAGAAGCATGGAAGAGGATATTGGTTCCCGGCCCGCCTGGTTGCTGGAAGCGTTTTACATCCACTTCAACCTCGGCTTTCATTTCGGTAATGGTGCCTTCGCCTAAGCCCGTGAAGCGAGCCGGAATCGCCGTTGTCGGGAAAGCGTTGAACTTATACATCATTCCTGGTGCCTTCAATTTCACCTTACCATCTTTAATGGGCAGCATGGCCGTGCTGAAAGAGAAGCCCTGGCCGGAAGTCGTGGTCATGACCTGGCGACCATTCTGGGTGGATGAGATGGCGCAATCTAACCACGCCTTACTGTTAAAGACTAGGGGCGGATACTGGCGTTCGCTATGCCATGCATCGCGTAACAGCGGGTTGGCGGGTGGGGCAGCGAAGGCACCGGGAAAGGTGGGGCGAAAAAGAGCGACTAAGGCCACGACAAGAGCCGTCGCTGCTACCAGAAATGTTGCTTTTTGCATGAGAGCCTCCTGGGAAACTATGGGTCGAATTCATGACCACATAGTATAACAGAGGCACTTTGCTTACTGAGTCTCTATGGTTGTGCTGGGTTCGCTGGTAGCATGATCCCAGATTAAGCGCAGTCCATCCAGGGTTAATTGTGGCTCGACGTGCTGGATGGTTGATACCAAGGGGGCTATCATTTCGGCTAAACCTCCAGTAGCGACAACCGTGACGGGATCGTTGCTGCCCTGGCTCTTGAGTTCCTGAGTGCAGCGCGTGATGAGTTCTTTCACCAGACCTGCATAGCCAAAAAAGATGCCCGACTGCATGGCGGCCACTGTGTTACGCCCGATAGCCTGTTCGGGCATGGCGACTTCGACACGCGGCAGACGTGCGGCGGCCATAAAAAGGGCTTCCGTGGAGATGCGCAAGCCGGGGGCAATTGCGCCGCCCAGGAAGTGTCCATCCTTGGTTACTACGTCTACGGTCGTGGCGGTGCCGGAATCTACCACTACGACCGCCGTTTTGAATTTCTTCCAGGCTGCCAGGCCATTGACTAACCGATCCGCACCAACTTCATGCGGATTCTCGTAGTCGTTGACCAAGCCAATATCCAATTTTGGCCCGACTACCACGGGAGTGATATGAAAGTATTGATTCGACAGCAAACTGGCCTGTAAGGTGAGGGGCGGCACCACCGAGGAGATTGCCACCCCATCAATATCTTTGAAG
The DNA here is from genome assembly GCA_019239895.1 of Abditibacteriaceae bacterium. GTDB lineage: Bacteria > Armatimonadota > Abditibacteriia > Abditibacteriales > Abditibacteriaceae > JAFAZH01. Next base: position 134,848 of record JAFAZH010000045.1, on the reverse strand, counting down.
CGATAGCCATGCGCGTCAAAAGCGACTTTGAGGAAAGCTGCCAACTCATCCGCCGTGCGCTCATGATGGGTCGAGAGCCGCCATTGCGCCGCTAGGTCAGGGCCGTTAAAGACGCCAACCGAGATAGTGGTATTGCCGATGTTAAAGGCTAAAAGCATAGAATTGCAGATTGTGGATTGCGGATTGCGGATTGTCTAATCATCAAGTCCAAGCTAATCCGAATGGCTCACTCAATAATCCGCAATCTGCAATCCGTAATCCGCAATGGTTTATTCTTCGCTGTCCGGCACGGCTTCGGCGGCGGCCTGGAAACCGATCTTAGAGTGCGTGCCATCACAGAAAGGCTTTTCGGTGGATGCACCACAACGACACAAAGCAACCGTCTTGCCTGCTTCGGTGGGGATGGATTTACCATCTGGGCCTAACAATTCGATCTGTCCCTGCACTAAAAGCGGCCCGTTCTTTAAGGCTGTTATCTTTACGTCTGCCATAATTTTCTCCTTGAGGAAATAGTGGGTACCATCTTACAGCAGGCGATAGGTGAGCAAACGATGTTCCATCAATGGGACGCCAAGCTTCGCTACGCTAATTACATGTGCCATTTAAACGCTATTCTTTAACCAAATAGCGTCAGCTTGCGCTGCGCAGCCTAGCGTAACGGAGTTTTGCGTCCCATTCCTAAACTGCTATGCGATGTCTTCCTGCTTAACGGTTTCAGGATTGGGCGCAGCAGACGGTGTGCGGGCCGGGGTACCGTTAAAAGAACTGTCTAAACGCACGCGATTGATGTGGGGACGCAGCAGTTCCATGCGCAATTTATCGCGCTCCTCACTGCTAATAGAGCGGCCATGCAGCACTTGCAGGTAGGCGGGACGAATCCACACGATAAGTTCATTAAATCGCTGGCGGGTGAGTCCCTTGAGCCAGTTTAATTCGTGCCCCAGGCGCAGATAAGACAGGCAATCGGTCGCCTCGCGGCAACTGATGCGACGTGCATAGCGCAACGTGCCATAAGCGCGGCCAACACGGTCACGGGTCTCATCGGCCCATTTGCCCTGCAAGGAGAGACGGGCCTGGCGTTCCATTGTGCAGAGTTCACGGGTGGCGTTTTCGGCATCTAAGAGGATTTCGACTTCATCGGTGCCTAATGTCAATTGATTGGAAAGCTGATGCAGATGCCCCCAGATTTTAGAGCCTTCGCCAAATGTGCCGCGTAGAGTGAGCTTGTTGTCATCGGCCCAATTGCGGGCTTTATCAATCTTGCCAGTGATTTCCAGGGCAGGCAGATGCAGCATGACCGAAGCGCGCATCCCGGTGCCAGCATTGGTGGGACAAGCCGTTAAATAACCAAAGACATTGGAATAGGCATAACCGCCGCGCTGGTCAAAAAAGCTTTCCACCGCGTCGTCTAACTTATCTACCAGGCTATAAGCCGTATCGAGTTGTAGACCGGGTAGCAGGCTTTGCAAGCGGATATGGTCTTCTTCGTTCACTAAGGCGGAAAGCGAAGCATCCGCCACGGCAGCCACGCCACGCCCAATTTCTTCAGTGATGTGCTCCCGCGAGCTAAGATGGCGATCTACCAGGCTTTGGCGTTCCCAGCCGGTGAATTCCTCGAAAGGCAACAGGCGTAAATCGGTTAAGCCACTGCTTTCTCCGGCGGCGTGCAAAGCCTGAAAGGTGCGATGGCGTATGGTTAATAAATCGGGTGCGGAAGCGCGATGCGGAAACTCGTAGCGACGCAGGTTGCGCGCTAGGCGCACCCGCGAAGAAATAACAATATCGTTTTCACGCCCGCCGCGCCGCATCCATTTGGCGGTGCGCTCAAAGCACGATAACAAAAGGGGTGGGGTAGGGTAATTAGTAGCCACGGTCACTCCCCACTCACAATAGTTGAGGCGACAATTTTGATTTTATCGCGCAGCTTCGCCGCATCCTCATATTTCTCCGCCGCGACGGCCTCTTGCAAGCGGCGATTGAGCATTTCCAGGCGATGATCGCGCCGGGCACGCAGATGCTCCAGACGACGGCGACGTTTTTCTGCCGTGCGCGGGTGCTTGCCAGTGTGTTCTGCCGCCCGTTGCACGCGGTTCATCACATCCCGTAGCTGCTCCTCGAAGACGATATAGCAATGGGAGCAGCCAACGCGCCCATCCTGGCGCAAACGATCCCAGGTCGTGGAGCACTTGGAGCAACGGACGGTGGGAATGGGGCGCAGGGTATGGTCATGGGGAAAGAGTTGGTGCTGGTCTGCTTCCAGAGCTTCGTTAACCGCATCAAAATCGTCTGCACGGAGGTCTTCTTCCATCTCGGCCTCTTCCATTTCATCCACCAGGTCTTCATCGGCTGGAAACCCGCCGAAATTGAAAATGGTGGATGATGGCAACTCAAACTCAGCTTCAGCCGAGCCATCCTGATCCATAAACGCTTCTAAGGCCGCGTCCGTATGTTCCAGAAAGCTCATGATGTCATCGGTTTGTGCCGTGTCGAGATGACCGGAATCTTGCAAAAGATGCTGCATCCAGCCTTCGGTGGTGGCGCGGTGACGCGCACAGCTTTCACAAAGACGCTGGCGCGTTGTCTCATTATTAACGATTTTGGTGACAAAGACCGTTGCGGCCTGTTCACCGCACACATCACATAAAACATTGGCCATAGCAAGAAGTCTACTTTACTCCAGAGCGTAGGGGAGCAGAGGTGTAGGGGTGGGGGTCAATGCCATAATCTGGGGCGCGTGTTGTTTCTGGTTGACGCCGCATCTGTTCCTGAAATGCCAGACGCTCGTAATTGGAAATCGTTTCGAGATTGCTTAATCGTTCATCCATTTGCTTGAGTTGATTAAGCTGCTGTTGTTCATTTGGCGAGGGGAGGGAGTGTGAAGTTACAGACCGACTACCAAAGACCCAGACGAGGGCTGTACTGCCGGTGGCCCCTGCAATCACCGCCAGGGGCAGAAGAATAGCTGGGCCTCCCGAAGAAGGATGGCTGCTAACCGCCATGAGCGGAATACACAAGGCCAGCATTCCAGTCGCATAACGCCAGATTTTGGAAGTCATGGTGCAGCGAACATCCGCCTCTTCCGTTGTGACGGGGCGCGGTGCGATCTGAATATCGTAGTCGTTATTGCGGTTCATCATGGCATCACCTCAAAGAGATTTAAAACAGTGCTTCGCCTTCACTTTGTGTCAGTTCGCGGTAACGCTGAATAATGCGCCAGGTCAGTTCGCCGGGTTTACCGTTGCCGATTTCCCGATTATCCAGTTTGGTCATGGGCACAACTTCCGCTGCTGTGCCAGTGAGAAAGGCTTCATCCGCAGCGTAAATATCAAAAAGTGCTATATCCCGCTCAACGCAAGGAATACTTAATTCGTCGGCGATTTGCATCACCGCGTCGCGGGTAATACCTTCCAGGCTGCCTGCCGAAACAGGCGGGGTGCGCAACTCGGCCTTACCCCGAAAATCGCGGATATAGATAAAGATATTATCCCCCGAACATTCAGCGACTAAGCCCTGGTCATTGAGCATAACACACTCTGGCACACCCGCCCGGATGCACTCGATTTTCGCCAGAATGTTGTTGAGATAGTTCAGCGACTTGATTGCCGGATTGAGCACATCAGGCCGCGAACGCCGTGTGGCCGCAGTAATGACTTCCATGCCCTGCTCATAAACTTCAGGCGGATAGAGTTTAATCGCATCAGCGATGATGATGACCGTCGGTTTCGGGCACTTGCGCGGGTCAAGACCTAAATCACCTGGGCCGCGTGACACAATGAGGCGAATGTAACCGTTTTCCAGTTTGTTCGCTGCTACCGTTTGCTCCACTGCACGCTTCATCTCCTGCATGGAAAGCGGAATATCGAGCATGATGGCTTTGGCCGAACGATAAAGCCGCAACAAGTGTGCGTCGTGGCGGAAGATGCGGCGGTTATAGACGCGGATACCCTCAAAGACGCCATCGCCATACAGGAAACCGTGGTCAAACACGGAAACCGTAGCTTTTTCTTTGGGCACCAGTTCACCGTTAAGATAGATTTGCATGACTTGAGTACTACCACAAATCGCGGGTCATTTCAGGATACAGATAGTTGCCCAAAGAAAATTCGTTGATGCACGGGTGCATAAGATTGTTCCTCTATGACTTTCTGACAGCTTGACTGTATGCGGGACAACTGAAAAGTTACTCGTGCAGGTAAAGTTTATCCAGACATTCTGCGCAATATTTCCAAGGGTGTCTGGTTGCCGCCTTATCGGTAGTGCAAGGACTCTCAGCATAACACCGATGCTGCTCTTGAAATTTGTCTTCGTTTTCGTTCCTATAGGTTCAAGTTTGCTCAAGTTCGGGTTGCTGCGCTCGAAATTTTGAAGTTATCATTTTCTACCTTTTATGCAAGCGAGGGCAACCGCCGGAACCGTGTGTTATTGAGTCACCTTCATCGTGGCCGCAGAAGTGCCACGGTACTTGCTTCTCGTTGTTGGGCGACCAACTGGTGTCAAACGGATCGTTAGGGTCTTTGCTGCCAGGAACGCGGTGCAGAGCATTACTCGAAGGGTCCCATAATCCGGTGAGAAAAGGCAGATTGTAGTTCGAGCCTTTCTTGGCCCGGTAGAACATGGGACAAGTGTCATCACCGCCATCATCTTCCGGTTCATGATGATAGCCGCCAACGGAATGCCGCATTTCATGCAACACGGTAAAAACGATGAACTGCTGAATCAGCTTGCCTCGATAGGCATAGTTTTCCGGTTTATTCTCCAAGCGGTCAATCACCTTTTGTGCTGTCCAGTTATGTGCCTCTAACCATTTCTGCGTCCAGGGGCCAAGATTAGGATTCCTCATCAGCGCGATCCAATCATCTATGAAGGCATTGATATTGGCGCGTTGCACTCTGATGTAGGCTAAGTCCTCTGGCGCGGCAGGGTTATGCTCTTCACTGCCGTCACAATTGACGTTATTGCCGTAGGAGCGACCTTGCTCAGGATCGTTATTTTTGAAGTTAGCCGGGCCATTCAGGTCTTTAATCATGATGGCGTACTGCGGCCGGGCAAAGTGCTGGCGGTCATCCGGGTTGGAGTTGTAGTCGAGATGTGGGTGTGGATTCGGCCCGCCGCTGGACTCCATTTTGATGCCGTCCTCATCGTGAATGATGTACACCTTCATGCCGGAGACGCTTTGATGCAGCATCGCGCCCTTGATGAAAAAATTGCGCGATGCCTGACCCGCCGGAATATACACGAAGAGTTCCTTTTCCTGCGGGTCGAGCCGGTGCCATTGCGCTTCAGGCGCATTGCCGCCGCTACCGGGTACTTCGATGACCATGCCGCGATACTCTTCATAAAGCGTTAAGCCGTCGCCTTTGAGTGTCTTATCGCCAGCGTGCCTTCCCAGAGGATCGCCATCAGGATTGTTCTCCTCGTCCCAGTTGGCGGGATAGTTGTTGGAGTAAATGCCATTGCTCTTTCCCAGTAGTCGGCGATGTCGTTCTGGTTGTCGTCGCGCGGGATATCCAGTGCATCCGCGCCTTTGAATTCGTCATCAGATTTGGCTTCGAGCGTGGGGCCGTTGTCTATGGTGACTTCGGCTTGCAGCTTGCCGTAGGCGCCAGCATCCCATGAAGTCACCGTGACTGCACTGCCGCCGCGCCCCATTTCGGTCGTTAATTGCTGCCCGTCGTTTTGCACGTCCGAATTCTCCGGCTGCCCTTGCTTGTCGAACTGCAAATCCGGTTTGTCCCAGTCGTCTGCTTCGCCCTTGTCTTTAGGAGGGTAGTTGCCACACCAGCCCGGCTCTTTGGAAACGTCGCGCAGGTTGTACTTCGTTTTGTATCTGAGAGTGGTGATTTCCTTCTTAGTGTTCTTGTCGCGCAGAATCGTGGTGAAACTGATGCGCGCTTTGTGCGCGCCTTTTTGCTGTCCGCTGAGTTCCCGGCCTTCCGGTAGCCACTTGTTATATAAGTCCATGCTGACTGGCTTGATAATCGCCTCGAACTTAGGTGGGCGAATCGTGAGCGTTAAGGTACTTGATCCGGTGACTTGATAATCCTCGCCATCTTTGTAATGGAAATCTTCGGAGCCGCGCACCACGCCGCTCTTGCCCGCAGCTAAAAGCTCGTGCAGCGCCTTGTAAGAAAGGCGCAGCGCCGAAGCGTGCGACGGTTGGCCAAGCGCATTCGGCTGCTGCTGCTCCATCGCCCACGGGCTGGGGCGTTTATCCAGATCATAATGTCCCTGCGCTTCTTCTTCGGGCAAGTCACGGTTGACTTTCTGGCCCAACTCATCTACACCGTGAGTGTGGCCTTTGATCTTGCCTTCGAGGGTGCCGATAACCACAGCGGTGCCAAAGGGATAAAGATTGTCGCCGTGTCCCGTTGTATAAAGTTGAAGCAAGCTAACCATACCCGCGCCGTTATTAACATGCGCTTCTAACTCCCGTGTGGTCTGCCCCAATTGATCTATCTCCTGAGTGACACGTTGCACCTGGAAATGACCGGAACTGTGACCCGGTCCCATGTTGTTCGCATCAGGCAGAAAAGTGAAACACGACGCTTGCGGATGAGCTTGATACCCGGTGACAACGGTAAGATTATAGTCGCCCGTGCCGTCATCAGCAGCCACTCTCATGAATAGCCCTTGGCTGACATCATAACTGCCCCGCTCTTGTTCGGAGACGCTTTTGCCGCCCGGTGATTGCGAGGTGCGCTGCCGTGAAAAGATGACATGCACCGTCGCCTCGCAGGGAATCATGCCGTCCCTATCAGGCCCTTGATTAGCATTGCGAGAGTTGTTGCCGTTGCGATTGCCGGAGTTATTCGAGCCGCGCACTTTCTGCGCCTGCGCTTTAGCTCGTTGTTGCCACTGTTGCAATTGCTGCTGCTCTTGCGCTGAGGGAGCCTGGCCGTTAGCCGCTTTATCAAGAATTGCTGAATATCCGGTGGCACGGTAATACCAACCTTTTGCGCGCCGCTCAAATCAGGTTGCAGTCCGGTGTCCCCATTGCGCACCCGTTGCACGACGCGATTCTGCCACTCCTGAAGTTTCCTCTGCTCCTCTTGCGTCGGCGGAGTGCCACGAGCCGCTTTGTCCATAATGGCTTTAATCTCCGGTGGTGGAGTGGCAATGCTGTTGTCGGCGCGCAGGGAGTAGCGGCCATAAAACGCGGACAGCAGAGCAATCGCAGCCAACACCATGAGGCGACGGTAGCACTGACTATTCTCTGGTAGGATGCGGTGCAAAATTGTAAAAGCTTTAGCCATTATGACCCCCTGAAAAGTGCAATTTTTTACTAAACGCTGCATTAACAACGCAAATTGTCAGAAACTTGCGCATTCAATGCAAGATTAGCAGGGCATCATTAAATTATCGCTAGCAAAAACAGAAAGCACCTGGGCATTCTCGCCCAGGTGCTTTCTTAGTTAAGACACCTTCAAAATGAGAAGAGAACGAGCATGAGAGTTACGTCATGTTGAGCGCAGCGAAACATCTCGTGCATGACACTCACTCGGACTAAGGGGCACGAGATGTTTCGCTGCGCTCAACATGACGGGTGGCTCCTATGACACAGGTTAGCTCATTTTATTATAGGTTCTTAGATGGTGCTGGTGATGTCCTTGGATTACACCTGTGGGACGGCTTCCCATTTCCTGGACTCGGATGCTTTCACGACTGTGTCAAGGACTCCGTTGTTGTAAGCCCCGTCACGGAAATCAGGGTGCGGGCTCTTGCCCTGAGCATGGCCTTGTAGCAGGTCGTAAACCGTATTGATAAACGAATGCTCATAGCCGATGATGTGTCCCGCTGGCCAGTAGATGCCAGAATACGGCTGATCATTTTCGTTGACATTGATGGTGCGGAAGCCCTGGCGATCTGTGGGGTCTTGGGCGTTGAAGTATTCCAGTTCATTCATCCGCTCAAAGTTGAAGGCGACTGAACCCTTTTCGCCGTTAATTTCAAAGGTATTGAAGTTGCGCCGTCCGGGGGCAAAGCGCGTGGCCTCGAAGACACCCATCGCGCCGTTCTCAAAGCGTCCGATGAAAGCTGCGGCATCATCTACCGTCACTTCGCCCATTTCACTGGATGCCTGCGCATTTAAGCCTTCTGTGCCCGTCGAGGTGGCCTGTAAGGGACGCTGCTTCACAAACGTTTCCGTCATGCTGCAGACCTCAGTCAACTTGCCCACTAAATACGCCGATAAATCGAGAATATGTGCGCCAATATCGCCCAGGGTGCCCGAACCCGCAATCTCTTTTTGCAGCCGCCACACGAGAGGAAAATTGGGGTCGGCAATCCAGTCTTGGAGATAGCGGGCGCGGAAATGATAGATGCGTCCGAGGTCGCCATTCTCGATCATGCGCTTGGCAAGGGCCACTGCTGGCACACGGCGATAATTGAAGCAGACCATGTTGACGACTTTAGCTTTTTCAACCGCGTCAAGCATTTGCTTTGCTTCGTCGAAAGAGTTGCCCAACGGCTTTTCGCAGAACACGGTTTTGCCAGCTTGCGCGGCGGCAATCGCCATCGGCAGGTGTTCGTTACCTGGTGAGGAGACATCAATGATGTCAATGTCTTTGCGCTCTAAGAGGCGGCGATAATCGGTTTCGTAGCTTTCCCAGCCAAATTGATCCGCCGCACGCTTGACATTCTGCTCGTTACGCCCGCAGATTGCACGCAATATCGGTTTAACTTCGGGATTGAAAAAGCGTGCCACCTGTCGGTAGGCATTGCTATGGGTTTTGCCCATAAAGGCATAACCAATCAAGCCAATGCCTACTTCTTTCTGTGCCATGACTATTCTCCTTGCAAAGTGATTTCAGGTTTTAGGATGGCTTGCATCTTAACGTATCGGCCTGTCCCTGCGCAACGGGAAACAGGATTTTAATGGGACGCTATGCCTACGGCAACGCCAATTTCTGCGCTATTTGACGGCAACGCCAATTTCTGCGCTATTTGAACGCTATTGTTTAATCTACGTTGCAACTCATGAGTAGTAGTGCCATTCCGAGCGGAGCAAAGCGCAGTCGAGGAATCCTTAGAGTGTATGCATTATATGCAACAGCAAGATTTCTCGACTCCGGTTCCGATGGTCACTGCGCTCGAAATGACAAACTGCAAAGGTAGCAACCTGATTTAATAGCGAAAGCTTGCGTTGCGCAGCATAGTGTAACGCAGTTTTGCGTCCTATGATATTTTAAAATTCTTTGTGCCCTTCGTGTCTTTGTAGTGAATTGATTCATTCCGACATATCCAACTCCCCGATTAGCCTTTTAAAGCGAGCAATCTCTTCTTCCATCTGAGGATCAGCCGCCGGGGGCAGCGAGCGCAAACTGCCTTCGCCAGCCTCTAACGGTAAGATTTGGTTGCTGCCTGGCTCTTCCTCGATCTCGTCACCGGAAGCACCAGACTCCGAGATAATATCATTCATCTCGATCAGAGCATCCAGTGCGCCACCATCCACAAAAACCGGGCACTTGGCGCGCACCGCTACCGCTATGGCATCGGAGGGTCGGGAATCAATATGCATAATGCCGCGTGGTGTATCAATGTCTATGGTCGCATAAAAGGTGCCCTCTTGCAGGTCGTTGATAACGACGCGGGCCACCCGGCCACCAGCGGCTTGAAGACAGCTTAAAACTAAATCATGGGAAAGAGGGCGTGAGGGTTGAGCACCTTCTAACTCTAAGGCAATGGAGCGAGCTTCATTTGGCCCAATCCAGATGAGTAGCAGCTTACGCCCTTCCCAATCCTTGAGCACGACTACCGTTTGTCGGTGGTGGTCAAACCCAACCCCTTCAACAGTCATCCGCAACATAACAGCTTCCTTCCTACTCGGTAACCTGTTGTCAGCGTGCCGCTGCACACTGTTAATAAAAGAGCTAAGAGGGGCCACGATATAAGTTGGGGCTTATATCCTGAATTCGGCTTATCATGAGAAGTGACGTTCATCACTTCGATCAGTTCTCTTGCGGCTAATAGAATCCTTACCGAGTTCTGTTCTAAGTGTAGCAGAGACGCGGCGGTGACTCAGCCTTTTGAGGTGAAAAAAGCGGCAGCACGATAACCGTGTTGCCGCTTTTAAACTCTACTTCTAGAATCCTACGTGTTCGGAATCTGGAGATCATCATCCGCACGGCGCACAATCTTCGCCGTCAGGAAGATAATTAGCTCGCGCTCGGTATCATTATTATTGTTGGTTCTGAACAATTTTCCGAGGAACGGAATGCTGGAGAGAACCGGAACGCGGGTGCCCCCAACAGTGATGTTTTTGGTGCGTAAACCACCCAGTGCGATAGTGTCGCCATCATGAACGATAGCCGTGGTATCCACAGACTGGGTTGAGATAAAGGGCGCGTTAGTGCCTGGCAATGGGTTGGAAGTACTTTGAATCTGAGGCCGCATCCGCACCGTAATAGTATCGTCATTGTTAATGGTTGGAGTGACGAACAATACAGTGGACGCGGGCACATAAGTTATGTTCTGGCCGGTGCCAACCTGTCCACCAATTCCAGACACTGTGTTAGTGGTGACTACTGGCGTAAGCGTTGACGAAACCAACTGTGCCGTTAGGTTATTAATGGCTGTAACCCTGGGCGCAGTTACCACTTTGGCCCGGCTGGTCGAAAGTAACGCATTTAAAGTGAGACGGAAATTGTTGCGAACAAAGCCAGCCACGAGAGTACCAGAAGGTGGGTTCGCGGGGTTGACTGATTGGCTTAAAGTCAATGCTCCGTTGCCAGAGCTAAAATCAATACCGAAAAGATTGGTGTCGGTCACGGCCACATCCACAAATTGCGCCTCGATTTCCACCTGGCGCAACGGCAAATCGAGGTAGTTAATGATTGTCTGTAACTGCTGCAACCCGGCGGTTGTGCCATAGACGAGGAGGGCGTTCTGCGGGTCAACGGCTACGATAGAATCTATGCCTTCGGGTAGGTCGAACAAACCACCGCCACCATTACCGCCGCCCCCGCCACCATTGCGGTTGCCACGCTGATTGCCACCATTACGGTTGTTGCCCCCATTGCGACCATTACGGCCACCACGACGGCCACCACCATTATTACCAAAACCACCACCGTTATTACCAAAACCGCCGCCGTTGCCACCGAAGCCGAACTGGGCATTGTCCTGAGTATAAGGCTCTACAAACTGATCATAGCCGCCGCCCGTGCTCCAGCCGCCATTGTCACCGGAGCCCAAACTTCCGGCGGAAGCATAAGGAGATTGGAACGGCGGCACCAGGGATTGGCTTCCATACATACTGGCTGCACCCGCACCGACAGCAGGTTGAGCTATACTATGGTCGAAGAAGCGGCGCACATTGTCTTCCGATTGCTGGATTTCCACCGGCTTAGGATTATGACTTGGATCAATCCACCAAGCCATCATACGGGGCGATACATTACGTATCTTGATGTATTGATAGGAGCGTGCCGCATCTTCCGGCTCATCAGTAGCAGTTCTATCGTTCTGCAATAATTTAGGCAGATTGTCCAGATTGGGCTGGGCATAGGCCCTGACGCCAGGGTCACCCGGTGCTGGTGCTGGTAAGGGGTCTATCGGAATAATTCCGGTTGGCTTGGGAGCATCGGGCAGGTTCTTGGCAATAATGTAGGTCTTATCTTCTAATTTGCGCCAAGTGAGATTCGCCGCCTGTGCGACTTTTTCAATCGCCTGCTCCGGCGTGATATTGCTAAGGTTAATGTATTGGAGCTTTTCATTCACATCGCCATTGATGATAATCTGCACGTTACCCTGCTCAGAAATCAATTTAACGATGTCGGCCACTGCCGTATCCTCAAATTTCAAATCCAGAGTAGCCTGGCCCTGAGGTAAAGTGGGTGAGGCTTGCGGCATCAGCCCAAAAGCAGGAGACGCTAAGGGGGCAGGTGCAGCCGGTGCTGACGCAGCCGATGCTGGCACAGAGTTTGCGCCCGGATTTGCTAAAGGTAATGTTGTTTTAGCACCATTAGCCGAGGGCACACTCGTTGGAGGGGTTGTAGTGTCCGCTGGAACAATGGCGGCCGCTTGAGATTGCGCCATTTGGGCCATACTACTAAGTACCACGCAAACCGTACCAAAGCTGATAGCCCCATTGGCCATCAGCCGTTTAGCCACATGTATAGACGGGCCTGAGTCTGAACTGAAACGCATAGCTCTCCTTGTCAGCGCCTTCCTGAAATCTCTGTTGGTTGTAATGTGAATTGTCCTTAATAATATAACGGAATATTTGTGGTGTCTCTACTGAGCATTTATCCAGGGGCTTAGTCAGAGCATACACTGCCTTATGCCACTGTGCAAGTAAAGCCGCCTGGGTCAGAGTATGTATATCAAGCCTAGTCGCGGGTTACAAAAAAGAGCCTACGCCTATGATAATTTGCACAGATTCTTTTGTAAAGAGAAAGCAGAACGATTAGACCTGAAATTCTGCCCTTAAGGGTAAGATAGAGCGGCAGAATTGCCGCTCTATCTTTATCTTTATCTGTCAATTAGTTAGAAGCCAAAGCCACCGCGACCGCCACCAAAGCCGCCGCCGCCAAAGCCGCCCATACCGCCACCGAAGCCGCCGCCGCCAAAGCCGCCCATACCACCCATCATACCCATACCGCCCATCATGCCGCCGCCCATACCGCCCATGCCACCCATCATGCCGCCGCCCATACCGCCCATGCCACCCATCATACCGCCGCCCATACCGCCACCCATGCTGCTGGTATCGTCTTTGAGGAAGTCCTCGGTGAGCACTTGGCCAGAGTCTTCAAATAGGTTGGCAATGCCACCCACATAAATGTGGTTGACCTTGAGAACGTGGTAGGTCTTCTCTTCGGTATCGCCACCCTCAGCGCCAGGTGCGCCTGCTAAACCCGGTGCTTCTTGACGGTTGACATAATTGCGCACGGCTGGTGATTGAGGCGCAGCCGCAAAGGGATTGGGTGGAACTTGGTCGGGACTTTCCTGACCAGGAGCGGGCGCGGATTGAGTCTGCTGCTGGAAGCGTCGTCGTCCACCGTAGCCACCACTACCGCCACCAGGATAGCCGCCTCCGCCTCCTATAGAGCTGCTGCCACCACCGGGATAACCGCCACTGCCCCCACCGTAGCTGCGTCCGCCGTAGCCGCCGGAACCACCACTGCCAGGATAGCCACCGCCTCCTATAGAGCTGCTGCCACCACCGGGATAGCCACCACTACCGTAGCCGCGTCCACTATAACCACCGCTACCACCGCCGTAGCCACCACTGCCGTAGCCACCACTGCCGTAGCCACCGCTACCACCGCCATAGCCGCCGGAACCACCACTGCCAGGATAGCTGCCACCACTGCCGGGATAACCGCCTGAGCTACCATATCCATTCTGCTGCATCAGTTCGGGGCGCGGCTCAACAATATAGGTGCCTGCTTCGTTACGCCGGAGGCGGAAACCATAATTATTGGCCAATTGACGCGCTACCGAATCCCAGGGGGCGTTGGTAAAAGTCATGCTCTCAATATTCACGGCTTGCGCGGACTGGTCAATCAGCGCGGCAGGTATGCCAGCCGCTTTGAAGACCATCTCCAGCGCATCGGCCAATGATGAATCGCGCAACTCGACATATAATCTGGCTGTTGGTGCGGCAGTAACTTCTGTCGTTGTGGTTGCTGTCGCATCGCCAGCCGCTTGAGTCGTAGCGGCTGTGGCAGCGGCGTCTATCGCTACAGCCGGAACAGGTATGGCCAGAGTCGCGCTCGGAGCTGTTGTCGCCGCTCCCGCCGGAGCTGTTGTTGCCGGAGCCGCTACGGCAGGGGCCGCTACTACCGCCGCTGGAGCAGGTGCTGCCGCTTGAGCCAGGGCTACTGTCGGCACGGTAGCGAGCAGGGTGCCAAACGTGGCAAAGGCAGCTACTGTAGACTTCTTTCTAATAAATCTATTCTCTTGCATTTTGTCCCTCCAGGGTCGTGGACTTCATCCCACTTGGGCTAGCTGATGCGGTAGACATGTCATTAATTCATGAGCACAGCTACCATGCCTGTTATTTTAATTCTCGTAAAACTACGAGAACCCGTATATAAAGATGCTTAACAACCGCAGTGGTTCAATTTTATCAGAACAGGCACTCCATTACAAGCTTTAATCGGCAGAACCGAAGCCAGGAGGCCGGGGTACTATACCACCTCGGCGACCCCCTATAGAGCTGCTGCCGCCGCCAGGATAGCCACCGATAGAACTGCTGCCACCACCGGGATAACCGCCACCGCTACCACCGCCAGGGTAGCCTGACCCTCCCTCACCGCCACCAATGGGATTAGGCGAGGCTTTTAGCTCAACCACACGCTCTTCGTTTTCTTCTCGCACAATCATGCGTGTAACGTTGCGGTCGCCCTCGCGGACGCGCTCAATGCGCAGGATTTTAATGCCCTCAACCTCGTCACCGGGTTGCACTACGCGGGTTACAACTTGATCGCCATCAGAAATCTCGATCAAGGCCCGCACGGTATTGCCAATAACGACGCCCGAAACGCGCTTGTTGGGTGAACGGGGCAACACCGCTGTAGTCGCTCCCGGGCGAGTTTGCGGCACCGCCGTGTCGGGATTAATGGGTGGCGTATTCATCCGTGAAATTCGTACGGGTGGTAAGTTGATCAGAATCGGGCTATGCGATAGCGCACCGGACGAAACCGCTCCGCGTATATCTGCGGGAGGCACTTCTATCCCACCAGGAACTGGAACTGGAACTGCTGGTGGTATTGGCGTTGGCGTTGGTAGCGGTGGTGGCGCAGGCGTGGGTGGAATAATTTCCGGGATGAAAGGATCATCGCGGAAGCGTTCGGTTGAAATGAGCTGAGTGTTCGGTTTAGCCAGTGGAACGACTCCGGCACCGGCTGTAGTTGGCGTGGTGCCGCCCCCACTGGAAACGGGAATCGTGCCGCCACTGCCGCTTCCTGCTGCGGCAGGCGATGCTGCTTTACCGCCGCCTGTTGCGCCTCCAGCCTTGGTGGTAACTGCTGGAGTGGAAGTGTCGCCTGCATCGGTGCTGGTCGTGGAGCGCCCAAAGGGGTGAAAGGCGATAATTAGCCCAATGCCCAACAGCCCGGCTAAGCCAAGCAGGATGTAAAGCTTTTTTTGTTGATCTGCTCCAAGAGATGCCATAATAGTCTTTGTCTTATCTCCGCGCGGTGCTAATACACAGGTGCAATTTCTTTTCCAAGCGTGAGGCGTTACGTCTTTAAGCGGCAACCTATTTCTAGTCGCCACTGCCCTTTGAAGCTCCAAATTTCGGACGATTTACACTAACATCAGGTTCGTCGGCTGGAGGAGCCTCTTTTCCGGCCCCACCAGAACCAGCAACCGGGGGAGGCGCTGCTGCGACGGGAGCGGCACCGCCTGATGGCGAGACTTTTACGGCTGAGCCAGTCTGCACCAGGAAGGGCGTTACCGTGAAAGTCACTTTAATGCCTGGCGAAGCACCTTCCAATTTTACCGGGCTGATAGCCATCAAAATGGACGAAGTGTTGATGCGATTGAAGAAGTCAATAATGCTGGGATAAGTCCCTACAATGGTGACAGCCAGGTTATTACCGGCTGAATCTATCGGCGTCAAAAAACCAGGGGGCGTGGGTGGCAACTCTTCGGGCACCTTGGGCGGCGGGCTAATCTTGATAGCGGTATTAATGGAAACCCCCGACGCATCGGCGGCATTGAGTAACTCGTTCTTCAGTGATAAGCCATAACTGGAAAAGTACTCATTCATGTAGCGTTGCCAGGTCTGAAGCTTTTTCGAGTCCTGGACTTCTTTGGGATCGGTGGCACTGCCATAATCGAAGTCGAGATGGCGATAGCGCTGCTGGAAGAAGGCAAGTTGATTCGCCACATAGACCTTCTGCTGTTCCGCTTTGGTCTGGTCAATCAGCGCCTGAGGTAATTTGGCTGCTACTGCACTGCGCGTGTCATAGCGTTCGTGCTCCTTGGCGATATTCTCTAACAGTGGACGATTCAGGGCGAAGCCCCAAGCCACTGCCATGATGACAAGGAGGAGGAAGGTGACTACCAGCAGAATGATAATATTGCGCTTGATCGTGCTTTCCTGCAAGAGTTACTAACCCCTTTCGCTTCAAATGTATTTCAATTACAAAGTGGCAATTAAGTTCTTTAGATCATCAACGGATGATGACCTGATTGTAGATTATGCCTTAAGTAAGCCGCAGCTTAAGCCTAACGTCCGCTGCCGGGATAGCCGCCACTGCCACCGCTACCGCCACCAGTACCGCCCGCCGCCCATAAAGAAGAACCCGTGAGCGGATTGTTCAAAGCTGGCACCGGGTGGAGCAGTTTACCCTGAGCATTAACGCCCAGTGGTAATACCATGATCAACGGCTCACCCGGTAGAATAGCGGCCCCTTGACCCCTAGCTCCAGGCCCACCCTGCGCTCCATTCTGACCATTGGCTCCATTAGAATACGATTCACGCGGTGGTGGGAAGCCGGGCACACCACTGGCAGTGGGCAGGCCATCGAAGAGTGGGCCGTTGTTTTCTTTAGCTCCCCGCCGTAAATTCGTTAAGAAACGCGAGTAATCGTCAGGCGTGCGCAACGTGACGGATAATTTAAGATTCTGGCCATCGGAAAGGTCCATTGAGTTGACAATGGCGCCGCTTCTAGATTGGTAATAAATATAGGAGCGTACCAGATTTAAAAGAGCCGCTCGCTCTGGCCCGGTTTTGCTGGCGTCTGACATGAAGTTTATGGCTGTCTGCATCGGAGCCGCTTGGCTGGTGGCCGCCGCCGCTGCCGCTTGGGCAGTCTCTGCCTTGGCTGCGTAAGGCTCAATGGCATCGGCATCATTCTTGTACTTTTGAAGAATCTGCTGATTATGGTAGTAAATGGCGAACAAAACGCCCGCCACGGCTGCCACTAAGACAATGCAAGCCGCCAGGAGGCGTTTAAACCAACGCTTTAGTCCAACATAACCTGGGAGTAAGTCAATTGTGATGGCCATAAGGGATGTGTGTAACTCTAAACCATTTTAACGGAATTTATACAACATCGCGCAAGGCTAAGCCCACTGCCACAGCAAAAATAGGCCCGTTCTGATCCGCGTAACCCGGCGTCAGTTTGGGCGCATCCACGGTTAAACGCGCCATTGGGTTGCCGACTGTGGAAGGAATGCCCAACATCTGAGTGAAAAAAGCATCAATGTTCTTGAGCTTGGCTCCCCCGCCAATGAGTGTCACATGCCGCACCACCGTATCAGGATACCGCGAGGCATAATACTCTAACGAACGGCGCACCTCGCCCGCCAACTCTTCTAACAGGGGTCGGATAATGGCGTGAACTGCTTCTGCATCACTGCCCGTTCCTACTACGCCCGTATTAGTGGCGGTTAAGCCAAGGCCAAAGTCATCGAAATCTGCTCCAAAGTCATCGGTTGGGGCGGCTGCGACCGGTGTGGGCGCACTAATATCAATAGTTGGAGCCGCCGTTGTAGATGTAGAGGGGCCAGCGTTAAACAGGTTGTCAATATCAAAGTCATCGGCTGCCGGGATCGGAGTAGCGCCTACAGTCAGCGGGTCTGGCGCGGCACCGGCTGTGGCTGAGTGCGCGCCTGTAGCCTCAATATCACTTATGTCATAAGCGGACGGACTGGCCGGGTGGATTTCTGCCATATGCCCGGCAGCTTCTGCCGTGGGCGAAGTGGCCAGAGGTGGCCCGGCTTCCGTGGGGGCCGGGGTTGAAGTGGCTGGCTCCGGCTCTGGCGTATCAAAGGAAAAGCCTGAAAAAGATGAAACTTGTGGTGCTGGTGCTGGTGTGGCTTCGGCCCCGGCTGGTTCAGGCGTGCTGGCCGGGGGCACCGTCGCAGTGGAAGCGGTGGGCACATCCTCTGGGAAGGAAAAATTAAAGGATGGCGGCTTGGCTGGCTCCGCTGCGGGTGTCGTGGTAGAACTTGGCTCGGCTGCGACAGCATTGGCTGGGTGCGCCGGGGTGGCAGGCGCAGGCTCATCCAGGCTAAAGTTGGAAAAGTCGAAAGACTGTACCGGCTTTCCTTCCTCTTCCTCTTCCTTCTGCCCATGCTGTTCTTTGGGGTCTTCGTTGCGCGGCCCCTGGCTAAAGAAATCTAAGTCAAAGGGGTCGGCTGTGGCATTGCCGCTGCTGGGGGTCGTTCCGGTGGTCGCGGCTCCGCCATCTGTGGCGGCGGGCGTAGGCCACTCTTCGTCTAAGATGGAGGTGTCTGGGGTAGCGCCTCCAGGGGCGGCAGCGGTGGTTGGGGCTGGTTCTTCATCGAATGAATTAAATGCGCTCCAATCATCGGTGGGGGCGGTAGCGCCAGCCCCGGACGCCCCATAACCCATATTGCCTGGCATATCAGCGGTGACAGTGGGATGGGGTGGCAAGGCATCGCCCATATCACACTTCAGGCGTTCCGCATCATGCCACGGCAGGCCGAGATTATCCACAATTTGCTGCGTGAAAACGTGGCCGCCAATAGGAATAGCGCGGGTGAAGACCAGAATATCGCCACGCAGGACAGAAATCTCAGTCCCCGTCGCGCCTATATTCAAGATGGCTGACACATCATTATAATCAACGGTGCCGTTGTTCCCGGCTGTGCCGCTACTATATGCCACAGTGCGCGCGGCAGCCAGAGGCTCGACATCAATGGCTCCAGCGTCTAACTTGGCGTCTTGCAGCACATTAATGTGCAAATCAATGATCTCGCGCTGCGCTGCGGCCAGTAACACTTCCATATTGCCGGAGGCCGGGTCGGTGGGCAATTCCCGCAACGCCTTGAAGTCCATAATAACTTCTGAGGGCGGGAAGGGGATGTAGCGGTCGGCATCAACCTTCATGTTGTTAGCCAACTCTTTATCGTCCATTTGGGGCACTTCGATAACGCGCACCACTAAGGCCCCGGTGCCCGCCACCGAAGAAACCACTTTGTGTGAGCTAAAGCCACTCTCTTTGAAAAGGTCACGGATGGCGTGCCCCAGCGAACTAACGCTCATCACGACGCCGTTGGAGATGCTTTCCGCAGGCGTAGGCACCATACCCATAGCCGTAACGCTAATGGCATCGCCTTTAATTTTGAGTTCGACGGCCTTGATCGAGTCGTTACCAACGTTCAGCCCGACGACCGTGCCGCTTTTAAGCTTTTTCTTGGGGGCTGGCGCTTTGGCCTTTTTTGCTTTGCCCTTTTTGCCCGTAGTTTCGGCATCAGGAGTGGCGAGGGCGGCCTCTGAAAAGTCCGAGAAATCTTCAATGCCCCCCGCCGTGGCTCCATTGCCCGTCGCCGGGGCAGTTGGAGTCGTGGGAGCCGGTGCCGTATCTTTTTTACGTCCGAAGCTTAAACCGCGCCCTTTCTTACCGGAGTCATCCGGCGCAGAAGCGGGGGCAGCAGAACCATTCGGGTCTTTTGATTTATTACCGAAAAGAGCCATATGAGGTGAAAACCCTATCGTTTAGGGTGTCTGGGCGCTAAAGTGTTTCTTAATTATGATATTACCGCGCAACCTTGTCAATCTGTTTGGCACAGGAAACGCGCCGACTGTTAAACTACGCGCCGGAACACCCGCTTATATCTATAAGTATATGGATAAGTGTCCACTACCGTACAGACAGTTTAAGTCAGAAAAGTTAAGAAATTGAGAGAGGTTACTGTTTCTGTGTCCAACAGCGTAAAATCGGCTATCTCCGCCGCGTCAGAACCACATAAATTAAGTATCGCTCTACCCAAGGGTAGCTTGCAAGAGGCAACGATTCGGATGATGCGTCGTGCCGGGTGGATCGTCAATGTCAGCGAGCGTTCCTATTTTCCTTCTGTGGATGACGATCAACTCCAAATTGTGCTTTTAAGGGCGCAGGAAATTCCGCGTTATGTCCAGGATGGCGTTATTGATTGCGGCATCACAGGCTATGATAATGTCCTGGAAAATAATGCCGATGTGCAAGAAGTCGCTGAATTGATTTACTCGAAAGCGACTTCGCGCCCGTACCGCTGGGTTTTGGCGGTACCGCAAGATTCACCGATTCACTCGGCTGCCGACTTACAAGGCAAGCGCATTGCCACTGAACTAGTTAACGTCACTAAACGCTATCTGGAAAAGCATGGGGTGACTGCTGAAGTCGAATTTTCCTGGGGTGCCACCGAAGTTAAAGTGCCCGATTTAGTGGATGCCATTGTGGAAGGCACAGAAACCGGCTCAACCTTGCGCGCTCACGGTCTGAAAATTATTGATGAGTTGATGTCTTCCACGACACGATTTGTAGCCAATCATGATGCCTGGCGCGATGAGTGGAAGCGCGTCAAGATGCAAAACGTGGCGACTTTGCTGTTGGGAGCATTGCAGGCCGAAGCCAAGGTTGGCCTTAAAATGAATGCGCCGCGTGCCAAGTTGCAACCCATTTTGGCCCTCCTCCCTGCCATGCAGAACCCCACGATTTCACCCTTGAGCAATGATGAAGATTGGGTGGCCCTAGAAATCGTGGCCGATGAAAGCCGGGTGCGCGACCTCATCCCGCAACTGCTCCGTGAGGGCGCGACTGGCATTATTGAATATCCGTTAAACAAAGTGATTGCGTGAGGGGATGGTGTTAGGTAGTAGAAAGTAGGTGGTGGGTAGGGAAGCAGACGCCGAATACAATTGGATAAGCAAGAATCACAGTCCCTCCCATCTACTTCCCCTTTCCTATCTACCACCTACTTTCTACTACCTACCAATGATTTTAGGACTCACTGGAAATATTGCGTGTGGCAAGAGCACGGTGTCCAGGATGCTGGCGGGCTTAGGGGCGACGGTGTTAGATGCTGATAAACTGGTACATGAGCTTTATGCTGATCCTGAGTTTGCCACCCGTGTGGCGGCACTCTTCCCAGAATCAGTACTGACCTCCGAAGGCACCGTAGACCGCATAAAGGTGGCGGCAGTCGTATTTAAAGATAGAACCGCCTTACTTCGCCTCGAAGCTTTGGTTCATCCTGCCGTGGCTGCGCTGCGTGATCAGAAAATTAAGGCCGTGCGTGAGGTAGTGCCAGCTTCACCCATTGTCCTGGAAGCAGTTAAGTTAATTGAGAGTGGCCAGGCTATGCAGTGTGATGCCGTGTGGTGCGTAACGTGCTTACCAGAAGTGCAACGGCAGCGGTTGATGCAAGACCGTGGCCTGTCTGAAAGTGCCGCCCGTGAGCGATTAGAAAATCAGCCGCCACTGGATCAAAAAGCAAAGTTGATTGGTGCGATCCCCCTTGTGATGATAGAAAATAATGGTTCATTAGAGATGCTGGAAAGCCATGTGGAACAGGAGTGGCATAAACTGTTAGCGGAAGGAATAGTGTAATGGTTGCCCAGGCGCATCCAGTGGATGCTACAGTACCAGTCACTCCCCTCAAAGCTGCGGCCCCTATGCAGGCCGACCAGTTCGCCCACATTATCAAACGTCTGATTGATAACATTGAGCAAGTTATTGTTGGCAAGCGGGATGTTATTGAGGGCTGTTTAATTGGTTTGCTGGCTGGTGGGCACATCCTGCTGGAAGATATTCCTGGTGTGGGTAAGACTACCCTGGCCAAAAGCTTAGCGCGCAGTCTGGGCGTTTCTTACAAGCGGATTCAGTTCACCCCCGACTTACTGCCCTCTGATGTAACCGGCACCGTTGTCTTCGACCAGACCGATAACCAGTTTAAGTTTCGAGAAGGGCCGATTTTCGCGCATGTGGTACTGGCGGATGAAATCAATCGCGCTTCCCCTAAAACCCAATCAGCTTTGCTGGAATGTATGGAAGAAGGGCAAGTCACTGCCGATTTGCAAACGCACCACTTGCCAGAGCCATTTTTTGTGATTGCCACGCAGAACCCGACGGAGTATGAGGGTGTCTATCCCTTACCGGAGTCCCAACTCGACCGCTTTGCCATGCGGTTATCTATTGGCTATCCTTCGCCGGTGGCGGAAAGGGAATTGATGAAGCAGCAACGGCTGCATCACCCCATTGAAACCCTGCAAAGCGTGACGGATGTGACAGAAATTCAGGAGATGCAAAAACTGGTGCATCAGGTGGCAGTGCATGATGAGATATACGACTATGTCCTGCGCCTGGCCCAGGCAACCCGTCAGCACCGTCAACTTCTGTTAGGTCTTAGTCCCCGTGGGGCTTTAGTCTTAACCCGCACGTCGCAAGCCCATGCGATTACACGAGGCCGTGATTATGTAACCCCCGATGATGTCAAAGCGATTGCGGTTGCGGTTATGGCTCATCGCCTGATTGCCTACCCGGAAACACGCATGAACGGCTTCTCCAGTGAACGTTTGGTTGAAGAATTACTGCGCTCAGTGCCTGTCGAAGGTAAGTAAGCAAGGCATTATCAATTTAAGCAGTCTGTAACCGGATGGCGAAGAGTAGCCAAAGGGTGCCGGGAGCCTCACGAACCCGGAGCATGAGCGACGGGCTAAAATCCGGGTCTCCAATAGCTCCTACGCAAGCCCGTCGCTGACGCTCCGGGTTCGTAGGTGTTATTAAGTCTCTCCCTGTTGGTTCCCATTTGCTGGCAAAGTTGTTGGGCTGGTTTGAATGCCTCCCCTCGAAAGTAGCGTTGGCTTGTAATTTGAGCTTTTATAAGTCGAAGTCTATTTGGACAGGATGAAGCTCATGGCCGAAATCGAGGGCATCCCAACTATCGAAAGGCTAACGCAGCAGTATGGTCAGGAGTTGCTGGCTCAACTGCGGCAGCAGGAGCGGCGCATGGGTGCTGGTTGGCTCTATAGCCGCCTGATGCGCCTGGCTACGGGAGATGAAGCCCTCAAGGTGCAACTCTTCCGTTTTGTGGATGTGCTGCCTGCCCTCAAAACGCCTCATGCTATTGCGCATCACTTGTTAGAGTTTCTGGATCAACCGAGCGTCAAATTGCCTCCTGGCACGCGTCGCCTGTTGTCTTTTTTAGGGCATCACACTGCGACCGAATGGCTCTTAGCCGATAGTGCTCAACTGGGCACAGCACTGATGGCACGGCGCTTTATCGCTGGCAAAAATGCCGAATTAGCTACGAGTGCCGTAGAGCGTTTGCGCGGCGAGAACCTCGCCTTCTCACTGGACTTACTGGGTGAAGCCGTCACCAGTGAGACTGAGGCACTGGCCTATCAACAGAAATATCTCGACCTCATCCGGGAACTGTCTGAAATTGCAGAAAAATGGCCCGCGAATCCTCAAACGGATGCCGCGCCTTTTGGCTCCGTGCCGCGCGTCAATGTTTCGGTCAAGCTCAGTTCCCTGTACGCACGCTTCGACCCGATGGCAGCACAAAGCACCGCAACTGCCGTCAAAGCGCGATTATGGCCTATCCTCACCCTCGCCCGTGAACGTGGTGTCTTTGTCAACTTCGACATGGAGCAGTATGATTTCCGAGACATCACACACCGGATTTTTGAAGAGATTTTATGTGAAGACGAATTTCGTGATTGGGCGGATGTGGGTATCGTAGTACAGGCTTACCTGCGCGATGCGTTCCAGGATGCAGAGCGGTTGCTGAACTGGACGAAACAACGCGGCACCCCGGTGTGGGTGCGGCTGGTGAAAGGGGCCTATTGGGATTATGAAACCATTATGGCGGCAGAGCGCGGCTATCCGGTTCCTGTGTTTGCGCATAAAGCCAAAACCGATGCTAACTATGAACGGCTGACAGAATTCTTACTGACCAACTGGAAAACCTTGCGCCCCGCAATCGCCACGCATAACGTCCGTTCGGCGGCCCATGCCCAGGCGGTGGCCAAAGCTCTGGAACTGCCGCCCCGCGCTGTCGAGTATCAAGTCCTATTTGGTATGGGTGAGCCGATTGGCCGCGCCTTAGCCGGGCAGGGTGAGCGAGTGCGCGTCTATGTGCCTTTCGGTGAATTGCTGCCCGGCATGGCCTACCTCGTGCGGCGTTTGTTGGAAAACACTTCAAATGAATCGTTTATTCGCCATGTCGAGCAAGATGATCTGTCAGACCAGCAGTTATTAGGTCCGCCTGAAGCATCTTATGCAGAGGAAGTGCAGGACACTGCGGGAACGGAAAACTCGCACCTGGTTAACACATTTCGCAATGAGCCAGTGACCGATTTTGCTTTGCAGCAAAATCAAGAGGCGATGCAGCAGGCATTAGCGTCGGTGCAGGCGCGGTTAGGGGAGAGCGTCCCGATTGTTATTGATGGACAAAGAGAAGAATCGCCGACACTCTGGCCACGTTCAGACCCCTCTCAAACGGCACGTATGGCGGCACAAGTCTTTTGGGCCACTAACGAGCAAGCAACTCGCGCCATCACCGCAGCCCAACATGCTTTTCCGGGGTGGCGTGATACCCCGGTAACTGAGCGTGCCGAATTACTACGCCGCGTCGCGGAGGAGTTTCGCCGTTACCGTTTTAAAATTAATGCCTGGCAGGTTTATGAAGTTGGTAAGCCCTGGCGTGATGCCGATGCCGATGTTGCCGAAGCGATTGACTTCTGCGAATATTACGCTGCCGAAATGGAGCGGTTGAGCGTGCCGCGTGAGCGCAATATGCCAGGCGAATGGAACGAGTATTTCTATGAGGCACGAGGGCCAGCGGTGATTATCGCGCCGTGGAACTTTCCCTTAGCGATTCTCACTGGCATGACGGTCGCCGCGCTGGTGGCAGGTAATCCCGTCATTATTAAACCTTCGGAGCAATCATCGCGCACTGGCTATTTTTTGATGGAAGCATTAGCGGCTGCCGGAGTGCCTGGTGGCGTTGCGAACTTCTTGCCGGGCGAAGGCGAAGCTATCGGGCCAACCCTCGTCAATGATCCTCGCGTGGCCTTAATTGCCTTCACCGGCTCGCGTGCGGTTGGCCTTTCTATTATCAGGAGTGCCGCCGAAGTGCAGCCGGGGCAGCGGGAAATTAAACGTGTCATTGCCGAGTTAGGCGGCAAGAATGCCATTATTGTAGATGAAGATGCCGACTTAGATGAAGCCGTATTGGGGGTATTAGCTTCCATGACTGGCTACTCCGGCCAAAAATGCTCGGCTTGTTCGCGGGCGATTATTATTGGTTCAGCCTACGAGCCTTTCTGTGCTCGTTTAAGGGAGGCTATCAAGAGCATTCAAAGCGGCCCGGCACAAGACCCCGCCACCACACTCGGCCCGTTAGTAGATAAAGCGGCTCAAGAGCGTGTGCTGGAATATATCCGCATTGGTTCTCAGGAAGGCGCACTGTTAGCCCAGTCCCCTTTGCCCGATGCCTTCAAAAGCACAGGCTATTATGTGCCAGCCGCCGTTTTTACGGACTGCCCACCTAATGGCAAACTCTGGCAGGAAGAAATCTTCGGCCCTGTCCTCGCCCTGCGCTATGCTAAAGATTTGGATGATGCCCTGCAACTTGCCGATAATACTCCCTACGCCTTGACGGGTGGCTTTTACTCACGCTCGCCAGAGAACATTGAGCGAGTGCGGCGCGAGTTCCATGTCGGCAACCTCTATATCAACCGCAAGATTACAGGTGCCCTGGTAGACCGCCAACCCTTTGGTGGTGCCCGCATGTCCGGCGTTGGTTCCAAAGTGGGCGGCCCCGACTACCTGCTGCAATTCCTGGTGCCCCGCACGATTACAGAATCGGTGATGCGGCGTGGCTTTGCGCCTTCGGAACAGCTTAAAGGAAAAGCACGCGGTGGGATTTAAGCAAGCTGTTTCATCAGATTCTGTCCGACCTCATCGGTTACTTCCAACACGCTGGCGTGACGTGGCCCCGGTGGAAATTGCATTTGATTCGTAATAGATTGCCAGTTAATGCCATCATCACTTTGCATGGCTCCAAAATAGTCTTCGATAAAGTGGTCGAAGATCATGACTAAATGATCCTCTCGTTGAAACATGGTAGGGCCTTCAGTGAGAGAAGGCGTGATAAGTTCGGAGATTTCCGTCCACGGCCCCTCCGCGTGTGGTGCAAAACAAACGCGCATCGCTTTCCAGTTGGTACCGATGCGGTTCTCACCACGTTCATCCTTGAAGGCCAGCAGATATTGCCCCTGGAAGCGAATAACCGTGGCATCAATGACACTATAGCCAGGGTCGAGAAATAATTGCGCAGGCGTATAGCTCTTAAAGTCGGCTGTGGTGCAACTCCAGATGCGGTGATTCCAGTCAGCGCTGCCATTTGGTTCCGTCACCGAAGACGACCAGATGATGCGATAAAGCTTTGCTTCATAATCATAAAAGCATTCCGGTGCCCAGCAATTACGCACATTAGGCACCCCGGCCATGACAGGTAATAACTCCTGCTCCGACCAATTTATAAGATTGGGTGAAGTGGCATGGACAATGGAATCCGCTTTCCACCCATTGGTTGCGAAAAGATGAAATTGCCCATCTTGCGCTTGAAAGACAAAAGGGTCACGCAGAGTTTTGGTGCCGACTGTGCCCGTTAAAACAGGCTGATTCTGATTTAAAGCCTGCCACTGCAAACCATCGTCACTGATAGCTAAATGCAGGGCTTCGGCTGCGGTGCGAAAATAAGACATAACATACATAGCAGGGATGCTCCAAAAATTGGTTATGATTTATGCTTATTACGTTAAGCAACTCATGACAAGGAGAACTTCATTTCCTTATGCCAGCAATAGCCAATGCTACTAACATTTCGGTCTTGCCCCTTGGGTGGTTGAGGGTCTGTTTAGTGGTGTTATCTGTTGGGCTATTCAATTTTTCGTATGCCCAGGGGAAAGTCCCTGCACCCCCGCCGCGTCCGCTACCGACTAAGCTGGTGTTTGCGCACTATATGGTATGTTGCCCAACCGTTGGCGGCGGAGCGAATCTAGAAGACTATGAGCATGAGATTCAGGAAGCGCAGAACCGGGGCATTGATGGCTTTGCACTCAATAATGGCGGCTGGGATCAAGGCTATAAGCAGCGCACCACCATGATGTATGAAGCGGCCCGGCAGTTGGGCACCGGGTTTAAGCTGTTTATCTCAGCGGATTATTGTTGCGACAACGGTGTGGAAGAAACACGGGATATGGTGGAAAGCTTTCGCAACCACCCCAACCAATTCCGCTATGATGGCAAACCGGTGCTCTCAAGCTTTGCCGGTGAAGGCACTAAGGGCTTGTCGGAATTTGTGCAGCGCGAGTTTCAGAGTCATCCCAGCAAAGAGATTGTCTGGGTGCCCTATTTTTATCCGAAGACCTATCATGAGCATCCTCAACCGACTGATGTGGAGCAAGTCTTCCATGATTATCCGGTGTTAGATGGCTACTATTATTTCGGCGCGGTTGGTAATGGCGACGAGATAACTACCAGCAACCACCTGCTGGCGCAGAAGTGGCTGGGCGCAGGCAAGATTTTTATGGCCGATGTCTCGCCCTATTATCGCAGCTTTAGCCGCTTGAATGAGACGCAAGGCTTTAAGAACATGGCCCAAGAGTGGGAAGGGGCCATCCACGATGGTGCCACCTGGATTGAAATAACCACCTGGAATGATTGGGCTGAAAAGACTTATGTCGCGCCTTTTGGCCCACCGGAGAAAACCAAGTTATGGGGCAATGGCAATGCTGATTTTGGCAGCATCAACTATTCGCATGTAGCTTATCTGGATGCCAGCCGCTATTACATAGATTGGTTTAAAACTGGTGTGCAGCCGCAGATGACCGAAGATAAAATCTTCTACTTCTATCGCACCGAACCTAAAGCCGCAACGGGCAAGCAGTTTAGTCCGGCTGAAACTAAGCGCGGCCTGAAAGAAATAAGCGGCGCGAAAGATTTACAGGATAAAGTGTTTGTCACCTGCTTTTTAACCAAACCTGCCCAACTAAACATTTATAGCGGAACAACTTCGCAAACTTTCAATGTGCCTGCCGGAGTTAATCATGTCGAAATGCCTTTTGCGCTTGGCACTCAACGTTTTGTGTTGCAACGTGCTGGACAAATACTCATTGATAAAACAGGTGAACAGACGATTGCAGATCGTAATGGTGAAACACGCTACAACTATTTCGCGGGTGGGGCAGCCGGGGCATCGGGCATAACTGTCCGCAATCACTGACCAAAATTCATTGAAGCTGAAAGCATAAACAGACCCACGAAAGAGGCTCATGATTTGCGCATGAGTAGTCACCAAATACCCATTACCAAATATCCATTGCTAAAAATATGAGTTAAGGAAGGAACCGCATCCATGCACATTCTTTGTATTGATATTGGCGGAACAGGTCTCAAAGCGGCTGTAGTAGATGCCGGAGGCAAACTGCTGACGGAGCGCGTGCGCGTCAAGACGCCGCAGCCGTGCAAGCCAGAGGTGGTTGTCGAGGCCCTGGTCGAACTGGTTAAACCTTTGCCCACTTATCAGTGTGTCTCGGTTGGCTTTCCTGGTGTCGTGCGTGATGGCAAGGTGTATACCGCTCCTATGCTGGGTAATGAATTATGGCGTGGCATCCTGCTGGCGGATCAACTTGCGGAAGAACTCCAGAAGCCAGTGCGCCTGGTTAATGATGCCGATATGCAGGGCCTTGCCGCGATTGAAGGTAAGGGTATGGAGATGGTTATCACCCTGGGTACTGGCTTTGGCTCCGCGATTTTTCGGGACGGGCGGTTAGGCCCCCACCTGGAGCTTTCCATGCATCCCCTGGCGAAGAATAAAACCTATAATGAGCGTTTGGGGAATGCCGCCTTGAAGAAAGTTGGTAAGCAGAAATGGAACCGGCGCGTGCGTCACGCCATTGATGTGTTGCGCGTCTTGACGAACTTCGACCAGCTTTACATCGGCGGCGGTAATGCCGAAAAGATTAATTTTGAATTGGATGCGGATATTCAGGTTATCTCTAACCTGGACGGTCTCAGGGGCGGTGCCTGGCTCTGGAAAGATGATGCGGAAGGCCATGTGCAGCGGAAAACGCAGCCCACGAAAACTCGACACTCAATGAACCTGAAAATCGCCTGACCTGCTAATGTAGATTGATGAAGTAAGAGGAGAATGGCTATGCAAATTGGGATGGTTGGCTTAGGCCGTATGGGATCGAATATGTCGCGCCGCCTGATGCAAAACGGGCACCACTGTGTCGTTTATGACCGGGGCGCGGAGAGCGTGCAGCACTTAGCCGGAGAGGGCGCGCAGGGCACTTCTTCATTAGAGGATATGGTGCAGAAATTAACCGCTCCCCGTGCTGTCTGGGTCATGGTGCCAGCAGGAGACCCCACGGAGCAAGTGGTCAATGAACTGGCCCAACACATGGAGTCCGGTGACATTATCATTGATGGCGGCAACTCTTATTATAAAGACGATGTGCGGCGGGCCAAGGAAGTCCAAAAGAAGGGTATCCACTACGTGGACGCGGGCACCAGTGGCGGCGTGTGGGGACTCAATCGTGGCTACTGCCTGATGGTCGGTGGCGAACCTGAAATCGTGCAACATCTCGACCCGATTTTCAAAACCCTGGCTCCCGGACGTGGCGACATTCCCTTAACTCCCGGTCGTGAGGGCAAAGCCGAGCAGGGCAGCACCGCAGAAGAAGGCTATCTCTATTGCGGCCCGGTGGGTGCCGGGCACTTCGTCAAAATGATTCATAACGGTATTGAATATGGCGTCATGCAGGCTTACGCCGAGGGCTTTGACATTATGTTCAACGCCGATTCACCCAACCTGGAAGAAGGCTTGCGCTATGATTTGCCCATTGCCGATATTGCTGAAGTGTGGCGGCGCGGTAGTGTCATCAGTTCGTGGCTGCTCGATTTAGCGGCTATCTCGCTGGCCCAAGATCCCAAGTTGGCGGGTTATAGCGGTTATGTGCAAGATTCCGGTGAAGGCCGCTGGACGCTGGTGGCTGCCCTGGAAGAAGCCGTGCCTGCTGATGTCTTAGCGGCATCTGTTAATGTGCGTTTCCGCTCGCGCAAAGAACACGTCTTTGCCGAAAAAGTCCTCTCCGCCATGCGCTTCCAGTTCGGCGGACATAAAGAGGAACCGGTTGGTGGTAAGGCGACCCCGCCCAGTAGTGGGGGAGCGTAGAAGAGGAGTTCGAGGAGCGAGGATAGAAGATCGAGAATAGTAGGGCAACTGTTGCGACCCTCGATTCTCTATCCTCGAACTCCTCTGCGTGAGATTAGGTGCTGAATAGGAGTATTGAAATATGACTGAGCGTGTTAAAGAGATTTTAAGTTGGTATGGCAGTGATAATCCGGGCACATTAACCAACCTGGCGCGAATTATGAATCATGGTAGGTTGGCCGGAACGGGCAAGTTTGTGATCCTGCCCGTAGACCAGGGCTTTGAGCATGGCCCGGCGCGTTCCTTTGCGCCCAATCCACCTGCGTATGATCCGCGCTACCATTTCCAACTGGCCATTGACGCCGGATGCAATGCTTACGCGGCCCCCTTGGGTTTTCTTGAAGCGGGTGCCCGTGACTTTGCAGGAGAAATTCCCCTCATCCTTAAAGCCAATAATCACGACCTCTTGATGAACGAGGTAGACCCGCTACCAGCCGTGACAGCGGGCGTCGAGGATGCTTTGCGTCTGGGTTGTGCCGCCATTGGTTTTACAATTTATCCTGGCTCGGAACATCGCGTCGAAATGTATGAAGAAATTCAGGGCATGGCAGAAGAAGCCAAACAGCATGGCTTAGCTGTCGTGGTGTGGTCGTATCCGCGTGGCTCTGATTTGAGCAAAGAAGGCGAGACAGCGATTGATGTGTGTGGCTATGCCGCGCAGATTGCCGCCCAGTTGGGCGCGCACATTATTAAAGTAAAATTACCCGGCGAGCATATTGAGCAGCCAGAAGCTAAGAAGGTATACGAAAAAGAGAAAGTTCCCATCAGCACTTTGCCCGACCGCGTGCGCCATGTCGTGCAATGCACCTTTGGTGGACGGCGGATCGTCATCTTTTCTGGTGGTGCCTTTACCGACGAGCAAGGATTGCTCAACGAGGTGCGCGCTATCCAGGAGGGCGGCGGCTTCGGCTCCATCATTGGCCGCAACTCCTTCCAACGCCCCAAAGAGGATGCCCTGCGCCTGTTAGGGCAGATTATTGATATTTACAAGGCAGCATAAGAGCTGATTCTACAGTTGGTCTAAACGCCCGCCATCCACGCGCAGAGCGGCTCCCTGAACGAAAGCGGCATCGTCCGAAGCGAGATAGGCAATGGCGGCAGCAATGTCTTCGGGCTTGCCAACATCGGCAGGGTTAATTTTTTCCACGCCCGATTTAATGTTGGGGTTGTCCCACAACATGGGGGTATCTATAGCTCCCGGTAAGATAACATTGATGCGTAGCCCTTTGGGTTTGCCTTCCAGGGCTGAGGAGCGGGTGAGTGAGACCAGTGCGGCTTTGGCGGCGGCGTAAGAGGCGACTAAGGGCGAAGTTTCCTCGGCGTGGATGCTGGAGATATTGACAATTGCGCCGCCCGGTTTCATGTTCAAAAACGCTTGCTTGGTGAAGAAAAAGGCGCCCAATAAATCCACACTGAGGATGCGGTTCCAATCGTCGGCGGTTTGGTCGGTAATCGGCTTAAAGACCATTAAGCCCGCATTGTTCACCACCACATCCAAGCGCCCGAATTTTTGCATGGCTCCGGCTACGGTGGCGATAACCTGATCTTCTTTGGACACATCGCAAGCACTACCCCAGGCGTCGGGGGCACCAGCAGCTTTGACTTCTTGGGCGGCGGCCTCGGCTTTAGCGGGGTTTAAGTCGGCAATGACGACGTGGGCACCTTCGGAGCCAAAACGTTTCGCGGTGGCCAGACCAATGCCGCTGGCCGCGCCGGTGACAATCACGACTTTATCAGTAAATCTCATGGTGAGTTCCTCGTTAAGTTCTTTATCTGCCGACAGTATCGGCGTTAGTGGATTCGGTTGGAGTGGCCGCTTGCTTTTCCTGGGCCTGGGTCTCTTGAGTGCCCGCCCACTGTTGGTTATATTCGCTGGGCAGTACAAGGGGGACGCGCAAGCACATGCTTTGTGTCGGCAAGACTTCGCGCCAGTCCGCAATGAGTTGTTTGTAAGCCTCACCCACAGGTCGAATCTTGCGGTCTAAGTCATAGAGGCCCACCGGGTTGACGTGACCATTCTTCTCCCGCAAAGCGGAGTCCCAGTCGGTTTGGTCGGTGAGGGAATACCAGGTGAAGCCGACCATCGGCACGCCATCGTTGCGCACCCGTAAGACATTGGCCCATTCTTTCCATAACCAGTAGACCGCCTCATCGCCGTTTGGCCCCTGGTTAAGATTGGTCTCCGTGTGCATTACGGGCAGGCGATAGCGGTCATAATAGAGCCAGGTGATACCATCGTAGCCGAACACTTCACCCGATGGCTGGGTGCTACCGTCTTCGGCCACACGGTGCTCATTGGTGATGTAATAGTCATTACCCATGATGCAGTTGTGTTTTAGGTTCACGTTGAGAAAGAACTTATACTCCTCGCGGGTCATGCCGTTATCCATCAGAAAGACAAACATTTCCGAATCCACCCGTCGTCCATAATTGAGGTCGAGCGAGAGGAAGCGGTCTGAGTTCATAATCTCAGCGGGCTTAATTGCTTTGGGATTGGCGGCGTGAAAGTATTCAGAAGACTCGCTTTGAATAAAGATGGCATCAGGTCGCACTTCCAGAATCGCCTGCATTGCTAAAACATTCGCTTTAACGATATGCTTGAGAGCGGTCACAAACGCCTGGTCACTGGTGAGTTGCTCGTTCCACCACCCATAACGGGCCGAGAAGGTGGCGCAGATATACATCTCATTAACGGGTGTATAAAGCTGCACCCAGGGGAAACGCTCGGCAAATGCCTTGGCATAAGTGGCAAACAAGGCTGGAAAATCGGGGTTCTGGAAATTACCAATCCAATCGGGCGCACCAAAATGGCACAGGTCAGTTATGGGCATGATGTCGCGCTTTAAAAGGTCGGCATACGTTTCATCGGCAAAAGACCAGTCATATTTACCTTCACCTAAGAAAGTGCGGTGCAGGGGCGGGCCATAGCGCAGGAAATAAATACCTAAATCTTGTACCAAGTCGAAGTCGGTGCGCCACTTTTCATAGTGGCCACAGCTTTCCATTTCATCTACGCGCACTTTGCCATTCTGTATCGTTGGTATGCTGTTCTCGATACCCGTGGCAAACATAAAAGCGGGGGCGATACCCATGCTTTGCATCCACCTTTTCGACAGATAATCTATGAACTGCTACGGCTAAATTTTGGGGAGTGGGACGGCAAGAAGAGGGAGCAAGAATGAAGCCGATAGCCTAAAGTCCACGCCATAAATCGGTGTCCCCACTTTCCCTTTCTTGAATCTTATGATTTTCTTGATGCGTTTTGGCCCGCCTGCAAAACGAGGAGGCAACTTACGCAACCTTGGCTTTTTCGCTGCGGCTGCTCCTGCGCCTGGCACGGCGCACCCGAATACTACGCTTCCTGTGGTGGGTTTCATCTAAACGGCGTTGATGAGCCGCCAGTAGATCACTACGCGTGATGATGCCGATAACCTTGCCTGGTGCCTCCCGGCTAACGACTGGCAGCCGCCCCACACCTTCACGCACCATGTGGTCAGCGACCTGACGTAAAGAGTTATCCTCATAAATAATGGCAGGCGGGCGCTTGAGAATATCTCCCAGGTGCGCGTCACCAGAGTGGGTTGTTTCCAGCAGGTCGCGGCGAGTGACTACACCAACAATCTGCTCCTGAGCATTCACCACCGGATACCCTTGATGGTGAGCGGCGGTGCTGCCTTCTCGCACCCAGGCGCACACTTCGTCCAAGGTTTGACGCGTGGAGAGGCATACCACATCCCGTAATGCGACATCACGCACCAGCACCTGATCGAGAAAATCAGCAGCATACTCCACCGGAACGCGGATGCCGCGCCGGGCAATCTTTTCGGTCATAATGGTGTGTTGCATCAGCAGACACGACACCAAATATGCGGCAGCACAACCACCCAGGAGCGGCAGTAATCCCAATGGTTGCAACGTGGTTTCAAAGGCAAAGACCACCGAGGCCAATAAAGCGCGTGAAGCTCCGGCGAAAATAGCCGCCATGCCCACCAAGGCCGCAATCCGAATATCAATGCCCGCGCCAGGGAAGAGTGCCACCGCACTACCACCCAGAGCTGCCCCCAAGCCACCACCTATGGTAAACAAGGGTGCCAGTGTGCCCCCGGAAGTGCCGCTGCCCAGGGCGATAGACCAGGAGATGAGTTTCATCAGGCATAAGAACACCACCGCTTTGCCGACAATTTGGCCGTCTACAATATGCTCAATATTGTCATAACCGACGCCAAGCGTATGCGGTGCGAAACGCCCGACAATGCCAACCACTAAACCGCCCAACGCGGGCCACCACATCCAGTGAATGGGCAAATGCTCGAAACCATCCTCTACTATGTACACCAAGCGCGTCACACCCACGGCAGCTACGCCGACAATTGCTCCTAACAGAATATAAAAAGCCAGCGCCGCCCCGCTAGGTTGCGCCAAATTTGGCATCGGAAACACCGGCGCAGAACCAACCAGGCTATAGCGCACGCCAGTCGCGGTGACAGCAGCGAGAGCCACCGGAATAATGGAACGGGGTCGGAACTCGAAAAGCAGTAACTCAACTGCCAGAATCACAGCAGAGACCGGACTGCCAAAGGTAGCGGCCATACCTGCTGCCGCGCCTGCGGCTAAAAGCGTCTTACGCTCTACAGCAGTGGTGCGCAGCAGTTGCCCTAAGAGTGAACCGAGGGCACCACCCGTGGCGATAATCGGGCCTTCGGCACCGAAAGGGCCACCTGTGCCAATAGCCACAGCCGCTGATAGGGGTTTGAGAAAAGTCAAACGTGGTGCGATGCGGCTTTCGTTCAGCAGCACTTGCTCCATCGCTTCGGGGATGCCATGCCCGCGAATCGCCTGTGAACCATACCGAGCCATAAAGCCCACGATGATGCCACCAATAACGGGCACAAAAATCGCCATCGCCCCCAGGTGATTATCGGCAGGCGAAACAAATGCGGTGGAAAAACGGCCATAATAGGCGAAGTTGGTGACTATGCCAATTAGCCCCGTCAACAGCCGAGCAATCACGGCGGCGGCGAAAGCCACCAGCATGGCTAAACTGCTAATAAGTACCACACGCTGATCTACCAGGGTTGCCTGATGAGGCACCCGCGCCTCTTGGAGCGTCACGTCGAGGGACGGCGCGACTGGCAGGCCATCGGTCGTGGCTCCAGCCGAAAAGTGGTGATTGATGGTGCTGGCAGGTTTTGGCGCGGAAGTGTTTTGGTTAGCCATAATTTAGCGGTCAGTTGAATAGGTATAAGAATTTATAGATTTCTGTGAATTATATCACAATGTGACATAATTATATCGAGCGAAAATGATGCCACCGTCCTAATTGCAAGACATCTAAGTCAATAGCGGCCCTCTTCTATGAAGCCCAAAACCATGACAAAAGCAGCTAAAGCTGCATTCTCACACCAGCCAGCATCGAACCAGATGCCTATCAAGAAGGCCGACTATGAGGCGTTGGCGGCTTTTCGCTATACTTTGCGGCGATTTTTGCGTTTTAGTGAGGAAGGCGCGCGTGAAGTGGGGCTAACCCCACAACAGCATCAATTGATGCTGGCGATTAAGGGGCAACCCGGTAAAGAGTGGGCCTCCATTTCTGAATTAGCTCATGCTTTGCAGGTGACGCATCATGCGGCGGTGCGGCTGGTGGATCGTTGCGAAAAGGCGGAACTGGCGGCGCGCGGCACCGACCCGAACGACCGACGGCAGGTGCGTGTCACCCTGACGCCCAAAGGGGAAGAACTGCTGGCGCGGCTTTCTTACCGTAACCGTCGTGAATTGCAGTCGCTGCGCCAGGTGCTGCAATTAAATTTCCTCAATGATGTCTCTAACCCCGAATAGCATCTTTTAGTGAAAGTAATAGCACAGGGGCTACCGCTTTCTGCTGTCGAAAGGCCGTAATTTCGCTACACTTCGTCTTGATTTCATAACATAACTCTAGCTTAGTCGTTATTCAGGATAAAGGACTCGTATTTTGGCTTCCCGTACTTATAAGAGGCTGTTAGTTGCCAACCGCAGTGAAATTGCTATTCGTGTCTTTCGCGCCGCCGAGGAACTCCGGTTGCGCACCATTGCCATTTACGCGCAGGAAGATCGTTTTGGCGTGCATCGCTTTAAAGCGGATGAGGCTTACCTGGTGGGCGAAGGTAAAGGCCCGGTTGGTGCTTATCTCGATATTCCCGGCATTGTGGCCTTAGCTCAGGAAAGAGACGTGGACATGATCCACCCTGGCTATGGCTTTCTCTCAGAAAATGCGGAATTTGCCCGCGCCTGTCAGGAAGCGGGCATCACTTTCATCGGCCCGCGCCCCGAACTCCTGGAACTGATGGGTGATAAAGTGGCGGCGCGTGCCCTGGCCGATAAGGTTGGGGTGCCCACATTGCCGGGCACGGAAGACCCCATTGCCGACCGCAAGCAGGCGCTCAAAGTGGCGCGGGGTATTGGCTTTCCACTGATTATCAAAGCGGCGGCGGGTGGCGGCGGTCGTGGGATGCGCGTCGTGCAGCGAGCCGAAGACCTGCAAGATTTGTTAGATGAGGCGCAGAATGAAGCGGGGCGGGCGTTCGGCAACCCGGCGGTGTTTCTGGAAAAGTATATTCCCCGCGCCAAGCACATCGAAGTGCAAGTCATTGGCGATCAACACGGTCATGTCCTGCACTTGCACGAGCGCGACTGTTCGGTGCAGCGACGGCATCAGAAGGTTATTGAAATTGCGCCTTCGGTGGGGCTGGATGATAAGGTGCGAATCGAACTCTGTGAGGCGGCGGCACGCCTGGCCCGCGAGATTGGCTACGATAACGCTGGCACAGTGGAGTTTCTGCTCGACTTAGACCGCAATGAATGGTTCTTTATCGAGATGAACCCGCGCATTCAGGTGGAGCATACCGTCACAGAAGTGATTACGGGCATAGACCTGGTGCGTTCGCAAATTCTAGTAGCGCAGGGCTACCCCTTGCACGGCCCAGAAATAGATATGCCCCAGCAGGAGAACATCCCGCGCAACGGCTATGCCGTGCAGGGTCGCATTACCACCGAAGACCCGGAAAACAAATTCACGCCCGATATTGGCCGCATTCTCGCCTATCGTTCAGCCGGTGGTTTTGGCATTCGCCTCGATGGTGCGATGGGCGCAACGGGTAGCGTTATTACGCCGTTTTACGATTCCTTACTGGTGAAACTGACAGCGTCAGGTCGCACCTTTCCGGTGGCGCTGGATCGCATGGATCGTGCCCTGCGCGAGTTCCGTATTCGCGGCGTCAAGACGAACATTCCCTTCTTAGAAAACGTCATTGCCAACGAGACCTTTCGCTCTGGTGACGCAACGACAACCCTGATTGACACCACGCCTTCGCTTTTTGAATTCACGCCCCGCCGTGACCGCGCCACCAAATTATTGGCGTTCCTGGGCGATGTGATTGTCAATGGGAATCCTCATGCCAAGGGCTATAAGCTGGAGAATGCGCTGCCTGCGGTGGCGGCTCCCTCTTATGACCATAAGCAAGCGCCGCCGCCTGGCACTCGCCAGTTGCTCCTGGAACTTGGCCCGCGCCGCTTTGCCCAGTGGACAAGCGAGCAAGAGCGGTTGCTCGTAACCGACACCACGCTGCGGGATGCCCATCAATCACTTTTAGCGACCCGCGTGCGCAGCTATGACATGCTGGCCATTGCCGATGCGATTGCGCGGCGCACGCCAGAGCTATTTAGCCTGGAAATGTGGGGCGGCGCGACTTTCGATACGGCGATGCGCTTTTTGCGCGAGGACCCGTGGCAGCGTTTGCGCGACTTGCGCGAGCAGATACCCAATATCTGTTTTCAAATGCTGTTTCGCGGCTCCAATGCGGTCGGTTATTCCAATTACCCCGATAACGTGGTGGCTGGTTTCGTCAAGCACGCCGCTGCCGAGGGCATTGACATCTTCCGTA
This sequence comes from Abditibacteriaceae bacterium, assembly GCA_019239895.1. GTDB lineage: Bacteria > Armatimonadota > Abditibacteriia > Abditibacteriales > Abditibacteriaceae > JAFAZH01. The sequence continues at coordinate 96,956 of JAFAZH010000045.1, read as the reverse complement.
TCTTCGACTCGCTCAACTACCTGCCCAATCTCAAGGTGGCGATGGATGCGGTGCAGGATACCCACGCCATCTGCGAAGCCGCGATTTGCTATACGGGCGATATTCTCGACCCCAATCGCACCAAGTATTCGCTGCAATATTATATTGATTTAGCCAAAGAGTTAGAGAAGATGGGCGCGCACATTCTGGCCATTAAAGACATGGCCGGGCTGTGTCGCCCCAAGGCCGCTTTCCAGTTGGTGAAAGCCCTTAAAGAAGAGATTGGCATTCCCGTTCATTTCCACACCCATGATACCAGTGGCGTCAATGCCGCCAGTGTTTTAGAGGCCAGTGACGCCGGGGTAGACATTGCCGATTTAGCCCTTGCTGCTATGTCCGGTTCAACCAGTCAGCCCAACTTAAACTCCGTGGTGGCGGCCCTCCAACATACCCCGCGTGACACCGGGCTTGACTTGCTGACGTTAGATCAATTCTCTGACTACTGGGAGCAAGTCCTCGCCTATTATGCCCCCTTTGACACCGCGCCGCGCAGTGGCACTGCCGAAGTGTATCTGCACGAAATGCCCGGCGGTCAATACACCAACCTGAAAGAGCAGGCGGCCAGCATGGGCCTGTCGCATCGCTGGCCGGAAATTGCGCGCACCTATGCCGAGGTCAACCAACTCTTTGGCGATATTGTCAAGGTGACGCCCAGCAGTAAAGTCGTGGGCGATATGGCGATGTTCCTGATTACGCGGGGCATCAAGCCTGCCGATGTGTTGAACCTGGAGCCTGGCACCACCCCTTTTCCTGAATCGGTCATTGATATGCTGATGGGCGGCTTGGGCCAACCGATGGGTGGCTGGCCCAAGAAGCTGCAAAAGGTGGTTTTAGGCGACCGCAAGCCGTTGCGGGGTCGTCCGGGCGCATCACTCAAGCCGCTCAACCTGAAAGCCACTAAAGAAGAAGTCGCTGAGAAGACAAACCGTCCACCGAGCGATGACGACCTGTACAGCTATCTGATGTATCCCCAGGTGTTCACCGAATACGCCCGCTTTGTCGCGGACTACAGCGATGTCTCGGCCCTGCCCACCACCGCTTTCTTTTACGGCTTAAAACCCGGCGAGGAAATTTCGGTGGATATTGAAGAAGGCAAGACCCTCTTTCTCAAGCTGATTAACGTCGGCGCGGTGGAAAAAGACGGCACGCGCAACGTCAACTTCGAGCTAAACGGCGTCACCCGCCAGACGACAGTGGTTGACCGCTCGGTGCAAGCCAAAACCAAAGCCCGCGAGAAAGCTGACCCCTCGAACCTGCTCCAAATCGGTGCCCCCATCCCTGGCATGATTACCTCCGTTGCGTGCAGCGTCGGAACCAAAGTCGCCAAAGGCGATAAGCTGCTGACCCTGGAAGCCATGAAGATGTACACCACCATCAACTCTCCGTCGGATGGCGTCGTCGAGGAAATCCTGGCGCAAGTAGGCGAAACAGTAGAAAGCAAAGACTTGTTGGTGCGGTTGCGGAAATAGAAGATTGCGCCAGGGAAATCAAAGCACTTGGTGTTTTATCTTAAAGTTGGGAAGTGTAAAATGACTCAAAAGCAACTGTTAGAGGAGTACACTGCTTTGCCTGCTGAGGCGCAAGGTTGATATGGCGGCGCTCCTCTCGGATAACTACCTGCCGCACCAGTCTGTGGTGCAACTCAACGGCACTGCCGGGCGATTGTCGGGCGAGGTCTTCCGCCAGCAATTCGCGCCCTGCGGCAGCTTTCAGCAAATCATCTTGAGGTGTCAGCAGTTTGCGCGGGCGCAACACGCCCAGAATATCTTATGCCACGCCTTCCATACGGTGGCGGAGCGTCTCTGCACCTGGCTGTTGGGACAAGGAGTTAAAGCGATGAAACATTATAAGCCCGATCCTGTCAAGGATAAGTGGCGTGCCCTGGAACACCAGAGGCTACCCATCGGTTGTCCCCGTTGCCGCCGTAAGTTTTTGCGCTTCTTCCCAAAGGGCTTTCAGGATGAGAAGTACGTTGCCTGGGAACGGGGCTATAAGTGGCGGGCGCATGAGCAATGGGCAGAGATGCTTAACAGGGCCGCTTTTCAGTCGCTCATTAAGCAGGAGAAATTTGCTGAGATTGCAGCACGGGCGGTGCGTATTGAATCAAAAACCAACCTGCTCTTTTCCTTTGAGAAGATGGCCCTGCGCGATGCCGTAAAGTCCGACGAGGGGGCGCGCTCATTCGCCACCGGACTTTATGATTTTCTCTATGGCAAGGACAAGGTCGAGCAAAAGTTTGGGCGCTGGGTGGAGACGGTGGCAGCCCTACCGCGTCGCCAGACGCGAGTCTTGACCTGGCCCCTGGTGACGATTTTTGGCTTCATCGCGCTGCCAGAGACGCATATTTTCCTCAAACCAACTGTCACCCGCGTCGCCGCCCGCGAATTTGGTTTCGACTTCCAATACAAGTCTCAACCGTCCTGGGATATTTACGCGAACCTGTTATCGTTTGCCGCCGCTGTGCGCCAAGACCTGCACGATATGCCACCCCGTGATATGATAGACATTCAATCCTATATGTGGGTACAGGGTTCGGACGAATATGAAGAGTAGCTATGAATTTTGCCACCCTGCCAAAGCCAGGCTAAACATCGGGCACGTTGCGGCGCAGTTCTTCGAGCCATACGGTTGCTTCGGAATCACTGGGGGCACGCCAATCGCCACGCGGCGAGAGGGAGCCGCCGGAGCCGACTTTGGGGCCGTTGGGTAGGCAGGAGCGTTTGAACTGGCTGATTTTGAAGAAGCGATACAGGAAGACATCCAGCCATTTTTTGATGGTGGCTAAGTCATACTGGTTGTGCTTCTCTTTGGGCAGCGAATCGGGCCAGGCACCGCGTGTGTTGTCGCTCCAGGCGTGGTGGCTGAGAAAGGCCACTTTGCTGGGGCGAAAACCATAGCGCGTAATGTAATAAGTGTTGAAGTCCTGCAACTCGTAGGGGCCAATCTTTTCCTGCGTGCTTTGCGTCGGCTTGTCTTTTTCCTCACTGTCGCTGGGCACCAGTTCGGGTGAAATCTCCGTATCGAGGATAGATTGCAGAATGACATTGGTTTCATCGCTAAACTGCGCCGAGCCAATGACCCAGCGAATCAGGTGTTGAATGAGGGTCTTGGGCACCGAAGCATTGACATTATAATGCGACATATGATCGCCCACGCCATAGGTCGCCCAACCCAGGGCTAACTCACTTAAATCCCCGGTCCCCAAAACCATGCCATTATGAAAATTCGCCAGACGGAAGAGGTGCGAGGTGCGCTCACCAGCTTGCACGTTTTCAAAGGTGATGTCGTATACTGGTTCGCCGCCTATAAAGGGATGCCCTAAGTCTCGCAGCATTTGCAGACACGACGGCTTAATATCTATCTCTTGTGCCGACACGCCCAGGGCGTTCATCAAGCCATGCGCGTTTTTCAGGGTTACATCGCTGGTGGCAAAACCCGGCATAGTGTAAGCCAGGATATTCTCCCGTGGGAGTTCCAGGCGATCCATTGTTTTGGCGGCGACAATCAGGGCGTGCGTCGAATCGAGGCCACCGGAAACGCCAATCACAATATGCTTAATGCCGGTGCTGATAAGACGCTTCATCAGACCATGCACCTGGATGTTATAGGCTTCGTAGCAGCGTTCATCGCGCTTGGTTGGGTCGTTCGGCACATACGGAAAACGCTCCACTTTGCGCAGCAGAGAGATGTCGCCAGTCGGAATCTCAAACTCGAACTCGACGCGGCGAATGGCCCGCACGCGCTCGCGGTGGTCGCCCACAGAATCGCTAAAGCTGGTCAGGCGCATCCGGTCTTGCGCCAGGCGTTCCAGGTCTATATCGGCAGCGATGACCTGTTCATGGTTGGCGAACCGCTCCGATTCCGCCAGCAGTTCATTGTTCTCATAAATCAGGGCTTGTCCATCCCAGGCGAGGTCGGTGGTGGATTCGCCAGGGCCAGCGGCGGAGTAAAGGTAAGCCGCCACACAGGTGCCCGATTGGGTGGCGCACAGGTCGCGGCGATAATCGGCTTTGCCAATGGTGATATTGCTGGCCGAAAGATTCGCCAATACAGTCGCTCCGGCTAAGGCCGCGTAAGTGCTGGGTGGAATCGGTGTCCACACATCCTCGCAAATCTCAACGTGCAAGGAAAAATCTTTGACGTTCTGGGCATCGAAGATTAAATCACTACCAAACGGCACCCGCTGGCCCAGGAACAACACTTCGCGGCTGACAGCATCGCGCCCGGAAGTAAACTGCCGCTTCTCATAGAACTCGCGGTAGTTGGGCAAATAAGTTTTGGGCGTAATACCCAACACCTGGCCACGATAAATAATGAGGGCGCAGTTGAACAGCTTGCCTTCAAAGCGAAGCGGCGCACCCACCAGGAGAATAGGGGAGAGAGTACGGCTCGCTTCTATCAGGCGGCGCAGAGCCTCTCCGGTGGCGTCTAAGAGAGCGTCCTGGTGAAACAAGTCCTCATCCGAATAGGCTGAGATACCCAGTTCAGGAAAGAGGGCGACGGCGGCATTCAGTTCGGAAGCTTGTTGCGCCAGGCCAATTGTCTGTTCAACGTTGTATTGTGGGTCGGCCACCCGCACAAAGGGAATGCACACAGCGGCACGGATAAACCCATGACTATAAATTGAATAGAAAGGATGCTGCATAGATTTAAATTAGGTGCCGGGCATTGAAATACCCGGCGGGGAGGCTAAAGCCAACCGTCCTCGCGGACGGCTCTCACTATCACTTTATTGCTCCGGCATTCTAATCTTGTGGCGTCCGGCAGGACGCTTGGCGGCTTGACCGCCTCCCCGCCGGGTATTTCAATGCCCGGCTTCAATCGGCTCAAATCAAGCCATTGCTGCGCAGATAATCCAGCGATTTCTCAATCCGGGCATAGGTCTCTTCAAAGGAAAGGTCTTCGCCTTCAATGCCTTCCATCTCCATTGTGAAGGGGCCATACATGCCCTGCTGATTCATGATGGAGAAAACTTCGGGCCAATCTACCACGCCTTCACCAATAGCTGGAAAGTGCCAGGTCTTAAAACCGCCATTGGTATCTTTTAGATGCACGGCACGCACGTACGGCGCAATCTGGTGCAGCTCGTTGACGGCATTGACATTTTCATTGTAATAATGCACATTAGCCGGGTCAAAGTTGATGCGGATATTGGGATGCTCCGTGCTGTGCATGGTTTCCAGGGCCACCGTCGCATTCTGGCACAGGTCGGGGTGGGTTTCTAAAGCGATGGTGATGTTTTTAGCCTTAGCAATATCTCCAGCCTGGCGCAGTGTTTCATAAATCTTTTTACGCTCGGTCTCCCCGGCGTGCTGGCTGGTGAAGATAACGCTGGCGCCCAGCGTGGTGGCGGCATCCACGGCTTCTTTGAGCTTATCCAGAAAGTCGGCGTTCTGCACTTTATCGTAAAAACCGATGGAAGCAGCCTGTAGACCATAGCTCTTGAGTTCCTGGGCCACGGACTGTACCTGGTCGGGGGCGGGCACCTGGATTTCGATGTGCTCAAAGCCCAACTGCTGCAAAGAGGCCAGGGCGCGATCTTTATAACGTCCAAAGCTTTCAGGCCGACAGGAAATTAGATTCTTCATGAAACTCCTTATCTCTCCTTTAAGGTATGCTCAACTTTAGTGGTTTCCATGAGGTGCAGGCGAGGTTGCCCACCATGTCATTTTACCCGACAATGTGCTGTTTGTTGCTCTGAGTGCAGTGTGACCGAATCGTGCGCGTTACGCCACTTTCTCAATGATCTATTACTTCTTTCTTATAGAAATTTAAAATTTTGTACGGTTGGTGCAGCGATTGTCCATTTAATAACAGATATTGAATTTAGCCCGCAGGAATAATGGCATGATGCAGGATTGGGAATTCCTCTCCGAATACATCCAGAGCGGTTCACAGGCAGCGTTTGGCCAACTGGTCGAGCGGTATGTGGATTTCGTGTACTCGGTCTGTTTGCGTGAAGTCCGCGACCCGGACTTAGCGCAAGATGTGACGCAGGTAGTTTTCCTAATCCTAACCCGTAAAGCGCGCACGCTGCGCCCCGGCACGGTGCTGGCGGGATGGCTCTTTAACACGGCGCGTTTTGCCTCCAAAGATGCACTGAAATACGAGGCACGGCGACACCGACGCGAGCAAAAGGCCGCAGAAGCTATGATAAGTGAACTCCACACCGGCAAAGATGCCAACTGGGACGAAATCGAGCCTCTCTTGCAGGATGCCTTAGCGGGCCTGGGCGCGGAAGACCGCAACGCCCTCTTGCTGCGGTTTTTCGAGGGCAAAAGCCTGCGCCAGACTGGGGTGGCCTTGGGAGTGTCAGAAGATGCCGCTCGCCAGCGTGTCAGCCGCGCTCTGGAAAAGCTGCGCCGTTACTTCTCCCGTCATGGCTATGCGGTGTCAGGACTGGCCCTCGGTGGTCTCATCGCTACCTATGCTGTCCACCCCGCACCGGCTGCCTGTGCCGCTGCCGTGATGAAAGTGACCTCTTATGCTGCCATGGGTGCTGCGGGCGGAGCCGCCAGCGGAGGTGCTGTCACCGGAGCCAGTGGAGGAGTTGTGGCCAATAGTGCCGGGAGTAGCGGGGCATTTGGGAGCGCCTGGGGCAGCAGTGTGGCCAGTAGTGGTCTGACGACCGAAGCAGCCAGTGTGAAAGTCCTGGCGCTTTCTGAAGGAGTCTTAAAATCTATGTTGATCGGTCAAATCAAATTCGCAACGGTAGCCGTATTAGGTCTGAGTGTGAGTGGAGTCGGTGTCGGCAAAATCGCCCATTTAGCGTTAGCCAGTTCACAACACGAGCCAACTGTAGCTCTAGTTAGCACGGTGCGGCAGCCAAACCATAAAACTGAAATCTCTAAAAAGCCCCGGATTTTACTGGCAAAAAATAATGATGCCAAAAAGAGTGATGCAGCACCGGCGGCGCGTGAATTTGAAGTAGGTACGGGAGAGATTGAACTGGAAGGACGCATTCATGCCGTTGATGGCACTAAAAAGAGCCTTCTCCTGGATGTAAGTGCTTTCACACTGCCCAATGGTAAAAAGAGCGAGCTTCCAGCACTTAAACCCAAGTCCATCATTATAGATGCACAAACCGTGCTGCATGTGCGAGGCAATGCAAAGCAATTTCTGACTTTAGGGCAATTAGCGCAGATTGCGGATACTGTCTTCGCCGTGGTCATTGGCAAAGACCTGGGCACCGGCAAAGCTCTCCCGGCACGAGAAGTAGCAGTATGGACGGGGATAGAAGCGGGTGTTTATCAATTTGTCAACAAGAAAGACCAACCCAAAAAGATGGAATCTGGCCCGACCCGCACCACAACGGGGCAAGTTCCACCTCAGACGGCAGTGCAACAGCCCGCACATCCCGCCGTGACCCGTAACCGTCCTATAACTACAGCTCGTCCCAATACAGTCCAAAGTCCTGAGTCAAGCACGACCGACAACAAGCCCATTATCACCTCTTCCACAAAAAGTAACCAAGCCAACATAAAAGTAGATGAAATCATGGCCCCGGTGGAAGATCAAGGCAGGATTTCGGCTGAACCGATAGAACCCGGTTTCCCCTTTGGCACTTTTGAGCAACTGGATGAAAAAGGGCAACCGCTGGGTTGGCATAATCGCGATCCCAAACATATCAAGATTTTAGAAGAGGATGGCAACCACTTCGTCCGCATCACGAATTTGAACCCGCGCGGACGCGCTACGATTGACGGTTACTTCAAGCTAAATCCTAAATGGAAGGCGTTGCAAATCCGTGCGAGGTTACGCGCTAAAGACTTGAAAGTTGGGGCCGAACCTTGGTTGAATGGTGCTGTTGGTATCTCCTTTACCGACGCCCAGGGGCAGCATGTCGGTGGCTACCCTGATAATCCTAGCTTGAACCGTGATAGTGATTGGACGGTTCGCACCATACGCACCGACATTCCCAAAGGCGCAGTCTATATCAAACTCGATACGCAGCTTCTTTTAGCGACAGGCACTTTGGATGTAGATGATATTGACATTGAGCCACTCGACACCATTGAAGGCAACGCAGACTTGGCTTTGGTGCCAGCTTTAGACCCTCTCAAGAGCGCGCCGGGTAATCTCCTCCCCACTGGAGATTTCGAGCAGTTGGATGCTCAGGGGCGACCAGAAGGCTGGCAGATTACCGACCCAACCCATGCTAAGGTGCTAACTGAAGATGGCAATCACTTTTTGCGCCTGGTCAATGCGACTGATACCGCCAGCGCCAGCTACACGCTGCCCTTAGACCCCACCTGGCGCAAGTTTAAAGTGCGTTTGCGCATGCGAGCGACAGGTTTGCGGGTGAGTCCTGACCCGCATGAGCAGCCGCAACTGCGGCTCGATTTTCAAGATGCCGCAGGCAATAAACTAGGACGTATCCAGGATATGCCGATTTTACGGCAAGAAGTGGACTGGGTATTAATGGAACAATCGGTCAATATCCCGGCAGGAGCAACGGAGGTTGTTATCCGGCCTCAAATGATCCACACAGCGGGGGCCGTAGATTTCGACGACATTCAGATCACACAGGAGAAAATCACGCCCCTGCCCATTCTGGCCTCGGCACGCGCTATCAATCTCGGCGGTATAACTGAAGATTTCTCCAACCTGGATGCTAATGGAGTTCCCCTGGGCTGGCGGCCTAACGATTCGCAACGTATCAAAGTTTTGACAGAAAATGGCCGCCATTTCCTGCGGATTATCAGTGATGACATAGATAAACAGGGCTGGCTGGGAGCCGGAGCTTTCTTCAACTTAGACCCCGCCTGGAAAGCTGTGCGCGTTCAATGTAAGATGCGGGCTAAGAATTTGAAACCGGGTGCTCAACCCTGGTTCACCGGACGCTTGGGCTATGGATTTGTAGACGCGGCAGGTGAAAAAGTCGGTGGCTATCCCGCTACACCGCAGTTAAATCAGGACAGCGATTGGCAAACGCTCTCCATGCGCACAGAAATACCTGAAGGAGCCGCTTACATCAATATCATGCCGCAGATGCAAAACAGCACCGGCACGGTGGACTTTACTGATATTGAAATAGAACCTGTGCCATAACTATAGCTTGTGAGTAGATAAGAAACCCTGGCCTAAAATATTAGCTGAGCGAAGTATCAGCCTTGATACTTCGCTCAACTCCTCTGATAAAAGTTCTGCCGACTCAGCAGAACCTGATTCGATACCTGTGCTGACTGCGTTATCGGCGTCCGCTTTCTCTAAGCTCTTTTAAGACACATTAGGGGAATGAAATGGTGTTGTTCAATCAGTTGCGCCAACATGGTGTAAGGCAAGCGAAAAATGTGAGTTTGGGCGCACTCACAACCCTCGCGTTCGGTAATGCATTGCTTTGTGTATGGTTTGTGGGTCTTATTGTTAAACGGGATGCTGCGGAGCGTGCGCCAAGCGGTAGGACGGACATAGCCGCGATAGTCAGTATTCCTGAAGGTGACGAAGCACCGCCATTATTACCTGCTCCTGGGCAACTGGTCAGGTTTCATCACAAGATGTATCATTGGCGCAAGGATTGTCCCATAACGAGACATTGTTGGCGTTCTGCAACGCAGCCTCAGCAATTCACTTTAACCCGCGCCCAAGCCGAGGCTAAGGGAGTACGCCCTTGTTATTACTGTAGCCATCCCGCACGACTCGACGCGCTGAAAGGTAATCCGAGCTAAAGTCGGTGCGACAGCTAAAGAGCAGGTCTTGCTAGTTCAAAGCGGATACTACCTGCTTCGGAGCCAGCGCCAACATAGTGGAACCCCAACTTGTGTAACAAGCCTTGCGAGGCTTTAAGTTCTGGAAGTGTTTCCGCCATGACATAACGAACCTCATCATGGCTAAAAGCACAATCTATGAGACCCTGCACAGCCTCGGTGCCATAACCGCAACGCTGGAAATCTTCTAAAATGGCATAGCCGACCTCGACATCGCCCTCCGGCATTGGCTGACCTTTAAAGCCGCCCAGTCCAATCAGCACTCTGCCCAATTCAGGATGATTTGGGAGAATCACATACCAGTGCCACCAGCCAACTTGATCTTCGCCCCGCGAGAGTTGCTTGACACAAAAGGCTACTGTATCGGCATCATTGAACCCTGGCGGCCATGTCTCAGGGATATAAGCCCTCAGTAACTTGCCCAACTCCGACAAATTTGAAGCTTCAGCATTCGCCAATTCAAGCGTGCCTGCGATAAGTTCTAACCGCTCAGTCACGACGTCAAGGTATGGGGTATCTGTCATTGTTTCGCGCTATCCTCTGTTTGCTACTAATCCCAATTTTGCAGCCATTGCACGGTCGAAGTCGCCAATGAATGTCCACCAGTTGGTAAGCGGGCAACCTTGATAAGTTAATCCGTTGCCTGCTCCTGGCAGATTCTGCATCCAGTAGATGAACCACGTCAGGCTGTCACCGTTCCATCGTTGGCAGTTGAGTCGCTGTTTGGGGCCAGTGCCCTCCGGTGTCCAATCTTCGATGTCTGTCCAGACATATTTGGGATTAGCCCAATCGTAATCGTGTTCACCGTTGGGCGGGAAGTGGGACCAGCCACAGCGGCCAGCGCCAACCTCGCCCACGAACTTGTTCCAGAACATATCCTGATCAACATGGCGCAGCACGGCTTCGATTTGGTGCATGTGGTCTTCGACAGCTTCGGAGGGGCCACGCCCATAGTTATAGTGATAGACCGTGTAGGTCTGATCGAGAATGGGTAAATCGGTAGGATCACGGTCGCTATTGCTGATGTCGCCATAAGGCCCGGCCATGTTTGATTCCCAGAGGTTAATAACGCCACCATGATAGCCCCAAATCCACACTTCTTTGATGCCGCACTGCTCGACCCAATACCGAATATCAAGGCGGCTCATAATCGCATTGTAATCCGTCATCGGGACGCCATAGCCAGGCTTAGAGTAGGTGGGAAGCGGTTCAAGATACTCTATGGTTTCTACCACTTCATACTTCAAGCTTGGCCGGGCAGTCGGGTCTTTATAGCCATGATAGATGCTGCCGGTTTCGAGGGCTTGAATAACTTGCTGCGTGGTGTTTGATGTGTGCTGGCGAATAACATCTAATGGCGCATCCACATCGCCAGTGATGCTGCGGTCAATGCGGTTATGTTGCACCGGAAAGTAATTGACGATCAGCACTGGAATGTTGAAAAGAGCCATGTCGGTTCCGTTGCGGGCCGTAAGCTAAAAGCGATGGGCTAAGGTTCAATCGAAGTTAGTAATAATGCCACGAGGCTGCACTGCTAAGCCAGCGGCATAGAGATGCGACACATCACCAAAGCCAATGCAACGGGGAATGGCAAACTCTTCGGAGCGTTCGTCGAAGAGAATCGTGGTCACGGACGAAGGGGGCATCCAGAAACCAGACCAGATAAGAGGCAGAGGAATTTCTAAGAGATGCGCGAACCAGGCTAACCCTAAGCCATTGTGACAGAAGAGGGCAACTTTGTCACGGTTCGGCTTAATGCGCCGGTACAGGCCGCCATCGCGCTCGTAGCCATGTCGAGCCAGAAATTCATCACCATGCTGCTTGATGAGATCAAATTTCTCGCGCAGGGCTAACTTCTCGATAACAGGTGTCTCGTGCCAGGTTTCCTGCCCATAGTTAGAAGCTTCGGCCCGAAACAGCTCGCCCGGTAAGTCCCAGGCTGATAAGCGCGTATAAGGGTCTTGTTCGATTTTCCAGCCCAGTTCGGCAGCCCACTCTTCAATTTGCACGGGCTTGTGGAGCAGGTCTGCTGTGTATTGGGCCGTAATGTGGGCGCGGGGCAGGGGAGAACTATAAATGAGGTCAAGGCCATGACTGTCTAATCGCTTGGCTAAAGCCTGGGCTTCTAAATGTCCACCGGGCGTAATAGTATTATTGGGATAGTCGGGGTCGGCGTGGCGAATAATGTAAAGACGCATTGGTTTAAAATTATAGACCCGCCCCTGAAGGAGCGGGCTAAGGGTAAAAGCCCGGCGAACCGGGCTGCGTTTGCTCTGTTAGCCCCGTTCAGGGGGCTTCTCATGATTCAGCTCGCTGCTTTAGCGGCGGGTCTGCATCACATCAGTTATTCACAAAGATTCTAACAAGTCCGAGCGATTACTGATAATGCCATCCACCCTATCGTTTATTAATCGTTGCATGATGCTTATATCATCTACTGTCCAGGCAAAGACTTTGAGGCCACGGGCGTGCAGCTTTTGAATACGTGACGCATTCAGCAAGGAATGCTCCCACGTTACAGCGTAGGTATCTATTGTCTCGACAAAAGCATCAAATCGAGAACCTTCTAAGAGAGAGCTTGCGCTATTGCCCAGAGAGAGGGAGAGGTGCAGTTGCGGGTCAAGAGCGCGAAAGCGACGGCGGCTGGCTTCTCCTGCCCCCGGCACTAATTTAGCGTCGGTGGCGAGAGGTGCTAATGCCCTGACCACTTGCGCTTCGATGCCGTTATCCTCGCATTTCATATCGGCCATGATCGCGCAACGCCCTTGTGACCAGGCCACTAACTCATCCAGGGTAGGCACACCTTCGCCTGCACCCAGATTTAAGCTGTGAAGTTCGGCACTGGAATGTTCGGCAATTTTATAGCGTTTGTTTTGCACATCCGTGACATGCGGGTCATGCGATAATACTAACACGCCATCGGCAGCCTGTCGGATGTCACATTCGACCATCGTGCAGCCACGTTCCACCGCCCGCACAAAGCCTTGCATCGTATTGCCAGGAAAATCTCGCGGCGAGCCACGATGCCCGACTTTTATAAGAGTTGGAGTGTGGCCTACCACTGCAACACCGGAGGGAAGTATTCAGCGATTAGCTCCTGGTAGAACGGCTTGAGTGCCACCACATCAGGCCGTTCTTCGCTCTTGGAATAAAGGTCATAGGGATTGAACTGCCGCACCGCCGCGAACATCTGCTGATCCTGGTCATCCATTAGCTGGGTGTAGGCTCCCTCTTTGTGCGCCGCATAGAAAGAGTGATAGCGGATCATGTAGAGAGCCTCAGTTGGTAAATAATCTTTCACTACATGGTACAGATATTCGTCATGGCCCCAGGACAGGTGAACATTATCCAGGCCGCAGCCCGCTTCATAGACTCCGCAGGGTGTCTGGTATTTTTTTGTCTGAGCATCGGGGTTGAGGGCGAAGAACTCTGGGAAGACAACCTTCTCCGAATAGGCGCAACCCACGGGAAAAGTATCGCCGACTACGGCCCATTGGGGTTCACCCCAGAGACAGAGAATCTTGCCCAGATCGTGAATAAGGCCAGTGAGAATAAACCAACGCGGATGCACATCCTGGCGAATGGCTTCTGCCGCTTGCAGCAAGTGTTCTATTTGAGAGAGGTCAGTATCCGGGTCGCTATCATCCACTAAAGTGTTGAGATATTCCATCGCTTCCCAGATGCCCATTTTGCGCTTATCAAGCGACAGATACTCACGCTTTTTCTGCTGCACAAAATCAAAGGTTTGATAGGTGTGATTGAGCCGATAAAACTCTTTGACACTCGGACGCGCCTCGGCCCGATAATCACGGAACGTTGTCTCTGCCTTTTGGGGCTTGAAGGTTGAAGAGTTCTCTGCGTTGGAATCCCTTGCACTTTGCGGATAACGCTGCTGAAGAAACTCTTCCCAGTGTTCCAAATCTTCTAATGGGCGGGCTTCGTTTGTAGTTGGGTTAGGTGCAGCAAGGTCTGACATGAACATCCTCCGTATAAAGCACTTTATCTCTGGGCATCGCAATCTCAGTATAACCGGGCTTTTAAGGAGCGACTAAATCACCTCGTCTATACAATTGGGTAAAATCGCTAACGTGCAACTTGGCGTATTACCGTTACATGAGAGAAGATAAGAGCTATGCTAATTCGCCGCGCTCACTTTATGCACTATGCGAATTGCTCTATTGCGCAGGAGAACTTAATGCTGAAGAACTTAATGCTAAGATTTCGTCCCGTAGTTGTGCTACCAAGGCTTGCCGGATCGTTTCTGGCGTGTGCTCTAACAATTTTGGCCACGGCTGCTTTTGGGCAACAACCTACCGGAAACCCTCTCAAGGGATTGGAGGAACTTAAAGACTTTCGCGCCCGGCGCTCGTCTTCGTCCGACCCGAATTGGCGCAATGGCAACGCGGACGCGCGTCCTATTGCCCCCGGTGCGACACTTGTTATCGCAGACCTCAAAGGCCCTGGCGAAATTAGCCATCTCTGGAATACAGTCGCTTCCAGTGAACGGGGCTACTCGCGGCTGTTAGTCTTGCGGATGTACTGGGATGGTGAACAGAATCCTTCGGTCGAGTGTCCCCTCGGTGACTTTTTTGCCATTGGGCACGGCCTGGATGTGCCTTTCGACTCACTGCCAGTGCGCGTCACTTCGGATGGACGGGGGCGCAACTGCTACTGGCCGATGCCATTTCGCAAGTCGGCGCGGCTAACGGTTACCAATGAGGGCCGCAAGCCAGTGGACGCTTTCTATTATTATGTGGACTGGCGGCAGTTGCCCCGCCTGAACAAAAATGCTGCTTATTTCCACGCCCAGTATCGGCAGGAATTCCCTACGGTTATGGGACGCAATTATGTACTGGCGGATATTGTGGGACGTGGTCATTATGTGGGGACAGTGCTGAGTTGGCGTCAGCTCACACCGTCTTGGCCCGGCGAAGGAGACGACTTCTGGTTTATTGATGGCGAAACTGAACCGAGCCTGCGGGGGACAGGCACCGAGGACTACTTCTGCGACGGGTGGGGCTTCCGCAAGCAGGCAGGCCCTTATTATGGCGCTCCCTTAATGGAAGGCAATGAAACCGGCAATCGCACCTCTGTCTATCGCTGGCATATTCCCGACCCTGTACCGTTTCAAAAATCGCTGCGCCTGGAATTTGAACACAAAGGTGTTACCTTCAACCCCGACGGCTCGGTTAAATCCGGCTTTGAGGAGCGTTCCGACGACTTCTCCTCCGTAGCCTACTGGTATCAAGTCGAGCCACATAAGCCTTTCCCGCCGCTGCCCAGAGGTTTTGCGCGGCTTAACTACGATCCGAGCCAGATCGTCTATGGTGAGAAATTCGTTGCCAATGCGACGGCTACCGAGGGACGTGTCGAGCGGCAAGTGGTGGGGTCGGGGCCGCAACTTTTATGGGTGCCCTCGCGTTCCGATCAAGTCCTCACCGTTAATCTGGAAGTGCCCGAAGGTGGCAATTACGAACCCACATTAATCCTCACGCACTCGTGGGACTACGGTATCTATCAGCTTGAATTAGATGGTAAGCCATTGAGTGGTCCGATAGATTTTTATGGCCCTACTGTGACCGATCAGGACTACACTTACCCGGCACGCAACCTGGAAGCGGGCCGCCACACACTGACCATTCATAACGTGGGCAAGAACACTCAGTCGAAGGGCTACCTCTTTGGGTTGTTAGGTGTCCTTCTTCAGAAACGGTAATATCCAGCAAGACACAATTCGTAGGGGCACCCCTCGTGGGTGCCCTTTTACCCTTCGTGCCGTTATACCCGTTTTCTTATTCTATATTAGGATGCAAATGTGAAAGGGCACTCACAAGGGGTGCCCCTACGGAAAGGTGCAAACTTTTACTAACAAATTCTAACCCACTGCACCACCAGTCTCATTAAACCAGACAAAGATTTTCCACTTCTCCGGGCCGTGCAATGGGCGCGAGGCGATATCTAGAACGCCTTTGCCGCGAAAATCAGCTAACCGCGCATGATGTACGCCTGTCCCTTCATCAATGATTTGACGGGTAAAATTGCCTTTGCCATCATTTTCATAAACCATCAGGCGCGGTTTTTCCTTATCGAGCGTTTCCCGTTTGCCAATTTCTCCCACCAACAAATCAAGGTGCCCGTTGCCGCAAATGTTGCCTAATTGAATAGAGTGAGGGTCAAGCAGATGATCTTCTAAACGATGCTCCTGCCACATCGCCTTTATATCGCCGTGGGGCTTAAACCAGCCTAATTTGCCGCCTTGTGGATAGCCATAGATGCAGGCATCACCTTCGGCAATGACAATCTCTTTTTGTCCATCGCCATCTATGTCACCCACGGCAATGACAGTTGTAATGTAATCTTTAGCGTACTGGTGCTGCTCCCATTCTTTGCCCGCCACGCCCGTATATTTATACCAATGCGTGCCTGCTACAATTTCATTGCGCCCATCGCCATCTATGTCGGCAATGCATAATCCTTCTTCCGGTTGGCCTTTTTCTTTCATGCCGGAGGCAATGACGTGAATATCGGGCCAGGGCGTCTGTTTGGGGTCTTGGGGCAGAGGCACCCAGTAAAGAGCACCGCCGCCCTGGTTCCAGAAGATAAGTGACTGGCGACCATCGCCAGTGACATCACCAATGAGTTCGTCATGGAACTGATTGTGCGAGGTATGGGTAATCACGCGCCGCTGCCACGCGCCCCCTTTGGGGCCAGGATTCTCCCACCACGCCAGTTCATCAGAGCGATAATCGCCACCATTGATGATGTCGGGGTAGCCACTGTGAGTCAGGTCGTAAACCACCCCACCGCACTCCTGATGAGAAACCTTATCCACAATATGGCGCGTCCAGTCCTGCGTCTGCCCATTGTTTTGAAACCAGGCCATTTGCCCATCGCGCCCGGCGATCACAATATCCATGCGGCCATCATGGTTGATATCACCCACCTGGAAGAAGGTGTTCATCTCGCAATTAAACGGAGAGTTGTCTAACTCGCCAACCACGCGCCTGGTGAATGTCGGAGTTGCCATGATGCACCTCGTGAAAATTTGGTCTAATTCGGATTAACTTTTGCCTATTAGAACTTTGGGTGAAGTCGAAGTTGTATACTTTAGATAACTCAAGTTTCTGTTTATGGAAGTGATGTCATTTCAAGCGGAGCTATGCGCAGTTAGAAAATAAAAGCGGCGCTAACCGTGATAGTTAGCGCCGCTTCCAGTCTGAACCTTCTGTTATTGCGTAGCTGCATTAGCCGCTTGACGGCCCACATAGCTGACGCGCCAGACAGAGTTTGTGCCATCATCTGTCACCATCAGCGCACCATCTTTAGCCACTGCCACTCCCACCGGGCGACCCCATACACGGCCATCTGGGGTCACAAAACCAGTGAGAAAGTCCTGGAATTCTCCCGTGGCTTTGCCATTGCGCAGCGGGACACGAATGACCTTATAACCAGTGCGGCGGGCACGATTCCAGGAACCATGCTCGGCAGCAAAACCATCCATCGTGTATTCGGCGGGAAACTGCTTGCCCATATAAAAGGTCATGGCGAGTGAAGCGTAATGCGACTGTAACAGCACATCGGGCACGATGACTTTGCCCCTGAGTTCCGGGTGCTTCCCCTCGTGGCGTGGGTCTTGGTGATCGCCGATGTAATACCACGGCCAGCCATAGAAGCCACCGTCCTGCACATGAGTTATATAATCGGGCACGAGGTCGTCGCCCAGGCCATCACGTTCATTCACGGAGCACCATAATTCCCCCGTCTGTGGATGGATGGCAATGCCCACAGCGTTGCGAATCCCAGACGCAAAGATGCGTTCGTTCTTACCTTCGGGCGTGAATTGCAGGATGTCGGCGCGGCGAATTTCATCTGCATCATCGTTGACATTAGAGTGCGACCCGACAGAAACGAACATGCGTTGCCCATCTCTGGAGAACACAATATCCCGTGTCCAGTGGCCGCCACCACGCAATCGGCCACCGCCCGGAATATCAGGCACGATCATCTCTTCGGCTCCCCGCGCTTTGGTATCACCGTTCTGATACGGGAAACGCACCACGGAATCCGTGTTGGCGATATAAATAAAGCGTGGATTGGGGCCGGGGGGATAGAAAGCAATGCCAAACGGTTGACGCAAACCTTGAGCGAAAATCTCATTAACTTCTGGCTTGCCATCGTTATCCGCGTCGCGCATGATGCGAATGCGGCCTGGGCCACTCTCCGCTATAAAGAGGTCGCCGTTAGGCGCGGTTCTAATCATGCGCGGATTATTTAATCCTGTGGCGAACTGCTCTACCTTAAATCCAGCCGGGGCTTTAGGCCAGGCATCCGGGGGCTGCGGTACGGGAGGTGGGCCATTATCCACCGATTTTGTAGCAAAGGGCGCGGGTAGATCGGCGACTGTAATAAGGCGGCGCACGCCGGGGGCATCGGTTGTCCAATCACCGTTAGACGCCTGCCCCTTTAAAATCTGGCCGGGCGCTGGCGCTTGAGTCTGGCTCTGGCCTTGAGCCTGTCCCTGGGCCTGCGCCCGCTGCCACAATGAGACTCCACCTGTGGCCGCAACAGCGCATCCAGCAGCAACCAAAGCAGTTCTAACCCCAGATTGGTTAGAGAGGAAACTTAACTTCATTATCTACACCTATCTATAAGCAAAATTTACCAGGCATAGCCTTCGGGGGAGGGTTTATAGCCGGGGAAGATTTCATCAATCTTCTTGAGTGTCTCTTCATTCAGAGTAATCTCAAGAGCACGTAAGGTGCCATCGAGTTGCTCCAGGGTGCGCGGGCCAATAATGGGCGCTGTCACCGCTTTGTTATGCAGCAGCCAGGCCAAGGCAACATCGGCGGGCTTTTCCCCTAACTCTTTGCACAATCCTTCCCACGCTTCGAGCTTAGGACGATTGTCTTCAATCTGCTTTTCCATTCCGGCACGGCGACCTTCCTTGGGCTTATCGAGAACGCCCCCTAAGAGACCGCCGCCTAATGGACTCCACGGAATAATGCCCACTCCATAGGCTTCACAGGCTGGAATCAAATCGCGCTCCACCGTGCGGGCATTGAGATTATAAAGGCTCTGCTCCGAAACCAATCCTAAAAAGTTGCGGCGCTTGGCGATTTCGTTCGCCTGCACAATATGCCAACCGGCGAAGTTGGAACTGCCAACATAAAGCACCTTGCCCTGTTGCACCAGCAACTCCATCGCCTGCCAGATTTCCTCCCACGGAGCTTCACGCCAGATGTGGTGCATCTGATAGAGGTCAATGTAGTCCGTCTGCAAGCGACGCAATGAAGCCTCGCAAGCCTGGCGGATGTGGAGCGCCGATAAGCGCGAGGTGTTGGGCCACTCGCCCATGTCCCCATAAACTTTGGTCGCCAGCACGACCTTGGCGCGGCGTCCGCCACCCTGGGCAAAGTAGCGCCCGATAATCTGCTCGGTGACGCCTTCACCTTTTTTGCCGCCATAAACATTAGCACTGTCCCAGAAGTTAATGCTATGCTCCAGGGCACGATCCATGATCGCAAAAGAATCTGGCTCTGATGTCTGTGGCCCAAAGTTCATCGTGCCCAGGCATAAACGACTGACTTTCAAACCGGTGCGGCCAAGATTTGTGTGTTGCATATTTCTCCTTAGTGAAGTATCAAACTTCGTTGGTAGATAATCTAATAGGGGCAGTGCAGCGCATGGGCTGCTGCTGCGCCGCCCTCTGTGTCCAGACGGCGTAATGCATCTAAAAACGTGCCAAAGTGCCGTTGGGGAGCGTAACCGATGGCGGCGGCTCCTTCTCCTAAGTCGCTCAACCCCGGTTTATGCTGGATACGAATGCCATACTTCTCCACCAAAGGACGTGAACCAGGAAAAACTTTCTCACACGCCGCCAGAGGGTCGTCTGCCCAGCCTTCGATCTGCTCTGCCGTAAAAGCATTCGGGCGCACCGCATTGGCGATAATGCCTTCGGCTTCGGTGCCTTGCGGCAGCTCGCTCGCCAATTTCTGCACTGCAAGGGTGACGCAATCGAGCACGTCTTCACGGTCTACTCCCCCATAGAGCAGACGTGCGCCATAATGGTTCACGAAGTCATTGCCCCAGGGGGTAAAATCGGCAGGCCGAATGGCCACATAGCGAATGCCATGATTGCGGCGATTATACTCGCAGAGTTCTTCCCCCACGCGCTTGGTAAAGCCATATTTATCATAGTGCCCATGCCACGCCTGCGAGGAAAGAAATACCACTCGCTTGATACCCGCACCCTGGGCCGCCTGAAACATCCAGAAAGTGCCGTCTACATTAAGCCGCCAGAAATCAATCTCTGTCTTTTGGCCCCAATGGATGCCGTGCCAGGCCGGAAGATGCAGAATCAGGTCGCAGCCATGAGATGCACGCTCTAAGCCAAAGCCTGCCTGCACATCGCATTGCACAAAGGGTAAACCCGCAAACGGTTCGGCATCTGGCAGCTTAATAATATCGGAAAGAACCAGATCATGCCCGGCGGCTTTCAAGCGCGGAATCATGCCCCGCCCAACGTTACTGGATGCTCCGGTGATTAATATTTTCATAAGCCCTCACCCCCGGTCCCTCTCCCACGCTGCGGGCGAGGGGTGCCCAAAAGATTGTTTTTCGTTATTGCCTACTTATTCGATATTGCAAGCAAAGCCGCTTTACGCTGTGCGGCGCGTTCGCCTGTGACCTCCCCTCTCCCGCAGCGGGAGAGGGTTTACCTCAACGTCTCTTGCACAAATTTCAAATCGTCAGCACTTAAGGCGCGGCCATCTGCGGCCAGATTACAACGCGCCTGGCGTTCGTTGCGGAAGCCGGGGATCACGCACGCGACATGAGGTTGGGCTAAGACGTAGTTGAGAGCAACGGCGGCTAAGTCTTCGGTGGTGGAACCAAAGCGGGCTTTTAGCTTTTCCAGCTTAGGTTTTAGTTCCGCAATCGCTTCGGCACTGAACGCGCCGCTGCCGCGCCGGTGGTCGCCCGGCTCAAATTGCGGCGGATTATCGGGATTGTATTTATCGAGCAAGCGGGCCTGGGCTAAGGGGCTAAAAGCGACAAAGGTCATGCCGTGCTTTTCCATCAAGTTGCTGACACGCGAGCCGGGGCGCACAAACTGATCGTCGAGGGCATGTGCCCAGCTTTGCAAAACTTGCGGCTTGACCACCGGCACGGCACGCTCGAAATCATCGGCGGAATAAGCCGACTGTCCCTTGATGCGGACTTTGCCTTCTTCGATTAACTTATCCATCGTCACGGCGGCCTCTTCTAAATACTTAGCATCTTTACCAAAGTCGCCGTGATGGAAGTAGTAGATGTCCAGGTAGTCGCGCTTGAGATTAATGAGAGATTGCTCACATTGATGGCGAATATGCGCTGGCTCATAAGCGTGTTCGGCAGTGCCGGGGAAGTGGCCGATTTTCGTGGCGATAATGTAATCGGTGGATTTGA
This sequence comes from Abditibacteriaceae bacterium, assembly GCA_019239895.1. GTDB lineage: Bacteria > Armatimonadota > Abditibacteriia > Abditibacteriales > Abditibacteriaceae > JAFAZH01. The sequence goes on along the minus strand of JAFAZH010000045.1, from coordinate 75,765 downwards.
CTCCCAACTTATCAAAGACCCGCGCCAGCATCCGCTCGGCACGCCCATTGCCATAAACATCGGCATTATCGAAGTGGTTCACTCCGGCGTCTAAGGCGGCTTTGATCCCTGCGGTTATATCGTCTTCATCTACATTGGCCCAACCGTTGGGTGAGCCATTGACCCAGTTCAAACCACCCATCGTCCAACAACCAAAACTAATCTCTGAAACCTTTACGTCACTGGTGCCTAAATTTCGATAGTTCATACTTCTTTGCCTTTATAATTTTGAGGGGACGCAAAGCTTCGCTACGCTAATTTCATGCGCTGTTTTGTCGCTATTTATCAAGTTGCGTTTTAATGGCGCACATAGTTGGCGAACGAAGTTAGCGTCCCATTTATGATGCTTTTGGTAAGTCATTTCTCAGTGCCTCATAGACGCGGCGTGGCACATCGGCTGCAACAGGGTTTTGCTCAACCGCATCGCAGGCTTGATCCACTTGCTTTTCAGTGTTCAAGCCAACGACCAAGCTGGTAACGCGTGGATCGGCCAGGCAGAATTGAAGCGCGAAGTCTGTCCATGAAGCAGGTTCATTATCCAGCACCGCTTTGGCTTTATCTAAGAGGGCGTAACGGGAAGCCCAGTTGGGATCGCGGGCACGGTCGCCTTGTGGTGTCTGGGTGGGGTCAATGCGCTCGTCGGTTAAGAGACCTTCGAGAAACGGGCGAATGCAAATGAAGCCATAACCCTGCTTATCTAACCTATCGAAGAAGGGATACATTTCCATTTCCAATAGGTTGTAATAGGCTACGAGACCTTCCATCTGGCCCGTTTCCAGAATGGCTCTGGCGAAGCCGGGCGTGTAGGGGAAGGGGGCTAAATAGCCAACTTTGCCTTCATCGCGCAGGGTCTGGAAGATTTCCAAAGTCGCGTCTAAACATTCAGCAATGCGCGGGATGCGATGGGCGTCATCATTGGGATCAGCCCGCAGCAGCCATTGCACGATATGGATGGTATCAGTATGTAACTCACGCAGGGCTTCTTCGATGCGTTCACGGAACTTATCTGCCGAGAAGTTGGCGTCTTTGAAATCCGGCACGGGCACTTTGATGATGTGCTTGAGTTCGCCGCGTTGCGGATGTGCTTTTAACACATTGCCCATTGCCCAACGGGTGCCATATTCGTAGGACGAATGCAGAAAGTCTACGCCGCGTTCGATGGCACGGGCTAAAGCGCGTTCCCCGGCGTTGGATTTTGGATCATCGCCTGGCGACTTCTCTGAAAAGCGCATTGGCCCAAAACAGAGAGGACTCACATAAAGATCGGTGCGGCCATAGCATCGTTTTTCCATGCTCTAAAAATCCTTGTTATTTGGCTTCTTCCGGGCTATGTTCGCGCAGCCAAACGCGCAACGGCACATCCTCATCACTCGGCGAGAAGTGGCCGTTGCAGTTCACACCCCAACCGAGCATTTGGCGGCGAATGGGGTCGCTGCGCTCCCACAGGCTTTGCACCGTCATATCGTCTTTGGTGCGAATCCACCGATAACCATAGCCATAAAACAAAATCTTGCGCGTAATATTCGACCAGTTCGGGCTGGCGGTGTGCCACAATCGCCGATCAAAGAAAACCGCCGTGCCAGGTTTGGCTAAAACGGGAATTGCACCTTCGGGCTGGCCCACTCCATCTGCCGGACGTTCCAGGGTATCACAAAGATGGCTGCCGGGGATAATCCAGAAATTACCCCTCCCTGGTTCAGAAGTATCCGAGAGGAAGTAAGCTACTTTAAGCGAGAGACGTGGGCGCGGGTGGCTTTCGATTTCCGCATTAACCCGCCCACTATCCTGATGCCAACCAAAGGTCTTGTTGTCCTGGGGTTTACCCGAAGGTGGGGTCACAATGAGGTGAGCATGATACAGGTAAATATTCCAGCCGAGGATGCCCCACACCTTGGGGAGAATAGGCGCGTAATCCACCAGATCAGCAAATAAGTCGCTATCAGGCAGAAAATTGGGATAGAAAAGCGCAGTGTGCGGGTCATGACCCTGCTGGACTTTCGCCTCATAAGTGCGGTCGGTTACTTCCGTCAGGGCCGCAATTTGAGCAGGCGAGAGGGCATTCTCAATCTGCAAAAAGCCCGCTTCGTTAAATTGCTGTCGCTCTTGCTCGGTTAGCCGGTGCGCTAAACACGATGCATCCATAAATACTCCTTTCGTTCGCTATGTTAATTCTTCGCTGCATTAAGAGCCAGTGGTTGAAACGGGGGCTGCAAGACCAAGTCCGCGGGGTGGACTGCCTCAGTCGCCGCAGGGCGACTTCGTTTTACAGCCCGTGAATGAATTCACGGGTGGGGTAGTAAATTGATTTATTTAATTTTTACCACCCGTGGTGGCGCTACCGTTGATCGCTCAATGAGTACGGGGCGTAGGCGCGTCGTGACCAGGTCGGCCTCGGCACCGGCGGCCAGGCGTTCCAGAGTGACCCTGGCAACCGCTTCGCCCAACGCTTCCGTAGGACGTTCAATCGTGGTGAGACCCGCCAGCAGTGCGCCAGGGTCGTTATCGAAACCAATGAGGGACAAATCATCTGGTATCTGTAGTCCACGTTCTTGCGCTGCGGTTAAAAAGCCCAGTGCTACCACATCATTGGCAGCGAGGATGCCAGTTGGTCGAATATGCTCCGGCAGTGAGAGCCAATACTCCAACGCGCCTGCGCCATCCTGGGGCAATGCCAAACGCTCGGTGGTGTCAGACTGCCAGACCCATTCGGGAAGGCATTCAATATCAGCGGCTTCCAATGCGCTGCGATAGGCATAGATGCGTTCCTTAACCCATTCGTGTCCCCCCGGCCCCCCGGCAAAACCAATGCGCTGATGGCCGGCTTTTAGCAGGTAGCGTATCGCCATATAGGCGCCACGACACGAATCGAAATAAACCTGACTGGCGAGGCCAGGGTAAGTGCGCGAAGAAACCACGAGAGGATGCACGCCCTGGTCATGCAGTAAGGCGAGGGCGCAAGAGATTTTCTCGCGCGTGCCAAGCGGATGCAGGAGAATCGCCGCGCCAACACCCTCTTGCGCGATGGCTGCGGCAAGCTGTTTAATCGAACAGGGGTCAGCACCGTGGGGCGACTGATCTTTGAGAATGATCTGGAGTCCGGCGGGCACTGCGGTGCGCTCGAAGGCTGAAACCACCCGGTAGAGCCAGATGGGATCAGTTTCGCGGCCTGGCTCACCCGTGCCGCCAAAAGGAGCAATCAAGGCAACCCTGGCCTGATGACCGTGCGGTGTGGGAATGGCCGCCAGAAAAGTGCCCGCCTGCGGACGACGCTGCAATATCCCTTCTCGCTCCAAGGCTTCCATCACCGGGCGCAAGGCCGCGCGACCCATACTGAGGGACGCGGCTAAGTCACGCTCTCCCGGAATCTGGTCGCCCACCTTGAACCCCTGCTGGCGCAGGTATTGACGTAGCCGCGCGTTACTGTCGTCCGCTTTTCTCATCACTCTCAGAACTATCTTGACTGGTTGATAACTGGTTTATAATAAACCAGTGGAGAAAACAAGAGTGTCAGTGAGCGGATTTGATCTGAATAACGGAAGGAGGAAAGTTTTCCTGATATAACCTGGTTAAGACTGAGAAGCGGCACCTTTCCGTTTTTATCCCTTCACATCCATTTACGTGGAATATTTTCCGTATAATAGCACTGTTAGATCGTTGCGGAAAACTTACCGGGTGAGCATTATGTCCTTAAAAACTATTATTATTCGTTGGCATGGGCCGCATTCACTCGAACAAATCAAGACATCAGATCGCTGGAATGGTCTCTATATGCTGGCGGGTAGGAGAAAATACCAGCGTGAAGAACAAATGCAATATTGTGGTATTACTGAAGGTTATTTCTGTGATCGTTTAAACAGCCGCCACCACAAGATGAAGCAGATCAAGCATGAGCTTTCTATATGGTTAGGTGAGGTTGCCTATCCAACTAAGTTTAACCGCAGTCATTTAGAGTTGGCAGAACAATGTATTATTTACTTCTGGCAATTAAAACTCAATGAAAGAAAGATAATTAAACCACCACAATCTGTCTGTGTTGTCTCACATTGGTTTACACGCAGTGGCAATACTCGCCTTAATAGACTCGCAATTTACAAAGATTTACCTGATGTTCTGTCGTGGGATGAAAAGCGTTGGAGAACAGGTAACTTATATGTTTGGGGCGAATAGCAAATTAATAACGATCTAACAAAACGTTGCAACGGACGGGTTCCGGCTCCGCTGTGCTGCGCCTACAGCCGCCACTGAACTTGGCGTTAGCTTGCGGCGTGCGACGTGGCTGCGTGCGAAGGTTATCAGTTGATACACTTTACTGTCACAATGGAGGTGCATTATGGTTCAAATTTTAGAAGCGGTATTTGATGGCGAGGTGCTTCACCCTGATGAGCCACTTGACCTTGAACCTAATACTCGCGTTCGTCTTGTGATTGAAACTGTGTCAGAAGCCGAAAGCAAACCGGCTTCCTTTCTTCGCACGGTTCGGTCGCTCAACTTAGAGGGGCCAGCGGATTGGTCAACAAACTTGGACACCTATTTGTATGGAGACGAAGTTCAACGTGGAGGCTGAGGTTTTCTTGGACACGGCTATGCCATCGCCCTATCATCTTCGAGCGACCATTCGCATACCATAGCACTTCGCTTGGCCGATGAGCTGGAAGCAGCCCAGACTCGCTTAGTGACCACACGAGCCATACTGATGGAGGTTGGCAACGCCTTATCCAAACAACGCTTTCGCCATGCTGCCGTGGATTTGTTGCAGTCGCTTGAAGATGACCCAAATGTTGAAATCGTTCCATTCTCTGAAGAACTTTATCGCAAAGCGTTCAAACTCTATCGTGAACGTCCTGATAAGGAATGGGGACTAATTGATTGTGTGTCATTTGTCGTCATGCAAGAACGTAGTCTGATCGAAGCCTTAACCACTGATGACCATTACCAGCAAGCAGGTTTCAGGCCGCTCATGCGTGAGTCGGCGTAACCAACCACAAGCGAATCCGGTAATGCAACCGATGCCTCCGGTAAGAGCGGGGCCAGAGTGTAAAGACAGCAACACCCCAACGACAGGCGCAACTGGCAATTAAAGATGGGATGCCTTTATCAAACGAAGATACACCTCAGGGAAGCTGTGCCTCAGGATGCCGCTGCTCTTTATGACTTAGCCAGGATTACCTACACGGCAGCCTTTGGCCACTCAATGTCTGCCGCCGATTTAGAAGCTCACCTCGCAAATCACCTCTCACTTGAACGCATGAGCGAAATGATTGATAACGATACTTTTCTGTTAGCCTGTAGCGCAGAGGAAATTGTAGGGTTTGTGCAATTTGGAGTTAGCCATCTCCACGAACAGGAACTTATCAGCAGCACTGCCTTTGCCATCCACCCCAGTGACAGAGAGATACGCCGTCTCTATGTTTTAGCAAGCCACCAGAACCAGGGCATCGGCTCTTTACTGATGGAGGCAGCCCTCAATCACCCATGCTTAATAAATCACAATATCTTTCTGGATGTATGGGAAGAAAATCCAGGGGCACAGAGATTTTACGGGCGTTATGGATTTGAAAAAGTTGCTGAGAAGCAATTCTCTGTGGGTTCTGGTGCGGAAACTGGCGTAGATTTCATCATGCGTCGCCTCTCGTCGGAGTCATTGCGGTACGACCAACAAACGCGGCAGGAATGATTATACTTGTTGAGACACCCACAATTTGAAGCAAGGTGCAATTGAAGTGAAGGTTCTCTAATATCATCTCAAGAGGAAAACACCCATGACTGCTGAACTCCCCATTAGCTGGCAACCGATTATTGGTGAGGAATTAGAAAAGCCCTATTTCCAAAAGCTACAGGAATTTGTAGATGGAGAACGGCAGGCGCACACGATTTATCCACCAGAGCCAGATGTCTACAATGCCTTAAAGATCACACCTTATGATAAGGTGAATGTGCTGCTGCTGGGGCAAGACCCGTATCATGATGTGAACCAGGCACATGGCCTCTGCTTTTCGGTGCGCCCCGGCATCAAGCCGCCGCCATCATTGGTGAATATTTTTTTAGAATTGAAGCACGACTTAGGCTGCAAGGTACCTAATAACGGCTATCTCGTGCCGTGGGCCGAGCAGGGGATGCTGATGCTGAATGCGGTGCTGACGGTGCGCGCTCACCAACCTAACTCCCATAAAGGCAAAGGCTGGGAGAAGTTCACCGATGCGGTGATTAGTAAGGTGAACGAAAAAGATAGCCCGGTTGTCTTCGTATTATGGGGTGGCTATGCGCGCAAAAAGGTTAGCCTGATTGATACCAGCCGCCACGTTATTGTTGAATCGGCGCATCCTTCGCCCCTCTCTGCCCATAACGGGTTTTTTGGCAGCAGGCCGTTCTCGGCTATCAATAATGCTTTGCAAGCGGCGGGCAAGCCAGAGATTGACTGGCAGATTCCCGACATTTAAGTTAGGTGTTGACCCTATCCCCAGCCCTTCCCCTTGGTAAGGGGAAGGGAGCGAGACTGGCACTACTGGGACAGCATTTATTGCCGGAACAACATCCAACTATTTAATTTTGGCCATTACCCGACGGTGGGCCAACGCTCCCTGCCCCTTACCAAGGGGAAGGGCTGGGGATAGGGTTTGTGTATAGCAATAGCACCGATAAATTATGACGGCTGAGATTCGCATTGGCACTTCCGGCTGGCATTATGGGCACTGGCTTGGCCCGTTTTATCCGGCGGACTTGCCCACCGCGCAGATGCTGACCCACTATTTGCGGTATTTCGATACGGTTGAAATCAACAACAGCTTTTATCGCTTGCCAGAGTTAACCACCTTTGAAAACTGGCGTGAGGCCACCCCCGAAAACTTCTGTTTTGCAGTCAAAGCCAGCCGCTACCTCACGCACATGAAGAAGCTAAAAGACCCGGAGCGTGGTCTGGAAAATCTTATGCCCCGCGTGGCCGGATTAGGGGAGAAGCTTGGCCCTATCCTTTTCCAGTTGCCCCCGCACTGGCATGTGAACGTCGAGCGGTTACAAGCTTTCCTGGCAGCTCTACCGCTAACGCATCGCTATAGTTTTGAACTGCGCGACACGACGTGGCATACGCCAGAAGTTTACGAGGTGCTACGCCAGCACAATGTCGCTTTTTGCATTTATGACCTGGCCGGTTTTCAATCGGCGCTCGAAATCACGGCTGACTTCGCCTACATTCGCTTGCATGGCCCCGGCGGAGCTTATCAGGGCAGCTACTCCGAAGAGGCTTTGCAAGAGTGGGCACGGCTGATTCGCCAGTGGAGCGAGACCCTAAAGGCCATCTACGTTTACTTTGATAACGATCAAGCGGCTTACGCCGTGTATAACGCCCTCCGCCTTAAAGAGTTGTGTCTTGTTACATGAGTTAGGCAAGACTGCTGGCACCATTAACTAAGGCTCATTAAACAAGACGCATTTCCTGTTCCTGTGCGTCATGACAACCCTAACCCACACCGTTCTACGCCGGGAGCCTAATCGCTTGCTGTAGCTACAACGTGGCGCATAATGAAAGCAAGTTGTTAGAATGCAGGTATGGCTAAATTCACGGTGCGGGTGGAATTGCACAATACCCCGCTACAGGAAGATTACCAACGGCTCAATGCTGCGATGGAGTGTCGAGGCTTTAAACGCACTATCACCGCTGTCGCACCAAGCCAGAAATACCTTCTTCCTGAACGCACCTATAGCTATACCGGGCGGCAGGAGAATGCCGATGATATCCTGCGACTGGTTCAGTGCATCGTTGGGGCAATGGGACTATCAGCCGCCATCGTAGTCACCCAAGTTGCGGTCAGAAGGTTTTCAGGACTGGACGAGGTTCCATAAAACCCTATGCGATTTAAGCCACGTTAACCCCAACGTGGACGGTTCCACACCAGCAGCGTAACCTCTCCACAGCAGTCAGGGTAGCGTAGGAGTAGCTCATAGCCCAACACCGTTCAGGATAATCATAAAGCCTACACCTGGCCCCACTTGCGCTGTGAGAGTTTCCAGTGCCGAGACGGCCTCCATCGCATCATTGGTCTCAAAGACTAACCGGTGCCTAACAGCACACTGAAGCGTACCTCTAAACCGCACTAACCCATACTTGCAGGTCAGTTTAATTATTGTCGTATCCAAGTATTCTCGTTTTAATGTCTCCATATCAGCATAAACAGATAAAGCCGATCTCATGCCAATATCAGCAGCTTGATAGTTTCTTTATAAAAGCGGATAGTCGCCTATTGGCCACAGAGGGTCTCCGTTGATGCGTTAGAAGAATTTTTAGCCATAGAGACACACGGAGACGAGGATAGAGGATAGAGGATCGCTATTTAAATCAGAGGACAACTGGCCCCTGTTTAACCCATTCGATCCTCTATTCTCCATCCTCGTCTCTTTCCTGCTTTTCTTATTCCCTGTCCTCCTGCTAAAAGCCAAGACTACTAGAAACCTCAAATTTTAGTATGGACGCTCAGCAAACGTTTCGTTATAATAGATTTTGCGCTTGTGATTAACCATCACTTTCGTCTCATAGTTTAAGGTCTCAGTTTTAGTTGACCTGAACTGCCGCGATAGCTCAGTTGGTAGAGCAGAGGACTGAAAATCCTCGTGTCGCTGGTTCGATTCCGGCTCGCGGCAATTTTCTTTTAAGTTTTGAATTTTAAGTTTTGAATTTTGAGTTCAGGTCTGGTAATTCAAAACTCAAAATTCAGAATTCAAAACTATACATGGTTCCTCTCCTCGACCTCGCTCGCCAATATCAGTCGCTTCAGCCGGAAATTGATGCGGCGGTGTTGAAGTTACTGGCCAGCGGTCAATACGTGGTGCCCAGTGGAGCGCATCCGGTAGTTACTCAGTTTGAGGATGCTGCGGCCCAGACTCTTGGCGTCAAACATGCCATTGGTGTGGCGAATGGCACTGATGCCCTCCTCATTTCACTGCGTGCGCTTGGCATTCGTCCCGGCGACGAAGTGATTACCACCACCTTTTCTTTTATTGCCACGGCTGAAGTCGTCTCGCTCTTAGGCGCAATGCCCGTTTTTGTGGATATTGATCCTGACACTTTCAATCTTGCTCCATCGCTTATTGAAGCGGCCATAACGCCCCGCACGCGGGCGATTATTCCGGTGCATCTGTTCGGGCATCCGGCTCCGATGCAGGAAATTAATGCCATTGCACAACGTCACGGCTTGCGAGTGTTGGAAGATGCGGCGCAGGCGTGGGGGGCCAGGATGGACTTAGATGGCGTGACCCAATCCTGTGGTGCCCTCGGCGATATGGCGACCTTCTCGTTTTTCCCCTCCAAGAACCTGGGGGCTTGCGGTGAAGGCGGCTTAATCACGACGAACGATGATGCTCTGGCTGAAAAGGTGCGAACCCTGCGCGCCCACGGGCAGCGACGCCGTTATGTGCATGATGAAATCGGCTACAACTCCCGCCTGCACGCGATTCAGGCGGCCATTCTCAACATTAAGCTGCCCCATGCCGAAGCGTGGAACGATGCGCGGCGAGCTAATGCGGCACACTATGCGCAATCCTTTGCTGGCCTGCCCTTAACGGTTCCTGTGGAGCGAAAGGGAGCACGGCATGTCTATCACCAATATACGTTGCGCTCACCTCAACGCGATAAGATTTGTGAAGCCCTGACCGCAGCCAAGGCGGGATGGGCCATTTACTATCCGGTTTGCCTGCACCAGCAGCCTGTTTATGAATCGTTGGGCTATCGGGTGGGGCAGTTTCCCATAGCGGAACGGGCCGCACAAGAAGTTTTCTCGTTGCCCATTTTTCCTGAGTTGCGGGCTGATGAACTGGAAGCTGTGGCGATTGCGGTGCGTGCTGGCTGCACACGTTAAACTACTAAGCGAGTCTTAATTGGTAGGAGCGTGGAAGCTGGTATGGCGAATCGTTCCTCTTCATCCCGATCCTCTGGATACCACACTTTCTCCTGGTGGCGTGACGGTGCTCTTCCTGTTGTGATCCTCGGTGCAATGGCCTATGGTCTATGGCAAACACGCCCTTTGCGCTCTATCAACTATACCCCTGCTGGAAGTATTACACGCACGCAGAGCTGCCTTTCCAACTTAGGCCGCATTGCCATCAGCTTCGCTCAGTATGCCCAGGATTACGATGGCAAGTTCCCGCGTGGCACTGACCCGGAAGACCACTACTTCCCTCAGTTATGGGGTAACCCGGCTCAATCGGGATTTACCCGCTATGGTGGCATTTACTACGATGATGCGCGCACGGCTCCGCTCCTACACAACCTTTTATTCCCCTATCTGCGCGACCGCAAGGTGTGGCATTGCCCTGATGATGTCGGCTGGACAGAATCACGGCTCTATCAATCGGTAGAAGGGCTTTCTGCCTCGCAATTACGCAATATAAAACCTTCCTCCTGGGCACGCTTTGGCACCAGCTACTATTACATGACCATTCATGGCTTCGCAGGTTTACGAGCAGCGGATATCGCCCATCCAGGCCATGATGTGGTCTTATTTGATGGTGACCTATGGCATCATGCCGAGGGTGGCGGCACCGTCAATGGCTTATTTGCCGATGGCCATGCGCAGAATATGACTTCAGCCCACTTTGGTGAAGCTTTAAATGTCAAACTTCCCTAGCCACCCCAACCAAACTAAATTTGCAGAGCAATTTTAACGGTTAGGCAGCAGGATTTTCTATTAAAATGGAAATAGTAGGGTGTACAAAAACCGATTATAATAATTTTTACTGTATTTGGCAGAAATGTTGAAATATAAAATTTGAATTTCTGCTAAAACAGAGCGTGATAGCTTGGAGGGAGGCAGCATGAATATGAAAAATATACGACGCAGCCGTAAATTACAGGTAGTGCATTACGCGCAGGGTAAACGCCGGGGGCAAGCTCTCGTCGAAATGGCCCTGGTCTCTATGGTCTTAGTGGTCATGACGATGGGACTTATCCAGTATGGCCTGATTTATAACACGCAGGTGACCCTGGAAAACATCACCCGCGATGGAGCACGCTTTGCGGCAGTGCATGGCTCCGAGACTTCGACCATCTTAAATGGTACTTCGTATGCCACTGATACGGCGATTCGTATGTACGTCCGGCAGGTAGCAACCGGGACCAGCGTGTTGCCAGCGGATCTACCCGATAGCAGCATTCTGATCCTGGACCGGAACGGCAATTCCAACCCAGCTGGTTCCGCCAACCGCACCGGTGGGCTGCCCATTACTATCACCACGAAGTATCCGATGAATAAGAAAATTTTTGATTGGGCTTTACCGGGCATGGGCCGGTTTAAGTCCCCTAATCTAGTCCCAACCAGTGTCACGATGATTATTGAAGGGCAGTAAACCTGAAGACGAACTAACGCAAGAATAATAAAGCGAAGTGGGCAGTAAGACTCCTTTAGGCAGGAGATGAGGTGAGGACAATGCAAAACAAATTTAACTCTAAAAACAGCAGACGGAATAGCATGAAGCAGGGACGGCGTAAAGGCATGGTCATTGTGTATGTGGCCCTGGGTATGGTCGCCTTTATGGGCGTTGCGGCCATGTCGGTTGATATGGGTATGCTCTATAAGCGCAAAGCTGAAGCGCAAAGCGCCGCCGACGCCGCAGCGTTGGCGGGAGCCTGGCACTTAGCTCATAGTGACACGGCTGGGGCGGCGGCGGCGGTTTATGATTACGCCCAGCAAAATGGCTATGATACCGCTCAAACTGGCACGACAGTGGTTCCTACGACTCCCTGGCAAAGCACCCCTAACTGGTACCACGTTGTGGTCAGGAAACCGCAGAACTTGATGTTTGCCGGGTTCCTGGGCATAAATCAGTCGTATGTCGCAGCTTCGGCGACAGCCCAGTATCTTATTGCGGTGGAGATTCCCATTGATCCCGTCTATTATGGTTTAAAAGATGGGCCAGTAACGTTCTCAGTTTTCGGGCCGGATGGTTTGCATAGCAACGGCGATCCCTATAGTGTTAATACCTTAAATAACGGTTCGGCTAACCCGGATTATGATGGCAAAGGCTACAACTTTACCTTGAACGTGCCGAATAATTATGCAAGTGTCAATGGCACTAATAAGGTTGAGGTTGGTATCTTCGATCCCGATTGTCACAACAACAATAACTATGCGGATGCCGGTGATGGCACCAACAGCGGTGGAGTCCCGACTTACGATGAGTTGCGGGGAGTACATAGCTCCGGGGCGGGCACGGCTGCCAATGCTACGACGACCGTGTACACGATTGTCTGGGATAAGGACGGTAATCCCTATAACACCGATCCCGCTGATCATGTAAGCATTGCGCAAAAAAGTTTTGGGGATGTCTCCGTTACGGATGGTAAATGGAATACTCCCGCTGGTTTTACCTTTGACGGTGGCGATAAAACCAAGTATCCTACAGGCACCTTCCGGGTCAACGTGACCAGCACCGCTGGCTCTAGCGAAAATGGCTTTAACTTACGCGCCGGGCCACCCCAGGTGAACGCTCAGGGCAATTCCACACTGGACGCTAATGGCAATTCCACTATGACTGATGCGGCCTGGCACGATAAGTATAGCGGTGCTACGGGCACGACCGGCGCTGGTAAGAATGGCACAAGTATTTCTTCCCAGGGCCGCTTGCCGATGAACTTCAATACCAATGGGACAGCCGACGTGCTACTGGGGAATGTGCCTTCTACTGCCGCTGGTGGGCACTTCTTCATCACCAAGTTTGACACGGATGTCGGTGCCCAAGGTGTCTATTACACCTGTGATTCATTACCGGGGCAGACGTTTAATGGAGTGCTGGCGGGTAACGATCAAACTAAGACGGATACCATCACCTTGCCAGCTAACTATCCAGGTGGCATGTGGCACGCGCACTATACGGCTGCCGCAGACGATACATCTAACTGGAGTTTGGGCTACGATAAAGGCACGGGAGTGCCTGGTGGTATCCGCTTAGTGCAGTAATCAGTGCGACTGACCTGAGGACATCAATCCTTCAGTTGCTATAGAGTGGGCCTGACCCTTTATTAAGGGGTCAGGCCCATTTTGGCAAAGTGCGAAGAAGCCAGAAGAACCTAAGTTAATCCCTCTGCTTAATGCCAAACGAAGATACGGAAATATAAGGGGCGAGATAATGAACATGAAATCGAACTTGAATTGGAACACAATCTTGGTCGTTGCTGGCGTTGACATCTTGCAAGTTGTGCTGCGGCAGGGTGTTTTCTTTACCATGTGGAACGTGATCGCTGGTATTATTTTGGCCTGTCTCTTAGCTGCTGTTAAATTAGGGCCAGATGCAAATCTTCAAGAACTTGCTGTGTTATCTACCGTATGGGGCTTGACTCTTGTGCTTGTGCTGAGTGTCCCTTTGCAGAAATTATCCAATCCTGATAGCCAGGATGTCTTCTTCTTTTTTATCTGGGGCATGATGACCATAGCGGCCTACCTGGGGCTTTCCCTCCAGTCGCGTAATCGTACTGCACAGAACTCCGGCCAGGCCACGCCAGGAATCAACCCGGAGCCAGTTAAGAGGGTGGATGGCGACAACTTGCCCCAGGATTGATTTATACTGGTTATGGCCAGTGCGACATCATAGATGGAGCAATGGAGCAGGGCCGATTCAGCAGGAGCATTGTTATGAGCACCCTAACTTATCCGCGCTTAACATCTTTTCATCAAGAACTTGATACTTCCCCCGCCTGTTTTGGCACCTTGCGTAGCTCTCTGGATTGCCTGAACGATGCCCCGGCACTGCGGGCGCGGATGCAAGAAGATGGCTATTTGTATCTACCAGGCTACTTAGACCGGGAAGAAGTAATGGCAGCACGCCAGGTGATGACTGATCGCCTGGCCGCGCAGGGTTATTTAGACCCGGCTTATCCCACCATAGAAGCAGTCGCCAAAGCCGATGCCAATGTGAGCTTTAAACCGGATTTAGCGGAGCATAATGCACCCCTCATGCAATTGCTCTATTCCGGGCGCATGATGGCATTCTACGAGCATTTCTTAGGTGGCGCTGTGCGCCACTTTGATTTTACCTGGATACGCGCGGTTGCCCCCGGCAATGGCACGCCTCCGCACTGTGACATTGTGTATATGGGACGTGGCACCCAAAACCTCTATACCGCCTGGACACCGCTCGGTGATGTTGATCTCGATCAGGGTGGCTTAATGGTGCTGGAAAAATCGCATCTCAACGAGCGGCTCCGTGCCAATTATGGCAGCAAAGACGTGGATGTCTATTGCACCAATCGGCGCGGCGAAGGCTATACCGATATGGGTGGTGGCGGCAACATCTCACGCGGCGGCTGGCTGTCTCGCACCCCGGCTAAACTACGTGAGCGACTTGGCGGACGCTGGCTCACCGTGCCCAAATATCGTGCTGGCGATTTACTGACTTTCTCGGTCTACCTTGTCCACGCCAGCTTAGACAACCACTCCAACCACATTCGCCTTTCCTCTGACACCCGCTACCAATTAGCCTCAGAGCCTGTAGATGAGCGATGGATCGGCGAAAACCCAATCGGCCACGGCCCCGCTGGTAAACGCGGCATGATTTGCTGAATAATTGAGTTTCTACAGCCGGGCCTATAAAAGCCCCGGCAGGTTGGGTGCCCACAGCACAGCATGTTGATGCTGTGCTGTGGGCTGGAAGGCTAAAGCCGACCGTCCGTTGGACGGTACTCTGATTAAACATATAACCCCGTGGCGTCCAACAGACGCTTGGCCGCAGGCCTTCCTGCCGGGTCTTTTAGAGGCCCGGCTGTAGCTGCTTCCGGCTGTAGCTACTGCTTAGCTGCTTCTTGCCGTCTGCGATAGAGCGCCAGTAATCCGCAAATCGTTTTCGAGTCGCGGATGCGGCCATCATCAATCATGGGCAATAACTCATCGAGCGTATAAGTCTCGATTTCGAGATTCTCGTCCTCGTCAGGGGTGCCGGGAGTCTCACGCAAATCTTCGCCTAAAAAGCCGAACATTAATTCCGTTGAGTAGCCAGGGGCCAAATAGCAGGTGAAGATGGGAGTGAGTTGCTCTGCGTGCAGATTGCATTCTTCGACCAATTCACGCCGCGCACAGCTTTCCGGCTCTTCTCCTTGATTTAAGCTGCCTGCCGGAACTTCCAGCAGCACATCTTCGGCTGGCTTGCGGAATTGGCGCACCATCACAATGCGGCCATCTGCCAGGACGGGGATAATGCAGACCGCGCCTTTATGCTCCACGATTTCGCGCTTGCCTTCACGTCCTGAGGGGAGAGCAACCGTGTCCTCCCGCAGATTAATAATGCGGCCTTCATGGATACGTCGGGATGAGATTGTGTTTTCAAAATGTTCCATAGTGCCTTGCAGTTTCGGATTTCATGCGCCCACTTTCAAGCCGTAGGTAGTTTAGGTGCGGCATGTTTTATGCTCAAGCTGTAAACAGGCTACTGCCGTAAGGAAAGTCGTGATGAAAAGAAGAACTTTACAGAGACTCTTATATGGTAATTTGCTGGTGACGCTGGGGCTGGCCGGAGGAGCCGCCGCATTGACTGGATGCCAAACCCGAAATCCTATGCAAGACGCTAACACCCAACCTGATGTTGCGCCACCCCCTGTCTTAGTCCCGGCTCCGCCGCATCAAGGGAGCGGAACTGCTAATGGTACTGATCGGCAGGATAACACGCAGCCAGCGAATCCACCAGCCAATACCGCACCGGTGACAGCGACGCTAACCACAGATAAGACAACTTATGACCGTGGCGAGACGGTCAATTTGACGATTACGGCACACAACAACACCAACGACCCGCAAACCTTACAATTCTATTCAGGCCAGATTTTTGAAATCACGGCCCGCCCCGAAAATCAAGCTAATAATCAGCCACAGACTCCCACGGAGGCTACCTGGCGCTGGAGCCAGGGCAAAATGTTCATCCGCAACTTATCGCGCCGCTCGTTAGCTGCTGGGGCTTCACAAAGTTGGACGGCCACCTGGGATCAAACTTCCAATAATCATGTTGCTGCGCCGCGTGGACGCTATATTTTACAGGCTCAGGTAGTCGCCAATAAAGGCATAGACGCCCCGCCCGTGACGATTGAATTGCAGGATTAAATTGCCTCTCTGTTGTTTTCAACACAAAGGGCACAAAGAAGACACAAAGAGCACGAAAGACTTTAAGGATATAAGAGGTAAGGGTGTTAGTTCTATAATTGAGACCCTTATTCTCTTTCTTATCTTCTTTTGTGTCCTCTGTGTCTTCTTTGTGCCCTTTGTGTTGAAAAGATGAAAGATATGTTAGTACAGTTTAAACTGCATGGGAGATGCGGCGATTACTCTGGATTTTATTGGCAGGTGCATTAGGTTTCGGTGTCGCGCAATGGCGGGCGCAGGGCCGCTCGATCTGGTCGAAGGCTGCCCCCGGCTTAGAACTGCGCACCTGGCGTGCCCCTCTTAAAGGGGGCGCGGTGCAAGTGATTGCGTTGCGCACTTCTCCCTCCCATGTGCATATTGCGACGGGTGCCCGTTTAGCCGCTGCCAATTGGCGCAGCCGCGAAGCCGCATTGATGGCGGTCAACGGCGGCTTTTTTGACGCCGATGGATTTTCGTTGGGTTTGCGCATCGCTAAAGGGCAGCGTGTCTCCCGCTTGCATTCCAACAAAGGGGGCGTCTTCTACGTGCGTGATGGCCAGGCGCATATTGTGCCCACTACAGATTTTCAAATGCATCCAGATATTCGTGAGGCTGTGCAATGTGGCCCCCGCTTAGTCGTGAATGGACAAACCACAACCTTAAAATCTCAGTGGGCGCGTCGTACTGGTATCGGCATCCAGCGTGACGGACGAGTGATTATTGCTGTAGCCGATGGGGAAATGTCCTTTCAGGATTGGGCTAATCTGTGGGCCTCGCGGAGTGGCCTTAACTGTTTCAATGCTTTAAATTTAGATGGTGGCTCTTCAACCCAGTTATCGTTAAAAACTCCCCAATCACATTTAGAAATCCCCGGTGGTCGCCTCGTCCCCGATTCTGTCGTTATTAGATAGACCTACATTCCCTATGCACTTTATAATTGGCACAGCGGGCCATGTGGATCATGGCAAGACGACCTTAATTCGTGCTCTCACCGGTATTGAAACAGATCGGCTTCAGGAAGAGAAAGAGCGTGGGCTTTCCATTGTGCCAGGGTTTGCGCACCTGACGTTGCCTGATGGTCGTGTGGTGGGCATCGTTGATGTGCCGGGGCATGAGCGATTCCTCAAGAATATGCTTTCCGGGGTCACGGGTGTAGACGTTGCTATGCTGATAATCGCTGCCGATGAAGGCGTGATGCCGCAGACCGTGGAACATCTTCATATTCTGGAGCTTTTAAAGATTCGCGGCGTGGTGGTGCTGACGAAATGCGATTTGGTAGACGCTGATTGGCTGATGTTAGCTCGTGAGGATGTGCGAGCGCGTTTAAATGACAGTCTTTTCTCCACTGCGCCACTGGTGGAAGTTTCTGCCACCAGTGGTGCCGGATTAGCAGAGCTAAAGCACCAGTTAGCTTTGGCCTGCACCGCGATTGAGCAGGAAGCAGCAAGTAAGCGGACTGAGGAGACGGCTTCATCCTTCATCCTTTATCCTTCATCCTTGCCGTCTCGTCCTTTCCGCATGGCGATTGATCGCGCTTTCACGGTGAGCGGGTTTGGCACGGTAGTGACGGGTTCGGCGACAGAGGGTGAAGTCGCTGTTGGGGATCCGCTTGAAGTATGGCGGCAGGGGGCGGCCCAACCTTTAACGGCCCGTATACGCGGCATCGAAGTTCATGGTGAGGCTGCCACGAGTGCGGCGCGAGGTCAACGCACGGCTTTGAACCTGGCTGGCCTGGATTTAGAAGAGGCTGCGCGTGGGGGAACTATAGCTACGCCAGGAACCCTTCATGCCACGCAACTCTTTGATGCCTGGCTCGAAGTTTTACCCAATACGCCTCGCCCCGTTAAAGATGCGGCACCCTTGCGTCTGCACCTGGGCACCGCAGAAGTCACGGCGCGAGTGCAGCTTTATGCAGGAGGACGGCTGGAAGCGGGCCAAACGGGTTATGCCCGCTTGCGGCTCGAAGCTGCCTTAGCCTGTGCCCGTGGCGACCGGTTTATCTTGCGTGAAGTGGCTACCGAGAGGATCGTCGGGGGTGGCTCTATCCTCGAAGCCGAAAACAAGCTTGCTCGTTCTACGGCTCAGCAAGAACTACCTCTGTTGCATGAAGCCGTTGCCGCAGGCAACGACGTGGCTTTAGCGAAACTTCTGCTACGCCGCCAGTGTGGGGGTATGAGTGAAGCCCAACTACGCTTTGAATTGTGCCGCCTGGACATCAGTGATGTATTAGAAGACCTGCGTCGGCGTAACCTATTGTGGAGTGGGGGCGGTAGCTTTCTCCATGCTGCTACAGTTACGCAGTTGCAACAGAAAATCTTGACGATGCTCCGTGACTTTCATGTTCAGGAGCCGTTGCAAGCGGCCATGCCCCACGAAACTCTCCGCGCCGCTTTGCCAAAAACTTTAAGTCTTGCTGCCTTAGATGCTTTATTATCAGAAATGGTAGCGGCGCAACAGATCGCGGTAACTCCTGCCGGGGTGCGTTTAGCCGGGCATCAAGTGACGCTTAGTGAAGAAGATTCTCGTCTCAAGGAACGTATTCTATCATTAAGTTACGCAGCGGCCTGGCAGCCTCCGACAATAGATGAATTAGTGGCCCAACTCGATAAGCCCCAGACTGCACGCAAGTTGTGCTTTGCCCTCATTCAAGATGGCTCACTGGTGCGAGTTGGTGACTTTGTCCTCTCCGCACAACGCGTCCGTGAAGGGGCTGATATTTTACGTCAGCATATCCTGGCTCAAGGTTCGCTTTCTATTGGAGAGGCGCGGGAGTTACTGGGCACCACACGCAAATGGGTAGTGCCGCTGCTGGAATTTTATGATCGTAATGGATTGACGAAAAGAGTAGGGGAATCGAGAGTGCTACGGTGACGAGCGATTAAACACTCATCCATTAACTGCGTCTTGTCATGCTGAATGGAATGAAGCATCTACTATGCGGAACTATGGAGTAAAAGGTTTACCCATTACTCTCAGGACACTCTCACCAGATGCTTCGCTTTGCTCAGCATAACAATTGTTTCAGGTTTCAGGGCTGTACCAACACCGGGGTGCCGAGTTGGGTCGCTTTGTAAATTTCATCTATTTCCGCGTTCGTGAGGGCGATGCAGCCAGCCGTCCAATCCTTACTACCGCGCTCTTTAATCTTCTTTTGGGCAAACGCCCCATCAGTGCCACCGTGGATACCAACCCAGCCGCCCAAGCGAGTGCCCCAGGGCGGTGCGCCGCGTGAGGCCAGGCGCTGTCGAATAACCATGTATTCACGCCACGAGATAGTTTTATTATTTACTGCCTTTGTCGCATCCGGCAGCGCCGGGTAACTCAAGCCTAAGAAGGTGTGGAAGGCACTGTTGTTAGCGTTGCGAGTACAAATGTAGTATTGGCCCTCCGGCGTGCGACTATCGCCTTGACTCTGCTTGGGGCCAACAGGTTGCGACCCCAGGGCGACAGGGAAGCTTTTGACCAGGATTTGACCGCTGAACAAATCCAGACGGCGTTGCGATTTTGTAACGACAATCCGCGCGGAGGGCAGGGGCAACGGTAGTTTTAAGCGGTGAGCTATATCGAGTAAAGGTGTGCCGACTGGTTGACCAGTAGCGGGTTGAAATGCTGTTGATGATGTAGTTGTTCCCATTACGACGACATTGGTTGAGGCACTGCTATCGCTTGCCCCATTTTGCAATTGAGCAATAATGAAGTCTTTGGTTAATGAAGGTGCTGGTTGGTAGGGTGCTGGAGCCGGGGGCAATTGTGCGATAGGGTCTATAGGACGATCAACGGCAAAGGGAACTGAAGGCTGGGTATCTGCGGCGTGAGCTACGTTAGCCAGAGCCGCGCTAACTATGATAGCAAGACCGCAGTGATGCAGCCTAAGAGGGAGAGACTTTTTTGGCATGACTAAGGGACAACCTTTCCTGCATTTGTGTCTTTAAAGAAAGATATTAGTGATCGCTCTTTGCTGGCGTCGGCGGCTGTAGTGCGCGTTTGAAGGCGCGGCGCAACCGCTCTTCGTTAATATCTGTGGCAACCCGATTGCCGCCGTTAATGGTGATAACAGGCACTTGATTCGCTAAGCGTTCTTTAAGCGCCGGGTCTTCTTCAATATTGACGTTTTCGACCTGAAAATCAAAGTCGCTATGTAAACCTTCAAGCAGGGCGGCAGCCTGTTCGCATACGCTGCAATCGGGTCTGCTATAGAGCCTGACGTGAAACTGTGCCATAGATCACAACCAATCCCTGTAAATATACCACTTGAAGACCCGCTCCTTTAGGGGCGGGTCTACGTAAAAGCTTCACTTCAAGACAGTAACGCTTTTCAACGTGTCGCCCTTGCGCAGCTTTTGCACATTCTCCTGACCCTTAATGACTTTGCCGAATACGGTATAGCCTTCATCCAAAAAGTGCGCAGGAGCAAGGGTAATGTAGAATTGGCTGCCCGCAGAATCCGGGTCTTGGCTGCGCGCCATTGCGAAAGCATAAGTATCATGCTTCAAGCCATTAAATTCGCGCGGCACTTGATAGCCTGGCCCGCCCATCCCAAAATAATCTTTCATCTTAGGATTCTTGGTGAGCGGGTCACCACCCTGAATTACGAAGCCGGGTTCATAGCGATGAAACATCGTGCCATTATAGAAACCCCGCTGCGCCAGATACAGGAAGCTTTTAACGTGCATGGGCGCGGCCTTGCCATCCAATTCAACGGTGATAGGCCCTTGGGAAGTCTGCAATTGTACACGCGCTTTTTCGGGAGCTTTGGGCTTAGCCGGTGGTGGCGGTACTGCTACTTTCTTGAGTTCAGCAGCGACTTCGGGGGGCATGCCCGGCTGGGCCTCATCTACAACTTTGTAGGCAGCCTCAGGCGCATCGTCGGTTGTGGTGTCCTTGGTATCAGCCGCTTTAGCACCGCTTGCGCCATCGGTTTTTACATCGCTAGCAGCACTGGTGGTCGAACTGCTTGTAGTTGAACTACTTGCGGTTGAACTGCTGGTTGTTGCGGTATTCGTGCTGCTATTAGCCGAAACGTCCTGGGTCGTTGGTGCGCCACAGCCGATTAAAACTAGCGTGAGTGGTAAAGAAGTCAAAAGTCGCTTCATAGATTTCCGTATCAGTTTTAAGATGGGTTAATGAGATGTGATACATCTAGGTCTAACAGAAAATGAACTCTCTGCTGGAGAGGAACGCGTCATGGGGCTGGGGCGGCCTCTTCGTCGGTGAGGGCCACTTCTATGGGGCGTTCGGGCACCCATGCGGAAGGTAAGCTGCGGCGGTAACGATCCAACCCATAGCAGTCGCGGCACATGATGTTATTCAAGGCAAAAGGCACATGGCGTAACTCACGGCCACACTGCCCGCATTTTGCGCGCGATACTTGAAAAGGTTGTTTTGCTTCTGTCTCTTTGGTGCTATTAATAGCCATTCGTCTCCATCTCCTGGTAGGTTACTATTAAGGTTTAACACTTTTAGCGTGCAACGCAAAGGTCTGGACTTATAGTAACTGATGCGGGCTGCCGCTCCCCATTGTCTTATAGATGGTTATGAATGGCTATTGATAAATGCCGACCAAAGAACTAAAAATATCGCTCGGCTGCCTGGCGTGAAGCTAAATCTAAGGCTTCGCAATCGAGGATTTCGTAGCGGTTGCGATCTGTATCCACAATGTAAATATGGGGATAACGTGCTGTCTGCACATCCTCCTGCCCATTAATCATAAATTCCCGCTCTTCACCAGACATAATCTCTGAGTCATCGTCTGGCTGCTCTTTGTCCTTACGGCGCTCTTTGTCACGCGGGCGAAACAGGCGGACTTTACTTAGTAGCTTTTCTTCGGAGTGTGATGCGCCGTTGCCATTATGAGACTGGCCATCTTGCTCGTTTGATGGCCCCGCTGGTGGCATCCCATCAATCTGTGCGGCGGGGACTTCTCCTGTAACCGAGCTTTTAGTGGCAGCACGCAGCGGGCCTGTTGTGTCTTCAGCTTGCCCGTTCTGAGCGTCGGACGGTTTAATCGTATCAGCTAACCGCTCCTCACTATATTGCTCGCGGCTCGACTCAACCGCAATCTCTACGCGCCAGCGCACCTGTCCGGTGAGGGTATCTCTTTCTACTTCTAAAATGCGGGTAATAGTTTCAATGCGATACGCTTTTTTTAAGGCTTCCTGCAAGGCATCGCGCGACTTCGAGTCCAGTTCTGTCAAATCGTGGAGAATGCCAAGCTCATTGCCATCCAGATCATAGAGGATAATAAATTCGTCGGGATTAGAAAGCGGCAAGGCCCGTTTGGGCTGTGCCAACTCCACCGATTGACCATCCAGGTGCATCAGGAGAGAGCCATCCTCGCGCTCCCTCAGTTTTAGCTTGCTGGCTGGAAGATAATAAGTTTCTTTCATGAATCTGCTATTCCTCTGAGCCTTCAGTTACATCGGCCCGTTGTCAGAAGCATCTATCAAAATGAAGTTAAACCTGGACTCTGTCATTCTTCACTGCGCTGAGAATGACAGGGTGCAGGCTATGTTCTTAACTTGCTTGGTTATACGCTTCAAATATCATTCGCCAATGGTTGCGCTCAGTTTTGTTTGCATCTCCACCAACCGATGATAGAGGCCATCCTCGTTTTCCATCAGCTCATCGTGGGTGCCCTCTTCGACGATCCGACCTTGCTCCATAACCACTAATTTGTCGGCATTTTTGACGGTGCTCAAACGGTGGGCAATAGCGAGAGTCGTGCGGCCTTCCATAAGGTTCTCCAGGGCAGTCTGAATCTGCACTTCGCTTTCTGTATCCACCGCACTGGTTGCTTCATCGAGAATTAAAATCTTGGGGTCATCCAGAATAGCGCGGGCAATCGAGACACGCTGACGCTCGCCGCCAGATAGCTTCGAGCCGCGCTCGCCAACGTGGGTATCGTAGCCATCGGTCAACTTCATGATGAAGTCGTGAGCATTAGCGGCACGGGCGGCGGCGACAACTTCTTCAAAAGAAGCTTCCGGGCGGCCATAAGCGATGTTATCGCGGATAGTGCCATGAAACAGGTAAGGTTCCTGTAACACGACGCTGACGTTGCTGCGCAAATCGCTGAGATCAACGTCCCGCACATCTTTGCCATCTACCTTGACTGCGCCCTCGTTCACATCATAAAAGCGCGAAATCAGAGAAACCAGGGTGCTCTTGCCAGAGCCAGATGGCCCAACCAGGCCAACCGTTTCGCCCGGTTGCACGGTAAGGGTCACATCCTGCAAAGCAGGCTCGGTGGAATCGTAGCCGAAAGTGACGTGATCGAACACGACCTCGCCTTTGACTTCGGGCAGCGACTCGGCGTTTTCCTGAGTGCGAATATCGGGCTGCATGTCGAGAATCTCGTAAACACGCTCGCCACTGGCCGCTGTGTTCGCCATGAGGTTGCTCGATTGGGAGAGCGCCTGCACAGGCTGATAAAACTGCGCCACCAGGCCGGAGAACATCACCAAGTCACCAGCACTCAGTTGGCCCGCTAACACTTCACGGCCACCCCACAACCAGACAATGACCTGGCCTAAGCCGAAGGCGAGGTTCACGCTAGGGTAGAAGATAGCTTGGAGAAAGTTAGTGTCTAAACCAGCCTGTTTGAACTCGGTAGACTTGGAGCGGAATTTGACCGCTTCATTTTCTTCCTGTCCAAAAACCTGCACCACACGAATACCCGTGATGGTGTCGGAGAGAATCGCGTTCATGTCGGCCATGCGGCGGCGCATCATGCGATATTTGCCACGAATTCGTCCACTAAAAGCGCGCGTGCCCCAGGCTAAAGGCACCGTGGGGAGCAGGGTGAGCAACGCCAGGTGGGGGTTCTTACTGAACAAGATGGCAGAAATCAGGATAAGCTTGAGCAAGTTGACCGTCATGTCGCGGATGCCTTCGACGATGAACTGCTCCATCACGTTGACATCGTTAGTGACCCGGCTCATGATCTGGCCGGTGCGCTTGTTGTTATAAAAAGACAGAGAGAGTTGTTGAAGATGCTCGTACAGTTGCGTGCGCAGTTGATACAACACAATTTGCGCGAGTTTGCCAGTATAAATCATGCGGGCATAATGGGATAGAGTGCGCGCTAACAGCAAAGCCATCATGACCCCGGCCAGGATGTAGAGCATTCGCGCATTTTTGCCATAGAGCGCATCATCTATGAGCCACTTCGATAAAACGGAGGGCATCAACTCCAAAACGGCCATTAAGATGCTAAATCCAACGGCCCCGACAGTTAACTTCCAGTGTGGACGAATTGATTCAAATAAACGCTTGTAGATATACACGGAAAAATTCCCTTTAGTTCCTCTAAATTTCGCTTCTCTTGCTGTAATGTGATCTGCGGTTTGCGACAGAGACAGAACCAAAGACCCCAACAACGTCAACGGCACAAAGCCAAAAGCCACTGGCAGTCGTGTAGCACGCATTGTGCCAAGACGACGGACTCAGTGGCTAGTCGGCCAATCCTATTACGATTAGGATCAGCACAGGTTCTAAGTTTTATAATCCATAAGCAGGTGAATGTTGCCCCGGCAGCTTTACCCTGCAACCTCCTCCTGCATTATAACCGCATCAACCCCCCTGCCAACCCTTATCAGCAAAATTCTTGTAAAAATTCCAAAATTAATAAGAAAATTGTTTCAATCGAGCTTCCTGCGAGCTTTTTGATGGCTGTTCTGTTTCAGGTTTTGGTTCCATACCGCTTAAAAGGAGCCATTAAACCGGCAGTTCAGGAACATCCACCCAACGGCGTTTCTGCCACGATTCAATGCCCTTCTCCGCCAACTGCACACCTTTGGCTCCCTCGCGCAAACCCCAGGGGAAGGGCGTATCTTGCACCACATGGCGCAGGAACATTTCCCATTGGATTTTGAAGGCGTTGTCGTAGACCTGGTTATTAGGCACTGGCATCCAGCCATCTTTGTAGTCAATAGGACTTTCAATGTCGGGGTTCCACACTGGACGGGGAGTCGAGCCATAGGGCTGAATGTAACAGTTGCGTAACCCGGCCACTGCCGAGCCTTTAGTGCCATCTACCCACAGCGTCAGCAAATCATCCCGCCGCACCCGTACACACCACGAGGAGTTAAAGTGCGCAATCACCTTATCCGCTAATTCAAAAGTAGCATAGGCGGAGTCATCGGCGGTGCATTCATAGAGCTTGCCGTTTTCATCTACGCGCTGTGGAATGTGGGTGGCTCCCAGGCACGAAACGGCTTTGACCTCGCCAAAGAGATTATCTAAGACGTAGCGCCAGTGACAGAGCATATCAATGATAATGCCGCCACCCTCTTCCTTACGGTAATTCCAGGACGGGCGCTGGGGCGTAATTTGGTCTTCCCCCGTAAAAACCCAATAGCCAAACTCGCCGCGCACGGAAAGAATGCGCCCGAAAAACCCGGTGTCCTTCAGAAGCTTTAATTTTAGCAGTCCCGGCAGCCAGAGTTTGTCTTGCACCACCCCATGCTTAACGCCTGCCTGTTTCGCCAGGGTATAAAGCTCGTAAGCTTCCTCGGTCGTCGTAGCGGTCGGCTTTTCACAATAGATATGCTTGCCTGCTTCAATAGCCTTCTTAACGGCTGGCACTCGTAGATTCGTCAATTGTGCATCGAAATAAATCGTATTTTGTGGGTCGGCCAGCGTCTCGTCCACATTGGTGCTCCACCGCTCCACGCCCACCTGTTGAGCCAGCTTTTCCAGCTTAACGGCATTGCGCCCCACCAGAACAGGGTCAGGCATAATGACTTCCTGGTCACTAATCTTTACGCCACCCTGGGCGATGATTGCCATGATGGAGCGAATCAAGTGCTGGTTGGTACCCATGCGCCCGGTGACGCCGTTCATAATAATGCCAAGTTTGTGTATTTTTATGTTTTCCATAGAATCTTTATTTTAACCACGAATGAACACGAATAGACACCAATGAGAATAGTTCTATGATTTGGGTTTCTCCGTGCATTGGGGCTGAGCACCTGGTGGTAGGGGTGGCGCTTCGACTCCAGATTTGGGTAGTGTGCCATCAAGTTCTTGCCGCCAGTGGGCGACATCTCCGGCGGGGCCGTAGCAGTACATCATCTTCATCGGCAAAGTTCCCATATTAGTTAATTGATGAAAAACTTGTGATGGTATGTAAATGGCTTGGCCCGCATTGACGATTTGACGCTCTTCGCCCAGACACATTTCACCGGTGCCTTCAATAATAAAATAAATTTCTTCCTGCTCCTGGTTATGCCACGGCACCTGGCCGCCTTCCGGCTCTAAAGTGACAAGCCCCATCGAAAAGTTTTGCGCTTGAACTGGGGAGGCACCACCCACCAGATTTTGGGTGCGGCGTCGCGCCGGATAAATACGCCCCTTAATTTCGTTAAGATCAGCAATAATCATAGAATGCATCCTTGCAGATTCCTCGTCTTCACTCGGAATGACATCATTACCATTAATAGCAACTTGAGCTAAATTTAAGAGCTTAAATAGCCCATTGTCTTGTAGAGCAGACGCGCTATCGCAAAGGCGGAAGCTGCATGGCCGCCAATAAGCTCCACACAATCGAGACCTATCACCTTGCGCTGAGTGCAAACCGTGCGCAGCAAGTCCCGCACCTGATAATAGCTCAGCCCACCGGGTTCAGGCGTGCCTGTATCCGGCACCCAGGACGGATCGCAGACATCTACATCAAAAGTGATGTAGACCTCATCCGACAGGCTGTCAAGAATATAGCTTAAGGCGCTTTCAAAATTGTGCAGCACATCTTCACACCAGAATTGCTTCACATTAGCGGGCACATTGGCGTATTCTTCAGCAGAAGTGGAGCGCAGCCCCACCTGCACAATCTGCACGCCGGGTAATTCGCTCATGCGGCGCGTGACACTGCCGTGACCAAACTTAGCGCCTCCATAAGAAGGCCGCAAGTCAGTGTGAGCATCCAGTTGCAACACGGTCAGTGGCCCTTGCAAGTCGGTTTTAAGCGCCGCGCATACTGCACCGAAAGTGAGTGAATGTTCGCCGCCCAGCATGATGGGGAACTTGCCACTGAACAGCACTTCTCCAATGACTTCGGTCACGCGCACCGCCATTGACTCGGGACGACTAAAAACTGGCTCGACATCATCGGTAGTGTGAATGCCCACGTCGCAGATTTCACGTTGCAACTCCACATCAAATAGTTCCATGTTCATGGAGGCATCAATAATGGCCAACGGGCCCTCGCGGGTGCCGCCGCGCCAGGTGGTGGTCGAATCATAGGGCACAGGAATAACCACAAAGCGCGCGGTTTCAAAGGCCGATAGTTCTGCATCTAATGCGCCGAAATTGCGCGGTGGCCAGAAGTTCTGAGGACTTAGCATAGAATTAAGATAAAGTTATTTGGTAACAGCAGTCATTTTAGCGGATGAAGATGAATTGCGCAGTACCAGCATTCAATGAGCGTGGTTAAAGGTTTCTATCCAAAGTCGTAGCTGCGTTTTTATGGCATTTGCTTAAACGATAGTGTATAGACTTAAACCTTTGGATGAAGCAGCAGTATCGGCAAGTTAAAAATTAAGGAAATAAATATATGCGTTCTAAATCGCAACAGCGTAAAACAGATCAGAAGATGTTAGGTGCGCCGGTGACAACCCGGCCCGTGGAGCAGTGTGCTTCAATGCACGAGGCGTTTATGGCGCTGCCCACCGCGTGCGGAGCCTCGACCCAAAGCCGAGCTTATCAAATTCTCTATCGCGCTATTACCGAAGAAGTGCCCCTGGTGCTGGCCGTATCGGGTATCGCTTCCCTTTCTAATCAGACGCGCTTCTGGATTAACTCAATGGTGCGGGCTGGCTATATTGCCGCTATTTCTACTACTGATGCGCTGGTCTATCATGATGGGCACGATGCCTTGCGTGCTACTCCTCGCAATCGGCGAGCCGAACGTCCGGTGCGCTCAGTTGATCCTGGTGGTGATGATGGTGCCTACCGTGATAATCGCGTGATTCGTGTTTATGATGTGGGCTTCAAAGAAGATATTCTCGAAGACCAAGATCGCGTTACGCGTTGGATATTCCAGCAGCCAGAGTTCCAGCACCCCATGACAACGACTGAGCGCAACTATCGCATGGGTAAAATTTATGATGCTCTGGAACAAGCGCGTGGCGTGGAAAGCGGCCTGGTTTCAACTTGCTATCAATACGGTGTGCCCATCTTTATTGGTGCGCCAGGAGATGGCTCCAATAGCCTGGGCATGTTGCCGTTGCGTTTGAACAATGAATTGTATGGTGAACCTTTTGGTTTTAATTACGATCCATTGGGTGATGTGCTGGAAGCTTGCGCCTACCATTTTTGGGGACTCTTTACGAATCCGATTAAAGAGTTAGGCATTTTGATTATGGGCGGCGGCGTGCCCAAGAACTTTGCGCTTCAACCGGAGCCGTCATTGCTTCAGAACTTCATGCTCGATGAGGGCAAGCATACGGTGCGTGGCTACAAATATGACATGCAAATCACCTCCGCTCCGGTGAGTGATGGTTCGCTTTCATCGTGCCCTCCGGCTGAAGCGGTCAGTTGGGGCAAGGTAGACCGTGACACTTATCAAACGACAACTGTGAGTGTTTATGGCGACTATACGCAACTCTTCTGGCCAATGGCCTATGCTCTCTTCGAGCGCCGCCGTGAAGTGGAACAGCAAACGACAGGAATGAGCGAAGCCGAGCGCAAGAAATTCCTGCGCGAGAATGATGAAGCGCGTGGCTTGCTGCGTGACGGTGGCCCACCACGACTGTTCAATAAGCGGCGTGACCTGATGGCACAGTTCTATAAGATTGCAGGCAGCAGACGCAACGTCGCACGTATTAAACAGTGGTACCAGGGCAATAAGGAACTCCTCGGCACCTTGGAACAACTACGCGAACAAGGTGCGCTTGAGGTTGGAGAAGTTTAACCGTGAGCAGGTGAAGTAATAAGCTTGCTCTGTAAGTTAACCAATGCGGCGCATCACGAACCCAGAGCGTCAGCGACGGGCTAGGCGAGTCGGTCTACCAGGGCATCTTGCCCTAGCCCATCGCTGACGCTCTGGGTTCGGTACTCTCTTTGTTGAGATGCTTTAATCATTAAGGATTAAGCTGAGTAGAATTATTATGCCTTTAACATTACAATCTTCTTACCTCACCAGCGGCTTCACCTGGCTGCGCGGTAATCTCCACGCGCATACTAACTTCACCGATGGAGCATTTTCTCCTGAAGAAGTCATAGCCCTTTATGAAAAGCAGGGTTATGACTTCCTGGCGATTTCCGATCACGACAAGTTAGTGCCGCCAACAGAGTATCAATCGCTGACTCAGATGGTGCTGATTCCCGCCGACGAAGTAACCGCCAATGGGCCACATCTGCTGGGCGTGCAAATTAAAGAAGTTATAGAACCAGCCACTAATCGGCAACAGGCGGTTGATGCCATTACCACGCAAGGCGGCTTTGCCATTCTCAACCATCCCAACTGGCGGCAGGAATTTAACCACTGGCCTCAAGAACTGATGCAAAGCTTAAATGGCTATGGCGGTATCGAGATTTACAATGGTGTAATTGAGCGAGAGCCGGGCAGTTCTCTGGCCCTTGACCGCTGGGATCGCTTGCTCAGCAGTGGGCGGCGCGTGTGGGGCTATGCCCATGATGATTTTCATGCGGCCATTGACTTAGCGCGGGGCTGGAACGTAGTGCAAGCGGCGGAGCGTAGCGTGTGGGCCATCTGCAATGCGCTGCGGCAAGGGCAGTTCTACGCTTCTACCGGTGTGGAGATTACACAGGTTCAGGTTGCAGGCAATAGCATCGCCATTACCGCGCCTGATGCGCAACGGATAAGATTTGTGGGTGAATGGGGCAAAGAAATACTTTACGCTAATGAAAACTATGCCCACTATGAAGTGACTGGCGCAGAAGGCAGCTATATCCGCGTTGAATGTTATGGAGCAGGCATCAAGGCGGCCTGGACGCAACCGATTTACCTCAACACGGAATGAGACAAATCCGCTGCTGATGACTTTTGACAATCTAATGACATAATGTTGATGAACCCTCCCCCAGCCCCTCCCTTTGGAGGGGAGCTTAGTTCCTCCCCACTGGGGGAGGTGAGGTGGGGGTCTGTCAAGCTGTCATCCTCCAGGTCTTTAGATTGTCAAAGATCATCAGCAGCGGATTTGTCTAAGGCGAGTCAGGGGTTCTTACCACGCCAGGCGGCTAAGCTGGCCAGCACCGCGACGAGTTCGGCTGGCTCCACTGGTTTAGGGACGTGCATCTGAAAGCCAGCGCCCAGGACGCGCATCCGATCTTCCACCCTGGCGTAAGCCGTTAACGCGACCGCAGGGGTGCGTCCACCCCGTTCTGGCGGCAGGGCGCGCAGCTTGCTAATGAAGCTATAGCCATCTTCATTGGGCATACCAATATCGCTGACGATCATATCCGGTGGGCTTTGCTCAACGGCTTGCATGGCCTCTGCTACACTGCTGACCGCTTGCACTTTGGCCCCGCATTGTGCCAGCACCGAAACCAGCAGGTCTCGTGAATCGGCCTCATCATCTACGATTAACACTTGTAAGTCGGCCAGGGCGGGCGGGCAAAAGAACCCTGGTTTTTCGCGCTTGTTGGAACGACGTTCCGGGCCATCAACCGGGGCATTAGCGGGCTGATTGATAACGGCGAGCGGCAGCTTTACGGTAAAGGTTGAACCCTTACCTAAACCGGGGCTGTCAACCAGGGCACGGCCCCCATGTAGTTCCACTAAGTGGCGCACAATGGCTAACCCTAAGCCTAGCCCGCCGTGCGTGCGAGTCGAGGTGCTATTAGCCTGGCGGAAGCGGTCGAAGACGTGCGGTAGAAATTCCGCGCTGATGCCCTGTCCGGTGTCGGTAACGATAATCTGCGCCTGCGCGTCTTCCCGCTCCAGTTGCACTTGCACTTGCCCACCCTGGGGCGTGAACTTGATGGCATTGGAAAGGAGGTTCCACACCACCTGTTGCAACCGGTTGGCATCACCTAAGACGGTAATCGCTGATGCCTCCACCACGCGCCGCAGGCGGATCTGCTTGGCCTCGGCTGCCGGGCGTGCTGTATCTACCGCCGCCTCGATAACACTTGCCAAATCAACCGGGCGTGACTCAAGGCGCAGCTTGCCCGATACAATACGTGATACATCCAGAATATCTTCAATTAATTGAGCCTGCGCCTGGGCATTGCGATCAATTGTTTTGAGGGCGGCTTCGGCTTCCGTCGCCGAGAGATGGCCGGAAGCTAACAGGCGCGACCAGCCCAGAATCGCATTAAGGGGCGTCCTCAGTTCGTGGGAGAGGGTGGCCAGAAACTCATCTTTGGCACGGTTGGCAGCTTCGGCTTCGCGGCGTGCCTCTTGTTCGCGGATTAAAGAGCTTTCCCGTTCCGCCTCGGCTTGCTTACGCGAGGAAATGTCGCGGCTTACGGTGGCGAGGTTGATGGGTTCTCCTGTCTCCCGGTCCCGGATAGTGAAGACATCCCAAATCACGGGAATAGCCTGGCCTGTCTTAAAGTGCCGAAAACTGATTTCTCCCGACCAGCGGCCCGCTTGAAACATCTCTGGTAAAATCTCATTTTCTATGCGGGCGTGTTCCTCCGGGAAAAAATAGTCGGTAATCTGCGTGCTTTGTAAATGCTCAACGCTATCTAGACCTAATAGCTTTAGCCCCGCTTCATTCATGTAGAGTGGCTGTCCTTCCAGGGAGGCAAAGCCAATTAAATCCGGGCTGTGCTCGACGACAGCCACCAGCTTCTGATGTTCCGTCTCGGCTATTTTGCGCTCGGTGTTATCACGGGCCACTTTGACAAAGCCCCGTAAGTTCCCGGCTTCATCGCGTAATGGAGAGTTGATGCCACTAGCCCAGAAACGGCTGCCATCTTTGCGCAGGTGCCAGCGTTCATCCAGCGCGCGCCCTTCCTGCTGCGCGGTAGCCCGTTCTTTTTCGGGTTCGCCCGCCGCACGGTCTTCGGGTGTAAAGATGACATCACCCGACTCTCCCATAATCTCCGCCTGGCTATAACCAAAAATGCGCTCGGCCCCGGAATTCCAACTCATGACGCGCCCGTGGGGGTCTATGGCGAAAATAGCATAATCCTGGATGCTCTCGACCATGAACCCTAAAAGCTCATCACTGCCCACCGCAGCCAACGACGAATGAGTCGGTTGGGCCGGGAATGGTTCCCCATCCTGTTGTCTCTCGCTCTCTTGTTGCTCCGCTTTTCCTTTCATGCCTTGGTCACAAAAGCAAGTGCCATGCCTAACTGCCTTATCATACTTTTTGCTCTCAATTATTTTGCGCTGTAGTGCGTGCTGCGTGGGCTATACTGTAAAGCACCTGGACGAAATCAGGAGGTTTAAACCATGCAGCAAGTGAGCCTGGACGAAGCCAAAACACAGTTGCCCGACCTGGTGGATGCGGCTCTCAATGGCGCTGAGGTCGTTATCGCCAAGGATAATCAACAACTCGTGAAATTGGTGCCTCTAGAAACCATTGAACGTCGCCCTCGCTTTGGTAGCGCCAAAGGGCTTATCGTAATGAATGATGACTTTGATGAGCCATTGGAAGAGTTCAAAGAATACATGGAATGAAGCTATTACTGGATACACACAGTTTAATCTGGTTTCTGAGTGGTGATTTACGACTTAGTTTTCCGGCTCGACAATTAATCGAAGACACCAATAATGAGCGATTCGTCAGCATTGCCAGTCTGTGGGAAATCGCTATTAAGGTCAGCATTGGTAAACTGCAACTGCATCGTCCCTTCGAGGAACTCTTTTCCACCAACTCTTCCTTAACCGTATTGAGTTGCTAAACATCTCCTCAGATCATCTGGTGACAGTAGCAACTTTACCTCTCCATCACCGCGATCCTTTTGACCGTCTGCTAATTGCCCAAGCTATAGTTGAAAGAATGCCGATGGTAAGCGTGGATACTGTTTTTGATGCTTATGGAATACAGCGATTGTGGTAAGTTTTACTTGCATTATTAGGATTAAAGCGAGCTAATATAGGCTTGATTAATGGTGTGTTTCGTTAATCGCTTGCTTGATAGCAGTATTAGCCTCGGCAATCGATTGAAGCTGGTAAGCTCGCTGATTATTGGCTGTCACATTAAAATCGTCTTGATGACCAAAGTCATAGACCCACAGCGCGGCTAGCGGCACCTTTGTTTGTTCGATGATAGATAAGGTTTGGTTGAATTGCTTCTCTGTTGCATCCGTGCGTGGCCCTGGTAAACCGAATTCGCCAATAAATAGCGGCCTATGCGCTCTGATCGCAATGTCTAAGGTCGGCTTGATGCGCTCATCTTCAGAATAGGCATGAACACTGATGACGCTGATGGGGTCAGGATTGTCACCTAACAGCATCTCGCCATATTGTTCAGGGGTATCTTTAGTCCAGCTTTTTTCGCGGCGTTGGTGCCAGGCCGAAGCGCGCGGAAAGCCATTACCTGTGCTGATGATGCGATAGGGATCATATTTACGCACCTCTCTGGCAAAGGCCGCAAAAGCGGTGCGAATCATGTCGTGAGTTAGCTCATCACGCGCCGAGCGGGAAGTGGCCGTGCCGAGTTCAGGATGAATCGGTGGTCGCCACTCCGCAGCATTAGGTAAGTCAGCGCCCAGGTTATATTCATTACCAAATTCCCAACCCCAGATAGCAGGGGAGTTTCGGTAGCGTGTCACTACTTCTTTGATATAAGTTCGCATGAACTCGTGTGTCTTACTGGCCGGATTGCCCCACTGATCACACGGCTCGCCCACCATATCGGGCACGGTTGCCATGTTCCAGAACAGACTGGGGATGAGGCCGATGTGATATTTTTCTGCGGCGTGGACAACGGCATCAAAATGTTGGAAGTAGAGTTCCTTGTTTTGCAAATAGAGCTTGTTATCCACCGGCCAGAAGCCACAACCCATGATGCGTGCAAGGGGAATCTTATAATCGGCCAAGGTCTTAAAGCCCTGCTCGTAAGAAGTATCATCAGCCTTGAGGAGCGTGCGATAAAAAGCGTCGAAATAATTAACGCCAATGCCGCGATAAGGCTTGCCGTCTTTCATGAGCGTGCCATCCGCCCGCACCGTTAGCCCTAGCTGCTGAGGCGTTTGTGTCGTCTCGTCCGCCGCGAAAGCAGGAACACTAATGCTGATGGCAAATAATAGGAGAATGGAAAATTTAAATATAGCCCTCACCCCCGGCCCCTCTCCCACGCTGCGGGCGAGGGGAGCACAGACTGGAACTTGCTTGTGTAAGACCAAATTCTTTTACGCTATGAGAAGCACTTGCCTGTGACCACCCCTCGCCCGCAGCGTGGGAGAGGGGCCGGGGGTGAGGGCTTCACTTCGCCTCTAACCAGTTTTTGCCGACGCCACACTCCGCTTGAAGCGGCACACGCAATGGCATGGCTCGCTCCATTTCCTGGCAGACAATTGCAGCTTGTTCACGCGCTATCGCTTCAGGAGCTTCTAGAACCAATTCATCATGGATTTGCAGCAAGAGTTTCATCGGCAATTGATCGCGGTCTATGCGACGCTGCACATTGACCATTGCTAATTTAATGAGATCGGCGGCACTGCCTTGCACCACAGAATTAATAGCGAGCCTTTCCCCTAAGCTGCGGGTGCTGGCATTGGGTGAGGTAATTTCGGGAATGGCGCGGCGACGGCCCATGATGGTGCTGACATAGCCTTGCTCAAGAGCTTCGTGGACACAGCGTTGCAAGAACCCGTCGAGGCCCGGAAACCGTCGCCGGTAATCTGCAATTAGCTCTCCGGCACCGCCCACATCCAGACCTTCGATACGCCGCGCGAGTCCAAAGGGTGTAATGCCATAGATAATGCCGAAGTTGATGGTCTTGGCCTTGGCGCGTTGCTCTTTGGTGACCTGATCTAAAGGCGTATTGAAAACTTGAGCCGCTACCGCCGTATGGATGTCCTGGTTCTGTTCAAAGGCCGCAACCAGTGCTGCATCGCCGCTAAGATGGGCGAGGAGGCGAAGCTCGATCTGCGAGTAATCGGCGCAGATGAGCAGATGGCCCGGTGCAGCCAGGAAAGCCTGGCGAATCTGGCGTCCGACATTGGAGCGCACCGGAATATTCTGTAAATTGGGGTTATGCGAGGCTAAACGTCCGGTGGCCGTGACAAGCTGATGAAATGTTGTGTGAATGCGTCCGCTCCGCTTATCCACCGCAGCCCGCAGATTCCCTAAATAAGTGCTAATGAGCTTGGTGAGTTGGCGATATTCGATAATCAAACGCGGCACGCTAGAGCGGGGATTATCAGCGTCTTCTAAAGCGGCCAGCCGTTCTAATTCTTGAATATCGGTCGAGCGACCGGTTTTGGTTTTCTTGCCAGCTTTTAAGCCCAGCTTATCAAACAGCACTTCGGCTAATTGCTTGGGTGAGTTGAGGTCGAACTCATGCCCCACTAACTCCTGCACTTGCGCCCGCAATTCCTGCACCCGCTCGTTCAGCACGTCGCCCTGACGCAACAACTCATCAGGATCGCAAATAATGCCGTTGGCTTCCATTTCGGCCAGCACTGGCTCTAAGGGGGCTTCAACATCATGCATTAATGCACTCATGCCCATCTCTTGTAGTTGCGGCAGCATTTGATGGTAGAGGCGCAAGGCAATATCCGTGTCTTCGGCGGCATAGGGCACCACCTGCTCTAGAGGCACCTGATCCATCGAGATTTGTTTTTCACCATCGCCAATTAATTGGGCAATGGGAGTCATTTCATAATGGAGCAGTGATTGCGCGAGATAGTCTAATTTATGCGCCGGGCTGGTCGGGTCAATCAAGATACTGGCCAGCATGGAATCAAAGACAACTCCGCGCAGATGCACCCCGGAGCGTAGCAATACCCCTGCATCGAACTTTAAATTGTGCCCACATTTTGCCAGCGACTCATCTTCTAATAGAGGCTTGAGAGCTGCGAGGACAGTGGTCTCATCCAGATGAAGTTGCGGTTGGGGAGAAAGCGTTGGCACATAGACACCGTGGCCGGTTTGCCAGGAAAAGCTTAAACCACACAAGCGGCTATCATTGCCTAAGCCAGTCGTTTCTGTATCTACACTAATAATGGGCTGACTGCGTAGGGTATTAACTAACTCTTCCAGTTGAGCAGAAGTAGTGATGGATTCGTAAGTGGAACCTCTCCCCCCGCCCCCCTCTCCGTTTCGGAGAGGGGGAGTCAGAGGCAATGTTTTATGAACAATTTCTAAAGTGGTTGTTTCTGGTGCGTACGAGTCTGCCTCCCCGTCTCCGTTTCGGAGAGGGGGCTGGGGGGAGAGGTCTAAGCGACGCACCTCGTCCTGGTAACGGTTAAAGCCAAGTTGTTGAAAAAGAGAAATGATTTTGCCCGTTTGCAATGGGCGCACACGGGCGGCTTCAAGGGAGAAGGCGAAATCGGCATCTCTGATTAAAGTGACCAGTTGCCGCGAGAGAGGCAGATGAGTACGGGCTTTTTCTAGGTTCTCGCGGCGCTTGCCTTTGACTTGTTCAAGGTTAGCAAAGATGCCATCAATCGAGCCGAATTGCTGAATCAGTTGCGCCGCTGTTTTTAGGCCAATCCCTTCGACACCGGGGACATTATCTACTGTGTCCCCGGTGAGGGCGAGGGTATCAATCACCTGCTCTGGTGTAATGCCTTTATTGGCCTGGAGCCAGGCGACATCAATGGTCGTATCCGTATGAATATCGAACATCGTCACACGGTCACTGAGCAGTTGCTCTAAGTCTTTATCCTTAGAGACAATGCGGATATTGATGTCCTGACACTTTTGGTCATCGAGGATACGCTGGGTGATGGTAGCGATAACATCATCGGCCTCTAAACCCGCATGGCCAATCACTGGCAACCCAAACAATTCAACCACTTCCAGAATGCGCGGCACCTGGGCCGAAAGGTCATCGGGCACGGCATTACGGGTGCCCTTATATTGATCGAAGAGATCATCCCGGAAAGTTGGAGCCGATACATCTATGGCCACTACCACATAATGGGGGTGGAATTGGGACAGCAATTTGAGCAGCATCCCGGTAAAGCCGAAAACGGCATGGGTGGGTTCTCCGGTTACGGCGCTGCGCATTCCACCACGAATCGCATAATAGGCGCGGAAGATTTGGGCGTGTCCATCAATCAGGTAAAGGGTCTCAGACATAGTGTGCTTTTTATTATCTCACGTCACGGGAGATGGGTGAAAGTTTCAATAGAGAAAAGGAAAATGCGAACCAAAACAACACCCAGTTTATCTAAGAGTGTACGGCTTTAAACCTCACGCCATTAAATTATTTGATAACTCCAAAAGCTACAGAGCATAGCAGTGGGTATTATCTGTGTTAGAATCGTTTGAGACAGCCGAAAAGTCGCTAAGTCCATAACTGTTTTTACCGTCATGATTAAACTACACAATTTCTATTTTGGACGAGTTCTTGGCCTGTGTTTATTGGTGCTCAGTCAGGTATCCCTTATTAAATCTGTTTCTGCTCAGCCGCCCGATAGTGCCAGTTCTATTGTGGAATCAGCAATTAGTGTGGGGGCAGGCCCACGTTGTGTGGCGGTAGGAGATTTCGATGGCGATGGCAAGCTTGATTTTGTGACCGCTAATCAGGAAGCTAACAACGTATCGGTTTTCTTAGGCAAGGGCACGGGTAGTTTTAAGGAAGCCAAGGGGTCGCCAGTAGCCGTCGAGGGATCGCCACGCGCTATTGTTGTAGCGGATTTTAATGGCGATAAAAAATTAGATTTAGCGGTCGCCAATAGTAGCTCCAACAATGTCTCGATTTTGCTGGGTGACGGCAGTGGGGGCTTTAAGGCTACTAATGATTCCCCGGTCGAAGCAGGACCACGTCCTATATCCCTGGCGGTAGGTGATCTCAATAATGATGGCAAACTTGACCTCGCTGTAGCCAACATGGTTTCAGGCGCGGTTTCCATTTTGCTGGGCGATGGTAGTGGCGGCTTTAAGTCTGCGGCGCGTCCCTTTAAAGTGGGGCGGACGCCTACTTTTCTCGCCTTAGGAGATTTCAATGGCGACCATAAGCTTGATGTCGTGACGGTGAATCAAGTGTCTAACAACGTTTCTGTGCTCTTAGGCAATGGTGATGGAACTTTTCAAGCGAAAGCAGATTTTGAAGTGGGCAGTCACCCGCGTTCTGTGGCGGTGGCTGACGTTAACGGCGACCAGAAGCCAGACTTGATTATCGCCAATGGCAATGCTAATAGCGTCTCGGTGCTACTCAACGATGGCAATGGCAGCTTTGGCCCCAAAACGGATTTTCCAACCGGGTCGGCACCGCGCTGGTTAGCTGTGGGAGACTTCGATAACGATGGCAAGCTTGATTTGGCGGTAGCCAATGAAGAATCCAATGATGTCTCGCTCCTGATGGGCGATGGGACAGGACATTTTACACCCCATACCAGCATCCCGGTAGGCACCAATCCAGTTGCAGTTGCCGCCGGAGATTTTAATGGTGATCATAGCCTCGACTTAGCAGTCGCTAATAACGGGCCTAATAATGTTTCTATCCTTATCGGTGATGGCACCGGCAAGTTTAGGCCGCGCCATTGAGCAGCAGCTTATGAGCAGCAGCTTAATCTTCAAACAATTCAAGCTGCCCCGGCGTCGGTTTGCGAAAAGCAGCCGCAGATAGTTGAGGCCCGCGCCCCGTTAGTCCAGCCTTCTTACAGGCGATGGTGAAGAGGGCCGCCACTTGTTCGGCAAAAACACCTTCTCCGGTCATACGCGAGCCAAATTCAGCTTCATTCAGTTGCCTGCTACGGCTGGCACGGAGCTTACTCAATACCTTGTTCTTCTGCTGTGGCAAGTGTGTATCCAGCCATTCTTCAAACAGGTCTTTGACCGAGTAGGGGAGGCGCAACAGGTTATAACCGGCGAACTGCGCTCCGGCACGCCTGGCTTCCTGAATAATAGCGGGTATTTCATGGTCGGTGAGACCGGGGATGACTGGGCACACTAGAACCCCAACAGGCACTCCGGCTTCGGATAGTTTTGCAATAGCGGCTAAGCGACGGGCGGGCGTGGCGGCGCGTGGTTCCATAATATGCGCTAATTCCGCGTCCAGAGTCGTGACCGAAAGGAACACGGCTGCTGCCTGATAGTGAGCCAAGTGCTGGAGAATGTCTATATCGCGTGTCACCAGATAACTTTTAGTGATGATGCAGACCGGATTGCGAAACTCAGCCAGAACTTCCAGGCAGCGACGGGTGAGTTTTAATTTACGTTCAATAGGCTGATAACAATCGGTGACGCCGCTCACGGCGATAACACCGGGTTTCCAGCGGCGCGAGTCTAATTGCTGGCGCAGGAGGTTGGGTGCCTCAGCCTTAACCATGATCTTTGTTTCAAAATCCAGACCAGCACTAAAGCCCAGATATTCATGTGTGGGCCGGGCATAACAATAAATGCAGCCATGTTCGCAGCCGCGATAAGGATTGATGGAAAAGGTAAACCCCACATCAGGGCTGTCGTTCTGGGTCAGGATGGACTTTGTATGGTCTTTGAAAAACTGCGTCGTTGGGCCTGGCTGCTCATCGTCGCAAGTCTCAGCCTGCGTGTCATCGTCCACTTGTCCAGTTTCATACCAGAAGGTTTCAAAGCGATTAGGTGGATTAACTGTGGTGCCGCGACCGCGCAGAGTAGGGTGTTGCATAGGGAATTTCCTATTTGCTGAATGATTACTGGCGCGTCAGCAAAACAATATCTGTCCATTCCAGGGGCAGCACCAAACGCACCCCGTGAGGGGTATGGCGGAGGCTCACTGGCTTGCCCTCTGTGCTCACGGCTCGTTTCAAACCTTGAGCCTGGGTGTGCGTTAAATTCAGATCAACGGTCAGCAGCTTGATAGGCTGGTAGGTATAGTTAGCCAGCACCACGGCGGCCCCCTGATTACCCATCAGCAAACTGGTCTCAACAACCCGGACATTCGCCTGCACCACGGGCCGCACTTTTGCCTGGTTTAGCGCGAAGTTAATGATGCTGCGTGGCTCAGACGGCCATTTTTCTTCCAGTGTCTTTGGCTTAAATCCCGCCCCCTGTGCGTAAGCGAGCATGGGCAGGAAGCCGACTCCAATGACC
Source organism: Abditibacteriaceae bacterium (assembly GCA_019239895.1). Taxonomy (GTDB): domain Bacteria; phylum Armatimonadota; class Abditibacteriia; order Abditibacteriales; family Abditibacteriaceae; genus JAFAZH01. Next base: position 35,532 of record JAFAZH010000045.1, on the reverse strand, counting down.
TGGCCTTGTCCATAAGGCAGCATGGCACCCGCGGGGCTGTGATCGGCAAAAGTGGCAAAGGGTTGAGCTATTCCCGCTCGCAGATTGAGACGACAGCCGAGCACCGGCAGACTAAATGCTTTCCCATTAAGACTAACAGTGGCTTGCGTCAGTGGTTTTATGTCCGGTAAATCGCTGCGCTCGTTATAAGAATGAGATTCCCGTTGCAGTTGGTGGGCGGCATTGTCGGGCCACAGGGCGCGGGCAAAAGCTGGTGCGTAAGGCTCATAAAACTCATCGCGGGTGGCGGCTCCGGCGGAAAGATAAACGACGCCCCCGGCACGCACCCATTGATCTATAGCTGCGGATGCGGCGCGACTGATGCACCAATCGGTAATATAGAGTGCCTTATAATCCTTGAGCCTGCCTGCCGTGAGGTCTTCCTCGCGCATAAAGTCGGGCTGTACTTGCAAATGGCGGAGCGCGTGCCAGAGCAACCGCTTTTCCACAAAGGCAGCCGGATCATCAGGGTGCCAGATGTCGTGGCTGACCGAATAAAGAATCGCCACCGGGTCGCGCACTGGTTGAGCCGGATACAGCACATCTTCTGCTTGCGACAGGGCGCGATTGAATTTGGCAATGCCATTATATTCGCTACGCAAATCAGACCAGTAGTTCTCCGTACCGATATAAGTTGGGCCATAAGTCCAGAAGTAAAAGGATTTTGACCCCTGCCCCAGCGCCGAATAAGCTTTCAAACGCAAGAAAGCATCGTCGCTGGGCGTAATCAGGCTGCGTTGCAAAATGGGATTGGCTGGGGATGACTCTTGGGCTGCCGAGCGAATAATGGCATTAAAGTAAGCGAAGGTTTGCGCCCCTGTCCAGGTGGTGTCCGGGCCATACATATGGTTGAGGCCCAGCCAATCTTCGGCAGAAAGTTGATCCACTGAATGCTGCGCCCCCACCTCGAAAAGATCGAGCATGGGATAGCTCATGCCGATGTAAGGTGGCCCCCAGGCATTAAGGAAACCATGATCGCTGGGCAAGGTCTCGGTTTGCATTCCTGCCAAAGAGCTTTTAATTAACTCAGAAGTATGCCGTAGTTGTCGCGCTGACCACCATTGGCCGAATTTAGCGGCATAATACATCAAACGACGGGTGGGTAGGTCGGCGCTACGCGGCAAGGTTTTTCCGTGCATTGCGGCTACCGGATACTCTACTTGAGATAGCGGTTTATTAAGGTCGGTAGCGGTCACTCCCTGGTTCTGTAGGTAGTCGCGGAACCAGGTGTTGAGCTTCGCGGTATCCACGCCTTTAAAGTCAAGGGTTTTAATTTCATCAGCCACTGTCCAATGTGATGTGGCTCGCCGCTTCCATTGGCCTTGGGGTGTGGCCAAGTCTTTCGCCAGCGAATCGGTAGCAAACTTTTGCCATTGTTGATCTGCCGTTGCCGGGTCTGCCTCATAAAGCCATGAAACATCATAAGTTTTGAAGCCCATGCCCTGCATGATAGAGTCATCAACCCCGTGCGTGGTGTCAAAGCCCAGCCAGCGCAGAGTCGCCACTTCCTGGCGTGCCAGCGCCGGGTCGTAAGGCCCCCAAAGGCTGGTAATCATTTGGAATTTATGTAGGGTGATCGGACGTTCTCCGACGGCTGCCTTAGCCCAGGCGAGGTGGCGAGCCGCCATCTGGGTGCCGGTTTCAAATTCTCCCGCGTGTTCCCGCAGTGGGTGGGGCACCAGAAAGCCGATGGTATTCGAGGCACTGTTCTCCGTAAAGGAAATCACAGCGTGTTCATCATCCGGCTTATCAGCCAGTTCAACGTCCAGGGAGCAACCGTTGACGGGCTGATTAGAATCAGCGTGGGTAACGGATAGCTTCAGGCTGGGCCATTCCGCAATGCCACCCTCACGATCCAGGCGTTCGTGCCACGGCCACTGACTTAAATCCAGCCATTGGCTCCAGATGCCGGAATTTACTTCCGTAGTGAGCGCTGGCAAATACCAGGGGTCGGCGTGCTGATAACCCGTCACGGTTACACGCAGCCGCTCTTGAGGGCCTAATGGTGGCCCTGGCTGATGCACTTTGCAGCGCAGGAAAATATCAGCCGCTAACGCAGGCGCACCACAGGCCATTCCCAGCGTGACCAAAACGAGGCTGCAAATAAGCTGATGCTTAAAAATATAAAGTTGGCGCAGGAGGAGTTGAGCCATAGGGGTGACCATAAGTTGAGTTTAACTTTTCCTCCTTAGTGAGAGGCAAAATAAATGTATGACTGTGAACCCGCCCCTAAAGGAGTGGTATTCGGCCCCATTAGCCCCGTTCAGGGGGCTTGCCCGTTCAGCCTGCTCCTTTAGGGGCGGGTCTGCGTTAGCATCAGCGTGCTCATGATAAAGCCGGGCCAATTTTCGTTAAACTATTCTGAGTGAGGCGAAACTGGCCTGGCATTGTTGCCGGATGGGGCAGACAACCTTATAATTCAGTGGGCATTAAAACTAAAAGTTTCGCTACTGCGGTGGCGACTGTGTGTTGCTGGCGTACATCCTAATCCGCAACGCCTGACAAATGCCTGTGATTAGCAACTGGAAATGGGAGAGAAGATGAGGCTTACGCCGGAAGAAGTAGACCACATTACATTATTGGCCCGTTTAGAATTATCGCCCGCCGAGCGTGAGCGTGCTGCTGGTGAGCTATCGCAGATTCTGGATTATTTTGAGCAACTCAAGCAGTTGGATACGGAAAACGTTGAGCCAACCGAGCATGTGTTGCCCATCAATAATGTTCTGCGGGTGGACGAGACACGGCCCTGCCTGAGCCTGGAGGCCGTCCTCCAAAATGCCCCGGAGCACGCTTCTGGCATGTTTCAGGTGCCGCGCGTAGTTGAGGCTGAATAAGAGATTGAACCTAATTAAGATTGAGACCTATGCCTTTAACTGAACTAACTGCCTATCAATTAGCCCAGCAAATTAAGACTCGCAAAATTTCCTGCCGCGAAGTCACCAATGAATTCCTATCCCGTATTGAAGAGGTCGAGCCGCGTGTGAAAGCCTTCGTTACGGTGTTGCCGGATGAAGCCCGCCGCCGTGCCGATTTGCTGGATAAACGTTTAGCCGGGGGCGAGGATATTGGCTTGCTGGGTGGCGTGCCAGTGGCCGTGAAAGACCTTATCTGCACGCGTGGCATCCGCACCACTTGCTCCTCCAAGATGCTGGAAAACTTTGTGCCGCCTTATGATGCCCATGTCGCTGAACGCCTGGCTGTCGAGGGTGCGGTCAATATCGGCAAGGCGAACATGGATGAGTTTGCGATGGGTTCTTCCACCGAGAACTCCGCTTTCTTCCCCACGCGCAACCCGTGGAATCTTAATTGCGTGCCTGGTGGCTCGTCCGGTGGCAGCACGGCGGCAGTTGCGGCCCAGGAAGCGCCACTGGCTTTGGGTTCGGATACCGGTGGTTCTATCCGTCAACCCGCTGCTTATTGTGGATGTGTGGGCCTTAAACCGACGTATGGCCTGGTCTCGCGTTACGGTCTTATTGCTTTTGCCAGTTCGCTCGACCAGATTGGCCCGATTGCCAATGATGTGCGCGATAGTGCTTTGTTATTGCAGGCTATTGCCGGTTATGACCGCCGTGATTCCACTTCCATCAACCGTGCGGTGCCTGATTATCTTGCCAGCTTAACGGGTGATGTGAAAGGCTTGAGAATCGGCGTGCCCAAAGAGTTCTTCGTGCAAGGTGTTGAGAGTTATGTGGTAGACGCCGTGCGCGCTGCTATAGATAAGCTGTGTGAGTTAGGTGCCGAAGCCGTAGAAGTTTCCATGCCCAGCGCCGAATACGCCCTGGCAACTTACTACATCATTGCGCCCAGCGAAGCCTCTTCCAACTTGGCCCGCTATGATGGCGTGCAATATGGTTTAAGAGTTGCTGAACCAGGCGATGACATCATTGCGATGTACTCCAAAACTCGCGCCGCAGGCTTCGGGCATGAAGTGCAGCACCGCATCATGATCGGCACCCATGCTCTTTCCTCCGGCTTTTATGATGCCTACTACCTTAAAGCACAGAAGGTGCGCACGCTTATTCGCCGGGACTTTGAAAAAGCTTTTTCGCAGTGCGATGTGTTAGCCACACCCACCGCGCCAACCGTAGCCTTTGAAATCGGCTCTAAAACCAATGATCCCTTTTCGATGAAACTGGCCGATGTCTGCACTATTCCCGTTAACATGGCTGGCCTGCCAGCGATTTCCTTGCCCTGTGGTTTCCAGAACAATCTGCCGATTGGCTTGCAACTCATTGGCAATTTGCTGGATGAGAGCACCCTGTTCCGCGCTGCTCATGCTTACGAGCAAGCAACCGAATGGCACAAGCAGAGGGCTGTTGTCGAAAAATCATGAAAGCACCGCATTTACTTATCTCGTGTATCATGCTGACTGCTATTGAGACTCCTATGACGGCAGAAGCTAAGCCTTATAGCAATCCTAAGGGATACACCATCGCGCCACCTGCTAACTGGACAGTGGAAACCTCCACGCAAGGTGATGCTGCGGTGCGTTTTAGTGCGCCCGTGGCACATGGCTTTGCCGCCAATGTCCTGGTAGTGGTTGCGCCTGCGGCTCCCAAATCAACCCTCGAAGGTGGCGTGAAGCAAATCAATGCGGCCTATCCTCATATCTTTCCGGGTTATAAAAAGTTGGCGCAGGGCTTCACCACGGTGGGTGGCCTGCGGGCACTTTATAATACCGCGAATCTGAAGAATGGGAAGCCGCCGCAATTGTTCAGGATGCATCAGGTTGTGGTGTTAAAGAAAGACTTAATGTATACGATAACCTGCACCAGTCTGGATGCGGATTATGCCAAATATAGCCCATCTTTTACGGCCATGATTAAATCCATTCATTGGACAAAGTAGTGACCGTTGCGATCAGAGCTTTAGGATGTAGCAATGACTGAAATCGTTGAAACCACCGAGGTGCATCGGGTAACACAAACCGATGGGCCAGCCAGTGAAGTGAAGAAAGCGCCGCCACGCGCCAGCAAGCTGCCCGTGCTTTTTCAGAAGACGCAACGGTTAGTGGCTGAACTGGAGGCGAAGTTAGACGCGACTTTTTTGAGCTATTGGACATCGTGCAATGGCAGTGTGTGTTGGAGCGATGTGGTGGGGCTGCATGAAATTTTGCAGACCATTGGCCCGCAGCAAAAAATCGTTCTCTTCTTGAAATCTGATGGTGGTTCGGGTTTAGCCGCATTGCGCATTGTGCATCTGTTGCGCCATTACGCCCCGCGCCTCATCGCTTTCGTGCCATTAGACTGCGCTTCTGCGGCTACGATGATCGCCCTGGGGGCCAATGAAATACATATGGGGCCAATGGCCTATCTTACGGCGGTGGATACTTCGCTGACGCATGATTTGTCGCCCGTTAACAACTTTAATCGTGCTGTATCGGTTAGCCAGGACGAGTTAACCCGTGTGGTTGACCTGTGGCGGCGCGAAGCCAATGAAAAAAGTCCAAATCCTTATCAGGCGCTCTATCAGCATGTACATCCCCTGGTCGTCGGCGCAGTGGATCGTGCCAGTTCGCTTTCGATTAAAGTTTGTACGGAAATACTTTCTTACCACATGGAAGACCGTGACGAAGCCACCAAAATCAGCAATCACTTAAATAAAGATTATCCTTCGCACGATTACCCCATTACCCTGGAAGAAGCGAAGCTCATCGGCTTGAAAGTGCAACCTTTAGAAGCGGATCTGAATTTTCTTTTATTACAATTGAACAAGCTGTATTCTGAGATGGGGCAAAAGTCGTACACCTTTTCGGACGAGCATCACGCGCACGACAATGAGATTTTGAATATCCTTGAAGGCAGGAATATTCAAGTCTATTATCAAAACGATACAGACCGACACTACCGCAAAGAAGAGCGGCGCTGGGTGCGCACCAACGATGAAAGTTCCTGGCGTAAGATTGAGCGCAAGGGATCACGCACTCACAAGTCCGTTTTCCATATTCGCTAAATATTTCTAAATTTTGAATGGTTTAATAGAGCCTATGTCTAAATACGAGATTGTCATCGGCATGGAAGTTCATGCCGAACTACTTACTGAATCAAAGCAGTTTTGTGGTTGTGCGAACGTCGCAGTGGCACCGCCTAACACGCACGTCTGCCCGGTGTGCCTGGGCTTTCCGGGTTCCTTGCCGGTGTTGAATGAGAAGAGCGTTGAATTGTCGTTGCGCACCGTGCTGGCCTTCGATTCCAAGATTAACAAGCACACGATTTTTGAGCGCAAAAACTATTTTTATCCTGATTTGCCAAAAGCCTATCAGATTTCACAACGCCTCTTCACCCTGGGTGAAGGTGGTTGTGTTGAAATTGATGTGGCAGGGCAGGACGGACAGGTGCAAACCAAGCGTGTCGGTCTCAGTGACGTGCATATGGAAGAAGATACCGGCAAAAGCCAGCATGGTGAGGCGATTGGTGACCCGGATTCTAGCCTGGTGGATTTCAACCGCGCCGGTATTCCCCTTTTGGAAATTGTCTCGGCCCCTGATATGCGCTCGATTGAGGAGGCTGAAAGTTATATGGCAACGCTGCGCCAGGTGCTACTATACCTTGAAGTGAGCGACTGCAAAATGGAATTAGGCCGCTTACGTTTTGAGGCCAGCGTGTCGCTGCGTCCGTTTGGACAAGAAGAGTATGGCACCCGCGTTGAAGTCAAGAATTTGAACTCGATGAAAGCGGTGCGCGATTCGTTGCGCGCTGAAATTGAACGCCAGACGAAAATCCTGGATAGCGGCGGCAAAGTGCAGCAACAGACCATGTTATGGGATGAAGCCAGTGGCACCACACAGCCCATGCGCTCGAAAGAGCAAGCCCATGATTATCGCTACTTCCCGGAACCCGACCTGGTGCCAATCGAAATTGACAATGCCTGGTTGGATCGTGTGCGCGCTGCCATGCCGGAATTACCGCGTGCGCGTCGTCAACGCTTTCAGACGGACTATGGCCTTTCCGCCTATGATGCCGAGATTCTAACCTCCACGCGAGACATTGCCAGCTATTACGAAGCCGCGTTAGAGAATTACAACAATCCCAAAACCATCTCCAACTGGGTCGCCAATGAACTCCTGGGTCGCCTCAATGCCGAAAATAAAGACATCATAGCTTCTCCGGTACGGCCTACACAGTTGCGTGACCTCGTAAAACTCATAGATGACGGCACTATTAGCGGCAAAATCGCTAAGGAAGTCTTTGACGAGATGTTCATGGAAGGTCGTGACGCTATCCTGATTGTCCGTGAGAAGGGCTTGGGGCAGATTAGTGACACCAGCGAAATAGAAGCCATTTGCCAGCGTGTCATTGAAGCCAATCCTAAAGCTGTCGAGGATTACAAGGGTGGCAAAGAAAGGTCTTTTGCAGCCCTTGTCGGTGGCGTGATGAAAGAAACTCGTGGCCGCGCCAATCCTGCTTTAGTTAACGAACTACTGAAGAAACAGTTGAGCTAGTAAATGATTATCATCACGGCTGTTGGCGCAGATCGTCCAGGCATGGCGCACGCTGTGGCGGCCAAGCTTGCGGATTATGGTTGTAATATCGAAGACACCACCATGACGCGCTTGTGTGGTGAGTTTGCGATGATTCTCATCGTCTCGCCGCCCCCTGACATTGCTCCGGCGGATTTAGCCATTCATCTATCGCCGCTCGAAAAGTCACACGGGCTGTTTATCAATTGTCGCGCTGTTGCGGAGGTGCAAGAGCAAATTGGCGGGCAGGACGACTATACCGCACCGCGTTATATGCTGTCGGTTTATGGGCCGGAAAAAAGTGGGTTGGTAGCGCGTATCACAGGGGTATTAGCAGCGCATGGCGTTAATATTACCGATGTGCAAACCAGGGTAGCGTCACATGGCACCGTTTACATTATGATTTTTGAGGTCGAGTTGCCCGCTAATCTCGAAGCCGAAACTTTGCAGCAATCGCTGCATAACACGGCCCATGAAATTGGAGTGGAAGTTTCACTGCGGCCTTTAGAAGAAGATACACTTTAGAGTTCTCATGCAACGTGCCACTTTGCCCTACTTATATTTGATCCGCAATCGCAAATCCCCAATCCATAATTAAAATGGCTGTTCGACCCGTGCTCCTGGTGCCTGATCCTCGGCTAAAACAAGCGTGTGAACCCATAGCGCAATTTGATGATGCACTCCATGAGTTAGTGCAAGACCTTGAAGATACCATGCACGCCCATCCGGGTTGTGTTGGCATTGCGGCCTGTCAAATCGGTGTACTAAAACGGGTGGCTCTAGTGGATACTTCTATACATAAAAAGCATGGTGCCGTTAGCCAGGGGCGCATGGTGTTGATTAATCCCTCCATTGCCATAAGTGAGGGAGAATGGCTGGGGCGAGAGGGTTGTTTATCTTTGCCCGACTTTACTGCGAACGTGCGCCGGTCGCAGACCGTCCAGATTAGATTCCAAAATGGCACAGGAGAACCACAGCAAGTTACTGCCTCCAATTTTGAAGCGGTCGCCATCCAGCATGAAATAGATCACCTGAACGGCATTCTGTTTCTCGACCGGGTGTCTAATCTGGCAACGGATGTGTTTCCCCGCAAAACAAAGGCTTGACTTGTCTGCTATAGCGCAGACCCGCCCCTAAAGCAACGGGCTGAAGAGGCAAGCCCGGTGAACCGGGCTACTGTGGCTCTAATGAGGCCCGTTTACGGGTCTTATCCGCTCAGCCCGTTGCTTTAGGGGCGGGTCTATGACATCATCTGTGTAAGGTTCATTCAAAGGTCATTTATGAAACGTCTGTTACTCGTAGCTCCAATTGCATCATTAGGTGTTTATGTTGCCTTTGCTGCCTCCACTGCGCCCACAGTAGGGAACGGGTCAATGGCGAATCCCTCGCTCTTTAAGCCTGCTGTTTTTACGACAGTTGATTATAAAGTACCTGACCGAATACCCGATGTCGCTCAAATCCTGCCCCCTTCCGAGGTGCATCTGGAAGGGTTCCTGGGGCAACGAGTGGCGAACAATGAAAAGGGACGCTTGTTGGAAGTAGATGAAAATGACCTGCTGGATGCCTTTGAACGGCGTGACGTGTCGCATCAAGATTGGCAGGGTGAGCACGTCGGCAAATTCCTGCACGCGGCGACTTTAGCCTGGGTTAACACAGGTGATCCTGCTCTTAAGGCAAAGCTAGACCGCGTGGTGGCACGTCTGATTAAGACCCAGGAAGCGGATGGCTACTTAGGCACTTATCCAACGGATAGACGCTGGACGAGTTGGGATGTATGGGTGCATAAATATGATCTCATTGGTTTACTCACCTACTACCATTATACGGGCAATCAGGCCGCGTTAGATGCCTCGCGCAAAGTAGGCGATTTATTGATTAACACCTTCCCGGCCAAGAAGAGCATTATCCATGCAGGCGAGCATGTTGGCATGGCGGCGACCAGTGTCCTCGAAGCGATAGTGTTGCTTTACCGGACAACGGGGGACGGGCGCTATCTGGATTTCGCTAAATATATTGTCAATGCGTGGAATGAGCCGGATGGCCCGAAGATCATTAAGACATTAACCACAGAAAAGAAAGTCAACAAGACCGCCAACGGCAAGGCTTATGAAATGTTGTCGAACTTAGTGGGGCTTTGTGAATTGGCGCGTGCTACCGGAGACCGTCAGTATTTACAGCCTGTTATCAATGCCTGGGAAGATGTCGTGGCGCATCAGCTTTATATTACGGGCACGGCGAGTCACGGTGAGCACTTCCACGATGATTATGACCTACCTAACCAGCCGGGGTCGAACTTGGGAGAAACCTGCGTCACGGTGACGTGGATTCAGTTGAATCAACAATTGCTGCGCTTGACGGGGGATGCTCGTTATGGCGATGAACTGGAACGTTCTTACCTGAATCATCTGGCGGGCGCGCAGCGGCCTGATGGATCGGAATGGTGCTACTATACTCCCCTCGAAGGCACTAAGCCTTATGGCCATTCCACCAATTGCTGCCTGTCCAGTGGGCCGCGTGGCATGGCCCTGGCACCCACTTTCACTTATCTCAAACACTCCGAACTGGGGCAGGACAACATCGCGGTCAACTTCTTTGAGACCTCTCAGGTTACCACACAATTAGGCGGTCAAGCAGTTACCCTGGAGCAGCAAACCGATTTTCCAAAACGGGGAGTTTCCACGCTGACCTTCCGCATGAAGCAACCTGCAACTTTTGGTCTCTTAGTGCGCTCGCCAGCTTGGGCACAGCCGCTTAAAGTGCGTGGTGTAAAGGATAAGCAAGCGGTCACTGGCCCGGCGGGTGGCTGGGCCAAATTGACACCGCGCAAATGGAAGAACGGTGATCAAGTATCCATCAATTTTTCTATTCCGGCCCGGCTAATTCAGGGCGAGCACACCAACGCTGGTCGTGAAGCCTTGATGTGGGGGCCGTTAGTGTTGGCGTATGATGCCAGCCAGAATCACGGCGTAACTCCTTCAAGTCTTGCTCTGGTGGAAACGTCTGGACAGCCGCCGCTAATGCCCAAGTTCACGGCTGATTCGTCACTGAGTTTTGAAGCACCAGTGCGCACCAAAGCCGAGGCACAACCTAAGCCTGCCACCTTCGTGCCCTTTGCCGATGCGGGCAGCACGGGCGGGCAATTTGAAGTCTGGATGCACACGCCGGAGAGCCTGCCCCAAAACCTTTCGCTCTTTGCTTCTGGTCATGAGAGTCGCTCGCGCGCGGGGAACTTAAACAACTCCATCAACGATGGCGATGCTGGCAGTGCGGTAGTGACTTTCGATACAACCCGGCGCGATGAAGATTGGTTTGCGGTTGATGTTGACGCCCCGGTGACGGTGCGGCGCATCGTGTTCGCTCATGGCAAGAGCTTCCACGACGGCGGCTGGTTTGATGCCAGTGCTGGCAAGCCCCGCATCCAGGTGCAACACGAAAAAGGCGGAGCCTGGGAAACAGTTGGCACCCTGACCGATTACCCGGATACTACAGCCACCGATGCCCACGGCCTGAAAGATGGACAGATGTTCACGCTGAAACTGCAAGCTCCTCTACAAGCGGTTGCTGTGCGCGTGATTGGCAAACCCGCCAGTGGCGATAATCCCGCACAAGCCTTTGCCTCCTGTGGCGAACTGCAAGCCTTTGCAAACTAAAGAAATTTTAGCAAGAGAGCAGGAAGAAAGATGGTGTTATGAAGAGTAAGATGACGCTCAGAAATGGAAGCAGAATGCAGCATTTTGTGGCTGGGAGTTTGATGGTTGCTCTGAGCACACGCTTTATAGCCCCAGTGCAGGCCGTTAGTAATGGTTTGGGAGATAAACCCTACTTAGGCTGGAGTAGCTGGAGTCTAGAAGCCACCAAGTATCCTGGCTATGGAGAGAGTTGGCTTTCTGCCGATCACATTAAGATGCAAGCCGATGTGGTGCATCAAAAATTACAGCAGCATGGTTATAGCTACATCAATATTGATGCGGGTTGGCGTGGTGGCTGGGATGAGTTTGGACGGCCTACGCCCAAACGTGATAAGTTCCCGGATGGCATTGCTGGCGTCGCCCAATATGTCCATGCCAGAGGCTTGAAATTAGGCATCTATTATGTGCCGGGAATTGATGATGATCTGCTAAAGATGAATCCACCGATTCAGGGCACCCCTTATCACATTGCCGACATCGTGTTCAAGCCGTCTCGACCAGCCAACGGCTGGGGTGGCGGCAACAAGATTGACTTTTCTAAGCCGGGAGCGCAGGAATACATCAATTCCATTGCAAACCTTTTTGCGGCCTGGGGCATAGATTTCCTCAAGTTCGATGGTGTCACGCCTGGCTCTGATCACTATGATCTAAAAATTGATGCACGCCCGGATGTAGCGGCGTGGGGGGTGGCTCTCAAGCGTATTAGTCGTCCTATCTGGCTAACTATATCTTGGAAAATAGATATGAACTACATCAGCTATTGGCAGCAATATGCCAACGCCTGGCGCACTAATAGCGATGTGGAAACTTATCAGAGTAAATTAACGGGCTGGAACCAGATTACCTGGCGTTTCCCCACCGCGCGGGATAATGCCAAATATGCAGGCCGGGGCCAGGGCTGGAATGACCTTGATTCGGTGTTAGTTGGCAATGGTGAAATGGACGGGCTGACGACCGATGAGCGGCAAAGCGTTATGAGCCTGTGGGCCATTAGCTGCGCGCCTCTTTATAGTGGAGATGACCTGACGAAATTAGATGACTATGGACTCTCGCTACTGACCAATGATGAAGTGATTAGGGTGCAGCAAGCGGGGCGGGTCGCCACGCTACACAGCGATGTAGATAAAAAGCAGATTTGGCAATCGAAGCAGCCCGATGGTAGCTTGGTCGTAGCTCTCTTTAATCTGGACGATAAGGCAAAGCAGATTGTGATGGCAAACTGGAACGACCTCGGTGTGCCAGGCCCGGCTATGGTGCGCGATTTGTGGAGCCATCATAACTTAGGCATTTACGAAAGCAGCTTTGAGGCGGCTCTGGAACCTCATGCTTCGCGTCTACTGAGAATCATACCCCGTCCCAGACCATAATCATTAACGTAGAGACGCGATTAATCGCGTCTCTCGCATTATCCAAGCTTCATGAAAGAAACTACTGCCGTTGCACGTTCAACTTTGACGGCGGAATCTGTGACGAGTGCGTTGCGGCCCTGGCTGGTGCTCATCATTGTTTGTGCTGGGTTCTCGCTGCATCCTCTATTTCGTCAGGTTTTCTGGACACGCGACTATTTACCCAATATCGCACAGCAGGCGGCGACTAATATCATCCTCGCCGTCGGTATGACGTTTGTCATTCTGACGGGTGGGATTGATCTTTCGGTTGGCTCGGTCATGGCTTTGTGCGGCGTAGCACTGGGATTGGTTGCTAAGACTAATGCTCCCCTGATAGTGGCTCTCCTGGCAGCTTTGGGCGTTGGCGGCGCGTGTGGGCTATTGAATGGTTTAGTTATTGCGCTGGGCCGGGTGCCTGCATTCGTCATGACCCTGGGAATGCTAACGGCGGCGCGCAGCTTAACCGTTTACATTACCAATGGCAACAGTGTTTCGGCCCTGCCTATGGCTCTGGCTCCCTTTGGTGAAGGTTGGGGTTTAGTGCTGATTACTTTATTTGTGGTGGTCGCGGCGACAGTGTTGCAGGTTTACACACTGCCGGGGCGTTATATCCGCGCCATCGGTGCTAATGAGGAGGCCACACGTTTTACGGGCGTGAATGTGTCACTCTATAAAATTGTAGCTTATTTGTTGTCTGGCCTTATGGCAGGAATTGCCGCCATCGTGCTGACAGCCAAGTTCCAACTGGCTGATACCAATGCTGGCACAGGTGCCGAACTCAATGCCATTGCCGCCGTGGTGATTGGGGGGGCCAGTTTGAATGGTGGTCGCGGCAGTGTTATCAGCAGTCTGGTGGGGGCCTTAACCATAGCGGTGCTGAACGCTGGACTTGACCTTGTTAAAGCGCCGGATACGCTCAAAGGAGTTATCACGGGCATTATTATCGTGGTAGTTGTCATGGTTGACCAAATCCGCAAAACTGCACGCTAATCTCCATTGGCGCTATTTCTCTTTGAGGTGACACGATTTATGAACAAGCCCTTGCTTCTGGCAACCTGGGGCGCAACCTGGGGCGCATTAACGGCTCTGGGAACTGGATGTAGCAATGGTTCCAACACGACTGAAAATACAACGACTACCACCACAACCAGCAGCACAACTAATAGTGGTGCAACCGCCAGCAACAGCGCGGCCCCTAGTGCAGCGGGTAGTCAGGCAGCAGTCGCAGGCAAGAGCACTGTCACCGTTGGTGAACTGAATAAAGTCACGAAAGCTAACAAGCCCTATAAGCTCGCGCTGATTGTTAAAACCCGCAACAACCCCTTCTTCGATCCGATGATTAAAGCTGCCGAAGCGGAGGCTAAACAATTAGGAGCCACTATTGAAACCAAGGCTCCGGCTCAGGAAACCGATAAAGAAGCTCAGTTTGGCATGGTGCAGAATGTGGTGGCCGGGAAGGTGGATGCAATTTTGGTTACACCTGCTGATTCCAAAGGCATCGTGCCAGCTCTCAAGCAAGCTCAGGATAAGGGTGTCTTGGTTATTAACCTGGATAACCGCGTGGATAAACCATCCTCCGATGCCGCTGGGTTATCTCTCGGCGGCTATGTGGGTGCGGACAATGAGGCTGGCGGTCGCATGGCAGGGCAGGCCATGATTAAGGCACTCGGAGGCAAGGGGCAGGTGGCTATTCTGGAAGGTATTCGCGGCGCGGATAACGCCGAAGCCCGCAAGCGTGGTTTTGAGGAGGCTATCAAAGGCACCTTAACCAGAGTGGCCTCGGAAAGTGCGGAGTGGGATACGCAAAAAGCTTACAACAAGTTTCAGTCTATGCTGCCCACCAATCCCCAATTACAGGGTCTCTTTTGTGCCAATGACAAAATGGCATTAGGAGCACTCAAGGCTATTCAGGACGCGCATAAAACGGGCAAGATTACGGTCATTGGCTATGATAACATCCCCGACGTGCAGCCCTATCTGCAAAATGGTCAGATGTATGCAACTATTGACCAGCATCCCGATTTAATGGGTAAGTATGGGGTGCAGATGGCGGTGGGCATCCTCAATAACTCTATCCCGAAAGGCCGCGAATTTCTGGTGCCGTTGGAAATGGTGACGAAAAAAGGCGGGCATTGAAGCCTGCCCTGGCTCACCGCAAGTAAGATAAAACCGCAGAGACGCAGAGGGCACAGAGAAAGAAGAAAGATGGCTCTCTCGTTTTCTCTGTGTTCTCCGCGTCTCTGCGGTTAATTTCTTCTGCTATCCCAATCCGTATTGGTGTGTGCTCCCCTCTCCCCAAGCTGGGGAGAGGGGCCGGGGGTGAGGGCTAATGCCTACGTCAGGCTTGTATATTCGGTTAACGCGCCGCCGATGAGAGGGCGTGCCCAATCAGCAAAGGCATCATTGATGTTGGTGCCCGTTTCGTTGAGGTATGGCTCGGATAAGAAGCGGGGGCCATCGCTCACTTGGTCGAAGCGGGTGGTGCCTTCTACGGAGCGGTAGCCCTTGTCGCCCCGGTCGCTGCTATGGGTATCCCGCTGCACAATAAGATCATAGCCGGAGCACTCATCACCAGCTAAGCGCACGGCCAGGGCACCTAAGTTATAGGCATTATCCGCATCGGCGCGGGCCACAAAAGATTGTGCCACACGAGCCAGAGAGCCGGGCTTATCACAGCGTCCAGCAATGCCCAACCGCTCGCTCATAATCCGGGTAAGGGCATCACCATTGAGTGAGTTGCCGTCCGTGTCTTTGGCTCCTTCCGTCGTTACCGCGACCACATAGCCATACTTCTGGTAAGCGCGGCGCAGTTCATCGGTGAGAGCTTCCAGATTTACCGGACGCTCCGGCACGAGCACGGCGTGTGGCGCTGGGTTCTGCGCATCACGAGCTAAAACGGTCGAGGCGGCCAGCCAGCCTGTTTGTGCGCCCAGCAACTCCAACACGAGGAGGGGTTCTTCCCCACTGGCAGCGGCTCGTCCTGCATCCCGGGTGGCGGAGGCCGCAAAACGTGCAGCGGAGCCATAGCCGGGGGTATGATCGCCAGTCGGCACATCATTTTCGGCAGAAAGCGGAATCCCTAGCACCAAGAGCGGATAATTAGCTCGCTCCGCCGCGCTGACAAAAAAGCGTGCTAAGCCGACTGCTGGCAAGCCGCCCAGCAAGAATAACAATCCGATGTTTTGTGCTTTTAAGGCGTTGATTAAGGCTGGTGCGTCATTATCACTTAATAAGCGATGCCGTCCTGATAATACAGAGCCTGGGGTGCGCCGCAGACCCTCAATCACTTTGCGCTTCTGTGCGCCCATGTCGGCCAATTTGCCGTCTACTACGCCTGCCACGCCTGCTGATGCGCCATAGACATCGGCAATGTGCATCCCCCGCCCGGATTCTTCAATAATGCCTGCTATCGTCGAATTGGTAACCGTGGTCGGATGTCCGGCAACGGCAATCAAACAGTTTTCGCCCCGCTCAGCCATGAATCGCCTCCATTAGAATATATGCCCAATCTAGTTGCTACAAAAGTAAATCCGGCTAAAAATTAAAGCTAAAGCTTATTAAGCTTTAGCTTTAGGTCAAGAGGATAAAATCCTCCCGCTGTCTTAACGACTTTCTGTTCCACACCAGTTCGTTGCGAACTCAGTGGGAAGACAACCGCCTAAAACGCAAGCCGAATCTCAACAGTAAATTCATTGCTGCGCTGAATGCGATAATATCATACCATCGGCTTGGCTGCAACTAAGAGCCACTAAATGGGCCGCAGGGAGCCAAGCTGACCTTTGCCTTGTACAGTATATGCCATATCAGTCTAACAGTGACAATAATACCGAAACGGTGGACGTGCGCAAGCAGAATCTGCGCCGCCAGGTGCGTGCGTTACGCGCTGCTATGAGTGAGGCGCAACGCGCAGCCGCTGCCTCTCGTATTTGCAACCATCTGCAACAGATAATCACACGATTGAGGATGAAGCAGAAATTAGATAGTGAGTTTGTAGTGGCTGTCTACCTGGCTAAACGGGAAGAAGTCTGTTTAGATGACTTAGTGCTAACGTTGTTGGAACAGGGAGTGCCAATAGTCGCCCCTGTGGGCGGAGCGCCCTCCGATGCGCCGTTTTATCGTCTGCATAACTTGACGGATGGCATAACGATTGGCTCGTTTGACGTGCGTGAACCAATGCAGTATGCCGAAGAAATGGCTTTCTCACCCGCACAGGTTCAGCTTGTTCTGGCTCCTGGATTAGCCTTTGATCGTCAGGGGGGGAGGCTGGGTTATGGCGGAGGGTGGTATGACCAGATATTGGGTGAAGTTCCCTGCTCTATCGGGGTTTGTTTCGACTGTCAATTGGTGGGAGAAGTCCCCTGTAAGCCACACGACCGCAGAGTCGGGGCAATCGTGACCGAAACGCAAACAATCATTACAGGTGTTTCAACCCAGTTATTAGAATTTTGAAATTAAAATGGCTGCATCGAAAACGGCAATCGCGGAGAAAGTAGAAGCTGAAAGTGTTCCAGGTGAGAATGGTGCTTCTGACCAGGATGTGCCTGCCAGGGGGGATGTTCCCGATGCTAATTCCCCGGTGGCCAGCATCGAAAATCGGGTGCCCGCGCCTGCCACCGCGTTGCCGGATTTGCTCCAGAATCTGGCGCGGCGGGGACGGCGTTGGAACTGGATAGTGCATTTCTGCTGGCGCTTTGGGGAGCGATGGGGCTACGATCAATGTCCTTTGATCGCGGGCGCAATGGCGTTTTTTGGCTTGCTCTCCGTGTTTCCGGCAGTGGTGGCGGGTATTGCTATCACGGTCAAAGCTCTGGCGAATAATCAGCATGTCATCCAGAGTTTGCAAAATTATATTACGCAGCTTTTTCCTGGCGAAGCGGGTGCCCAGATCGCGGAGGAAATCACGTCTAAGGTCGAGAGTTTTGCGAAAAGCCCCAATTCCAAGGCGCTCAGTATCGTCGCCATTGCCTCTTTATTGTGGAGCGGTCGGGCTTTTTTCGATACCCTCGCCTGGCAGCTTAATGGCATTTGGCCGCGTGCCAAAACGCGCACCTGGTGGCAACATCAATTGGCTCTCTGGGGCACATTTTTAGGGGCAGGTTTACTCTGGCTACTTTCGACCTTTATCCATGTGGCGCTTTCCGTTCTGCGGTCGGTTAATAACTACTTTTTGAACCAATACCTACCGGGCCTGGTGATAGCGCGTGAATCTGTATTGTGGGATATTTTAACCCGGTTTGTGGCTTGGCTCTTGACCTTCTTTATGTTCTGGTTGATTTATCATTTTTTGCCGAATGTGCGAACGAAGCAACACCGGCGTGTGGCGGTGGGGGCTGCCATGATTGCGGCGGTGGCCTGGGAAATTGCCAAGATTGCCTTCACCAATTTTCTGGGTAACTTGTCGCGCTATGAGGTGGCTTATGGCAGCGTAGCCGGTGTCGTGCTGACGATGATGTGGATTTATTTTTCATCGCTTATTATTCTTCTGGGGGCTGAGGCCGCCGCGACTTTTGAAGATGTCTGTAACTTGAATTCAAATACTTCTGTCTGTCCAGAATGAGTGTCCAGCTAATCGCAATCCAAAGAGATATTCTATGTTATCACCCCGCGTTCTAACAGCACTGCTGGCAATTCCTGTGGTGGCCCTTGTGGTGTGGCAGGGTGGGGTGCTGTTTTTCGCAGTGGCATTTCTCCTCGCCTTTCTATCGCTCTATGAGATTGCCGGAGCCTCGCGCACTTCCGGCACCCCCTTAGTCGAGGTATTGGCTTATCCTGCCTTGTTTTTGGTGATGCTGACACCGCTATTTCTCGGTAGCGGACATTCGGCCTTAGCTCACACTGAATCCTTATTGCCCTGGCTGCCGTGGATGATTGTGGTGCTGGTTTCTGTGTGGGCTGTCGTCGCTTATCCGACTCCAAGGCGTGTCTCGCTTGTATCGGTCGCTCTAACTTTTTTGTCCATCTTTTACGTTGGGTTATTTACATTTCTAGTTCTACTGCGAGAATTACATCAAGGCTATATCTTCATCTGGCTCACCCTTTTAGGAGTGTGGACTGGCGATACAGTGGCTTACTACGCGGGCCGCGCTTGGGGCCGCACGAAGCTGACATCACTTTCACCGGGCAAAACGCGCGAGGGGGCTCTGGCAGGTCTATTGGGGACAGTTATGGTCTGCACATTCGTAGCCTGGCGCACCAATTTAGGTTTGCCGCACGGCATCATCCTGGGCGTGCTCATCGGGTTAATAGCACCTTTGGGCGATTTGGCGGAATCCTTCTGGAAGCGGGAGTTAGGGGTGAAAGACTTAGGCAGTTTATTACCGGGTCATGGTGGCGTCCTCGACCGCTGTGATTCTTTGCTCTTCGCCGCTTTTACCGTTTATTGTTACGTGCTGTCGCAGATGTAGGAATGGGACACTTTAAGCCGGGGCTATAAAAGCCCCGGCAGGAAGGCCGCTGGCCAAGCGTCCGTTGGACGCACAAGGATAAGGTTTTAATCAGTGTGCCGTCCAGAGGACGGTCGGCTTTAGCCTGCCAGCCCACAGCACAGCATCAATATGCTGTGCTGTGAGCACCCAACCTGCCGGGTCTTTTATAGGCCCGGCAGGTTTGTCTGATTCTCTTAACGGGGCACTTCAATCGCACCCAAAACCGAATGCACCACGTCGTCGGTGCGCAGACCTTCCATTTCGGCTTCGGCGCGCAGCAGCAAGCGGTGCCGCATGACGGGGGGCGCGACGGTTTTGATATCTTCGGGAATCACATAGTCACGCCCATTAATGGCAGCTAAGGCTTTGGCGCACTCCAAGAGAGCAATGCTGGCGCGCGGGCTACCTCCCAGCGTTAAAGTTGGCAGGCCACGGGTGCGACCGACAATCTGGGTAATATAGCGCAGAATGCCCTCACTGACCGTTACCTTTTGCACTGCCGACCGTGCGGAGTGCAGAGCCGCCAAGTCTATAAGCGGGCGAAGCCCGGCACTGGCTAACTCGTGGGCATCAAAGCCCTGATTTACCCGACCCAATAAGGCGGTTTCTTCATCCGGCGTGGGATAGGTCATTTCCACCTTCATCAGAAAGCGGTCAAGTTGCGCTTCGGGTAGGGGATAAGTGCCCTCATAATCTATCGGGTTCTGCGTGGCGAAGACCGTAAAGAGGGTCGAAAGAACGTGTGGTTCACCATCAATGGTGACATGACGTTCCTGCATGGCTTCGAGCAGGGCAGCCTG
Organism: Abditibacteriaceae bacterium; assembly: GCA_019239895.1. Classification (GTDB taxonomy): domain Bacteria; phylum Armatimonadota; class Abditibacteriia; order Abditibacteriales; family Abditibacteriaceae; genus JAFAZH01. The sequence goes on along the minus strand of JAFAZH010000045.1, from coordinate 15,732 downwards.
CGTTTTTGGCGGTGTGCGGTTGATTTCGTCGGCCAGTAGAATATCGGTGAAAACGGGGCCGCGCCGTAGTGTAAATTGCTGGGTGCGCGTATCAAAAACATTGGTGCCAATAACATCCGAAGGCATCAAGTCAGGGGTAAACTGGATCCGCTTGAATTCGGCATTCAGCACATGCGAGAGAGCTTTGGCGGTGAGGGTCTTAGCCACCCCCGGCACGCCTTCGAGCAACACATGCCCACCCACTAAAAGGGCAATTAAATACTGGGTGATAACCTCATCTTGCCCCACCACCGCTTTAGCAACTTCGCCGCGTGCGGTCTCAGCCAGGCTCCGCACTGGCTGAGTGGCTCCAGTGACTATTTCCGGCGTTGCTGAAGCCGGAGCAGAGGGGGCGGTCTGGCCCGGAGCGGCTGGCGGTGATGTTGTCCCCGTTGGAATGTCGGAGGGCGTATTAGTTGAGGTAGGAGCGGCGGGCCGAGCCGGATTAGGGTTCATCGGTTGTTCATTCAATGGGATTTCAGTCTCCTCAATACATATTCCATCTCTTGAGCGTCACTGAGCACATCGGCTTCGTGTTCGGCGGGCGTTCTGGCGTGAGAGAGCAAACGTAGAATCATCTCTGGCGGCATTCCTGCTACGACGCCAGCCCGTTGCGCAATTTCGGCATCCAATTGCGCGCTGGACATACCCAAACGCCGCACGACCGCACGACGGAACTCTTCACCAATGATAACACCTGCCGCCTTGGGTCGCCCAGCCTTTTGAAACAGGGTGCCCATTGCCACGGCGAACTGCCCGGCACGGGTGACTGGGTCGTTATCCGGTAAGGGGACTGGGGTGCCTAAGCGTCGCCCATAGAAGGCCCATAACAGCAAGGATGCCGCCAACAGTTGCAGCATGGCATAGCGCAGCGGTGGTCGCCATAAATAGTAGAGCAGGGAGGGCTGGATTTTGCTACCCTCTTCGCCATGCTCACGCTCGTCGAAATAAACCGCTCCTTTGCTGGGTGGCACATGCACGCCAATCAGGTTGGTCACGAGGATGGCATTATCGGGTTTGCTTAAGGCATAGTTTGTAAACAGCAGCGCGTCCGGGACGATCAGGATGTGGCCCTTGCCATAATCAAGGCGTGCCATTTCCGTTTCCACCGGGTTGCCTGCTATTTCTAGGTAAGGACGTTTTATGGTAACTCCCCGTCCTGATGCTGTCGCCTGTTTGACGCCCGTCCAGTAGTCGCTTACCGCAGCCGCGTCGAGCGGTACCAGGGATGGCAACGGCTCGTCAGTCTGTGGCATATAGGCAGGACTTTCTTGCAGCTTAGTGGCCTGGTGCAGTAGGGCAATGCCAGGATTGCTGTTGAAACTGCTTCCTGATAGCCCCTTGGATGGGGAAGAGAAGTTCAGGGCCGCCCAGATTAAGGTGCCGCCATTGTTGACCCAGTCTAAAAGCTGCTGCCCCTCACGCTTGGAGAAGCCCGTGTGAGGGTCTAAGACGAGCCAGACGCCTGCATCTTTGGGCATAGCCGCCAGTCGTGTGTTCATGAGGGGCACGCGATACCCCAAGCGTTCTAAGAGCAGTCGCAAGCCTTTACCGCCCAGGGGCGTGTCGTCTTTCCATTGAGCGCGTGGAAAGGGTTCCTCCGTCTGGTTCCGGCGCTGGGTATAGAGGCTAAAGATGCACGCGCCCACAAAAAGCAGCGTGAGGAACACCGCGCCAGCATTACCTTTGCGGCGTGGCTTCACGAGCGTGCTCCTGCCGGAGTGCCGGGCATGGTTACCGTGTTGCTTTCGTCTAGATTATTCTCCACGCTTTCAACATCATGAGCGAAACGTGTCCAGTCATCACCTGTGCAGAGGGCGTTACCATAACGCACGCGGTCAAAGCGGCGCGTCAGGTCACTTAATGGTTGCACTAAGGCCGACCGACTGGCATTCTGGCGCAGCCCAGTGATGTGCTCCCAATTAGTGCGGCGCGTATCATAGTGCCAGACGCCTCGTGCATCCAGGCGCAATAAGAGGGAAATGTAAAGATGGCGCAAGGCTTCGGGGAAATTACCTTCCCTCGCCCATTGCCTGGCACGCTCTTTTAGCTCATCGGGCGGCAAGCCTAATAATTCGGCATCATCGCCTTCCAGAAAACGCACTTCACGCCGCGCTTCCACCCGTCTGTAGCGCCCTCTCAAGGCACGCCACGCAAAGTAGCCAATTACGCTCAGCAACGCCAACAGAGTTGTAATAAACAGAATCCAGATAAGATGAGGATCAATATGGGGGGCCGAGACATTGGCCGCCGGGGTTGGTAATAAGCTATTTATCCAGCCGAAGAGCTTCTTGAAGAAGTTACTGATGGCTTTCATCACATCGGCTGCGATTTGTTGGGCACGCGTCGGGACGGTGCGAATTTGCCCCGTGTTCTCCAACTGGCGCATGATGCTCTGGGCATCTTGATTCTGGTAGTAGCCTCCGCCAGGTTGGTCTACACGCGGGTTGCGCCACTCATCCAGAGCACGTAAGTGCAACTGCACCACTTGATGTGCCTGACGCACCTCGTCACGGGTCGAGTTGCCGCCGCTCAGGTCAGAGGCTCGTCGTTTCCACTCATCCGCCCCGGCAGTCATGCGCGCCCCATCAGTGCGTTGCACGACTTGTGTTTTCGCCAGACCTTGCAGCACCCCAGACAGGGGACGCCGCCCGCTATGCTCCATACGACTCAAAGCGGCATCTGCGCGCTGTAACTGATCTCTGTAAGCTGCTGCACTCACGGTTGGCGTGGTGGCCGGAGCCGCCAGCGAGCTTAGTGGGGCGTGTAGAGTCCCGGAGCCTAGCACTACCAGACTTAAACAGAGCAAGGAGCGTTTGCGCATTGGAATCGTAAATCGTGACGCTTTACCACCGTGGCGCAGGAGTGCTGTTGGTGGGGTGGAGGCGGGCGCCACAGTGTAAGCAAAAATCCTGCGCGGCGGGTGCCACGGTGCCGCACTGTGGGCAGGTAATAGCCTCGTTTTGTGCGGTGGGAATGTCTTGCGTCTCAGGTAAAGGTACGTCGGCAGGGTGGGGCATTGCGTCGGCTGTGAGTTGAGTTTCTGTGGTTGGACTTATAAAGCCCGTGGGGATGGTGGCTATATCGTCATTAGGCAAAGGAGCCAAAATATTAGGGGTAGCAATATCCGGGGTTGCAGTCTCGCTGAATATTTTAGATGGAATTGCCATGTTAACGGGAGCAACCTCGACGGAGTTGACATTTGAATAAGTAGACAGTGGGTTTGAGGAGTAGGACGGAGTGGCGAAGCCTGAGTTATACGCTGCATCCGGGGGTGGTGCGCCAGGTGCGGGGGTATCCCATTTCGGGGCCGTAACATGCGCTGCCCATTCGAGGTCTAAGGCTTCCTTAAGCACCCGCATGTCTAAGTACAGCAGGTTCATAATGATATAGAGCATCGGATTCCAGATAATCCATATCACGCTGTAGCTTAATCCAATCCCCACAATTGTTTCCCAGACGGTCGTGTTGACTGCTTGCCCATTCAAGAGAGCTTCAATCTGCGGCAGGCCAATTAATAAAGCGCCCACCGCCATAAAAATAGCGGATAGGGCCAACATACCCAACCCTAACAACGTCATCAAGGTACACACGCGCACCCACTGACCACGCAGCAATTCATAAGCACGACTAAGCGCGGCGGTGTTCATTTTGTCCTGTTCCATACTGACCACTACGGGCACTAAGCCCTGCCAGGTAAACAGAACGGTGGCGATGACTGTTCCCACGGCCAGACCGATAAAGCCAGCGATGATAATCAGGGTTAGTTGCAGCCCATCTGCTGCTGAACGAAAAATGAGGAATCCCAGGCCAAAGATGAGGCCACAGATGGCAAAGAAGCCCATGAGCGCAAACATAGTGACGATCAGCGCCAGCACCGATAGCCCGACCATTGGCCAGAAGCGCGGCTTGGTAAATTGCCAGCACTGCTTGAACTCCACTCTTTGACCCCGCACCGCAGCGGCGATGCAACAGGCTACCACACCTGTAATCAGCGGCTTTAAAAGAATAGAAGGCAAAGAACCACCAAAGGGTATCACCATCCCAATGACGGTTGCCAGCAGGCTCGCGCTCACCACTAAAACCGACCAACTCAGCAAAACCCAAAAGTATTGCTTATAGACTTTAATGGCGATGTCAAGAATCTCTAACACGCCGCGCGGGCGCAGAGGTAAGGGGGCAAAAGCTGAAAATGCAGTTTCAGACGTTTGCGTTGAACCTGCTGGTGCAGAGCCTTGGTGAGAAGTTTCTTGAGGGTCGGCTTGCATAATGTTTGGTTAGAGACCCGTGAGTGCCTCTCTCCTTAAATCTAATAAGCTATTTATTAATGAGACGCAAAGCTAGGCTTCGCTAATTTCATGCGCTATTTAACGCTATCATTCACTAAATAGCGTCAGCTTGCGTTGCGCAGCATCGCGTAACATCGTTTAGCGTCCCATTCCTTACGGCAATTAAAAGCAAAATTCCCCTTCCCTCAGACGAGGTTAGGGGAGGCAATGCCCACGACAATCCTCTTCATGACATTTCAAACCCGATAAGCTGGCGCAACTTGGTCACAAGCCTTTGCAGGAAAGATTGCCCTGCATCCGGTGGCGCTGACACGTTACTGGCGCGGTTGTAACGCTCAGTCTGCCCCTGTTGGCGCAAATGGTCGAAAGGTGTGGTCTGCCCGCTGTCGCGGGCGGCTTCTGAATATAAGCCATTCTCCTGATCGCCTTCGCCATTGCTGGCTACGGAGGCAACTTCGGCTGGTGTTTCGTGCAGGGTGCCTTCTGCGCTATAACTCGCCGTGCCATCGCCATTGGTGACGGTGCCCTGGCGTTGCGCATCGCCTAACACCGAAGACAAGTGCGAATTAGTCGCCATTGGCATGGTCGCCATCGAATTTCCTAAGGCTCCGCGTTGCCGTAGCGCGAAACGCAATAAGCCGACGGCGGTGGAAAATTGTGGGTTGTCTACCTGATCGCTCCATCCACTCAGCTCAATGGGGCGACCTAACCTGACAGGGGAATCAAAAATCTGCTGGGCCAACTCAATAGCTCCTGGCAGAAGTGCGCCGCCGCCCGTCAGCACGACGCCAGCAGGCACCCGCTTTTGAATTCCGGCTGCGGTAATGACATCGCGCGCCATTTCAAAAAGTTCGCTCATGCGGGCTTCAATGATTTCGCCTAAAATGGCGCGTGGCAACCGTAGCCGTTCGCCGCTGCCAGCCGTGACCACTTCCAGTGCCTCTCCGTGTCCGATGAGAGCAGGTGAAGCCACGCCACGTTCAATTTTAAGTCGCTCGGCAATATCTAATGGGGTGCGCAAGCCAATGGAAATATCCCGTGTTACATGGTTGCCACCAACGGAAAGCACATCGGAAAAGATAATGCTACCATCCTGAAACACGGCGATGTCACTGGTGCCGCCGCCAATATCAATCAGAATAACGCCCAATTCGCGTTCGTCGGCTGTGGCGACCGCTTCACTGGTGGCAATTGGCTCTAAAACCAGAGCCTCGACATTCAAACCGGCCCGCTCCACACACTGCACCACATTTTGCAAGAAGCTGGCGGTGCCAGTGACCACATGAGTTTCGACTTCTAATCGCTGGCCGCACATGCCCACCGGACGGCGCACGCCACGATGTCCATCTACCGCAAAATCACGCGGTAAGGAATGAATGATTTCCCGGTCGCGGGGCACATCCATGTTGGCGGCAGCTAAGACGCGCTCCACGTCATCCTGAGTAATGACTTGCTCTGCGCCTGCCACCGTGACGGTGCCACGCCGGTTGGAGGATTGAATATGGTCGCCGGTGACGCCTGCCACGGCAGTGCTAAATTCGATGCCTGCCATGTGGCGTGCCCGTTCTACCGACTCGCGGATAGCGGCCACGGTGTCCTCAACATCAATGACGACACCCTTTTTTAAGCCGCGTGAAGGCACGACGCCTACGCCCAGAATGGTAATCTTGCCCTGGGCGTCGCCTTGTCCCACCACCGTACAGACTTTGGTGGTGCCAATATCTAGCCCGACTACGGCATCTTCACGCGACACCCGCTGTCCTCCACCAATTGATAATCTCGAATAAAGTCATTAAAAATAAAGTCCAAACTGTCGGTTTTAATCGGCTGTAGCTCGGTCGGCTTAAACTTCGCTATAGTTGGCCCCATAAGTTTTACACTTGCTGCGATATGGTGCCCACTGGCGCGGTTGAAGGCGGAGTTTGTCCCGCTGTAGGTTGCGCCGCAGACATTTGCCGATCCCGCCAACGTTCTATAATCATACGTCGTATCGCTGCCAGATTATTCAAAATACGCGTGCCAAAAACGACGACCGCCGCTATCATCATAATCGAAATGCGATCATCGCCGACACCTGTCTCTAAACCTAGCTTTTCACCCAACACGACCAGTCCAGCGGCTAAAACAGCATTAATAAAGAATCCGGTAATGAACACCATATCATCGAATTCATCTTTCAACCAGGCACGCACGCCACCTAATATCGTATCAAGTCCAGCCAATACCGCAATAGCGGTGTAACGCGCAAAGGTCTCGGTGGCCTGGAGTCCACCATCAGGAACCAGATAGTAAAAAAGCATATAGCCACACGCTAAGGCTATGAAGGGTAATAGTATCATTGGTGAGACTCGCTATCAGTTTACGTGGTTGAGGCAATCAGTGCGTAGCCAAGACGCACTCAAGGGCTTGAGCAGAGGTAAAAGTAAAATGAAAAAGTAAAAGTCACACGCTGTTAAACCTAGCTATGCCAAGTTAATCCTTAATTTTCATTTTACCTTTTACTTTTTCATTCCTATCCCGCTTTGGCCATTCTTAAATGGGGCACGCCCTCAGTCGGTGGCAGACGGAGATTCGATGCCGTTTTGACATCTACCCCCAGCGTGGCATCTTTCTTGAGCTTGTCCAAAATGCCATCTGGTAAGTTTAACGCGGATTTGAGCGTGGTCGGGTCGCCCACGGCCTCAATGCGGAAGGGAGCAGCTTTGGCTTCCCAGTTGATAAGAATAGTGGGACCGACGCAACGGATGGGTGTATAGCCCGTGATGCGCGTGCCGTTGACGGCAATGGCATCCGCTTTAGCAGAGCGCAACTCGTTGACCACGGACAGAATATCAAAATCATGCACAATGCCTGGCAAAAAGGCTCCCACGGCGTTTCCTGCTTTGGCCGCGTCAGGATTATCATTCAAGGTAACTACAACTCCCGGCCCGCTTAGTGACGTAAGCCCAGCCACCAATTGCAGTTCTTTAATCTGCTTATTGAGCAAGTCAGCCTGCTTCTTTGAGCCAATAGTGCCGGTGGTCAAGTTTGCCTGAAGCACTTTCAGGTGAGCGGCTAAGTCGGCTCGATCTTTTTTTTCCTTTTCAAAGCGGCTTTTCATCACCTGCATTTGTTGTTGAGCCTGGGCCAAGCCCTCGACGTTGCGCTGGTGATTGATACGCACCTGCTCCATAGCGCGTAATTGTAAGGCCACAAAGCCACCAAAGAGAAAGCAAATGCCGGTGAGGGTGGCTAACCACGTTTTCCTGGGGCGCAGTTTGGCGGGTGTTCTGTCCGCCACGCTTTGATCAAGAGTCGCCACTGTGCCATCAGACTCTCGCCGCAAGGCAGGAGTCGGGTTTTTGGTTGGATAAGGAGTGCTATTCATAATAATGCTCCACGCAAATAACTTTAGAACGCTGCTTTAGCCCATTCTGCATAAGAATGACCTAAATTAATTTATGCACATTTGCAAGCAAATTGTAATATCAGATGATAAATAAGCAGCACAACGCGAAATTCCACAGAGATGGCACTTAACGGGGGGCCGTACACACGAGGCTAAGCGTTGTCCGCTATAGCGTCGGCTTCGGGAGCCGCCTGGCTGCCATTGTGCTTAACCGCATTACGATTTGAGGCATCTGTTACTGAGTGTGCGGTGGATGCTTCTGGTTCGTGTGAATGCGATGAGACAGCTTGTTCTGTCGTTGCAGACGCGAGGCGCGGTGTCCACGTTGGTCTAGAATATGATATCAAATTTAGGGCCATCGCGTGCCGCCCGGTGGCTTCAAAGTAAGCCAGTGCTTCTCTGGCACGCTGTAATTTATCGGGCCAACGATTATTCCCCAGACGCACCAGAATTTGATCATTAGTGCCGCCTGCCAGACGTAAGGAAGCAAAGCCTTGCTTATCAAAGTAAATGCGGCGCAACGTCCAATCGTGGCCCTGTTGGGACTCACGAGAAAGCGCGGTCGCAAACTCCACCACCGGACGCCACGCTGTTGCTGGCAACGCATGGCCCAGACTCGGTTGTAGGGTGGGAGCCGTAACCGCATAAAGACCCTTATCGGCAGAGGTCGCATGACGAAATGGTATACCTGCTTCGTCTACCACCCACCAATCGCCACCACCTCCGACGCGTGCAAACGGTTGGCGCTCCTCAACCTGTAATTCCAGGCGTGGTGGCCAACTCAACACCCGCACCACTTGCGCCGAGCGAATACTGGGCAAGACTGCCACTTTACGAGCGGCCTCGCGCACATGCGCCCGAATCCAATTTTGACCGACGAGGCTCATCGCCACGGGTTGTACCGCCGCTTCCGAGGTGACATTTAAGCCCGAAACCCGCACTTCTCGCACCGCCATGCGCGGCGAAGTTAAAGCCGCGAATAGCAGTTCCGCGCACCCGACAGCCAATAGCAGGGTGGCCCCCCGGCGCACCCAGAGCCAGAAGGGACGACGTGCGGGGCGGGCTGTGGTCGTTGGTGGTGGCTCTAAGGCGTTTTCAAAAGCCTGATGCGGGGCGAGGCGCTTACGCCGTCCTCGACTAAAAAAGAGGCTTGCCTGTCGCTTGCGCCGGATGCGGTGCGGTGGGTGTGCCGCTGCCTCATCGGTAGCAATATTCGGATCTGCTAAATCGGCAGGTAGAGAATGTGGCGAAAAACGGTGGCGCATAATCACATCGTTTTGTGGCGGCACCTGATGGGTAGCGCCATTTTTAACGCGCCGCCGTGACTTCCGACGTCGTGGGACAACCTGTTCGTCTTCATCCTCAACCGCATATAGCGGTGTCTGCACCGGGCGCGAGTTAGCTTGAGGATTAGCCATCTGGTATTGCCGATGCTGCTCTGCTACATCCTGCTCACCAGGCCGCCGCAAAACGCGCTGTGGCGGCGGAGCAGAGGATGCTGCTCTAGATGGCGTCTGTCCTGGCATCGCAAAGCGAGCACTCCCGCCGGGTGCTGGTGATGTAGGTGTTCCCTGCGCAGGTGTTCGCGCTGTTGAAGCGCGTGGGGTTGCAGGTGGCTGGGTTGGTTGTGAGTTTGGCGTATTGTTTGGCATGGTATGCTGGCTGGAGGTGTCGTTTTGGCTATTAGTGCGATGTCGGTTGCGCGGTGGATAACGATGATAATCGAGTGGTCCACGTATTGGTTCCATGTAGCCCTCCCTTGTGCATATTATAAATTAGCCATTTAAATGTCCATAGGTGTAAGTGAATATTCTAAAATATTTGACCTAACCCCCCGTCCTCTAGCCCACAGGACAGCATCAATATGCTGTCCTGTGGGCACCCAACCTTCCCGGACCGGGAAGGGGTGTCAGAGGATGAGAATTAAGTTTTAGCTCTAACGATAGAGCCGTCCTTTGTTCCCCTCTCCGCTTCGGAGAGGGGAGAGGTTTAAAACCTACTTTGCCCCTACCTGCAATGCTTCCCGCACTAAAGTTTCTACGAGGCTGTCAAAGCTGATTCCAGCGGCGCGGGCGGCATCGGGCACCAGGCTGGTTTCGGTCATGCCAGGGAGAGTATTGATTTCGAGGAAGTAAGGAGTGCCATCAGTGTTGACGATAAAGTCGGAGCGCGAGACGCCACGGCAGCCTAAGACGCGATGAGCGCGCAGGGCATAATCGCTAAGGCGGGCCAGCACTTCTTGCGGCAGTCGTGGGGGAATGAGGTGTTGCGAACCGCCAAGGGCATATTTAGCTTCATAGTCATAAAAGCCGCCCGCGCTCTGGGGCACAATTTCGATGAGGGGCAACACCCGCGCCGTTGGCCCTTGTCCCAGAACTCCTGCCGTCACTTCAACACCTTCTATCATCTCTTCTACTAAAGCACTACTGCCATCGGACAGAGCCGCACAGACACCGCGTTGCCATCCAGCAGCGTCGCGTGGGTTGCGCAGGATGGTTACCCCGACCGACGAGCCACCGGCATTGGGTTTTATGACACAGGGACCATCCCAGGGTGCCTGGTCTCCAGGATGGTTAATTGTCCCCCCGCGCGGCACCGGAATACCAACATCGTGCATCACAGCCTTGCAGATTTGCTTGTCTATGGCGATCATCGAAGCGCGTGGCGGCGAACCCGCATAAGGGATGCCTGCCAGTTCGAGGGCAGCTTGCAGAGTGCCATCTTCACCCCAGCCGCTGTGCAGGGCAGGCAGAGCAACATCAAACTGGCCTGTACGTAAAGTGTTAGGCACCTGATCCCAGGTCAGAGGCGTAGCAGCCGCGTTCTGGCCAGTGCCAAAAAGAGCTTCTTTTTCTTGTGTTGAGGGGGAAGCCACGTCAAACAGGGTCACGTCAAAGCGTGCGGGCGATAAAGCCGCCGCCATTGCACGCCCAGTTTTAAAGGAAATTTCACGTTCGGAGGAATCGCCGCCTAATAGCACGGCGACTTTTATTTTCGTTTCAGGACTCGCCAAGTAAACGCACCTCTCGTTCCAGATGAACACCCGTCTCGCGTTCGACAATCTCTTCAACTTCTTTTATCAAGTTCCTCACATCCGCACCCGTGGCGTGGCCTTCATTGACCACAAAATTGGCGTGAATGGGGCTGACCACTGCGCCGCCAACACGATGGCCTTTCAAGCCCAGGCTTTCAATTAGTTCACCGGCCCCCCGGCAGTCACCATACTGGGGATTTTTCCACACACAGCCTGCCGATGCCGCATTGGTCGGCTGCGTCTCGCGCCGTTTCTTGAGTAAGTCCTTGACCGCTGCTCGATGCTCTTGCGCCTGCTCTTCATTTAGCGGCTTGAGAGCAAAGGTGGCTTCAACGACAATTAACTCACCTAAAGATGAACGGCGGTAGCTAAATTCAACATCATGGCGCAGGAGACGGTGGCGCTTACCGGCGCGATCATAGGCGATGAGGGATTCTAAATCAGTCGCCGCGTCCCGGCTTTCCATTGCCTGTCCATTAAAGCCGCGCGCCCCCGCGTTGCCCCAGATCGAGCCACCAGCGGAGCCGGGCACCCCGCAGGCCCACTCGAAATTGCCTAATTGGTGTTGGAGCGCAAATTTAGTCAGCTTTGGCAGTAAGGTCGCGCCACCTGTAATCAAGCGGTTCTCTTCGACCCGATGCCAGGCGAAGCCATCCCCCAGTTTCAAGACGACACCGGCAAAGCCACTATCACTCGGCACCAGGTTTGAGCCAGCGCCCAGAACTTGCAGCGGATAGCCGCCGTGCTGCACGGCCTGCAAAATGGCTGCAAGCTCTGCTTCGGTTTGCGGCTCGGCCCACCATTGCGCCGCGCCCCCGACGCGCATGGTGGTGTGGCGTGCGAGGGCTTCATTAGCGTGTGCCCAGGCTTGAATGCTATTGTGCATGTTGTAAGTCTTGTAACAACAAGGCAGGCAGTCTGCTAATATCGCCAGCCCCCATTGTAATCATAGCGTCTCCCGGCCTGGCTAAGTCCCCCGCGAGACGGCGGGCCTCTTCTAACGTCTCCACATAGTAAATTGGCTTGTCGGGAAAACTCTGGCGCACGGCGTCAAAAACAATGCGCCCACTCACCCCTTCAATCGGGGTTTCAAAGGCTGAATAAAGCTGGGTGATGATAATGCGATCCGCAGCAGCGAAGGAGGGGCCAAATTCTTGCCCCAATTGCTGCGTGCGGGAGTAACGGTGCGGCTGAAAAATAACTACTAAAGGCCGCCCTAAAAACTCATGCGCCATTTGCAGTGTAGAGCCGACTTCGGTTGGATGGTGGGCATAATCGTCATAAACCACTACCTGATTAGCTTCACCGCAAAGTTGAAACCGCCGTGCTACACCATGAAAATCCTGGAGAGCAGTTGCGGCGCTGGTAACGCTATGAACGAATGCTTCTGGTGCCAGTTGAAACTGAATGCAAGCAGCACTCATGGCCGCGAGGCCATTACTGACGTTGTGGCGACCTGGAACCCCCAGGTTAAAGGTGCCGACCCAATCCCGGTTATAAAATAAATCATAGTGGGTTTTACCTGCACGGGACTCTATAGCGGAGGCGGCTAGATTGCCACCCAATCCAGTGCGGTAGTTCGCCACAATCAAATCCTCGCGGCGGCGCGCACTCAATCGCTCCCACATCTCGACATCTTCCAAATTCAACACGGCTATCTGGCGCGTCTGGTCCATAAACATTTCGAAAGCCCGCCACAGTTCCGCCTCGGAATCCTCGTAATTTTCCAGATGCTCCGCTTCCACATTTAGCACCACTGACACCGTAGGTTTTAAGAGTGTAAATGAGCCGTCGGATTCATCGGCTTCAACCACCACTAAACCGGGGTCGCCTACGCGCAGGTTGGAGTCAAAAGGCGGATAAATGGCCCCCAGAATAGCTGTCGGGTTACGCCCCAGTTGGGTCAGAATATGAGCGATCATGGCACTGGTGGTGCTTTTGCCATGTGTGCCAGAAACCGCGATAGAATAGGCTGCATTATTGACGAAATAGGCTAGCAACTGGGCGCGGTGCCATTGCGGAATGCCTTGGGCCACGGCTGCCGCTCGTTCGGCGTTGTCCTCAGTAACCGCTGAACTAAAAAACACAGCTTCGACAGGTGCGCCCTCAGTAACGAGATAGCCAGCATAGTGACCAACAATGGTTTTAATACCAGCCGTTTGTAATTTGGTCAGCATGGCGCTCGCGCACGCATCGGAACCACTGACTTCATGACCACGCGCTTTTAGAAGCAAAGCCAGTGCGCTCATGCCAATGCCGCCAATACCAATAAAATGGACACGACGAGGGGTTTGAAAAAAGTTGTCAGGTAGGAGAGCTAAATTATCGAAATCACGCCAACGCATCGCAAGGATTTTAACCCTTTAGCGGCCTGAAAGCAAGCTTAGGCTGGTGGTCGGAGGGGAAGGCCTGAGCCGAGCGGCTTCGTTAGCCTTTGGTTTCCCTCAACCGACTACCGACTACTGACTACCGACCACTGGCTACCTCCCGCACCCCTTCCCATTCAAGCCATATATCTTTCATGGCGTCCCATTTCTGGGCTTCATGCGCCACATGCTGCAAGCGAAAAAAGATCATGTAACGGATGTTCGGCGAGGCATTGGGCGTAACACCGTGAGCAATTTGATAATGGACGAAAACCACATCGCCTGCCTGTCCGGTGATTTGTTCCGGTTTGGGCATTTCAACCTGGGGCATTCCATTCAGCAGCGATTCCGGGCCATGCTCCTGGAAATACTTCTCATACAGGCGATGCGTGCCTGGCCAGACGGCTAAATTGCCTGCATAAGTCGTCTGGACATCGCTCAACATAACTCCCACTAACATCGTGAAATTAGAAATCTGCCCTTTGGGAACGCCGTTGGTGGGGGAATACATGCCATCCAAGTGGGGGACGGGTTCTCCTGGCGGGTCTTTCAGGGTGGGAAAGCGCAGGGCAATCTGGCCTCCACCTACGGGCTTAATCTTATCTTCACCAATGAGCGATTCGGCTAAAGGCAAGGCTGGGGTCTTATTGAACAAATCCGTAATGGCTGGCGTGCGGGTGACTTCCGGGCAATAGGACTGAGCACGGAATTTGGTCATATCCTCCACGTTCATACCCTGTCCGACAGAGTGGTTAATGGCCCGAAATGCCTCATGTACCATCGCTCGCGGCACAACACCAGGCACTTTGACATAACCCTTCTCGATAAATTCTTGCTTTTGTGCGTAACTTAATTTCACCTTGAAATTCTCCTCGGCTTATCTCATGAGGTTATCCAGGGCAGCAGATTGTGCAAAAACGGTCTGCTCCGTACGGCATTGGAGCGGAACCGATGCCAAGAGGGGTACGATAGGTGTGGCTGTGGTTAACTATAAATGCAAATTGCAGGCATACCTAAAAAATTAGTATGGTTTAGCAGAACCTAATGGGGGATATTGGTAATGCGTGATCGGGTCAAGATATTTGCTGGCAACGGCAACCCGGAATTAGTGCGGGAAATCTGTGAATATATTGGAGTCACACCGGGCGAAGTATCCATTCAGCGGTTCTCCAACGAAAATCTTTTTATTCAAATCGAAGAGAACGTGCGGGAAACCGATGTCTTCGTGGTGCAGCCCTTCTCATCGCCTGTCCATGAGAACATCATGGAACTGCTCATCATGATGGATGCCATGCGTAGCGCCTCGGCCTCGCGTATTACCGCCGTCATTCCCTATTATTCCTATGCGCGCTCTGATAAAAAAGATGCGCCACGCATTTCTATTGTGGGGCGTTTAATGGCGGATGTGTTAGTCACTGCCGGGGCCGACCGGATTTTGACGATGAACCTGCATAAACCGCAGGTGCATGGCTTCTTCAGCGTGCCAACCGATCATCTTTATGCTGCACCAGTATTGCTGGATTATTATCGTGATACTGACTTACGCGACACTGTGGTGGTGGCGACTGATGCCGGGCACGTTAAGGAAGCCGCCAACTATGCCGAGCGGCTGCGCCTGCCTTTGGCTTTTGTGGATAAGAGGCGGGTGAGTGATAACGAGGTAGCAACCAACACTATCGTTGGCCATGTCGAGGGCAAGCACGCGGTTATCTTCGACGATGAAATTGCGACGGGGACTTCTTTGTTAGCTACTATCCAGATTCTGCAAGAACATGGCATCCGCTCTATTCGGGCGGGCGCGGTGCATGGAGTGCTGTGTGGTCACGCCATTGAAAAATTAGCAGCCTCGCCAATTGAGGAAGTTGTAGTCACCAACACAGTTCCCGTCCCCCCGGAGAAGCGCATTGATAAAATTAAGGTACTCTCCGTTGCGCCGCTCTTCGGCGAAGCGATCAAGCGCATTCACACCGGAGAATCTATTAGCTCGTTGTTTGTTTAGTTGAGAAATGCCACTTTGTAGGCCAGACACTCTTGTCTGGCCTACAAAAGAGAAAGCCTTGCTCAACTAATAGAGCAAGGCTTTCTCTTTTGGGCTGCTAACTCAAGTTAAGCGGGCGGCTCAACATCGGAAGGCGTGGCAGTAGCCGATGGTGAAACGTCATGGGGCGTATTGTCGCGCATATCACTCGCTAACAAGAGCGATTCGCGCATCGCCAGCGGCGAAACCATTGTCATGACGTTGTCGCCAGCTCGCCACACGATGGCGCGATAGGGGCCACAGTCTTTGGTGTAGTATAGGCGTCCATGCACTTGCACTTCATCGAGATCAGGCAGCCCGTAGCGGGGAGCGCGCATCTGATAGAGCGCCACGCGCACATTGCCTTTCAAATAATGGGTTTGTGCCACCGGGCGATCTTCCAGATGATGCGTGCGTGCCCCTAAAAGCTTCACTCCAGATTGTTTGGGAGCCGGGAGATGCACCTTCATCCCCAGATTCTGGCTCAACCACGATTCCGTGGTTTTAGGGTCATCGGCTACTAATTGGAAAGGAGTCGGGCTGCGTAACCCGGCATCAAAATCATCCACTAACTTCTGCACCGGCAACACACGCGCTGC
>JAFAZH010000013.1 GCA_019239895.1 Abditibacteriaceae bacterium | reverse complement strand
CCATAATGGAGCCGAAGCGTTGGGGTCATCGGCATCAAAGGCATAAACGCTGTTGTGCTCGGTCGCTACATAAACCACGTTATGCGTACCCTGGTTGGGAATAGCGACATTAGCCACACACAGAGGCTGGGCGTAAATCTGCCCATCCACCGGGCGGGTGAAGAGTTTGCCAAAACTGAAGACATTGACGTTGGAGGTATTGAGGGTGGTCTCCGCCAGATTCGCACCCGAACGCCCATTGTCATAGCGTTGCGTTAAAACGCTGACTTGAGCCGCTGCGATGGTGGAACTCAGGAGCAATAGGCATAAAGCCAATACAAACCGCTGATGCCCTTGCTTCCCTAATCCCATTTTTACTTTTATCTTCATGCCTCCTATCCCAGTTAGCCGATATATCCTAACCTTAGTTGCAAAAGGTTGTCCTTTTACACAACAAAAGCCCCGATTTATTATAACCGGGGTCTTTGTTTAATGGGACTTAAGAATAAATTAATGCAAGCTGCTACTCATGAGGAGCAGTGTCATTTCGAGCGGAGTAAAGTGGAGTCGAGAAATCTTTACAGCATGGCTACTCTCTTTAACAGCAGGATTTCTCGATTACGTTCCCTGCGGTCACTCCACTCGAAATGACAGGCTCAAAGGTAGCGATTGGGTCCGATTATTATCCCGGCAAACCCAATTTCTCACGCCAGCGTGGGGCCAGGCGTGCTCGCACATGCAGACGCGGTTCTGTGCCATCGTTAGCATCACTTTCCCATTCTTGCTTTAAAACATGGCCATGCCGGGCAATGTCCGAAAGCAGCTTGCCATTATGAGCATTCCGTGCATCTAAGACAAAGTTGACTTCCTCATCATTGCGCTCTAATAAAGCCAGGATGCGCTCCTTCAGGGTATCCAGACCTTCACCGGTGAGGGCTGAAGTGAGCACCGCATCCGGGTGCTGGCGTAGCAAAGCGGCACGACTGGGTTCATCCAAGCGGTCACACTGATTCAAGACTAAAAGGTGCGGTGTGGCAATGATGTCTAACTCCCCCAAGACTTTTTGCACCGAATGCAGCTTGTCATCGAACTCCGGGTCGGCGGCATCTACCACATGCAACAGAAAGTCGGCGTTGGATACTTCGGCTAACGTGGAATGAAAGCTTTCAACTAAGTGGTGCGGCAGACGACGCACGAAACCAACTGTATCCGAGAGCAGGATAGCCCGTCCACCACCTAACTCCACTTTGCGTGTGGAAGCTCCGAGGGTAGCGAAAAGCTGGTTCTTCACTAAGACACCCTTACCCGTGGGACGCGACAGGGCATTGAGCAACGCGCTTTTGCCGACGTTGGTATAACCCACCAAGGCACCAGTTTCAAAGTCGGCCCGTCCCACAGATTCGACTTCTTTCTGGCGGCGAATATCGCTTAACTGCTTTTCTAAGAGCGTGATGCGGCCACGCGCCAGGGTACGGTCGGTTTCAAGCTGGGTTTCGCCAGGGCCACGGGTGCCAATACCGCCGCCGGTGCGCTCTAAGTGCGTCCACATTCGCTTCAAGCGCGGCAACTGGTAGCGCAGTTGGGCCAGTTCCACCTGTAACTTCGACTGGCGCGTCTGGGCACGACGGGCAAAGATGTCGAGAATCAATTCCGTACGGTCAATGACGCGCACTTTAAGTGTATTTTCCAGGTTGCGCCCCTGCGCTGGCGAAAGATCATGATCCACAATCACCACATCGGCTTTGGTCTCGCGGCACAGCTCGGCGATTTCTTCGACCTTGCCCTTGCCAAACAGCATCGCTGGGTCGGGCTTCTGACGCCGCTGGGTCACACGTCCCACGACAGCCGCGCCAGCCGCTTCCGCTAACCCACCTAATTCGTCTAAATCCGACTTATCATCCTTAAAGCCATCCAGCGAGGGCGGTAGAGATGATGGTGGCGTGTCGAGAATCAATTGGGCTAAGACGGCCCGCTCCTGCTCAACCTGAGTAGAAATAAAACCATTATGATCGCGCACCGGTGCTGCCTCGCTTGCTCCGGCACGGTTAGAAGAGGATTGAACTTGTGACATAAAATATAAGCCCCCTTAAAGGGAAATCTGATTTAAACGAAGAGGCTCCCGCAATGTCTAAAGCGACTGCAAGTCAGACGCCATCTCTTTATCGGTGCAATATGGGTGTATGATAAACGGCGACAAGAAAAAGTTAGCAGCAAAGTCTGCAAGACGGCTGCTCACGCACAGACTGATGGTGGCATTACACCACCGTAACACAGGGAAATGTGCAGTTTGAGGGTATTACACCGGAGTAAGAGACACTGGAGCAGAAATCATGCGTCTTTGGTAACGCATGAAGGCTTCAAAGTGTCAATTATAAATCACTATCATGGCACTATGGAATGGGTCGTGATGGGATCGAACCATCGACCTTGGGATTAAGAGTCCCCTGCTCTACCATCTGAGCTAACGACCCGCATTAATTTCAAAAAGTAAACGCCCGATGAATTTTACACGGACTGCCAACGTTTGGCAATAGGGGCATGTAAAACTCAGGCTCTTGAAACAACCAAATTTAAGACGCTTGAGTTGCCCACAGGTTGCCCGACAAGCACATTTTCGAGTAACCTCCAGACGAATTTTTAGACTATTCCAACCCAGCACCAGCGAACCCGGAGCGTGAGCGACGGGCTTACCTCAGTGTCCCCGGTGACTCCTACTGTAGCCCGTCGCTCTCAGCCCAGACTACCATATAGAGTTGCTACTTCATAGCCGCACAATGATTGGTTTATCTCTTAGTCGCCAGTTGCTACAGTGGAAGCCCGTCGCTCACGCTCTGGGTTCGTTAGTCTTCTCAGACTATAACGCCAAGACTTCGCCTCTTAATGCTTCACGACTAACAAATTTTTGGGCTAAGGCTTGACAAGTCAAAAACAAGACTTTATAATGTCTATCAATTACTACCCGCAAGGTAGGCATTAGCCAATCTAGAGCTTGCAATAGCAAACAAAAACTCGATCTGATGAGGATAAACCGTTAAGTCGCTCAATCCAGACTGCCAAATCTACTCATCGGGTCAACATTAAGCATCATGAATTTCGCTGCCACGACAACCTGGAGCCTGACAGTTCGCACGATGTGTTGTGCGTGCTGCGGCACTTGTTGTCGCTGCTGTATATCGCCAGCGGGCGTGGCAGACGAGATGCGTTCCCTCTTGTCTTAACCTCAAAGCTCTAAGCTTTCCACGCTCGCTGGCTTCACCAGTGCAGCGTTTATCCGGCGTCTGGCGAGTAAATCTCTTGCTGCTCCGAGGATGCCGAGTCCACCCAAACCTCGATAGCGTTGCAGACTGGTTCACCCGTCGTATTTAGCCCCTCCTAAAAATGTCAGGGGCAGCCGGTAGAGTAACACCCATATCATTCGTTTCATTTACCTCTCGGAGAACCCATGTTTAAGACATTCGTAACGCAGAAATTAGATAAAAGGTCGTTTAATCGCAAAGCCGTCCGTCTGGCGCAAGTGGCTTTATTTGGCGCAGCTATCACAGCCGGAAGCGCGCAGAACCCGCTGAGTATTGCCCAAGCCCACGCTCAGACACAGTTACTTAACGTCTCTTATGATCCAACCCGCGAACTTTATCAGGACTATAATCGTGCCTTTGCCGCTTACTGGAAGAAAAAGACGGGCCAGAACGTGAGCATTCGCCAGTCACATGGCGGCTCTGGCAAACAGGCCCGTGCGGTCATTGATGGCCTTCAGGCCGATGTGGTGACGCTCGGTCTTGGCTATGATGTGAATGCGGTGGCCAAAGCTGGTTTGACCTCGCCCACCTGGTTCAAGCGTCTGCCCCACAATGCCACGCCCTACACCTCAACCATTGTGTTTTTAGTGCGTAAAGGCAACCCTAAGAATATTCGCAACTGGGATGATCTCATTCGTCCTGGCGTTTCGGTTATCACTCCCAATCCCAAGACCTCTGGTGGTGCGCGCTGGGCCTATCTGGGAGCCTATGGCTATGCCCTGCAAAAGTTCAAGGGCAACCAGGCCAAGGCCAAAGATTTCATTGCTCGTGTCTATAAGAATGTGCCCGTCCTGGATTCCGGCGCACGCGGCTCGACCACCACTTTTGCCGAGCGCGGCATCGGTGACGTGCTGCTCGCATGGGAAAACGAAGCCTATTTAGCCATCAACCAGTTAGGGCCAGGCAAGTTCCAGATCGTGACGCCTCCGGTAAGCGTGTTAGCTGAACCGCCCGTCGCTGTTGTGGACAAGAATGCAGCCAAGCATGGCACCACTAAAGTGGCTCAGGCTTATCTGCAATATCTTTATTCGCCCGAAGGTCAGTTGATCGCGGCCAAGCACTACTATCGCCCTCTCTCACCGGCACTGGCGGCACGGGCCGGGCGTAAGTTCTCTCACATCCGCCTCTTTACAGTCGCCCAACTCTTTGGCGGTTGGGAAAAAGCGCAGAAGACCCACTTCGCCGATGGCGGCGTATTTGACCAGATTTATCAACCTCACTAAATAATGGGAAAAGCGGCCTTCGCTAATTAGCCTCTTTATCCTCTTTTCCCCAGACCCCTCTTCTGCACATTTCCTCCTTTGTGCGGAAGAGGGGCTTCCCCTTGTAAGGGTGCTGCTTTATGACTTTCAAACAACGTAGTGTGCTACCGGGCTTTGGCCTTTCGCTGGGCTACACGCTGCTCTATCTGAGCCTGTTGGTGCTGATTCCCCTCTCCATGCTGTTCTTTAAAGCCGGAGCCTTGGGCTGGGAACACTTCTGGTCGGCTGTGACCAATCCACGCGCTGTCGCTTCCTATAAGCTCAGTCTGGGCGCGTCACTCATAGCATCTTTAATCAATGTCGTTTTCGGGCTGCTGGTGGCGTGGGTATTAGTGCGTTATCCCTTTCCGGGCCGCTCCCTGGTGGATGCGGTGGTAGATTTACCATTCGCCTTGCCCACGGCGGTTGGCGGCATCGCCTTAACGACGGTCTATGCCGAGAACGGCTGGATCGGTCATTATCTCGCAAAATATGGCATCAAGAGCGCGTATTCACCCTTGGGAATTGTGATCGCGCTGACGTTTATAGGCTTACCTTTTGTGGTTCGCACAGTGCAGCCCGTACTGCAAGAGTTGGATGTGCAGGTGGAAGAAGCGGCCAGCACTTTAGGCGCAAATCGTTGGCAAATCTTCCGTCGTGTAATCTTCCCGCATATCTTACCCGCCGTGCTGACGGGCTTTACGCTCGCCTTTGCTCGCGCTATTGGTGAGTATGGCTCGGTCGTTTTCATTTCCGGCAATATGCCTATGAAAACCGAAATCACGCCGCTGCTGATTATTACCAAGTTAGAGCAATACGATTATGCCGGGGCTACTGGCATTGCCGCCGTAATGCTGATTTTATCTTTTGGATTGTTGCTGATGATTAACGGCCTGCAATATTGGAGTGCCAAACGTTATAGCGCCGCCTGAGGAGTTGTATTGAATGGGACGCAATGCCTACGGCGACGCTAATTTCATGCGCTATTTGAACGCTATTTGTTGATAGCGAAAGCTTGCGCTGCGCAGCATAGCGTAACGCAGTTTTGCGTCCCATTGATTCACAGATCATAAAACAAGGAAAACAAGATGTCGGACAGCAGTACCTTTATGGAGTTACCACGCATTACCACCTTACCCGGCACTTCGCGGGAAGTGACAGGAGAGAACCCCACTGCTGCCAGCACCGCCGCTGATGCCATAGTCCCGGCTCCTGCGGCCCGTTCGCGTGCCACCACCGAGCCTGCCGTCGTGCGCTGGCTGCTGATTTGTCTCGCCCTGGCGTTCCTGGTGTTGTTTCTCCTCGTGCCCGTCGCCATTGTCTTTATCGAAGCCTTTAAGAAGGGCTGGCAGGTTTACAAAGAATCTATTACCGACCCGGATGCTTTAGCCGCTATTAAGCTGACGCTGCTGACAGCTTCCATAGCCGTGCCCTTAAATTTAGTCTTTGGTATCGCAGCAGCCTGGGCCATTGCCAAATTTAACTTCCTTGGCAAAAGCGTCTTGATTACCCTTATTGATTTGCCCTTTGCCGTTTCGCCCGTGATTTCTGGTTTAATCTTTGTGCTGCTCTTTGGCGCACGCGGCTTGTTTGGTCACTGGCTGGACGCGCATGATATTAAGATCATCTTCGCCGTGCCCGGTATTGTCCTCGCCACCACCTTTGTGACCTTCCCCTTCGTCGCCCGCGAGTTGATTTCTTTTATGCAGGCGCAGGGCAGCGAGGAAGAGGAAGCCGCCCTGGTGCTGGGCGCGAGCGGCTGGCAAACCTTCTGGCGTGTCACCCTGCCCAATATCAAGTGGCCCCTGCTCTATGGCGTAATTCTCTGTAATGCTCGCGCGATGGGCGAGTTTGGCGCGGTCTCGGTGGTGTCGGGGCATGTGCGCGGTGAGACCAATACCATTCCACTGCACGTTGAAATCCTCTATAACGATTACAACTTTGAAGCCGCCTTTGCCGTCGCTTCCTTACTCGCGTGTCTGGCGATTATCACCTTACTGGCGAAAGCCATCGTCGAGCGCAAAACGCATCGCCTGCTGCTGGAAGGGCAGACTGTGGGCGAACCGGGCACCCTCGCGCCCGTGCCAGTCGCACGCCATTGATGTCCCTTTTGGGAATGTCGTAGGAGAAAAAGAAAATGCGGATTGAAGTCAATAATATCACGAAACAATATGGCGCATTTCGCGCTTTGGATAATGTGAGTCTGGAAATTCCTTCTGGTGAGCTAACGGCGCTGTTAGGCCCCTCCGGTTCGGGCAAGACGACCCTATTGCGCATCATCGCCGGGTTAGAATCTGCCGATAAAGGCAGCGTGCTGTACCAGGACAGCGATGTGACGCACCGCGCCATCCGCGAACGTAATGTGGGCTTCGTGTTCCAACACTATGCGCTGTTCAATCACATGAACATCTATGAGAACATCGCCTTTGGCCTGCGCGTGCGGCGCTGGAAAGATGCCGAGGTTAAAAAGCGTGTCGTGGAGTTGCTGAAACTGATTCAACTGGAAGGCTTAGAGCGTCGCTTCCCCTCGCAGCTTTCCGGTGGCCAACGCCAGCGTGTCGCTCTGGCGCGTGCTCTTGCGCCACAACCCCAGGTGTTGTTGCTGGATGAACCATTTGGTGCTCTGGATGCCAAAGTGCGCCAGGACTTGCGCAAATGGCTGCGCCACCTGCACGATGAAATCGGCATGACCAGTATCTTCGTGACGCACGACCAGGAAGAAGCCTTTGAAGTGGCTGACCGGGTGGTGGTGATGAACAAAGGCCACATCGAGCAAGTTGGCCGTCCCGATGATGTCTTTGCCCAACCCGCGAATGCTTTTGTGATGGACTTCCTGGGCAGTGTTAATGTCTTTCATGGCCGGGTGCAAAATGGCCGCGTGCAGTTGGGCAGTTTGGAAGTGCCCTACCCGGCTTATCCTCATGATGATCCGCGCCCGGCCACGGCTTATATTCGCCCGCACGAGGTAGACGTAGATCGCCAGCCACATGGCGCTTCCTCGTTACAAGCCAGAGTCGAGCGTATCAATCGCACCGGTTCTTTAGTCAAGGTGGCCCTCTTAGATAACGAGCGCAACTTGCCCGTTGATGTAGAATTAGACCACGAGCGTGACAAGGAACTGGCCCTGACCGTTAATGACACAGTTTACGTCTATCCCAAGCAAATTCGCGTCTTTATCCCGGAGAACAACGGCAGCCCGGCTGTGCTGGATGAGCAACAAGGGCAAACCGTCCAATTGACCCGATAAAGCCGTTTCATTTTGTAGCATGTGTTGTATTTTGCCCCAGGGCAATGTCGTTATTTTTCAAGGAGAGATACGTGCAATTTATTGAGAGAAAATCGAAAATCGTGAGTTCAAAACCTGTTCCCTACAGCGTGGCGGCAGCCGTTGCCGCTATTTTGCTGACTGCTGCGCCACCGGCCCAGGCTCAGCAAACCGAATTAGACGCACTACGTGCCGAAATCGCCGCATTACAGGCGCGTCTGGATAAATTAGAGGCGGCGCAAAAGCCAGCCCCAACTACGGGAACTGGAGGCACCAGCGCAAGCGGCACCGGCACAAGTGGCAGCGTGACTAATGCACCTGCTGCGGCTGCGCCAGTAACGGCTAAGGTTCCCGTCACGCTATCCGGCCTGCTGCACGTCAATGCCCGCGCCTATACCGGACAGAAAGGCCCTTTTGCCAACACGCCCAACACGTTGCAACTGCGACGGGGTGAAATTCGCTTGACCGCCCCCATTACCTCTCGCATTACTGGCATGATTATGATTGATCCGGCCAAGCAGACTGCGGTGAGTTCGACCTCCACCTTGGTGCCGCCCAAAAAAGGCTCACCAGCGGGCACGCCTTCTACCGTGACGACGACCACCACGCTCAACCAATCTACTAACCCTTTGCAAGAAATCGTCCTAGCTTATCAACTTGGCAAAAATGCGGTGGGCATGAGTCCCGTAACAGGGGCAGCAGCCGCCAAGAGTGCTAATGCCATTGAGTTAGGCCAATATAAGATTCCTATTGGCTTTGAAGGTGATGTGGTTTCTTCTTCGGCTATTCCCACCGTAGATCGTGCCTTGATGTTTACGGCGCGTGATCCTTTTGGCGGCGGCAATGGCGACATCCGCGAGACAGGCGTGCGCTTGCATGGCACGGCTGCGGGAGTGGATTACAACTTTGGTATTTACAACGGCTTAGGTGAGCGGCAGAATGCTTTAGCAGCGGGAAATCCCAAAGCCTTTATTGGGCGCGTGATGTATAGTCCCGCCAGCGTGCGCGGCCTGGCAGTCGGTATTAGTGGAGCGCAGGGCAATCAACGCAATACTCCGGCTGCTGGACAGCAGGTGCAACGCGATCTACTGAATGCCTTTGTCAACTATCAACGTGATAAATGGACAGCGCGCACCGAGTATCTCACGGGCAGCAATCAGCTATTTGTTAAAGCACCAGGCACCAAACGCGACATTCGCGGCTACTACGGCTTGTTGGGTTACTCTTTTACTCCTAAGCTGGAAGGCGTGTTCCGTTACGATTACTTTGATTTCGCCAACAACTTAGTGCCTGCTGCGGGTGCCCAGACGGATCCTACAGTGAAAGAAATTGTCTTAGGCTTGAACTACTATATCAAAGGCAACAACGCCAAGATTCAAGCCAACATTGTGCGTCGTCATGGTGGTTCCGGCTTGGTGGCGGCCAATGGCTTTGGCAGCAACGCTACCGCTTTCACCAACGACAGCACCCAACTACGCACTAACTTTCAGGTGGCGTTTTAAGTTCATGCCCCACACGGGTCTAATCAATACGTCGAGTGCAGAGCAAGGTCGTGCTTAGCGAAGACCTACGGACGCGTATTAACAACAACGAATAAGCGATACAGGCGGCTCAAAATCGCCTGTATCACCCCTGTTTGATAAAACAGCGAGCAGGCTTGATGCCTGCTCGCTGTTTTATCAAGTTCTACTATCCAGGATGGTCATAATCATGCCCACAGTCCCTATGATTGAAGAACATTTAAGGCCCGCCGATACTTCTCTAAACGTTGATAATCTTGTTGAGTTGGCTCCGCGATGCGTTCTATTCGCAAGTTGTCTTGCAGATCGGCTATCTTGACCTGACGTACTAACGGATTATTGGCGACTCGCTCGATAAAGGCTTCATAGGAATCTTGTTCCCGCCGGGTGAGTAGTTCCACCGCTTCGATAATAGCCGGGCTATAACCTGCCTGGCGTAGGGCCTCTAAGGTGACAGGAGTATCTTCAATCACATCATGCAGCACGGCTACGATTTGTACCTCTTCGCCCTGGACACTATGCATCACGCGTAAGGGATGCTCGATATACTCCGCACCGGCTTTATCTACCTGGCCCCGGTGGGCAACCGTGGCTAAGGCAATCGCATCTTTTAAGTTCGGCATCTCGCTTCTCCCCTTAAACAGAGTCCCTTTGTGTTGTGCAATGCAGAACAATTTTATGGTGCTCACACTGATTGAGCAAAAGGCAGTATGGCATTTAGTGCAGCTCGACGGAAGTAAAAGCTTCACTTCCTTATCGGTTCGCTAAAAGGAAACAACAAAGGCGCAGCCCCTTGGCTGCGCCTTTGTTGTTTTGATTCAGCAATGTCAAGCAGTTAGCTTAGTACCACACTCGCCACAGAATTTAGTACCGGGCTGCGCTTCGACGCCACAACCAGGGCACATTAATTTAGCGTGCAGGTTGGTGCCACACTCGGCGCAAAACTTCTTACCCGCTTCAACGGCAGCACCACACGAAGGACACTTTTGCGCGGCGGCTGCCGATTGCATCTGGACGCCCCCCGTCATGTCCACAGAGTTATAAGCTTTATCGCGCAATTGATAAATCGTCGCTTCGCTTTCGATGGCACTGATTTCCTGATCCATCTTGGGCGAGCAATGCACGCACTGATTGCGCTGCTCATTCCAGCATACATCCTGGCAAACCCACTGGCCGCAACGTTGGCACTGGTGGAAAAGCGGGCGAATTTCTTCAACTGCTTTACGCAACGCTGCATCATGCGCCGGGCCACCGACCATGCGCTGGACATCATAAGCGGAATCAGCAGCGCGCCCTAAAATGCCTCCAAATAGGCCGCTAGCAGCCCGCAAGGCATCGCTGGCCATGCCTGTCACGCTCGACTGAAACGAAGACATATAACCGTTGCCGCAACGCTCACAACGAAACCGGAATTGAAAGCCACGTTCGGTGGATAAGTCGTCGTAATTATCAGTAAAAGGAATGTTAGTTGGCATAAATTAATCCCTTCAAAGACTCAATGGGCACTGCCTCTACAATGCCTCATTCAGATTTTAAGTCAATCACCACACCACGTAAAGATTGTAAGCCTAAAGAAGTGGTCAATCATCCGATGAACGCATTATATATGCCAGAACCTCTCCCCTGTCCCCTCGCCGAAACGGCGAGGGGAACACAGGATCACTTTATTGTTTGTACTCAATTAGGAAAAGTCCTCCTCAGACACCCCCTTCCCGTGCCGGGAAGGGGGACGGGGGGTTAGGTCTCACATTGACTAAACTAATCATGATGAGCATTCATAACGACCAATTTTCCACCAATCAAGACCCGCAATACAAACTCTGGAACTCCGCTTATGCGGGTGACGAATACTACTACGGCAGTGAGCCTGGCCCCCTCGCACGCCGCGCCGTGCGCTATCATCACCCCAACTATCCACAGGGAGGCACGGCGCTTGATGTCGGCTGTGGCGAGGGCCAAGACTTAGCGTTTCTGGCAGAGTGTGGTTACACCGCCACAGGCATCGAATTTACTGCGCACGGCGTTATTAAAACGCGCCGCTTCTTAGCCGAACGCAGCTTGCAGGCCGAAGTCGTCACCGCCGATATACGCACGTATTCATTTAACCAGCAATTTGACCTCGTGCTGGTAGTCAATACGATTCAATTTTTAGGGGATGCAGCCAGCGCATGTCTGGATCGCGTTATCCATGCCGTAGCCACCGGTGGTGTCATTGGCTTGAGCATCTTCGCACGCGAAGCCGATCAGCCCAGTATGCAGAGCAGTGTCTTTTTTATGACTTTACCAGAACTGATGGAGCGATTCCCACCAGACCACTGGCAAATGCTTGAAGCCTCACAACTTTGGCAATGGAGTCCCCGCACCGTTCACAAAACCTTCGGGAAGCCACAGGCTTTTGTCACTCTCATAGCTCAACGTATAGCATGAGATGCAGAATTTTCAGCAGGAAAGTAGGAGAAGAGGAGACCAGAAAATTAAAGAGTATGAACAGTAGAACACTGTCATGCTGCACACAAAACAGAGTCTGGCCTGGGTATTCTTAGAATGCTAATTCAGTTGCGCCAGAAGCGCGTGCAAGAGTAAAAACGAGATCGGTTGAGACGGATTATTAGCCCGCACTAACATGAGGGCGCTGTCGTTATGGCTCACGCCGTTCCCAGTCTTCTACAAGTGACTGGGGTGCCTGGCAGCGCCAGGCATCCACAATCAACTCTTGCAATTCATTTGAGTCAATCAACGATAGCCGGACGAGGACTGACGGAAAGCCGTTGTAGTGCGGCTCAGTGAAGAATTTCGCGCTGTCGGAGGCAAGCAGCACTTTCTTTTTATCCCCGTCGGCAACACGAACTGCTACTATGGTAGTGCTGGGCACCTTCGGCTGCTTCGATTCTACGCGCTCGTTCCACGCCCAGACGAAGCCCTTCTGCTTGCCTTTGTGGGGCACAGAGAAAGCGAAATGATCTTCCGCCTCACTCGTGCCAGGCAGCGCCAGACCTAACCGCCTGACATCATCCTGATTAGCCATAATTGATTATCCTGAGTTGGCCCGCTCCGGCTCCGCGACAAGTGGTTGCAGCCCAAAAGTCTATTATATGGACTACCTTGACGGCCGCTAATCCACTTCGACCGTGACACTGTGCCGAGATAATTCACTTTCTCGTGCTTCCTGGTGTTTTATACGGTAGCCCATCGCCACCGCGACTATCAAAAACACTAACGGAGTCACCAGCCAGAAAGCGATAGTTAATATGCTATCAAAATATAGTGTGTTCATTTAATAGCTGTCTACTCCACGAACTGATAGCCACTGCCGGACACTTCGACCGTGACGCTGGGTTGGGCTAATTCTCGGTTTTCATGTAAGGCGTTTGAGACACCATAAACCCCTGTCATCATGGACTCTCTTTGCCCCCATCGCCGGGCACAAACACGGATCCCTCTCTATCGACAGGATTTCCGACACCGACATTCAATATATCAGACACTATTTCTGTTGATGATGCATTTTTAGCTTGGCCAAACTTGCGCTTCACCATGATACTGTAAGCTCCGCCTTCTGTCATGTCCACTAACCGGTTGAGGGTAAATCTGTATTTTCTCTCTTCGCCAGGCTTTAACACAAATCTAAACGCCCGATAAAAGTCCTGCTTGCCGGAGCGGTTTCCATACCGGGTCGCTGGCATTATTTGCCCCAGCGAATTTTTAATGATAAATGTAAAGTCTCCCTCGCCGGTTCGATCTTGATCCACTAAGGACAAACTCGACGCCCCCATGTTCTTGATGCTGACCAGTAATATGATTGGTTCTAAAGGCTTAAACATCAGGTTCCTACTTGTGCTGTGCTGCAAAACAGCCGAGAGTCGCAGCACCGGAAGCGGTGTGCTGGATGGTGATTTGCTGGCGTTTACCTCTTGACTAATAGCAACGTGCTGTTGAACTGGGGTGGTGTCACCATAGGCTCTTGGCGCGTGGGAAAGGAGTGGGAGCACTATGCAGATAGTAATCATGAGATACGAAATCGAACAGACTGTTCTGGCTGTGCTATACAACATAATGCATCCCTCACTTAAATCGCAGCACTCACATGAGGCTACAGTCTACGCCAGTGCTGTGACCAATATGCTATTATATGGGCTAAGGGGGTGGATGAGAGGGTACTGGGCCATCGTTGTGGAGTCGGTTGAGCCGCTGTTATTTCGTCTTCCTCTGTTGCCATTCCCTCTCAATATCTATCGCGGACAGTGCCGTTTCACGACTCACCCAGCGACCTGATGCCAAATAGTATTGCCACCTAAGATAACCCGGCACAGACATAAAGTTACTCGCTGGGGTAAAGGGTGACAAGTTAGTTATTTGAGGATAACTTTGAGCTGGGGCAGGCTGTAGAGACGAAGTATTCATGATAATCTCTGCTGCCAGGATGAAGACAACGTTTCTCATTTAACTATTCCTCTTATTCTCAGAGTGCCTGCGCGTGTTCATTTGCAGCGGCCCAGCGTTGATGAAGCGGCATTCGGTAGCGAGGTTAAGTCAGGGGCCGTTGGAGTGAAAAGCTCATTGCGTGCCATTTGCTTTGGGAGCTAAAAATTGCCTACCATCTTCAAGCTCGTTGATTTTGTGTTCCTAACCACCCGCCTCTTTGATAGCCTGCTGTAGTTCTGGCCCCAGTTCCGCTTGAGTCGCGGGCACCAAGACAAGCTCACGCAATGCCTTTAGGTTTTTCCGCCGCACATTGATGAGCATCCTGGCCGCCTCCACATACAGTCCACGCAGCCGTTGAAAGGAGTCAGAGTCACGAACTTTATACCACGGATAACTCAAAGCTTCCATAAGATAAGCATCGGCCTGCGGTTCTTGTCCTTGTGCGGCCAGCATACTTCCCAGTTGCACCAGGTCTTCGATGCGCTGCTGGTCTATTTCCAGGCGCAAAGGATCAAGCAATTCCAGGGACTTTTGATATTCCTTAGCTGCACCCGCAGGGTCGCGCCCCATGCTGAACAAGTGGGCTTTACGGCTATGCAACTGCGCCAGTAGCTGGGAGCGCCCCGCTAAGAGCGGAACCAGAACATCAACGAGTGCTTTAGTATGTGAAAAAGGCGATCCCGTGACATCAGATTCCCAGCCGCTCCAAACGTAGACAACCAGACGCACCGTAGCATCCGTAACGGGTCGGTTCGCTTGTAAACGCTGCATCAGAGCACGATCTAACGTCTCTGGGCGGCCTGCGCTCGCTGGCGCACCAGGTTGTTGGCGCACAATTGCTAACCGTCGCTTCTCCGCCTGTGTCCAAGCTTCAAATTGGTCGGCTGATAAATCCATTAAGCGGTTGTTAGGTTCATCTAAACGACTATCACTTCCGGCCAGGTAGCTATTAAGGTCGGCTTGGCTGGTAGGTTCAGTCAAGGCATGAGGTTTAGCCGGGTTGTTATCGGCGTGGGCCAGCGCGTGGCCTTGGGAAATGAGTTGCGCACTCACATATTTGTAGCCCTGCTCCCATTCTTCATACTCGTTCCACCATGAAGCACCGGCGAGCCAATGCTGCTTAATGTGGTTCAACTCTACAGGATTGTCATCACGCACAGTACCATTTATGAATCGGCGTTCCTGTAATCGCTGCTCAACCAGTTGCTCTTTAGAGTTTGGGGCCACTGGGTGCGTCTCGATCACACAAAAATAAAGCCGATTCTCCGTGTTAAGTTCTTGGTTTGGCTTGCCTGTGTGGGGAAGCCAGGACCAGGGCAGGGCTTGGGGTGAATGCCGAAAGACCCCAAAGTCTTGGAGGGTCACCAGGCCCGACGGCAAAACGCGACCTTGGGCTTCGCCCTTGGCTTCATGCCATCCATGCAACAGGCCATCGGACTGCCCCACTAAGAGTTGAAACTCACATTTTTGCACTGAGTCCGGTGCTTCCAGGCCAGGCTTGAAAGCCACTCGCCAACAGGTGCAGTTATCCACCTGTTCGCTACTGACCACTTCTGCCGTGAGGAAGAAATTAGCAACCACCCGCGCATTGTCATGGGCAGACATCTGACTTCCAGGCACAAAGAAGCTTAGGGGATTGTAGTATTGTTCGACTAACAATGTCCACCAATCCCCCACCTTCCAGCCATGACTCGGCGTCGTCCACACCGGAATGGGAGAAACCCCTTGAGCGTTTGCGGTAACGCCTGGCCAAGCAGCCAAGAAGAGGCAAAGCACCAGTCGCTGCGTGTGCAGGAAAGTGGTCAGCAATATACGGCCAAGGCCCAAGCCACAGTTAAGAACTGGCCTCGCCACGACCTGCACTACTAATCCACTGCGACCATGACACTGTGCGGTGCCTGCTGGCACTTGATTTTTCGCCGCCTTGCTCTCCATAGCCTTATTCCTACACCGAATATCACGGCCATTAAAAAGTGATTAGAACAGCCACCGAAAAGAGCAATTTGTGCATCACGCTAATAATCTTAACGCCATCCATAACGCTCTACTCCACAACCTATTGAGCAAAGGGAATCCCGACACACGCCGCTACCACTTAGGCTACAATCGTGTTCAGCCAAAAGAGGAATTCCATACCTGTCATTATGCCACAGCCTGAGCTGTTGCCCCTAAAGTAAGTTCTATAAAAGACCCCTATTGCAAATCTCCTGCTTTAAATCACTTCCTGGCTTCTCCTCCCCCTGCTTTCCTGCTAAAAGAAGTATGTATGAATATTCAAGCGATTTTATTTGATCTCGACGGAGTGTTAGCTGATTCAGAGCCGATGTGGAACGATATAGATGGCGCTCTGCTCGCCCAGTATGACGTAATTTATGGCGGAGAACATAAAGGGCAGGTCTTAGGTAAAAGCTTTCCTATTGCCTTGCAATTTTACAAGGACACTTTTGGCTTACGCGCCGAAGTTGAAGAATTAGCTCTGCGTCGCACCGAGATTGCTACCGATTTCTATGCCAACCGCATTCCTATCTTCGAGGATGTGCCAGCAGTGCTGCCCACTATTAAGGAGATGGGGTTGCGCATTGGTTTAGCTTCCAGTTCGGTGGGGGCATTAGTGCTACCCTTTTTAGAACGGCACAACATCCGGCGCTATTTTGATCAAGTGGTAACGGGTGAGGAAGTCGAGCACGGCAAGCCCAATCCTGATATTTACTTAAAAGCTGCCAGCAAAATCCATGTTGAACCGGCCAACTGCCTGGTTGTGGAAGATGCGCTGGCGGGCATTACGGCGGGCAAAAGTGCGGGCATGGATGTGGCCGCCATCCCTGATCCTCGTTTTGTAGACGTAACCCTCTATAACGGCAAAGCCGATTACCTGATGTCGCGCTTAGGCGAATTGCCTGACCTCGTGCGCCGTTTACTCAACTCCTAAAGAGCCTGAACCAAATAGCCTCTGGTGCGTCTGGAATCAGGCACTTTTTATTACCAATGAATATCCTTGATGAAATTAAACGACGCCGCACGTTTGCGATTATCTCGCATCCTGACGCGGGCAAAACAACTTTAACAGAAAAACTTTTAATGTATGGTGGGGCCGTGCAATTGGCCGGTTCCGTGACAGCCCGCAAGAACCAACGGGCGACCACCTCCGACTGGATGGAACTGGAAAAGCAGCGCGGCATTTCGATTAGCTCCACCGTGTTGCAATTCGACTATGATGGCTACCGGGTCAACCTGCTGGATACCCCTGGGCACCGTGACTTTTCGGAAGACACTTATCGTGTGCTAACCGCCGTAGACGCGGCAGTGATGGTCATTGACGCCGGTAAGGGTATCGAAGCTCAAACGCGCAAGCTGTTCGAGGTATGTCGTCATCGTGGGGTGCCGATATTTACCTTCATGAACAAGCTCGACCGTCCATCCTTAGAACCACTGACCCTGCTGGATGAATTGGAGCGAGTGCTGGGCATCCAGGCTTATCCGGTCAACTGGCCACTCGGTTCCGGTGACAGATTCAAGGGGGTGTTTGACCGCTTAAAGAACGAAGTGCATCTCTTCGAGCGCACGACGCACGGTGCTTATCGCGCCCCCGTTGCGATTAGTGACATCTCTGATCCCCTCGTGCGCGAGCGATTGGACGAGACGACTTACACCCAGGCGTGCGAAGAACTGGAGATGTTAGAAATCGCAGGCACAGACTTCGATGAAGCGCGGGTGCGCGCCGGGGAAGTAACCCCCGTTTTCTTTGGCAGTGCGATGAACAACTTTGGCGTGCAATTGATGCTCGATAACTTTCTGGCGATGTCGCTGCCTCCCACACCACGCGAAACCAGTAACGGCGAAGTGCAACCCGACAATCCACAGTTCTCCGGTTTTATCTTTAAGATTCAGGCCAACCTCGACCCGCGCCACCGTGACCGCATCGCGTTCGTGCGTATTGTGTCGGGTAAGTTCGAGCGGGACATGGTGGTGCATCACTCGCGCACTGGTAAGAAGGTGCGCCTTTCCAATGCGCAAAAGCTGTTTGGCCGCGAGCGCGACACGGTGGATGAAGCCTATGCGGGCGATGTCATTGGCATTGTTGGCAAAGATGATTTCGGCATTGGTGACACGCTCACCGAAGACCCATCCATTATCTATGAAGAGATTCCGCGCTTTGCGCCGGAAACCTTCGCTTATCTACATAACCCCAACACGGCCAAGTTCAAGCGGTTCCGCGATGGTCTCCACCAGCTTTTACAGGAAGGTGTAGTGCAGTCGTTCGAGATGGATAATGCGCTGCAAAAAATCCCGCTTCTGGCAGCGGTGGGACCGTTGCAATTTGAAGTGGTACAATACCGCTTGGAAAGTGAGTATGGGGCCGAAGCGCGTTTCGAGCCGACACCCTATATCATCACGCGCTGGTTCCGCGCTAAAGACGGCTCCAATAGCAGACCGTCCCTGCCCACCAGTGCAGCCCTGGCGACCGATGGTGGCGGTCAACCCGTGGTGCTGTTTCAGGATGAGTGGTCGCTCCGCTACTTCACGGAACGCAATCCCAACTTTGAAATTTCGGAGCTTCCGTTTCAGTAACGACACCGTAGAGACGCGATTAATCGCGTCTCTACCATCGCCTATGCCTTTACTGACCACTCAAATAAATTTGAGCGGCGTGAACTGGTTGCCTAAGACTTTGTTAGAGGGAGTGCCCAGCCATCTATCCAGCACGGTAGCATAGACGCTGCGGAAATCGGTGTGGAACTTTAAGTCACCATCATCTAAGTCGCCCAGGCTTGGATAACCACCATAAGAGCCGCCTTGCACGCCCTTACCCACCACAAACATCACACTGGCTGCGCCATGATCGGTGCCAGCGGAGGCGTTCTCTTTGACCCGCCGCCCAAACTCTGAGAAGGTCATCAGAATCACATCTTTATCGCGGCCTTGCAAAGCTAAATCGCGCTGGAAAGCGGCGATGGCATCGGCTACGGCACCCAGTAGATAGCTATGCTGGTTGGGCTGGTTGGCGTGAGTATCGAAGCCACCAATATTGGCATAGTAAACCCGCGTGTTGAGGCCGCCACCAATGAGCTTGGCAATCGTTTGCAGGCGCGGCGCGAGGGGATTATTGTTTGGATACTTGGCCTCAATCGTTGCCTTATTATCTGAACCCTTCAAGGCTGTTTTAATCTCTGCCGTGCTGGAATAAACCTCCTGACCCACATTGCGAATAAATTCGGCATGGCTGCTGGCAACCGTGCCCTCGGCATAGAGGGCGCGCATCGTTTCCATCTGCTTGAATTTATTCGCGCCAGCGCCATTGGTGCCAAAGCCAAAGTCCTGGCCGTTGCCAATCACCGAAACCGGGCTGGTTTGTGACCACATTGCCAGGGGTAAAGTAGAGCCTAAGGTCACGCCCGAAAGTGGATTGCCTTTGTAGTGCCCATCGGCATCGAAGTAGCGCGCGATCCAGCCGGTGCGCTCGCGAGCGGTGATGTTGGGGTCGCCCGTCTGCCAGATGTCCATAGACTGGAAATGGCTGCGATTGGGGTTAGGATAGCCCACGCCATTAACCACCGCTACATGGCCCTGCTCATAAAGTTGCCCCAGCGATTTCATGCCGGGATTTAATCCCAACTTGGCGTCAATCTTCACGAGGTCTTTAGCGGCAATGCCGATATTCGGGCGCAACTTGGTGTATTCGGCATCGGTAAATGGAATGACGGTATTTAAACCATCGTTGCCACCAGACATTTCGATGACGACCAGAATCTTGCCACCATTGGTGCCGGAGTTAGCATCGGCAGCCACGGCTTCTGCTGTCCTCATCAAGAACGTTGGCATCGCCACACCCAGCGACACAAAGCTCAAACCATTCTGAATAAATTCACGCCGCGTCGTAGCCATCGAGAACTCCTTTGCTTACGCCAACTGATATTCTGGGGCGGCCAAAATCAGGTTAATGAGACCAGGTAATTTGTTACCTAATTGCTTCTCATCACCTTCATACAAATAGTTAATTAACAGCGAGCGCGTTTTTGCTGTTGGAGTGTGGCCAGTTAGCAACGCATCCCAGAGGGTATCTACAACTCGCTCTGGGGAGGCTGTGATAGAGATAACTGGGGCCGTTGTTGGAGGTTGCTTTGCAGCACCTCCAGTGTCGGCACCCGACATGGCCGGGCCGTTCATCGTTGCCGTTGTCATAGTGCCGCCTTGCATGGTTGCGCCCTGCATATTTGCACCCTGCATGGAGGCTGT
Organism: Abditibacteriaceae bacterium; assembly: GCA_019239895.1. GTDB lineage: Bacteria > Armatimonadota > Abditibacteriia > Abditibacteriales > Abditibacteriaceae > JAFAZH01. The sequence continues at coordinate 59,540 of JAFAZH010000013.1, read as the reverse complement.
GCCCATCGCTGGCCCGTTCATAGCGGCTGCCTGCGTCACAGCCACGTTATTGCCTCCGGCCTTATTACCGGGAGTGAGATCAGCCAGTAAATGCTGCAACGCGCCATGACGATTTAACTCATCCGCCAGTTGGATGGCGAAGTTGACCCGCGCCAGCAAGGTGCGTCCATTAATCCAATCGCGCCCTTCGAGCCAGCCTTTCACGTTTGGCGGATTGAACAACTCTTGTCCCATGCCGGCCACCACACTGGCCAACGGTGCCACCATTGACATATTGGCGTTCAGCGACCGCATCGTCATCACCGTAAATTCCACCGGGCTTTTCACTTTGGCGAAGAAAGCGGCCTCCGAATAAAAAACTGGTGAGGTAAAAATAGATTCCAGCATGGCGCGGATGCTGTAGCCGCTCTTGAAATAGACCTGTGACAGCTTAGCAATGTCAGCGGGGCCGGGATCATCATGCACAAAGAACTTAAAGAGTTTTGTGCTGAGGAAATGAGCGGTGGCGGGTTGACGCGCCACAATGTCCAACACATCATCGCTGTAAAAGTTTCCGGTCTGGCCTAAGACTGTCTTCTCGCCATCATCATGCGCTCCCGCATCAAAGATGAAACTTTTGGTGGCTTCATCATAACGCCAACCTGTAAGAGAGCGGGCGGCTTCCTGAATATCTTTTTCGGTGTAGCCACTGCCGACGCCCATTGTGAAAAGCTCCATCACTTCACGGGCAAAGTTTTCATTGGGAGCACCGTTGCGATTTTGGCCACCATCCAGCCAGATGAGCATAGCGGCATCGCGCGCTACAGCTTGCAGCAGCGTGCGAAAATCGCCCAGGGCATGGGTGCGAAAAAGCTGATTCTGTTGCCACATCAAGGACGCGCTATTAACTTTATAGTTAGCGGTGGCGAAGTGGTTATGCCAGAAGAGCGTCATCTTCTCTTCCAAAGGACGCTTGGTATGCACCATGCGATAGAGCCACCACTGCTTAATACTGTCGAGGTTCTCGAAGTCTACATAATCGCCGCCGATGCTCTTGAGAATGGCTTCGAGATTATCGGGCACGGTTTCAGGATGCAATAGCCGTTGGGTTGTCCCGGCTAAGCCCAAACGGGAGTATTCCTCCCATTCGTCGGGGCGCACACCAAAACCGGCACGGCGCAGCAGATGCGCCAACTTACGCTTTTCTGGGGAAGGAAGTGCCATAACAAAGCCTTTGCCCTGGGGCGAGACCCTAAATAATAAGTGGCGTCTAAGGGGTTACGGAATTACTACAGTCAGACACAAAGCACTAACACAAGTTGCTCAAGAATGGGTCAAGACGCCACACGCATTAGAATCTTGAGCAGTTCTAGTATTATAATTGTTCCACTACCCCCTGCAAAGTTGAGGAGTTGTCATGCTACGCTTCCATTGCTCCGCGCCTCATAAACCAATGCATCCCCGAACCAGGCATCAAGCCCTGGTTGTGTTCACCCTGGCCGTTGTCACTTTAGGTCAAGTCCCGGCACAGGCCGAAGGCACGCTGGATGGTGGCGACCTGCATAGCCTCGCAGTTAAAGCTGATGGCACCGTGTGGACTTGGGGTAATAACCTTAGCACGGCGTCTAATGGTAATTCGCCATCCGTAAAACCTACAGCGACGGGTGAAGCTAATGCAGCAGGGCTAAACCCGATTGTGGTTAAGGGGCTATCTGGCGTGCGAGCAGTTTCGGCTGGTCGCGCCTATACTCTCGCTCTCAAAAAAGATGGCACCGTGTGGGCCTGGGGCAAAAATGCTGATGGTCAGTTGGGCGATGGCACCAAAATAAATCGTCCGAGGCCCATTCAAATTAAAGGACTCACAGCCATAGATGCCATCTCTGCCGGGGCCAATTTCGCTTTAGCACTCAGGAAAGATGGCACGGTGTGGAGTTGGGGCAACAATACCTTTGGTCAATTAGGCGATGGCACCACCACCGATAGAATAACGCCAGCTCAGGTGCTGGGCTTAGCAGGCGTTAAAGCCATTGCCGCTGGTCAGCGTCATGCCTTAGCTATGCGTAGCGATGGCACGGTGTGGAGTTGGGGCAAGAATACAGATGGTCAATTGGGCGACGGCACCAATGAAGACCGGGCTACACCCGTGCGCGTCAGCGACTTAACGGGTGTCAAGTCTATTGCCGCCGGTTGGTATCATAGCCTGGCAGTGCGCAATGATGGCACCGTATGGGCGTGGGGAGGCAATACTACCGGGACACTCGGCGATGGCACCACAACTGGCAAGTCCACTCCGGTTCAAGTCAAGGACTTAACCGATGTAGAGGCCGTGGCCGCAGGCAATTGGCACTCGTTAGCCCTTAAGAAAGATGGTACAGTGTGGGCCTGGGGCAATAATGGCACCGCGCAATTGGGCGATGGTACCACCGAAAGCCATCCGGCACCCGTTCAAGTCAAAGACCTAACCGATGCCCAGGCCATTGCTGCTGGCAACTGGCACAGCCTGGCACAAAAGAAGGACGGCACGCTATGGGCCTGGGGCAACAACACACGCGGCCAACTTGGTGATGGCACCGATACCATACGCAATGTGCCAGTCCAAGTTAAAGATTGAACCGCCAAGAGCGCCAGGGACGCCAAGCAGCGGAGGGGGAGAAAAGGAGGGGGGGAGAGGGGGGGAGAGCAGCGAACCCGGAGCGTGAGCGACGGGCTATAGCAAGACACAACTCAGACTCGTACGCCTATCCCGTCGCTCACGCTTCCGGTTTCCTTTTCTCCCCCTCCGCTGCTTGGCGTCCCTGGCGGTTCAATTTCTTGTCCGATGTGCAGCAGAGAATTTTTGATGCACGCGGTGCATGACTTCAGTTTCCAGTTGAATGCGTTGGCGGAGGAGTCGCCCGCGTGGCGAGTCCTGAAAGTAAGCCAGGGTTTTATAGGTGCGGCTGATAGCACCGAAGCGGTATTTATATTCTTCTTCGCCGCGCAGAAAATCAAACTCTGTCGCCCCTTCTTCAATCGCCTGGCGAAAGACGCGGGCAAATAAGCAGGTGCCGACGCTCCAACGCATCAATTCCGGCTCAAAGCCGCCAATGAAGAAGTAATACTTACCACCATAGAAATAATTCAGCAGCACACAGGCTGGCTGGCCGTTGCAGTGCATCGTCCACAGGCGCAACCAGCCATGCCGGGCAAAAGCCACACATACTTCACGGTGGAACCGCTGGCGACGTGGCGTGGCTAAGACCCCCGTTTGGCCACGCGCCCGCCAGCGTTTGCCATGCAGCCGAAACAAGTGGGATAAAGCGGTTTGGACTTCTGCTTCGGTTTGCGCTAGAGCGTATTCCACCTTAAATTCTTTTTCGAGCCGCTTGGGGTAGCGTTTGATTTGCTCGCGCATATTTTTGCCGAGCAACGCCACATACTCGTCCCAGGTATCCGGCAAAGTTAGCACCGGACACGCTTCCGCTTCGCTCACCTGCCAGCCAGAGTTTTGCGCCAGGGTAATCAGTTGACAGTTAGCCGGAAGCTGCGCGAGTTGCGCGGCCTGGTGCTGTTGCGCTAAGTCTTCAATTTGCTCCCATAACTCACGAGCAGTTTGTGGTGAATCATACGCCGCAGCGCCAATGTCATGGATGCCTGCGCCCCACCATTCCAGGCGTTTGGCCGTGCGCCCACGCGACATCAGAAAGGCTGCGCCACCACCATTGCGCAAGCGGTAAAAAGTTTTGTTGGCACCAAAGCAACGGCGATAGGCCATCAGGTAGGGACGGGTTTGGAAAACTGTCAGCGGCATGGAAGGAGCCAATGGCTCTATTACCGAAGGTTGGGGGTCAACATCAATAATCTGAGGCTGCGGTGAAATCTGATGTGGCATAAGAGTAACTAGTCCCCTAACACCGCATGGCACATCGCTGGTAAATTCTCAAAAATCGCATCCGGTTTATATTCGCCTGTTGCCTCTAACGCCACGGCCATTGTGGTCACACCAGTTGTCACTAACAGCGCGGGAATACCAGCACGATGGGCACAGGCAATATCGGTATCGAGCCGGTCGCCCACCATCACGGTTGTGGCGGCTGGCAGATGAAATTGTTCCAGTGCCAACTGCAACATCAAAGGCTGGGGCTTGCCAATTTCCACGGGATGAACGCCACTGGCCGTCTCCACACTGGCGACGAGCGACCCGGCACCGGGCACCACACCATTTTCCGTGGGAAACGTGGCATCCCGATTGGTAGCAATAAAACCAGCGCCTTTTAAGATGAAGTGCTGGGCTAAGCGCAACTTGTCATAAGTGAAAGCGCGATCAATGCCTACCACCACACAATCCACAGCCGTTGTGTCGCTAGGGAAGCCGTCAGCTTCAGACCCAGTGAATACTTGAGCACCAATACTTTGCAAGGCCGTTACAATGCCTTCCCCGCCAATGACATAGGCTGAAAAAGGAGCTTTAAACTGGTCAGCCAAATAAAGGGCCGTCGCGGAAGACGAGGTAATGACATGCTGTTTTTCCATTTCAAGGCCAATAGCTTTTAAGCGGGTGGCAAAATCACTCTGGGTGCGGGATGAGTTATTGGTGCAATAGAAACAGCGTTTCCCAGCAGCGCGCAGGCGGGCCACCGATTCCACCGCGCCTTCAATGGCCGTGTTACCGCGCCAAATCACGCCATCTAAATCGAAAATAAAGTTGTCCAGCGCGCGCAGATTGAAACCCGATTGATTAAATTCTGCGGCTTGATTATTGCTTTTTATATCATCATTCATGTAAAAGGAATTTAGCATAATTTGAACGGCAAGGTTATGGGTCATGGGTGATGGGAGAAACACCATCCATGAACAACCTATAACCCATGTCCCATGACCTATCACCCATAACCTATCTTCATATGAAACCCCGTTTTGCAATTTGCAATGAAACCTTTGGCGATTGGCCGTGGCAGCGCGTCTGTGCGGCGGTGGCAGGCTTTGGCTATGATGGCATAGAGATCGCGCCCTTCACTTTTGCGCCCTCCGTAGAAGCTATTTCACCCCAGCGGCGTCAGGAAATCCGGCAGGTGGCAGAGGATAACGGCTTAGAGATAGTGGGGCTGCATTGGCTACTAACCTCGCCACCTGGCTTGCATATTCACACAGTTGATGCCACCATACGCCAGCGCACAGTGGAATACTTGCGCCACCTTATTCATTTTGCGGGTGACATTGGCGCAGGAATTATGGTCTTTGGTTCGCCGCAACAAAGGAGGCTGGAAGCTGGCGATTACGCTGGCGCATGGCAGCGCACCCAAGATTCTTTTCGAGAGTTGTTGCCAACGCTGAGGGAACGCGATGTGATTCTCTGCCAGGAAGCCCTACCCGGCCCCGAATCCGATTTCATCATGACCGCTGCCGAAGCCGCCCGTATGGTGCGCGAAATTAATGATCCGCACTTCCGACTGATGCTCGACATGAAAAGTATGTGTGCCGAAACTCAGCCCGCCGCCACAATTATTGGGGAGTTTTGTCCCCTGGTAGAGCACTTCCACGCCAATGATGCCAACCGGCGCGGCCCCGGCTTTGGTGCCACGGACTTCCATCCTGTAGCCGCTGCCCTGCACGACTGTGGGTTTCAGGGCTATGTATCGGTTGAAGTCTTCGATTACACTCCCGACCCGGAAACCATCGCCCGCGAAAGCTTGCGCTATTTGAAAGAGGTTTTTGCAGGAACCACGAATGAACACGAATAAACGAGGATGGAGAATCGCTATAGCAAGTTATGGCTCTTTCGATCCTCGATTTTCGATTCTCCATCCTCGTTTATTCGTGTTCATTCGTGGTTCAAAAAAGGAAATTTATGCCAACGATAGAATTAAATCCAGCTTATGATATTAGCCAACCCACACCAGTGCGAGTGGCGGTCATGGGATTACCGCAAGGGAAATTACTATTGCAACCAGAAGGTAGTGGCCCAGCTTTACCGGCTCAAGCTGATGGGGAGAACGCCCTGGTTTTTATAGCCAATAATCTGAAAGCTGGACAACCCCTGCGCTATCGGATTGAAACCACGCTCGCAGAAACCGTTGGTGTCAGGCTGCAACAGGATCAAGGGAAGCTGGAATTGCACCTCCCTGAAGGTCATTGCACTACTTACCACTTTGGCCCTGATGTTATTCGGCCTTACCTGTGGCCGCTGTATGGGCCGGGACAAAAGCGCGTGACACGTAGCTACCCGATGGCAGAACAGGCAGGCGAAACACAAGACCATCCACACCACACTTCGTTGTGGACAGCTTTTGATGAAGTCAATGGAGTGAATAATTGGGCCAGTGAAGGCAAGCATGGCTACACCCGCCACCAGGATTTTGTGCAACAAGAGCAAGGGCCGGTTTTTGGTGGCTTTACGGCGCGGAGTATTTGGACAGATAGCACAGACACACCCATTCTTAATGAAACTCGCGTGGTGCGTCTCTTTAACATTGGGGCACAAGGCAGGATATTAGATTACACCATTACACTCGCTGCCGATTACGCAGCCGTAGAATTTGGTGATACCAAAGAAGGCGGCATTATCGCCATTCGTGTCGCTACCTCAATGGATGGCGCACGCGGCGGGCTGATTAAAAATGCGGAGGGCGGGCGGGGCGAAAAAGAATGCTGGGGACAACGTGCCACCTGGTGTGATTACTCTGGCCCAGTAGAAGGCGAGACGCTGGGTATCGCCGTGTTAGACCATCCATCGAATCACAACCACCCACCTCGCTGGCACGCCCGCGATTATGGTTTAATGACCGCTAATCCCCTCTCGAATGCAGCCTTCATTGGCGGCAACCCGACTCCCGCCACATTACAGCCGGGGCAGAGTTGGACTTTCTATTATCGAGTTCTGCTGCATCGTGGTAATGCGGATGCAGCGGGGATAAAGAAAGCTTATCAAGCTTTTGCGAATGATTAATAGTCCTATACGTAATTCAGTGGCCACTTTACTTTTGCAGCTTTTCCAGGGCGTAAGAGACGGCCTGCTCTCCAATCCAGGTACTGCCCTCGGCCCAGGCTACTAAAAACTTCTCTGGCCCCAGTGTGCTACGCACCTGAGCCACATAACGTTCATAATCATCGCGTTCATCCAGGGGTAGAGGAAAATTGATAAGCTCACGCCATGCCTGGGTAGCACCCCATAACCGTGCCGTATTGTTCAAGTGCTTTGTGAGTACCGCAACTACGGCCCCTTTTGCCGCCCCTTTTTTAGCACTCGACACACCGCCCCGTTGCATTTCTAAGCGGGCCAGAGCTTCCAAACAACAAATTGTGCTGTCTTTTTCTTGGATGGCCTGAAATAGCTTGAGAGCTTGGATATAAACGCTACGCGCGGTGTCCCGTTCGCTTTCACTTTCGGCCACCATTGCTAAGCCCATTAAGGTGTGGGCGATGCCTGATTTATCTCCCACTTCGCGCCGCAACGCGAGACTTCTTTCATATAGGGTGCGGGCAGCTTCGTAATCGTGCTGATGCCGGGCCACGTCGCCTAAATCCACATAGGTATAACCCATACCGGCCTTATCCCCGATTTCCTGTTGCAGTTGCAGAGCCTCTTCATGGAGTCGGTAAGCCGTTACGTAATCATCCTGGTGCTTGGCAACCACCCCTAAATTATTCAGCACAAAAGCGATACCGCGCTGGTCATCTAATTCACGGTACAGTGCCAAGCTCGATTCAAAGTAGTCACGGGCCTGCTGATATTGGCTATAGTTGCACGCGATGTTGCCCAGGCCAAAGAGAGCCTCGGCAATGCCTCCCTTCATGCCCAAAGTTGTGTAGAGAGAGAGTGCCTCTTCAAAATGGTTGCGTGCTGCCTCAAAATCGCCCTGATCGCGGGTAACACAACCTAAATTGCTCAATAGCGCCGCGATGCCCCTCTCGTTACCGGAGGCCCGCTGCATCACCAAACCTTTTTCCAAGAGAGTGCGGGCCGTCGTAAATTCGCCCTGGCTCCAGGCTAAGACCCCGTCCCAGGAGAGAACTTTAGCGCGCGCCTCTGGCGAGATTTCCGCAACGGACTTATCGGCAGCAGCGAGCATCCTTTCAATCCACAATCGCCCTTCGTGGGCATAACCGCGCACATGCCAGAAATGCCCCAGCGCCTGAAGCAGTCGCAATCCAACTGGCACATCATGCTCAATCGCCCATCCCAAGGCAGCACGCAGGTTATCATGCTCTCGCTCCAAAATGTCCAGACAGCTTTTTGCCTGGGAGCCAGCCATTGCACGGGATGTGGTTTCAGCTAACTCCACAACATATGCCGCATGGCGTCGCGCCAGATTTGCCAACTCTTCAGCATTTAATTGATCGAGAGCATATTCACGCAGGGTTTCCAACATATGAAAACGCATTTCGAGAGTGCCTTCTTGCGTGAGCACCAGAGAACAGTTGCGTAGTTGAGTTAGATAATCGAGGGTAGCACCCACGAAGGGAGCCTCAACAGCCTCACAAATGGCAGCGGCGGCTTCATGCGTCCACCCGCCACGAAAGATGCCTAAGCGGGCAAAAAAGCATTGTAGTGCAGGAGAGAGAAGCCGATAACTCCAATCTATGGCCGCCCGCAAAGTCTGATGGCGGGCTTCGGTCTTGTAACGGGCACTGCCGCCAAAATCAAGCCGTTGGTCAAGGTGCGCCAGCATTTGCGCTACCGTGAGTGTTTGCGCCCGCGCCGCCGCCAATTCTAAAGCCAGGGGAATTCCATCTAAACGGCGACACAGTTTCGCCACATCCGGCGCATTGGCTTTTGTGACTTGAAAGTCTGCCCGCACACTCTGGGCACGATCCACCAAGAGTTGCACACTCGCATTCTGCACTAACTGCTGTGGAATATCCGACATATCCGGTATGGGTAATGGTGCAACAAGATGCTCACGTTCGCCAGGGACGTTCAACCGATGGCGGGATGTCACCAAACATTTGAGGTGCGGCACACGTTCCAGTAACAAACGCACTACAGGGACGCCTGATGGCACCAATTGCTCATAGTTATCTAACAATAGGATTGGAACGCCTGGATGAAGCTCCATCCCCTGAGCATTAAGTAGAGAAACCACCTGTTGCAGCGGTTCTGACTGGGGAGAGCGATCCACCTGCATCGCACTTAAAATAGCATCCACAACCAGGTGCGGATCATTGACATCGGCCAGAGGCACAAACCATATTCTGGGGACGTTATCTGGCGCAGCACGCCGGGGCACGGGTGGAGCAGGGCTGCTGCCAGATTCGGTGAGTTGCCAGGCAACTTCCAGGGATAAGCGCGTTTTACCGCTGCCCCCAGCGCCGGTAAGCGTCAGCACACACGTATTTTCTGCCATCAGCAGCGCGGCAACTGAAGCACATTCTGCGGCCCGGCCAAAACAACGGTTTAACTGGCGCGGCAGGTTTGGCAACAAGACGCCGGAAGCATCCGGCAGCGGCAGCAAGTGGGATGTCCCAGGTGATTCTATCCCTTTTTTAGCAACCCGCCCCTTAGCCACCTGGCTACTGCGGGCTGTCTTCCAATCGCCGCTTTTACCGGCTTGTTGGCTGATGCTATGGGCCAGGGCGCGTGTGGCCGCCGAAGGCACTTCGCCCCATTGTTTTTCCAGCAGTTGCTCGAATTCGTGATATTGGCGCAGGGCAGCGGGTAATTCGCCAATGGCCACATAGAGGCGCATTAATTCACGCCGCGCTTCTTCCCGCAAAGGAGCTACGGTTACAGCGTGTTGGGCATAATGCAACGCCCGTTCCAATTGGCGATTTTGCTCTAACTCGGTTATTAAGTTGCGCACGGCGCGAAAGAATAACTCTTCCAGGCGTTGCTCTTCGACAGGAATCCAGTTCTCGTAAAAACCAGCCAGTAATGCGCCCTGATAAAGTTCTACAGCCTTACCCCAAAACTGCACCCGCTCCCCGGCATCTTGCACTTGGGCGGCAGCTTGCAGGGTCGCCTCGAATTCGATGACATCGGTGCTAATGGCGAGGGGGTTCAATCCTAACGAAGCCCGGTCAGCTAAAATAACACCGCCAGCAGTGGCACCGGGAGGTTCTAATTGATGACGGAGAGAAACGAGAGCAACTCGTAGATTATTGCGAGCCGCCGCCGGTTCAATGTCGGGCCACAGCACTTCTACCAAAACTTCACGGGGATGCGTGCGCTGGTGATGATACGCCAGGTAAGCCAGCAACGCGCCAGCCTTTTGAGTGCGAAAGCGCGTGATGACCTGATCCGCGCAACGGGCGCGCAACCCGCCTAATAGCTCAATTCGCCACGGCCTGGTCATTTTCATTGGTCTGCATCCGCGTGGTCACACAGCATAGCCCCATCCAAACGCTTCACTACTTCACCATCTATCATTATGCTAACAATAATATGACCAACGTCACGTAGAATGGAGTGACGAGATCAATCGTGTCTCTACGGGCGCAAATAGTTATAGGCTCGACAATTTTTGTCGAGCCTATAACCAGGTCTTTTTTTTAGCAGCAACCAACATCGTTTAGCGAACAGTCACTGGCCCAACTTGCCCAGCCAGAGGGTGTCCAGTCGCATCCAGCACGCCATTCCAGTGCGCCACAATGCGATCACCAGGGCGGAGACTGCCTTCGGCTAATGCTAACACCACAGTATGAGTCGTCGCATTATAACCAGCACTTTCAACTGTAGCGGAGTGGCCATTCACTTCAACGGTGTAATGCGCAGCGTCGCTGGCCGTGTCGCTATCCAGTGCGCCTAAGAAACGTAGCTGGACGCTATCGGTTGCAGCCTGGGCAACGGCATCTGAGAGAGCTACCTTAGAGGGGGTGTCCGCCCCGCCCGTCTCCGCCACTACCGTGCTGGAACCAGTCACGCTGTAGCGTACAAAGCTTGATGCTATCTTATTACCAGCACCATCTACAGCCGTCGCGCGCACCCCATAGAATCCTGCTGGCAGTTTAGGCAGACCGGTGAGGAGCCAGCTTGAGGTGCCAGTAGCGAGGTGCTCTACCAATAACGGATTATCAGCCGTGATAAAGCTATTGGTCTTCCAACTCCAGAAGCCCACTGGCACCTTAGCCGTAGCACTCGCAAAACGAGCCAGGGCTACTGTCACCACAGCGACTCCCGCACCGCCTTTGTCCGCCGCAGTGCCAGTTATCCGCGTTGGCTGGTTACTGGTGGTAAAGCTACCCGCACGCGGCGTCAGCACATTGACGGTGGGATTAGTCGTATCCGTGCCTGCCACGCTAAAGTCCAGCCCATTTAGCACCGGTATAGTGGGACTCAAGACCGCCACGCGAGTACTTGGCTTAAAGTAGGTGCCGTGCTGCACTGGCAGGACGATCCACTTACTCACATACGCGGTGGGCAAAGCAAACTGGCCAGTGCTTCCGGTGCGTCCTGTGATAATGCCTTGAGCACTGTAAGCATTAACCGTAACGCCGGACAAGCCCTGGACAGTGCCATCTTCCAGACGCTGGGTGATGCGCCCAGCCAAACTACCACGCGGCGTGCCCACAAAGTCATTGCCACGCGGCGCTCCCTTGGGGCTGAGCACCACGGTGCGCGAAGCGGGGCTAAAGCTGGCATAACCATCCTTCTGCACCGTCACAACATAAGACCCTACAGGCAGATTGGTGAACTGATACTGGCCTGCGGCATTAGTTTGCACGACATCAAACACAACGCCTTTTTGCGACAGCGTGACAGTTGCGCCGCCAATGCCCGTCGTCGCTCCGGGAGCAACATTGCTCGGCACAACCATGACCTGTCCATTAAAGGACAAGTTACTGGCGGGAGCGGCATCCGTGACGACCACCTGGGCCGTGCCAGAGACGAACCCAAGCGCCCGCGCCGCAATTGTGACGGCACGCGGGCCGTTGGGCTGGTTATCGTTAATCGCCGCCACGGTGAAGTTGGCCGACGTTGAGCCTGCCGGAATCCTGACCGATGTAGGCACTCTAGCTCTGGCTGTATTACTGCTGCTCAACTGCACCACGAGCGGCTGATCGGTAGCCGTGTTGCGCGTGACCGTGCCCTGCGCCGCCCGCGCGCCGCCATTCTCACCGAAGCGACTGGGAGTGATGCTGACCGTAAGCGTGGGTTTGTCATTATCCGTGACCGTCAACGTGGCTGTGCCAGGGACAAAACCACTGGCCGTTGCCGTAAAGGTCACTGGCTGCGAGCCATCCACAATCGTGTTATCCACGGCATCAATGGCAAACGTAGTCGAAGTCGCCTCGGCAGGAATGGTGACGGTCGTTATCGCCGGACGTGCTTTGTCCGTCTTATCACTCGTAATCTGCACGGTAACTGGTGCCGTTGTGGGTACATTCTGTCGCGTAACAGTACCATGTGCTGCCGAAAGACCCGCCGCCTCGCTGACCGTTGCTGGACTTAAAGTAACACTTAAAGTCGGTGGTGGCATGGGGGTAACGATGGGGCCAGGTGTCGGTGTTGGCCCTGTCGCCACATCGTTATCCGTCACCGTTACAGTAGTCGTGCCAGAGGTGAAACCTTGCTGGCTCGCCGTCAAGTTAATGGTGCGGGTGCCATTGACCACATTGTCGTCTACGGCAGTAACGGTAAAGGTCACGCTCGATTGTCCGGCGGGAATGGTGACCGCACCGGGCACGGGCAAGGTGCTGCTATCACTGCTGCTGATAGTCACGTTGAGGGGCGCACCTACCGGCGTATTGCGCGTAAGGGTAACGGTGGTTGCAGTTCCTTCCACGACGCTACCGGGATTGGCGCTGAGCGTTAGCGTTGCCACATCATTGTCTTGATTGACTACATTCACATCGGCGGCATCCAGCTTGTTGTAATTGGCATCGCTGCTGCTGGCTGGAGCCGTGATGATGGTATATGCCTGGTTGCCATCAGCTATAGCGTCATCTACACCCGTCACCGTCACGGTTTGTGGCACGTTCCAGTTGGTGGGCGTGAAGGTCAAGGTGGCGGGTGCCACCGTGCCTTCTCCCGTGTTGCTGCTACTCAGGCCAATCGTTACATTAGCCGTTGGTTGAGTGTTAAGCACCAGCGTGAACTTGGCTTGACCGCCAGCCTCAGTAGTCACTAATCCCGAAGTCGGTGTCACTGTAATGCCGGGGCTGTCGTTATCCGTCACTGTCACGTTGGCAGTAGCATTGGGCAAGCCCGTGGCACTGGCCGTGATGATCACGGTAGCAGGGCCATCGGCCACGGCGTTATCTACCGCAGCCACCGAGAAAGTAACTGATGTTGCACCGGAGGGAATGGTGACGGTGGCTGGCACACTCACCCGTGAGTTGTTGCTGCTCAGATTCACCGTTACAGCCGCCCCGGAGCTATTGCGCGTTAAGGTGCCCACTGCGGCGTTTGCACCCGCGCCTTCGCTGAAAGTATTGGGAGAGAGGCTCAAGCTTAAGGTTGCAGCATCCGCTGTTTTATTTTGGGCGAACTCGCTAGTCTCACCGGTGGTCTTGTTGGTTGCAGTGGCCGTATAAAACAGGCCATTTGTGGAACCAGCAACATGCACCGCGCCCTCCACCTGAAGTGGATTTATATCAAAGCTAAACGTCGCATTACCACTGCCATCCGTTGTTACATCCTGACTCCCAAGATAGACCTTACCCTCGCCAAAGCCAGAGGCGTCCGCCGCGTCACTGCTATAGAAGTCAAGCGTAAAAGGGGTATTAGCCAGGCTATTCAAAGTCCCAGCAATGGTAGTAGTGCCACCTGAAGTCGTGACACTCGAAACGACGGGGTAATTTTGCAGACCATTGGGGCCAGTATCGGCATCGCCCACATCATTGGGCGTAACCGTGTTAGCCGTTTCACCGCCTGGCTCCAGGTTGATACCCAGCCCTGCATTGGAGCTGATGGAATTGCCGCGAATCGTCGCCGTTGCCGTCCCACTTACATTTATGCCATCATCGGCATTGAACGCGATGAGGTTACTGGCTCCTGATGCCGTACCGCCGATGGTAGTGCCGCTGCCGCCCGCTATCAGGATTCCGCTACTATTAGCGAGGGCACCCGTTCCAGCCGCATTGGTGCCGATTGAGTTGCCCTGCACCACGGTGCCAGTTGTCGTCGAGTCTGAGATAAAGAGAGCCGTACTATTACCGGAAATGAGGTTGCCCGCACCACTGGCGGTGCCGCCAATCGTGGTATTGGTTGCGCCAAAGCTGACAAAGATGCCTGATTGAGACGGGTAAGGGGCACCTGTGCCTGCCTGGTCAGGGCCAACGTAATTACCCTGAATCTTATTGCCATCGGTGCCTGTAGAGCTGATGGAAATTCCAATACCATTGCCGGAGACAATGTTACGCGCCCCTGCCACCGTGCCGCCAATCAGGTTGTTGGTGGCTTTGGAACTCACCTCAAGCCCCACACCGTTACTCGGAGTACCATTGGTGTTGTCATAGTGCAGCGCGGTGGTCGCGGTGCTATCAAGACCAACGATATTACCCTGCACCGTATTACCCGTAGTGCCGAGATCGGTAATGGTGAGTCCCCGGTTGGCATTACCAGAGATAACATTGCCTGCACCACTGGCGGTGCCACCAATCAGGTTGCCCGTGGAGCCACCGAAGATGTGGATACCAATGTTACTATTTTTGATCGCAGTCGAGCCGGAACGATTGGTGCCAATGAAGTTGCCCTGCACCGTGTTATTATTGGCCCCATTGATGTTGATACCATTATCAAAGTGGCCAGCGACCGTCGGCGGCGTGGTATGGCCGGAAATCACATTGCCCGCATTCTGCGCCGTGCCGCCCACCGTGTTATCGTGCGCCCCGCTATCGAGCACTACACCTATCAGACTCGGAATAGCCGCCGTGTCCTGCGCATTAGTGCCGATGAGATTGCCCTGCACCAGATTGCCCGCCACGTCCGATCCAGACAGCAGAACATCTTGCTGCTTATTACCGGAGATCACATTGCCGCCACCAGGCACGCCAATAAAGTTACCCGATGAAGTGCCGGTGATGCTAACGCCGCTACCAGCATTCGCCAGCGCGACACTCCCGGAACTGTCCACGCCAATAAGATTGCTCTGCACCGTGACGCCAGATGAATTAGAAATCTGGATGCCATCGTTGGTGTTGCCTGCAATCACGTTGCTGCCACCTTCATCAATACCAATGGTCGTGGTATTAGCAGTGTTCGATAGATAGACACCATAGGCATTGCCTTTGGCCAGGGTGCCATTAATATCGGTGCCAATCAAGTTGCCTTCAATCACGGTGCCACCCGTAGCGGCATCGCTAATAAAGACCCCGAAAAAGTTGCCAGAAATCGTGTTGCCAGCCCCGACCGCCGTGCCGCCGATACGGTTATTCACTGGCCCCTGAAGCACGCTGATTCCCGTGCCCCCGCCGGAGTTGATGGCATTGGCCCCGTTTATATCCAGACCAATGATGTTGCCCTGAATAACATTGGAATCGGCCCCGGAGTGGACAATAAAAATGCCGGAAGACCCGTTGCCGCTGATGACATTCTGCGCCTCCGCCGTCTGTCCACCAATGCTGTTATCATGGCTGCCATCGAGCCGCACACCCTCACCATTTAATACCCTGGTGGTGCCGGTTCTATCCGTGCCGATGAGATTGCCGACGATAGAATTACCGTTGGTTCCGGTAAAGCAAAGCACGCCGATATTGGCATTGCCGGAAATCAGGTTGCCAGCCCCGGCGGTTGTGGAGCCGCCAATCGTGTTGAACCTCGCCTGCGCGATGCCGTTATTTTCCAGGACGATGCCGTTGATGGCTTGCGCGGAAGCCGCTGCCGTGCCGGTGGCATCGGTGCCGATGTAGCAGCCTTCAACGCGATTGTTGTTCCCACCAAAGATATAGATAGCCGCCGCGTCCTTATCAGGTGACTGTCCGCTGGACAGAGAGCCGGTGAAGTTGTCAATCGTCAGGCCGCGCACGACACAATTCGCGGCTGTGATGGTGAGACCCTTGGCTCCGGCTCCCGCACTCGTGCCATCTATAACAATCTCTGGGCCATTCGCATTGGTGTCACCAAAAGAAGCGCCTTGCGTCGTGCCATCAATGATGGTGCCATCTTTGATAATGGTCGGGAGGGGAGTGGCAGGCTGGATGGTGAAGGCACCCGTCGTGGCGTTATAACCACCATCGGTAATCGGAATACCGAAACGAATGGTCGTGCCAGGATTGCTGTTGGCAAAGTTAATGGCATTACGCAGGCTACCAGTGCCGCTATCGTTAGTGTTGGTGACGATGTTATCGGCTAAGGCCGGGCCAAACTCGCTACTGTCGCCCGTTGTCAGGTTGGTGGCCATAGCCACCGGATAAAAGCCAGTAACATTGGTAGTGCTAATATTAAATGTCGCGTTGCCGTTGGCATCGGTGATTACGTTCTGGCTACCCTCAAAAGTCTGACCTTCACCATAGCCCGCGGGATCGGCCACACTGTTAAAGTAAATATCAATAGCAACGGTGGTGTTCGGTGTGCTGTTAAGACTTCCGAAGATGGCTGACCCGCCAGAGGTAGACGTGGATGTGATGACCGGATAATTTTGCAGGTTGTTCGGGCCGGTATCGCCATCCTTGGCATCATTGGCCGTCACCCCATTATTATCTTCATTGCCACCCACTAAGTTAATACCCAACCCACCGTTGCTGAAGATCGAGTTAAAGCGAACAGTGTTGCCAGTTGTATTATTGTCCCTTAGCAACACACCATCCCCAGCATTGAAGGCAACAATGTTCTTTAAGTTAGAGTTACTCCTGTCTCCAACTGTGTTGTTTTGCGCACCCTCAATGATCAACACGCCACTGGCATGGTTAGGCAGAGCAACCGCCCCGGTAACATCTGTACCGATCAAGTTGCTCTGAATTAAATTACCCGTTGCAGTGCCAGTATTACCATTCGTGCCAATAGTGATGCCCTGGCCATTAGCAGAGATCAAGTTGCCTGCATTTACGCCAATCAGGTTATTGGAAGCGGCATTAATCAGCACACCGTTATCACTATTGCCCAGAGCCGCGGTGCCATTTTTATCCGTGCCGATATAGTTGTTTTGCACATTGTTACCAGCACTGCCGAAGATGTCTACGCCGACGTGCCGATTGCCGGAGATAATGTTGCGCGCCGCCGCAGTCGTGCCACCAATGGTGTTGTTGGTGGCGGAACCAAACAGAAACACACCGCGATAATTGCCAGCCGCCACAGTGCCACTGCTATCGGTGCCGATGAAATTACCGGTAATAGCACAGTTCGAGGCACCGTTGAGCGTGATAGCATCGCCGCTCGTGCTACCGCCGAAGTGGTTAATAATCAACCCGCGCACGGTGCAATTATTACCAGTGATTTGCAGGCCACCAGTAGCTGCACCCGCATTGGTGCCATTGAGTTCAATAAGCAACACCGCATTGTCGCCCGCAGCAGCGGTATTGGCGCTACTGCCTGGTTGGGTATAGCCGTCAATCGTTGTGTTCGCAGCGGTAATAACTGGCAAAGCGGAAGCCGGGGTAATGGGGTGCACTCCGGTTCCGGGAATCGCAAAGCTAATGGCGGAGCCGGGGTTGAGGTTGGCAAAATTTATGGCAGCACGCAGACTACCAGTTCCGCTATCGTTGGTATTGGTCACCACATAATTAAGCGGGTTGACCTGGCTAAATTCGCTGGTATCGCCACTTAAACTCGTAGCCGTCGCGGTAATGTATGGCTTGCTCAGGGCTGTATTAGAAATCGTAAAAGTCCCATTACCGCTGGCGTCCGTGGTGACACTGCCACTGGCCACGTAAGCCTGACCCTCGCCAAACCCGGAAGCATTGGGCAAGTCGCTCTGATAGATGTCAATGGTAAAACTGGTGTTGGGCGTGCTGTTGAGAGCACCTGATTCCGACGAGCCGCCACTGGTGCCAAAACTGGTAATGACCGGAAAGTTTTGCAGGTTGTTCGGGCCAGTATCAGTATCCCGGGGATCATTCGGAGTGACGTTATCCGCAGAGTTGTTAGCATCCAGGTTGATGCCTAACCCGCCATTGCTATAAATACCATTGAGGCGAATGGCATTACCCGTCGAAGTGGTATCCACCACATGCACGCCGTCTGAGCCACTGAAAGCGACGATGTTGCCCCTGGTAATATCGCCACCATTACCGATGAAGTTATTGCTCGCGCCCTGCTCAAGAGAAATACCATAGACAGAGTTGCCTAAGTTGGCAGTGGTGCTAAAATTGGTGCCAATGTAATTATTCTCTACGATGTTACCAGTCGCGCCTGCACCGGAAAGGGTGATGCCATTGCCGCCATTGGCCGCGATGATATTGCCGCCCGACGGTGCCGCGCCAATGGATAAAGCGCCCAGTCTATTAGAGGAGGTGCCGAGGATGCGGATACCATCGCGCCCGTTGCCCAGAGCGGTAGTGCTATTTTTATCAACGCCAATATAATTGGCCAGGACAGCATTACTGATGGAGCCGTTATCAAAAATGATAACTCCATCGCCAGTATTGCCTGAAATAACGTTGCGATGATTGGGGCCAGCGTCCCCAATGGTATTGGAACTCGACGCGCCATTAATATCAACGCCAGCGCCATTCGGCTTGGCCGTTGTGCCCGCTGCATCCACACCGATAAAGCAGCCTTGCACCGCGTTATTGTTAGCGCCGCCAGTAATCTCAATGCCAGCGTGTGAAAAGCCATTAATCGCCAGGCCGCTCACAGTGCTGTTGGAACCCATCAACGTAAGACCATTGGCACTCCCCGTAATGTTGGCCCCATTCAATTCCACAAGAATAACCGCATCATCGCCAGGGACATTGACGGCCAGGGTATTTTCATGTGCTCCGGGTTGGCTGTAACCCTTGATAAAGGTGCCAGACGCTGTGATAGCAGGCAACGCCGTAGTCGGCGCAATCGTCTGGACGCCAGTGCCAGAAATGTTAAAGGTAATCGTGGCGCCGGGATGAGCATTGGCATAATTAATGGCATTGCGCAACGTGCCCACCGAGCCGTCATCGGTTGTCTTGGTGACAATGCTGGGGTCTACTGGTACTGTGGTGTTAATTAAGACACTCAAGTTGCTGCTGCCATCATTGGCTGTCACTAAATCGGGCTTACCATCACCATTGAAGTCGCCCACTGCTATGGTGCGCGGATCGGTACCAGTCGGGAAACTATTGACTGTCCCGAAAGTGCCGTTGCCGTTGTTTAAGAAGACGCTCGCATTGTTGTTGAAATCAGTAGCCGCAATATCGAGAGTGCCGTCGCCATCAAAATCCGCAGTGGTTAATGATTGGGGCTGATTGCCTGCCGGGTAACTGTTAATGTTGGAGAAAGTGCCGTCGCCGTTGCCAAAGGCAGTGGCTACCGTGCCGGGATAGTCGGCACTGGCAATATCGAGCTTGCCATCACCGTTGAAGTCGGCAGCCCGAACAGCAGTGCCACGGGTGGCATACAAGAGCGTAGGCCCCGTAAAGGTGCCGCTGCCAGCATTCGTCAGCAGGTAAATACCACCGTTTGTCCCACCCAGGATGTTACCGAAGTCCGCCACTACAATGTCGGTCTTGCCATCGCCGTTGAAGTCGCCCAGAGCCAATTTCTGGAGGGAATAAAATCCGCTATAACTATAATGGACGGCAGGTTGAAAGCTTAAGGGACTCAAGGGACTCGTGGTGCTATTCAAGAGCACACTGACACTTGCATCCCCGCTATCCGCAATGGCTAAATCTATTTTGCCGTCGCCGTTCAAGTCGTCTGCGGCGACAAAGCCAGGCCCACTAGTCCCGTAGCCCGGCGCACTGCTAATAGCAAAGTTCACCGCTGGCTGGAATGTGCCGTCGCCATTACCGAGCAGCACACTAACATCGTTACTCCCATAGTTGGCTGTCACAACATCTGGTTTGCCATCTCCGTTCAAATCGGCTACCGTAATATCTCTGGGATGGGATCCCACCGGATAATTCACGGCAGTGCCAAAGGTGCCATCGCCGTTACCGGGGAGAAAACTCATATTGGCGCTGGCCTCATTAGCCACAACTAAATCCTGTTTCCCGTCTCCATTAAAGTCTTGCACTGCTACTCCGTAAGGATTGGTGCCAGCCGTATAAGAGACAGCGGACGCAAACGTGACATTGGCCCCATGTGCCGCCGGGGATGCCGCCAGTAAACCAGCACAAAGGAGAATAGGAACACTTAATAAACGTAGGAACCGACGCTTTTCTTTCATAGGTCGAACTTGGATTCGGTCTTTCTATAGATTAGGCATTGCAACTTATCCGTTATAGTATGGCGCACGATTTGCTACCTCGACAACTTCTTATCTTTCAAACATTTAAGGTTTAACCCTCTATAACGAAGCCTCAGTAGAGTTGCAATAGAATGACCAGATTCATAAACAAAAGTAGTTAATAGGCCTTTTATTACAAACCACCGTTTGGAATATCAAAAGCAAGATAGACAGTTTGGAATCATGCTGCACTCCACAACAGCCGTGTTTTGGTATCATTACTGTCAATCACTCAGCCCACCTAAATCTGTTCTACCAAGGGTCTCGCCATGAAAATGATTCGTGGACATATCGTTACCCCGTTGTTTCTGTTAGTTGTTATTGGCTCCTTATTATCTCGCGTCTTAGCCGACGATTTGTTGAGCGATCTTGCCAGGCCACAAGAAGGACAAAGCCGCCGCGCCACTTCAACCTTTCGTGCCGGAGCCGATGGCAAGTATTCTCGCGGGGCCGATCCTACCGGAGACTATGATGAGCACAGCAACTGGGATAATTTCCAGGTCGCGCCGGGTGCCACGCATGTCTTGATGGATGAAAAAGGCCCCGGCGCGATTAATCATATCTGGATGACGTTTCTCGGCCCGCAGGTGCAGGAGTGGGCACGCAACGGTTCAGCGAATCACCAGGAGATGCTGTTGCGCATTTATTGGGATGGCAATCCGCGACCCGGTGTGGAAGCTCCGGTGGGGGACTTTTTTGCCAACTGTTTTGGCCAGCGCAGCGAAGTTATTAGCTTGCCCGTTATTGTGGAAGATGCGGATTCTTATAACTGCTTCTGGCACATGCCCTTTCGCAAGTCGGCCCGGATCGAAATTGTCAATCAGGGCACCAAGCCGATCAGTTTGCTCTATTACAACATTGATTGGGTGAAGAAAGACAAATTGCCCAAAGACACACCCTATTTCTACGCACAGTATCGGCAGGAGTATCCGGTGCAGCACGGCCAGGATTATGTCGTTTTGGATACCCGGGGCAAAGGCCACTATGTGGGCACGGTGCTCGCCGTACGTACACGCAGCCCGGCCTGGTTTGGTGAAGGCGATGAGAAAATCTATATTGACCGTGAGACCAAGCCTTCCATCTGGGGCACTGGCACCGAAGATTATTTTCTCTCTGCCTGGGGATTAAAGAAAACTAGCACGCCGTACTTTGGGGTGCCCTACTTCGACCAGTGGGGCATTGTCGGAGGCCGCACCAGTGCCTACCGCTGGCATCTGCAAGACCCTATCATCTTTAACACCGGTATCAAGGTAACGTTTGAACATTTTGGCTGGATGTCACCTGATGAAAATCCCCAGCACAAGAGCACCAGTTGGAATGAACGCGAAGATGATTATTCCAGCGTCGCCTTCTGGTATCAAACCGGCACCCCAACTTTTGCCGCCCGCGCCCCAGTAGCCAGCGAACGTAAGCTACCCAGTCTAGAGCGCGTTATTGCTTATGCGCGTGATTTCAGTGCGGCTCAGCAGCATGGAGCAGGCGAAGTCGTCAAACAGTCCTTAGAATTCTACGATGGGCCACAACTGCTTTATATGCCCCCACAGCAACAGGGGGCGTGGTTAGAAATACCCTTCGAGGTGAAGCAGAAAGAACCCTTGCGCCTGCTCCTCAACATGACCAAATCTTATGACTTTGGCCGCTATCAGGCTTATCTCAACGGTGTTAAGATTGGCGAGCCAATGGACTTATACAGTGCCAAAACTGCCACTCAGGAGTTCCACCTGATAGACTTTTGGCCCGACCCAGGACACTATACGCTGCGTCTGGAATGCGTTGGCAAAAATGCCGAGTCTACAGGTTACTATGTAGGCATGGAATCAGTGCGCCTGCGCGAGCGCCGTCCGCGTGTCACTCAATTTGGCTTCGACAAAGATAAAGACTGGAAAAAAGACCCGCAGCTTTACAATTGATAAATAGAGAAGTAGAAGCCCTCACCCCCGACCCCTCGCCTACGCAGTAGGCGAGGGGTCGGGGGTGAGGGCCATAACTACAAATTACGCAAACTCTTGCGAGCAAGAGCAATCGGCACAGTCTGCCGTTGACGGTTTAAGAAGAAACTGATTTCGTTATGACCCGCTTGCTCTAATAAATCGAGGGCCATCTCGAATTTATCCGCTACCCGCTCTGGTTTATGGGCATCAGCCCCTAAGACAACTGGAATATTACGTTGCTGCATCTCGCGCAAGATTTCTGGGCCAGGGTTCATTTCAGGGATGGTTTTTAGTAAGCCCGAAGTATTCAATTCCATTGCAGTGCCAGTCGCCGCAATGCGATCCAGGGCACGCTGGATGTCGGGCAGCATCCGTTTTAAGCCCCACTGGGAAGCGGTAAAGTTCTTCACCAGGTCGGGGTGCGATAGCGTATCATAAAGACCAGTCTCTGCCGCCTGCGCCAGATGCTCAAAATAGGTGCGTTGAAAGGCCACTGCATCGCCCGTAAAGAAGCGGGCTTTATATTCTTCCAGTTGCGGATGCACCGAACCCAGCACATGATGAAAGGGCGCACTTTGCAACTGCTTTTCAATAAAAGACTCCAAGCCCGGCATGTAATCGGCTTCCAGACCTAAGCGCACATCTACACGCCCCTCCCACGCCTTACGCGCTCTGGCAACCAGGGCAAAGTATTCTTCCATCTGTTCCAGATACATACGCGACCCCTGCGCCAAACCATCAGGCAAGGGGTTATGACACGTTACGATAATGCCCTTGAGTCCACGCCGCTCAGCAATGGTGGCATACTCTTCGGGATCGCCCACCGAATGGCGACACAACGGCGTGTGCATATGCGACTCATAAAGAATAGGTTCAATAGGTTTTGTATTTTCTGATTGAGATTCCGTCATCGTATCTAAAATCCGATCTGTGGTGCTGTGCCCCCGTCTATTTTGATACATTCATCATATATCAGCTTAATTGTGTAGACACTGTTTGACAAACTAGGCGCAACTCAAGGTAAAATCAAGACCTAATGAATAACCTCTTCATCCAACCCCATTACGATCTCATCTGCACGCAAGTTGCACAACGCATTGCACAGCTTATTCAACTCAAGCCCGATGCTGTCTTAGGACTGGCGACTGGCTCGACACCCGTCGGGGTTTATGCGGAACTGGTGCGCCTGCATCGGGAGGAAGGGCTTGATTTCTCGCAGGTGGTGACTTTTAATCTCGACGAATACTACCCCATTCATCAGGACGCGCCGCAGTCGTATCATCGCTTTATGCGCGAACGTTTGTTCAACCACATCAACTGCCGCAACTTTCATATTCCCGATGGCACACGGCGGGGGGATGAGCAAATTTATCAGGATTGCCTGAATTATGAAGCGATGATTCATGAGGCGGGTGGCCTCGATTTACAACTACTGGGCATTGGACGCACCGGACATATTGGCTTTAACGAGCCAGGCTCGCCGCGTGAGTCGCGCACGCGCCTGGTCACACTCGACCATATCACGCGCACGGACGCCGCGCAGGATTTCTTCGGTCTGGAGAACGTCCCGGTGCGCGCTATTACAATGGGCATTGGCACCATCTTAGAAGCGCGTGAGGTGATCATGATGGCTTCTGGCATCCACAAAGCAGCTATTATGCAACAGGCCCTCGAAGGCAAAATTACTTCCAAAGTGCCTGCTTCCTTTTTGAGAGAGCATCCTAACACCTTATGGTATTTGGATGCCGCCGCCGCCAGCACGCTGACTGAATTTGCCCGTCCGTGGGCCATTCCCGCCGCGAACTTTGCAGACTTTCCTCTGCGGCGGCGTGCGCTTATGGCGGCTTCGCAGGAATTGGATAAGCCGCTCTCGAAAATCAAACTCGATGATTTAGAGCGTTTGGGCGCAGGGCGCTTAGCCTATTCAGTCCCTTCTCTGGAAGCCACCATTCAAGAAGTCGAACTCGACCTTAAAAATCGTCTGAACGATGAGCGGCATTTGCCACGCGGAAAAAAGATTGTCTGCCTCTCACCCCACCCTGACGATGATGTCATCTGCTGCGGCGCAACCCTCCTCAAAATGACGGCACAGGGCAATGAAGTCACTGTCATGTATGGCGTGAGTGGCAGCATGGCGGTGCGCGATAAAGATGTGCTGGCGTTACTGCGAGCACGTCATCCGCGCTTGACCAGCTACATCGAAGACCACGCGCCACTGGGCAAGTCATTCGAGGACATCTTTAACGACATTCGCCTTTTTATTTTCGAGCGCGAAAAAGGTGAACCCGATACTCATATTCTCAGCGAATTAAAACGCCTGGTGCGTGAAGGCGAGGCCGCCGATGCGTGTCGTAAGATGGGCGCCAAACCGCTCTTCCTGAATCTGCCGTTTTATCAGACGGGTGAATTGCAAAAGAACCCGATTGGGCAAGCCGATGTCGAAATCGTCTTAAAGGCACTGCGCGAGACCCAGCCCGACATTGTAATGCTGACCGGGGAAATCAGCGACCCCCACGGCACGCATGAAATGTGCGCCGAAGCTTTTGATCGCGCTGCCAAAACTTATGGGCAGGAGGGAGGGCAACCCTTCACGCGCTGGAACTATCGCGGCGCATGGGAAGAGTATCAAGTGTGGGAAGGCGACTACTTTAGCATCTTCAACAAAGAACTCATGGAGCGCAAGGTCGGCCTGATTTTAGACCACATCTCGCAACTCGACCCGCTCTATCCGGGCAGCAGCGATCCGCGCGAATTCTACGAGCGTGCCCGCGACCGCAACCGCGCCACGGCCCGTCAGTTACAGCAATTAGGCGTGCTGCCACCCTCACGTTCTTATGATCCTATTTATGCAGAAGTCTTCAAGATGCAGCCAAAGGCATAAATAAGTAACCCGGATAAGCCATTACATAAGAAGTTAAAGCTTAAGGCGCTTGCTGTTTTGCTTTTGCTATAATACGCGCAGCCTCTTGCTCTGCTTCCTCAATGATGCGTTGGGCTTGCTGGCGTGCATCATCTAAAATCATTTGAACTGATTCCGGCTCGTCGGGATAAACCTTGAGTAGTTGCTCGCTTCTGCTCACATCTTCAGTAAGTCCTTGCCTCATTTTCACAAGCCGTGCCATAAACTCTGTCTTATTGACTAACGTCTTCCCGAACAAGTGCGTTGGGCTGGTTTCCACCATGTGTTCTAACTCATCCACAAACCGATATGTATTAAGCCTTGGGGGAGCCTGTTCTCCCGTATGTTTTTTTTCTAAACGACGCACACAAGCTTCTGCCTTCTTGATAGTTTCAGGAATGGCTTTCTTTAACCTTGCCGATGTGTCAAAGAAGACCTCTTCATCAATAATGGCTCGCCCCCTAAAGAGACGAGCTTGAGAAATCAATTTCTCAAGCTCGTCAATAATCTGGAGAACGTCTTTCACTTGCTGCATAGCACCACAAGTATCCATAGCAGAATTAAAGGACTATTTTATGCGGGTTGGCAGTGCAATAAGCCATCACACCAACTATGGGCATAAACTAAAATCACATCACCAACGGCAGTATTTTTAGGCACTTGTATCACGCGAGCCTTGATATAATGCGGTGTCATGCCTTCTATGGTTTGCTGCTCGGCATCAATTTGTTCGACAAGAATGGGCAGGGTTTGTCCTATAAATTGGGCCGCATATTCGGCAGATAATTGCCTCGCCAGTTCTAACAGAACATCCACACGGCGGTTTTGCTCGGCGGGCGGCACCGGGTCAGGTAAATCAGCCGCGACAGTTCCAGCACGCGGCGAATAAGGAAAGACGTGGATGGCGGAGAAACGCGCTTCACGGGCGATGCGTAGGCTACCTTCAAAATCTTCTGCCGTCTCGCCGGGGAAGCCAACAATGATGTCAGTGGTCAAGCCACCATCGGGACGAATTTCGCGCCAGCGTCGCGCTACTTTTAAGAAATGTTCAGGAGTATAACGCCGTCGCATTCGCCGCAAAGTCGCCGCCGAGCCACCCTGCAAGGCTAAGTGAATATGTGGACAAATTTTGGGCGTGTGAGCCACGGTTTGTAGAAATTCTTCATCCACATCCGCTGGGTCAAGCGAGGACACTCGGATGCGTTCTAAGCCTTCAATCGTGGTCAATGCCCGTAATAAATTACACAGTTCACGGTTGCCCCGCTGACTGCGCCCACGTTCTGTATCATCATCACTCATTGTGTTGGGACTATGGCCCCAGTCGCCCATTGAGACGCCCGTGATAATCAGTTCACGCGCCCCTTCACGCACAAAGGTTCTCGCTTCACTAAGGATGGCCGCAGGCGATTTTGTGACCGATGCGCCACGCACCGTGGGGATAATGCAGAAGGCGCAGCGATGGTTACAGCCATCCTGAATTTTAATGACCGCACGTTCGCGGGTGGCGGTGGGCACTGGCTCAGAGCCGAATTGCTCGCGGTATTGGGCATAATTAGTGGCCCAATCATCGCGTTGTTCTAAGGCCAAAAGAGCTAACTCTGGCAAGTTCATCTTGCTCGTATTGCCTAAGACAAGCGCATCGGGCACCACACGCAGAAATTGTTCGGCGGAATAAGTTGCAGCGCAACCCGTCACGGCCACTACTGCATCAGGATTATTACGTCGCGCCCGCCCCGCAGCTTTGCGCGATTTACGGTCGGCTTCGGCAGTGACGGTGCAGGTATCAATGACATAGAGGTCAGCGACTTCCCGAAACTCGACCCGGCGAAAGCCACGCTGTAGCAACATGCGCGCGATTTGGTGCGAATCATATTGGTTCACTTTGCAGCCGAGCGTATAAAGCGCAAAGGTTGGCTCCTGTGGGGTCAGTTGATGAGCCAACTCCCGGTGGGCAAGAGCATCAGATACAAATGGTGCAACCCGTTGAGGGGAACTAACGTCATGTTCAGGCGTTAACGTGACATCGTTGCGCTGCCGGATTTCAACCGGAGTCGCTGGAAAAAGAACAATAGATTCCGGCATTTTAAATGTTGTAAAATAAGCGTAGCTTGCTAAAACTCGGCAAGCCCGTAAGCAGTGTAAGACGCTATACCGTGCTAGGTCAACCGAGCCTACTGCTGCTAGATCCGAATGCGCAAGTGTCACATCAACAAACACTCTGATTGACTGTTCCACTTATTACCCGACGGGCTTAGTAATTTCAATAACAATTATTGGGCCAACTCATTGCTAATATACAAAGTAGGTTGTCTTTCGTCCTCGTGGTTTCTATTTTATAGCGAGGTTGCACGATGCTAATTATTGTTCTCATTGCTGCTGTCTGCTTATATGTGGGATTGTATTTTGCCTGGGCTTCAGCGCAGCCCTATATTGGGCACTCCTTATCGGTGCTGAATATCCTCACCGAAATGTTGCTCCAACCGCGCCACGGAGTTTTCTTTATTTTGCGCGGTTTAATTCTGGTTACCTTCTGCTACGTCATCGCCGACTTCTTTTTTTCTCAAGCCCGCCAGGGTATGAAAAACTCCGCCAAAAGGAAAAGAGCCGAGGACGATAAAAAACGCATCGCTTCTTGGCAGCGTCAGGACTCAACGCCAGATTAGCCACTAACAATTCCTATTAGCCTTGCTGCACATCATTCTTGCCCCGGATTCTTTCAAGGGTTCACTTTCTGCCACGCAGGCCTGTGCCGCCCTTGAACGCGGAGCGCGAGGTGCCCTAAATGGAATAGAATGTCAATTCACTGCCGTCCCTTTAGCTGATGGCGGCGAAGGCACGGTAGATGCGCTCCTGCGCGGCGCAGGCGGCACATCTCAAACAGTTCGTGTGCGTGGCCCATTAAGGGATGAAGTGGAAGCGCAGTGGGGTCTCTTAGCAGGAGGCCAGGCCGTTGTTGAAATGGCGCAAGCCTCTGGTTTAACCCTCGTGCCCCCGGAACACCGCTCTGCGGGGCAAGCCTCATCTTATGGCACCGGGCAAGTTATTCAAGCAGCGTTAGAAGCAGGTTGCCGTGAACTATTGATTGGCATCGGAGGCTCAGCCACCACCGATGGCGGCGCGGGTGCCTTGCAAGCGTTAGGTGTGCGATTTCTCGATGCCAACGGGCGGGAGTTGCCTCCAGGCGGCACAGCTTTAAATCAACTGCATAGAATTGACTTAACTCATTTAGACCCTCGTCTCAAAGACACCAAAATCACGGTGCTATGCGATGTCACAAATCCATTGTGCGGCCCTGATGGTGCTGCCTTTATTTACGGCCCCCAAAAGGGCGCATCTCCACGAGAGGTTGAAGCCTTAGATGCTGCGCTCTCTCACTTTGCGGATGTGGTTGAGGCAACCTTCGGCAAAGACTTTAGAGATATTCCCGGCGCAGGTGCCGCAGGCGGCATGGGTTTTGGCCTAATGGCTTTTCTGGGCGCACACCTCACCCCCGGCATTAATGCGGTCTTGGAAGCAACTCGTTTCGCAGCAAAACTGGAGACTGCCGATTTAGTACTAACAGGAGAAGGCTCTATTGATGCCCAAACGCTCAGTGGCAAAGCACTGGCCGGAGTTGCTGATGCCGCACGCCAGGTCAAAGATGGCGCAGGCGTGCCAATTATCGCTTTTGGCGGTGCGGTAAGGCTGACAGGCACTCAACTACAAGACTTAGGCATCATGGCAGCCTTGCCCCTGCCCGACGCCCCTCTCTCGCTCCAAGAATGCGTCAGCCGCGCCGATGAATTACTATCAAGCGCGGCTGAACGAGCACTACGATTGTGGATTGCGGATTTTTGATTGCGGATTGGGTAAGTCGTTCTTGTTACTACAATTTACATGTGCGCTGCTGTTTTACTCCGCAATCCGCAATCAAAAATCCGCAATGGTTACAGTTTAACTTCGCCACCTTTTTCGCTGGAGGCATAGATGGCGTCAATGATGCGTGTCACCTGAAGGGCCTCGGCACCCGGTGTGTACACGGGCTTATCATTAACCACAGAATCAATAAACGACTTGATCTGCTCGTGGTGCGGATGCACGTTGCCGGGCAGATAAACCGGGGTAATATCCAGCAGGGTTTTGTTTTGCTCGGTGTACATCTTCAAGGGGTTGAATTGAGCGCCGCCCTTATCACCGAAAATCTGGAAGGTCATCTTATCGTTCTCTTCCATGTTCGCCACAAAGCTGGATTCAAGCGTCAGGGTTAAGCCACCTTCAAAGCGAATTTGTGCTACGGCGAAGTCTTCGACCGTGAAGTTGTTGTAATCCCACTGCCCCATCAAGCCGATAACATCTTTGCGCTTACCGAACATCTGGTAGGTCTGGCCGCTGACGGCAATTGGCTTGGGGAAACCCAGAACGTGCAGGGTGGAATCGAGCATGTGGACGCCGATGTCAATCAACGGGCCGCCCCCGTTCTTTTCCTTATTGATGAATAAGCCCCACCCTGGAATGCCACGACGCCGTAAAGCCTGGGTGCGCGCATAATACATTTGGCCAAAGGCACCTGATGCGGCGAATCGCTTGAGCGTCTGCACCTGTGGCGTAAAGCGGAAATGGAAACCGCACATCAACTTGTTACCAGTGCGCTCCGCCGCTGCCACCATCTTCTCGCCTTCCTTGGCATTCATCGCCAGGGGCTTTTCGCACAGCACGTTTTTGCCTGCTTCTAACGCGGCAATTGTCGCTTCGGCGTGCATGAAGTTGGGCGTGGTGACAGAGACGACCTGGATGTCATCACGCTTGAGCATCTCCTGATAATCGGCATAGGTGCTGCCAATGTCGAATTGCTTGGCCGCGCCCTCGCGCGCCGCTTCGATGGGATCAGAAACGGCTAATACCTTCACATTAGAAAGTTTCTGGTAGCCGGGGATATGCACGCCGCGCGCAATGCCGCCTGCGCCAATAATACCGACGCCAATGGTTTCTGGCAAGGGGGCACGTCGGGTTGCTTTCGCTGCGGGTTTGCCTTTACTGGCTGTTTTGGTTGCTGTTCGTTTAGTTGTAGCCACGAATTATATCCATCTCCTTGAAATTCAATTGTTCTCGTGGCAGTGTGACTTATGCCGCTCGCAGCGTCAACCACAAGGGGCTTAATATGCCGCTAAGATTTCATCAGCGCGCGCAATGTCGCGCTGCATCTGCGCAACTAAAGTCGGCAAGTCAGCAAACTTTTGTTCATCGCGTAAGCGGGCAATGATTTCCAGATAAGCCGTCTCAGGAGGCGTCTCAATATCTTCTCCGATCACATGAAACTCGATATTGAGACCGCTGCCATTAACTGTCGGATTGCTGCCAATGCTCAGAGCCGCACGATGCGGTTTTTTATCATGTGGTTTTTTATCCTCGCCCCACCAGGCACGAGCGGCATAGATGCCATGCGCCGGAATCACTTTGCGTGGGTGCAGTTGTAGATTGATGGTCGGCACACCGATAGTCCGCCCTAACTGTTTGCCAGAGACCACTTTGCCGGTAAAAGAGAATGGACGGCCTAACATACGCATAGCGGCGCTGACATCTCCACTTTCGACAGCCTCACGAATACGCGTGGAGGAAACCGGTTCATCACCATCCATGACTTTTTGCTCTAATACGACAACGTCAAACCCCAACTCTTGCCCTAAAGCTTGTAGCCTTGGCACATTGCCGTGGCGACCTTTACCTAATGCAAAGTCTGGCCCGACGACCAGCAGTTCTAAGCCTAATCTTCTCACCAGTATGTCGCGCACAAAGAACTCCGCTGGTTGTTCAGCAATAGCAGCATCAAAGGGCACGTTGAACAAGTGGTCTATAAGTAGACTTTGAAACACCTCATTTTTCTCATGCTTTAAAGTGAGCAAGCGCGGACATGACTCAGTATTAAAGTAGTAATAAGGCATATCGTGGAACGTCAGGACAGTAACGGGCAAGTTACGCGCTTTAGCTTCACGTTGCAACACCTTAATTAATTCTTGATGCCCCCGATGCACGCCATCAAAAGTACCGATGGTCAGAGCGCACTGTCGCATCAAAGGCGGTGTGTTCAGGGAATTATAAAGCTGCATGAGGAATCGGTGAAGCTTGGTCGAAGAGGCTTATTCATTCAGACCCAGATTAAAAACTTTCTCTGCTTTATACCATGTTGTATCATTAGGTGAAACGGGATCAGCCAGCGCAGCAATAGTAGCCGCTTTATTCAAGAAAAGCACGCGTTGAGGATTGGTCTTATTATGATACACCGCTTGAGTAAGCCGTTGCTTAGATTTAATTGGGTCTTGCTGGTATCCTACTAATTTGGAAATGGAAGCCTGCACCTGGCGTCCGTGCATCAAATTTTCTGCCGCTTCATCATTGATAACAACCTGACCAGCACACCAAGTCAAAACTTCTAACAAGGGCAACATCACGCCTGCGGCATCCTGGGCTATTTGCTCTAAGGGAACCGCTTCATTTAAAGTAAAAGAACCGCTGCGCGTGCGCACCAGAAAGGTCATTGTTGCGCCACAACCTAAAGCGCGTCCAATGTCCCGCACCAGACTGCGAATATAAGTACCGCCACTGCATTCGATACCTAACAGAGCACGGGGCGGGGAATTGGGTGTAGCCTCCCAGAAATGATTGACAGTCAGGCGCGTAATAGTAACTTCTCGCGTCTGGATGTCCAGATCATTAGCATCTGCGCCAGCCCGCGCCAATTCATAGAGCTTCTGGCCCTCTTTCTTGATCGCCGAATAAAGCGGGGGCATCTGCTGGATTGTGCCGCGAAAAGCATCATTGGCTGCACGCACAGTTTCCAGTGTCACATGAGCGGCAGCCCCTTCGCTAATAACCTCTCCCACTGCATCCAGGGTATCGGTTTCATAACCAAAGGTAGCTTCAGCCAAATACTCCTTGGTGCCTGCTTGCAAATACTCCACTAAACGCGTCGCGTGGCCAATACAAATGGGCAAAACGCCCGCCGCCGCCGGGTCGAGCGTACCAGTATGTCCAACGCGCTTGATACCTGTCACCCGACGCACAAAAGCCACCGCATCATGACTGGTCATGCCCGGTGGCTTCAGGAGATTCAAGACGCCATTCATTTAGGGCAAGGAAGGGAGAGAGGGAGAGGGGGGAAAGGGCAGCCAGTGCCATGTTGAGCGCAGCGAAACATCTACTCTGTGAGTTGTAAAGTGGTAGGTTTAATGCTTACGCTCTGAACACAGTTACCAGATGCTTCGCTGCGTTTAGCATAACAAGACCATTCTATTTCCTCTTCTCCCCCTCTCCCTCTCTTCCGCTCAGATCTTTCCTTCTTCAAACTCCAGCGGCGGATGATCTTCTTGCAGCCAATCACACGCAGCTTTGACTACCACCTGCACGCTCTCGGCAAAAGGGCGATAGCGCATCCGACACCCGGAAGCCGCCGCATGGCCGCCGCCACCAAACTGTTCACAAAACAAATCGGCTCGTAATTCTGGATCGCAACGCACACTAATGCGGGCGACTGGCCCGGTTTCATCACAACGTTCGCGGAGAATAATCGCCATGCGCGCACCGCGCACACTGCGCAGCACGTTCACAATATTCTCGCTGCCCTCATCGCCCGTTTTAGCACTCTCAAAGTCGCCCGCTGTCAGTGCCGTCCACATCAGTTCGCCCTGACACTCCGCTTGCATTTTCTGGAGGGCCATGCCCAACAGCCTGGTAGATTCCAGGCTCCGCTCATCAAAAAGCTTAAAGGCAATCAGCGCCGGGTCAGCCCCCAGCGACACTAACTCGCTGGCAGCAAGCAAAGATTCTGGCGTGGTGTTAGGAAAGCGGAAGTTTCCTGTATCGGTCGAGAGACCGCACAATAAGCACTGTGCAATATCGGCAGTGATGGTGATGGGGAAACGTTTCAATACCTGATAGAGCATCGAGGCCGTAGCGGGTTGGCTGGCATCAATCCAGTTCACGTCGAAGATAGGCCGTGAGGTGCGATGGTGATCTATCAACACTTTATAACGGGCGTTCTCGATGAAGTGATAGGGAGCCGCCACACGATTAGGCAGGCCATTACAATCAATGACGATGGCGCACTGCGGCTGCCGCGAAACAGTGCCAGTGACAGATTGCCAACCGGGAAGAAACCGACATGCTGGAGGAACGCCATCCGAAGAAACCAGGGACGCTTCTTTACCTAATGCCTCCAATGCCAGGCGTAACGCCAGACCAGAGCCGATAGCATCCCCATCGGGGCCAACGTGCCCGGCAATGATAAAGCTTTGGTGTTTCTCAATGGCGGCAATAACGTCATCGAGAGGCGGGGGATTCATGGGGAGGAGTGAGAGGTGAGTTCGTGAGTGGTAAGGGGGCGGCTGGTAAAGTAATAAGCTATTAAGCTATCTTACCGCCAACTATCTCACCACCCACGGACTCACCTCTCACCCATTACTCTCCTTTTTCAAATCTGGCAGGTTGGCCAGTATTTCATCAATGCGCATCGCATTTTCGATACTGCGGTCGTAACGGAAGATGACTTCTGGTACGGTGCGCAGCGGCACCTCTTCACCTACGCGACGGCGCAAGAAAGGGGCGGCTCGTTCAAATCCCTGCTGCGCATTTTGGCGTGCTTCCTCGTCGCCCAGCACGGTATAAAACACTTTAGCGTTCTGCAAATCGCGGGAAACTTCACAGCCCGTAACCGTTACTAAACTCAAGCGGGGGTCCTGGACTTCTTCTCTGAGCACCGTGGCCACTGCCGCACGAATCGCTTCTGCCGCACGGTCAGGACGAAATGTGGTTGACATAAGAACCTCCCTTACAAAATCCCACTTTGTGCATTGCATCTTACAACAAGTCAATGACAGCGAAGCTTGTGGTATCGCAAGACGAATGCCATGCTTCCCGCCATGATGAATCTGCACCAGCAATTCACAGCATCTCGGTGCGGCATTGCGTCACATCACAACGCACATCGGCTTCTACCACATCCCGCACATGGTTTAACACGGTCTGCGCGGTGGCTTGATCGTTGGACACCACCGCAACCGCAAGTGTCGCACTCTGCCATAAATCATGCTGATCTATTTGCGCCGCTGACACATTAAACCGCGCCCGAATGCGGTCTAATATCGAATTCACCACCATCCGCTTCTCTTTGAGAGATTCGGCTCCGGGGATATGTAAATCTAAAGTCAGGACACCGATGAACATTGGTAGTTGGTAGTTGGAACCTCTCCCCTGTCCCCTCTCCGCAACGGAGAGGGGAACAAAGGACTACTATACAGTAAGAACTCTAATTACAGAGTTCTCCCTTGACCCCCCTTCCCGTTGCGGGAAGGGGACGGGGGTTAGGTTGCACGACTACCGCTTTTGCGGAGCGCCCACGACAGCCGTTTCCGGGCGGGCTGTTTCGATGTTACGTGTCACCGATTCCATCACAATGCTTTGAATAATATCGCCAACCTGGAAGTCATTGAAGCCGTGGCTCGCCACACCGCACTCCTGGCCAGCGACCATTTCTTTGACATCCTGTTTCACATGCTTGAGTGAGTCCATCTTGCCGTCAAACACCTTACGGTCACGACGCCAGACCCGCATCGTCGAACCAGAGACTAACTTCCCAGCCGTCACCAGGCATCCAGCAATTTGACCCGCCTTGGAACTCTTGAAGATGGCGCGCACTTCAGCTTCACCCGATAGTCGCTCTTCATAGACTGGCTCTAACATGCCTTCGAGAGCGCCGCGCACTTCATTGATGGCATCATAGATGACATCATAACGACGAATCTCAATTTTCTCACGGTCAGCCAAGCTGATGGCGGCTGGTTCCACACCCACCGTAAACGCGATAATGATGGCATTGGAAGCCGAAGCCAGCATGACATCACTTTCGTTCACATTGCCAACGCCCCGCGCAATAATCTTCACGCGCACTTCGTCGTGCGCTAACTTTTCCAGGCTTTGACAGAGGGCTTCCACCGAACCTTGCACATCCGCCTTAACCACGGCGTTGAGTTCTTTGACAGTGCCCTTCTGCACTTGCGAGAAAAGCTCTTCCAGAGAGACACGGCCCGCGCCCACATAACGGCCTTGCTTGGCCTCTTCCCCAAAGCGCATGGCCATTTCCCGTGCTTCCCGCGAGGATGCTACCGCCCGCACGGTATCCGAGGCGTGCGGCACAGCCGAAAGCCCGGTGATGGAAACGGGAGTTTTTGGCCCGGCTTCCTGGAGAGCATCACCCTTATAATCCACCATCGCGCGGACACGGCCAAACACATCACCCACCACAATATGATCGCCCACATGCAATGTGCCACGATGCACCAACACGGTGGCGACTGGCCCCCGTTGCGTGTCCTGCTGCGCTTCAATAACCGTACCGGTGGCTAAACCATTGGGGTTAGCCTTCAATTCCTGCAACTCGGCCACGAGGAGAATCATGTCCAGCAAATCCTGGACGCCCTGACCGGTTTTAGCCGACACGGGTATGACCACTGTATCTCCACCGTAATCTTCAGGAATCAGACCAATCTCAGCCAGTTCACCACGCACTCGGTTAGGATCGGCCTCGGCACGATCCATCTTGTTCATCGCCACAATAATGGGCACTTTCGCGGCGCGAGCATGATCCACGGCTTCACGGGTTTGGGGCATCACACCATCATCGGCAGCCACCACTAAAACAGCGATGTCCGTGACGTGCGCGCCGCGCGCCCGCATTCGAGTAAACGCTTCGTGACCGGGGGTATCCAGGAACACGATGCGCTCGCCGTTGTGTTCGGTTTCATAAGCACCAATGCGCTGTGTAATACCACCGGCTTCGCCGCGTTGCACATTAGCGGAACGAATAATATCAAGCAGAGAGGTCTTGCCGTGGTCAACGTGGCCCATAATGGTGACTACGGGCGGCACTGGCACCAGTTCGCCTTCCTGATCCTCCTCGTGCAGCGTTTCGGTGCGCGGCTTCTCGACTTCCATTTGGTAGCCAAACTGTGCCACCAACGTCCCCGCTACATCCGTTCCAATGGCCTGGTTAGCCGAGCGGATGATATTCATAGCGAATAAACGCTTAATGAGGGTCGCGGCAGGCTGATTGATTTTTTCGGCCAGTTCAGACACCGTAATGGAAGGCGGCAAGGTCAAGATTGGCTTAGACTCACCTCTGGCCAGCGTGGGCATGGTCTCAGCAGATTCAACCTGAAAGTCGCGGTCGCCAAAGCGCGGGCCAGCATCGGCACGATCATCACGCCCACGGCGGAAGTCACGGCGGCCACCACGGTTGCGCGCAAAGCGTTCGGCAAAGGAGGGACGCGGCGGAGCGGGCGTGGCAGGCGCACCAGGTGCGGCACTCGTGCCATTGGCACTGACGCCATTGCCACTCACGCCGTTACTGCCCGCACCATTACTCCCGGCACCATTGGCTCCCGCGCCATTGGGAGCAGGTTGAGTTGGTAAGGCAGGCCCGGCTGAGGTCGCACGCGGCGGGGCCGCACTATTACCATCGCGCACCGCATCCCGGCGCGCACCGGGGCCGGATTTAGCAGGCCCCTGTAAGATTACGCCTTCCGGCACTTCTGCCTGCTCGCGGTAATCTTCGATGACATCAGAGGAAACATCCGCCGTATCCCCTGTGGGTGTCGCAAACTTGCGTCCCTCCGTGCGGAAATTCTTGAAAGATGCCGGAGTGCTGGGGGCCGCCGGAGCTTCGGCTTCGCGGGCGGCTTCGGGATTGTTTTTATTAGCAACCATCTGGCGCAACGAGCGAGCCGCTGTGTCTTCAATCGAAGACGACGGCACCTTGCCCGTGACTCCAATGGTCTTGAGTAACTCTAAGAGTTCTTTAGGCTGCACTTGCAGCTCTTTGGCGAGTTCGTAAATTCTAATCTTTGCCATAGACAACCTGTCCTTTCTCGTGGCCAGTTTCGCCGCTATGACCTCTCCAGGCTCTGCGACTCGCCACCGTCTCTATTACCGCAGTTCATGCGGCTGTTATTTATTACTGCTGCTGCTGTATAAAGTTAATTTACATAGCTACGTCTCGGTTTTAATAGCGTTTACTGAGTCTGCCAGCACCTTCTCGATTTCTGCTTTCAAGGCGGCAGTGCCACCCGGCTTAATTTTCAGCGACCGCTCTAAGGCATGGCGCTTAAAGGCTTGCTCCATGCAACTGGCCTGGCAGCATAAATAAGCGCCGCGTCCCGGTGACCGATAACTTCTATCAAGTACTGGCACAGCCCCCTTATAGGATGCCACACGCAACATGACACGCTGCGGACGCTTCGCGCCACAGCCAACACAGGTACGAATTGGAAGCTGGAGATCAGAGCTTGCTGTCTGGTTATCGGGACTCTTTACAAGACGCAGAACTCGTGCTTTCGCTCCCATGCATCTGCGCCTCCTCGCCCTTGCTCCCCAACTTCCAATTCTATTTCAGTTGCTACTTTCGTGCGACTTCAACCAAGTTATCGGATAGGACGCAAAACTGCGTTACGCTATGCTGCGCGGCGCAAGCTTACGCTATTGCTTATCTTAACTAACCTAAGTTGCTACTCAAGTGGCAACTTATGAGTAGCAGTATCATTCCTATCGGAGCGTTAGCGGAGTCGAGGAATCTTGAGAGCTTATCTCTACTATTCAACAGCAAGATTTCTCGACTCCGCTCCCTCTGGTCACTGCGCTCGAAATGACAAACACTTCAAATGACAGACTATCTATGTCGCAACTTATCCTCAATAGCGTTCAAATAGCGCACACAGTTAGCGAATGAAATCAGCGTCCTATTTAAATTAAGCTTCTACCGAATTAGCAGGGGCAACGCTCGATACCCCACCCGTCACC
The DNA here is from genome assembly GCA_019239895.1 of Abditibacteriaceae bacterium. GTDB lineage: Bacteria > Armatimonadota > Abditibacteriia > Abditibacteriales > Abditibacteriaceae > JAFAZH01. The sequence continues at coordinate 21,693 of JAFAZH010000013.1, read as the reverse complement.
GAACCGGCCTCATCAGCACGAGTTTCAGCCGCCGGAGTGTCGCCATTGGTCTCCACCGTGTCTGTTAAGAGATCAGAGGCGACTATATCATGCACGGGAGCCGTCGCGCCCAAGTCTATGCTATGAGCCGCACCGGTTTCTGCCGTGCTGCTCTCATCACCCGTTAGCCCATCAGTCGAGAAAATGCCAGCTAACTCATCAGGCGACTCACGCACTGCGGTTGGACTCACTGGCTGCACGTCACCATCCAGGCTAAACATGCGCTTGGCCTGCTCTTCGGCATACTGCTTTTCCGTGCGAATATCAATACGCCACCCGGTGAGTTTGGCGGCCAGGCGCACGTTTTGGCCCTGCTTGCCAATAGCTAACGACTGCTGGTCTTCCGCCACAATGACGGTGGCGGTGCCCGTTGCGCCGCCACTACCCTCATCTTCGGTCAGAATCACCTTGGAAATCTGCGCGGGCGAGAGGGCATTAGTGATATAAAGAATCGGGTCAGCGTTCCAGCGGACAATGTCCACCTTCTCATTGCCCAATTCCGCCACGACTTTACCGACGCGCATTCCACGCGGCCCCACACACGCACCCACCGGATCAACATCCGGGTTATTGGCAGCGACGGCAATCTTGGTGCGCTGTCCGGCTTCACGCGCTACATTTTTCAGTTCGACGATGCCATCGGCGATTTCGGGCACTTCCAGCATAAATAACTGGCGCACCAGGCCCGGATGAGTGCGCGAGACCGTGATGGAGGGGCCGCGCATACTGTTGCGCACTTCCACCACGAAGACATAAAGCGAATCGCCAAAACGATAGCCCTCGCCCGGCACTTGCTCACGGCGAGGCAGAATCGCTTCGGCTTTGCCAATGGCGATGATGACATTGCCCCGCTCGATGCGCTGCACGGTGCCCCGGAACATTTCGCCCGATTTGTCCTGATATTCCGAAACGACCTGCACCCGCTCGGCTTCGCGCAACTTTTGCAATAACACCTGCTTGGCGGTCTGGGCCGCGATGCGTCCGAAGCCAGAGGGAGTGACTTCTTCTTCGACCTCTTCGCCTAAGTTGATGCCAGGTTGAATATCACGAGCATTGCGCCAGGCAATCTCAGTGTTAGGGTTGAGCGCCGCTTGCACAACGCGCTTCTGGGCAAATACGCGAAATGTGCTCGTTTCAAAATCGGCGGAAACCCGCACGGCACCGGTGCCCCCGTAGGCTTTTTTGTAAGCCGATACCAGAGCACCCTCAATGCTACTGACTAGGGCCTCAACCGGTATATTCTTCTCATCAGCCACCCGCTTCAATGCTTCCAATAACTCCGCATTGATGTCAGAGGCAGTTTTCACAACTTTTGACTTCATCGCCATCGCCAATTCACGCTCCACCAGATGCCAACAACCTTGGGCTGTGTGGCTAAAAAGAGCAATAGACAAAACAAAAAGTGGGTCGCGCGGCGCCCACTTTTCGGAAACTTCATTACCTGATTGTCTCCGCTCCCGCAATAACTATTTTACACAAAAAGTAAAGAAGCGGCAAGAGTATAGCCAATTTGGGGCCAAATCAGCCAGAGGGATTCCCTTGTTCGGGAATCCCCTATTATGGAACAATGAGCACTCCCGTTTGCCCTGCTCCCTCTTGGCCTTGTTGATCCGGGAGATCATGCCATTTTATGACGACCGCCTCGCCCGCACTTAAATTCCCTTCCGCTAAAGCGATGGTCACACTATGCGTGCTGCCGTTGTAAGCCACACTCTCAATATCTACCGTCATGCCATTGACCTGCACTTCATAGTGAGACGCATCAGCCGCCGTTTCTGCCTCTAAAGCCATCTTGAAGCGCAACACAACTCTGTCAGGTTGCACAGTTGCCATAGACAGCATAGATTTAGCTCCAGCCGCTCCGCTACCGACTACGATGCCAGATGCTTCACTTCTGGGACTGGTCGTTCCTATTGTAAAGGTGTACCAATCGGAAGGCCCAGCGTTGCTGGCTCCATCCACTGCGGTGGCGCGCACTCCATAAAAACCTGCTGGTAAAGTGGGCAATCCGGTCAGGCTCCAGGTTGTGGTGCCACTGGCCAACTGCTCCACCTGTAACGGATCATTCGCTGTGATAAAGGTCTTGGTGTGCCAGTTCCAGAAAGCGTTCGGAGTCGTTGCGGTAGCTGTGGCAAAGCGGGCCAGGGCCACAGTTACATAAGCTACTCCCACACCATTGTTATCTGCCGTGCCGCCACTATCTACAGCCACTCCATGCACTGTCAAGGGCTGCCCACTCGACGCTTTGTCTAAGGCTTTAATGGTCGTCCGAGGACTGCCATCATCGCTGCCCGCAACCACAAAATCCATGCGGCTAACGGTCGGCTTTGTCGAAGTAACGCTTGCATTCCGCACCAATGGGCTAAAGAATGTTTGCGATACCTTGGGCATCACTAAGAAAGTGCCCGCCTTGAGGGGGTGCAGCACATAGAGTCCGTTGCTATCAGTGCGAGCCGTCACCACCTCATTGCCGTTGCGTCCTAGGATGAGAACTGAAGGCAGGCCGGTTGTGCTGCCATCACTGTTGCGGCGTGTCACATTGCCCATTATCGTCAGGCGGGGGCCGCCAATAAAATTAATGTTGGAAACCGTAGCGTTTAGGTCAAAGCTATGCACAGCGGGGGTAAAGAGGTACCCATCCTTACTCACTATAACGGTGCAGGTGCTAGAGGGCAGTAAGCCACGGAAGCTATAAATGCCATTAGTGGCGGTAGTAGTAACATCCAGTAAGACATTGCCACTAAATAGCTGCACCGTAGCGCCACCAATACCAGGACTTTGTGGCGAACTCCCCATCGCCACGCGCCCCGCCAGGCTCAAGTTGCTTTGCGGCTCATTATCCAGCACGGTAACAGCCGCTACACCAGGCACAAAGTGGGGGCTTAACGCCGTTACAGTAACACGGCGGGGGCCTTCTGCCACCTGATTATCTACCGTGCCGCACCAAAAGGCCACGGACGAGGCACCAGCCGGAATTTGAATCAGGTGGGGGACGCGAACTTTATTGGCGTCATCCGACAGCAAAGTCGCCGTCAAAGTTGTGGTGGTTGGGGTGTTGCGCGAGAGCACCCCACGCGCGGCATGAGGATTATTGGCTTCGGTAAAGCGATCTGGCGAAAGTTTAAGCGTAAGTGTCGGCACTTCCTCATCGGTAATGGTCATTTTGACCGCTTTCGACACAAACCCAGCCGCCACCGCCGTGAGCGTAGCTGTTGTGGAACCAATAGCCAACGGGTTGTATTGAATACGCAGGCTAAAAGTCGCACTACTCGCTCCGGCAGGAATTGTGACGGTGGCAGGCCCCTGCACCTTGAGCTTATTCGTGTTGAGCAGTGTCACTACCAAAGCCGCGCCAACTGGTGTGTTGCGGCTGATGGTGCCGCTAACTTTGCCGATTCCTTCACTAATCACACTTGGCAGGGTAAGGGTTAAGGTGGGGGTATCGTTATCCAACACCATGATGTTAGCCGCACTCGACAAAGTCCCGGCTACTGCCTGTATGGTCACGCTATGATTGCCCTGAGCTATGGCATCATCCACAGCAGTCACCGTGAAATTCGCAGCAGTGGCCCCAGCGGGAATCGTAAAAGTGGAGGGGATGACCACAGCGCTGGTGTCACTGGCGGTCAAACTCCCGGACAAAGCGGTGCTCAGGCCAAAGTTACGAGTGACGGTGCCGACCGCAGTGTTAACTCCGGGCGTCTCACTGATGGTGGGCACATTGAAACTTAAAGTTAAGGTCGGAATTTCATTATCAGTTACAACGACAGAAACCGCAACCGGAGCAAAGCCAGGGCTACTGGCAGTGATAATAGCCGTCTCATCACCTTCGGCGATTAGGTCATCCAAGGCCCCAACAGGAAAAGTTATGCTGGCAGCACCCACTGGAAACGTCACCGTAGCAGGCACGCCTACCCTGACCACACTGGAAGACAGATTTACCGTGAGAGCGGCGGCCACCGGAGTATTGCGCGTGAGCGTAGCCGTAGCCGCATTAGGCCCAGCCGTTTCGCTAAAACTGTTGGTGTTAACACTTAGCGTCAATGTCGGCTTTTCATTATCCGTCACAGTTACAATGGCCGTGCCGGGATTAAAGCCGGGCACACTGGCCACCAGTGTTATGGACTGATCGCCATCAGCAATCGAGTTATCAATCGTGCCGATGTAAAACGACACTGACCTCGCCTGGGCCGGGATAGTGACAACACTAGGCATGGTAAGCCTGCTGGCATTACTGTTAGACAGAGCAACATCCAACGGTGCATCCGTTGCAGTGTTGCGTGTCAAAGTGCCTACCACAGCGTTAGCTCCTGCCGTTTCACTGATTAGATTCGGGCTAACAGTCAAGGTTAAGGTAGGCCCATCATTGTCATTAACCACCAGCGTCGCAGTGACTGGACTGAATCCATCTGAACTCGCGGTCAGCGTCACTGACCGCGAGCCATCTACCAAAGCATTATCGAGGGCACCAATTTGAAAAGTTGCCGTGGTTGCGCCTGCGGGAATCGTGATAGCAGCAGGCACCGTAATAGATGCCGGGTCGCTGTTAGACAGATTGACAGTGAGTGCTGTATTGGAAAGCGTATTTCTAGAGATGGTGCCCACAGCGGCTTTAGCCCCGGCGGCCTCACTGAAAGTGCTGGGATTAACCGATAGAGTCAGTGTTGGCACATCATTGTCCTGCACTGTTATAGGAGCGGTGGCGGTCGAAAAACCAAATGTTGTCGCTGTAATCGTGACCGTTACATCACCATCCACTAACAAGTTGTCTACAACATCTATGGGGAAGGTGGCAGAAAGTGAGCCTGCGGGAATCGTGACGGTTTGAGGCACAATAATTTTAGAGTTATTACTGGTCAGATTGATGACCAGGGGAGCAATGCTGGTGGTATTGCGGCTGATTGTACCTGTGGCAGCACCAGCACCAGCAGTCTCGCTAATAGTTCCTGGATTAACACTTAACGACAGCACGCCGGGAACAACCACCAGGGCCTTGCTGAATTCACTGGTGCTACCAAACTCACTGGTCGCCAAGGCCGTCACAAATTGACCCGTTAGATCACCGGTGGTGCTGAAGTTGATAGGCGCGCGACCAGTGTTATCCGTGGTTACTCGCTGCGTCCCAAAGGAAAATTCCCCCTCACCATAACCGCTGCCATCAGCACTGCTGTTACGATAGAAATCTATATCGTAATTGGCGTTAGGTGTAGCAGAGATGAAACCTTTAGTATAGGTCTTACCATCGAGTGTCGTTACATCTGAGAGCACCGGGAAGTTCTGGAAGGTGTTGCCACCACCACTATGCCCTCTCGTATCATTTTCTGTGACAGTGTTGGGATCGTCCCCAGTTGCCATAAGATTTATGCCGATCCCACCATTACTAAAGATACGGTTGCCACGAATGACGTTTTGGAGGCTAACGCCCTGGCTGGGTGACAAGGGAGCGATGACTTGCACCCCATCTTGAAGGTTATAAGCAATGATATTGGTGGCGCTGGGTTGAAAGCCGCCAATCAAGTTATTATTAACAGTACCACCAGGAGCGACAGACAGAGTAACGCCTACTGTATTAGCAACCGCCGTTGTGCCGGTCGGGTCGGTACCGATGTAATTACCTTCTATCCAGTTGTGATTAGCGGAAGTCCCGGTAATATTAATGGCATGATTAAAGCCGTTGATCACCAGTCCCGTCACAGTGCAAACTGAACCGCTCAGCGTTAGCCCATCAGTGGTGGAAAGTGCCGAAGGTATTTGAGAGCCACTCAAGACGATTTCTGGCCCTGCCGTATTTGTATCCCCACTGAAGTGGGTCTGCGAGGTGCCATCAATCGTAGTGTTGTTGGCAGTGATAGTAGGCAACGCGCTGGTGGGATGAATAGTAAAAACTTGTCCGTCAAAACCTGGATCAGTTTTGGGAATATTAAAAACAATGGTACTACCCGGGCGGCCATTAGCACTGGTGATGGCCTGGCGCAGAGTGACTTTTCCTGTGTTCTGGCCATCATCGGTGGTATTAACCGTGAAGGGCGGCGCATCATTGATGCGGGCAATGAAACCATCCACCGGCCCACGATAGATAGAGCCATTCTGGAGAGGAAAGTCCGAGGAGGCAGTGGAGCCAACAATATAGGCATTATTGAAACGATCTGTCGCAATGCCGTACCCATTATCATTATCACTGCCCCCCAGATAGGTCGAGTAGACGAGGGAGGAGGCTGTTGAGTCGAACTTGGTAATAAAGGCATCAGCTTTGCCGCGTGTATCCGATTGAATAGGACTTTTGAGCGGGATGTCGCGGAAAGTGGTGTACCCGGTCAAATAGATGTTACCCTGTGGGTCGGTATCCATCGCTGAAACGATGTCATCTCCCCCACCCCCAAAATAAGTGGAAAAGATGAGTCCAGTGCCTGTGGTATTTAACTTGGTCAGAAAAGCATTGGTGTTACCGGCATTGCTCGGTTGCAAAGCCTGTTTGGTGGGGAAGTTAGTAGACCCCGTCATCCCCACCACAATAGCATTACCGTTACCATCCACTTTAAGGGCTACCCCCGATTCACTCCCAGTACCGCCCAGGTAAGTGGAGTAAAGCAGTGAATTAGCGCCGCTCTGCGTGGAGTCAAGTTTAGTGACAAAAGCATCCTGCGGCCCACTCCGCGTAGCCTGGATGCAGCCAGACGAAGTGGGGAAGTCAGTGGCCGTCGTGCTGCCCGTTACATAAATATTATTAGAGCTATCCAGGGCAATACCGGAGCCTATGGTGGTGTTGTTCACAGAGCCACCAAGAAAAGTGGCATACAGCAACGTATCGCCAGTCGTATTATATTTCACGACGAAACTTGTCTTGCTCCCGGAGAAAGACTTCATAAAGGCGTTACTGGTCGGGAAATATGGGTTATTCGGGAAGCTCTTAGCCGTTGTTTCACCAGTAATATAAGCTTGCCCCAGATTATCAATGGCAATAGCATGGGCCTCATCAAATTCATAGCCGCCGAAGTAAGTGGAATAGACAAGAGTTTTACCATCGGGACTGAGTTTGGTGACAAAGGCATCTCCATTGTTCGTAGCAGGGCCATTCGATGGCGGCGGGTAATTGCCATAATACTGCTGCTGTGGCCCTGCGAAACCAGAACTGGCCACAGGAAAGCTGGTGGATGCTGTAAAACCCGTAATGTAGGCATTGCCTTGACCATCTACTGCAATGCCTTCCCCATTATCCACACCGGGCGAGCCACCGCCCAAATAAGTGGAGTAAATGAGATTGCCAGAAGCATCAATTTTAGTGACAAAGGCATTGCCGTTAGTACTAGAAAGTGAGCCTTGCGCCACCTGAGCCGTGACGGGAAAATCACTTGATGCTGTACTGCCCGTTACATAAATAGAACCGGAAATATCAACCGCCACCGCATGGGCCTCGTCCGGCGAACTGCCACCGAGATAGGTTGAGTAACTTAAGATAGGATCAATAATCAACGGCTTATCGGTATCGTAAGCCGCGAGACGAAACCCGACTTGATGGGAGCCTTGCAGTTCATATTGCCCATCCACCGATTTTCTCTGACCATCTATAGTCTGATAGACAACTGGCGGATGTTGAACCACTTCGCCCTGCCCGGTATCTAACACCAACTGGCCGTGCTGGTTTACCTTTACGTGCTTCGCCCCATTAACATCCAGACGAATCTGCCCTGGGTTGGCCCCTGGAGCGACCTTAAAGTCATATTCGAGTTGTCGCTGATTACCATAGTAAATCAAATCAATGCCGGGATATACCTGCTGATATTGCACCTGGGCATAATGCGCTACATCCGTGTGCCACTGCCGGGGATCGTTGCCTATGAAATAGTTGCTCTTGCCCCGCAGCTTATGCACACCCTCAACTGGTGCCTGGGAGTTCGCGCCCACTAACTTCAAGCGCAACACCGCAGCGTTTTCAGGTGATGAAGGCAATAGGCGCACGGCTGAAGCTTTAGGTTCTTGCCTTGCATCCTTTAGCCGCGCGCCTGCTTTCTTGTGTAGCGACAATACAGCTTCATCTGCCGTCAGGAACAAGTTATAGCCGCTACCCTGTGCCAGAAATTTAACGCGACTGTTCGTTTGCCCACCATTAGCCACAAAACTGAGAGGCTGATTCAGGTAGATTTGCCGAGCTGCCTGCTGTGCTGGCGTCGTTGGGTGCCGTTGCTTTAGCGCCGCCGCCACCTCTTGCAACGGCAATGATTGCTGCTGCATAGCTGCCGAACGCACGGCAGGCCAAGCTAGCCTCGGTCGGGTGCCTTCATTATGCAGCACTAAACTTAATGCTGAGACACCCAATAGAGTACATAAAACAAGAATGGAAGAATAGCAATAGGTCTTTTTCACGGAGTGGGCCTCTTAATTTCACCAGTCAAACTCACTAGTGACAATGGGGTATATGATATTATACCCACATTGAGCCATTATTAAACCTTATTAAGCATTCCTGTGAGAGAATGGGTCTAATTTTTGTAGTCACCAGCTATTAACAGATCCCTTGTAGGAGATAGTAAGATTTAGGATGGAGAGGCACAGTCAGAGTCAATATACGCTACAGGGTGGGCAACAGACTTGTTTTGCACTTTTGAAAGTGCAGAATTTACATTAGACCTCTTGGATAAGTCAGGTTTGATGTCATGCCGAGCAGAGTGGTAGCGCAGTGGAGGAATCTTTGATGGACAACTTAGCTAAGATTTCTCCACTGCGCTCATGCTTCGCTCCGGTCGAAATGACACCCCCTGATACTCATGCAAGAGACAGGCTTATACTTGCTACTTATCTTATCATCGATAAGTAATCCCAACGCGCCACTTCGCCAGGGAATCAGCGGCGACCCCCTCTTGCTTGGCGTATTCAACCGCTAAACCCAGGCCACCTTTGCCATCGGTGTTGCCCAGATTGTAGCTAATGCCATATTGACGGCTGCCATTGGTGTTGGTCATGGCATCCAAGGGGCCATGCGCGCCATCGGCATCACTGTACTTCATATTAAAGCGACCCAGGAACGGCAGGGCGAGTTGGGCTTCGGCACTGCGTTGGGTGTGATTATCGGCCAAACGCTGCACAATGTCATTCTGATTAGAGAAGCCAACTGCGCCTTTAAGTCTCAACCAGGAGAATAACTGACGCTCTGCCTGTAATTGCAGATCTTGGCTATGCACATTCGAGGCATCCTTGAGGGCATCAGCGATGGCCCGCTGCCCCACCGATATACCCCACATGCCGCCACCCGTTTTGCGTTGCAAGCTTACTGCTGTACGATTTTCGTCTTGCAGCAGCACCGGGTCAGGAGTGTCCGCACCCGGGCGCAGGAGCGAGTTGCCAGTACGCGTCTGGCCTGTGGTGACGGCAAGGGCCAACGAGTGCGACAGTTTTAGCTCGACCCCCACATCACTGGCCACGTTTTGATTCAGCTTGTCCGGTGCAGGAGTGATGGTATTATCCGCATTAGAAAGCGTCAAGGCATGTTCTGTGGTGGCATTCTCTTCGTGTTTACCTAACAGAGCCACTGAGGGCGAAACCTGGAAGCGCAAATCAGCTTTGCCGCCGAGGGTATCGGCCTGGCTCTTTTGCAAAATGGGCGCAGCGGTCGCAGCCTGCGCCGTTTGTTGCGCCGTCTGGATGGCTGCCACCTGTGTGGTGCCTTTGAGTTTGCCAATGGCCACATCCTGCTGCACTGTCACTTGCCCATTCTGATTATCCGCGGTGGGAACTGCGCCTGGCGTGGAAGCCCCCGCTGCGAAGGGCGCAAATCCGGCTTCGGTGCTGTTATAGGCGGCTGAGACCTTCGCTTCGCCCCACGGATGACGTAACGGCCCCTCTAAGCCAACTTTCCAGCCCGCAGCCGCTTTATCTTGTTCCGATAATTGACTATTAAGCCACTCACCATGCAAGCGCCAGGTTGAAGTCACCGCTAAATCGCCTCCGGCCCCGTAAACGGTGCCTTCGGCAAACTTCTTGTCGTCTTTTTGACCCGGTGTTAAATCGCGCTTGCCCTGCGCTAATAATAAGTCTACCTTGCCAGCACGACCTTCTACGGGGCGTGCCGTCAGCCACGTCATTTGCGAGCCATCAGTGGCGGGAGGCGTTGTTGGTGCGCCAGCCATAAATGCATCGTAGGAGCGTAAGGCATTATTAAGACTGCTGTTGGGTGCGGTTGAGCCGACAGCGACTTTGCCTAACTTCAATCCGACACTGGCGACATTAGCATCAAAGCCCGCCAGGGCAAAAGCGGGGACGGCTCCGGCTCCCACTTGCAACTCAAGCGCATTCTGGCCGATAGAACCCAATTTCCATTCCTGGCGGGGGCTTTGGCCCCTGCCGCGTGCGGTATCGCGCCAGTCCCGCAAACGGCTGAGAATCGGTGTTGAGTTAATCAATGCCATTTGCATGTCATGATCGGAGACCGTCTGTGGCGGCGCGGGATCAATGTTCTTCCAGAGTGGCGTTTCTTTCCAGGGAGCGGGTCGTCCCACGGGCTGCATCGGGTTGGGAGCTGGCTGGATTGGAACTGGTTGATTAGGAACGGTTTGATTAGGAGGTGCATCGGCCCGCGCTACCCCCGTCGTCAAGGCGCACCAGGTGCTGGCGACGACCGCGCTCCAGACGATAGGACGCGGGGGCAAAAGTTGAGTCAATGGCAAATTTCTATACATATTTAGAGCGATGGCGGCGAATGTATCGGTGGGGTAAGACAATTCCTTTTGCCATTTGTTCCTAATTTTTTCTAATATCTGCTCTCGAACTGCCCTTCTCTTACCTCAAACTGTATACTTGCTGGCTGGATAACCACTTAAAGTAACTGTAAATTTGAGGAGTAATAACGTCATGAAGAAAGCCTTAATTGTCCAGGGTGGATGGGAAGGCCATGAGCCTAAACAGCTAGCTGAAGTTTTCAAGAAAGCTCTGGAAGAGTCTGATTTCTCCGTTGAGGTCTCTGATACGTTGGATGCCTTTGTCCAACAAGACTTGACAGCTTTAGATCTCATCGTGCCAATCTGGACAATGGGACAAATTACGGGGGCGCAGGTGCAACCCGTATTAGCCGCCGTCGCAGGAGGTGTCGGTCTGGCAGGTTGTCATGGGGGCATGTGTGATGCTTTCCGCGAAAACACGGACTGGCAGTTTATGACGGGTGGCCAGTGGGTCGCGCATCCCGGTAACGATGGAGTGCGCTACATTGTGCGTGTCACTCAAGAAGAGCATCCCATCACCAGGGGCGTCACGCCTTTTGAAGTCAGCAGCGAGCAGTATTACATGCACGTAGACCCGGCAGTCAAAGTCTTAGCCACAACGCGCTTCCCCATTGCCGACGGCCCGCACCTGCGCAACGGCGAAGTGGATATGCCAGTCATCTGGACAAAGATGTGGGGCAATGGCCGCGTGTTCTACAATTCGCTAGGCCACCGCGCCGCAATGATGGCGGAAGAACCCACTTATACGATCATGAAACGCGGCTTTGTATGGGCGGCAGAAGGAAAGGGGTAGTAGGAGTAGTCTTTTTCAACACAAAGCACACGAAGATTACACAAAGGGCACAAAGTTAAAAGCAGGATTGAGGATAGAGGAGCCACGTTACTATTACGTTTTTCATCCTCCATCCTCCACTCTCTTTTGTGTTCTTTGTGCAATCTTCGTGTGCTTTGTGTTGAAAGGTGTTAGTGAGGGTTTAGCTTGCGCCTTTAGGTTTCACCAGCACTTTAACCGTCTTCAAGAGAAGCTTGACATCGAGCCACAGGCTCCAATTGTCAATGTATTCGAGGTCGAGGCGCATCCACTCATCGGTGTCAATCTCGTTGCGGCCACTGACCTGCCATAAGCACGTTAAGCCGCCTTTGACGCTGAGTTTGCGACGTTGCCACGGCTGCAATTGAGCCACTTCCTTGGGCAGTGGTGGGCGTGGCCCGACCAGGCTCATATCGCCGCGCAGCACATTCCATAACTGGGGGAGTTCATCTAAGGAATACTTGCGGATGAACCTGCCGACCTTGGTAATGCGCGGGTCATCTTCCCATTTGAAGAAGCCACCACTCATCTTATTATGCTGCTCCCATTCGGCACGATTTTTCTCCAGAATCTCTTCCGCGTTGATGACCATCGAGCGGAACTTATAGAAGTTGAAGAGCCGCCCATTCAAGCCAACACGCTTCTGGGAGAAGAATATCGGCCCCGGCGAAGTCAATTTGATAGCCAGCGCAATGGCCGCAAAGAGGGGGGACAGTAACAACAACGATACTGCCGCAATAACACGATCCATTGCACCTTTAACTGCCAGAGACACCGGGTTCTGTGGGGTATTATGCAGCACTAAGGTCGGCAAAGTGCCAATCATTGCCGCTTCAACTTTGGCGTTCACAGGCGGCACCATATCATCTACCAAGCTCACCGTGCGGCCACGCTGCAAGCATAATTCTAGAATATCGCCCCAGCGTTGCGAGGCTTCGCCCTGACCGCTAACAGCATCCGTTTGCGACCGCACTAAAATCACTTCATCAATGACTTCTCGGTCTAACACCTCAGCCAGTTCATTTAAGTTACCTAAGTGACGAAATTCCGCAGCACTATTAGCATCCGTCTGAACTGGCCCCACATTAGAAACGAAACCTAGCAGATGGCTGCCGTGATAAGCCGGGGTATTGAGGATTTCTTTAAACTGCCGCGCGGCGGCTTGATTGCCAATAACAATCATGTTGCGGCGTGGCTGGCGTCTGTGGTGCAGCACCGCAGGCAGCAAGACCGCATGAGAGCACCATAAAGAGAGGGTGCCCAGCACCCAAAAGCCGACTAGGAGCAGGCGACTGACATCGTACTTGGCCAGCACCATAAAGACCATCATAACGACAGTGCCAAGCATACCAGCATACGCGCAGATGGCAAACTCTTGACGGGGGCTACGGCGTGCCTGTGGGTCATAGCCGCGCTGCATATTAAGGAAGAACAACCAGGAGGGCAGCGAGATGCAGAGCATCCACAAATGGTGGCGCGTATTTACCAGGGGATTGCGGGAGAGAACGATGCGGTAGAATTCCGGGAGTTTATGACTATGGCGCACCATGCCTTTAACGGGGTAATGCAAGCCATGTCCGACCCATACTACAAAATCCCCCAATGATTCGCGCAGCACCCAGGCCAGGGCAAAAGCCAAAGACAACCCAAAAATATCCAGGGCAACGGCCAGCGAGACAAAAGTCGCGCGTTGTGATTTCAGCATCGCTTTCCCTGCTTTCCCTTTATGTGGCTAGCTCTCTGACCATAAATTATGCTTTAAAGCGCAGACTAAATAACATCCATGCTATTTACATTTTAAGACGAATTTATCTCAAACCGCAACTTCCCCATTTGAAATAAACGGCACTCAGACCAAAGTGGCTGCACTTTTATGATCTTTGCGAATCTAAAGACCTAAAGACCCCCACCTCACCTCCCCCAGCGGGGGAGGAACCAAGCTCCCCTCCAACGGGAGGGGCTGGGGGAGGGTTCATCAACATTATGTCATTAGAGATTCAAAAGTCATAAAAGTGCAGCCACTTTGACAGCTAAAAGCTAAATACAAGAACTATAGCAGTTAGCGAGTGGATGGCTACACGGTGGGATAGACGAGGAGACTTGCCCACCGAGATTGTCTGTAGCCTCTTATCCTCTAAGTGCTATAGATGTGAGCCGGATACCATTAATGAACAGGCAATACACCAGTTTCCCCGTCCAGGGTGCGACCTTGTTCATCGAGTAAGCCCTGCCAACTGACCACCACCCTATCACCATTTTGCAACGCCCCTTCGGGCAAACTCAGCGTGACAGAGTGGTTGGTAGCATTATATCCGGCACTCTCCACCGTCACCGGGTTACCATTAACTGTAACGGTGTAGTGAAGGGTGTCACTGGCACTTTGAGCCTCTAAGTCGCCGTTGAAACGTAAGCCCAGGCTCCCCTGGCTGACATTAAAGGTGGCGCTCGATACGTCTACCGGAGATGCAGCCGATACCACAGCCACATCCGCAGCCGCTTTAACGACAATCACCTGCGTTGCAGGCACGCTAATGCGAAAAGCTCGGTCTATGGCCCGCACGGTGAGACGATAACTGCCAGTGGGTAACTTGGCTGGCAGTGTCACAGACCAACTCTGCGAACTGATCTTATTCAGGTTCAGAATCGGAGTTGTGCTACCCGCAGCATTAGCAAGCTTATAACTCCCCGCCACGGCGTTAGCTGTAAATTGAGGCGTGCTACTCGTGGCAGTCCAGTTGAGATACTGGTTAGACGAGTTTTGCAGCGTTACCACCACTGTCAAAATGCCACTACCAGTGGTGCCATCACTTGCCTTACCATTGGCAGTCGTCGCCGTGGCCGTGCTGATGGTGACCGTTGGAGCCGTATTATCTACCCCCGCACCGGAGAAGTTCTGATTGGGCACAGCGGCATTACTCACCGTCACCGCGCGAAAGGCAGAGGTGAAGAAGACACCGGGTTGAGCGGGCACCACATAGTAGGAGCCAGGCAAGGCACTGAAGCTATACTGTCCGGCTGCATTAGTGGTGGTGCGGCTGATAAGAGCTGCACTGTTCGCTATTAAAGCCGGGTTGGAAAGCACGGCTGCCAGAGCGGACAAGTTCGTGCGGGTGAGCAAGAAGACAGGCACGTTGGGCACCGGGCCACTCACCCCAGGAATGGGAGCCGTGCCGCTGCTAATGCTGCCACTGATGATATAGCGCACTATTTGGGTCACGGTGAATTTAGTGGCACTGGTAAAGCTACCCTTACTGGTGACGACCTGAATGGGGCCAGTCGTTGCGCCATTCGGCACCGTCACTACCAGGCGGGAGGCCGAAGATTGGGCAGTGTTCAGCGTTGCACGCACACCATTGAAGAAGACGGTAGCACCGCTTAGGTTGGTGCCGCTGATGGTCACAGTTGCGCCAACTAAGCCGCTGCCAGGGGTGAAACTCGTAATCAGCGGTGCCACCGTGTTGAGCTTGAGATACACGCCATCGCTGGCATAATCAACGGTGAAGGGGCCATTCACGGTTGCAAAGCGTCCGCTGTAAGTACCGCTGATGATCTTGAACCGAGTTGTAGCCGCCGGATGAAAGCCGTTAATAAGACTTACGTTTAAGGTGCCGCCCAAGGTGGCGCTGCCACCGCTAATTTCCAGTTGATCGAACTGGGTGCCCGCACTGATGCCGCCCAGCTTCACGTTAAGGGTTCCCCTGGAGGTCTGCATAAAGTTACTCCCAGTTTGAAGACACCGGGGACGGTTAGGCTGCTCGCGCTGCCGATGTTGACAATGCCTGCGTTGGAGAAGTTCGCGTTAAAGCCAGCGCCGCTCTGCGCGTTGAAAACGCCGCCGATCTGGTTGTTGAAGAGAGCACCAAAATTCCCTCCATTCTGGCCTACGATATTACTGGCACCCGTCCAGGTGGCCGTGCCAGCGTTGTTGAGGATGCCGGGTTGATTCACATTGCCGTAGTTGCCCTGCCCGTAGCCGTTGAGAGTTTTATCCGCCGTGCTGCTCATGCTGAGACTTGTGGCGGAACCAATATTCACCACAGCGTCAATTTCGCCGCCCGTCCAGAGAAATGTGCCGGAGTCGCCAAAGGTTGCAGGCGCGACTGCCGTGCTGCCCCCCGGTGCGCTCAGGTTGCCGCCAGCCAGTTCAAAGGTGCCGCCGTTGGCAAAGGAGAAGTTGCCAACGGCGTTGAAGCTGCCACTGTTGAGGCGCGTGCGCCCGGCACCACTGAACACTACCCCACTGCGTAGGTTGTGGTTAATCGCATTCAAACTCAGGATGCCGCTTTGAATATCCAGCGTGCCGCTGTTGTTCAACGAGACAGCAGACAAGTACGTCTCGCCGAAGTTTGTCACACCATTGCTACCCTGCTTGCGCAAGGTGCCGGTGTTAGTGAAGGTGCCGCCGCCAGTGAATGTCTGGTCATTTTGAGCGATAAAAGTGCCGCTGTTGTTGATAGCCCCGCGCGTGCCAGTGCCGGTATCGCGATTTTGAATATCAATATTGCAGGTGCCGCTCCAAATAGTGGTGCCAGCATTGTTGAGGACACCTGGCAGGTTCTGGTTGCCATAATTAGCCAACCCGTAAGCCTGAATGGTGCGCGTGCCGGTGCCACCGATGTTGAGAATGGCACCACTGGCAGCAATGTTCCAGATGCCGTCGAGTTCGCCGCCTGTCCAGTTGGCGGTGCCACCCGCTTGCACATTAATCGGCCCACCAATGTTGCCGCCCGTCAGATAAAGCGTGCTGCCAGAACTACACACCAGGCTACCCGTTGGCGTGATGCCCTGCCCGCCCGAATTGCTGCCAGGATTAAGACCGCCGCCAGCAATCTCGAAGTTGCCTGGCGCGGTCGGCGTGCCGATTTGAGCATTGCCTGCCGTTTGCAAGATGCCCGCAGTTAGCCGCACCCGACCTGCACCCGTGAAGCGTGTAGCGTCGCCTACTAAATGCGTATTCCCCGCGAAGTCAACCAGTTGCGCCTGCGGCGGCATTAAAGGTGCCGTCGTGAATGTGGGCATAACCATTCATGCCGCCATTCTCGATGCCACCAGCAAGGGCGATGCTGCCCATCTGAGCATCTACAAGGCCATGATTAGTAAAGGCCCAGCTAACGTTGGTTATGCCGCCCCCGCCTGTCTTACGAAAGGTGCCGTTGTTCACAAAACCAATTGGGTCAAGGCCGATGGCCGTATCTTCAATCAAACTCGCATCCGTAGTCGCCGTGAAGGTGCCGTTATTGGTGATTGCTGGCTTATTTCCAGACTGATACAGGTGAATGTTGCCCCCGCTCCAGGTGGCACTGCCATCGTTGATGACTGTATCAAACGACTCAGAGAAGCGTTTATCCGCCGCGCCGCTGATCACCCACTGTCCGCCGGGCGCAATGTGAAATGTGCCGCTGGGGGTAGTGACGCCGTAGCCGGGAGCATTGCCTAAACCACCCGCGATCCAGGTGAAGGTGCCGGTGCTGGTCAGCGTCGCATTGTTGCTGACATAGATGGCATTGCCGGAAGTTGCTGCCGGGCTGAAAGTCAGGTCGCCGACGGTGACGTTGGTATCCACGTTGACGGTGAAATCGCCAATGGTGGCGCTGTCGCCGGGGCCGGGCGGGCCAGCGTTGCCGCAAGGTGGCGCCCAGTTGCGCGGGTCGCTCCAGAGGTTGGTACCACCGCCGCCCGCCGCGCAGGAGCCGTTGCTATCCAGATAAGTGTTGGAGTTGCCTGTGTAGGTGTAAGTCGCGGCGTGAACTACACCTGCACCTAACAAAATCATGCCTGCCACCATTAAGGGACGCAACAGACCTAACAATTTGAGTTTGAACATCTCATGCGAAGCAGTTCTGAACATTTGGAACCTTTCACAGATTTTGCTTTACCTGCTCATGCTGCCTGGGGCATAGCACCCAAAGCTTACGTTGCGCCATAACCAGCAAAGCTGAGAGCAATGAAAGCGGGCACAGGACGTTGGAGTCGGACTTTTAGCCGGGGAACTTTCTCAAGCAATGGCTGAACAGTTGAATAACTTCAGTCTACTATAATATTGCCACTGTCATAGTATGCGAGTTAATGCCCTTATACGGGTAATGAGCGGAGCTACGGCCATTATAGTCTGCACATATAAAATTATCAAAATACAGAACGAAGGACTAAGATGCCTAACAAAAGAGGAGAGAGCAACCTTCAGAGACCCGTCATGTTGAGCTAAGAAACATCTCGTGCTTAGCAGTGAGGAAAGACTATCACTAACAAGATGTTTCTTAGCTCAACATGACGGGTAACTTCTACGACATGGCTCATTTCATTTCGTTAGAACCTCTAAGTCAAGAAGGGATGCCTCCACTTGGAGGCATCCCTTCTATTCTATGCTGATGCATGTTCTGCGCGTACCAACATAGAGTTATTTAGTGAGCATTTAAGGCATTGGTTTTCCCGTCCAGGGTGCGACCTTGTTCATCGAGTAAGCCCTGCCAACTGACCACCACCCTGTCACCATTTTGCAACGCCCCTTCGGGCAAACTCAGCGTGACAGAGTGGTTGGTAGCATCATAACCGGCACTCTCCACTGGCACCGCATCGCCATTAACTGCAACCGTGTAATGCGCAGCATCACTGGCGGTATCGGCATCTAAGCCACCGATGAACTTCAACGTCACGCTGCCCTTTGCCACACTCGCTGTGCCTGTCGAGAGTTGCACCGGGGATACTGCGGCAGGAGCCTGCGCCGTGCTGAGGGCACTGGTGACAGTGAAGTTGCCCTGTGAGGTAATAATTGAAGGATAGCCCAGGTTCAATGCCTTATCCACGGCCAGAGGAATCACCCGGTAGCTGCCTGCATTCAAGGTATGCGGCAGGGCCAGACTCCAATTGCTCTTGGCCGGAGTGCCCGTCAGCGGTGCTACTTTGATCTCTTCAGGCTTGAGGGCAGCCAATGGGTTGCTGCTCAAGGTGAGAGTCGTGGGGGCATCAAAGCGGTTGGTGACCCAGTTGTAGAAGCTGACCTTGAGGCTGGTCAAGCTGAGGCTATTGACCTGCGCTAGCACCACCCCAACACCCAGCACACCACTATCCGCATCAGTCGCTACACCGGTGGCGGTGGGCACACTGGTGGGCGTGAAGACGGCTTTACCACCGGGATTGACCACCGTCACCACTGGCTTGACGCTATCCACCTTCTGTGCCAGGAAGTTAACGCCCAGCACATCACCTATCCTGGCCGCTGTCACCGTGATGACCTTGTAAGGCACCAGGGCCGCACCGGTGCGGTAGGGAGTGGTGGTAAAGGCCGTGCCCGGTTTGTAAGGTGCTACCAGATAGCTGCCAGGCGCGAGGCCCTTGAAGCTATAGTTGCCGTGTGCATCCACCGCCACTTGCGTAACAAGGGTTGGAGCACGCAGCACGTTCAGCACAATGCCCTGGATCGTGGGCAAGGTGAGCGGGCCAGTGACGGGAATCAGCAGCACTTTAGCACCCGCGACACCCTTGGTGCCTTGCAGCACCGAACCGCTGATGCTGAAGGTCTGGGTGGGCGGAGGCGTGACCGTAAAGGCTTTGCTGGCACTGCCAGAAGGTGTGGTTACGGCCACCGTGGTGCTGCCCACCTTGACTCCGGTTGGCACTGTCACCACTAACTGCGTGGCCGAGGAGAGTGCCGCACTGACCGTAGCCACCACTGTGCCAAACTTAACGGTCGCGCCATCGAGATTCGTTCCATTAATCGTCACCAGGCTACCCACTGGCCCACTGGCCGGACTCAGGCTGCTAATCGTCGGAGCCGGAATCGGCGGCGGCGCAACATCGCTGTTAGTAACTGTAATGGTGACTGGCGTCGCCGTCAGGGTTTCGGTGGCTGTCGTCGCCTTCGCCGAAATCGTGCCCGTCTTGTTGGCCGTTGTCACCACGCCATCATCCACGCCGACCACCTTGAAAGTTACGGAGTCGCTGCCCGCTGGAATAGTGATACTGGTGATGGCGTTACCACCATTATCGGTGAATTTGGCCGGAGCCGCCTGACCCGTAACGGTATTGGCGATGCTCAGGCTGACCTCTAGCGGCTGGTCGTTGGGCGTGTTGCGTGTCAGCGTGGCCACCGTGCTGCCCGTCTCGGAGATGGTGGTCTGAGCCAGCTTCAAGGACAGGGTTGGTACGTCATTATCCACAACGGTCAAGATGGCGCTGTCGCTGAGACCCTGCGACGTTGCGGTGATGGTTGTGGTACGGTCGTCCTGCGCCACCTGGTCATCAGTGGTCACAATGGTGAAGGTCGTGGTCAGTTGCCCGGCGGCGAAAGTGGCTGTAGCGGGCACTGGCACTGCCGGGTTGCTGCTGGACAGCGTAACCGTCGCTGCCCCAATGGTGTTGCGGGTGAGCGTTCCGGTTACGGGCACACCTTCCTGGGATCGGAGGTTCTTCGATCCCACGAGTTGAGCCGCACCGAGGGTGAGGCTAAGCTGCGGCGTGTCGTTATCCAGCACCGCTAAGGCTTTGGCATCACTCAATGCGTTATCCTGAGTCTTCGCCGTAATGGTGGTGTTACGGGTGCCCTGCGCCAGTGCGTCATCCGTCGTGGTGATGGTGAAGGTGGCCGCAGTCTGTCCTGCCGGAATGGGGACACTGCCGGGGACGTTAATCGTCCCGTCAGGGCTACTGCTACCCAGTAATACCACCAGATTACCGCTATGCGGTACATTGCAAGTCACCTTGCCAGTGACAGTGGCACCCTCGGTTACTTGCAGAGGATAAGAGGTGCTATCGTTGAGCGTGAGCGTCAGCGTCGGCACATCCACATTAACATTAGTGGCACCCACATCGGGGGCATTCATCCCGTTGTAGTTAGGATCGTTACTCACTGCCGGAGCGGTGATAATAGTGTAATTCTGGTCGCCATCGGCCAGGCCATCCGGCACCCCTGTGACGGTGACTTTCTGGAAGCTGTTCCAGTTTTGCGGCGTGAAGACTAAAGTCGTCGGAGACACCGTGCCTTCCTGAGTATTGCTACTGGATAGGGCAATGGTCACATTATCTGTTGGCTGGCTATTCAGGCGCACCGAGAAGCTATCGGTCTGGCCATTCTCTTTCGTAAACAGGCCACCCGTAGGCGTGACGGTGATGCCGGGGCTATCGTTATCGGTGACGTTCACCGTAGTGCTACTGGGGTTGATGCTTACATTCTGCGCGGTGGCTGTGATATGCACTGGCGGATTGGCTCCCGCTACTGCATTATCCACGGCTCCGACGGCGAAGGAGGCTGTGGTTTGACCGGCAGGAATGGTGACACTGCCGGGAGTAACCGTCACTAAGTTCGTGTTATCGCTGGCGATGGCGATATTAACATCGCTGCCAATCGCAGCATTGAGCGTGACGGTGCCTGTCGCGGCATTGGCTCCCGCCCCTTCACTGAACGTGTTGGGACTGACACTCAGCGTAATGGTGCTGACGACGAAGTCGGTGCTGCTGGTACCTGTGCCAGCGGCGTTCGTCACGCGAATGCGGCCAGTGCTCGCACCAGCGGGCACCTGCGTGGTAATCTGCGTGGGAGAGACTACGGTAAACGTGGCTGCGGTTCCGTTGAATGTAACCGCGGTGATGCCGCTGAAGTGGGTGCCGTTGATCGTTACTGTGGTGCCCACTGGCCCGGCCGCCGGGATGAAATTAGAGATAGTCGGTGGCGCAGGTTGCCCGACGCCTGAAACACTTACGTCATTCGGATTATACGCTATGTTAGCGGCACCTTCGACGTCGGCAAAGACACCGCTGCGCGCACCTGATGGATGGGTAATGAGGGGAAAGCTCGTAGCGGCATCGGCGATAAATCCGCTGATCTCCGTCACGTTGAGGGTACCATCCAGTGCGACCGTGCCGCCAGCCTGGATCTGATCGAACTTCGTGATCCCGGAGATACGCATGTTGAGAACCCCAGTAGCCGATTGAACGAAGTTCGCACCGAGAGGCAGGACGCGCGTCGCCCCCGCGAACCCCAGAGTGCCGCTATTATTGAAGGAGGACAGGTTGCCAGTCACATGCACTATGGAGGCATCCGTCTGCACGGTGAACGTGCCGCTGTTGTTGATGGCCGCACTATTTTCCACATCGATGTTGCCGCCACCGCTCCAGGTGCCGGTGCCCGCATTGCTCAAC
>JAFAZH010000041.1 GCA_019239895.1 Abditibacteriaceae bacterium | reverse complement strand
CAGACAGTAGACAGTAATGATAAAATCATCTCGATCCATTGAGGCAGCCTCCTGAATAGTGGGTGTGGCAACTTGCTATTCTACAGAGACGGCCCTCAATGGATCAATCCTTATTCCTTAAACCATTAATGTGTTGCACATTAGGTAATGGTATGTAACGATATAGCCATAAGAAAATTCCTAATATAAATAAAAGAGCGCCGAAGATGAAGGCATTTCTGCTTTCACGCCTCGGCGCTCTATATGTTACTTGGCGCTCTCAACAATATGCTTGGCTATTTCAAGCGAATAAAACGGCCTGTAAAGGACGTTTAATAACATAAACATCCGATTTAATCTTATCCAATTCTTTGGAATTTAACAACTTACAAGACTACTGCCTTAGATTTTCTCGTCGCGCTTCTAATTCGTGCCTTGTGAATTGATGTGTGGCTTGTGCTTGCATTTCCTTGACCCATCGCCGCCTGCGGTTAATGTCAGCAACTTCTTCTTTATGGTCATAGTAATAAGAAAGAGCAGCATGAATCTGCGCTAATGACCAGTGAGGATGCTCTTCATGCATGTCTTCAGGAGATAAGCCAAGTGCAATCTTATCTAACACAACCTCAATGACCTTGATACCAGTACCTTCAATCCAAGCCACTCCATCATCATCTATATAAATTGGCTTTGTCACAACTGTTGGCATTACTTATCACCCTGAAACAGTTTACCATCAACCAATTGCCCTGTTGCACCAGATGCAGTTCTAGAAGTTTGGAATAACAGGTCACTATTTTGATTCATTGACATCGCCCGCCAGTAAACTGAGGCTGCGCTGGGCCGCGTTGGTATACAGTGGCTCAATCACTTCCTGAAACCGCTGGTTGCCACGCCAGAAAGGGAAGTTCCCCAGTCGTTTGGGGAGTGCCGCCGTGAAGGGAGGCAGTTGCACTGCACCTAAGAAATCATCGGGCAAGCTGGCCCCTTGCCAGAAGGCGGTCAAGTCGCAACTGAGTGGTTCTCCCACAGGCGTGAGTTCATCCTGCTTTGAACCCCGCTGCGATGTTTTGGCTGTGCGCTTTCGTGTTGGTGGAGCCGATGCCTTGCGCTTGTTTGTTGCCTTAATAGCTGGCGCAGCGAGATTATCAGCAGGGGAAAGCTCTTCCGGCTCGTTCTCCTCGTGGAGCAAGGTCAACAACTGTTCTCGGTCAATGCCACGCAACTTAAAAAGGAGAAAGGGGTCGCGGTCAAATTCCTCGCCCAACAGGTAATAGACGGCGGCTACATGCTTACAGGGATTCGACCAGTCGGGACAAGAGCATTCTGTTTCCAGATCACCGCTACTTTGGGGAAAGAGTGACAAACCTGCCGCGATGAAAGTCTGCTCAACGTCTTGGGGCATTTCTCCTGCCAGGAGTTTGGCGGTGTATAAAACCTGACTGGACAAGGCTGCGGCCAATTTGTGGCAGTCCTCGCGCGACAGGGTTGCCACGCGCAAACGCACATTATAAGGTTGAGGGCGCGAACCCTGCACCTTAGCGGTAACTTTACCCGGTTCAATATCAATCGAGAGCACCTGGCCCCGTCGCGCATAGGAGCGTCCGCGATCTAAGCGCGAGCCGATGTTAAAGCTTTCCAACGCCCCAATCCATCGTTTGGCCCACCAACTTTGACCAAAAGCCCCGCGTTGCGTTTGCGCCTTAATGCCTCCTTTCGCCTGACGCGGCGTTGAAGCCGGAAAATGTCTTTCATAGTAGTCCCAGGCCATAGTGTTGCCTCCTGCTCACGCAAGGAATCCGAGGAGCGAGGATGAAAGATCGAAGATCGAGAATCGCCAGCACTACTTCCACGACTTCTTACCTGCTATCTTCGATCCTCCATCCTCCATCTTCGCTCCCCTATCCTCCATCCTCGCTAACGGCTCCTGAGCGCAAAGCAAAAATTCCCTTGAGTTCCGTAGTGGATAGCTCAGTAAGCCAACTCTCCCCGGTGCCGACAATTTGGGACGCTACGGATTGCTTGCGTTCAATCATTTCATCAATCTTTTCTTCGAGGGTGCCTGCGCAGAGGAATTTATGCACCTGCACATTTTTTACCTGACCGATGCGAAAAGCCCTGTCGGTCGCCTGGTTTTCCACAGCGGGGTTCCACCAACGGTCGAAGTGAAAGACGTGATTGGCACGGGTGAGATTCAGCCCTACTCCGCCCGCTTTCAAAGATAAGATAAAAATGCGGGGAGTGCCGCCGGACCCATTAGCTTTGCCCTGAAACCGTTCAACCATCCGGTCACGCGCCTTTTTAGAGGCGCCGCCATGCAAGAAAAGCGTCTCCTGGCCAAATGTTTCTTGTAGATGGCGTTGGATAAGGTCGCCCATCTCGCGGAATTGGGTAAAGATTAAGACGTTATCCTCACTGGATAAAATCTCTTCCATCATTTCGCTTAACCGCGCCAACTTGCCAGAACGACCCGGTATGGCAGAGTTATCGCCCAAGAATTGCGCCGGATGATTGCACACCTGTTTGAGTTTGGAAAGCGTCGCCAGGACAATACCCTTGCGTTGGATGCCATCACTGGCTTCCAAGTCCTTGCTGGCCGCTTCGACCACCGCCGCATAAAGTGAAGCTTGCTCTTTGGTCAGCGAACAGAAAACCTTCATCTCCATTTTGTCCGGCAGGTCGGTAATGACACTTTTATCGGTCTTGAGGCGACGCAAGATGAAGGGGCCGGTGATTTGCTTCAAACGCTGGGTGGCAGCAGGGTCGTGGCTGATTTGAATGGGGGTGAAGAACCGCCGCTTAAACTCGCTTTGCCCGCCCAGTAGCCCCGGATTGAGAAACTCCATGATGCTCCACAGGTCACCAATGTTGTTTTCCACTGGAGTGCCCGTGAGCGCAATACGATAGTCAGCCCGCAACGCTCGCGCCGCTCGCGCCTGTTTGGTCTCCGGGTTCTTGATGTTCTGCGCTTCATCTAAGACGACACCGGCCCAATCCACTGCTTTCAAGATTTCCAGGTCACGGTGCAACAGGGCATAACTGGAAAGCACCAGAGCATGGCGTTTGCCCTGTTGCTTGAAGGTCGCCCCTTTGGTGCGCCCTAAGCCATGATGCACTATCACGGGTAACTCTGGCGTAAAGCGTTCAGCCTCTTTCTGCCAGTTCGAGACCACCGAGGTCGGACAGATCAACAGTGTGGGACGCCGCGCCCCCACCCCACTGGCACTCCACTCCTGTTGCAACAGGGCCAGGAACTGTATGGTTTTGCCCAATCCCATATCATCGGCTAGGCACGCGCCAAGTCCCCAGCGTTGCAAGAAGCGCAGCCACGAATAGCCGCGCACCTGGTAAGGCCGCAACTGGCCTTGCAACTCTTTGGGCTGAGGAGCCTCCTCAAACGCAACATGGCCCTGTAATTGGCTGAGTAAATCCCCCACCCACCCACTGGCCTGCACCCCTTCGATAGCCAGTGCGCTTGCTCCGGCATCCGCGCCAATGGCCATGCGCAGGAGTTCGCGCACACTGGCGCGTGTCGTAGAGCGTTCTTTCCAAAAGTTCAGGGCGGCTTGAATTTCCTCGGCACTCAGTTGCACCCATTGCCCACGAAAGCGCACCAGGGGAGATTTTAGACGAGCCAGGGCTTCTAACTCGCGGAGCGTCAGCGTTTCGCCACCTAATGCAACTTGCCATTCAAACTTGATGATTTCTTCCAAGGAAAGTCCATTGCCGCCCTGCATCTTGGGGCTTTTAACATTAGCCCGCGTCGTTAGCTGTAACTTGGTACCTTTGCGCGTCCACCACGCCGGGAGAAAGACGCCAAACCCGGCTTGTTCCAGCAACCAGGCGTGCTGGGTTAAGAAGGCGTGGGCCTGGCTGTCATCTAATGTGTAGCCGCCGGGGGCGCTCGACTTGAGACTGTCTTCAACACCCGGACAGAGAGATGCCGCCTGACCTAATGCCGCCAGCAGATATTCACGGACACGAGCCGGTTTCCACCCTAAATCCTGGCTCAGAGCTTTCGACCGTAAAGCCCTGGATAGACCCTCCTGGCTCTGCCATGCGTTTTCTGTGGGGATCAGCAGACTGGGGTCATCACACGCCTGCAACAGATAGCGCACCTGCCATGATTGGTTAATCTCAGGCTCATCAGTAGCCATGCTCGCGCCATGCCTGCTATGCCTCTTGTTCAATACTTCTATATCCGCAGAGTCTTCGTCTTCTCTTATCTCGGCTGCGGGAGCGGGCGGCTCTTCCAGACGGAAGCACAAGCGCCATGGGGTGGCAGTGGTGATGGTGACAGCCCGCTGCCACTCTTTGACTTGAGCTGATAGTTGGGCCAAGTCGGTAGGGTCGCCTACCATCTGATTGTCGGCTGCGGTCAGGGCATACAGCCACTCATCGTGGACACTGTCAAAAACTGGCCTGGCGCGGCTTGGCGCAAGAGACGGACGCGCTACGGGGCCTGCTCGCTTTGGCAAGACGGCAAGAGGTGGGTTAGGTGAGACGCGCACCAGATAATCCACCACTGCGCCCAAGAAGTGCGCCAGCACTTCTTCCGAGGCCAATCGGGGCGGCTCCTTGACACCATCACTCAGAGCGCGGCAACTATGAGGCATGGCCCTGGTCAGTTTCATCAGCCGCTCCGTATCCATCCCGGTAAAAACCGGCTGCCACCAAGCTCCATAGGAGTTATTCACGTCATTCTTGTCCAGCACTGGTAAAAACTGCTGGCGCGTCACCAGAGCGGCAGCAAAACGCAAAGCCATTGTCCAAAATGATAAGTCGGCACCTAAAAGCAGACCAGGAGCCAGCAGGGATTTACCACTAGAGAGCGTGAGAAGTTCAACCAGCGTGGCCATCGGCAGACGCAACGCTGCTAATTGCCAGGGCGATAAAGAAGATGCAGCAGCAGGAGAGTTAGCTGACTCGTTGGGAGCAATGAGCGGACTGGAAGCTAGCGGCGCACTATCGGCTGTTGGCAGCCAGATGGTTGCTTGCAATGTGCTATAGTTATCAGCATCAACCGTGAACCCAACAGTTTCCATAGCCTCTATGAGGTCAGCGGCAGGCGCGGCAAAGGGATGCGGCAGGGACTTGGTTGGCAGGGACTTCGCAGGCAACGATTGGTGGCTTCTTGGCTTCGCCTTTCCCGTCGCTGCGACTGGCATCACCCCCACTGCGGGTGCAGCTTCCGCCCAGAACAATAAGTCGCGTTCTTTAGCTGTCGCGTGCAGGATAAGCATAAAGGAATGGCCCCGAAGAACTTAATGATTTAGGGGGAATAGCAGAACATAATCCATGAGTCCGCGCCTACTGTGTGCTGGTTGTAGAGCCTGGAAAAATTATATTCTTGCTATCTGTACCAACACTAAAGTATAGCCTTTTGCAGTGACAGGCACGGACAGCTTTCAGATAGAAAAGACCAGAAAAGGGAGGTGCTTAGGAATTCCTAAGCACCTCCCTTTCCGTTACCGAGTACGTCTACTAACTGTTGAACAGCAGCCCGACTTAACGCTTGAAGGCTTGCAGTGACTTGCGGAAGTTGCGCGTTGCGCGCGAGAAACTTTGCTTGCCGGTGATCCTGATGGTGCCAGTAGCAAAGGTTGCTCCGCTCAGATCAGTGAGGCGGACGCTACCGGAGCCGGTGGAACCAGAGATTTGCAAGGCCACAGTTGCGGTGCCCTGGGTGGCGATTTGCAGAGTATAGTTTTCAAGATTCACACTGGGGAAACCACCGCCACTGGCCGAATTGTCTTGTTGCGCCAGCAGGAAGAAGTTACCCTTTTCACCATTGGTCAAGGTATAGGTGCCACTATACAAAGTGCCTGGCTCTGGCGTCGGTTGGGGGCCGGGCTTAGGCGTTGGCCCTGGTGTGGGCGTGGGGGATGGCACCAGGCGGAAGCGCGCATAAAAGCCGCTGCCAGCCTCCTGGGTGAATACACCGGAAGCGTTCAGGCTCCCAGACACGCTAAAGGAAGTGATGAGGCTGCCGGGCACTGGTGTTGGCAACGGTGTGGGTCGTGGCGTGCCAGTTGGGGTGCGCGTTGGGGTTGGCTTGGGTGTGCCTACTGGCGTCCGTGTTGGAGTCGGCTTGGGCGTGACTTTAGGCGTTGGCTTCGGTGTTCCAACCGGGGTGCGCATCGGAGTCGGCTTGGGTGTGCCAATAGGAGTCCGAGTTGGGGTTGGCCGAGGAGTGCCAAAAGGCGTCCGGGTCGGGGTGGGCCGCACCGTAGCACCAGGCAGGAGAGAGTTATTATTGTTAATAGTGTCTGAAGTCAGACCACCCCCGCTGCCACCTCCACATCCTACGACGATAAAGGCCGTTAAAAAGCCACCGACGGCTACGGTGGAAATCATCTGCCATTGACGAGCATTATCCATCTATCTAAACATTCTCCTTACAAGGTTGCTTCTGTCAAGCTAAAACTGAGATTTTATTTTGGCATGTTCGGCGACTGATGTCAAGATAATATCAAGAGACTGTAGAAGGCATATTAAACGTCGAGCATTCAGCAGCCTTTGTCAGTTATTGGCAGCTATTTCCAACTGATCTTTAAGCCAAAAAGTAGTAAAACAAATGTCAGTAGGCGACTGGTTGAAGGGACTGCGGGAAGCCAAATCCGTCTCAGGCGTAGCGGCGTTGCGCCGCGAGGTTTGGCACGTTAATGTCAATCTGGGCAAAGTTTATAAAAATAGCAATCATTAAAGTCTCATTAGACGGATTCTGCCAGTAAGGATGTTTTTCTCATGCAATTAAGGGCCATTCAAAAAACCTGTTTATTGTTACTCAGCGTTTTTACTCTGTTCGCTCATACAGCCCAAACAAAAGCAGCCGATAGTGCTTCCATCTTTAACGTGCCGCGCCTATATAACATTACGGTGGATGGCAAGGCGGATGATTGGGCGGAGCAAGGTTTTCGCCTGGATGTTCTAACGCCCGCCACAGGTCAACTGCCCCCTGCCACAGAATTCGATGCACGGGCGCGAGTGGGTTGGAATGACCAGGGTCTGCTCGTGTTGTTGCAGGTGGATGATAAAGACATCACCGAAGCCAAAGACGAGAATAAGCTGTATGAGCGAGACTCAGTCGAACTGTTTATGGCAACACAGCGCGGGGCCGCTGATCGTTATCAAATCATCCTTAGCCCTGGCCTGGAAGCAGCCCATCCGCAACTCCGCTGGCACTTGAATGACCAGCGTCAGAATGCTGATCTCAAAAAGATAAATATCTCCATCCTGGCGGCGCGTACCAAGACGGCAACGGGCTACACCCTCGAAGTGCTGCTACCGTGGGAGGGGTTAGCCATTAAGCCGGAAGTGGGACGCGAGATTGCTTTGCAGCTTGGTGTCAACGATTGGAACAATGCCGACAAACTATTTCGCGCCATGGGGTATCCCGCGCTAGGAGCGGATAGCGACTCCAATAAAATGCAGCGGGTGCGGCTTGCAGCAGAGGCCAGTTCTCCGGTGCGAGCCGTGGCAACTGGCGGTTATGAACGTTTCCGCCGCACCCGCATTGACGTGACAGCAACCGCTGACCAAGTCGGTAAACCTGTCGAAGTGCGCGAAGGTTTGCGTGCTCTGGGAGCAGGTCAGCTTACCAGTGATGGTGAGCCAGCAGCTAACGGACGAGCCAGAGCCAAAGTCCTGCTGCCGATGCCAGCGCGGGGGCAAGCCTACGGGCCATTGACAGTGAGCATCGCAGGTGAGCCTATCACCACCCTCAACCTACCCGACCCCAACGCCGCACGACGTGATGCTTTTGCCGATGCCGATTTTATTTTTCAACCTTTTACCTTTAGCGGCACGAGTTTTCCCAATGGTGACTTTCAGAACCCGTCGCTCGTCGAAGATTTAATTGGCCCCTACACCCTTAAAACAACCTTCTATGACGCAGCTTACAATGTCGTGACTTCGGCCCAGAAGCCGGGTCGTTATGGCGCGATAGTCGAAATTACTGGCGCAGATGGTCAGCCATACAAACGGTTTTACACCTTATTCCGTCAGCCCGCAGAAACGAATTGGCGACGGATGGACTTGCCCTTAACGGTAGAATTTCCCCATGAGTTGGGCGTCAATCCGACGGTTGCCAAAGAGCAAACTATTAGTGTCAGTGAAGCCTTCAGGCGGCTGTGGATGCGGGACGGATGGCGCGACCCCGACACAGCAGTTCTCCTGGCTGGACTGTATGAAACTCAGCCGGGGGCCAGCACGGTGAAGCGTACGGATGTCTGGCACCGCGACCAGCATTGGTGGTATGAACTTAAACGAAAGACCGGCGACCTCAAGCCGTATCGCTATCTGCTGTATTTACCGCCAACTTATAATGCCGAGCCTTATAAGCGTTGGCCATTGATGCTTTTTTTGCATGGCAGTGGCGAGCGCGGCGACGATTTGGAAAAAGTTAAAACGCATGGCCCACCCAAACTCACAGCGGCGGGCAAGAACTTCCCCTTTATCATTGTCTCGCCGCAGTGCCCCAATGGTGAATCCTGGCTTCCCGAAGAGCTAAATGATATGCTCACCGGCATTATCGCCCACTATCGAGTAGACACCGAGCGCCTGTATTTAACGGGCTTGAGCATGGGCGGTGGCGGCACCTGGAACATGGCGATGGAATATCCAAACCGCTTCGCAGCCATCGCGCCTATTGCCGCCTGGGGTGATGTGGCCGATGTCGCCCGCGTAAAGGCCGTGCCAGTGTGGGCCTTTCATGGCACCGACGACCCCGCCGTGCCGTTCAAGGAGGGCAAAGTTATTGTGGATGCACTTAAGGCCATCGGTGGCGATGTGAAGTTCACCGTCTATCCCGGCGTCGGTCACGATTCCTGGACAGCCTCTTATAACAACCCGGCACTCTATGAATGGTTTTTACAACACCATCGCACGACACCTGTTGAATAGGGAAGGCCCTTACCCCGGCCCCCTTCCAGCATTGGGAGCGGGGAGCACGCACTTTTACTTACTTGCTGAAATTAAAGAACCGCAGAGACGCGGAGAACGCTGAGCAATTGAAAACTCTGTGTCCTCCGCGTCTCTGCGGTTCTTTAATTTTTAACCAGCCAGTCATCCTTGGGGCACCCCTCTCCCCAAAGTTAGAAGAGGGGCCAGGGGTGAGGGCCGTCACAGCCGCAGGCGATAGAGGTCAAAGACACCTTCGATACCTTTGAGATTGCCCTGAAACCTTTGCACTTTGAGGGAGTGTTCGTAAATAAGCTCGCTGACACCAGCTTGCCGGGCGCATTCGCCACTCATCACAATATCGTTGCCCATACTGGCCCCTTCAATCCGTGAGGCGATGTTGACGGTGCGCCCAAAGTAATCCAGCCTATCGTTCGAGTTGATGGCAATGGCCGGGCCGTGATGTAAACCGATTTTAATGGCAATGCTATCACCCTCGGCTAACCTGGCGTTGAAGTCGCCCACGTCACGTTGAATCTCGAAGGCAGCACGCAGGGCATCTTCCGGGGAGTAGAAAACGGCCATCACCGCATCACCTATCGTCTTGACGATGCTGCCCGCGTTCGCTTGAATCCGCTCAAACAGGAAATCAAAGTGGTCGCGCACGCGCCGGTAAGCCGGGGCATCGCCAGCAATTTCATAAAGCACAGTCGAATCGCGCAAGTCGCTGAAGAATAGCGTCAAGTGCTCAATGCTAACGCTTTGACCAGGGGCCAGCACTTCCGAAGAGAACAGATCGCGGAACTCCTGCATGGTGGTCACTTTAGCCGCTGTCACCGCGCTTTGATCCCAGTCAATTTTTTCTAAGGCAATGGTAATATCCGTCTCGCTGCGATTGGTGATGCGGATGGGGGTGCCGGGAGGTGGCGTTTGCAGTTGCTCCTGAGACCAACCTTCATCCCGATATAATAATTCAATCGCCGCACGCGCTGGCTCATTCAAGGTTGCCTCAGCGTAAGGCTCAGTTTCAGTGCCATCAAGTTCTCCATCGTTGGCAAAGCTGACAACATGGTTAGCGCGTAAGACACGCAGCCGCAGTATGCTATCCGTCTGAGGAAATTTTATAATTCCAACTTGCCCTTTAGCCACCAACTGTTGAATCAGAATTTGCGGTGTGCGGCCTGGCCCGCCGATGCAATAAACCTGTTCTGTAGCCTGGCGAATTTGAGGATGAACCGCGAAGCGTAGCTCAACATAACGGTCAAAGCTCGCGCTATAAGTCACGCCGCACAGGTCACAGTGAAATTCGTTTTTAAGTTGGCCCAGCGACGTGTATTCGGCTTTGGGCACCCGGCAGTTGGGGCACATCATCTTCCAGCTTAAATTGAGAATGCCACTTTTGGTCGCATACAGGCAGAGTCGCAAAACTTCATCAGGAATGGCGTTCCACTGTCCAGCCAAAACATAAGGCCGTAAGCTGGCGACTTCATTATCGGCTCCTGAGCGTAGATAATCGCCTAAGAAGCGGATGTAACTTTGCTCGACGGGTTGGCGACTTAATTCTTTTAATAATCGTTCTAACTGAGTTGCATTAACCGCCGGGGGCTTGGCCGGTTGCGGCAACATATTCGCTTTATGGCTTTCGACCAGGCGTAGATAATTTTCACAATAGCGAAACGTGTTAACCAGGTTGCGCCGCATAAAAAGGCGTAGACCAGCAAGAATGGCCTGCGACCGGGGCGTGATGTCCGCAAAGACCCGCAATTGGGTGGCAAAAGAGCCATCAGCGAGTTGCGTTTGGGTATCCGACAGCTCGATACCCCCCAGCACGCTTTTCAGTGGCCCACTCTGATACAGGCGCAGCACGGTGTAGCGTTCTTCCTTAACCCACTGGAAAGGATACTCGCGCCAGCGCATCGGAATGCCCATAATGCGCGTATACGCATCTCGCACCAAACCGAGGTCATCACCAGCAACGGGAGTGAACTGCACGGGAGCTAACCCGATCACCTGGTTGAAGTGTTCGGTATTACCCAGCAGTTCCCAGACCTTGGAACGTGGCAGGGGCACTTCACGCTCCAGGCAATAGGTTTTAGTCTCGCTCGCCATACAAACTCCCCACGACCTGTGCCCGGCACCCAGTGTCGCCAGCAGAAACTTACAGTGGAATTAGTTGTACGGTGCTGCATCTTTCTTACCAAGCAGAGTAGCCCTCACCCCCGGCCCCTCTCCCGCTGCGCAGGCGAGGGGTGCCCAAAGGCATAGTTGCTGGCTAACAATTGGAATCACAGGAACGCAGAGGGCACGAAGAATAAGAGAGCAACGGTTATTTGACTCTGTGTCCTCCGCGTCTCTGTGGTTGATCATCCTAACACCAGTTAGTTATCCTGTGACCACCCCTCGCCTGCGCAGCGGGAGAGGGGCCGGGAGTGAGGGCCAATTCCACCTACTCGGATTTTTCGGATGAGTGTCCCGGAAAGATGCGACTGGTCGGGTCAATAAAGTTCTTGCAATAGTTGGCGGCAATGGCTGCTTCGCCGAATCCGGTGGCAATCAGGTTCAACTTGCCGTTATAGCGCACCACATCGCCTGCCGCATAGACGCCGGGAATGCTGGTCGCCATTGTGGAATCTACAGCGATACCTCCTTCTACAATCTCCAACCCCCAACTCCGAATCGGGCCGAGATTAGCGATAAAGCCCAAACACATCACGAGCGTGTCTATATCAAGCGTCGTTTCTTCCTTGGTTTTGTTGTTGAAGATAGTGACAGATTTGATAGCATTGTTGCCATGTTCCACATTCTTAACTTCATGAAAAACCCGCACATCTACCGAAGAGCGCAAAACCTTGTTAACAGAATCTTCATGAGCACGCCATTTATCGCGGCGGTGAATGAGGGTGATGTTCTCCGCAATCGGCTCTAAGCCCATCGCCCAGTCCATCGCGCTATCGCCGCCACCGACGATTAACAGTTTCTTGTTGCGGAAGGTTTCCAGGTCTTTTACGAAATAGAACAAGCACTCGCCTTCGAGAGCATCCAGTTCGGGGGCATCGGGCAACTTGCGTGGCGCGAAAGCTCCCACCCCGGCGGCGATAATGACTGTCTTGGTGCGATGCTGGTACTTATCGGTAGTTAAAAGGAAGGTGCCGTCTGCTTGCTTTTCCAGCCCCTCAACTTTTTCACCCAGGCAAACGGTGGGGCCAAACTGCAAGCCTTGTTCGACACAGCCCACAATAAAATCTTTACCCTTAATTTTGGGGAATCCAGCCACATCGAAAATAAACTTTTCAGGATAAAGCGCACTCACCTGCCCGCCTAACTCACCCAGGGAGTCAATGATCT
Organism: Abditibacteriaceae bacterium; assembly: GCA_019239895.1. Lineage (GTDB taxonomy): Bacteria > Armatimonadota > Abditibacteriia > Abditibacteriales > Abditibacteriaceae > JAFAZH01. Next base: position 254,533 of record JAFAZH010000041.1, on the reverse strand, counting down.
TTACGCTCATCTCCCGCATTCCCGCGTAGAAGGCCGCATATAAACCGGTGGGGCCACCACCAATAATGGTGCAATCGAAAACCGCATCTACGGAGCCGGGATGGGGAATGTGCATCCCCTCTTTAGGGTAATCCTCGGCATGAATTGGCTCTTGATGAGTTTCCGCCTGGCCTGGTGGGGCCGCTTCAATATCATCAGTGGCTTGCACATGGGCATCGCCAATGAGTGCTTCACCGTTATGCTCCGCCGCTGCTTCGAGGCTTGAGGAATTTTCCGTATTACGGCCGTTATTTTCTGGGGGGGTCGCTTCGCTCATGGATTCGTGATTACCTTCCTTTTCCTGAGCGATATTCTATCTGTTTCAGCCAAGTGTTGCTATTAGCAGGGTCTTAATTTTAGTAGGAAAGCAGGGATGGAGGAGAGCAGGAGAAGGGATATAGGAAGAAAGGGGTGAATAAGTGTTCGTGTCATTCTGAGTATAGCGAAGAATCTACCTTGTGGATCATAGAGTTATAGTATTCACAATGACTCTAGGGACACTCGTACGAGATTCTTCGCTATACTCAGAATGACAAACTATTGGGCTTCTCCGTTACTCTTTACCCCTTCTCTCTACACTCTTTTTCCTGCTCTCCTCCTCCCCTGCTTTCCTGCTAAAAATTAAGACCTTGGTGTTACTGCTGCGCAGGGGCCATAGCAACCAATACCGCGCCAATGGCCATCAGGGTGGCACCGACGATGACCAGGCTGCTGATTTTCTCGCGGAGAAATACGGCGGTCAGCATAATGGTAAAGACCAGCGACAAGCGATCAACGGGGGCAACTTTGGCCGGATCGCCCATGCTTAAAGCACGAAAATAGAAGAGGTAAGCGATGGTGGTGGAAACCCCGGATAAAGCCAGAAACAACCAGGCTTTGGGTTCAATAGAGGAAAGTTTGTAACCTTTGCCTTGCACGCCAACAACGATCCAACTTAAAACTAAAATAATAACCGACTGTACAGCAAAGCCCAGGTTGGAATCAACTTTTTCCAGACCAACTTTCATCAACACAGCAGTTGCTGCCGTGGCCACTGCGCCAATCAGCGCAATTATAATCCACATCGTTATACCATTACGTCCACACCTCAACCGATTGTCACGCGGAGGATGCAACGTCCTTTACTTCAGCATCATGCTGAGCCGTGCCATTCACTTCTGCGGTAGCCTGGCTCTGAGCACTATTGTTTTCTGCACTTATTGCAGTATTCGCGCCATTATTTTGAGCGTACTCGGCTTGAGCATGTTCGGCCTTGACCACTTCTACCACTCGCTCAATAATTGGTTTCTCACCCATTTCGTCTCGCTCGGCACTCCAATGGCTCTGGGCGATGCTTTCATCCGAAATATTGACCGCCGTCGCTTCAACGCCCGTTTTTTCCGCCAATTTTTCGGCCAGATAGCGTTCGGCTTCAATCGCCGCCTGGCAGCCCATGCCCGCAGCAGTTATGGCCTGGCGATAAACGTGGTCACTCACATCTCCCGCCACAAATACACCGGGCAGATGCTCCATGCGCTGCATGGCAGGGTTGGCACACGTCATGGAGGGGATAGCGCGCATCCGGCCATCATGCTCTAAATAACCAGCCTCATCCATTTTCAGTTGATGCTTAAATAAATCGGTATTGGGCGTGTGGCCAATAGCCACGAAAATGCCATCTACGGGCAATTCTCGCGTCTCACCAGTGCGGGTGTCTTGTAATACAGCGGCACCCACAACTTCTTTATCCTTGAAAAATGCGATATTGGCGGCTTGAGGATGAGGCTTGCCTTTGATGTCGGAAATCGCCGCGTGCAGGATGAACTCAATTTTGGGATTTTCCTGCGCCCGATTGAGCATGATCCTTGAAGCGCGGAACTCGTCACGGCGATGCACCAGATAGACTTTCTCTACCAAACGTGCGAGGTAACTGGCTTCCTCCATCGCGCTGTCGCCGCCACCGACCACCGCCACGACCTTGCCACGATAAGAGTGCCCATCGCAAGTGGCACAGGTGGAAACTCCCCCACCCTGCCCGAAGAATTTCTCTTCGGCAGCAATGCCCAGGGTGCGGGCGGCAGCCCCGGTCGCAATAATCAGGGCGCGGGTGCGATATTCTTTGCCGCTTTCGGTTTTGAGCGTGTAGAGATGGCCGGGTTGGTCACATAGATTAACTTCCGTCACGAACTCCTCGACCATCTGCGCGCCAAAGTGCAGCGCCTGCATTTCCATCCGCTGCATCAGTTCCGGGCCGCTAACGCCTTTAACTTCCTCAATGCTTTTGACTGGTGTTTCAATGGCTGCCGGGAAGTTTTCAATATCGCTGGTGTACATTAACTGCCCGCCCCGAATGCGAGCCGTCTTGGGGTCAGCGCCACCCGCAATAATGAGGGGCGACAGGTTGGCCCGCGCCGTATAAAGCGCCGCCGTATAACCCGCCGGGCCACTGCCAATAATGATAACGTTATGAATCTGATCTTCTAAATTCTCGCCAGTATGTTTAAAATCTAAGGCGCAAGCTAAGGCATCTTGCTGCGCTACTCCATTGCTTCCCATTCTCTTCTCCTCAAAACTGGAGCCATCAACTCTTATAAATGTGCAAATCTCTTGTGCGTTCCATTGATACGAGCATCTTTTACGTTCTACCACTACCCGCCGCTAAAGCAGCGGGCTGAGTTGCAAAGGAAGCCCCCTGAACGGGGCTAAGGGTGCATCTCCAGCCCGGTTCACCGGGCTTTGGCCCTCAGCCCGCTGCTTTAGCGGCGGGTCTACCTTAACTAATCCGCATGGCACGCGGCCACGCAGCGGATAGGGCCGTAATCTATCTCGCCACCTAATTTTTCCCAGACGGGCTTAAACCCGGTCTCGGTGCCGATTTCTATGAGAACGTCTTCGATCCGCTCGCGTAGCGGCTCTGGAATCAGCAGATTTAATGCCTCTTCATCTAAGAAACCGGCTTCAATAATCTTTTCCAGGTGCGACCAGATGGTGGCGGTAGTTAAACCGCGTTGCTCGGCTATCTCCTCAACGCCCAAGCCTTCTTGCAGCATCACATAAGTGTCCGCCACCGTAGCGGGCAAACCATTCGCGGCGGGCGCTACTTTAGCACTCACGTTCTTACGAGGAGCCGCCGTTGGCGAGTCATGTTTTGCCACCGGGTCAACAGTAACACTGGGCAGACGATCATCTTCCGCTCCGTCTGTTGCGGGGTCATCATCTGTAACGCCGCCAGTAATGGCGATAACGGCGGCTCCGTAACGAGTGAGCTTGGCCTCACCAATACCCGTAATGCCTCGCAAGCCATTTATATCCTGTGGCTTTTGACTGGCAATTTCTAAAAGTGACCGATCACTGAGAATGCAATAAGGCGGCAAGTTTTCCGCAATCGCCTGCTTGCGCCGCCAGTTGCGTAGGGCTTCAAACAGTTGGCGATCCGCATTATCGGAGCTGCTGTCACGGATGGTCTCTAAACGACGCGGTGCGGTGGGCAACGGAATCTCTAAAGGCAGGTTGCCTTCCCACGCTTCGCGCCCGGCGCGGGTAATCTGGCAGACAAAATAAGCATCTTCATCGCCTTCGTGCAGCAAACCCTCAGCCACCAGCCGTTCCAGAAACTCCCCGGTCTGCGCTTCCGAACTGCCGCGAAAGATGCCATACAAGGGGCAATTAGTTTCCTTGAAACGCTGCACATCTTTGGAAGCCGAACCACGCAGTAATTTGTTCAGCCGCGCTTTGCCGACGCTGGGCCGCAACGCATCAAGCGCGTGTAGCACCTGATGAATATCATTGGCATCCACCCGCGCTGGCATGGGCACTGAGCTACGATAGCCATTGCTGTTGGCATTAGCACTCACCACAGGTACCGGAGCCGGATTATCACAGTTGTCGCAGCAGAACCTATCATTATCCGGTTCTTCAATATCGCCGAAGTAGTCCAACACAGTGCGGCGGCGGCAAGCGGTCGTTTTACAATAGGCGACCATTTCATCCAGACGGCGGAATCGCTCTTCGCGGTGACGCTCAAAGTCGGCGGCAATACGTCGTGCAGCTTCAGGAGGAAAATCACGTCGCACAATTTGCAGCAGCATCTCATCAGCGGTCTCGGCCACCCGTTGAACCAGCCCACCACGTTCCAATTCCGCCAGAGCTAAGCGGGTTTTAACTTCGTTCCAGCCCAGCGATTGCGACCACCACGTTTTAGGAATACGGGCATTGGCTTCCGGCGCATAGGCACAGATTTCGGCGTGCGCCTTTTGCGCGGCGTCGGTTGTCATCTCCTCGTTTTCAATGAACCACTCGCGCGTGCGCCGGTCGGAGAAGTGATACAGCACCACACAGCGACTTTTGCGCCCATCGCGCCCGGCGCGTCCGGCTTCCTGATAATAGCTTTCCAGGCTTTCAGGATAAGCATAATGCACGACAAAACGCACATTAGGCTTATCTATGCCCATGCCGAAAGCATTGGTGGCTACCAAGACCTGCACCTCGCCATCCAGCCATTGGCTTTGCACCAGGTTGCGCAAGTTCGCATCCATACCAGCGTGATAGGCTCCGGCCTTTTGACCCACAGGAGCGAGGGCACGCGAGGCCAGGGCCGCAATTTCATCGGCTTGCTTACGCGTTGCGACATAGATGAGGCCACTACCGCCCATCGCCGCGAGTTTAGGCAGGGCACGCGCCAAGCGTTCCTGACGATCTTGCTCGTTCTTACAACGATGCACCGCAAAGTGAAGATTGGGGCGATTAAAGCCACCCACAAAGACTTCCGGCTCACGCATCCCCAGATTCTTAATAATAGATTCTTGCACGCGCCGTGTGGCGGTGGCAGTCGCGGCCATAAGCGGCGGATTACCCAGCGACTCAATAACCGGTTTTAGTGAAAGATAATCGGGCCGAAAATCATGGCCCCACTCGCTGATACAGTGCGCTTCGTCCACCACAAAACGCGCCACCGGCACCGACCGTAACACGTCCATAAAGGCTGGCGAGCGAAACCGTTCCGGCGCAATATAGACCAGCTTCAGCCGTCCCTCGCGCAACTCTTCCAGGAGGTAGCGTTGCTCATCCATTGATTGCAACGAGTTAATAAAAGCGCAACCCAGGCGACTAAAAGCGGTGCGCGCCTTGAGCGCTTCCACCTGATCGCGCATGAGAGCCACGAGGGGAGAAACCACAATCGTCACCCCCGGTGATATGGCCGCAGGTAACTGAAAACAAAGGGACTTACCGGCCCCGGTGGGCATGACCACCAGGACATCGCGTTGCGCTAAAGCCATTTGCACGGCATCTTCTTGCAACGCGCGAAATTCGTTAAAGCCAAAGATGTCGTGCAGTGCTGCGTGGAGGTCTGTAACTGTAGGAGTGGCTTCGGCTAAGGACATGCTTTTAGTTTAACTAATTCGCCTATTTCTTACGGCAAATTTGCAAGCCATCCGTGATGGGCAAGAGAACCGCCTCAACCCGCGAGTCAGCGGCCAACTTACGGTTCAAGGCATCCACGGCGATTTCGTCGGGGTTCGTGAGATTCGGGGCCGCGACTTTGCCGCCACGCAGCATGTTGTCAAAGATAATCAGGCCATTGGGTCGCACATGAGGCAGGATCAGTTCGTAATAGGCATCATAGCCACTTTTATCGGCGTCAATAAAGGCAAAGTCAAATTCAAGCCCTGGCTCAAGCTGGCGCAGAGTTTCTTGCGCCGGGCCAAGACGCAACTCGATTTTGTCTTCGACGCCAGCACGCGGCCAGTAGCGGCGGGCAATGGAAGTCCACTCGTCGCTTTGGTCGCAACAAATCAACTTGCCGCCTGCGGCCAGGCCACGCGCAATGCAGATGGCGCTGTAACCAGTGAAGGTACCGACTTCGATAGCTTTACGCGTGCCAATAGCCGCCACCAAAAGGGTCATAAAGCTGCCCTGCTCCGCGCTGATTTGCATCTGGCTAATGCCGCCTAAGCGCGTGGTTTCATCGCGCAATTCTTGTAACACCGGGTCATCTGCGCCGCTGCGCTGTTTCAAGACATACTCATAAACTTCTGGGGTCAAATCAACGTATTTCGTGCTCATAGTAATCAATCCTTTTTCTCCACGCTCAACCGCCGCGCCAGCATTAGGACACCCGATACAAACGACGCTATTGCCCAGCCGTGCGGTGCGGCCCAATAGCGCTGACCCGTTGGGCCTTGCATCAATTCTGGCAATAAACCCGTGGGGGTGGCACGGCGCAACACGGTGGTTAAATAAACCTGTGCCCGCTGGGTTAATGTGGCAGCATCTTCGGCTCGCCCTAATTCGTGCAAGCGGTCGGCCACTTTTAAGCAGCAACGGGCCATCCACAGGGTATTCACACACGCCGGGACGCCACCCACATAAGCATCGCCCTCGAAGCGGCGAATGGCACGACCGCCTTCCCAATCGGTTTCTAAACGATGGGTGATGGCCTGTAAGGTGCCTTCGGCCAGGTGCAAGTCATGCTCATCGCGCAAGTCCAGCAAGCCGAAGGGGTCAATCGCGCCTAAAGAAGCTGAATCAACCGTCAAGTCAGGCTCACCGCCACCATGAAAGCCGCGCGTTAGATAGTCATCGCGCACAAAATGCTTTAAGACTCCAGCCTTGACCCTCCTGGCGGCTGCGTCATATTTAGCATCTTCCAATACACGGGCTGCTGTCACAAAAGCGGCATAGATGGCGGCATTGGAATAAGTAAAGGAACCGATAAAGGTTTCCCAGGTATCGAAGGCATTGCCGTGGACGCCTTTCTCCGTCAGGCGCGACATCAGGTAGTCCGCCGCTTTACGAATCATGTTACGGTATTCAGGTTTAGCCTGCGCCTCTGCGCCGCCGTCGGGCAGGGCGTCCAGCCACTTGCCAAAAGCCCACAGCACCGCGCCGACCTGGTCAATTTGCAGCATATCGGGCGGCAGGCACCAATTGGGGCCAGGTTCACCGTTGAGGAAATACCGCTGATGCCAGAGGCCGGAAGCATCCTGGTGGCGGGCACACCAATCGAAAAAGAGTGCGGAGAACTGAGGATAACCCGCATCCATTAAGCCGCTGACATATTCGCCGCCATCGCGCGGCCACAGATAACCATAGCCACCACACGAAATAAATTCAGGGTCAAATTCTGGCGCAGCGAGGGCCACCCCTTCCTTACCGCATAACAATGGCAGAGCCAGCAGCGAACGTTTATACGCTGCCACCAATTCTTCAGGAATAAGGTTGGGTGATGCAGTTCCATTGATGGTGTTCGCCTGACTCTTGCCCTGCGTAGCCTGCTGCAAAGCCTCTAAACCTGGTTGCAGCCAGGCTTTATCCATCTTCTGGCGACGCTGCACCAATTCATCAAAACTCTGGGCTTTTAAAGCACGATAAGCCGCCAGTGCTTCTTCAGTGCCCCCCCCTATCGAAAAGATAAGATGACAATGGTCGCTGGAGTCCGGGTGCAGGTCGAGGTAGTAACCACAGGCCCAGTTGACATCGCCGATTTCTAAATCTTGATGATTAAGCGCACCATCATCTAAGTCTCGCAACGCGTTGCTGCCCCATTCCAGGCCCGCTTTGCCACATTGCCAGACCTGTAAGGCATCGCCGCCAATAACCACAGCCACATCCCGGTGCGATTGCAGCAGCACCCCATCGGTGCGTTCATAGCGCAGAGCATTGCCAACCCGGATGCCACCCATGTTCCAGTCACCATAATGGAACATGCCAAGCTGGTGATGCGATTGGGATAAATTGCGCACGGTAATCTGGCGTACCAGGCTGGCACCTTCATCCGGCATTAAGTCGGTAAAAGTAAGTTGCAGCCCTAAAACATGAGAGGTTAAGGTAGTCACACAGATGTTGGTATCACCATCATATTGCTGCTGGCGCTGCCATTTATCGTCCCAGGTCCAGCACAGATAGCCGCTATGGGGCACGCTGGTATAAACACAGGGTAGACACTGATAGATATTTTGCGCGTGATCTTTGGCCGGATAAAACCAGCCCATGATTTCCGCAGCATGACCCAGGGTCAATAACGTCTGGTCGTTGCCAATAATGGCAGTCGGAACATAAACAGGCATGAAAGATAAATTGTCCTTATATTAAGTTGTCAGCGAATGAATTCACGGCAGAGGAGCCTGCGGCTAGGCGTCCGCCTGCGCGGGCGCTACAAGGAATCCTATTTCAATATACAGTCCGCCTACGCGGACTGCTGGCCAAAGGCCCTCCTACCGCGAATTCATTCGCTGGCCTATAGTCTAAGATTGCAGTTCAAGCAAGACTCAAGCCAGTGATGAGACCTACATCCCTAGCCGCGTCTATTTTAGCCGTCTTGAGCCTATTCATCAATGAGGAAGCGGTGTTGTCGCGTTTGACCGCAACGCTAAGCCTTCCTATAATCCCCTTGGTAATGCTAATTCCAGGCGTTAATCACATTAGCTTATCTATATCTTATGGATTCTCCTCAACTCTTAGCACGCTTGCGCACATTGCACCTCGCCATGCGCGACCACCTACATGCCCATCTCAAAACCGCTGCCCTTGAAGAGATGTCGGCAGTAGCTGCGATGCAGGGGGGCGATACAATTTACGCCCTCGATACCAAGGGCGAGGAAATATTGCTCCCCTACTGCGAAGAGTGGGGGCGAGAGACACCGTTTCTGCTCGTGGCCGAAGGCTTGCCCGATGGACGCCAACTCTGTGGTTGCCAACGTGTCGAGGATGCCGAATTCATCCTCATCTGCGACCCGATAGATGGCACCCGTCCTCTCATGTATGATAAAAGGTCGGCCTGGCTGCTGACGGGCATCGCTCCCAACCTGGGCGATGCAACCAATTTGTCGCATATTGAAATCGCCATGCAGACAGAGCTGCCCACTTCTAAGGCCCTCTATGGCGAGACTCTCTGGGCGGTTAAAGGCGGGGGTGCCCACGCTTTTTCACAAAATTTGCTGACCGGAGAAACGCGTGAATTTACACCACGCCCATCCCAGGCCACAACCGTCGAAGGCGGCTATGCCATGTTAGCCAAATTCTTTGTCGGCAGTAAAGGCTGGTTAGCGGAACTCGAAGAACAGCTTATGTTAGAAGTGTTAGGGCCACCCGGTGATGGCCAACCCCAAACCTTCGATGACCAATACATTTCTAACGGTGGTCAAATCTATGAACTGATGACTGGGCGGGATCGCTTTAATGGCGACTTACGTCCCCTCGCCCATGCCCGCCTGCACGGGGGCGGCTCTTCGCGCCTTTGCTCGCATCCCTACGATATGTGTACCGAACTCATTGCGCGAGAATGTGGCGTGATTATCACCGATGAAACTGGCGGCCCGTTACACGCGTCTTTAGATGTGTATTCGCCGATTTCCTGGCTTGGTTACGCTAACACCACTATTCAACAGCAAATCGAGCCGACACTCTTGCGCTTGTTGGGAACACAAAGCTAAAGTGGCACAAACAACCCGTAAATCCAAACGCAAAAAGCAAGCCCTTAAAACCAAGCCTCAACCGCAGGCTGAATTAAACGGGCTTAATGGCGCTGATCAAACGCCAGTGCCTCCCAGAGTGCCACCAGCAGCACCAGCGCCCGCCCCCTCAGAACAAACAACCCGTGCCACGCAAACCCCGCTACAAACCGCTATTACATTAGGGCTTTATCTCCTGATAGCTTTAGGCATTGCCTGTCGCTTTGTGGGGGTCTTAGGCTGGGATGAGGGCGCACACCTGCACCCGGATGAACGGTTCCTGACGATGACGGTGCCAAAGCTCCAATGGCCCACTTCGGTAGGAGATTATTTTGACACAGCCAATGCTCCATTAAACCCATTCAACCGCGAAGTCAATTTCTTTGTCTACGGGCAATTACCATTAAATATAGTCAAAGCCGTAGCTGCGTTGCTGGCAACTTTACAACCACACTGGCCTGCTCCGGCGCGGCTCTTGATGGGCGACAACTATGATGGGGTGCTCTATGTCGGGCGCTTTCTCTCCGCTCTTTTCGATGCGGGCACGGTGGTGCTTGTGTACTGCATCGGTAAACGCCTGGGGGGGAATCGTCTTGGTTCCTTGGCCGCCGCCCTTTTAGGGTTCATTGCACTACACATTCAACAGTCGCACTTCTTTGTGGTGGATACCTTCGCCACCTTCTTTATCGCGGCTGCTTTCCTGGCAGCTATGGGCAAGAGCCAGCACGAACTGGATACAGGTGTTAGTGAAACACCAACACCAGACACCTCAGTTGCTACCAAACGTGGCTTCACCAGAACCTTGCGCAGCTTTAAGTCTGTCTTCTGGGCTGGTGTGTGGTGTGGCGCGGCCATCGCCTGTAAAATCTCCGCGGTTCTGTTTCTGCCGATTCTGGTGTCGCTGGTAACTGTGCAATGGCGACGCACGGCTCCGACCAACATCTTGAGCAAAGCCCGACCCGTACTGTTGCTCCTGGCCACGGTCTTCATTACCTTCCGTGTCCTGCATCCCATTGCCTTCACGGGCACGCCCAGTCCTTTGACTCTGGGTGGATTGTTAGACATCCGACCTTTAGTTAAAGCCGAGGATGTCGCTAACAGTCACCTCCTGCAAGTGCTACAAGGCGATGGGCTAGTGGTGGTGCGGCCTAACCCGGTGTTCTGGGGTTCGGTGCGCGAGCAGCAAGCCATTTCCACGGGGGAAACCGACCTCGTGTGGAATCTGCAATGGGTGGGACACGCTAATTATTTCTGGCCCCTGCGCAATTTGATGCTGTGGGCTGTGGGCTGGCCCCTTATGCTCTGCGGCATGGCAGGCATGGGGTTGATATTCTGGAACGAAGTGCGGCGTCGTTCTCTTTTGCCCGGCCTGCACGCCACCGCCTGGTGGACGTTCATTGTGTTTGTGTATTATGCCCGCTGGTATTCCAAGTTCACCCGTTACTATTTGCTGCTGACGCCATTTCTGGCACTGTGCGCAGCTTACTTTCTGCTTGAGTTTTGGCGCTTCGCCCGCAAGCCTGATAAAGATCAACAACCTTACTGGCGATGGGCTGCCTGGGGCTTAAGCAGCGGCGTCGTTGGCTTCACAGCTTTATGGGCTATTGCCGTCACTTCCATCTATACGCGCCCGCACACGCGCATGGAAGCCTCGCGCTGGATGCGTCAAAATATTGCACCTGGCACACCTGTCGCCAATGAAACAGCCTGGGATGATTCGCTGCCGTGGGGGGATACGGGCGGTCTTAAAATGCTCAACCTAGAACTTTATGATCGGGACAATGCGCAGAAACGCCAGAAGTTACTCGACTTGCTGGATCAGACGCAATGGCTGGTTATCTCTTCCAATCGCGTGTGGGGCACTGTGCCGCGCTTACCGCAACGCTGGCCCATGACAACGGCTTATTATCACGCTCTCTTCTCCGGTCAGTTGGGTTTCAAGCTTGTGCAGGAATTCACTTCATACCCACAACTCAACCTTCTCGGCTTAAACCTACAGTTCCCCGATGATACCGTCGAGGAAGCGTTGACTGTTTACGATCATCCCCGTGTACTCTTGTTTCACAAAGACATCGGCTGGTCACGCGACAATGCCGCACGCCTTCTCGATCCGGCGCTGTTATCCCAAGCCAGTGACAAAACGCTAACGCAGATACGGGAAGAGGGCTGGCGACCAGACGAAAATTCGTTGCCGTGGCCGCCCCGTCTTCCCGCGCATAATAATCAGTGAATTCTCTTGCCATTAACAAATTGAAGTAGCCTCGTTCACCATAATTGGCGGCATTCCACTTGCACAATATCGGCGTTCGATAGCGGAAGGAGATAACGATGCCCGATACGACGGACACCATTTTCCGCGGTATTTTCCTGAGTTTCATGCGAGTTCATGTCCTCTATCATGCGGCTCAGGCACCGATTTATGGCGTGGAGATGACGCAGGAGTTGGCGCGACACGGTTACGAGGTCAGCCCCGGCACACTCTATCCGTTGCTGCATGGCCTAGAAAAAGCCGAGTATTTGGTGAGCGCGGAGCAGGTCGTTGAAGGCAAGGTGCGAAAGTACTATAGCATCACGCCCGCTGGTCGCAAGGCGCTTAAAAATCTCAAACCAAAAATCCGCGAACTGGTGAATGAGGTATTGATATGAATGAAAACGGCAATGATCGGCGCGATTTCTTGCGCATGGCTGGCGCGATGGGCGTGGGGCTGGTGCTACCCACTGGCTTAGGTAGTAGCGAAGCCGCAGAAAACCTAGACCCCGACAAAGGCGTGACCGCCTCCGAAGACTTGATGAAGGAACATGGCGTTCTCAATCGCTGCCTGCTTATTTATGAAGCAGGCATTCAACGCTTGCGCAATAAGGAAGAGGTTTCGCCGCAAGTTTTCAATCACACGGCGGCGCTCATCCGTAGTTTTGTGGAGGAGTATCACGAGAAAAACGAGGAGGAGTATATTTTCCCCGTCTTTGAGCAGCATAAGAAACTGGTGGGCTTGGTGGAAACCCTCAAAGCGCAGCACATCGCAGGCCGCAAAGTCACAGCGCAAGTGCTGCATTTCTCCGCGCCCACGCAGTTTCGCTCTGCCGAGAACCGCGCCCACCTGATAGCCTCTTGTGAGAGCTTTATTCGGATGTATCGCCCGCACGAGAGCCGCGAGGACACCGTGCTGTTCCCGGCCTTACGAACCATCCTCACCCCCAATCAGGTCACAGCTTTGGGGGACAAGATGGAAGGAGACGAACATAAGGTCTTAGGGGATGAGGGCTTTGAGAAGAGTGTGGCGCAGGTGGAGAGCATTGAAAAGGCCCTTGGCATCTACGACATCAAACAGTTCACGCCCAAAGTCTAAAACACCGAAAGCGTCCATCGCGCAACTTGACTGACCGATGCATTCTGCGGCTAGCCCGTTTCCGTTGCTGATTCTCATGAATGACAAAGAGGTGCTGCCACCAGCAGTGCTGCCGCAGGCAAAGCAGCCCAATGATCAGCCTGGAACTATAGGCGAGTTGGCGTTGTTGTTCCTCCGTTTGGGCACCGTTTCTTTCGGTGGGCCACTGGCGCACATCGCTTTGATGGAAGATGAAGTGGTCACGCGCCGCCGCTGGCTCGACCGTCAACACTTTCTCGATTTAGTGGGTGCCACCAATTTAATTCCTGGCCCGAACTCGACGGAACTCGCCATCCATATCGGACAACTGCGCGCCGGATGGCCGGGGCTAATCGTCGCAGGCACTGCTTTTATCTTGCCTGCGATGTTGATCGTGTTGGTCTTGTCCTATCTCTATGCCCATTATGGCTCGTTGCCGCAAACCGAGTGGTTGTTATACGGCGTGAAGCCAGTCGTTATCGCTATCATTGCTCAGGCCCTCTGGAAGTTCACTCGCACGGCTCTTAAAGGGGCTTTTGCGGCTGTTATTGCCATAGCAACGGTTGCGCTCGTGGCCTCTGGCCGCAATGAAGTGGAAGTCTTAATTTTAATGGCCGGGATAGGACTGATTGCAGGGGGGATAAAACGCGCCAAGCTCCAGCCGGAGGAATCAGAAACGACCAAGCAGAGTGATGCCGAACCACCAGCAGAGACCCCAGTGGCTACGCCTCCCAAGCGTTGGACGCCTGCCTTTATCGGAGTCGGGGCTACATCTCTAGCAGTTGCCCCTCCACTCTGGCATTTGTTCTTAATCTTTCTAAAAATTGGTTCGGTCATTTACGGCAGTGGCTATGTGCTGCTGGCCTTTCTGCGCGCTGACTTGGTGCAACACTTACACTGGATCACCGACCGCCAACTCGTTGACGCGGTTGCCATTGGGCAAGTCACGCCCGGCCCCGTCTTCACGACAGCCACTTTCATCGGTTATCAGATTGCGGGCTTGCCCGGTGCCCTGGTTGCTACTCTGGGCATTTTTCTGCCCTCGTTCCTCTTCGTCGGCCTACTCTCTATCCTCATGGATCGCCTGCGCCAATCGGTTGTAATGCGCCAGTTTCTGGATGCAGTTAATGCCACTTCATTGGCCCTGATGGGTCTGGTCACTTATCAACTTCTGCACGTTTCTATTATCAATGTGGCTACCGCAGTTGTCGCCCTTGCATCGTTGGCGACATTACTCTCGACACGCCTTAACTCTGCTTGGCTGATCGCCGCCGGAGCCATCTTCGGGCTACTCTGCCATCCTTAGAACTTACGGCGTTGCACCATCACAATGCCCCCAAGAGCAGAAAGCCCACATAAAGAAAGAAAGAGACCAAAACGATAAGTCACAGGCTCATAGACCACGCGCACAGAGGACACTCCGGCTGGCACCGCCACACCGCGAAAGAGGAAGTTGGCTTGCTCTAAAGGCACGCTCTGCCCATTGACCCAGGCCCGCCACCCTGGATACCACGCCTCACTTTGCACCAACACCGACGGCGCACTTGCTTGGGCTTGGATCTGCATCTCATTTAAATTACGGCTCCATTGCACGACCCGATCTGTCGTTTGCAGCGGCGCTGAACCGACATTATGAAAAGCAGTTGCAGCCACCACTGCGGGTTGCCCTTGCTCCTTGAATGACCCGGTTGCCACCATGCTTAATACCTTCAATTGTTTTTCTTCCGGCACCCGTAACAGGTGGCGCGATAAATAGACGCGGGGCCAGGCACCTTTATAAGAAAAGAGGTTCCACACTTCCTTGCCATTAGGGTCAGTTTCAAAGTCAAGCGTGTGCGTGAGACCAGTCACGCGCAGCAACGGCGAGTCGCTATGTTTCTCATAGGCCGCTGCCCAAAAGCTCTGCCCTTCAAAGGTGCGAATAAAGGAGAAGAACCGCCGTGAACCCATTGTATCGTAACCGTTAAAGAGATCAATATTGAGCGGCATGGCCTGGTTCATGGATTCCAGGCTAAGTTGGTTAGTGTCCCAGCGTTCCCCGCGCCGGTAAAGCTGCGTGAAGCGTGGCGGCCATAAGACAATCTGGTTTAAGGTTTGGGCCGAAAGAAATTTATCAGAGCGCCAAAATAAGCCAATCATATCAATCAGCACAACGCCCAAAAGCAGCTTCTCTGTGAGCCGTCTGGAAAAGGGATTGGAACTGCGTTGCCAGATGAGCAAAAGGAAAGTCATGCCAATGGCTAACCGCAGTGCAGTAGCGGTTGAATGCAAAGCCATACTGCGGAACCAGCGGGCGGTTGCAATCTGTGCGGCCAGGGGACGTTGCTCATTCCACTGAGCCGTGTGCATCCACAGGTAAGAACGAGCAGAACTGGAGGCTAAAAATAGCCGCAACCCCAGTAACGCCACAGTCAGCCCCACAAAAATAAGCAGGAGTATTAACCTGCTATGCGTCTTATCTTCCTGCTCTTTACGGATACGGTGTAAGCACCCATCGAAACTAAAGCCTGCTAACAATGTGGCCGTGAAGCAGCAGGTTTCCAGCCACCGCGCCGGGATACGCATCATACGCAGTGGCGGCACATGATGCAGCAGCCAGGGATAAACGGCAGTGTTATCGCCCATCGCCAGGAGTGCCGTTAGTGGCAGTAAAGGCCATAGCCAAAGCACTGGCGTTGGTAAAATCAATTGAGAGGAAGCCTGAGCAGGTTCAATGGCTAAGGCAGGTTCAATGGTCACGGCAGCTTCACGCCCTGGCTGCGCTGCATTGATGCCCTCTTTAGAGAAGTCATAGCAACGGGCAAAAATGGGTGCCCCAACAGCCAATATCGTGACAAGCAGACCGCAGTAAGCCGCTTCTTCGTGCGCCCCTATAAGCAGGCTCCATTGCTGAAGGCTATTGTTGCCAAAGAAATCCGGCAGCACAAAGCGCAAGAGACTATGCCAATTGCCGGAACCTGCAACCGCCAGCTCATAAGGCAAGCCATGCCCATGCACAGCGAGGCTGCTGACTTCGCGTAAGGGGAGCAAATGCACGGCGGCCAGCAGAAAAATCAGAACTATCGCCACAGCAACGTGGCTTAGCCAACCAGCAGGAAGCACCAGACGTGTAGTTTGCTTCCGCCGCACCCAGGTCTTGGCAACGATCCAGGCGAAGACTAAGCCACTGCACCAGCCAACACTTAGTACGACCAGGGGAGGATAGCCACTCGCAACCTGTAGAGCAAAGAAGATGGTGAGGGAATAAATATAACTCCTGTGCCCCCGGCGCAGGTAGCCTAACAGTGCCCACAACTCCCACGGCAGATAGGCGCGCGCGGCGTGCCATGTCATGTGCCCATTAAAGAGGTGCCCCGACACAGTCCCACTCAGTGACAGGGATACCGCTACTAACCAGGATGCCGTGCGGCTCAAGCCCAACGCCCGTGCTAGAGCATAAGCACCACAGGCCAACAGGATATTGTGCCCCAACGCATCGAACACAAGGGCAACAGGCACGGGCACTATCCAGTAAATGAGATTGGGCGGATAGAGAATGGAGGTTTGCCCGTTGCTCAGGAACGGCATCCCACAAAACAGATGCGGGTTCCACAGCGGGAGCAAGCCTTGACTAAAGGCATTGCGAGTGAATTCTCGCCACACGCCAAACGCCGCCATCGCATCTTCGCCAAAGGGCCACGCGCCCTCGCGCAAATGCTGTATGGATGGAGAATAGGCCAGAATACAGATTAAGATGAGGCTCCACAGCACTCGTTTATCACGATACGCTTTAACCACCGTAGAGCTACTGCCTTTATCAATTTCACTCACGCTTAATCATTCCTGTCCCTCACGACCTAAGCAATACCGCACACCCAAAACACTCAGCCCACTCAAACCCCACAAAGAGAGAAAGAGACCAAAGCGATAAGTCGTCGGGTCATAGACCACACGCACAGAGCATACTCCGGCAGGTACCGCTACCCCGCGAAACAGGAAATTGGCTTGCTGCAAAGGCACAGGCTGGCCATTGACCCAAGCTCGCCACCCTGGATACCACGCCTCACTTTGCACCAACACCGACGGCGCTGTGGTTTGTGTCTCTACCCGCATCTCGTTTAGATTCCTATTCCAGCTTATGACTTTATCCCCTGGTTGAAGCAGCGACGAATGAACATCCGTATAGGTATTGGGCAACACGACCACAGGCCGATTATCATCTGTAAACTCTTGTTCTGCTAAGGCGCTGAGAGAACCTAATTGTTGTGCGTCTGATACACGCAGCACCCGCCGTGACAAGTAAATTCTAGGCCAGACATTTTTATGCTGCCACAGTGACCAGGCTCCTGCTTGTGCGACACGCCGCATCCGGGTCGTGCCGTCTTGCCAAATGACATCTGTTGCTCCTTTCAGGGGTGCTGAGGGTTTCGCTTTAGACGTGAGAGTGTGGGTAACTCCGGCAACACACAGTAGCGGCACCTGGTGATGCGGCTGATAGCCGCTGCTCCAAACACCCGGCCCTTCAAAGCTTCCCACAAAGTCAAAGTAACGACGAGTGTTCAGCGCGTCGTAACCATTAAATACATCAATCTCTAATGGCATTCCATAATTGATATTAATCCAATCCACATCGGTATCCCAGCGTTGCCCCGGCTTATAAATTTGAGTTAATGTAGATGGCCAAGAATAATTTAGAGCGGCTTCCTGAGCAGGAATAATCCTGGTAGAGCGCCAAAATGAACAGAGAAGATCGAGCACGACAACGGCCATAATAACGCGCTCTAAGCGTTGCCGCTGCACCTGGTTGTCAGCTTTGAGCCAGCGTGCGCAAAGGGAGGCCATCAAACCGGCAAAAAGACTGACTGTGGCCGCTTCCAGCATCGCAGCTTGCTGAAAATAACGAGCAATGTCATCTGCATTCATCTGCGCCGAAGGAGGTAGATTCCGCGCCAACTCCTGCGCCGCATTCAGCCATAACGAAGAGTTCCTTGGAGAGACCAGCACTAACAACGCTACGCCCAAGAAAAAGGCAAATATCCCCCATAAAACTAACTGTAACACCTGCATCACCTGTTTTAGCTTGACCTCTGGGACTGCTGACTCACCGTTAATATCACAAAAGCTGCCATCAAAGGCGAAGCCTGCCAGCAAGGCCACGGCCAAGGCCCACACTTCGAGCCAACGCACAGGCGGACGGGTGATGCGAAACAGAAACACATGATTAAAAAGCCAGCGGTAGAGTGGAGTATGACCACCTAACGCTAATAAAACGGAGAGAGCTAGTAAGCCCCATAACCAGGGCACTGCAACCGGTAGAGCACCTTGCCTTATCCACTCGCTAGAATTAAGCTTAGTCGTTATGCTGCGACGTGCAAAGAATGGGGTGCCAAGCGCCAATATCAGAGGCAACAATCCCGTATAAGCCGCTTCTTCATGTGGAAAATCATGGATGCTCCATTGCAGCGGCTGGTTACCGCCAAAGAAATTAGGAGCCATGAGGCGCACAAAGGTACGCCAACTCGCAGAGGATTGCACAACTTCTTGATAGGACATCCCAGAGCCGTGCATGGTCAGACGGCTCAATTCGCGTAGCGGCCCCAGATGCACTGCGGTTAAGAGCAACACCAACAACCCGGCCCCACAGACAATGCTCGGCCAACCAGCAGGAAAAATGGGCGGCGGACAAGTTGGGCTTTGCTGTCGGCTCAATCTCAATCGCTCTACAGAACGGGTAATTAGCCACGCCAAGCATAATCCAACACATAGGCCACCACTCAACAACACCAGAGGTGGATAACCACTGGCCATTTGTAACGCAAACGCAATAGATAGACCCCAACCATAACGCGCTTGACCAGTCCTGAGATAACATAAGAGTGCCCACAACTCCCAGGGCAAATAGGCCCGTGCTGCGTGCCAGTTAACGTGTCCCGCATAAACGTGCGCCGAGACTGCCGTGCTCAACGCAAACGATACTGTTGTGACCCATGCTGCGAGGCGGCTTAATCCCAGGGCACGGGCCAGGGTATAAGCTCCACAAGCCAGCAGGATATTATGAAAAATAGCGTCCAGCAGCAGAGCAACACGCACTGGCATCACCCAATAAAGCACATTCGACGGATAAAAAACACCCGCTTGCCCGTTACTCATGAAGGGCATTCCGCAGAACAAGTGCGGGTTCCATAAGGGGAGTAAACCCTGTCCAAAAGCGGTGCGGGTCAGGCCACGCCACACTCCTGTATTGGCTAAAGCATCATCCGCAAAAGGCCACGCACCGAAACATGTCGCTATTGCGGCAGGGAAATAAGCCAGTATACAGACGACAATCAAAGTCCACAGAATAGGATTGCGTCGCCACAGTAAGAAAGATGGTAATTGTTTTTTGTTTTTTACCACGTCAACCATTCAGGGCCTCGCTTGATCCTCGTGCATTAAGCTCTACAGCCCATGCTCCCAGCATTGCAACGCCGCAGAGAGAGCAAAAGAGACCAAAGCGATAAGTCGCCGGGTCATAGACCACACGCACAGAGGATACTCCGGCTGGCACAGCCACACCCCGAAACAGGAAGTTAGCCTGTTCTAACGGCACGCTCTGCCCATTAACCCAGGCTTGCCACCCTGGATACCACGCCTCACTCTGCACTAAGACGGATGGAGATGTAGTCTGAGTTTGAATCTGCATCTCATTCAAATCTCGGTTCCACCACATCACCTGATCGCCTGCGGTCAGAGATTCATCTTCTACAAAGGGAAACGCTTGGGGACTAACCATCACTGGATAGTTGTGGATTGTAAAGGATTGTGCGGCCAAACGATTAAGGGCGCTGAGTTGGGCTGCTGCTGGTTGCCGCACGAGCCACCTTGATAAATAGACACGCGGCCAGGGCTGAGGATGTTTCCAGAGTGTCCAATTTCCATCTCGCGCCACTAATTTTAGGGGAGCAATATGATCAGGCCAAAAAATTTGCGGAGGTATCGTTGAGGATGCAATCGTGTGGGTCACACTGGCGACTTGGAGCAACGGTGAACGATGGCGTGGTTGGTAGGCACCATCCCAGAAATCCCGTCCCTCAAGAGCCGCTGCAAATTGAAAATAGCGTTGCTGGCTCATCGCATCATAGCCATTAAAAATGTCTACGCCAGTGGGCAAACCCAAATTCACCGCACTCCATAATAGGCTTGTGTCCCAGCGTTGTTCAGGCTGATAATAATGCGTTAAGGAAAGTGGCCACAGCAAGTTGTGTCTGGCGTACTCTGGTGTAATTAAACGCGGCCAACGCCAGAACGAAAAGAGCAAATCCACCGTGATAAAAGCGACTAACAGCACCTCCAGGCGTTGCCGTGCATAAGCTGTTGTCGCCTGCCGCCAGCGACGCCACAGGCAGGCCCCCAGAGCCGCCAACAGACACACCATGAAGCATTCGACAAGGGCAATCAGGCGAAATTGCGTGGCGACCTCAGTGACGGTCAGTTGATCCACTGCTGGAGCCTGCCGCACAATGGCCTCGGCTGGTTTGGCCCAAAATAGCGTGGATGGCGAAGTCAGAAGTAACCCGCAAGCAAGCAGTGAGAAAAACCCTGCTACTGTCCAAAGCACCCGCTCCAATAGAGCAGGCTTAACTGCTTCAGTTTTCGCCATAGAGTTAGCCTGGGCATTGGTCTTCAGGCACCCGTCCAACGAAAAGCCCGCTAAGTAAGCGGCGGCCAGACACCACACATCTACCCAGCGAGCGGGAATACGCGTCATCCGCAACACAAAGATATGATCGAAGAGCCAACGATACAGCGGCGTATTATCACCTAACATTAACCCTGCTGACAAAGTTAGTAGTACCCACAACCAGGGCACAGGATGGGGCAAAAGAGAAGAAGGTGTTGCTTGCAATGACAAAGCAGCCTGAGGGTTAAAGCGCCGCGCTAAAACGGGGGCACCCAGTGCCAGCATCAATGGCAACAAACCAATATAACCAGACTCTTCATGTGCATCAAAGGGCGTGCTCCATTGAAGATCACTCGTGCCACCGAACAAACCGGGGGCTATCAAACGCATAAAAGTGTGCCAGGTGCCCGAAAGTACTACCGCATATTGATAAGGCAGTCCCGCTCCATGCACCGTTAAGCGGCTTAATTCACGCAACGGTAAGACATGCACGGATGCTAATAAAATACTCAAACTACCTGCGCCTATTAATATCGTCGGCCAGTTGCGAGGTAGCAACGGATACTTGGCCCCGGCCTGCCCTGCTCGCCTCCGCTCAGTCCAGCGCGTGACAACCCACGCTAGGCAGAGACCTCCACATAACCCCGCACTCAAGATGACATAAGGCGGATAGCCACTGGCGGCCTGAAGGCTAAAGCCCACCACGAGCAGCCAGGCGTAGCGTGGCTGCCCAGCCCTTAAATAACATAAGAGCGTCCATAACTCCCAGGGCAAATAGGCTCGTGCTGCGTGCCAGTTAACATGCCCCGCATAAACATGCGCTGAGACTGCCGTGCTCAAAGAATATGATACCGTTGTGGCCCACGCTGCCCCGCGACTTAACCCCAGAGCACGCGCCAGGACATACGCCCCACCAGCCAGCAGAATATTATGAAACACAGCGTCTAATAGCAGGGCAATGCGTACTGGCATCACCCAATAAAGCACATTCGCTGGATAGAAAACACCTGCTTGTCCCGTGCTCATAAATGGCATACCGCAAAACAAGTGCGGATTCCACAATGGCAACTCGCCGTGTCGCAATGCGGTGCGCGTGAGTTCTCGCCAGACACCCGTATTAGCCAGAGCATCATCCGCGAAGGGCCACGCGCGGAAGCATAATCCCACCCACGCGGGTAAATAGGCCAGTCCGCAGATAGCTGCTAACCCGCCTAAAAGACGTAGCTTGCGACGCGGGTCTAACAGCGCAGTTTTGGACATAAGAGGAGAATACGTTGCGTTATAACTTCCAACTTCTCATAGCCTTCAATGCACATTATGGACGGTCAACATTCGGGTGCCTCCATAATTTCTCATAGCCTGGTGTGCGCCGCATCCAGACGTTGCCATCAGCGTGCTTATAGATGCGCGCCCATTGCGGGTGCGGGCCGTGGCTATGCGCGTCCAGAAACTTACCCAGAGGCGCTAAACCTTCATTCGTATTATAATGCCGCAACACGACATAATCACACTTCTTTAACCACTGTTGTCCATGCTTATTGGCTGCCAGCACATCGAAATAGTCCGGCACTAAAAGATGTTCGGGATAAGCATTTAATAAATCAATGAAAAGCGGCGGATGTCCAGCAAAACGCCATTGCAAGTAGCTCGAAACTTCATAATCGTTAAACATGCGCCCTGGAAGATGGTTGCGTTGCACAAACGCTACCATGCGGGTTGGTAATAAATGAGAAACAGCTTTTAAGGGCAGAATGTCGTGTGGCGTGATGACTAAAACCCAGTTCACCAGGCAAATCACGACGCCAACTCGCGCCAGTCGCTGAAGACCAGGAGGTTTGGGCAGGGCTTCCATCTGCGCCAGAGTTTTCAGTGGCGCAAACGGAGCCACTGCGTGCTGCGTGCTGCGTGCTGAGGGCTGAGTGGCTCTTAGTGGTTCAGGCAGGTTTTCAGGAGAGAGGACTTCATCAGGTTGTTCATTGGCTACTATCTGTTTTTCCACCCGGTGACGCGGGCGCGGTTGAGTCAGCCACTTCCAGACTTTCCATAATATCTGGGTATCCAACACGGTGGCATTAGCCGCCATAACGGACAGTGAAACCAGAGCCAGCAACCAGAGGTGTCGCCGGGCACTGAGGAAGGAAGCACTCATCAGCATCAGCCAGGCGAGGTGTGCCCACCGCCGATCTCGATTAAACAGCCAGGCGATCAGGGCAATCATCACTAATGCCGCTTCACCCCAGGCATACTGGATTCCCAGCAGAGGCGGTTTCCAGAACGGCTTCCATTCATCTATGCGTGAAAACATTGCCGAATGCACGGGGCGCAGGGCACTCCAGTAAGCGGCCCCCCAGGGATTGAGGAAGACCGCACCAATAGCGAGCAGTCCGATAATCGCCAATAATCGTGAATGTGGATTGAAGCGGTCTTGAATTAGGTCGCAAGCCACAGTAGCAAACAAGATCATTAAACCCACCGCAACAGCGCCATGATAATTCGCCCAGACGGTGAACATCAATACAATTCCTGCCAGCGTTAAAGGGTGTTGCCACCGTTCCCCGCTATTGCTGGCATGGATTCCTTTATCAGTCGGTTTCTGGTGCCAGTGAATGAGGAATACAAGCAGCAGCGTCAGGAACAAAGCGGTAAAGAGTTCGGGACGAGGCCGAAAACGCGGCGCGGCGCACCAGATGCCCAGCGCAAAAACCAATGGCATCAAGGATGTCACCGCAGTCCGTTGCTTCCAACAGCGCCAGATTAAGATAAAGGGCAAAGTGGAAAGTAAGACGTTAAGCAACTGCGCCAAGTATGGCCCATAATGCTCGCCGCCACAGGCCATGAGGAGGTAGAAGGTTAGCTGCGTCAGCCAGGAGTGGGCTATCCACGGAATAGGCCGCGCACTCCAGATAAAAAGCGTCTGGCGCGGCACCTGTCCGTGCTGCCAAATCCAACGCCCAATCGCCGCATGTGCCCAAAAATCATCACCCGCCCCCAGTAGTTGCCAGGCGAAACTGGCATTCAACAACACCAGCAGAGGCAAATAAAATTGGGGCAACAAGTCAAGCCAGCGTAGTAAGCGCAACGAGGTGGGATGAATTGCAGAAGAAACCGCTGCATCAGGCGGCGTTAGTGGGACAGGATTGGTAGTAACCATTGGCCTTTGCAGATTGTACGCCTCTAATCAGCAGAATTCAAGCACGCTTCCAGAGTGCCCTTTGAACACGTTAATATAAAGTCGTTATGCTGCGGCTGCGCGTCGCCTTTTGGTGTGCCATAATGAAGAACCCACTATGCAACAGCAACCAACACTTGAAACAGAACGGCTGACTCTACGCCCTTTCTCCTTTGCAGACGCTCCTGAACTACAACGCCTGGCCGGAAGCCGAGAAATTGCGAGATTGACCATTGGTATTCCTCATCCCTATGAAGATGGTCGAGCTGAACAATGGATTGCAACTCACGAAGCCGCGTTTGATAATAGCCAAAGTGTTCACTTTGCTCTTATCATCCGGCAAAAGCAAGTGTTCTGCGGCGTAGTCGGACTGGAAATACATCGCCAAAACCATAATGCGATGCTGGGTTACTGGATCGGAACTCCTTACTGGGGCCAGGGATATTGCACAGAGGCCGCCAGAGCTATCGTAGATTATGGTTTTCACACACTCGATTTGCACCGTATTTACTCCGAACATTTTCATTGCAATCCAGCCTCCGGTCGTGTTATGCAAAAGCTTGGCATGAAGTATGAAGGCTGCCTGCGGGAGCAAATTTTCAAGTGGAGTCACTACGAAGATTTAGTTGAATATGGAATTCTAAAAAGAGAATGGCAAGAAGCCAGAAAGTCTTGAATCAAGTTACACTGCATCGGGCGTTTGGCACGGTTATAGAGCCGTTAGACTTACGTTAAAGCTTAACTTGAAGTGACTTGATGAACATACAACTGGCTATGCACTCGTCGCCGCGCTTTTCCACCTGGATTTGGCTACCCGACTGGCGGCTACTTATTGACGCGGGCGATGGTGTGACGCAACAACTGGGCTATAAGATTCGCAAAATTGACACCGTCGCGCTGACTCATGCGCACCGTGATCACATTGGCGGTTTGCTACAAGTCGTGAATCAACGGGGCGAAATGAACTCGTTTGCCGTCGCTCATCCGTGTGGCAGTTCGTCCTTTAAGCAATTAGAAGCTTTTGCTGCCAAGTTCAATCCGGGAACTTCGTGGAACGCGGTATGGCACGCTTTAGAAGAAGGCGATTATGTGCCGGGGAGTGGAGACAATAAGTTAATTAAAGCCTTTCGCACTCGCCACTACTCTGATGATAAACCGGAAAACCCGCCACGCTCTCTCGGCTATCACCTCATCTGGCGCAAGCAGAAGGTACGCCCGGAATACCGTGATTTGCCTCAAACGGAGCTGGATGCGCTCCGCGCCGAGATAGGCCGCGAAGGTATCACCTCGCCGGTAGATGAAAGATGGATCACGGTCGGCGGTGATGGCTGCCCCCTAAACCCGGCGGAAGTGGTGGGCACCAAGTTGCTGCTCCATGAGGCGACTTTCTTATCGCCCGATGATTACGATGCCGAAGAAGCGGGCGCAGATGTCGGCCACATGCACTCGACTCTCGATGATGCCTTACAGGTGGCAGTGGCAGCCGAAGTGGAAAGGCTGGTGCTGTATCACATTTCCACCCGTTACACCGATGCCGAAATACGCGACGCCGTGCGCACCACAGCACAACGCCTGGGGGTTAAAGCTCAGGTCTGGGTAGCCTTACCGCGTCGCATTTACTGGAACTTATTGGGTGAGCGCCCGCTATGGAGTGGTGATGGCTAACTCAAATCATGGGCATAAGGCACCAGTTGTGGGTCGAACTGGGTGCCCGCGCCTTTGACGATTTCGTTGATCGCCTCGGTGCGCTCAAAGGCCGAACGATAGGCACGCGGCTCAACCATTGCCTGGTAAGCGTCGGCGACGGCAATGATGCGTGCTCCTAATGGCAAGGCTTCGCCTTTAGGATCGCCAGGCGCATTGCCACCATCAAAACGGTGGTGGTGATACAGCACAGTGGGTACGAGGTGGGACAGAAATTCAATCGGGCGAATCATCTCCGCCCCCACAACGGTGTGATTGCGCGCCTGTTTTAGCTCTTCCTGGGATAAGGCACGCGGCAGCACACTTAATTTATGAGATTGATTAATTAAGCCAATGTTGTGAATCCAAGCGGCATATTCCAGATCATCAATTTCCGCGTCAGTCAGGCCCATTGAAGAAGCCATGCGCACCACATGATTCGCCACGGCTGCCGTGTGGCCCGTGGTATAGGCGCTTTGGCCATCAATAAAAGCCATCAAATCACGAGCATTATCCAGATACAGGCTGCGCGCATCACGGCCCGCCGAAGTCGGTATGGCCGTCCGTTCGCGCAACGTGTCAATGATCTTGAGCAGCACTGTATAGAGTGCCACTTGCAGATCAGCGTCCGAAACGCCCTGCAACGAAGTGCCACTGCTAGAACGCGCTTCCGGCAAAGCGTCGCGCAAAATATTTAAAGAGTTGTCTTCCAGATAACGGATGAGTGATTGATCCATGCTTTTTGCCCTTGTGGGGTGAGTGTATCAAGATATACTGCGGGATTCTAATTCAGGAGGTGCCAACCCAACTTATCCACCTGATAGTTCAACCTAACAGTGGAAATTTACCATAGCCACTAGCCACGGCACAAGTTGTCTAACATTGCAGTATGGTAGAGCAGCCACTAAACTTGCTTGACAGTGACTAAGAGTATGATTTTATCCTACGGACGCAGCCTCATGCACTTCGACTCACCTGCTATAGCTATTGATTGTTGATTTAGCAGCGTTCCCTAACCGATTGTGTCCACTCCGCTTCTGACCAAGTCACCCGATTCCTCGCTCTCCACAACCGTTTCCTCTGCTTCTGTTGCGGATGAGGTTGCGCCACGCGAGTTTCCTGCGGTTAAGACCCTGCCGCCACTTTCGGCCCTGACTTATTATCGGCGTAATGCGACACGGACTCTACCTGTCGGTGGGGCCATCGTCATCTCGGTTTTTTTGATTGCCGCTATTGTCACCTTGCTGAACTCGGTCAACGAGACCATTACCACAAATTATGGTTTTGTGCGCCGCTTATCTGTGCTGACCACCCAGTTAGAAAAAGACGTGCCCCCCCCCGTACTTAAGAAGATCAAAGCGGTGCCCCATTTAGGCCGCGTGATCCCGGCAGTGCCCTATTTTATAACGCTGCGCACGGTTTTCGGTGAAATGCCAGTGCCGCTCTATGGTGTGGATGAGGATGCCATGCCAGTGCTAACCCAAGTCAGCGGCAATCACCTCGTGGCGGGACAGTGGCCACGCCCGAATCAGCCAGAAATTGTCATGAGTCGTAACTGGGCGAACAACTTCGGCAAGCACGTCGGCGAGTGGGTGGATTTCAAGAATGACCGTTTCCCCTCTATTCCCGATAAGCAGAAAATTGTTGGTATTCTGGATGGCGGAGAAGACCTGGCCATCACGGAGCGCAGTTATTTGGAGCTAGAGTTGCCCGAACCAGTAGTACGCACCTCTTACCTGATGATTCCCCCCACCCATAAAGAACTTCCTGCTCTTAATAGTGAAGTGAATGACATCCTGACCAATTACAAGCAGAATGGCTTTACAGAAAAGCAAATCCGCTTCATCAAATTTTATACCTTTGACCGCTTGGTACAAGAATTTAGCAACAGCATTCGCTTCTTATACAAATTTCTGGCAATGGCTGATGGTCTGGTAATTGGCGCAGTGGCCTTGATGAGTGGCTTTTTAGCGAATATCTATTTCGAGCAGCGGTTAGGAGAATTTGGCCTGCTCTCGGCCTTTGGCTTTCGACGTGAGAGGTTAGCCAAGCGTTTAGTAGTGGAGATCGGCTCCTTAGTGGTCATTGGCTGGATGTTCGGATTGACTCTGACCTGGGCCGTATTCCACTTGCTGGACATTTATTATATGAGTCCCCAGGGACTGACCCTCGCGCGGCTTGACCACCTGGCAATTTTCTACACTTTGCCCACGCCCTTGATTGTGGGAGTTGCCAGTTTAGCCACCGTCCTCTTCCGCCTCTATCGCTTCGACCCGATTGAAATTATGGAAAGACGTTAGCAGAATTATGAATTTTGAGTGCTGAGTTTTGAATTAAGTATCGCTACTATGTCGCTGCAAAATGGTCACCTGGCACCGGACACAACATTAGATTCCCCTGCCGCTGCGGGCATGGCGTTGCAGGCGCAAGGACTAACCCTCACTTATGTCACACCACGCGCCACCACCTATGCCGTGCGCGAAGTCACTCTCAGCATTAATGAACGCGATTTCGCAGGCATAGTTGGGCCTTCCGGGTCAGGCAAAAGCTCTCTTCTTTACTTGTTAGCAGGGCTTAAAACCGCTACCTCTGGCACCGTGTTCCTGGGTGACTTTGATTACTCCCATGCTTCGGCCACCGAACGCCTGGATTTCCGGCGGCAGCACTTCGGGTTTGTTTTTCAACAGCCATTCCTGGTGCCTTATCTCAATGTCTTAGAAAATGTCTTAGTGCCGATTGAAAACCCAGACACAACCCATAAACAGCGTGCATTGGAGTTGTTAGATCGTTTAGGCGTGGTAGATTTGGCTCCCAAATTTCCCAATGAGTGTTCAGGAGGCGAACGGGTGCGCGTGGCGACGGCACGGGGTATCGTGCATCGTCCGACTTATCTTTTTGTGGACGAGCCAACGGCCAGCCTGGATACAGCTACGGGTGCGCGAGTGATGAAAACCTTGCAAAGCCAGTGCGATCACGGCGCGTTAATCGTCGTGACTCACGATTTAGAAATTTTAGATGAGGCGGATATGGTGTTTCGGATGCGCGATGGCGCTCTGGTCGAAAGCTTCCAACCCCAGCGACTCACCGCTTAAATGCCTGCTGTTATAGCTGTTGACAGAGAAAATTCAATAATGCATGGCTCGCTTGACTGTGCTAACGGCACCATGCTTGCTATAATTGCAGCTAGACTTACTAAGTAATGACGCGAAAAATCTAAGGTTTACTACACGGGAGGACAAAGCCGAATGGGAAGCATTACCCGAACCATTCACGATGTTGGACTAGCTTTATGGTGGGGTGGCACTGCGATGGGCACGCTCGCCATGAACCCAGCCGTTGAAGTCCTGGATGACCCAGAAGAGCGCGGCAAAATGGTGGATGAAGGCTGGGCACGCTTTCAGCCCTGGGCCGCTGCCGGTCTCACCGGTGCGCTCATCAGCCACTTCATTATGCGCCGCAACCCACCGAAGCGGCCTTCTGCGAGCTATAAGAACACTGCTCGTATTAAAGACTTGCTCTACGGGGTGGCAGTCGTTTCTTCTATCGCCAGCCTTGCTCTTGGCGAATATGCCGTCAATCAGGAGCCAGACGCCTATACCCCGATTGAATCAGCAACGACGCCAACAGAAGACACGCCCGAAGAAGCGGCCCAGGCGCAGGGTGGCCTGACCATTTCCTCATGGGCACAACTGCTGTCGGGAGTTGGCTTATTCGCTACGGGAGCTATTCTCGCCGCCGAACGGGAAAAGTAAAAACTAAAGCATCACGTAATTAAAGAGGGAGTCCCGCTAGCGCGGGACTCCCTCTCATTTTTGCTATTGTCTAATGGTCACGCTCCTTTAGGATTATGTAGCAGTCGTGTTAAGCTTATTATGCTGCGGTCACTCTGAGCGGTTTTGGGAGAAAGAATATGAATTTGTTGGCTAGGGTTGGGTCGCGCAGGCTGCAAATGGCGACATTTTTCCTGGGGATGGCATTAAGCCAGGTGCCAATTGCCCAGGCGGAGACACCTCTGGAAGCCGGGTTTCATCATCCGCCTGCTTCGGCCAGGCCGCAAACCTGGTGGCACTGGCTCAATGGCAACGTCACGCGGGCGGGCATTACCGCCGACTTAGAAGCAATGGCGCGTGTCGGAGTGGGCGGCGCGGAAATCTTCAATGTAGACCAGGGCATTCCGGCTGGCCCGGTGCGCTTTATGAGTCCCCAGTGGCTTGACATGATGAAGTTTGCCGCCAGTGAAGCGAATCGTCTGGGTCTAGAACTTTGTATGCACAACTGTGCTGGGTGGTCGAGTAGTGGTGGGCCGTGGAATACCCCGGATCATGCCATGCAATTCCTGACCACCAGTGAACGCCATGTTCACGGCCCTCTCCACTTTGATGACGTGTTGGCACAACCAGCGACTAAACTCAACTCTTATCACGATATTGCAACCCTCGCTTTTCACACGCCAACCGCCGAAACGACAACGATGCACGCCGCTGCGCCGCAGGTAACGACCAGCGTTCCCGGTGTCGTTGCGGCGCAATTGGTGGATGGCAATGCGGGTAGCTATGTGGCACTGCCAGCGCCCACAGCCAACGATCCCAACTGGGTGCAACTCACTTTTGCGGCTCCTTTCCGGGCACGCACATTAAGCCTCCAGACCGGGCCGGGGCGCAATGAGGGGGGCGGCAAGCTTGAAGTATCGGATGATGGTCAGCAGTTTCGCCAGATTTCACCCTTTGGCCTGACACGAGAATCACGCAACCCCCACTTCGGCTTCGAGCCGACGACGGCCCGTTACTGGCGGGTTACTTTCAATCGCAGAATTAATCTGGCCGAGGTTGACTTGAGTGCGGAGGTGCGCATCGGAAATATCGAGGGCAAAGCCGCCTTTGTGCGCTCGGATCATCCGGGGGCAAGTCCCGCCCCTGACCAGACAGCAACGGATGCAGTGATCTCCAATGTGGTGGATGTGAGTGCTCACATGCAACCGAATGGTCACCTGACGTGGGATGTGCCGGAAGGCGACTGGACGATTCTCCGCTTTGGTCATACGCCCACCGGGGCCACCAACGAGCCAGGGCCACCGGAGGCGACGGGGCCGGAGTGCGATAAATTAAGCCGCGAAGCGGTAGATGCGCACTGGGCCGGGGCGGTAGCCCCCGTCTTAAAGGCTTTGGGGCCATTGGCGGGTAAATCATTTAATGATGTGCTCATTGATTCGTATGAAGTTGGTTCGCAGAACTGGACGCCACGCTTCCGCGAGGAATTTCGCGCTCGTCGTGGCTATGATCCCGTGCCGTGGCTGCCCGTCACCACGGGACGTGTTGTAGAAAGCCCTGCTGCCTCCGAACGCTTCCTGTGGGATTTACGGCGCACGGTGTGCGACCTCTTCGCCGCAAACTATGCGGGCCGCTTCGCTCAGTTAGCGCACCAAAATGGCTTGATGTTCTCCGCCGAACCCTACGGTAATGGCAGCTTTGAAGACTTTCAATATGGCGGCAGCGCCGACATCCCAATGGGCGAGTTCTGGGTGGGTGACAGTGGCAGTTCATCGTGTAAGCTGGCGGCTTCCGTGGGCCACATTTATGGTCGCAAGTTCGTCGGGGCCGAATCCTTTACTGCCGTTCCGCAGCACGCCCGCTGGACGAACGATCCCTATTCGTTGAAAGCGTTAGGCGATCTCATCTATTGCAGCGGCATCAACCGCTTCATTTTTCATCGCTATGCCATGCAGCCCTGGACGGATAAAGCGCCCGGCATGACAATGGGGCCGTGGGGTATTCACTTTGAGCGGACGGAGACGTGGTGGAACCAGGGGGCGGCGTGGCTCAGCTATGTGAGTCGCTGCCAGTATCTATTGCAACAGGGGCTATTCGTGGCGGACGTGGCTACGTTCTGTGGTGATGACACTCCCAACACTTTACAGGGGCCACAGGGACTACCGACGGGCTACGATTACGACGGCATCAACCCAGAGGTATTGCAGAAGCGCCTCGCAGTGCGCAATGGCCGCTTAGTACTGCCCGATGGCATGAGCTATCGTGTCTTAACTTTGCCGAATACCGATGCCATGACGCCAGCTACGCTGCGGCGACTCAGTGATTTGGTACGCGGCGGAGCAGTGGTTTTAGGGCCACGCCCGACCCATTCGCCCAGCCTGCAAGATTTCCCCCGTGCGGATGCCGAGGTCAAGCAACTGGCCTATGTCCTATGGGGCGACATCAACGGCAAGACTGTTACCGAGCACAACTTCGGCCAGGGCCATGTTTTCTGGGGCAAGACCCTACCCGAAGTGCTGGCGGCACTCCGCCTTAAGCCCGATTTTGAAGTGGCCGAAGCGCCTACTGGCCAAGTGCACTACATCCATCGCGTAGCGGCGGGAGCCGACCTCTATTTTGTGGCGAGTTCGACAACCCGCGACCAGGAGGTGCGCTGCACTTTCCGTGTGGCAGGGCGACAACCCGAACTGTGGCATCCAGATACGGGTCTGATGGAAGCTTGCCCGGTCTGGCGTCAGGTGGGCGACCGCACCGAGATGCCGTTGCGCTTTACTCCCTCCGGCTCGGTTTTCGTAGTGTTTCGCAGGCCAGCCACCAATAATCATCTGGTGTCCGTAGAACGCCAGGGGCCGGAAGCGGCGCGTCCTAAGCCAGCCGAACTGACCATCGTGAAGGCAGTTTATGGCGTGCTGAATGCGGGTAGTGACAAGGTGGATGTGACCCGTCAGGTACAAGACATGGTGCGTCAAGGACAGCGTCGCATCACTGCGAATAACAGTCTGGCAGGTGATCCGGCTGCCGATGAGGTAAAGGAGATGCTCCTGGAGTTCGAGTTAAATGGTGCGCGCCAGAGCCAAAGGCTAATCGAGGGACAATCATTCGACCTGCCCGCAGGGGCGACGGTTACTCGTGCTATTTATGGACTGAACCCGGAAGCAGCCCCGGATGCCGCGCAGACAATGGATTTAACCGCGCAGTTGGCGGGGTTGGTAAGAGATGGGCAACTGCATGTCGTGGTGGGGAATGCGTTGGCGGGGCGTGATCCGGCCTTAAACACACCCAAGCAATTCTCAGTCGAATATATCCTTAATGGCGTGCATAAGAATGTGACATTGGGCGAAAACCAAACCCTGGATTTGCCGGGGGACCTGCCCGGCTCCAGCCTCCCCCCGGCCTTCGAGGTGCAACAGACAGCCAATGGTGCGCGTCGTTTGCTGGTGAACGCGCCGGGCCACATTACTTTGACGCAGGCCAATGGGCGAAAACAGCAAATGGAAGTAAGTGCCTTGCCCGCCCCCATCAGTGTCCCCGGCCCGTGGCAGGTGACCTTCCCGCCGCACCTGGGTGCGCCGCCACAGACTGTCTTTGACCGTTTGATCTCCTGGCCGCAAGCTACTGATCCCGGCGTGCAGTATTTCTCTGGCACTGCCACCTACCACACCAGTTTCGTAGTGCCACCAGCATTGATTAAATCGGGTCGCCAATTCAGCCTTAATCTGGGGAGTGTCCAAGTGATTGCCGAGCCAGTGCTGAATGGCCACGCGCTGGGCGTGCTATGGAAGCCCCCCTTCCGCACCGATGTGACAGGGATATTGCGCCCTGGCATGAACACGCTTGAAGTGCAGGTCACGAATCTGTGGCCCAACCGCATGATTGGTGATGAGCAGTTCCCGGAGGACATCAAATACACTGCGGGCGGCAACATTGCCGAATGGCCGCAGTGGTTGCTCCACGGCACGCCCCGGCCCGAACCGCGACGTATTACGTTTAGCACCTGGAAGCACTGGCATAAAGGCGACGACTTGCTGCCTTCTGGTCTGCTCGGCCCTGTCGCCATAGAAACCGCACAGCAAATTCCACTGCACTAAAGCCTGTTGTTACTAATAAGTAGAAGTGTCATTCCGAGCGGAGCAAAGCGCAGGCGAGGAATCTTTTATAGTAACTGATGCGTTCAACGGCAAGATTCCTCGGCTATATTCCCTCTGGTCACTCCGCTCGGAATGACAAACTACACAGGTGCAACTTAGAGGTTCTCATAAAATGCATTAAGCTGTGGTGCAAGAGCCAACCGTCATGTTGAGCGGAGCGAAACATGACGGGCCTCCTATTATTGCTCTATTGTCATTTTGTTAAGGGCTTTTAGGGAACTATCGTGCCGCTTTCTCCCACTGAGCCAGAGCAGTTACGGGTGGCACGGGCGCGGCCTCGATGCCGGGAGTTAACAGCACTACGATGCGAGCAGCAGTAATCTTCTCTGGCAGATGCACCTGGAGTTTCTTCACCCCAGGAGATGGATGCTGTGGCGCGGGGATATTGACATCTTGCACCGAAAAGCTGGCTCCGGCAGGCTCTAAGAGCCGCGCTTGCAGGGTCGCTCCACCCTGCGTTAATGTTGCCTGATGAGCATCATTGGCATTGATTGTCACGGCAGCTTTGGTATGCATAGACCACACCACATCCACAGGCTGCTTGGCAGCGATTTCATCTTGCACTAAAATCTGGTGCCGCCCTGGCAGCATGGCGACGCCACGCTGCACCCTGGTCGCGCCAACCAGCGCATAAGCGGCGGAAAGATCGGCGACTGCCAGGCCACCATCCGGCGACGAATGATACGCAATTAATGGGGCGGCAGCTTTGGGGTCTTGGTTCTGACCATCAAGGGTCAGCGTATTATGGCCTTCGGTGCGCAGGCGATAATACGTCCAGCGCAACTTGCCAAAGTAATCGGGTAAGTTATATTCATCACCGCCTAAGTCAATCGCCCAACGTTGGCCCAGGGCGTCCAGGACGAAAGTGCCTAAGTCGAGGTGCGAGTGATTGGCTTTGTTGTCGCCACCCTTGAAGCCAACATAAAGCGCATTACGATCATTCCAGGCGGAACGGAAGAACGCTAGGTGCGCCGCTTTATATTGAGAATCGAGACCTACGTTAGCAATCTCGGCTTTGGTGCCACGCGGATCATACCACATTAAATCACGCGCTGAGCCGTTTTTACCGGCGGCTTCCCGCGCACCTGCCGCCAAAAGCGGACTATCAAAGCGGCGTGCCAACCAGAATAAAGAAGGCTCGTCTCCTGCTCGTTCTCCAGCATCGGCAAAGTTAAAAAATAAGCCTGTTGGCCCGGCTCCCTGCAAACGGAACAATCCGGCTTCACTAAAACCCGGCATCGTGCTTAAACCAAAATCGGTGCCGAGGGCGCTTTGCAAAGCCGCGAACGCTGCCACCGTGTACATAGTGGCATAACCCCAGTAACCTGGCCCTTCGCTCCACGCGCCATCTGGGGCATAGGAGGCTAAAGCGTGTGGCAGGCCCGCCGTCGCCTGCACCAGCAAATAACGCGCTAAAATAGGCTCTTCATCCGCCACCGCTAACGCTCCCACAATCGTGCCGCCATTGCAGACATTGTTCCAGTTGAAAGCGTTTTTTGTCCACCAGGCATGGGTTTGATAAGCTTTTTCAGAAGCGCGCAGCCCTTTTTCGACTAAGGCCGCTTTAATCGTGGCACGGTCGGCGGGCGAGAGGGCGTCGTAGAACCAGTCGTAGCCGATAGCTACAGCGTGGGTCATCTCGGCCACATCCAGAAAGTGGTCGGGGTGCCAGTCGGAGAAGGTGGCAACTTTGAGCATTTCCTGCGTAGCGCGGTCAGCCCATTTGCGGTCGCCATCCAAGCGATAGAGGAGGCCCAAGGTATAGATACGGTCTAAGGCGGTGCGGCTCTTATCCAGCAAACGCGGCCCAATCAAGACGCGCTCGACCGGCGGTTGAGTGAGAATCTTCTCTCCATTGCGCACCAGAGCCGCGTAGTAACCACGCGCCGTGGCGTCATTAGCGATAAAGTTCTTGATGCGAGTAATGTCTTCTGGCAACAAGATTAAACGCGGATGTCCAGCGCGTAAGGTGGTGAGGACATTTGCCTCGGTGGGCAGCTTGAGTGCAACCGGGCGGGCCGTTGCACCGTCTCCTGATGGTGGGGTTGTGGGCGCAGCCGCCGCAACTTTTAGAAGGGCCAACATAAGGAAGCCACTCATAACCGCCGGGCTGGGCTGTTTATAAAATGCCTGTGGTGGCCATTGTCTCTTCATCATAATATTGAGTCTGCTCCTTCAGGGGATATAGGAAGTTTTACCAGATTATATTGAGCTTGTGGCCCCTGCAATTGACTGCCCTATCTATAACAGATCGTTACTTTTATGCAACTACTCGGATTAAATACACCTGAATTAGAACAAGCCTTAGTGGAGATGGGGCAGCCCAAGTTTCGTGGACGCCAGGTTGCGGAATGGATTTACCAACGCGGGGCCACTTCTTTTGATTCCATGACGAATCTCAGCCGCGACCTGCGCACAAGTCTTACAGCTAACCACAGCCTTGATTTCCCGCAAGTCGCGCAACGTCATGTCAGCCGAGATGGCAGCGTCAAACTGCTGTTGCAAATGCCCGATGGTGAGCGTATCGAAACGGTGCGTCTTCCTTATCATGACCGCCTGAGCGTTTGTGTATCGTCGCAAGCGGGCTGCGCTATGGCCTGCGCCTTCTGCGCCACCGGCTTAGGTGGCTTCCGGCGCAATCTCACCGTTGCCGAAATCATCGCCCAACCTCTTTTAGCCATGCACGCCGGAGCAGAATCCGCAATCCACAATCCGCAATCCGCAATCAAAACGCCCACGCACATCGTTTTCATGGGCATGGGCGAACCGCTTTTGAACTATAACAATGTGCTCAAAACGATCCACCTGATGCACGATGAGATGGGCATTCCTATGCGCCATATTACAGTTTCAACCGTGGGCATCTTACCGGGTATGAAGCGATTAGCCGAAGAAAAGTTGCAATTGACCCTCGCGGTCTCGCTCCATGCGCCAGAGGATGATTTGCGGCATCGCCTCATTCCCACCTCGCGCAAAACCCACGTCAGCGAAATTGTGGAAGCTGCCCGCTACTATGTCGAAAAGACAGGTCGCCGCGTCACCTTTGAATATGTAGTCTTAGGTGATGTCAACGACAGCCCCGCCCAGGCTCGCCGTTTAGCTCAACTCTGCAAAGGCTGGCCCAGCCATGTGAACCTCATTCCCTGGAATGCTGTGCCCGACGCCAGTTTTGATGGCGCGGTTTTCAATCCACCCTCTGCCGACGCCGTTAAACAATTCCGCGCCACCCTCGAAGCCTCCAATATCAGTGTCACCCAGCGCGTCCAACGCGGTGCTGATGTCGCAGCAGCCTGCGGTCAATTGAGAGCCTTGAATAGCAGCCCTATTAATCTGGCAACGGTGAAACCGGAACAGGCTACTATTTCTCATCCTGCTGCATGATCGCCAACACGCTGGAAACACAAAGGATAATTGTTGTCCACACCAGGGAAGCTTTAAGACCAAAATGATCGGAGAGGGCACCTGACCCCAGCGGCCCTAAGCTCTGCCCCACAGCGAAGATAACTGTTGCCACTGCGATGGCCAAGTTCCACAACTCTTGTGGCAAGAGGCGGCGAATCAGCACGGTTAGGGCAGTGACAATTGCCATTGCTGCCAATCCAAAAAGCGTTGCTGAGAGCAGCAGCACTGGCAGGGTCTCTGATACCAGTGGCAAGGCAGCCCCAGCGCCCACCATTGCCAGCATCAGTGCCATTGGCCTGCCACCAGTCCAGCGAGAAAGCGGCCCGCGCCAGACGGGGCCGCTCGCCGTCATAGCAATTCCCAACACCGTCCACACGGCAACGACAATGCCCGTGGAAGCACCATGCGCCCGCACATAGGCAATGAGAAACGTCATATAGGCGATGTAACCTAATCCGAATCCGAAATAAGCCGCCAGCCCTGGCCCTAAGACTTTCCAGTTCGCTGCGGGTGCAACAGCAGCAGAATTTGTACGTGTGGTCGAGACTGCCAGAGGACGCGACACCACTAAAACGATAATTGTCGCCACGATTCCGCCGCCAGCCAGCAACAGCCAGGCAAGACGCCAGGAGGCGGCTCCCGCGCCGGTCAATAAAGGCGGCAGGCAAAGTCCTGTAATAACCGTGCCGACTCCTGGCCCACTAAAATAAAGACCCATTGCCAGGGCGTTATCAATGGCGCTCTCGCCTAGACGAGCGGCCAGGCCCGCCCCGGCGATAAACACCACCGCCCCGGCTGCGCCCACAATCGCCCGCGCCAGCAATGCCACACTGTAAACCGCCGAGAAGCCTGAAAGCGCCAGGGCCACCACGACCAGCCATAAACCGCCGAGGAGAGCTTGCCGCGCCGAAAATCGCTGCACCACGGGAGTAGTCAGCACTGCGCCCAGCAGATACCCAACCGCATTGGCTGTATTTAACCCTCCCGCCTGGGCATAGCTCCACCCCAGATTAATTCGTATTGCAGGCAGAATCAGCGCATAGGCAAAGCGACCAAAGCCAATAGCTACGGCGGGAGCCAGACACAGCCCCAGCGCAAGGGGCACAAACGAGATAGGCGCTGATTTAGTTAAGGCGGCATTGGCTGATGCTTTATCAAATGCTTCATTACCATCCAGAGCAACCGGATCGGTAGTTATCTTGTCTATTCCTAATCCTCTCTACTCATCTCACCATACCCTTGCATGTCACCATAATTTGCATGGGAGAGTTTTGCTTATAAAACACGCCTTGACATTCTGACGCGGTCTCATCTCCTACAGGACACAACGTAACGCGCTTGGCAGTTTCCTTGGCCTCATCCAAATCTTCAAGCCGTAGAAGGCATTCAATGCTTTTAGCTAAAGGACAAGCAGCAAGGGAAGCAGGCGCTCCGCCAAGCTTTGATCTGGCTATTTCTTGGTCTCAAGTTTCCTGGTTCTCCTGCTAAAAACGATTAAAACCCGTCCTTTCCTGGCTCTGGTATTGCACAGTTGCCGACTTTTTGTTAAATTAGAATATTCGTCGCTGACGCACTGAGCTTTTACGAGCCGTCGCCTGCTGGACATCTAACAGGCGGCGGCTTTTTGTGTGTTGGGTACAGCGACGTGAGAGCAATGGACACCTTAGAAACAACAGACTTTAGAAACGACATCAGGCAGGTTGAAGATTGGCGGGACGAGGCTATCAATGAAGCCTTGCGAGTGGAGTCTTTAGCGGGGGATGGCGAAGATGCTCTACTGCGCGAGATTCGGCGTCATTGCTCTGGCTGTGCCACGTTGATGGTATGGGTCGAGCGGGTGCGCCTGCTCAGTTTTCTCCAAGAGCAAGCGATGGATGCCCGGAGCGCCTTGCGGGGCAGCGATGGCTTCCGCTATGAAGAAGGCACCCGCATCCGACCTTATGTGGGCTGGTATCAAGCACAGTGGCAGGGCAACGCTGTAGAGGTCGCACTGCCTCCTCACGGCGGCACCAGCGGCTATGTGATTTGCACCGCAGAAGATGAAGCGACGCTGAAACGGTTTGCCTCAGCCTTGATTAATTACAC
Organism: Abditibacteriaceae bacterium; assembly: GCA_019239895.1. Taxonomy (GTDB): domain Bacteria; phylum Armatimonadota; class Abditibacteriia; order Abditibacteriales; family Abditibacteriaceae; genus JAFAZH01. Next base: position 215,808 of record JAFAZH010000041.1, on the reverse strand, counting down.
CAGCCGCCCGGCTGGTCGCTGCTTGCGCTATTCCGAGGGTTGGGCCAATGCCAGCGACTTGGATGCCGAAATTGGCAAAGTCACCTGGGATGATTTAGTGCTACCCGCCGAGCTTTTAGCGGGGTTGCGGGATGCCGTAGAGGGCTTCTTCAAGCACCGAGATGCCTTTGCCGCCCTCGGCTTTGCCTGGCGGCGCGGCGTCCTGTTGATCGGGCCTCCAGGTACAGGCAAGACAATGGTATGCAAAGCGGCGGCTGCCGCCTTACCAAATCTGCCATTTCTTTATATCAGAGACCTGCGCGAGCGAGACCAAAAGGAAGCCCTGACCGAGATTTTCGCCCGCGCCCGCAAACTGGCACCCTGTATTGTCGCTTTTGAAGATATTGATGGCTTTGTGGCCGATCATAATCGCACTGTCTTCTTGAATGAGTTGGATGGCTTCAAGAGCAATGAGGGTCTGTTAGTTATTGCTTCTTCCAACCATCCCGGCAAAATAGATGAAGCCCTGCTCAAGCGGCCTTCGCGGTTCGACCAGGTCTTTCATCTGGGTTTACCAGCATTGCCAGAGCGCCGCGCCTTCTGTGAGCGGGTGTTAGCGCGTTCTGCCCTGGCTGAGAAGATTGCTCCTACCCTGGATCGAGAGGTTCTGGCCCAACAGATCGCCGAGCGCAGCGATGGCTTTACGCCCGCTTACCTCAAAGAGATATTTGTCTCCGCCGCGCTACAACGGGCACAGGCGGGGGCCATGATTCTCGATGAGCAATTTGCCAAGGCAGCTTTGGCCCAGGTCGAGGAACTGCGCCAGCACATCAAGCGCATGAAGAACCCTGATGCCCTCAGCGTGATGCGTGGCAAAGATGATGTCATCGGCCTGCGACGTTAATTATTGACAGGAGCCACAGGAGCCAGTAGAATCGCCATTCAACCTAAGTTGTTCGTGCCCTATGCAGCGCAAAACCTTGGCGCAGCAGCGTGCGGATGTGTCTCCGGCTTAATTCTTCCCCACGCTTCTAGGCCAAGCCACGCATGGTGCCGGTGCTACTGGCGAATTTGTCGGACTCAATGCCCAGACGTTGGATCATGCTGACGAAGAGGTTGGGTAAGGGGTAGTTATGGTCTTTGTCAAAGGCGAGGTGCTGGCCGTGCTTGAAACCGCCACCAGCCAGCAGCGTTGGCAGGTTGGTGGTGACGTGGGTATCGGCGTTGCCTAAGTTGCTGCCATAGAGAATCATGCTGCGGTCGAGCAGGGTTTCATCACCCTCACGCACGTTTTTCAAGTTGCCGAAGAGTTCGGCGAGGAGCTTCATGTGCCACTCATCAATGGTCTTCAATTGCGCCAGTTTTTCGGGCGACCGGCCATGATGCGACAGGTTGTGATAGCCATCAGACATGCTCTTGCCGTCCACTTCAATCGCGGGCGAGTTGACGCTATCAAGCAGCAGGCTAATAAAGCGGCACGAATCGGTTTCAAAGGCCAGACGCGCCATATCATACATCAGACGCACTTTTTCCATATATTCGCGCGGGCTGGCCGGGTCGAGTGGCATGGGAGCCTTCACTTTCGGCTTGGGCTTGTGCTCCCACTCCTGCGCCATTGTCATGCGCTGTTCTAATTCGCGCACGCCCGTAAAATACTGGTCAAGCCGTTCACGGTCGCGGGCACCCACACTGCGCTGTAGCTCTTTGGCCTGCCCTGCCACCGCGTCCATGATGCTTTCGCCCAGTTGCAAGCGACGCACCTGTCCCTCGACTTCTTCGGGCGTGCCCTGCAAAAAGAGCTGACGGTAAACTTCCGACGCCTTTTCTTCGCACGGAATGAGGACGCCCGCGCCCGTCCAGGAGAGGCTGCGCTGCCCCTGCGCCACATTGACGCCCAGGGTCAGTGAGGGAAAACGCGTCAGGTGCCCCAAACGTTCGGCGGCGAACTGGTCAAGCGAAATGGTGTTGCGAAAGCCGCCGCGTCCCGGATGCGGCGCAGCCGTGAGGAAACAGTTGTCCGCCGGGTGGCCGCCATCTACATCCGGGTGCGAAACACCGCTAAAAACCGTGAGGTCGTTGCGGTAGTCCTTGAGCACATCCAGATAAGGGGAAGGCGCATAGTCGCGTCCGCTCTGAGTCGGAAAGAACTGATCGGGCAGCAAGCCAAGATTGTTGCAAACCGCCAGAATGCGCCGGGGCGGAGTGCCGTCTGCTCCGTGTCCATTCTGCTGCGCTTCGGCTCCCTGTGCGGCGCGTGAAAAGGCTGGCACCATCGCGTCGAGAATTGGCAAGGCCAGCATCACACCGGCACCGCGCAAAAACTGGCGGCGTGGCATGGTGCGTCCTAAAGCAACGGATGGCATCGTGATGGGTGAAGCAACAGAACTTTTTTTCATGGTATTGGGTTAATTATACAAGATACAAGGATTATGCCTTCTATCGTAGAGACGCGATGAATCGCGTCTTCATTCATCGTGTCTTGTCAGTTCCAGACGCGATGAATCGCGTCTCTACGTTACTTATTTATTTTGAAACAAATCGCTCTGGACAATTTCATGGACTAATGTTCGCACGCCATAGCCGCCCGGTTGGGCATGGTCGAGAATAGCGTCCACCTTGGCGCGGTCGGCAAAACGCACAGGGGCACCGGTGGCATAAATCAGCAGTTGTTTGGTTAAGTTGCGCGCCAGTTTCCGGTCATCTTGCGCCAGCAGCGCCTTGAGATCACGCACATTCTTAAAGGCATGGCCATCAGGCAGTTGGCCACTGGCATCTACTGCCGGGCCGGTGTAGAAGGTAAAACCTCTCCCATTATGGCCCACCCCTGCGACGTGCTGCACCGTGGCGGACTCGCCTTTATCGTCCGTCTTTTTTGGCTGGCCCGTCGCACGGTAGTAATCGCGCCAGCCGCCCATGACATCGAAGCTTTCGAGAGCAAAGCCCGCTGGGTCAATTTTACGATGGCATACCGCGCACGACTCCTGATGACGGTGCTTATCGAGTTGCTCTCGAATGGTGGTCGCGCCCCGTATGTCTGGCTCAATAGCCCCTACGTTCGGTGGTGGCGGGGATGCCGGATCACCCAGAATGCGCTCCATGACCCACACGCCGCGCAACACTGGCGAGGTGGTGGTGCCATTAGCTGTGATCTTAAGCACACTGGCCTGCGTCAGCAAGCCGCCACGCGGTGAATCCGGTGGCAACTCCACGCGGCGCAACGCCACCCCACTCACATCTTTTTCGGCGTTGGGGATGCCATAGTGCGTGGCCAATCGCTCGTTGAGCATGGCAAAGTCGGAAGAGACGAGGTTCTTCACGCCCAAATCGCGGTGCAATAATTCGCCAAAGAAACTCTGCGTTTCCGCTACCGAAGATTCCACTAACAGGTCGTCCAGTTGGTAATCGGGGTACAGTTCGACATCAGCGTCATTCGCGTTAATCTTGCGCAAGTCCAGCCAGTAATCGAGGAACGCCTCGACAAAACGCCGCGACTTTTCGTCATCTAAGAGGCGATCCGTTTGTGCCTTTAGCACTTCAGGCCGCCGCAGTTGGCCACTGGATGCCAGCGCTAGGAGCGTGTCGTCAGGCGGTGAGTTCCACAAGAAGTAAGAGAGGCGAGAAGCTAAGGCATAGGTATCGAGTCGCCCTGGATTTTCATCTAAATAGAGGAAGCCCGGTGAGCAGAGCACCGCCGTATAACCCGCCAGCATTGCCTCCTGGAAACTATAGCCACCTGCCATTGCGCGCTGCACAACGGGCAGGAAGCGAGTAACCTCTTCATCAGTGACAGGTCGTCGGTAGACACGCCCCAGGAAGTTGTGCAAGAGTTGCGGCGCATCTCGTTGCGGGTCAGTAGAAACGACTTCGTAGCGTTCCGCCGCACTGGTGGGAGCCGCACCAGCGGGAGCCGGGGTACCCGTCGGGCTTTGCATGGGCAAAATCGGCAGGTCACCAAAGAGCAGCTTGTGGCCAGCGGTGGGCCATTGATAATACAGCGGCCCTTCGGCTTCCATCCACTGAAATGAAACGCCCGGTGCTCCTTCGGGTGTGGCCCACGGGTTACGCATATCACCGGGGCGGGGCCGAAAAAAACGCGCCGCATCGGGACGAATGCTTTCGCCTTGCAGCAGCCACACATCCATTTCCTTCACGACTGGTTCCGGCCCCACATCAAAACTGCCCAACTTGCGCAGGATGCGCGGTGAACGGTCTCCATAAATGGTGATTGGCTCTATGCGGCGTCCCGCTGAGATGTTGGAGTAGTCAGGAATCCACCACTGTTTGTCTGGCTTCGGGCCAATCCAGACGGAACGCGCCAGAAAGCGCAACTTGTAGCGACCAGACACAGGGGCGCGGAAACGGCCCCAGTGAATCTCGGTCGGCTCATAGGTGCTGAGCACGACTCCCACGCCTTCCTGCTCGCGCCGCTGCGGGTCTTTGGCCCCGACTGTCGGTGGCTCCGGCGATGGGGGTTTTTCTACCCCTTTGCGGCGCTTATACGCGGGCAGCAAGAAATCTTCATCGGCGTGCGAACCCAGCACGGGAAAGGTGGAGCGCACTTCTGGCCCTACATCAAAAGCTCCGTAGAAGGCTCTTTCCTCGCGGGTGTAGTAACGGGTGGTTTTGGTTTCTGGCTGCTTGGCCTGCGTCGCCAATACCTGGCGCAAGGCATAATCTGCCGCGCTGAGATAGCGGGCCATCTGCACATGCGACACATCCAGGGCCTCACCGACTTTATTAAAGCGAAAAGCCAGGCCGTCCTCCGGCAGCATGTCTCTTAATTGCAGCCACGGAGCCTGCAAGACATCGCGCAGAGTGTTTTCATACTCATAGCGATTGAGCCGCCGCCATACTGTGCGCCCGGTCGCGCCCTCCGCAGCAAGCTGCTTTTGCTCCGCTGTGGTGAGTGCGGCGGCGAGGGTTTTTGTGAAGCCCTCCCGCTCAACAGTCGGGAGTTTCACCGACTTGGGCGGCATCTCCCCCGCATGAACCCGGTCATAAACTTTAACCCAGGTTGGAAACGTCTGGGGATCAGCCAGATTGAATTTAAGCGTCGCTAAATCCAGGCCACCCTTCTTCGTCTCACTATCATGGCAGTCGAAACAGTGGCTTTCCAGAAAGGTATGAATCGGCACAACTTTCGAGCCATGCGATGCAGCCGTTTTGGAAATGGGCTTGCCGGGGTTAGCCGCTTTAGCAGCCTTAACCGCTTTAGCAGTATGTTGCGGCGTAACCTTGGTGGCCCCAGGCGTGAGTGGCACCATGTGCGGCGGGGGAGTAACCACATGAGGCGCAGCGGCGCGCACCGCCGCCACGCTCAAGGGTGCAGCCGTAACCAACAGGCACGCTCTGCCCCAGGGGAAGTGTTTAGAATGCATGTATAAGAATGAATGCTGCTTCCTGCGGGTAAATTATCCGTAATCCAGATTTGGGTTTTACCTACAGTCAGCAGGAAAGGGCTGAATAACTATTTGAGGTGTTTAGAGTATAACTACGCCACAAAAGTTTTGCGGTTCCGGTTAAGGCTATCTCTAGCAAGCCTATCTCACAGCGCATTGGCACCGATTATGCTGCTAAGCTGGGCAGCAAATCACACATTAATAAATAAACCGATAGCTAACGGAGGAAGGTTATGATTCGCGCAAGGGCATTACGAGGCTTGGCTGTGGTAGACGTAGGAGCCGCTCAAAAGATGGGTCAAATCGAAGAAGTCTTCTTAACCCCTGATTATCATAGAGTCGCGGGGTTTCTGGTCTCTCAGGGCCAGTCTTTGCTAGGCAAAGGCACTTCCGTATTCTTGCCAGCGGCCTGTGTTCATGCCGTTGGCCCCGATGCCATGACGATCTCGCACAGTGGCATCAGCAACGATCAAACTGACTCGGCAGAAAGCACCACAAGTAGCGCATCTTTACCGCGTATGTCACACCTTGTCGGACAAAAGGTGGTAAGTGAGAATGGACGCTTGTTAGGCTCCGTGGAGGATGCTCTGATTGATGCGTCAAATGGGCGCGTTTTACGTTATGAACTGGCGGCCCCCACTTCAGGCAGTAAATTGGAGTCGCTCTTAGGTGTCAACCACGCCCATCAGCGCGATTATGTGCGAGCCGATACTGATCTGCGAGTTGGCCCCGACCTAATTGTCGTGCCAGATGATGCCCTTATGACAGATGATGGAACAGAGACCGCGCCTGGCTCCCCAGTGGGCGATGCCAGCGTCACTGATGCGAGTCTGGTCACCACAACTATGCCATCAGCCACCTCAAGTGGTTGGGCGGATTCTAATTTGTCCAGTTCTACGGCTGCCGACGCTATCTCTCCTCTTGCCGCTCCTGTACCGCCAGTTATTCACCCGACCCCACCTCCTATTCACCCGTCCATTGCGGACGTTGCTCCCGGCCCCGGTGGATTGACCCCCAGCGCGTCTCCTATTACCACAGGCAATGACCTTCAAACCTCAGCCGGAGTTAGCCCAGCCTGGGCCGGGCAATCCACGTCAGCGCAGTTCACCGCTGCGTCAGCGAACTTGCCACCAATGGTGGATCAGGCACCGGAAACGAACCGGGCAGCACAGAGTAATGTCCAACATGGCATAGACGATGATCCTCACCATGACCCGGAAAAAGGTGCCGCTTTAGGGGGCGTGGGTGGCCTGGCCGTAGGAGCTACCGCCGGGAGTATGGTTGGCCCGATTGGAACCATTGTCGGTGCCATTGTGGGCGGCCTGGCCGGTGCTCTTGGCAGTGGCGCGGCAGTGGCGGCTGTAGATCAGGTAGATAATGACAACACCCTGACCGGCGTCAGCCAGTGGGAGCAGGTTGCGCCACACTACCGCCAGGGTTGGGAACAGCACTATGGCCACACGGGAGCAAAATGGGAACAGCACGAACCCATCTATCGTTTCGCCTGGGAAAGACGCCACGACCCGCGCTATCATCAACGCAGTTGGGCCGATGCCGAAAGCAGCTTACAGCAGGATTGGGAAGCCCAGTCCCCCAGTCGGCCCTGGTCGCAAGTGCAAAACTCGGTGCGCGCCGGTTGGAACGTTTCCGATGAAGTGCTACGCCAATATCCAACGCGTTAAGTAGCCGCAGCTAACCCTGTCATCAACGAACCCGGAGCGTGAGCACGGGCTATAGTGATAGTGTCTCGTGCTATGCTACTCTAGCCCGTCGCTCACGCTCCGGGTTCGTTGGCTCATTAGTGGCAACACCCAATTTACTTCGGGTAATCCCGCCACATCCAGCGCAGGATTTCGGGCAGAATCGCGCCGCCGTGATTGTCCGAATGATTGCCCTCGCCAAACACGTAGGCCATGTCATAACCCTTCTCTTTTAAGGCTGCTACCATCGCCTCGTTCTGCAAGTGCCAGTCGCGCTTTGGGTTGTCCGGGTTACGGTTGTCATAGATACCGTCTTGAAGAAAGATGCGAATCGGCTTGGGGTCGCTTTTACGGATGAGGTCAGGGTAGACATGCCCACCTCGAATGTCCGTAAAACTCCCAATCAGGCTAATGACTTTGCGAAAAGCATTAGGCCGTTCCCAGGCGACAGTAAAAGCACAGATTGCCCCACTACTGGCCCCGCCAATAGCCCGCCCGGCTGGATCATCCGTTAAGTTATAGCTCTTGCGGACTTCGGGCAACATTTCCTCGGTGATAAAGCGGGCGTAAGTGTCACCAAGAGAATCATATTCAACGCTACGGTTGTCCGGGTTGTCATTGCCGATCCGGTCTGGGTATTCTTCGCCGCGTTGTCCCGGCGTAATAAAGATGCCAATAGTTACAGGCATTTCCTTACGGTAGATAAGGTTGTCCATGACGTTTGGCACACGCAGCACACCCTTTGGGTTGATAGCGCGTTGCCCATCCTGAAACACCAGGACACAAGCCGGTTTAGCGGGCGTATATTGAGCGGGCACATAGACCCAATATTTGCGGACAGTATTCGCAATAATCTGGCTCTTAAATAAAAATGGCCCTTCCAGCTTGCCTTTAGGCACCCCTTCCTGCGGCAGAGAGCCGGGGCCGAGTTTATAGTCTTTAATGGCATTCTGGGCCGGTGCCCTGGGATTAGGCGCGGGAGTCGTCTGGCTCCAGGCAGCGTAAGCAACGGACATAAGAAGAGGTGGAATAAGCAAGCAGCCAGTTAGATTTTTCATGTTGACCCTTTTATGGATGGTGCAGTGGCCTACTAATAGGCTTGGAGACGAGTCTATTATAACGTGAGGTCAATAGCTTTCCGGTGGCAAATCTAGCAACAGGATCTCATGCCACGCTTTCATCAGACAGAATACCCGGATAGAGCTACCACAACATCCAAATATCCAGTTAGCAGCTTATTAATAACAGGAACAAGGTAAAATAAGTCCAATAGCAGGTACGCCAGAGTGCCATTGCGGAGCGAATACATGGAAGATGCCCTGTTGCAAAGCTTTCATAAATTACTGACATCCCGCACGGGACTGCATATCCGCGACAAAGACCACGAGCAATTCCGTAGGACGTTGGCGTTCAGGATGAAGGAACTGAAGCTGCTGCGGCCCGAAGCCTATTATCAGCTACTAGATAATGCAACGCCCCAGAGTGAAGTGGAGTGGAAGCAGCTCATGGCGCGTCTAACCAATGGGGAGAGTTATTTCTTTCGGGACAAGGGCCAATTAACGCTGCTGCAACAGACAATTCTGCCCGAACTGATTGAGCGCAACCGCCGTCGCCATATCTTGCGAGTCTGGAGTGCAGGCTGCTCCACGGGCGAAGAGGCTTATTCTCTGGCTATCCTGCTGCATGAGCTACTGCCCCATCACACTGGCTGGAAGCTGCTTATCCTCGGCACAGACATTAATGAGGAAGTTCTGGACAAAGCCCGCCAGGGCATCTATAGTGAGTGGTCTTTTCGGATGGTAGATACGGAACTGCGCCAGCGTTACTTTCAGCCGGTGCCAAAGGGTTATGAGATTGACCCGCAGATACGACGCATGGTCACTTTCCGTCATGGCAACCTGCGCCGTGACCCTTTTCCCAATCCGGCTGCCGACATTCATGAAATGGATTTAATTCTCTGCCGCAACGTGCTGATCTACTTTGATCCTGCGGCAGTAGGGGCCGTGTTGCGCAAATTTGAACTGAGCTTGGCTGATGAGGGCTATCTAGTCACCGGGCACGCGGAATTAAACCATCAGAATTTAGGGCAATTAAAGACCAAGATGTTCCCCGAATCCGTAGCCTATCAGCGCCACCTCAAAGCAGCCATTGCACCGCCCAGCCAGCCACTTCCAGTGCCAGCTACTCCGCCTACGGTTCAAATAAAGCCTGCTACTCCACAGCAGAGGACGCCGGCTGCGAGGCCCCATAGTCATCCATCAATAATTCCGCCTGCCAAAAACGCAGTACCTGCACAGGAGAAGACAAATAAGACATCGCTAGAGCCGTCCTCAAAACTCCCAGCAGAATTGCCATCCAACACAGAGGAGTTGCTGCAACAGGTGAAGTCGCTGCTGCACAACGGCTCTTATACGGTTGCTCTAGAGAAGTTAGAAGACGCGCTGCGGCGGGATACCGATAACTTTGCGGTGCTGGCACTGGCGGCGCAAGCTTATGCCAACTTGGGACAGCACGTAAAGGCCGCTGTCTATTGTCGCCAGGCGATTACCCTTGACTCCTTTGCTCCTGCGCCTTATCATCTATTAGCCCATATTGTAGAAGAACAGGGACAGGCGGACGAAGCCAAGAACCTGCTAAAAAAAGTAATCTACTTGGCTCCTTCTTATGTGGCTGCTTACATTGACTTAGGTGCGCTTTATCAGCGTGAGGGAGATATGCCCAGAGCACGCCAGATGCGCAAGACAGCGAGGGAACTGCTTCAAAAAATGCCACCGCAGGAAGTGGTGGAAGCCTGTGATGGCTTAACGGCGGCTACTATCCTTGGGCATTTGCAAGAGATGGCATAAAAAGAAATCTTATGGTTTCCAGCACTGAACTCTCAACACTCGACGCGCCAGCCGCGACCTATCTCACTTTCGGTCTGGCGAACTCTATTTATGCGGTGGATGCCTTAGTAGTGCGAGAAATCCTCTGGCTGCCGGACATAACGCCGGTGGGAGAAACACCGCCTTACATTGTCGGAGTGGTGAACATACGCGGCAAGGTAGTTCCGGTGATGGACTTAAACTTACGTCTGGGCCGTCCGGCGCAGCCTTATTGTATTGACGATAAAGTTATTGTCTTAGAGTGGGAAGGGCATCTGGCGGGGATGATAGTCAATGAGGTGCGCAATGTGCGCCAGATTAACCCCGAACACATTGAAGTTGCTTCCCTTTATGCAGCGCAGGCATCCGGCACAGCCAATCGCTCCAGCGCGGAGGGATATTGCATCGCTGGCGTGGCTAGGGTAGGCGAGAATATTATTATGCTCCTTCATCTGGCAAGCCTGCTGCGCTTGCCAGATGAAATAAGCCTGGATGATGAGCGCGGGGCGTGGCCGCTGGGGAATCAAGACTGCACGTTTTACCCGGAGGCGACTCTGGCCGAACGAGAAATCCTGCGCGAGCGTGCCCGCAGTCTCATGCAACCAATTGCAGCCCAGGATTTTACCGGGCTGTTACCAGTAGCGGTTGTCGCCTTAAGTGGGGAATACTTCGGTATTGACTTGCACCTAGTGCGCGAGTTTGCATCGCTTCGTCACGTTACACCGGTGCCCTGCTGTCCGGCGCACATCGTAGGGCAAATGAACTTGCGTGGTGATATTCTCACCCTCATTGATATTCGCGGAGTGCTTCAGATACCGGAAGTAGACCTCAATGACCAGATTAAAGTGGCCGTTATTGGGTTTAATGAGTTGTTAGTCGGCATTCCGGTAGATGAAGTGTTGGATGTCGTTTATTTGCGGCCTGCCGATATTTTGCCGGTGCCTGCTGCCGTGCAAGCTCTGGGGGATGATTACCTGACTGGCACCGCGTCACATGGCAGTAAGATGTTAGGGCTGCTCGATCTCGCTAAAGTTCTGACGCAGTCTCATCTTGTGGTTTATGAAGAAGTTTAAAGTGTGGGGTTAAAATCGCACTATGCTTACGAGTAAGCTGAAGCGCAATGTCATGCAGATGACAACGTACTGTTGAGTGGCTGTCTTAATTGTGCAAGCTGCTAAAGAAGTTGATTTTATTAGGGGAGGATGAGCGTGGATACTTTCAACCACATGAAGATTAAGAGCAAGCTGTCGCTGTTGGTCGGCTTATTTGTGCTGGGCTTTATGGCTTTTGGCATTGTAACTTACAGCACAATGAATACTCTCAGGGCGACCTTAGATAACCTCAAGGTTAATGGTCCTAAATATAAAGAGATTGTGCAGAGTAAAGACCTGATCGCCGATATTCTGCCGCCCCCGGAGTATATCCTCGAAGCTTACATGGTGGTTTTGCAGATGGCGGATGAAACCAATCGGGCCGGATTAAGCACGCGCTTGCCGGGGGAGCGAGAATCGCTCATCGAGAAAAGCGTTCGGCTGCGCAAAGAGTATTTTGATCGTCACAACTTCTGGATGACCGATTTACAGAGTTTGCCACCCTCTGCCGATAAACTCAAAACGACCATGCTGGATGATTCATATCTACCAGCCAAGGATTTTCTGGATGTCCGCGACACGCAGTTTATCCCGGCGGTTCAGCGGGGTGACTATAAGACGGCTAAAGCCCTGGCCTATGGGGTGCTGCGCCAAAAATATAATGCTCACCGGGCCGCCATAGACAAAGTGGTGGCGATGGCCAATGCCCGCAATGCTGAATTAGAGCGTGGTGCGAAAGTAGATATTAACGCGGCTGAAAGTGTCATTGCAGCCAGAATCAACACCTTAATTACTCTCGGCGTAGCTATTATAGCTATCGTCGCCTTGGGGGTGGGTTGGTTCCTGAGTCGTTCTATTTCCAACACGCTCAACGAGACTGCCAGTGCCCTCTCCGCCACGTCCACCGAGATCGCTTCCACCATTGAGCAGCATGAGCGCACTGCTATGCACCAGTCGGCTGCCGTTAACGAGACCACGACTACGATGGATGAATTAGACGCCTCTTTCAACCAGACAGCAGAAATGGTCAAGACCGCCGCCGATACCGCACGCCAGGCCGTCTCGGTGGCCGATAACGGCATCCGCACCGTGCAACAAACCCTGGATGGAATGCTTAGCCTGAAGGATAAAGTGGGCATCATCGCCGAGCAAATTCTAAGTTTGAGCGAGCAGACCAGCCAGATTAGCACGATTACCAATTTGGTGAGCGACTTAGCCAACCAGACGAATATGCTGGCGCTCAACGCCGCCGTTGAAGCCGCGCGAGCCGGTGAGCATGGCAAAGGCTTCGGCGTGGTGGCAGCAGAGATTCGCAAACTGGCCGACGAAAGCAAGAAATCCGCTGAGCGCATCAATGCCCTCGTGGAAGACATTCAGAAAGCGACCAATTCCACTGTCATGGCCACCGAAGAAGGCACTAAGACAGTCGAACAAGGCATCATGCTGGCGCAAGAAACAGTGACGGCTTTTAACGGAGTGACCGCTTCCAGCAACACCGCTTCGGATGCCGCTCAACAAACCCTGCTCAGCGTGCCGCAACAAGTTACTGCCGTCAAGCAAGTGCTATCTTCAATGGACTCGCTCAATAAAGGCGCGAAGGAAACAGCGGATGGATTGAGCCAGACTCGCGTCAGCGTTGAAAACCTGCGCGAAGCCGCGTTGAGGTTGAAGCGGATGATTTAATTCAACCCTCACCCCCGGCCCCTCTCCCACGCTGCGGGCGAGGGGTGGTCACAAGACTACTTGCTCGCTCTGTTAGAAAAAACCGCAGAGGCGCAGAGTACACCGAGAAAGCTTAAAACATTTAAATCTCTGTGCCCTCTGCGGTTTGCACTCTGACACGAATAAGCAATGCTTCGCACTCCCCTCGCCCGCAGCGTGGGAGAGGGGCCGGGGGTGAGGGCTTAGATAACCATGATAGACGACAAAGAGTTAGCGGCGCTTTTCCAGGCGGAGAGCGAAGAACACTTACAGAGTCTCGATGAGGGATTACTGCGCCTGGAGGTGAATCCTCAAGAGAGCACCACCTTAGAACAGGTCTTTCGCAACGCCCATAGCTTGAAGGGTGCGGCCCGGATGCTGGGGGTGGAGGGCGTCGAAGTTCTGGCGCATCACTTCGAGAGTGCCCTGGGCGGCGCAGCACGCGGGCAGAAAGCCCTCACCCCGGAAATTATTGACCGTCTCTATCGTGGTTTGGATGCTATTCGTAAGCTGGTTAAAGAAGCCGTGACGGGAGCCAATGCTGGTGTAGACATCGAGCAAGTTTTGGCGCAGTTAGATGGTGAGGAGGCAGCCCCAACACCAACCACTGAACCGGCACCGGAAGCCGAAGATTCCGTGCCATTGGGAAATCAGCCGCCAATGGCTGAAGCAGAGCCAAAGGCAATAACCTTCACCACGACACCTCAGACAGAAGTCGAACTGGCTTCAAACCAAGTTTCATCTTTGAATGAGCCTGCTGCACCGGCGCACGCGGCTGCACCCGCGCAGACGGCTATGGTGCCAGCGGACGATGCGCCAACCGTTGCTATTGAGGTGGCTGATGCTCAATCGTCTGCCTTGACGGAAGTGCAGGATGAAACCTCGCCCATAACTGCGCCTGAAACTACAGAAATATCTCCTCGTGCCGCGAATTTTAAAATTGAGACGATTCGTGTCGAGCCAACCAAACTCGATGCCTTGATGACGTTGGCAGGCGAGCTAACGGTCACGACTACCCGTGTCACGCGGGGTCTGGCTGAATTTGAGGCGGTGGCTGCACTCTGGGAAGAGTGGCAGAAAGATACCACAGCCATGCGCAGCACTTTTCATGAGCTTGCTCGTAGGCTGCAAGCAGAAACTCCTAATAACGTTCAACGCAGTGGCGTAGCTAACAATACTGCACTCAAAAAGCTGGCAGCTTTTCAAGAGCGTGAAGCGGCGCGTCTGGAACAGTTGCAGGCTCTGTTGCGCCGCTTGCGGCAAACGACTTATGAAGACGTAACACGTTTGAACTTCGTGGCGGATGAAGTCGAAGAATCTATTCGTAAGGTGCGCCTGTTGCCCCTGACTAACGTTTTTAATCTCTTCCCGCGCATGGTGCGCGATTTATCGCGCACCCAGGAGAAAGAAGTGCAACTTCTGGTGGAAGGGGGTGAAACAACAGCCGACAAGCGCATCCTGGAAGAATTGAAAGACCCCATGATGCACATGATCCGCAACGCCATAGACCACGGGATTGAACTGCCGCAAGAACGCGAACGAGCTGGTAAACCGCGCCTGGCTACGCTGCGGCTCAGGGGTTATCAAACAGCGACCAATGTGATTGTCGAACTCAGTGATGATGGGCGCGGGTTGGATGTGGCAGCCATTAAACGGTCTGCCCTCAAACGCCGCTTGCATAATGAGGCCGAGTTGGCAGCGATGTCCGACGAGCAAGTTCAACTTTTAATCTTTTCGCCTGGTTTTTCGACCAGTCCCTTAGTCACCGATGTCTCAGGACGCGGTGTGGGGCTGGATGTGGTGCGGGCTAATGTCGAAGCGTTGCGGGGCAGCATTCAAGTGGATTCAGCCCCCGGCGCAGGTTGCCGCTTTCGCATTCAACTGCCTCTCACATTAGCGACTACACGGGTGCTGCTGGTGCAGGTGGAAGGCAGAACTTATGCCTTGCCAGTCGAGTGGGTGCAAGGCGCTTATTATATTGCTCAACAAGACATCTTCTCTTTAGAAGGACGCGAGACCACCCGCTTGCAGGGCTTGCCCATATCCATAGCACGTCTGGCGCATTTGCTGGAAGTGCGCTCTCCATCTCAACCGACCCGCCACGACCAGAATGGCGCAGCGACTCAGGCTAAATCCGCCAGCGCGACCAAGCCGCAACAGAGTAATTTACTGCCATGTATTGTACTATCAATAGGCGAGGAACGACTAGGACTTTTGGTAGATTCCCTGGTGGATGAGCAGGAAGTTATGTTAAAGCCGCTGGGCGCAATGCTCAAAAGAGTCCGCAATGTTTCGGGCGCAACGATTCTGGGCACGGGTGAAGTCTGCATGATCTTAAACCCGCACGACCTGATAAAGAGTGTGCAGAAATCTCAGGTCACGGTGGCGCGTCTTACGCCAACCGAAGAGGTGGCAGAGCGCAAAATTATTCTGCTGGCCGAAGACTCGATCACCACGCGCACGCAGGAAAAGCGCATCTTAGAGGGTGCGGGTTACGAGGTCGTCACCGCCGTAGATGGCCTGGATGCTTTCAATAAATTGAACACCCGCTCCTTCGATGCTGTAGTCACCGACATTGAGATGCCGAATATGAATGGGTTATCGTTAGCCGCTAAGATACGTCAGGACATGAAGTATAAAGAACTTCCTATCATTCTTGTGACCTCACTAGCTTCCGAGGAGGACAAACGCCGGGGCGTGGAAGTGGGAGCCAACGCCTACATCACCAAAGGCACCTTCGAGCAGCAAGTGTTACTGGATACATTGGGCCGCTTGGTTTGATTATCAATTTATAAACTGAGTGCGGTATCAAAATAGCAGCTTAAGCCTTCAATCATGGATGCCATTCCAATCCGCAATCCGCAGTCCGCAATCCGCAATCCCATCCGCGTGTTATTGGTAGACGATTCGCCACTGGCACTAAATCTCTTGCAGCGAATGCTGGCCGAGGCTCCCGATATTGAGGTAGTAGGAACTGCCCGCAACGGGCAAGAGGCTCTACGCGCGATTCCCCAACTTAAACCGAACGTCATTTGCACTGATTACTACATGCCTATCATGGATGGGTTGAAACTCACCCAAGAAGTGATGGCGAACTACCCCTGCCCCATTTTAGTCGTGAGTTCTGCCGTGGAAGTGGAAAATAAGGAAAAGGTGTTTCCTTTGCTGCAAGCAGGGGCTGTGGATGTCTTTCTCAAGCCCGCTAACGCCCTGGAAGCCGGGGCACAAGTTACGCAGCAATTTATTAGCCGGATCAGGATTCTTTCCGGTGTGCCGGTGGTGACTCGTCGCGCCCCGAAGACTGCGGAGACTGCTGAAACAGCACCCATTGCAGCGTCTAAAACAGTTGCTCCGATGGCTCAATCCAGCCCCAGATTTGTGCCTAAATCAACCTCACAGGCTATCAGTATCGTGGCAGTGGGGGCTTCCACCGGAGGGCCGCAGGCGTTGCAACAGATATTCTCCAAACTGCCCGCTAATTTTCCGGTTCCCATCCTGTGTGTGCAGCATATCAGTGAAGGGTTTTTACAGGGCTTAGTGGACTGGTTAACCACACAGTGTATACTGAAGGTGCAAATAGCTCGTTCTGGGGATAAACCCCTACCCGGCGTAATCTACTTTCCACAGGAAAAAACGCATCTCGAAATAGACCCCAGAGGTTACCTCGTCGCTTCGCGTAAACCCCCTGTAGATGGACACCGGCCTTCAGTCACCACGACTTTTAAGTCAGTAGCTGCTTATTATGGGGATGCGGCATTGGGAGTCTTGTTGACTGGAATGGGACGAGATGGGGCCGATGGGATGCAGGCCATCGCGCGTGCCGGAGGCATAACCATTGCTCAGGATGAAGCCAGCAGTGTAGTTTTCGGGATGCCTAAACAGGCCATTGAATTAGGGGCAGCCCGCTATACTCTACCGCCTGAGGAGATAACTCAGGCCCTTGTCAGTTATGTGGCAGGTGGCAAATGAATACCTAATTTTTCCAGAGGATTAGGTATTGAGGCGGTGATGCAGTTATGGAAGCCCGCAAAGTTCTCGTGGCGGACGACAGTCCTGTAGTCTCAAAGATTTTGTCGCGGACTTTACAGGGTGCTGGCTACACTGTAATTAATGCGGCTGACGGCATGGAAGCGGCCC
The DNA here is from genome assembly GCA_019239895.1 of Abditibacteriaceae bacterium. GTDB lineage: Bacteria > Armatimonadota > Abditibacteriia > Abditibacteriales > Abditibacteriaceae > JAFAZH01. Next base: position 198,937 of record JAFAZH010000041.1, on the reverse strand, counting down.
AAGCTGTTTATTGCGAGTTACCTGATCTGGTGGTACTCGACATCTTTATGCCGCGCATGAATGGTTACCAGGTGTGCCGCCTGCTGAAGCACGATCCACTTGTCGCGCATATTCCCATCATCATCAATACCGGCTCCGATGTCCGGGGTGCGGAATTTTGGAGTCGGCATACCGGGGCCGATGCTTTCATGTTCAAAGGTAGCCCACCAGCCGAGCTTCTCATTACGGTCGCACAACTTATACCCGCCAAACCAGTCGCCCCTACAAGCTCCACGATCCATGCGCCAGCCCCGGAAGAGATTCTCTGTAAGCTCAGCACGCTGATGGATCAGGAGCTATATGCGAGTATCGCCAAGCAAATTGAGCTAAAGACAATCCTAGAAAATCTCTGCGAAGGCATCATCACCTTGGATACGGAGCAACAGATTACCAGCGCCAACCATTTCTTTTGTCAGATGATTGGTAAGGCCGAGTATGAGCTTAATGGGCAATCTGTTGGTGTTGCTCTAGGCGAACCGGCTGGGGCTGAAATCAGCGAGATGTTCGCACAGGCATTAGCTGGACAACTCCCACCCTCGCGTGATTCCGAAATCCGCAGCCAATCTGGGGGATTAACTCCGGTGGCTATCAACGTGGAGTTAGTCCATGACTATTTAGGGGAAACGATAGGCGGGGTGTGCTTGTTGCAGGACATCACGCGCCGCAAGCAAATCGAGGCACTAAATCAGGTCAAGAATGATCTCACCCACATGATTGTCCACGATCTGCGCACACCGTTGACCTCACTCCTGACGGGGCTGCAAACGGTAGAAGCCTTGGGCGACTTAAACGTAGACCAGGAGGAGTTCCTCAATATCTCGATTGAGGGCGGCGAGATTCTGCTGGGGATGATTAATGACTTGCTGGACATCAGCAAAATGGAAGACGGTTCGTTACGGCTCGAATATCAAGCGGTCACAGTCAGTGATTTAGTGCTGCGGGCTGAACGTCAGGTTAACTCACTGGCCGAGGCAAAGCAATTGAAACTTTTGACGGAAATTATGCCGGATTTACCGGTCTTCTCCGGCGATGAAGATAAGCTGCTGCGCACGCTCGTCAACCTCCTAAGCAACGCCGTTAAATTTACGCCCGAAACCGGCTCCATTACTATAGCCGTGAGGTTAGCTGACAACCGTGATGAAGTCGTCTTTACTGTGCATGATACAGGCGAAGGTATTCCCGCTGAGGCATTCGAGCGTATCTTCGAGAAGTTCGGTCAGGTCGAAACTCGTCAAGCCGGGCGCAAGATGTCCACGGGCCTGGGCCTTACCTTCTGCAAAATGGTCGTAGAAGCGCATCAAGGACGGATTTGGGTTGAGAGCGAATTAGGACGAGGCAGCACCTTCTCCTTCACGATTCCTTTGCGATAAACGCCGCAGTCCTTTGATTTGCGCTGTTTTGCTGGAATGGTAAAACTTTTATGGGCCCACCTGGACTCGAACCAGGGACCTCCACATTATCAGTGTGGCGCTCTAACCAACTGAGCTATGAGCCCGCTATTTCAATACACGCAATAAAATAATTTACAAAAATTAACCGCCGCTTGCAAGGGCTAATCTCACCTGCGGTAAGTTAATGAGCCAACTTATAGATACCACTTATCCCCAGTTTAGCCTGTCAATTCTCATAGATATTACCCGCTAGATCGCGCCCCCGTGCCAGCCAGAGTTTATGACCTGGATTGCGCTCCGGGTAGACTTTGCTGCTGGTCGAAAAATAGCGCATAGTATAGCCAGCGCGTCGGTGCGGTGAAGTATTGGCTTGTGCGCCATGAATCATGCGGGCTTCATGGAGGCTACACTGGTTGGGTTGGAGCGAGAAGTAGACGGCTTGCGATTCATCAATTAACTCAGGCTTGATTTGGGAGCCGAAGATATTGCGCGAGACATCCACCGCTTCATAGGCGCTGAAACCATTGGTGTGTGAGCCGGGTATCACCCGCATACAACCGTTTTCCGGTGTAGCTGCATCAATGGCGAGCCAAATGGTGCAGATACCAGCCATTGTAGAGACGCGGCCATTCCAATAGGCGGAATCTTCGTGCCAGGGAGTAGCCTTGCCCGTCAGAGGAGGCTTGCTGATAAAGTGGCTCGACCACAAACCGATATTCGGGCCAATGACTGGCTCAACTAAATCCAGCACTTCATCCGCTAACAGAAAGTCCAGCAGGCGCGCATCCCGAAAATGAATGGTATCCAGATTATCGTCGCCATAGGCTGCTAAGTCCTCTTCAAAGATGGCTTTCAGTTGGGCGAACTTCTGCGGCGCGAAGACGGGCTGGTTAAACAGAAGATAACCTTCACGCTCGTAATGACTGACCTGGTCTGGGGTAAGGCGTCCCCTGTGGGATGAAGTGTTATTAGAGGCTATCAAAGTTGATTGGCTCATATTGTTGTCTCCTCACTGCAAAAGAACTTGTATTCATCATTTCTAACGAACCCAGAGCGTGAGCGACTGGCTATGCTATGCGTCTCTGGGACTATGACACTAGCCAGTCGCTCACGCTCTGGGTTCGTAATTTCTCCGCGTTGTGACACTATCAAAACTACTTGGCTACAGTCGCGGCGGTGACGGCGAGCAGCACCGGAATACCGCGTTTCTGCTCGCCATATTGAAAATCAATACTCTTAATCTCCACATTGGGGCGTGGGTTGTTCCACTGCTTGGAATAGGCAACAGCGGTGTATTCTGTGCCTGCGTAGGGCCGCGTCCAGGCAATCTGCGCGCCGGGCAAAGCTCTGGGAGTTTTCTGTTTGTAGTCGTCTAAATCAATTTCCGCATACAGCGGAATTGTGACGGACTGGCCATCGGCATAATGCACCACGTAACGCGCCATCTCATACTGCTTCTTTTCGTGGGTTTCTTGCTCGTTTAAATGCGCGTCCAAACGAGCCGCCTGCAAGAAGAAAAGGGCATCAGCTTTCAGGTTGACCGGAATATCTTTGACCTCATTAGCCGGGTTGTTGGGCACACCAGCACCGCCCAACATAATGGCAGTGGGCACCGGGGAAGTGGGGAAGTCATAGATGTTGTAGGTCACACCAGCAAAAGTCTGCTTGCCCGTTGGCAGTTCCGCAAAGGTGAACTTGGGATCACCGAACCAGCCACGCTCATTGCGATACTGGTTGGCCTGCTTACCAATATCAATTGTGGTGTAGGTTAAGTTCGCGCCAGGGATAACGGTTTTGCCACCGGCAAAGGGAGCCTTTAAGTTGCGTAGCAACACGCTTAAAATGGTGCGCTTCTTGGCGGCATTGACTGGCACCGTCTCGGTGTCCTTAAACAATAGATTGCACAACACGATGCCACCTGCGCCACGCGGGTATTGCATCAAGCCGCCGATGTTGAGCATCGGCTTGACTTTCTGGTAAAAGTCTACTGGGCGTTGGGCCAGATAATAGATGTTGTCCAGGCCAATTAAGTCCTCCCCTTTATCGTTTTGCTTGCCGGGTAGATGCTGCCAGTCAGCCATTTGCAGGGTAATCTCCTGCGCCGTGCGTGGCGGATTGATAGTAAACGTTTGTGGCTCGGCGTTAGGTTGGGTATTGAAAGAGAGTCTGTCTTTGGCATCGAAGATCAGATTGACCTTTGTGACCGCATTATAAAGTGTGTTCCCAACCCAGGTGAACTCCTTAATCGTCTGGGGCTTGTTGAGCGTGACTTTCATATCAACCGTGCCACCTGCTGGGGCGGGAAAATTGTTGATCAACTTCCACGCATCCGATTGGAAAAAGTTATTAACAGCATTTGGATAAAGAAAACTATCGGACTTGCCGAAAGGGGCCACATCTTCATAATCAACCACGTAACTGAAGATGTCGTTAGCCACATACTCATCCGCTGTCCAGGGAAAAATGCGCTCACCGGAAAGCATGACTATATCACCGAGCGTAAGCCCGGAGGTCAATGGATTCTTGACCGCCGGGAAGGTGATGCGCTCGCGGGTGAAAGGACGAATCATGTGGTCAAAACCGACAATTTTGTTGTAATCGGCCAAGCCTTCCGGGGTCAGGCCATGCAAGACCAGATAGCCGCCGCGTTGTGTGAATGCCTGCACGCGTGGCAGATTATCGGCTAATTGTTTCAGGTTGGCCGGGGTTGCTGAAATCAGTGCTAGCTTAATGGCCGGGTTGTTAATGGCTTGAAGCGGATCGCCAACTTTCTCGTATTGCAAGCCGAGGGTATCAATGGCTTTTTGCAATTGAGGATTATCCACCACTGCCGCCACCTGGCGATATTCCAATTTATAACTGGCTCCATAGCGGATCAGGTTCGCCAACAATTGCTGCGCTACAGGGTTGGTTTTAATTTTCTCCCCGATTTCAAGTTGGCTAATCAGCATAAGGCCCGTGCCAACGGGCACTTCCACAAGGGCTGAATTGGTTAAGCGAGGGCCAGTCTGCACCAGAGATTTACCGCCACGCGCTGGCTTAACATAAGCATTACGGTAGACGAGGCCACCCGGTGCCCACGCGAAGAAATCCTTCTGCGTCAGGTTGGTAAAGGCGGGATGGCTGACATCTTCGATGAAGGCGATGCGGCCCTGGTCGGTGGGCACTGGCTGCCCGAAATCATTCTTCGCACCACCGGAAACGGGTTCCATTTCAGCCGGTATCGCCTGGTATTTGAGGGGGTTTTTCTGATCGAGGACAATCACCGTCCGCCCACCCGAAGCATAAGCGGCCAGACTGCTGGAAGTGCTTTGCGTGAAATCGAGAGCATCCGGGCCAACAATCAATACTTTGCCATTAGCAGGTAGATTCTCCAGACTATTGAGCGTCTTGAAAGCCGCGCCTCGACTCTTCAGGAAAGCCGCCACATCACCCGCTGGATCGTAAACCAGAAAGTTTTGCGCTGTTAGCTTTGTGGCATCCGTAATTTTAGCGGCAGAGGGGCGAACTTGGTAATTCACGCGCGTGATAACGGCAGGCAAAGCGGCAGTCTTGCGCGGAGCCGCCTTAGATGGCTTGGCTGTTGGATGTGGCGCAGCCATGCCACTGGCCGCAGGCGCACTAAAGAGGTTGCCCAGGGTGTTGGGCAAAATCGAAATCGCTTTCACATCACGAAAGACTTCCTTGCCGTCAGCAGTTAAGGTCAGCAGCAATTGGCCTTCCTGACGAGTCGTGACATCGGGCATGGAGGGGAGCGTCTCATCGAACTTCTCACTGCCACCCGGCGCGATCTTGTGCGTTGTGGTTTTACTCCATATCTTCTTGTTATTGAGCAGTAGGGTGCGGGTGAAAGACAACGGCTCCGGGTGTTGCGTGTCGTTAAAGATACCAAAGGTGCGGGTGACGGCTTGGCCTGCACCAAAAGTCCAGTCATATTGCCGCACGAACACAGCGCGTGGCTCGGCGGCGATGTAAGGATTGCCTACCGTATCACCACTGCCCAGCCAGAATTGCCAGGCACTCTGGCCAGCCCAGCGATAGCCCTCATTCAACATACGCCAGAGGCGGCTGACTGCCGGTTTGGTGGCCGCCTTGCCCTGGAAGGCTTCTTCACCACCCCACATCGCATAATCGGCAGGGTTGATGCCAGTTGCAAAATAATCTTCGCCAATAAAGCGCGGGCGTTGCATATCCCACACCCAGCGCCCGCGCCCGCCACCTTCGGGGTTGGCTTCATACGCCAGGTCAGGATAGCGCGTGTCACTAGGGCTAAAAACATAATGGTTGCCATGCACCGGAAGGGTTTGAAACTTCGTTGCGCCGCCGCCATCAGTCATCACGAAGCGCGTGGGGTCAACCGCCATCACCGCATCCGAAACGGGCTGAATGCCCTTCTTCTCATATTCATCCATAAGTGGGCCATTGCCCAACAAGTTAATGAGGTTGATAAAGGCAAATTCATTTTCGATAGACCAGATTTGAATTGAAGGATGATTGCGCTCGGCACGCACTTGCGCCACCATCTGGTCTTTCCAGTTCTGCATGAGTTGCACCTTCATCTCGGTGCCATAGAGCTTCTTGAGGTCGGCGTCGCCTTCGCTGAAGGCATAACCAATCGCTTCACCGTCCACCAGACCATTGCGCCGCACTACCACGCCATTGTGATCGAAGAAACTGAGGACATCGGGTAGCGGCATATCCAGGAAACGCCAGCTATTCCCCTGCCCTGGCATCATCAACCGAAAGGTGCGCTGGTTGGTCTGGTGATAGATATGGAGGAAATCTTCCTTAGTCTTGGCCTCTAACGGGCTAAGATCAGCCCACATCCGCCAGGGCACACCGTTGAGCAAGAAGTCAGTGCCCTTGCTTGTCCACTCGCGGAAGCCAAAGGCAGTTTCCGTCACATCAATGGGATTACCTCCCACGGTAATTGTGGTGCGCAACCGATACATATTGGGGCTATCCGGCCACCACAGAGTGGGGTTCGTCCAGGCATCAGCGATGTTTAGAACCTGGTTGGCACCGGCAGCGACAGTAAAGGGTTGGGCCTTGAAGGTCTTGGCGACAGCACCAGTTTTATCATCAATCGCCTGCCACCCAATCTCGCCCGTTGCGTTTTGATTAGAGGAATTGGTAAGCGTCACTTCCGCCGCCAACTGCTGACGCGCTACGGACGGCTTCACAAAAACGTCGGCGGCGTAAACCGGCCCACCCGTGACGACAAACTCCGGGGCTTCGAGAATGCCGGATTCAGGGTTATTCCAGATGGGATAATCTAAGTCTTGAAAGCCGTTACCAAAAAAGGCGATGGGCAGGTTGAAGCCTTTGCGCAGTTTGAGCGGGTTTTGTGGATTCGCGGTGCGGCCATACCACGCATCTCGAATCCCCACCCACACCTCATTGACGCCAGCCTTAACGCCTTTGGTGACATCAATATCGCAGCGCGTCAGGGGATTTTTGCTAAAGCCACAATAGACACCATTTACATAGACAGTGGTATTGAGGCTGTTCATGGGGAAGGTCAGGAAAAACGAGTGCCCCATCTGCGACACTGGCACATTAAACCGCGTGCGATACCACAGGCGATGCGCAAAGACTAAATCCGGGCGCGACTTGTTTTTGTCCGAGGGCACGGGAATCGCTTTCCAGTGCGGCTCTGTTGGAAAATCTTTAACCGGGGCGGCGACTTCACCCGGCATCTGCTCGTCGAAGCGGGCCACTTCCCATTGCCCTTCCAACTTAATGCTCTGGCGTGGGCGTGCCCCGGCTACTACTTCCGGCACATTAAAGACTTGTTTGGCAGCTTGCTCGTCTTTAGCGTCACGGTAATTCTCATCTGGCTTATACGGGCCATTGGGCTGGAAGGTGCCAGGATAGAGCATTATGACATCGGAGGCATAGAGCAGTTTAGCCGTGTTGCCCTTTTGATCTTTCGTTTTAGGCAAGCGAATTTCCAGCCTGTGCTGACCAGCATTCAATTCCTTATCGCCCAGTTTGAGCCATGCTACTTCGTTAAAAAAACCCAATTCCATGAGGTCAGTGGTTAAGGTTTCAGGACTCATCGAGACCCAGTCGCCATCATCTACACGCCAGTCGAAGGGCGAGCGCACAAACTCATACCCTACTCGATTCCATACCTCATAACGGGCGGTTTTAGGAGCGTTGAACTGGTATTGCATCAAAACGCCCGCATCTGGCACCTGCTTGTCTACCTCACTGGCATCCGCGGAAATTTGAAACCAGGATTGGCCGGAAAGAAACTGTTTATTACCCCATCCCGCAGCCTGCACCTTTAGCTTGTCGTTGCCTTTAATGTTGAGGGAGGATGTATTTTCCGATTCAATCCAGATATAGTCTTCAGCCCGCACTGCCTGAGCTAACGCAGTGGCACTGAGCCACAAGAAAAGTGCAGTGAGCAGAGGCGACCATTGGCGATTAAATTTATTTAACGTAGAGAACTTACGCATATCCTGTTGATCCTTGTTATTTTGTCCAAACGGTGGGAAAAGCGCGGCCCTGCATCACTTCACCATCACTCACTTCTACAAATGGTTTCATAATATGTTGACCACTGGCGACGAAGCGGGTTTCTTGTGTCATGTAGTGCAAGGCAATCGCCCGCCGGGGTCGAGAACTGGTGTTGGAAGGTGAGCCATGCCAGGTGAGCGCGTGGTGATAATGCACTTCACCCTTTTTGACGGGGCAGGAGCGTACGTCAATAGTCTTCCCCTCATACTCTGGCGGCAGCCCATCAAAGCTCCTGAGAGTATTGAGGAACCCTATTTTATTACCCCATTGATGGGAGCCGGGCACCATGCTCATGCAGCCGTTTTCCGGGTCAACATCGTCGAGCGCGACCCAGGCGGAAACTTCCGTCATGGGCGCGAGGATGGGCCACAGCGGAGCGTCCTGGTGCCACATATTCACACCACCCATAGAGGCTGGCTTATATTGAATCTGGTCGTGCCAGATGCGCAAGGTGTTGGCACCCGTCAGTTGCGCCATCTCTTCAGTAATAATCGGATGCGAGATCAGTTTACGATAGGGTTCACTAGCCTCCCAGATATTGACAATTTGCCAGACGGGTTGCTCCGGGTTGCCCGTCAAGTTGCTGCACCGCACAGGTTGCGGCACATCCGCTTTATCTTGATCCCGAATGACACGCGCTAACTCCTCGCGCAACACCTCGACTTGCTCATCGTTTAAGACTCGATTGCCCTTGAGGTAGCCATCGGCTTGAAATTGTGCAACTTGGTCTGGTGAAAGCATGATAGTTCTCCGGTTCTTGCTAAATATCTAAAGTTTGTGAGCCAGTGGTGGGGCCTGCACAGCGTGGGCCTTGGGGTGTCCATAGCAAGGGGTCAATGCACATGCGACGGGCTGTTTTAGCAACATCCCAGGCGTGATAGACCATCCATTCCGTCTGGTTGTCTAGCCCTATCACCACGGAATTATGGCCGGGGCCAAGTACTTTACCTTCGATACCGGTTAAAACAGTTGGGCCTTGCGCGCTCCACTCATCGCGGTATGGCCCCAGCACATGTTCGGCTATGCCATAGCTGACACCATAATTGGGGGTGTGCCATGCACCGCCCGAATAAAGGCAATAGTAAAGCCCGTCATGGCACACGATGAATGGGCCTTCAACCGTGTGCCAGGCTTCCCAGACTTGGTCATACATGCGGCGGTCACGTTCATAGATATGCCAGTCGGCTGAAGCGCGCAGCACCGGACGAGGCGCAGCGGCAGGCGTCATCATGTCATCTTGCAAAGGCACCACTGCCGTGCCGGTGCCAACGCGTTCATCAAAGAAATCTTTGGCGAAAAAAAGATACCATTGCCCATCTTTAGGATCGCGGAAGGGGTGGGCATCAATAGTAAAATCTTCTTCCGGCAACAGCACGCGCCCACTATCACGAAACGGGCCAGCAGGATGGTCGGCAGTGGCAACGCGCAGGCGATGTGTCTCATCACCGACCGCACCTGCTGCTGAATAATACATATAAAACGTGCCGCCACGCTCCGCCACTTCGGGTGCCCAGTAGGGCAAGCCGTCAGGAGATAACGGCTCTAATGCGCCGCCAATATATTCCCAGTGCGCCAGGTCTTTGGAATACACAACGGGAAACATTTTGCCGTCAGCTTCCAGCTTATCTCCAACAGAGCTGCCCGTGCCATAGGCGTAATATTCACCATGCCATTTTAGTACAAAAGGATCAGCCAAATAGCCGGGCCAGACCGGGTTCTCATAGGTTAATTGCATTTGATACGGTTTTTGCACTTCCTACACAGGATTAACTGGCTGGCTCTTCAGGGGCATTTTCAGGCTCATTCAGAGTACTATCAATAGGTGTTGGGGAGCTTGCTGCTTGCGCGACTGAACCATCCACAGTTGCTTGCTCGTTATAAGGAGATGGCAAGGCTGGAGCATCTTTACTATCCTTGGGTCGTCGCTTTCCAATATCCTTCATAATATCGAGGGCTACCGTGCGACCACGCGCCAAGACAGAATTATAGAGAATCCGCGCTTCTTCTATATCCAGGTTTTTGTCTTCGGCAGCCCACAGATAAACGGTGTGGCCTACGACCCACGTTCCAGCATAAGCAACCGCGATTTTTGGTACGATGCCAACGATAGGAATAAGGCCCACTAACTGACGCGCTACCTGACGGAACAAAAAGCCGCTTCCCACCACGCCCACGACTTCACCCATCAACTCTTTGGTCTGCCCCTGCTTGCCTGCTGCCAGAGCGATCTTATAAGACATGAGGAGTTGGTTCTTACTTAGGATGAGTAGATCAGCCGCATTGAGGGTCAGATTCAGAATAGGAATGGCTTCTGCAACGCCACTGGAAGCAGCATAGATGGCGTTAGCCCGCGCCGCTTCTTCAATCAATTGATCCACAATCGGTGCCCGCGCAATAGGGAACTGACGGGCGATAGCCAGGCGCAGGTTTGATTCAGCAGCACTCACCAAGGCTGGCACCAGTCGCTTTTGGATTAACTCTTGATCTTGGGCTTCCGCCAGCACCACGCGCCCGGCCTCAAAACGGCGGGGTGGCTCACTGCGCACTTCACCGCCATCCGCAGGACGCGCTGAGGCATCTACAATCACCACAATGGTCGGGACAGAGGCACGATGTAGTCCTCGTATAAAGGTGACTTCTTCACCCGTGAGCGCCGAATGTTCTACGACTAGCAGGACAACATCTATCTCGTGCAGGTGCTCAATGGCTTCGGGATGCACCAGGGAATGCAGGCTAATCCACGGATGAATACCGGGCTTGGCGCGATTAGCACTTAACGCTTCGGCCAGGGATGCGGTTAAGGTCGGCTCACCAACAATAAGTAGTGTGAACCGCCGCTCGGAATCCTGCTTCAGTGCGCTCAGGTTGCTTTCTAAAATCAAGCTAAACGCTTTTTCAACACTATTTTTCATATCTGCTCTGGGCTGACTTGGTTTACTAATGCGCCTCGGCCAGTTTGTGCTGCTCATCGTCTAACTTGCGCTGCTCATCTTCAATCTTCCGCTTCTCTTCCTGTTGACGGTCATCGGCGATTTTCTTGTCCTCTGCCTCACGGTCTTCCATGCGCTTCTTGTCCTCGGCGGCGCGTTGCTCTTCAAGCTGCTTATCTTCGATTTCGCGCTCAATAGCCTTTTTCTTACTTTCCAGCAACCGCTTTTCCGCCACGATTTGGTCTTCGCGCCGCCGCTCTTCCAGGCGCTTGCGGTCTTCCTCCGTCAAAGGCTGTGTCGAGTTGGTATCACTCATGGGGGCACTGCTAACGCTGGGAGCGGTGTAATCTACCGAGGATGGCTGCACCACTTCAGTCTGCACAACCGGGGCACTATTGTTTGGATTCTGGAAAGGCACTTTAACGACAGTGCCATCAGCCACATTATTACCACTCGGTTCTTTAAGCTGGTTGGCATGAGACACAGTCGCTATGGAGTGTTGATTGGTTGGCAGATGCGGTACGAAATGACCAACGATCCCTGACACAATAATAACCGCTAATGCGCCGCCCACCGCCGACAGCGCCATCTGATTAGCGCGTGGCATATCCCACAAGGCCGTCAGTAATAAGTGCAAAGTGTTGTCAGAACTCGTTCCATCGGCTTGAGTTGTTGGACTATTAACAGGTGCTGCTGGTGTCTGATCCAGAGCTTGGTCAAACGGAGTACGATCTTCTTGAGGGGCCATATTTACTACTCCTGAATACAAGGTAATGCAAATTTTACCAAACCCATAGGACGCAATGTTTAGGGAGACTATGCCGGGTGGCTGAACCGCAGGCAACAACGGCGCAAAGCCTGCCTACGCAGGCTCTTGTAGGTTCTATGTGCGTATCCTGCCCTGGGCAGTCCGCGCAGGCGGACTTGGCGCTGTTGTTGCCGCGATTTTAATCGCCCGGCGCAAATTAAAAATTTGCTTCTAAGACCACTGAAAGCCAATGGCATTGAGGAAGGCGCGTGCCAGAACCATGTGCCCCGTTTGCGTGGGATGCACCCGATCCCAGGCCAGGGTTGCCGCGTAATAGTGCTGCAAGGCGGCATCGAAAGCAGCCTGCGTATCCACGAAAATAGCCTCGTGCTCTGTCGCCAGTTGACGCACCACAGCGCCATATTGATCCATCCTCGCCCGCATCGTGTCCGAGCGGTTGGGTTCGATATAGAATGGAGTCATCAAGATTAGCCCCTTCAGATTCGGCAGGGTTTGTGACACTAACTGGCGCAGGGTCTGCTCGTATTCCTCTAATGGCACATGAATCTCCGGTTGGCGCGGCGAATCGAACTGCCGCCACACGTCATTAATGCCAATCATAATCGAAAGCCAATCGGGTTTGAGGTCGAACACATCATGCTGCCAACGTGCCTTGAGGTCGCGCACGGTGTTGCCGCTCGTGCCCATGTTCACCACACGGATAGCCAACTCTGGATAAACGGTGCCGAGCAGCGCATCTACATTGCTGACATAGCCGCGCCCCAGCGCATCGAAAAGCCCCTCCCCGACTGGCTGCGCCCGTCCCGTATCCGTGACCGAATCACCAATCATAACCAGCTTATCTTTTGCTTCCAGCCGCATCTATTGCTCCTGTTCATTGTCAATGATGAGATAGGGGTATTATAGCGAGTTGGGATAAATAGCGGAAGGAATTCCCACATGTCACAACTCAGTGAATCGTTGCGCCGCTTACGCCATTCTGTGATGCTGTAACATGGTTCAGGAATCAAAGGAGCAGAGATGTATCGAACAGGCTTAATATCGTCTTTATTAATCGGAGGTTTGTTAATGCTAATGTCCCAGGACGGAGAATTAAAGGCCGCTGATGGCACGCCAACAACGGGAGCCAGCGTGCCTGGTGCCAAATTAGAAAAGTTAGCCGATGGTTTTACCTTCACCGAAGGCCCGGCTAGTGATGCGGCAGGCAATGTCTATTTCACCGACCAGCCCAATGACAAAATTCTCAAGTGGAGCATAGACGGCAAGTTATCCACTTACAAACAGCCCTGTGGCCGCTCCAATGGCCTGTGCTTCGATAGCCAAGGCAATCTGTGGGCGTGCGCCGATGAACACAACCAGTTATGGCGCATAGATGCCACTGGCCAGGTAACGGTTATCGTCAAAGATTACGAAGGCAAGCTGTTGAACGGCCCTAACGATGTATGGATTAATCCCACCAACGAGGGACTTTATTTTACCGACCCTTACTACAAGCGTGATTACTGGAAACGCGGCGAGAAGGAACAGGGCGAGCATGTTTACTATCTCTCGCCCGACCACCAGAAGTTGCAGCGCGTGGTAGATAACATGAAACAGCCCAACGGCATCATTGGCACACCCGACGGCAAGACGCTCTACATCGCTGACATTGGTGATGGCAAAACCTATCAATATGACATCGCGCCCGACGGTACCCTAACGAACGCAAAACTCTTCTGCTCAATGGGTTCCGATGGCATGACCATTGATAACGAGGGCAATGTTTACCTGACGGGTAAAGGCGCGACCATTTTTGATAAAACGGGCAAGCAGATTGAGTATATTGCCGTAGAAGAATCATGGACGGGCAACGTCTGCTTTGGTGGCAAAGATATGCATACGCTGTTCATCACTGCCTCCAAAGGGCTTTATGCCATGCAGATGCGCACGCATGGCGTCGGCAGCCAGTAAAGCTGAACAAGACAAAGGCCCACGTCATGTGAGATGACGTGGGCCTTTGTTGTCAGGTGGAGGTTATGACTTTTCTGGCTTCTTATCAAAACACTCTTGATGAATCGCTGCAATTTGTTCCGGCTCAACTTTAGGTTGGCGGTCATAAGTCAATAAGCCGTTAATCTCTACTTCAATGTCCGTCAACTGGGTGTAGCAGAAGCCAGAAACGAAAGGTAGGGCGGCAATGCCTTGCATCAAGTCTCGATACTTTTCCAGCATGTCTTCGGGCGTGCGACAGGTGCCATAGGCTTCATAGAGCGGGTCCCATTTGTCTTTCGGCAAATCGGGCGGGTGCATCAAAAAGCCACCGACTTCGGTCAGCATTACAGGTTGACCGCTGTAGCTGGCCCCCCGCACAAAGATGTTGGGGCCATACTTGCCCCACGAGCGGATAGGCAACTCACCCGTTTGTAATGTCTTCTCGTAACGCTTTAGTAACTTCGCAGCAGTGGGAGTGTAATCGTGGATGGCAATAATATCCGAAATGCCGGTATGTTCCCAACCATCGTTATCAATCACCGGGCGATCCGGGTCAAGTCGCCGCGTCAGGGCGACAATGCGCTCCAAGAAGGCATATTGCCCCGGATGATCTTGACTTAAACCGGGCACGCCCCAGCTTTCGTTAATCGGCACCCAGGTAATGATGCAGGGGTGGTTATAATCGCGCCGCACTGCCCGTTCCCACTCAGCCATGAACCATTCCTCGGCCTTGGGACTCCACGCTCGCGCATTAGCCATTTCTCCCCACACCACCAGACCCAACTTATCACACCAATACAGCCAGCGGGGGTCTTCCACTTTCTGATGCTTGCGCGCACCATTAAAGCCAAATTTCTTGCACCATTCTACATCGGCTTTCAGCGCCTCATCCGTAGGTGCAGTGAGGTAACTTTCTGGCCAGTAGCCCTGGTCTAAGACCATCTTCAAGTAAACCTGCTCACCATTAAGGCAAAGCTGCCCATCACGCAATTTGACGCTCCGCAAGCCTGCGTAAGAAGAAACTTCATCTAAGACTTCTCCGGCTTTAGATAAGCGCACTCGCAAGTCATAAAGATGCGGGTTCTCTGGCGACCATAGCTTGGCATCGGGAATGGGCAGCCAGAATCGCGCGGTCGCTCCGACCGCATCTTTATGAGCGTGAGCGACCACCGTTTCTCCGTCCAGCACCTCGACTTCCAGATTCCACCCTGTGGCCGGAGCATGGAGGTAAACGCGGATTTCAAAGGCGTCTGGGGTGTTCTCCTCGCCAACTACGGGAGTCACATACAAATCTTGAATCCGCACAGCGGGTACTGGCTCTATCCAGACGGTTTGCCAGATACCGGTGGTGCAGTAATAATCGCAGCCTTTGGGCACGCCGCGAATGGCTTGCTTACCACGCGGCTGATAAGGGTCTTGAGGGTCTTCCACCCGCAGCACCACACGGTTCTTGCCCTTCTTCACATAAGGGGCAATATCAAAGTTAAAGGGCACATGACCGCCCTGGTTGTGCCCGACTTCTTCACCGTTTACCCATACTGTGGTGCGATAATCCACGGCTCCAAAGTGCAGCAGGATATTCTGATTACCTTTGCGCCAGGACTCTGGAACCTCAAATTCACGCGCATACCAAGCGATCTCGAATATGTCCTTTTCGTTCTTGCATGAGAGTTCCGTCTGTGGCGCAAAGGGCACCACAATAAAATCAGGAAACTCCATGTCCCACCAGCGGCCTTGTAGCCCCTGATTATAGTCATCAAAAGTGAAGTCCCATTTGCCGTTTAAACACAACCACTCGCGCCGCACGAACTGCGGGCGTGGATATTCGGGGCGCGGGATGCCCCCTGGCAGTTGCGCCAGATATTCGCGCACTTTAGCCTGACGTTGTCTGCTCGGCTCATATGAAGAAGTCTTTTTCGATTTCGTTGTTCTCACAATCCTGATCCTTAGTCACAATATGCTGTGGAGCTTTCACTCAAGCCCCTGTGTTTTGACTCACCCCGCATAATATACCTATTTCGGCAGTATGCCTACAAGGTTCAGAAGTCACTTTTCAGACAGGGTTTTGGGTAAGAGACTTGCAGGATTTAGTGGCAAATGAAAGGACACCTACTATGCTGAAAGAATTTCCACCGCCTAAAGCTTCAATGCTGAGTCAGGCCACAGGAAGCTGGTTCTGCGTTGCTGCCACGTTCGTGGTGACCGCGCCCGTGCTTTGCGCCGTGCATTCCACCACGAACGACAGAACAGGTATAGTTCACCTGCAAACGGATTCGACCCTGGTGGATAATAGAACCTCCGTCACCGCCGCGTGTGACCTCAAGCCCGCTGGCTCCAAGCGATACAAAGTGCCATTTGTGCGCGTCTTATTTGCTGGCCCGGTGCCACACCCCGAATGGCGCTCGATTCCAGCCGACGCTAAGGCAACGGTTTTTACACCTTATAAAAAGCTCAAGGTAAAATTAAACTCGGTTCCGGTGGGGTCAAATGATGGTTTAGAGATGCAGGTAAAGACTGCCGATTTCGAGCACATGGTACGCTGCCAGAAGGCGCGTCTGGTCTATAAGGGTATCGGCATTACACTGCACGCTAACAACCTGGCAGAGATGAAGCGCATCTCAGATGAATTAGAACGGCCTTAAATTAGCCCCCACCCCGGCCTGCGGCCACCCCTCTCCCACTGCGTAGGCAAGGGGAGCACGAGTTTAAACCTGCTCAGCTTAACAATAAATCGCAGAGACGTAGAGCGCGGGGATTTTCTTGTTCTACCTCTGTGCTCTCAGCGTCTCAGCGGTTGTTTTAGCTGTGAGAAGACTACGTGTGCGGCCTCCCCTCGCCTACGCAGTGGGAGAGGGGAGGTCGCAGGCCGGGGTGAGGGCTAACAACCTTCCTGTCCTCTCTAACTCTCAGAAGCCATTATTTGATAGTCTTCTAAACAACATTTATCAGGAAGCCCTTGAACAAAGACCAACTTACTGTTGCCACCATTACCTGGGCACGCAACCAGGATGAAGAGCAACTCATGGGCGGCGCGATGGGCCGCTTGGCTCAGGAAGAATTACCAACCTTTATCACCGATGGCGGCTCGGTGCAGCCGTTTATGGATTACCTGCACAGTTTTCCTCACTTCAGAGTTTTAGAGCGAGATAAACCTGGCGTGCTGGCCCAAACCAGGCGCAGTTTGAATGCGGCTTACGAGACTGGACACCCGTTTATTCTCTATACCGAGTCGGATAAAGAGTGGTTTTTCCAGAACCAATTGCGTGACTTTATCGCTCAGGCTCCGTCTGATAAGGAAGTGGGTGTCGTCTTAGCGGCTCGTTCGCCAGCCAGCTTTGCCACCTATCCCCCATCGCAGCAATATGCGGAGACGGTGAGTAACCATCTCTGCACTGAATCTTTCGGCATTGAAACCGATTACTTCTATGGCCCCTGCATCCTCCACCGCGACCTCGTGCCCTATTTGGAACTGGTGCAAAGTGATATTGGCTGGGGCTGGCGTCCCTTTATCTGTGGCATCGCCCAGCGTTTGGGCTATAGCATTGTGCCTTTGATAACCGACCTCCCCTGTCCGCCTGGCCAACGCGAAGATAGCCAGACGGAACGACTCCATCGCTTACGCCAACTGAGTCAGAATATTCAGGGCTTAGTCTTAGCCCTGAGCCTACCAGATGACCAACTTAATGCTGCACCGTCAACACCACCAACGAATGCGGGGGCAGCATGATAGGCGTAGTATTCAAGGTGCTGGCCGCTGGCACAGGAAAGGCGTGCGGCGCAACGGTGTCAGGATGCTCCCAGGTGTTGCGCGCCTGAATATCTGGCGCGGTTAAGATGGTGGCAGAAACTCGATGACCGTTAAAGCCATTCACGTTCAGACGTATTGGTCGGGTCTCGGTCAGGTTACGATTCACCAGGAACGCTGTTAAGCGGCTGCGGTCAGCACTCAGGGCCGAAAATACATCCACATCGGGCACATTGGAAGCGGCTGGCAGGAAACTGCGCGCTGGCACATCCCTTCCGGGGCCGCTCCAGGTTGTTTCCACCGGAATACGTGGCGCGGCTAGCGCATATAACTGTTGCGTGTAATACTGAGGGTCTACCATTACCACGCCATTGGGCTTTTTGATGCCGCCACCGTGCATCAGGGCAGTCATGTTCGCCAATGTGACCCAATCACTATGGCGCAAAAAAGCGTTCAAGGTGAGAGCATTGAAGATAGCCCCGGCCAGCACATCATGATTTGGCCCCTCCGCCCAGCGGTCGCCACCAATAATGATGCCCCACTCAGTGGGCGCAATGCGAGTACGGATTTGCGGCCCTTCGATATTGATGATCTGTTGCGCTAAAGCGGGCAGAAGGGTCTGGTCGAGAAACGCCGGGTGTGCCATTGCACTCTCGTAGGTCTCGGCATAGGAAGTTCCCTGGAACGGGCCAGATAGTCCCACTAAAGGATGAATGGAAATGTAATCGGGGATTTGTCCGCCATTGGCCATCGCCGCACGCAGCACAGCCTCGTTCCAGGCCAAGTCGCGCCCCACGCCATCCGGCAAAAATTCATCACCTTTGCCAGTGGCAATAATCTTTATACGCCGGTCGGCCTGGAGCATGGCATCGCGGAAGCGCACAAATCGCTCCGCATTACCCGCCGCATCGGTGTGGCCGATTTGCCAGCCGCCATATAGCTCGTTGCCGATTTCCCAGATGGGCACCTGAAAACTTCTGTCATTACAATAATGCACCCAGGCCGCCGCTTCTTCTGCGGTGCCATTGCCAGCGTTAACGGCAATTTGCGGCACGGCTCCGACCTGACGCGAAAATTCCAGGAACTCATCGGTGCCAAAGTGATTCGTCTCGGCTCCGCCCCAGGCCGGGTTGCGCAATGTGGGACGGGCCACATGCAGCCCCACCCCCTGCTGCCAGTGATAGCCACTGGAAAAATTACCAGCCAGACGCAAAATGGGGATATGCCACGCTCGCGCCGCGCGCAGCACGTCGGGGTCAAGTCCATGCACCGCATCATCGGGGAATATTTCAATCTGGTCTACATCAACATCACTGCCACCAGTGTGCCGGATGGCTAAACGGGCTGGCTCCCCTTTGTTAAGTCCACGAGCAGGCAGGCTCCAATGCACTTTCTGCAATTGCCAGGTTGCACCTGTGACAGTTAACGCTGTGGTCTGAACAACTGGCCCGGACAGGTCATCGCCCGCGTGCAGCACAAGGGTAATTTGCCCGCTACCATTGGGCACACGAGTATAGAAGCTAAAAGAATAGTTGCGAATGCGGTGAGTCGGCAAAAACACGCGCTGACTCAGGGTGCCATCCGTCCCGGAGAGACGCACACAGCGCGGGGACAAATAGCCGTTGTCCTGCCAGGTGGCGGCTCCATTGAAGTCCCAGGATTGGGGCGCGGTTTCCTGCGGTTCAATGCGCTCCAGATTAGGATTGAGCAGTACTTCGGCCCACACGCCTTCATACACCACTCCGCCCAGATGCTCTAAGAAGTTACCAAACACATTCTGCTGCACGGGCGCGGTGGCCGTGTGCGCAGCATTGATCTGGATGTTGGTGATATGCCCGGCTGTAGCATCATCTCGGTGATAGTTGAATAACTGGCGTGTTGCCGAAACAGGAGGTGCAGACGTTGTATTCGACTCGGTAGCAGTGCCCTGCGCCAGTAGCGGCGACGACAAAGCGATACTAAGAATGGTGCTAAGGAGAAAGGGAGAGATGCTATCTTTAGAAGTATTCATGCTTACTCGTTTAAAGACAATTGACTTAGATTAATAGAAGATGCGGGCGAATCAATTCGCGGCAACAACAGCGCGAAGTCCGCCTGCGCGGACTCTCAGTGGAACATGAAGTCTATCCTTTGAGTGAGCCTGCGCAGGCAGGCTTTGCGCCGTTGTTGCCTGCGGCTTGAGCCGCCTGGCATCCGACAAAACCAGTTAAATGTAACGAGCCAGATAGCCGCAGGAGATGCGATTATCTGGCTCGTTTGTTTTGACATCCACGGCTTGCGGCAACAGTTATCGAGCGGAGAACTTGTAAACGGTTGTCTGCTTATACGTCTGCCCCGGCTTCAAGACCGTAGTGGGAAAATCCGGGCGATTGGGTGAATCGGGGTAATGCTGAGTTTCCAGGCAGAAAGCGTAACGCTGCTTGTACACTTTGCCACCCTTGCCTTTGATCGTACCATCCAAGAAGTTGCCTGTATAGAACTGTACTCCCGGTTGGGTGGTGTAGGCTTCCAACACTCTGCCCGTCTTGGGTTCATAAGCTCGCGCGGCCAGGGAAAGGCCAGTTCCTTTACGATTCAGCACGAAGTTATGGTCGTAGCCCGTGCCAAACTTGAGCTGTTGATCCTGCTCGTTGATGCGCGCCCCAATCGCGGTGGGCTTGCGGAAGTCAAAGGGCGTGACCTGCACGGGCTTCAGATCGCCCAGGGGAATGGAGGTCTTATCAATAGGAGTAAATTTGTCCGCATTAATCATCATCAGGTGCCCCAGCACATCACCGTTGCCCTGACCCGCCAGGTTGAAATAAGAGTGATTGGTCAGGTTGAGCACCGTATCCTTATCGGTGGTGGCCTTATAATCAATGCGCAACTCGTTGTTATTGGTGAGCGTATAGAGCACATCCACCGACAGGTTGCCGGGATAACCCTCTTCACCATCTTTGCTCAGGTAATGCAGAGCCAGCCCAACGCCATTGCGGGCACGCACTTCGTGCGCTTGCCACACCACCTTATCAAAACCCTTCTTGCCACCATGCAAGCTATTTGGCCCATTATTGACGGCCAGCTTATAAGTGTGACCATCTAACGTGAAGTGGCCTTTAGCGATGCGGTTGCCATAACGTCCGATAAGAGCGCCAAAATAGGGGCTGTTCTTAATGTAGCCATCTATCGTTGAGTAGCCCAGCACGACATCGCCGAATTTGCCATTCCGATCCGGGGCGGTGAGGGAAACCACAATACCACCATAATTGGTGATCCTGGCTTCCATACCATGCGCGTTGGTCAAGGTGTATAAGCTAATCGGATGTCCATCGGGGGCTTTGCCGAAGGATTTCCTGGTAATGCGGCTGTGCGCCGTAGTCGCACTTTCGGCGGTGCCAGTGAGAGTCATCAGCCCGGCTAACGCTATCAGACCCGGTACCACGAATAGAGTAGATTGCATGAATTAAGCGGCCTCCAAAGAAACGTGTTTAGGATGCGCTAAGTGAATCAAATCTCGACTCCCGCTGCAATTCCGTTGGATTATAGAAGAATCCAGTCCCTAAAGAGCACACTAACCACGTCTCCTGTAGAGCGCGGTTAGTGTGCTAAAGTTCATTTACAACTCTGAGCCAACTCTTCTACCGAGCCGCCACTGGCCCAACTTGACCCACTAATACTCCGTCTTGGGCATCGCGCAAATTCCAATGCACCACGACGGCATCACCCAAGCGCAAAGCGGATTCAGGCAGGGCGAGGCTGACAGTCTGATTGTTGCTGGCATAAGCGGCGCTCTCCACTGGCACCGCCACGCCATTAACCGTCACAGAGTAGCTACCCGGATCGGCAGCAATTGTAGCATCTATGGCACCACTAAAGCGCAGATGGATTAATCCGGTTGCGGCTTCTGCCCCCGCAGTGGACAAGCGCACCGCTGAATTATTACTGGCCGTGAGTGTAGCCGAGGGGGTGAATGACCAGTTCAGCACGATGCTGCCACTCGCGGCATTGGTGGGAACAATAGTCGCGTTAAAGCCATCCACCGCAATCTGATAAATTTTACCCGCCACGACTTTAATGGTAACGCTGCTGGTTTGACCAGCCGCATCATCATTCTTGTCAATGAGGGCCAACGCATTCAGGCTGGAACCGGTGTAAACAGCCATGATCGTATCGAAGTTGCTGCCAAGAGTATTAAAAGTGGCAGTGCCGTTGGCTGGTGCCGTCCAGCGATACCACACCGACTTGCCACCTGCATTCAGTGGGTTCGTTGGCTCGCCAGTTTCCTTCGTGGCATTGACACTAGTGCCCGTCACTTTGCCCGCCTTGCCACTAAGAACCTGCGCATTGGCAAAGTTATTGTTAGCCGGGGCCGTGGGAGCAGCGACTGTAAAGATCCAATTTAGGATGATATTGCCAGACGCCGCATTAGCCATTGTAGTGGTGCTATTAAACCCATCTACGGCAATTCTATAAATCGTGCCAGCGACCACGTTGAAGGTGACACTACTCGCTTTATTGGTGCTACTGACATCATTATTAGATGCCACGAACTTGAGAGCATTCACCGCCGTTCCGGTATAGACCCCAAGTAGCGTATTAAAATTGCTGCCGACCGTGCTGAAAGTCACTTTGCCATTAGCGGGGGCTGTCCAGCGATACCAGACTGATTTGCCACCAAGATTCCCAGCGTGATTAATCTCACCCGTTTCCTTGGTGGCATTGCCATTGGTGCCCCGCACACTGCCGGAATTACCGCTGAGCACCTGCGCGGCTGCGAAATTATTGTTGAGTGGGCTGGTGGGAGCAGTGGCCGTAAATGTCCAGTTCAGCACCACCGACCCCATATCTACGATAGGTTCTTTATAGCCATCTACGGCGATTCTGTAAACCGTGCCGCCAGCCACACTGATGGTAACGCTGCTGGTATGCACGGTGGAAGAGACATCATCATTAGCGGTGCCAACGCGGGTCAATGCGCCCACGCTACTCCCCGTATATACAGCTAACACCGTATCGAAATTACTGCCTGCGGTGGTAAAAGTCACTTTGCCATTGGCCGGAGCCGTCCAGCGATACCAGACGGATGCTCCACCCGCATTATTATCGGGTGAATGTGAAGGCTCCCCCGTCTCCTTGGTGGCATTCACATTGGTGCCCGTGACTTTGCCGGAGTTGCCACTAATAGCCTGCGCATTGACAAAGTTATCATTAGCGGGCCTATTTACTGGTAGCGGCGTCGGCGTGGGGCCGCTCACAATGGGAGTTGGAGTGGGCGTCGGTGTCGTGTTATTATTGCCCCAGCCAAGGTCATGCATGATGGCGAGGGTGACTGGCCCCGGAACGTGGCTAACCTCGGTCATAACAGGCGTCATTAATTCGTTAACGCCATGATAGGTATTTTCATCCAGGTGACCGACACTGGAGCCTGGTTCATAGGGATTAGGCGCATAGAGCCGTGCGTTCACGCCACCCCCAACCGCATTGGTGTTTGGCCCGGCAAAGTAAAGCGAGTTACTCGCGAAGGCCACAGCGCGGTCGGATTGGCTGAGCGTAGGCACGCGAGTCGCATTTAGGGCAGGCCCCGTCGCCACGAAGGTATCAAAAACATCAGGTTGATTGTTGAAACCATAGGAGCCGTCCTCATTAGTTGAGTCTATAAAGCCCAGGCCATGACATAATTCATGCAAAATGACCGAGTAAAAATCAATGTCATCACCCGGCGGGTTGCCATCCAGCCCATAATAGAACTTCTCGCCGCCGAGCAATTGGCCACTATCAAGCCTGCTGTTAAATTGCGCGTCTATTTCAGGGCTACCTTGATTCAGGTCTTCCCCTGTTAGCTCGTTCGCTAAGGCCACTGGATAATAAACGTGCGGCAGCGGCAAGCCCGCCGCATCAACCTCGAAATCACGAGGGCCAGCCGAACCTAAGACAGCGGATTGTGAGTCGCCATCTAAAGGATCCATCGAAGCATCAATCACCACGGGGATATTTCCCGGCAAGAGTTGCGACCATTGACTCGCAGCGGCTTCAAAAGCATTGCGCCGCGCCGCGCCTAAATTGGGGTCAAAAAACCCCTCGCCGGGGCTATCGGTATAAGTAACTTGAATCGGAACAGCCTGAGCCACCCGGTCGGTTGCTCCACTCAAAAGCAAGGCCAGCATGATGCCCAATATAACGGCAGTTGCCATTGGCCTGACAGAAAATGGCAAATGGTTCGCGTGCTTATTTTGTGTTTGCGAAGGGAATAGAGGTGTTAATGACATTGATCTGACCTTGTGGATATAGCTGCTATATAGAGCCGCGCCCCGTCCGCGATGGGACAAAGGCTTAAAATGATATAACGGCAACTGAAGACCGTTCAGAATCACTGATTTAATATCTAATTTGCGTTTTTGTCTGGTGTATTTTGGTGGGCGAGGAATGGGCTTGAGAGCGCTGGTGAGCAACTTGCTTAGCCGTAACAGGATGGCCGTTCTGGAGGGTTTCGTGATGCGCTGCATTAGCGCCATCAATGCATTCTAAAGCGACCTTGCTCTTTTGGCCTTTTTGAGTTGGATGAACGATCTTGGCCGTGACGTAAGGATAAAAGCTGCGGTCTACATGCGCTATTGTGCCGCCTGCTTTGGTTTTGCCAGGCTCATACCAGATGCCCGCCCCGCGTGTGCCATACTTGGCACCAAAGCGAGGTTTGGCTGCGCCCGGCTTAACATAAAGCCAACCTTTGTGCATCCCGGCCCCGGCAGCAATTTTAGGGGCAGCACTTTTGGGGGTAGCGGGTTGGGGCACATTACGCACCATGACACCTGGATATTTAGAAGGCGTATAAGGCACCTCATCAGCTTGCACAGCCGCTCCTCCACCTACAACCAGACTCAAGAGACCCAGCGTCGGCAATGGCATACCCGCCAAACGATCGAACTTTTTTGTTTTCATAATAATGAACTCGTCTATGGTAACTTGCGTTTATTGACGTTTTAAGTCTGGGAATAGTTTCTAAAGAATTGTTAAGATTTCCTTGCTTGTGTCTAGAACCGGACGCAAAGCTTCGCCACGCTAGTTTTATGTGTTATTTGAGACGCTACCAAATAAAATAGCGTCAGCTTGCGCTGTCTAACATGGCGTAACGGTGTTTTGCCGAAAACCGACATCAGTATGGAATCAAGAATAACCAATAAGCAGTGTCCAGTCATAGTCCATAGAAGAAGCGTAGACCCGGGAGGTTTGTATAAACTGATTTTTATATCATGTCCAATCCTTGTTACGACCAGGAGGTTGAAGCACGCCCATTCAACCCATTCCAAAACGGGCTGTGCTGCCAGGAGTAGCAAAGGAGTAGCGAGTGGATTTATGAAACCAGTTCGTTTATGGCTGAGTCTTGCCTTGAGTTTTGGCGCTGCGCCAGCCCTCGCGCAGTGGCCGGGCACGCCACCGCAACCGCAGCCGCAGCCGGCTTTTCGGGCCGAAGATTTTCTGGAATCGGTGGGCATCAATGGCAGCCCGTTGCAGTATCGGGTGATTGCCGATGGCCCCTTCAAGGGCGCGGGCGCGACCTACGACTCGCAGGTGTTTTATGACCTGGGCATCCGCTACTATCGCGTGGGCTTGAAAGACGATTTAACCCTACCCGATCAACCGGCGCAGGTGAAGGCGGCATGGGAAAAGTCGGGGGCGCGGCCCATGTTTTTGCTCAGCCACAACAAGAATAAGCCGGAAGACGTGGTGGGTCTCATCAAGCAATATGACCCGGCCACGGTGGCCGAAATCGAGGGGCCAAACGAGGTCAACAACAAATTCCCGCCCCAGGAACTCAACATCAAATACGGCGGCAAAACCGATGAGGCGGCGGGTGCGGCTTACATGAACGATGTCTACCGCCTGCTCAAAGCCGATCCGCAAACGCGCCCCATCCCCGTCGTGGGCTACACCGCCATCTTCACCGATTATCGCCTCGCCAAAGGCTGCACGAGTTTCGACTTTGCCAATATGCACTCGTATCAGGGCTATGGCGTGCCCAGTTCGAGTCTGCAAATGAACATGACGCGCTGGGACAACATCTATCCCACCGGGGCCGCCACCAAACCATTCGTGCCCACCGAGACGGGCTACAACGTGGAAGCGGATGTGGCCAATGGCACCTTTAAAACGGGCAGCCTGCGCGCCCAGGCATTGAACATTCCCATGCTCTTTGCCGAATACTTCCGGCACGGCATCCGGCGCACCTATTTGTTCGCCATTCACAACGCCGATGGCTATGGCCTTTTGGAAAGCGACCTCAAGACGAAGCGGCCCTCTTACTTTGCCCTCAAGAACTTCCTCGACCAGTTGCGCGACGCGAAGTGGAACCCGCAGACGCATCGCTGGGAAGGTGGCGTGGTGACGCCGCGCGCCCTGCTCTTTACCCTTGAAGGTGCGCCGCCCACCGTGCATACGCTCACCCTGCAAAAGTCATCGGGCGAATACGATCTGCTGAGCTGGAACGAAATCAAGAACTTGGACGAGGGCAGCAAGAAAGACATCCTCAACCCGCCAGTTCCCGTCACCCTGCGCTTCCAAAACCTGATGCAAACCAGCGCGACCCTGCTGACCCAAAATGATGCGGGGGCTTACGATAGCGCGACGACCACCTTCACTAATGGTGTTCTGGCTTTAAAAGTGCCGTCCTCGGTGATGATTGTCAAACTGCGTCCGGTTCCCCTCAGTAGCAGGGTTATGACCGCTGTGAGCGGGGGCGCGTTGGGGGGCACTGTGGCGGCTCCTGCCAACATCCAAAGCACCGCTACGGAAAACAGCGTGCATTTGCGCTGGAACGCGGTGCCCCGTGCCGCTGGCTATTTTGTGTGGCGCAATAACTGGTGCATTGGCGCGACGCGCAGCACCGACTACGAAGACCGCTCGGCGTGGCTGCGTCCGGGTCTGGGTTACACCTACGCGATTCAAAGCTACGACTCGTTCGGCTATCTGTCGCCCCGCGCTGAGCAGGTGGTGCAGACCGCGCCGCGCTTTCCCGATCTGGTGATTGAAAGCATTGAAGCGCCGCGTGCCAGAAACGGCGAGGATGTGGTCTTCAAAGCTACCGTGCGCAATGCGGGCAATGGAGCAACCATGCAGGGCACGGGGGTAGGCGTTTCGTTTTTTGTGGACGGGCAGTTCACCTCCTGGTCGGTTTTGGATGGCCCGATTGCCCCCGGCGAAACGCGCGTCTTTACCGCCAACGGCGGGCCACACGGCACCAACAGTTGGACAGCCACCGCCGGTGCCCATGTGTTGCGCGTGCAACTCGACGATGTGAACCGGGTGCCCACCGAAACCAACAAGTGGAACAATGATGCCGACTGCAATTTCCTGGTGGATGTCGCTTCACCCGGCTTGCTGCTGGGCGAAACTTATAGTGCGCGGGGGCAAGTGGACTTAACCCGCGAAGGCACGCTCGACTGGATTCACTGGGGACAGGCGGGCAAAGATTCCGTGACGCGCAAGGCGACGGGTGGCCATCAGATTAGCGACATCACCAAAGTGGGTGACGGCTACCGCGATGCAACGCCTGGTTTTGGTATGAGCGTTAAATGGAGCGATGGCACTCCCCTGGCGAGGGTGAATGATAGCCACGCCAGTTATTGGCTCAACAACGTGGGACATGGCTACGAGTTCTCGGCCCCGGCGGATACCACCGAGCGCATGCTCAAAGTCTACGTGGGTGCCATTGAAGGCGCACGCTGCCGCTTAGAAGCCCGCCTTTCCGATAACAGTGCGCCTGCCTACATCAGCCAGACCTGGAACGGCAACGCCGCTTTCGATTGGGCACCGGTGCCCGGTGGCTTCACCGCCGTTTACACGCTGCGCTATCGCGCCGCCACGCCCAATCAAAAACTCACCGTGTGCTGGATTCTCGAAGGCGAACCCAACCGCTTCTTGGGCCAGGCTCGCTTGCAAGCGGCAACCCTGGCCCTGGGACGGTAACTCAAAGTAGAGCTGACAATGGGGCTAACCAAACTCGCTTAGCTCGGTTCACCGCGCTTCTTGTTTTCGATCCGTTCCTTAATGGACGGGGTTTGCGCAAGTCTTAAGCATAAGAGATGCTATAGGGTCGTTGGGTCCCAATAATTATGGGTCATGACGAGCAAACAAAGCAGGTTAACGCTGTCCTCATAGTAGCCTTCATGCCGAGTATGGACAGCATCATAGATTTTATTAAGCCACAGTTGTTGAGCGGGCACCGTCATAGCGGCCACCCCAAGAGGAGCCACAAAGATGGTGCTAAAGCGGGTTTTCTTGAAGAGCGGCTTGCCATCTAAAGAACTGCCAGGTCGAATATAAAAGCCAGTGTTCACCTTGAAAGGATTGCTAAAGGTGGCCCCGGCCCAGTGGGAGATTTTGCGGGTGCGCGCGTGGGAAACAGGGTCGGCATGTAAAAGCGCATCCGTGCCTAATCGCCACGGCACCCGGCAGGCGTTATAGTAGTAGTCACCATCATAAGGCTCCTGCTTGGAGCCTTCCAGGAACATACTGGGCGCGGGTTTGGGCACAAAACGTTGACTATCAGGCACAGGTTTAGGATATTCCTGCGGCACAATAAAATCGGGCAGCAAGCCGGTGCGTGGACTAAAGCGTTGTTGAAGATTCGCTATAGTCGCCTGGCATTGCGCGATAACTTCTTGCCACTCTCGCCCATGCGTAGCGCGTGCAAAAGCACGGAAATGATCCAGCATAAAATCGGATGTGCGGACGGTGTACTGATTGGCGATACCAGGCGGCTTATCAATTGGTGTGCCTTGGATGGGGTTCACCCAGTCACCTAATAAGGGCAGATGGCTCTGCGGCCCGATCATCCGGTGGTAAATCGCCTGGATCACACGCCGGGCTGCCCCGCGATAATTAACCTTGCCGCCACTACCCCACTGCTTATCGGCTAAGAGGAGGGCATAAGCAATATCACAGTCACCATCAAAAGCACTATCACTGCCCATCTCATCGGGCGGCACACTCCACGCCATCAGGTTATGCTCAATGCCACTAGGATGCGCCACACAAAAATTCCATAGGCCATCGAACTTAGCCTGGGCATCAGAGCCGGGCCGCGCCAGCAGCGCGACAATGACCATGCCATAGCCTTGCCCTTCGGAAACCGTCTTCTTATAGCCCGCCGTGCCTGGTTTGCCAAAGGTCACGCGATACTGCGGCACCCCATGCCGCCCGGTGTTCACCCGTGCCAGATAATGCGCTTGCCAGACTTTATAAAAGGCTAAAACATCCTTGTCTTGAATCGCCTGAGTTCGTTGTGGCCCATTAGGACGAATGGAACCAGGTGCATACGTAATGTGGTCGTGCTGCGGAAACGGATGCCGAGGAGTAGCCGCGTAGACGTGGGACAAAGCCATACCAAAGATCGCTGTGATGAAAAACAGTTGGTAGAGCAGAAAAGACTTGCTAAATCGTCGCATCTGGTGAATAGTGCTCCTGTTCTGACCCCTACCGTGTCAAGGTAGTGCTCAGCGTAGACCCGCCGCTGAAGCAGAGGGCTGAATCCTAAAGCCCCCTAAACGGGGCTACTGCGGAGTCCTCAGCCCGGTTTACCGGGCTTTTACCTTCAGCCCACTCATTTATGGGTGGGTATGCGGAATCTTGATATTGTTTACCGCTCAACTTCGTCTTGAATCGCCAGCAATGCTTTCAGCGCACCCAACTGAATGGCAATCGTGCCTTCTGGCCCCTGCGGTTCTTGCGGATTGATGCGAATGAGAGTTGCCCCATAACGCGCTAACTTTTCGCTGAGGTTGCGCACTGAAGGCACCGCAGTGCCCGCGCCGCACTCAATGATAACCAGTTCTTTATCGCTGAGCTTTTCTATCCATTCCCTAAATCGCTCCTGCTGCGCTTGCGTGCGATTCCAGAGCCATTGCCCATCATGAAACATCAGGATATTAGGCCGCGCCAGTGCGCCGCAATGCGGGCAGAGTGGCAGCGGCGGCATGGCTCGAAAAGTCGTTTCATCAATGTCCAGGTCTACTTCTTCAGCAGGCCAAATCGCTTCACAGCAAGGATCAGTGCATTGTAAATAGTGGATGGAACCATGACATTCCACAATATGATCGTCATTAAAACCCGCTCTCTGGAATTGTCCGTCTACATTGGAAGTAAAAACAAAGGCTTCCAGTCCCCTTTGCTCCGCCCATTGGTGTAAGATTTGGAAACCATTGTGTGGCGTGGTCTCACGATAAAGCTGTAAACGATGACCATAAAAGCCCCAGGCCAATTCAGGGTCTTGCTGGAACCAAGCCGGATTCGCCAAATCAATAAAGGAAAGACCCAATGCGGCGAAAGGCGGATAAGCTTTCCAGAACCCTGCATCACCGCGAAAATCCGGCAGTCCCGAATCAACCCCCATGCCCGCTCCGGCAGCTATCAACAGAGCATCCGCCCGTTGTAAAGCCCCGGCAGCTTGTTGAATGGCCTGCTGCATTTCTGGCTTGTCCATAGTTTTCTTAAATTTCTTAGCCTTGATGCGCGATAAGTCCAGTCTGTGATTACCCTTATAATCTACAACGGCATTCAGTTTGCCGGTTTATGCGGTGAGTTGCCAACACCAAAGCCAGTGAGGAGGAGCATCCTATGTCCAGCGACACCATACGGCCCGAACGTCAAGTCCGCCGCTTTGATATTTTTACAGAATGGAACCGACTCAAAGCGCGGGAGCGCATGAAACTGCCGGAGCCGCAGGCACGCATTTATGGCTTGGCTGTTGCTAAGATTGTGGCTGGTCGTGGCGGCGGCTCACCCGGTACTCATAGCAGCCACTCCAAAGAGAAAATGAAAGACCTCAAGAGCCGCGCCCGCAAAGAGGATACCTCCGATGCCTGGTGGCAAGACTTCGGCACCGACATCGAATTTGAGGACAAGATCATCCATCGCATGGGCGAGAACTTCTACAAGCACACCTTTCAACCCGCTATTCGCCAAGCCTGGGACGAGGGCAAAGACTATGAAGAAATCCGTGACGCTTTGCGCTCATCTTGGAATGAACAGCTTAAATCAGCCCGCCGCTCTTAATGGGCTAACCCGTCCTTGAAGGAGCGGGCTGCTTTGGCGATGGGTCTCTAAGACACTTGCGCTTGCTGCCGCATCTGCTGCACGGTTGATGCTAAAGCAGGTAACTCTTTGAAAGTTGCTGCGCCCCCTGCTCTGCCCCATTCTACTCCCTGTTCACTGGGAAACTGGCCCGTGCTGGCAAAGGTTTCTAATGCTTGCTGGATGCCATTGATGGCAACCCACTGTCCATCACCCTGCGGTGTTGCACTCCGAGTGATTGAGGATGCCGCCACGGGCGTTATGTGTTGAGCAGCCAGATAGATAAGGTTGTTGAAATGCACAAAGGGGCGGGAGTCGCTTAAACCTGTTAAGGGGCGTGGCTGTTCACCCCGCAAGTATTGGAAGTAATGCTGAAAATTTTCTAACAGCAAGCCACGGTGGTCAGTCGGTGCTTCCTCTGTCCTGCCATTGCGCCAGGCGATATGGTAGTTGTTGTGGGTTACATAAGTAATGATGGCCGCTTCACATTCAATCCACTCTCGATGATACTGCTTGCCCTCACAGGCGTGGCTGGCCGCCACATGCACCTCAATGCCATTGGTACAAATGCCGCGTGCGAAGCAGGTATCAAAATTCTCAATGGCATGAGCGCGGTAAAGTTCCGCTTCGACACTGGTTAAATCTGCCCACGAGAAAAGCCCTTCCTGGCCGCACCAAAAATGCAAGTTGTGAATGTAATGCGCCATTGCGTTGCCGACGCATGAATCCAAAATTAACTTTCCCTCTAACATTAACTTTCCGGCCCAGGAAGCGCGAGTAAAATAGGTAGTCGGGCGCGGCCAGAAGCCAAGAAAGCCCACCTTCTGCACGCCGCCAAACTCACCGTTAAGAATGCGCCCTTTCAACTCTTGGCGTGTGGTCTCGACGATAAAATTAAAGCCAACTTGGGTGAGCCATTGCGCTCTCGCTTCAACATCTAACATCGCCTCCAACTCGGCATAATTAAGGGTCGGTGGCTTTTCTAAGTAGCAGGCCAGCCCACGCTCAATGATAGCACGGTGCATGGGCGCATGAAGGGGAATAGGCGTTGGCACCGTAACCACGTCCAGTTGTGCGGCGTGGGTCTCTAACATCTGCACATAATCGGTATAGACTTGCACATTGCGCTCGGCCAATTGCCACTTTCCCTGTTCTGCCTCAAAGTTTTCAGGTTGAGGATCGCAAGTGCAGACGACGCGGCACGCACCAGCTTTTTCTAGAGCCAACAGGGTTTGGTGGTGCGATTGGGCAAAGCCGCCCATGCCAATAATGGCAACGCGCAGGGGTTGATGACTCATACCTAGACGTAGTTCAGGCCATACCACAGGCACGGCAGGGGCAGAATGGTTTGTAGTACATCCGAAAGCTTTTCGTGACCTTCAAGAGCGGCGGCTTCGCTGCCTTCGACAGTGCCAAAAACCAGACGCGTTGCCGTGTCGCGGTCAGTCACGAGTTGATCATCGCCAAAGCGAAAACCATACTGTGCCTCGTTTTGCCAGCAGGAGAGGTGTGCCGCTTCGTGATAGCCCAGTAGTTCTTCAAAGCGAGGGCGCAGCCGCTCCATGAGTTGCGGGAAGTTGATCAGCTTGACGGTGCCCGAAGTTGGGGCCGGCACGGGCTGCAACCCGGCACTGGTGCAGAGCGAGCGAAACAGAGCATCGTGGCGCAACACCTGCCAGCGCAATTCATTTAACTTATAGCGGCGAAAAATCTGCGGTAGCGCCGCCAGAATCGCATGGCGGTCGCCAGCAAATTCGACAAGCTGCGACTTGCCCTCGTGGGGGCGGCGCAGAATGACATAGCCCCGGAACTCCCCTCGTTCCTGCACCATGATAAAATCGCAGGGCGCACCCATCACACGATCCGCTTGCAAAGCATAACAATAATCGTCGAGTGGGCGGATGAAACGTACTGGCTCGCGCTGGTAGCAGTTCATGATGGCCGCTAAATCTTCAGCGCCCATTAATTCTGTGCTGACATCCATGTTTTCTCGTTGCGCCACGCCCTTGAGCAATTCTGGCGTCAGTACGAATTTAGTATCGCGGCCTACCCTGAGACACCCCCGCGCCAGATAAAGAGGGCGATCTCCTGAAACGATCATCACATCTACGCCATCACCGAAGGCTTTGCGCACCGCGTCATCGAAACAAGCAGAAGCCAAGCCCTGACCACGATACTCCTTGAGCGTTGAAACCGCCCCAATACAACAGACCTTAATCGCGCAGCCAAAAAGGGTAGCGTCTCGCTCTGTCATACCCACATGAGAAACACATTTGCCATCATCCACACAGACCCGTAGATTTTCCAGATTGTCTTCGTTGAATAATTGGGGGAATTCATCTACCAGAGTCGGGCGAAAAACTGTGCCAGTTAATGCTCGCACTGCATCAAGCTCATTTTTGCGCAGGGCGCGGGGGCCTTCCATCGTGTTATCTCCTGCTGTAATCGGGTCAATTAGGATAGTTTAATAGTTCACCCGGCAGACAAAGTCAAGAGTGGGGCAGGCCAAATCGCCTGCCCCACTCTCTACTGTCCATTGATGTTATTGCTAATAGCGGGCGCGGTTCTATAGGGGTTACTGACCATCCGCTTCTGCCCCATTAGCACTGGGGGCTGCCCCGGCTGAGCTGGCGGTATGAGGCACCGCAGTTCTGGCGGCTTTACGCGACTCAGCCGTATCCAGGTTCAGCACATCGGTACCCATCGAGCGAGTAATACGCCCTAAGACAACGTGCGCTTCGTCTTCGTTAGTACCATTGGTGAGCTGCGCGACATGCGGATCGCCCAGATGGACATGAGCGTTGACGCTACTGCCTTCAAATAAAGCGACTACAAAGTATTTATTGCCTTTTTTAATAACTTCGACCGTATGGCACCAATCCAAATTGTAGAGTTTTCGGTTCGCTTCGCTTTTGAGCCACATGATATTTCCTCCCGTTAGGCTTTGCACCTAAAACAAGTTCGATTTCCGGCAGAGATGATTTGCTTACAACTTAGTAGAGATGCTTTAATTTTATCCTAAATGGCTACGGCGCAGTAGCACGCAGATTGCTAATTTTCAGGGAGTTTTCCTGATTTACTGCGCCTAAGATACCCGTTGTATCAAGAATGAGCAACTGTTGCACTTGCGCTAAATCCACATGATCCGGGGCATCTTTGGCATCTTCGGCTACTTTGAAGTCTGCCAGTGGCAAGTCAATCTCTTTGGTTTGGCTATCACCCGCCATCTCAAGCGTATAGTTATATTTGCTGCCATCCTTTGCCTGCATTTGCACCAGTAAAGTGGCAGGTTTAGCAGAGGTTATTGTGAACCTGAGATGAGCCATCCCAGCCAATTTCCAGCGTGGCAGACGCCGGGCAAAGCCAACGACACGTCCCGGCTCCTGACGGTAGTCGGCCTGCAACGCTGGCACTTTATCTTGAGTTTTAGCAAGGCGCACATCACCGAGGGTAATCCATGACAATTGCGGATGGGTGAAAGCGTCAAGCATGACAGTGCCAGCGGGAACATTAGATGCATCCGCTAAGGGCGCACTGCTCACCACAAAATCATCTAAATAGAGCGTGTGCGGGCCACTCTTCACATTAAATAGCTTTGTAATGTCAGCATTAGCGGCCTGGGCAAAGAGTTCTTTGAAGTCGGCAATAGCAATGGACTGCACCTGGTCTAAATCGAGTTTGTTATCGGGGTCTTTAGGGTCGGTGACATCCTCGCTCAAAATAAAATCTGCCGGAGTGAGTTCCACCTGCTGCCAGCTATTTTCTGGCGCAGCAAAGATAGCGATATAGCGTCCGCCACCCCGTTCCTGGAGTGCCACGACCAGGTTCGTCGCGTAATCGGCTTTGACCCAAAAACGCAACGATTGCGACTGTAGAGGCACGCCACCGGGCGTCGGCAAAAGCAAGGCGTTTAACTTTCCAGCTTCAACCGGATAATCGAAGCGCAACGCAGCCTGTCCCTCTTTGACATTAGCCGCCTCGCGTGTGATAGAAACTTTCGCGTTCTGCCCAAGAGCACGCCATAAGTTATCGCCTCCCTCAAAAGTTTGGCGCAACAGCGTGCCCGGTGGCTTCACCGATTGCGCCCGGAGTCCGTGAGCTGTAATCAGAACACCGGCCATCAAACTGACTGTTGTTTTAAGTAATGACAACTGTGACATCTTACATCAGGCTAAACCATACTGCGTCAGCTTATTCCAGAGAAACTCGGCAGATTCCCGCAGATGTTCCATCCCCACCGTCGGGTCTTGCCCGTCTTCAATCGAAATCCAGCCTGCAAAATTCACTTCCGCCAGAATGGAGAAGATGCGGTCGTAGTCAATGAGACCACGCCCAATAATACCATGTTTGACGAAGGAGGCGTAGCCTTGCATAGGGTCAGCATCCATGCGTCGCAAATCTTCTATGGTGCCGCCTTCCAGTGAGCGATCCGAAGCGTGCATTGTCACCATGCGATGTTTCACCGCTTGTAACAACTCTATGGGATCATCACCTGCAATAAGGGCATTGGACGGATCATAGTTCACCCCAAACCAGGGCGAATCAATCTGACTGATAATTTCTAAGTAGATGTCCCTGGCCTGGGCAAATTCCGGGTATTGCCAGTAGCCATCTTTATAGTGGTTCTCCATGACGAGAATCACGCCCCGCGCTTCGGCATGAGGCAGCAAAGCTTGAATCGCTTCCACCGTCCATTGAATGCCTTCGGCGCGTGAGACATCTGGCAGGCGCTGGCCAGAAAGCACCCGGCAGGTGCCACCACCTAAAGCCGCCACGACATCTATGACTGTCTTCTGGCGCTCGATTTCTGCTTCGCGTTGCGCGGTATCGCGCTGGATAAAATCTGGCGAGGCGCACATCATGGGCATCTGCAAGTGGTGCTCATCCATTGCCGCCTTGAGCCGTTGCAGGTATCCTGGCTCTGTTGATTCAAGGGCTGGTGGATAAAGTTCAAGCCCAGTGACGTGCGGCAAGGTGGCGGCTTTTTCGATCCACTCGAAAAGCGTCATGGTGTGATGTACAACTAAATCATCTAGATAGCACTTGGGAAACGCAGCGAGTTGGGCGGGCATAGCATTCTTTCGATTCAGTTAATTTTGATGTTAACGTCTATATCAACCAAGAGTCCTAAGCACATAACATAATGCAGGATTATAAAGTTAGAGTGTGTCATGCTGAGCAAAGCGAAGCATCTATTATGGGTTTTCATAGAGTGGTGTTAGAACCACAACACCCTAACTCCGCACAGTAGATGCTTCGCTTTGCTCAGCATGACACACTCTCTTGCTTACCCTTAACGCAGTAAGTTAGAGTTTCTGAGACCTTTAACTTCTAAATTCATGAAAGCAAGGATTTGTCATCCTGCACACAACGCTATTAAGCGCGTGAACCAACCGGTGTTTGCTCCATATCGAGCACTGAGCCGTTGATTAATGCACTGTCATCCGAAGCAAAATAGAGAGCTGCTAAAGCAATATCGCGCGGGGAGAGTAAACGTCCAAAAGGCCGCGTCTTGATCGCCTCTTCCAGCCAATCATCTCGCCCTGTATCGGCACGCATCACTTTATCTTCGCCTTCGGTTAGCGTCCAACCCACGTTGAGTTGATTCACGCGGATGCGGTAGCGATGCAGGTAAGAGGCGACATTGCGAGTGAAGGTCATCAGCCCGCCTTTGGAGGCTGAATACGACATGAGTTTAGTCTCGCCAGAATAGGCGTTCACCGAGCCAATGTTAATGATGGAGCCACCCCCACGCTCTTTCATGTGGGGGTAAGCGGCTTGCGTCAAAATAAAAGGAGCGCGCAGGTTGACCGCCATGTGCCGATCCCACAACTCCACACTCGTGTTCTCAATATTACCCCGCGTGACATCTCCCGCGTTATTGACCAGCACATCTAACGCACCAAAAACTTTAATGGCCTGGGGCACGATGCTCTGGCATTGCTCAACACTCGCCAGGTCTGCCGGATGAAAAGATAGATGCTCAC
Source organism: Abditibacteriaceae bacterium (assembly GCA_019239895.1). Classification (GTDB taxonomy): domain Bacteria; phylum Armatimonadota; class Abditibacteriia; order Abditibacteriales; family Abditibacteriaceae; genus JAFAZH01. The sequence goes on along the minus strand of JAFAZH010000041.1, from coordinate 162,533 downwards.
GCGGCACCCCCTGCGCCTCAATCTCTTGCAGTATCTTGTCGGCGCGTTCCTGGTCACGCCCGGTGAGCAGAACTTTTGCGCCTTCTAACGCAAACTCCAGGGCTATACCTGACCCAACACCACTGGTCGCCCCGGTTACAATGGCAATCTTGCCCGCAAGCCGTCCGGCTTTATCTTGAGAAGTATTCATAAAATTTGATCTTATTTACCTGGCGGCAGATTAAACGCCTCACCTTCTATAATCGTTGAGTCACCGTGCAGTTTATAAAACTGCACCACCTGCGCCTGAAAATCAGCCGTGAGAAAACAGGGGTCGTGCGTTCGCTTCAACGTGCCTGCATTGATAATGGTCAAATGCTCAAAAGTGCGCACCATGTGGTAATGCGTATGCCCGTTAATCACCACATTAAACTCTCTGGCTCCCCAGAGTGCATGTAGCTGATGATTGGCTTCAATGGCGTAGCCATAATCATGGGGCCGCACCCCGGCCATGTCATCATCCCCCAGGCCATGACAGAGCAATAATTTTCCAGCAGGGGTCTCATAAGTGCATGTAACCGGCAGTGACGCCAGAAACTGTTGTGCCTCTGCCGTTACCTCTTCGGCGCTTGTAGCCTCCGGTAAGTCGCTCATGGTGCCCTGCATGAACCAGCGGTCATGATTGCCCCGCACGGTCGCCACTCCATACTGTTGCAATAAACGGCAGCACCGATTCACATCACCCGGCCCGGTGACAATATCTCCGGTGCAAAGCAGCGCATCTAAATTCTTGCCCTGCAAGAAGCCTAATGCTGCTCGGAGAAGTTCGTCTTCACTATGCACATCACCAATAACCCCAACACGCTGTATCATTGCGGCTTAGTTTTCGTTACTTTTTCGCCATTTTCGCGCACCCGTTGCACAATTTCCCGCAACACGGATTCCAGATCATTACTGGCGGTTTTGAAGGAATCCGCATCTATGACAAGCGGCGCACCTAAAACAACGAGGGGAGCACCATGCAGCGGCATGGAGATAGCTTGCTCGATACTTAAACCACCCACTGCCTGCACGGGAATATCCACTGCGGCCACGACGGAAGCTAATTCATCAAGGGGGTTAGGCATTCGTCCACCATAAGCGGCTTGCACTTCGGGATCGCGCCGTTCGTCATAACCCACATGATGCACGATGTAGTCCACCCCTAAATCTTGCATCATGCGGGAAGCTGCTGGCTTGTCGTCGGCACCCAAATCATCGCCCATGACTTTGATGCCAAAATCACGCCCTGCTTGCACGACCTGTTTGATGGTAGCCGGATGCGCTCGCGCCATCACCACCACATGGGTGGCCCCGGCTTTGGCCATCATTTCGGCTTCGAGATAGCCGCCGTCCATTGTCTTGAGGTCAGCGACAATAGGATGCTCTGGAAACTCCCGCCGCAAGGCGCGCACGCCATGCAGACCTTCCGCCAGAATCAGCGGCGTCCCGGCTTCCAGCCAATCCACTCCGGCCCGCACAGCCGTATGCGCCGTGTCGAGTGCTTCTTCAATACTGGTTAAATCTAAAGATACTTGAACAATTGGTTGCATAAGCCCTCACCCCCGGCCCCTCGCCCATTGCATAGGCGAGGGGGGCCTGAACTGTAACTTGCTCGTTGGATTAAAACCACAGAGAAGATTCGAGGATAGAGAATTGAGGATCGAAACACATTGCGGCACCCCTGCTATCCTCGATCCTCCATCTTCTATCCTCGTTCCCCTCTGTGTCTCTGTGGTTATTAATAGAAACTACTTCATTACTCTGGCGGAACGGCTTTGAGTCACTCTAACAAAAGGCACAGTAAAGTGATAAGTTCCAGAACTGACTGCCAAAGTTGTACTGTTATTATCTGTGCGCAGCAGTTTAACACCCGATGCTTGTTGTAACGGCAGACTGCTTTCCATAATTTTGGTCGCGTCTGTTCCCGGAATCACTACCATAGCAGTGGTATTCACTGGCACTGTGACATCTAATTTGAACTGGCCATCTTGCAGCTTCCAATCACTGACAATCTTACCGTGAATCGAATCGTATTCACCCCTGGCCCAGGTGAGGTCACCAAGCACTTGGGGCTTAATGAAGAAGTGGTTAAAGCCAGGCGCAGCCGGGTCGCCATTGATGCCAGCCAGGGCTTTATAAAACCACGCGCTAATGTCACCGAACATAATGTGATTGAGCGATGAGCCACCGCCCCAATCTTCCCACAACGTGGTCGCGCCCCGCTCAATCCAGTTACCCCAGCCGGGGGCGGTCTTCTGCGTCGCAATGGTATAAGCAACATCGGGTCGCCCATTTTCCAGCAGCGTATTCATCACATATTTCGCGCCGAGAATGCCCGTAAAGATATGCCCGTCATGTTTATCCACCGCCGCGACTAAGTTCTTTAAGACAGCCTCCTTGTTTTGCGGTTCGACCAAGCCCTGATAAAGAGCGCAACTCAAAGCCGTCTGGCTGCCATCGGCATAGGATGAAGTTTTGGGATCAAAGAATTTGGCATTGAATGCCCGCTTGATGCTGGCGGCTAATTGGGTGTATTTGCGTGCATCTGCGCCATTCCCCAACAAACTGGCCGCCTGCGCCACGATGAGGGCATCCCGGTAATAATACCCGGTGTCGGTCACGGCCACGGGAGCGGTGGGGCCAGGCGGCACCCAGTCGCCTAGGCCAATGGAAACAATGCCATCTTGAGCACGGCTGGTCAGGTAATCCACATAACGGCGCAGATGCTCATAATGCACCTGAAAAATGCGCGTGTCGCCGTAATATTGATAAAGATACCAACAAATCAGGGGATAGGCGCTATCCCAGGCCGGGCCGTTGCCCCACTGGTAGCCCCAGCCACCCGTGGGCACGATGCCAGGCAGGGCACCACCGGGTTGCTGTTCATCTTTCAAGTCGTTCAGCCACTTCACATAGTTGGCAGCAGAATCAAAGTTATACATCCCCTGCTCTGCCGCTAACTGGGCATCGCCCGTCCAGCCATTTTTCTCGCGGTGGGGACAGTCCGTGGGAATACCCTGGAAGTTGCTGAGGTAAGACCAGATTGTATTGTGCTGGATCGCGTTAAGCAAGGGGTTAGAACACTCGAAATGCCCCACTGGTTGCATCGCTGAGTGCATGACGAGACCGCGCAGATTATCCAGGGTCGGCTTACCCGGAAAGCCAGTGACCTCAACATACTGGAAGCCGTGATAGGTGAAGTGCGGCGACCACACTTCACGTCCTGTTCCCTTTAAGGTATAGATGTCGGTCTGGAACTGCATGGAAGGGTCATGCCCTTTCACGAAACCGGCAATGTTGCCTTGTTCGAGGGTGCCATCCTTGTGGAGTTTTTCGCCGCAAGCCATCACCACTTTTGTTCCGGCTGTCCCTTCCACAGAGAGTTGCGGCAGCCCCGCAAAGTTCTGCCCCATGTCATAAAGAAAGACTCCGGGCTTAGGCTCGCTTAACTTCGCGGGTTTGAGGATTTGGCCCACTTTAATCGGCGGCATCTGCTCCGCCGCGAGGATGCCTTTGGGAGCAGCGACTAAACGGGCAGTCTCCCATCCGGCATCATTGTACCGAGGAGTATCCCAACCTGACTTTTCCAGGCGCGCATCATAGTTTTCACCAGCATAGATATTGTCGAAGGTAATGGGGCCAGTAGAAGCCTTCCAGGTATTGTCTGTAGTCAAAGTTGTAACGCGGCCATTTTCATATTCAAGGCGCAATTCCATTAAGGCTTTTGGCCTATCGCGCCAGGGAGCCTTCTCGAAATCCCAGGCCGCAGGCACATTGTCATCATAAGGGCCGGTGCCCAGGATAATGCCCACGGCATTGCTACCAGCCTGTAAATAAGGCGTCACATCATAGGTGACATACAGGTCGCGCCTATCATAGCGGGTGTAGCCGGGGTCTAACATATGATCGCCGACTTTCTGCCCATTCAGATGCAATTCAAAATAGCCCAGTCCGCAGATATAGGCTCTGGCCCGCTTGAGTCTGCCCTGAACCGCAAACGTGTGGCGCAGTAAAGGGGCCGGGGGTGCTGTGCGTGTATCGGGCACCTGACCCCACGGCTTGCCTCCAACCTTTGTCACCTCTTTAGCATCCACCCAGGCTGCATCATTATAAGTCGTGTCCGTTTGCCAGCCATCCGAGATACTCTTGCTCGTTTTCCAGTTCTTATCGGTTAAGGTGATAGTGGGGTCACCACTTTCAAAAGATACCTCCAAGCGGGCGGCTAATCCTGCTGCAGTGCCTTCATTCTTCACTCTTACCGCCAGCAGATTCGCGCCAGGTTTCAAATGGGAGGCAACATCAAAAACTTCAATCTTCGTCCACGAGTCGTGACTCTGCCCCACTTCCTCACCATTAACAAAAATAGTCGCCAGATTGTCGGCGGCAATGCGCAGACGCGCACTTTTGATTTTGTTATTGTTGGGCAAGGTTATCTGGCGACGAAAGAACCTTTCTTCTATCGGCACACTCGTGGTAGGATCACCTTCGGGATACCAAATCCAGTAAGCCCCATTTAAGGAGATTGGCTTTTCGGTGTTGGTCGTCGGTGGTGTGTAGCCAATCCACTGGCCATGCCAGTCGCTTTTATTTAAGAGGCCCATTTCCCAGCGGGCCGGCGCACTGTAGTCAGATGGGTTGCCGTCCTTGTCCCACACCCGCACCTTCCAGTAGCAGCTTAACCGCGACTGCATCGGCTTCCCAACATAGACAACCTGGCTGGTTTGGTCACTCAAAATTCTCCTGCTATCCCACAGATCACCTTTATTGCGTTTCAACTTCGCCTCACTGGTAGCGACCAGAACTTGATAGGCGGTTTGTCGTTCACCCCGTTGATTAGAGATTAGTTTCCAACTCAGGCGCGGGCGCAGCGTGTCAATGCCCAAGGGATCGGCCATGTACTCACACTTCAATTCCTGTACCGTTACTGGCTGATTTGCCAGGGCGATAGTACGAGTGCGACTGTTAGCAGCGAGGGTGAACGTTCCTACTCCCAGGCAGAGTAGAGGAAAAACGAGAGGGGCGAGGCGGGTCTGCAAAAGAGTTCTGTCCTTTCTTGTTTAACGCGAAAAGTGCTGACTTAAAGCATTGGCTATTGCTTGCGCACTTCAAATTGCCAGGCAGTTTTGCCAATTTTATTAAGAGAGTGGCCTTTCCAAATTTCCTGTGCTAATTGATCCCACGGGGCTGTTTTGCCAGAGTCTAATAACAGAGAATTGAGATTAACCCCGGTGGCCAGAGCTTTGGCATCGGTGGTACCCAGCGGCTTTCCTTCACAGCGAATCTCATAAGTGCCATTCGGGAGTCCTGTGACTTTCAACATATAACGCGATATTTTTTCGAGCGGCACATATTTGCGCGGCGGATAAGGTTTCTGTTGGGGCACGGGGGGTAAAATGGGTAAAACCGCATCTTCACGCGTAAACGAAAGTCCATCGGCGGTTGCCCGAAGATTGCTAATGCGACACCGATTGGTGCGAATCACCTGGCGCGGCGCGGACAGTTCCGCCTCGCTGCTACTATCAGGTGGATTGAGCGCATCATAAAGGAAATAGCCCCACGCCACATAAGCCGGAGGAGTCAGGTGAATGTGATCCGAATTAATCGTATAAGCGTTATCATCCGCCTGAGCACGGGTTTGCAGGTTTTCGAGGGGGTGGAACACATCAATAACCGGCCAACCTTTCAGTGCCCCCTCGGTTAGCATTTGCTCTGCATACAGCTTACGATTCGCTGTTTCGGCGACGCTAGATTGGTGCGCATCACCGGCTTGAGGCGTCATCAGCAGCACGCGGGCACCTTTGCCTTGCAACTGTGTTACCAACTTCTCCATATTGTTCTTGAACTGGGGTAAACCTGCCTCACCCGCTGCGGCATCGTTGGCTCCATAATTCAAAAACACCAAAGTTGGCTTGTATTCGCCCGTCCATTTATCTAGGTTTTGCAACCCCGTCTCAAACGTGCCGCCTCCGGTGGATGAAGTTTCAAAGCTCAGCTTAAGCTCCGGGTGCTGTGTATGCAACAAAAACTCCATTGTCTTGGGCCAGATGCCAAAGTGGGTGGAAGAGCTACCAATCCACTGCACGCGATCACCATTCTTGAAGGGGAATGGAAACGAGGGATGTGGTCTGCTTGTTTCCCTCTCTGTCTGAGCTTGCACGTTTTGGATAGCCATAGTTTGCAAGCAGACCACCAACAAAGCAATAGCGAATAGGTTTAACGTTCTGTGCTGCATGAATCTAATTTCTCCGTTATCAATTAAGGTTATAGGCTTGAGACAAAAGACCCTATCCCCGGCCCTTCCCCTTGGTAAGGGGAAGGGAGCGTTGGCCCGCCGTCGGGACAGCATGGATGCGATGGGACAGGATTTATCCTGCGAGATGCTATCCAACTATTTAAGCTGAGCCATCACCCGATGGTAAGAGTTTGGCTCCCTTCCCCTTACCAAGGGGAAGGGCCGGGGATAGGGTCTGTCCTGACGCAACTCCATTCTTCCCATCCCTATGGCGATGCAGGTGTAAAGGTCTGATTAAATAGCTGCTCGTTTTTATCTACACACGCCACAGCTTGAATACTGGCTTTGGGGTTCAGGTTGGTAATGGGAGCCGCCGCTTCGTAATTGCGCATCCGGCAACCGAACAGGCTTACTGTCAGTTTCTGGTCACCGCGCACCAATAGATAGTCCTGAGACTTGCCAACGGTAGAGATCACCGGATTGCCACCGGAGAAAGCTTCGACATTGCTGAGTGCGGTATGGCCTTGACCCTCAACAATAATTGGATGCACATCTTCGAGGCGTGGGCCGGTATTAGCGATAATAGAACCCTGGGCGATTTGCCAGTTGCGGTTAAAGCTGCCGTCACCTAATTTATGCAACCCCACCGCCACACAATCGAGGTTAAAGTTAGTCAATTGGCCATAAGTTGCCGGGCCAAGGTAGATGCCGCCGTAAACGCCGAAGGTAAAGACATCCAGCAGTTGTGCGTTATCGGTGTGGTTGATGGCATAAGTAAAAGTTTTATTGGCGACCACTGCATCAATCACCGACTTACTATAACCGCCTTTAATGAACCGTTGATTGGACGGATTGACGTGGCAATGCAAAATGCGGGGAATATCGTAGCAACGATCTATGCGGATGAATTCACCGCCCAAAGGATAGCCATAGCAATGCTCAAAGAGAATCTGCTCACAGGGATTATTCGCCGCAGCGTTGAAATCCATCGCCATGTATTCGCCGTAAAAGGTAAGGCAGGAAAGCGTCACGCCTTGAGCCGCTTTGGTTTGCGACACTTGAATCGTTGGTGGATATTTAATGATTTTAGTAGGATCATTGAGCGTTTGATTGGGATACCAGAACTGGATGCCTCGGATTTGGGTGGCACTCTCCACCGTCAGGAAAACATTCTGCTCATCTTCGATGCGAAACACGCTGCCCACTGGTTGCTGTTTGGTGGGATGGCGCGTGCCCCGTCCAACCGGGCCATGCACGCCAATTAATGAAGCATTCATCCTGAGCACAAGACCGCCATCTACCGGATACGGCTCATCGGATGGCTCGACAAAGAGCGCCGCGCCCCGCTCAGCCGCCCAGTCAATTGCCTTTTGCAGATTAACCTTATTAACAGCCGCCGAGTTAGTGGGCAGCACGCCAAAATCACGAATACTCCTATACATTTTATCCGGGCTTTGGCCTTGCGTTAGCGGTGCCATCGGTTCCCCCTGATTTGGCTTCTTTGGCACTTTAGAGCGGGCATCTGCTGCTATGGTATTGGATATTAACAAGAGACCACACATGCACAAGGCGTATGGGGAAAGATTGAAGCGAGCCTGGGGTACTTTCGCTTGACGACGGAGAAATTGCATGAGGAGCAGTTTAGTTCAAAGATTCAAGTCGCGCACGGTGGCGATAAATCTGTCAAACTTGATGGCTGCTGCCTGACACTCGTTCAGCAAAACCATTGGTCAGGGCTTTTACCGATTTTATGAAGAGACGCTTGCTGCGCAAGGGCAAAACGCTGGCGCGACGAATATTGGACGATAAATTGGCGGAGGTGCTGCCGCAGCTTGAAGTGCCGCGCGTCCTGGATTTGGGCAGCAAAAAAGCGCCCTACCACGACTTGCTCAAATGCCAGCGTGTAGACTCACTGGATATTCTCATCCAGCATCGTCCCCACATCGTGGGGGACGCCCATTGCCTGCCCATCCGCGATAATGCTTACGATGCCGTGATTGCCACCCAAGTGCTTGAGCATTGCCATACCCCGCAGCAGGTTGTCCTGGAAGCGCATCGCATCCTTAAACCCGGGGGTGCCTTTGTGGTGTCGGTGCCGTTTATCTACATCATTCACGGCGACCCTTACGACTACTGGCGCTTCACAGAATATGCCTTACAGGATATATTGAAGCCATTTAATCAGGTGGAAGTCTGGCCCTTGGGCAACCGGGTCACTTCGATGTGGGATTTCGTCTCGTGTCACAAAACGATTCTGCGCTACTTCAATCATCTGCTGCCAGCACGCGCCATGAGCCAGCCCAACTGCCGCTGTCCACAAAGTTACTTTGCCCTGGCCCGTAAGTAAGAGCGTGGCTAAGATTTAGAGTTAGAGCATCTTGAAGCCCGTGAGAAAATTGAGGTTTGCTGAAAGCAAGAGTTTGTGTGATGCTGAACGCAGCGAAGCATCTGGTATGAGTGTCTCTAAAGCATCAGCTAAATAATAACTCCATGGCTGCGCGTACGCGTAGTAGATGCTTCGACTCCGCTAACCTGCGCACAGCATGACAAACTGTCTTTTATTTTCTTAAAGTTTCTATCTCTGGCATGGTTTCAATTCATAGCGTTCTAGGCTCACTTGATGGCCGCAACACGGGCAGCCGAATCTCCACACAGAGGCCACCATCAGGCATATTGGTAGCTAACACGTTGCCACCATGCAAGCGCACGGCGCGTTCGGTGATAGCCAGCCCTAACCCCACGCCGCCGGTTTTGCGTTCGCGGGCGTTGCCCACTCGATAGAAGGGGCGAAAGAGATCAGTCAATTCAGTTTCCGGCACGCCCACCCCCTTGTCGCGGATGGCGATGACGCAACAGTCACTTGCCCCATCCAGAGCCGCCTCACGCCGCAGTACAATTTTCACTTCGGTGTCCTCTGCCGTGTAACGCACCGCATTACGCACTACATTTTCAATGGCGCTACGCAGTAGTTCTTCTGCACCATCCGTGGCGCACTGGCAGCTTTCGACCACCCGCACCGACCGCGAGCGATTGCGTGCTTCAAAATCGGCATCCGAGGCAATCTCATGCACTAAGCGTGTCAGGTCTACCGGTGTGCGCTCGGCTAAAGGCACGCCGCTTTCCAGGCGCGAAAGTGTTAATAATTGCGAGATCAATTCATTTAAGCGTCCTACTTCGCGCTCGCTGCGGTCTAAAGCTTTGCGCAACTCGGCATTACCCGATTCCGCCGTGTCCTGGTCACGCGCCAGTTCCAGAGCCACACCCAGCCGCGCGAGAGGAGAGCGCAACTCATGCGACACATCAGCCAGGAGTCGGCGTTGCGCGTTCATCAGGGCTTGAATACGCGCCGCCATGCTATTAAAGTCGCGTCCTAAATCGCCCAATTCATCACGGCGTTGTTCCACCACGTTACCGACCCGCGCTCCAAAATCACCTTCGGCGAAGCGGCGCGTAGCCTGGCGTAAATCTATAATGGGAGCCGTCAGGTAACGCACCAGGCCATAGCAAACCGCGCCTGCGGTCAGAAACACTGCCAGCACCTGAAGGAAGGGGAAAATCGGGCCGCCCAACGGCTGCAAACGCCCGCGCGGTATCTCGCCCACCAGGATGTAACGATGACCATTAGGAGAAACTACGCGCTGGGCCGCACGCAACATTGGCCCCTGCGCCTCGAACTCTTCCTTGCCCGTGAGTGCCGCCCGTTCTACTAATATGTCCACGCCGGGAGGTAAGGGCCGCTCTGTCAATTCGTTGCCACGTTCATCAAAGAAAAAGACGTGGACATGCGTGGTGCCATTTAAGTCCTCCAGATAATGCATGGCAGCGTCTGCGCCCTGTCTTTCATAGACCTGAATCGCGGATTGGCCATAGAGATTGAGCACATCCGGGGCAATCTCGCGCCAACGCGCCGACTCCGGTTGAGGTCGCGGCGGGAGCGAGACCCAGATGACCGCTCCCACGAGGGCCATTGCCAACCAGAACCAGAGGAAAATCTTAATAAAAAGACTGCGCATATTAGCTATCTATTCCACATCTATACTGACAAGCTCTTGAGAACCTGGCCACACAACATCAACTGCGCCTGTCATGCTGCGTCGTTATTCTCCTACCGACCTGCCACACCCATTGGCTGTCTGGCGTTCGTTGCCGCCGGACGCGCATAAATATAGCCGATGCCACGCACCGTCTTGATGCGCTCTGCCGGGCCAGTATCGGTATGAATCTGATGACCCAACTTCCGCCGTAAATTACTAACATGCGTATCAATGCTGCGGTCAAAAGGTGTCAGTTTACGGGCTAAGACCGATTGCACAAGTTCCTGTCGCGTCACAACTTGCCCGGCGGCATTTAGCAATATCACCAGCAAATCAAACTCGACGGCAGTCAGTTCAATGGGGGTTTGCCCCAGCCACACAATACGCCCGCCGGTATCCACTTCAACATCGCCCAGTCGCAGTCGCGGTTGAGTCGAGACTGCCGCCACACTGGGCACAGGTTGCTGGTTCGATTGAGCACGGCGCAAAATGGCGCGAATGCGGGCCACTAACTCGCGCGGGCTAAAGGGTTTAGGCAAGTAATCGTCGGCACCAATTTCAAGTCCTACAATGCGATCAATTTCCTCACCTCGTGCGGTTAGCATTAAAACCGGGATATAAGGGGAACTGCCCTCGGCAATGCGAATCCGACGCAGCACTTCAAAGCCATCTATGCCTGGCAGCATAACATCCAAAATCACCAGAGCGTGCTGACCCGACAATGCCTGAGCGACACCTTGCGTGCCCTCATTAACCGCGTCAACCTGAAAACCTTGCTTGGTTAGATACTCCGTGACAAGCTCACAAAGCTCTTCATCATCATCAACTATCAGCACACGTTCCATAAGCGGCTCCTAAAGTCCTCTCTGTTTATATTGTAATGCGGCCCCAGCCAATTGAGGGTCAAGCTTGGGTAGAGAAATGTGAAGAAGTGTTAAGCCTAATCTCACCAACTACCATAAGTCTAAACACCAAGACTATGGCTTGCCTTCTCAGCAATGTCAAGCAGAATTCGTTATAGGACATTTATCTCTATGAAATTGCCAATAGAAATTCAACTTGGCCGTTGCTCAAATGGCTGACCAGAATGGAACAGAATTTGCGATAGCGTAACCAGAAACTTAGTTCAGGAGGCATAACAATGAGTGACGAAACAGTTAGTGGCACCCCACATCCCGATCAGGTGCCACCGGCACAGAGCGGCGGACATGATGCAGACGGCACTTTAGGGCATGTAGCGGGCACTGGCAGCGGCGCGATTTCCGGCGGCATTGTTGGCGCAGCAGTAGCTGGCCCGGTTGGTGCTGTGATTGGAGCCGTCGCAGGCGGCGTCTTAGGCGCAGCGGCAGGCGATGCCGCGCACGACATTGGCGATGACCATGATGATACCAACGTGCGCACCGATAGCGATGGTCAATTGGGCCGCGATACCGGCACTGGCGCAGGCGGCATTTCCGGCGCAGTCGTTGGCGGCGCAGCAGCCGGGCCAGTCGGCGCAGTCGCAGGCGCAGTCGCTGGTGGCATGTTAGGCGCAGCGGCGGGCGATGCAGCCAAGGATGTGGGCGGCGCTAATACAACGGCATACAGCACTGCCGACAATAATTACGGCACGACCAGCACAGGTCTCGGTACAGGCGGTCTCGGTTCGGCTGCTGATAACAACTATGGCACCACCGGTGTTCCCGACACGCGTGGCGTGGTTGAGCGCACGGAGGATGCCATCACGGGTGACCGCATTGACGATAACACCGGCAATATCGTCCGTTAATTTCGATAACTTGAGACTTTCGTAGTCTTCACCAACAAAACACCGTAAGCCTGTGGCTTGCGGTGTTTTGTTGGTATCTGCATCAACAGGTTTTGGTCATTCAGCAATAGGCTCCGGCTGCCACCAACTCTCTACAGAAAATGCCTGCACTTCCTGCAAACGCTGGAAGTCGCTGTCGGCTGAGACAATAGTAAGACCATGTTGTAAAGCGGTCGCAGCGATCCACAAATCATTGTCACTAAATCCAATTTGCGTAATAACCACGTTTTGGCGTTTAGTTTTTTCTTTTGGGCCAAAGTGACGGATTGCGGCTGCTTTAAGTGAACCATAAATATCGGCTGTTTGCTCATCCATTGGATAAAGATAAATATCTTGTAAAAAGGCGTTGATACGAGCTAGATTGGTTATCTTCTGCTGTGATAACTGAGCCATAAAGATAAGTTCACCTCGGACAATAACGCAAGTCCCTACAGGGCCATCACCAATAAGTTCTAAGCGGCGTGTGACAGTAGGATGCCCGGATAAAAGGTGGCTACAATGATTGGTGTCGAGCAGATACATGCTTAGAACCGAGAGCGTGTCTCATGCACTAACTGCAACAATTCTTCAATATCGTCCCCCGCCCATTGCCCCGCATGTTTTAGAAGCGAATACCCCGTAGAGGAAGATACCTTAACTGCGTCTTCTGAACTTGAATGCGATGCGCTACGCTTAGGCGCAGACTTAACTTTAGGCTTTTTGGTTATATCTGTCTGTCGAGCTAATTTTATAACTTCTTTCGTTTGAGGTGATTTTGCAGCCATGAGTTTTCCTCCTCTATCCCCACAGAACGCACTTTGTATTTTATCAACTCGAAGTTAAGTGTGTTCCCTTTCACCATTTACAATAGCTAACACAACAAAGCCTGCCACCAAAGAGCGGCAGGCTTTTAACTTCATAAGTTTGTAAACAGCACCTTACCGCGCTGGACGCAACAGCACTGGCCCGGCGTCAATTTTGACGCGGAACAGATGGTAGGGCTTTTTGCGCAAGTCCTTGCCATAGTGATATGATGGCTGGCGATGGAGTTGGTTAGCCGTGAAGTAGAGGTAGTGGTTTGTTGCTACCGACATGGTATCGGGCCATAACATGCGCGAGTCTTGGGCCACGGTCTCATAATGCCCATCGGGAAAGCGGCGGCGAATGGCATTATGCTCATAGTCCGTCACGTAAACCCGGCCTTTGTCGTCGGATTCCAAACCATCGGATGCCCCTTTGATACCATGATCTACCACCGTGGCAGCGACCTGGGCATCTGACATCTTCTGATCGGCCAGGGCGTCCACACTTACACTGTAAAGATGCCGACTGGCGAGGGGACAATAGAACAAACGTTTGCCGTCATTGCTGATAGCGATGCCATCCGAACCCATCTTGATGTAATCAACTTTCCCCTGCCCCTTGGGAGGACGCTTCATTAAGGGCTGGTTTTCAACAAAGGGCAAGAACTTAGGCTCGGCTTTAGTCGAGGGATGGTCATGCAAGCGTCGCCAACTGCGACCAGTGGCCAGGTCAACGACAATAATGCCATTCGGCCCTTTATCGGAAGAATCGGTAATGAAAGCCATACCCGCCGCGCCACGCCGCAAGTCGAACCGAATGTCATTGAGGTAAGTCGTCTTTAATGCGACAGTGGGAGGAAAGAGGATTTTCTTTATGACACGGTTGGTGCGTAAGTCAACACCCACTAACTTAGGGCCACCAAAAGAGGTGGGGCCAAACTTGACACTACCCGTATCCAAAATCCACAACCGATCCAGGGGGTCAACCACTACGCTTTGCACCGCTACTAAGCGGTCAGCCTGTGGCCTATCACGCCGGTTCCAGTTCATGTCGGGAAAAGGCACAGCCCGTCCATGCCGCAACTCGCCAACAGTGAATTTAACGGGATCGCCCCAACGCGGATAGTTCACAAAAATGCGGCCTTGATGAGAGACGGTGACGCCCGTTGGCATCGGGCCATAAAATTGGGCGACTGACTCAATTCTGCTCACTGTTCCACTTGAGGGCTTGGCACCAAGCGGAATCGCCAGAGTGACCAAAACAGAGGCTCCCGCAGCGGTGCAGAAGCCAGTGCGCATGAAATACGAGGTTTTTTGCGTGAATGCTTTCATATCCTATAGCATTGCTCCTAAGAATTCTCCCCTTGCTCGCCTTGGAAAGCAGCAAAAGCGATACCGTCTCATCAGCAGAGACAGAAGATAAGATGGATACAAAGGGGACGCAAAACTCCGTTACGCTATGCTACGCAGCGCAAGCTTTCGCTATCAACAAATAGCGTTCAAATAGCGCATGTAATTAGCGTCACCCCCGTGTTGCGGCCTATCTTGAATCGCGGGGACAGGGTGACAACAAATAAGAGTGGGGTTAAGATAGATGCTAACCCACTTTAAGAAAGAACCTGCTATGACACAAGCATCAACTCACGAATTTGCATCTGATCGTTACGACAAAATGGAATATCGCCGTTGCGGACGCAGCGGCTTAAAGCTACCCGCGATTTCACTGGGAGCCTGGGAAACCTTCGGCGGCTATGTGGATGCCGAAACTTCGCGCGCCTGCCTCTTTCGCGCTTTCGATTTAGGCATCACTCATTTCGACCTTGCCAACAACTATGGCACACCACCTGGCAATGCCGAGGTGGTCTGCGGCCAGATTATCAAAGAGATGCCACGCGATGAACTTATTATTTCCAGCAAAGCAGGCTATCATATGTGGCCGGGGCCGTATGGCGACTGGGGTTCCAAGAAATACCTGGTGGCAAGCTGTGACCAGTCGCTCAAGCGCGCCGGGTTAGAATACTTTGATATTTTCTACCATCATCGCCCCGACCCCAACACACCCTTGGAAGAAACTCTCGCCACCCTTAACCTGTTGGTGCAACAGGGCAAGGCCCTTTATGTTGGCGTCAGCAGTTACAACGGCGCACAGTTCGCCGATGCTGTCCGTATCTGCGAGCGCATGGGTTTAGCACCGATTACGATTCATCAGCCTTACTACAACATGCTGGGACGGGGCATTGAGCCGGATTTATTGCCCCAGACAGAACGCGCGGGCACGGGAGTTATCCCCTTCTGCCCACTCGCTTCCGGTTTACTGACCGACAAATATCTGGGTGGCGATATTCCCTCCCAAAGTCGCGCCGCGCAGAAGTGGGGCAAGGAATGGGTGGAGAAGAACCTCAATGAACAAAAACGCGCCAAGTTAATCGAACTCAATAACATGGCCCAGGAACGTGGCCAAACCCTGGCACAAATGGCCCTCGCCTGGATACTGCGCCTACCCGCTATCACCAGCGCCCTCATTGGCGCATCGAACGTTAAGCAAGTCGAAGAGAATGTCGCCGCGCTGGATAAGGTGGAGTTCAGCAAAGAGGAATTACAGCGTATTGATGAACTGACGAAATAACCCTCACCCCCGGCCCCTCTCCAGCCCATCCACGCTGCGGACGAGGGGTGCTCAAAGGATGAGCTACTAGTTAAATGGGATCAACCGCAGAGACGCAGAGGGCACAGAGAATCTATTAGGCCCGAAAGTACGAGCGTCAGTCAGGGACAACGTCTGGTTCGGCAGTTTGTCTGCGAGATTGACTGCTAATGCTCTGTTTGTTCGAGAAGGTCTGCGTCTATAAGGTCTTGAGGGCGACCTGATGCACGCTTAGAAATAATAAGATGTCCCTTGGAAATGAATGGAAGCAGTATGCCATCGAAGTTGACTATCTCACGCTGTGCCCATGCCTCATCAAAATCCAAACCAGAAACGGACATCAGAATATCTACGCGCACCGGGGGCACGCCCATCTGATAGAAGTAACCTTCATGCACAAAGTCTTCGGGAGTCAGATTGGTTAAGGGTGCTCCGAATGCTCGAAGGGCCGTAAAAACGGCCTGGGCATTAGCGGGTTCAGCTTTGACCCACAGATCAAGGTCTTTGGTGTAGCGGGGTTCGGCATACTTGATAACCGCATAGCCACCAACAACCAAATATTTAACGTGGTTGTCGTTCAAAATGCTCAACAGTTCTTTGAAGCCTGAGTTGACTCACATCCTTGCCCTTAATGATGAACGCTTGAACCACTAACTCCCAGGCTGCCGCGAAACGCGCTGTGTCAGATTGTGCCTGCCAGAAATTGAGGTCAAAAGACCGATCCATGTCCGGGAGCTTGCCTGTTCTTTCAACGAATCCAGTTCTCATAAGTTTAAGTTTACTATACGCAACTCTTGAGCTAAGATTTCATTTATCGTTTCTTTATGGTGCAGTAGTTCATATTCTAAATACTGCCTGGCTTCCGGGGAGAGAGGTATAACGGTGGCTGCTTTAGGATCATGCAAGAGATAGTCAATGTAAGAAGCCTCAGCTTCCTCGTAAGTGGCTATACCCATACAAATTAACGCATTAGCCGGGTAATGAAACAGCTTGCTGAGCAAATGAGGTTTATAGTGGCAGATATGAGCTACCGCAGCTAAATAGTCGAGGCTGGCAACGTGAGCGTTATAACTAACCCGCAGGTTCTGCACGAACAAACAGGCTTCTTCGTCTGTTACCGCAGAAGCCTGTCCAGAAAGGTGGGCGTAAATATCCTTCAGTTGCAATGCCATTTTTAGTAAGTCGCGTCATTAGACAGGGCACAAAGGTACAATGTTCAGGGCAGCCGCGCTTGTAGGCTGAGGCACGAAGCCGGAAAGCGTTGGCTGCAATGCACAGTTCGGTAATGTTAGCTGCTTTAGAGCATTGATTAATCCTCTTGAATTTTTTGTTGTTCTTTTTGACTTTCCAACACGATCCTCTCAATGTGAAGAGGCCATCTTGGACCAAAATGCTCATTTAGTAATGGGACTAAGTGCTCCCC
This sequence comes from Abditibacteriaceae bacterium, assembly GCA_019239895.1. Taxonomy (GTDB): domain Bacteria; phylum Armatimonadota; class Abditibacteriia; order Abditibacteriales; family Abditibacteriaceae; genus JAFAZH01. Next base: position 145,590 of record JAFAZH010000041.1, on the reverse strand, counting down.
ATCAATCAACTCCAATCGAGGGTTGCGCTTGGCTAAGTCTTTCGCCCCTTTCGTGAATCGGCTGGTCGTGACAATCACCCCTTTATTAACCTTCTCATCAGACACCACTCCAAGCAAAGCACGAGATATTTCAACTCCTATGGGGGCACTATATCGCTTACATTCGATTCTGGAGTGTTCAAGCTTCCCCGGTTTTACGTTTTTAGTGAGAATGTCCCTACCTCCATCTTTTTTTGGAGGTGTGATTTGAGTTTCATAACCCATTTCCTTATAAAGTCTTTCAATTAAGTGTTCAAAGCTTCGGGGATGCATTTCTAGAAGGAACTGAATCGCTGCCTCTTGTGTTCTAGGGAATCCTATAAATTTCGCTCTTATGACTGCCATTGACTGTGACAACCCAATAATGCGACCATCTGGTAGCTGTTGTGCATGAGCCAAAAAGTAAGTGTCTATTGCACTAATAGCTTGGCGCGGGAAATGCGGCAACAAGTCCAAAGCCCAAGTTATTCCCTCCCAAGGAGGAATTGAGCTATGCTTAGCCGCAAAAGCTAATAATCTGCGGTTGTACTCAGAACTCAAAAGATGTTCAAGGTCATCTGGATTCTTGCGCAACACATCTACCACAAAGGCGAGGTTCCATCTATCTGTCCCCAATGTTCCTGTTGGAATTAAGAAATGCCGCAGCAGTGACATAACCTCTTGTTCTGTTCTTTCAGCGATGGTGGACAAGTATTCTTGAAAATGATCCTCTGTAGGAAATGAATAGTCAATAAACATGGTTCCTTTAGGTGGCTTATTTATCAAATTCAGCCATTCTCTAAGGGGCATATTCTCTGTTTCAATTAAAGTCCTTTCGTCTTCGCTCATGCATCTAAGTGTACAACCAAACACAATCGAGATTAAAACTATCTGCCCAGAGAAGTGCAGGGCACAGCGGCCCAGCTACTGATTATGTGCCAATTTGCAATATTAAGGTGGCTGTTCATCTGCTAAAAAGGCATTCAACATTGTAGTGGGCTTGGGCTATCTAAAACAACACGTTGCTATAGCAGGGTCAAGTGGCGACAAGAACGACCAAGGGTGTTGCCTTCGACTACTGCCAAAGTTGTTATTTGGCAGGAACGGAAGCCTCGTTAATGAAAACGGAACGTCCGTTATTGGGAACGCCTCTTCCGTGGATGGGAACGGCGCTTCCGTTCCTGAAAACGTTCCTTCCGTTATTGGGAACGGAAGCGCCGTTGTTAAAAACGGAACGTCTGTTATTGAAAACGCAAGCTTCGTTCCCATTCACGCTTCTTCCGGGGACGGGTGCAACAGGCGCGTTAGGGCACTTTCAGGGGATAGGTTCAAGCCTAGACAGACCGTTTCCTGGCCGGAGCAAGTTGATTCTCAACGACCAGGGCTTCGCCTTGAGGCTTGAGGTGAGTTAAAGTTATTTAAAATCGAAATCCTGTTGGTCTATCTTAACCTTGCTAACAACTAAGGAATCATCATGGCTGAACTAAAAATTACCAATGTGCGGGCGATTCTGACGGCTCCGGTCGCCAGTCGGTTGATTGTCGTTAAAGTGGAAACTTCGGAGCCGGGGCTTTATGGTTTGGGGTGCGCGACTTTTACGCAGCGCCATACCGCTGTGCGCTCGGCTATTGAAGATTTTCTAAAACTGTTTTTTGTTGGCAAAGACCCACATCGCATTGAAGACCTCTGGCACACGGCCTGGGTCAATTCTTACTGGCGTAATGGGCCAGTGTTGAATAATGCCCTCAGTGGCGTTGACATGGCGCTCTGGGACATCAAGGGTAAAGTGGCTGGCTTGCCCGTCTATCAACTCTTGGGGGGCAAGTGCCGTGAGGGAGCCGCCGTTTATCGCCATGCCGATGGGCGCGATGAAGTGCATGTCGAAGAAAATGTGCGCGCCTGGATGGAGCAGGGTTATCAATACATCCGTTGCCAGATGGGAGGCTATGGGGGTCGTTTTGCTGTGCGCGACCGGCCTGAGAATGCCCAACCCGGCAGCTATTATGATCCTGATATTTATGCACGCAGCGTCCCAGCTCTGTTTGAACATCTGCGCAGTAAGATTGGCTATGACATCAACTTGCTGCACGATATTCACGAGCGTTTAGTGCCGATTGAAGCGGTGCGTCTGGCCAAACAGTTAGAACCCTATCGTCTTTTCTTCCTGGAAGACCCGCTGCCCCCGGAGCATATTGAATGGTTCCAGATGATTCGCCAGCAATGCACCACCCCACTGGCTATGGGCGAGTTATTTGTGCATCCCCTGGAATGGAAACCCCTCGTCACCAATCGCCTGATTGATTTCATTCGTTGTCATATCAGTGCTATTGGCGGCATCACTCCGGCCAAGAAATTAGCAACGCTCTGTGACGCTTTTGGGGTGCGCACTGCCTGGCACGGCCCCGGTGATGTTTCCCCGGTGGGTCATGCCGCCAATGTGCATCTTGATGTTAGCTCCCGCAACTTTGGGGTGCAAGAGTGGAGTGGCCTTTCGGATATTGAGCGGGAGATCTTCCCCGGCAGCCCGGAAGTGCGCAATGGCTATGTGTATCCCAACGATAAGCCGGGGCTGGGCATTGATATTGATGAAACTCTCGCAGCTAAATATCCTTGTCCTGAAGGCGTGCCAGAATGGACGTTAGCCCGTGCCCCCGATGGCACGGCTATGTTTCCTTAATCAATTCAATGTACCCGGCGACTAAAGTCACGGCTCCGGGCTTTCAGCCGACCGTCCCCCTGCGGGGACGGCACCCTTAATTCAAAGTGGTGTCCGCGCAGGCGGACACTCGGTCATAGGCCATGAGCCGCGGTTTCAACCGCCGGGCAATAATCAGTGCGGCATGGCAGCCATCTGAGTCGTAGCAGGCAGGCACAACTCAACTTGCAAACCGCCACCCGGCGCATTCGTAGCGGTAACGTGACCGCCATAAGAACGCACTGCCCGTTCAGTAATGGCAAGGCCCAGCCCGGCTCCACCCGATTGACGGTCACGCGCTTCAGCCACGCGATAGAATGGGCGAAATAAATTCGCCAGGGCCGTTTCAGGCACGCCACTACCCCAATCGCGCACAGTGATAATGGCCTGCTCCTGGTTACTTTCAGCTTCCTGCCGACAGGTCAACGACACTTCTACGGTGGTGTCTTCTTTGGTGTAGCGGATGGCATTGCGCACCACATTTTCGACTGCGCTACGCAATAGCTCAGCGTTGCCTGCCGTCCAACACTCTTGGCTAACCGCAACTCGCACGCCACGCCCATTGCTGCGCGCTTCAAAGTCGGCATCTGCCGCCACCTCCTGTACCAATTGGGCTAAATTCACCGGGGTGTGTTGGGTTCCGGCTGCACCGCTTTCCAATCGTGCCAACACCAACAATTGACCGATAAGTTCATTGAGCCGCTCGGCTTCACGCTCAATGCGGTCTAAATCGGCGCAGAGGGCTGCACTGGCGCTTGGCCCGGCATGGCGATGCGCCAGTCCCAGTGCCAGGTTGAGGCGGGCTAAGGGAGACCGCAGTTCATGAGAAATATCGGCCAATAATTGACGCTGCGACACCATCAGCGATTCGATACGCTCGGCCATCAGGTCAAAGTCCCGCCCTAAATCCGCCAGTTCATCGCGTCGTTTGCCCATCGCCGGGCCAATGCGTGCCGCCAGATCACCAGCCGCTAACTGTCGTGTGACAGCCCGTAGCTTCACGACCGGAGCCGCAATATTACGCGCCAGCCAGTAGCAAACCGCGCCTGCCGTGAAGATGGCAGCCAGCAGTCGCCAGAAGCGAGTGCGCGGCGGGAAATAAGGTTGTTCCCAAAGCTCTGAATCCATCATTGCGACCAGCACATAATGCGTGCCATGAGCGGAAACCACAGGCTGTGCTAACAGGGTGGATTCTTTCTGTTTACTGACTTCAGCTTTATTTTCTCGCATAGCCTGCAAAATCAACTTGCTCGTTTGAGTGGATACCTCATTGGCAACGAATGGAGCATCTAAGCGATGGCCTTGAGCCATAAAAAAATAATATTGAATATGCGTTGTTTCTTGTAGTTGCTGGAGATACGCAGCGAGAGCGTTACGTCCATTTTGCTCGAACACGCCCCCTGCGATATGGGCGTAATTGGTCAGGGCACTGGTGATAATTTCATGCTGTGTTACAGAGGCCGCGCCAGGACGCGAGACAGGGGTGACAATAGATTGGCTCACCCCCAATAAGATCATGGTTAGCCAAAACCACAAGAATATCTTTAAAAAGAAGCTGCGCATCTCACTCAGGAATTATGCTTTTCACTATCACCCGATGCATACACCGCATAGATGTAACCCATGCTGCGCACGGTTTTAATGCGCTCTTCACCATCAGGATAATGGCCCAACTTCTTACGCAAATTGCTGACGTGCATATCCACGCTGCGGTCATAAGCCGTAAACTTGCGCCCAAAAACTTCGCGCACCATTTCATCGCGTGTTACGACGCGCCCGGCAGTGCGTAACAGCACGGCTAATAGATCAAACTCGACAGTGGTCAAATCCAGTGATTCTCCAGCGCGGCGCACAGTGCGAGCCGCAGCATCTAATTCGATGTCACCAACAATCAGGCGGGCACTAGAGGGGGATGTTATGGCCGCTTCCGGCTCAGCACGGGTGCGGCGCAAAATAGCGTGAATGCGCGCCACTAATTCACGGGGATTAAAAGGTTTAGGCAGATAATCATCGGCCCCTAATTCTAAGCCAACGATGCGATCTACATCATCGCCGCGCGCCGTCAGCATCAGCACCGGGGTGCGCGCTGCTGGCTCCTTGGCGGCACGCAGACGCCGCAGAATTTCAAAGCCACCCAAACCGGGCAACATGACATCCAAGATGACCAAGACATAGGAACCAGTCGCCGCGAGTTGCAATCCCGCTTCACCATTGTGAACCGTCTCTAAATCAAAGCCTTCTGGTTCTAAATACTCTTGAACTAGTTCACATAATTCCACATCGTCATCTATGACTAACACTCGATTCATGGCTTGACCTGTGTTATGACCTGGCTTGTGTTATGACCGGATATTGCCCCTTGCGCGAGAGGTGCATTAAGTCTATATGTAATGGCAAAGGTAGTCTCACGAACTTTTGTCAAGAATTGTAAATCTAATTAACACCTTACTGACAAAACTCTACAAAGCATTGACCGAGTTTGTGGTGTTCCCGACCCAACTGTAGAGTGGGATCAGTCAAAATAAAGAGTGGAGCTAAAGGAGCAGACCTGAAATGAAACTAAATGCTTGGTTAGTTGGTAGCGCCATGACCTTAACTTGCGGTATAGCCGGGGCACAACCGACAGCCCCCGCCAATCTTATCACCCACGACACGTTTGAAACTGGCGCTGGAGAATGGACGGCTTTTGGCGAATCGGCTAAAGCGGGCATTACTCACGATGCCGCCAATGTCAAAGAAGGCCAGGGCGCATTGGAATTCGATTACGAACTTAAGCCGAATCAATTTAATGCCCTCATTAATCCTACGGCGAATGGGCTGCCTAAAAATACCCAAGCCTTCCAGTTCTGGATCAAATCCGATTATGGGGCCAATCTGACGCTCGTGTTGCAAGAAGCCAACGGCGGGCGCTATTTAGCCATGTTTATCGCGCCCAAAGACACCTGGCAACGAGTGGAAATAGCACCTTCTGATTTCGTTTTATCCGATAACCCAGACGATCCCAAAGACCCCGACAATAAGCTCGATTTGGATCAAGTCCAAGCGGTGGCCATTGGTGATGTTAATCAGATTTTCATCCAAAATCCTCAGATGGCTCAATTGCTGCATGTGCAAGCGGCACCGCACCGATTCTATTTGGATGACTTTCTGATTAGCCCACAACCTTTGCCCGAACCAGATACAGCTCCCGACGGCATGATAGACTTGGATGCCTTCGCCCATCCGCAACTATCCTGGCTTGCGGTCGGCGGTATTCAGCTTAGCAGAGTGAAAGATAAGATTCTCGACGGCCCCGCATTGCAGGCCGATTACCGACAGGCTCCCCAACAATTAGTAGTCATGAGTAAGAGCATTAGGCGTGGTCTCTTGGCAGACAAAAAACACCTGACCTTTGATGTAGCCTCTACCAAGGCAGCGACACTAATCGTTCAATTAGAAGAAACAGGGGGCGGCAAATATAACACAGCCATCGAAGTGCCTGCCAACGCCCAGTTGCAAAGCATCAACATTGATTTTGCCAACCTGAAGCCTGCCGATGATTCCAAGGATGCTAACAACCGCCTCGACCTCGACCAAGTCAAGCAGGTGCTCTTCATGGATGTGAGTGGCATTCTTAACCAGACGAATACCGACAATACCCTGTGGATTAACAAGATACGCGTTTCATGAATAAGAATATAGGAAACAGAATACAGAAAACGGGTGATGGATCGTTATAAGTGTCTGTTTCCTGTATTCTGTTTCCCGTATTCGCAGTAAAAAGGAGTATCTTATGACTATCGGTGATGTGCTGGCGGTCGTCGCTGGAATAATTGGGATTGGGCTGTCGGGCTGGGCTTTGCTCATCAGCATGGCATTGATTTTTAACCGGCGTGTCGCCCAGGCACAGGAGCATCTGGAAAAAGCGCCGTGGGCTTCTCTAGGGGTTGGTCTGGTGCTGACTTTCACTCTCGGCTTGCTTTCGATTGCGCTCCTCAATCATCCACATGGCCTGTTAAAGTTGGTCGGCGTGGGACTCTTGACCGGGCTACTCTGGCTCAGTTCACTGGGCGCGGGCGGACTGGCCCTGCTGATTAACCAGCGCATTCGTGGCCTGGAGCCGGGACTATCGGAATTTAAAGCCCTGTGTCGTGGCGGTGCGCTCATTGTTATGGCCTGTTGGTTGCCCCTCCTCGGCTGGTTCCTGCTGACGCCACTGGTTATCATCATGTCACTGGGCGCAGGGGTAAAGGCGTTGTGGAACAAACAACCGCGTCCAGCACCAGTTGTGGCCCCCACACCAGTTCCCGACCAGCCACCCTTTACACCCTTCCCGGCTGCTCAAACTCCACTGCCGTCTTACATCCAGCCACGCAATGATGAAGTCGTTGCGACCTCGCTACCTAAAACCTCATTGCCTAAAATTGGCGAAGGTATTTAATAGCCACTAAGACCTCAAGTGTTATGAAACTCATTCGGCGCGATTGTTTGCGGCTGGGAGCTGCTGCCGGGGCGGGAACTCTCCTTTCCGGTTGCTCTCGCGTTATACACCGCTACACACCGCCCACGCTCGCCAAGTCCATCGCCTTGCCAGCCGGGGTCACGGAGCCAACCGTCCGCCTCATTAATCGGCTCAGCTTTGGCCCCATTCCCGGCGAAGTCGAGCGTGTCGCCTCAATGGGTGCAGCGCACTACATTGAAGAGCAGTTGAACCCGGACGAAACAGAAGAGCTTAGTCTGACATTGCGACTGCGTGGCATTGACGCCTTTCACGAGGATGCCATAGACATGCGCGATGTGAGGGAAAAGGAAGTGTTGCGCCAGTTGCAACAAGCGGGCCTTTTGCACGCGGTTTATAGTCGCCATCAACTGCGCGAACGATTGGTGGATTTCTGGGGCAACCATTTCAACATCTATGCCCGTAAAGGCAATGGCGTTTATTTCAAGCCGAATGATGAGATGAATGTCATTCGCAAGCACGCCCTCGGCACTTTCCCTGATTTACTGCGAGCTTCAGCGCACAGCCCGGCCATGCTCGGCTACCTCGATAATCAAGTCAACCAGCGCGGTGTAGCCAATGAAAACTATGCTCGTGAATTAATGGAATTACACACCCTGGGTGTGCATGGTGGCTACACACAAAAAGATGTGCAAGAGGTCGCGCGCTGCTTAACGGGTTGGACGATTGAAGACCGGTTCCTGCACCGCAAGGGCACCTTTCGCTTTGACGAAAGCCACCATGATAACGGGACAAAAACCGTCTTAGGCGTCACGATACCAGCAGGTGGGGGTCAACAGGATGGCGAGAAGGTCTTAGATATTTTAGCCAAACATCCCTCCACCGCGCATTTTATAGCGCGTAAACTTTGTCGTTATTTCTTGGGGAACGGCGACTCACCCTGGACACAAAAACTGGCCGAGATTTACCTTAAGACAAACGGCGATATTCGCTCCATGCTGCGCCCGCTGTTTTTATCACCGGAATTCTTGAACGCGCCACCTATTATGAAGCGGCCCCTGGACTTCATGGTTTCCGCCCTGCGCGCCCTCAATGCCGATACGGATGCTAACACCGCTCTGCAAGAACACCTGGCGCACATGGGCCAACCGCTCTATCAATGGCCGATGCCCGATGGCTATCCCGACCGCACTACCGCCTGGACAGGTTCTCTACTGGCACGTTGGAATTTCGCCTTTGCCCTCACTACTGGCAGTATCAAAGGCACCACAGTAGATTTACCCGCCTTAATGAAGGCTGCTCATGCCACGACAGGCATTGAGTATGGCGATGCTCTCTTCGCCCTGATTTTAGGCGAACACACTGAGACCGCCGCATTGCAACCTTTACGCAATAAGTTGCACGATCACCTGGCGCAAATACCACCATCAAACGGTAAGAATAACCCGATTATGGCCGAGGTGGCAGCTCTTCTGCTTTCCTGTCCACAGTTTCAATGGCGGTAATTGGAACCTTTAGCACGACCCGCCGCTAAAGCAGCGGGCTGAACCGTAAAGCCCCTTGAACGGGGCTATGATGCAGCAGCTATTTTATGATATGCAAAATCCCAGTTTATGCAGCAGCCCGGTTCACCGGGCTTATGTCCTCAGCCCGCTGCTTTAGCGGCGGGTCTAAGTCAGCCCTGAACTTAACGTAGCATGGAGTAAGTAAGATGAGACCTAATTGGTGCGGTTGTGATGGACACGGCAATGAAGCATCGCGCAAGCCGCTGGAGAAGCCCGCACGACCTGCCACAACTGAAGCTTATGCAGGGGCAAAGTTCACGCGACGACAAGCCTTAATGGGTGCAGCCTTGGCCTCAGTCGGCTGGATGGCCCGTAGCGCCACGGCTTTGGCCGATGTCGCCATTATGCCGGGGCAACAGGAAACGCAAGGCGATGTTTTGGTAGTCGTCTTTATGCGAGGGGGCGCAGATGGTTTAAGTATGGTGGTGCCTTATGCCGAAGACGCTTATCATCGCCATCGCCAAACGCTTGGTGTGGCGGCACCCAATGATCGCCGCGCCAGGGCTAACAATCGCGCTCTTGACTTAGATGGCTTCTTTGGTTTGCACCCTGCTCTCGCGCCGTTGCGCCCACTTTATGGCGAGGGTCTGCTAGGATTTGCCCATGCGGTTGGTTCAGGCGATCATACCCGCTCTCATTTTGAGGCCATGTCCGCGATGGAGCGAGGCTTGGCTACGGAATCTACTGGCACGGGCAGTGGTTGGCTGGCCCGCCATCTCGACAACAGCCCCCGTAACAATGCCTCTCCACTGCGCGCAGTCGCTTTCAGCAACGTGATGCCCGATTCACTGCGCGGGGCCACTGATGCCACGGCTCTTAATTCCTTAGCCGATTTCCGTCTGTCGCTGCCGAATACATCAGAGGCAACGCATATACCAGGCAGCAGAGCGAATCGGGTTGAGGCCATGCACCACACGCTGACTCAATTATATGAAGACGGTCAGGATGCAGTCGCCCATGCTGGCCGGGAAACCCTCGCGGTGCTGGATGCGCTCAATAAATTAGACCCCACCCACTATCGCCCGGCCAACGGCGCGGTTTATCCCAACAGCGAATTAGGCACTGGCTTACGACAAGTGGCGTGTTTGCTCAAGGGCCATGTCGGTTTAGAAATCGCCTGCCTCGATCATCGCGGCCCTTATCTGTGGGATACGCACGTCGCACAGAATAATATCCTGCCCGCGCAGTTAGAAGATATTGGTAAATCGTTGGCTGCTTTTGCGGGGGATATGGGCAAAGACATGAAGGGCGTCACGGTGGTTGTGATGACGGAGTTTGGACGCCGCTTGCAAGAGAACACCGGATTAGGCACCGATCACGGACGCGCCAGCGTGATGATGCTGATGGGCCAGGGTGTTATTGGCGGCAAAGTGTTGGCGCGTTGGCCAGGGTTGGAAGATCATCAACTGGAAGGGCCAGGCGACCTGCGTGTAACGATGGATTATCGTGATGTCTTGGCCGAAGTCCTGACGCGCCGCGTCAATACCGACTACAGCCACAATGGACGCCTGGCCGCCGTCTTCCCCAACTATCAGCCACATTTTCCCGGCGTGACTAAAACGTAAAACCGGGCTTTCGCTTAAGCTAAATATTATTTTTGCAAAGGGTAGCCTCTGGGGTTGGTAAGATTCTCTGCCTGTAACATACTTATTGAATCCACTTTCAGTAATTATCACTTAGGCCGGGAATAGGAGACCGACTTTGCGTAATCAGGCAGACTTTTGGAAGCAGGGGCTGGTCTATGGCTCCTTAGTGGCTCTGAGCATTATCTTTTTATTGCCCTTTTTGTGGCTGGTCAGTACCTCATTCAAAACCGATAAGCAAATCCTGGTCTACCCGCCCGTCTGGATTCCCCATCCCTTTCAGTGGAAGAATTATGCGAATGGACTGACTGCTGTCCCGTTTGGACTTTATCTGCGCAACACCCTGCTGATTTGCGCGGCCAATGTGGTGGGGACGGTTCTTTCTTCATCCCTCGTGGCTTATGGCCTCAGCCGTATTCCGTGGCGTGGGCGTGAAGTTCTCTTTTATCTTTTCATCGGCACCATGCTCTTGCCGCCGCAGGTGACGATGGTGCCCGTCTTCACCATCTTTAAAAACTTAGGATGGCTTGATACTTACTTACCACTGACCTTTCCTTCGTTCTTAGCCAGTGCCTTTAATGTGTTTCTGCTGCGCCAGTTCTTCCGCACCATCCCGAACGAATTAACCGAAGCGGCCCGCATTGATGGTGCCAGCGAATGGGACAACTATCGCCTGATCGTGCTGCCCCTGGCAAAACCTGCCCTCTGGACAATTGGCCTCTTCGCCTTTATCGGCGCGTGGAACGATTATTTGGGGCCGCTGATTTACCTCTTTGATGACCGCAAATATACGCTTTCATTAGGTCTGGCCATGTTCAAGACTCAATACAGCGCCGAGTGGGGGCAGATGATGGCCGTTTCCACAGTGGTAACACTGCCACTCATTATTCTGTTCTTCTTCACCCAACGCACCTTCGTGCGCGGTATCACCATGACTGGGTTGAAAGGTTAAAGGGCACCACCCGATCAAGATGCTCAATACGTTGTTAAAAAGCTGTCACTTGTACATTGGCTGCGCCATACTTCTCAGCACTCAGTGGATACTGCCAGTTGCCGCCATATCGCCAACTTCCGCACAAACTCCATCAGTTATTGAAGGCACTCAATCCAGTGGCCTGCGCGATACCATTGATGTCACCTCGACGAGTAGCATAAGCGCCCATCAATTTGCGCGGAGCGGAACTGTCACCCGCACGCTCGTAGGGGATCAGGTTGGCGGCCACAATATGCGACGTTTGGCTCATGTCGTTACGGGTCAGGACAGTTGGGTCTCCTACGCGATCAAAGTCCAACCGGGGCAACCAACTACCGTGGAACTTGAAGAGATGTATGGACGCAACCGCGACGTGAATGGTTATTTAGTGCTGGCTGATGATGCCAAAGTTTACCTGCGCACCTGGCAAGGTTGTGGGGCCGGGCCGATTCACTACTTCGTGCAGTTGCCCGCTACTAACAAGCGATTCGTGACGCTCAAATTGGTGAATCAACTGGATACCCCCTTTAGCATCAGCCGTATCTGGGCCTTTAGCGATTTTCAACGGTATTTCAAGGGCAGTCACATGGCGGTGCCCTATTATCTGGCACCCACAGCGTGGCTCAGTTATACAGACTACGCCGCTGATTTAGCCAAGCTGCGCCAGATTAAAACCTCATTGGGCAATCATCCGCACGCGAAACCGGCCTGGACGACCTGGATTCCCTACGCAGGTCTCAATGATCGGGATGTAGCCGCTCGCATTGATTACATCTTTCGCCTTGCCAGGGATTTAGATATGCCCGTGCAGATTTCCTGTGATACCTGGTGGGCTAACACGCCAGGGGGAGCCGATGGCAAAGATGGCTACTGGACGGATGTGGAATATCAACAGGTGGTCTATAACGCCACCAAGAAGCAGTTTCAACTTTCGGTGCCCAACCAGTGGTCTAATACCCCGTGGCTCACGGTGAATCACCCCACCCTGAATGCTTTCAAAGCGCAACGCATCCGAGCCGCCATGTCGCATTTACAAAAGCGTTATCGTGAACTCTGTGCCGAGGGCAGGCAACGGCTGCTACTGGCTCTGAATCTGGATAATGAACCTGTTTACTGGGCCAGTGGTAATGCCGGGCTTGGCTCTGATTTGTTGCTGGCCGACTTTAACTCTCATACGATTGAAGCGGCTCAACGGGATGGAGTAACGCTTGATCCGACCAATGGTCTAAACCAATCAGCACGACTCTGGCTCCAGCATAACTTGCTCGATTACAACGAAATGATTGGCGCGGCGATGGCTGACGGTTTGGGACGCGATGCCACTATCGTCAATGGCAATACTGTCACGCCCCCCAATGATTTGCTGCGCAACAATATCTATACGCAGGCAATGGTCGCCAATGCCGACATTCAGTATCCCATGTTGGACGCAGCCTATCCCTTCTGGGAGACAGCGGCTCCGGCGGGGGTGCGCGTGGGGGGAGAATGGAATGGCAACTCGCTGCCAGAAATCGAAGCGGTGACACACCAACTGGCGTTAGGTCGCAATGCGGCGGTCAATGCGGAGTGCGGCAACAATGCCGCCGCTATGCAGGGCGTGCGCCCCGGCTATGCGCTCGCGCAACGCTATTTTACTCTTTATAATTATCCGCTCGACAAAATGAATGTGGCCGCTTCTGAGGTTGAAGATTTAGCCCAACCCTTCCCCGCTTTCCGTTATCAACCAGTCTTATTGGAAGACCACTTTAGAGACATTAACTGGCAAAAGCATGTAGTGGCTTCGGGTGGTTTGCAGAGTGGCGTTATCGGCAATACTGCGGCCATTGCTATCTATCCAATTACGAACACAGAGCCGGGGTATTTAACTTATCAATTAACAGCCCCTCACGGCAGCTTTAGCACCGGGGTTTATCTGGAATTCCAAGGTCGTGCTTTTGTTTTTCGCAAGCAAGACCCAAACGTCAATATCCGTGTATTGGCTGGAGATAGACCCGATGCAGCCACCATGCAGGAGGTGGACAGAGTCTTTGATGATGGCGACATTAACGCCATGCATCGTATTGATCTTAGTGCGCTGGCAAAAGGCAAGAGCACTATTTATGCGCGCCTTGAACTCAACGCGCCGGGATTGCCGCAAGATGTTTTGAGTTGGTGTTCCATTTACCATGTGCGTTTCACGACAGCCTGGCCCCAGGAGTTAACGCACAGCCTTTTGCCACAGGATGAATCCCTGGCTACGGTGCGCGCCCAGAACTTGGTCGTTAGCTGGCGGCGCGATGCCGAGTTAGCGATTGAAGCATTAAGGGCAAGTGTTACCGCACCGACCCCAACCAAAACAGAAATGCAGTTAGCTGTTAAAAGCGCACAAACGGCTTATGCCCAGGGCAGTTATGCCGTAGCTTATGAATTAGCGAATCGGGCCATTAGCACCGCTCTCCCCACTACTTTTTATGTGCAACAGAGCGGGTGGTTAAAACCATTCTCCATCCGTATCGAGACAAACCAACCAGTAACCTGCACCATCACTCAATGCAATGATGACCAAGTCGAGCTTTCAAAATTAATAGCAGAACGCGCCACATCCGTTAGAATATCCGCCAGCCATTTACTGCCGGGCCAAGATTATATTGTGGCACCATCCTCTAACGGTTGGAGCATTCGTAAAGCCAGGCCCGGACAAGTCGGCCACCGGCTCAAAGCGGATGCCACTGGTCATATTGCTTGGCCCATAACTTTAACGCCTGGGGATGCACCACAACCTAAAGTCCTCAATGGCATTTATCGTTCAGTTTCAGGTCACAATGCCCTTTCAGTGCTACCTGATGCTGCCACTGGTAGCGAGGACATTGCTATTACGGAACACACTATCCTCAAGCGTGGCGAACCGGGCCATGAATCTCCGGCCATGCTGACAGAACTGCAACGCGGCGATCAGGTTACAGCTCGCTTAGGCGTGGCTGGGAACGCAACTGAAGTAACGGCAACTTATCATAATCTAGAGGGCACAGTGAGTGAATTTGGGCAACTGACACCCTACTCCATGCCCTATGTTATTCTTAACACCGATAAGCAACGGCATATCATTGATTTGTCGGCCCCTTTGCATTTACCGCAAGGCGATATAACCATGAAGTCGCAACCACTGGGCACGGTGGGCATAACCATCGGTGATAAGCTAAAACTGAGAGTAAATCCTAAGACGGGGCGCGTCTTTGAATTGTGGAAGACTACAGTAGTGACTACACCATAGTTCCATAACCGTATTAAGAAACCATGCTTGAGATTAAATCCGTTAGCAAAAGCTTTCCCGGTGTGTGGGCTTTGCATAACGTCTCTTTTGAGATACAAAAGGGCGAAGTCCACGCACTGATGGGCGAGAACGGCGCGGGTAAATCAACGCTCATGAAAATCTTGAGCGGCGTTTATCCCGACTATCAGGGCCAGCTCTTTTTAGACGGCAAACCCCTATCGCTCCATGATACACGGGAGGCGGGGCAGCACGGCATCGCCATTATTCACCAGGAATTGAATCTCATTCCTGAGCTAACCATTGCTGAGAATATCTTCCTGGGACGTGAAGAGGGCACGCGCTGGGGCACCCTGGATAGCACGCGAATGCACACCGAGGCGCAAGCCTTCCTGGAACGCTTAAATTTGCCCCTGCCACCGAACCGCCTGGTGAAATCGCTGCGTGTAGGAGAGCAACAATTGGTGGAGGTCGCCAAGGCGCTCTCGCTCAATGCCCGACTGCTAATTTTAGATGAACCAACTTCGGCCCTCAGCGAAACGGAAATCGAGCGCCTGTTCACCGTCTTAACCGCTCTCAAGCGCGATGGCGTGACGATGATCTACATCTCGCATAAGTTAGACGAGATTTTTCAAATGTCCGACCGCATAACCGTGTTGCGCGATGGCGAATACATCGGCACCCGCGTCACGAAGGAGACTGACCGTAGTGAATTAATTCGGATGATGGTAGGACGCCCGCTCCAAGACCTCTTTCCCAAGGAGACAGCCACGATTGGCGAAGAAATCTTACGCGTTGAGAACCTCAGCTTACTCCCGGCTAAACCCGGCGCTGGTGAATCGAGCGGGCGCACTTTGGATAACATCTCTTTTAGTCTGCGTCGTGGTGAGATTCTGGGCATCTCCGGCTTAATGGGAGCCGGACGCACTGAACTGCTGGAAACGCTTTATGGTGTTTATCCACCACACCGGATTAAGGGACGCATCTTTATTGCTGGGCAGGAACAGCGTATCAATACGCCACACGACGCTATCCGCGCCGAATTAGCCTTTGCCACCGAAGACCGCAAAGGCCAGAGTTTGTTGATTCGCCTATCTGTGAGCCATAATATGACCCTTGCCGCGCTCAGCAAGTTTTTATCGGGAGGAATTATTCGGAGTCGAGCCGAAGCCGAAGCGGTGCATGATTCCATTGAGCAACTGCGCGTCAAAACCAGCAGTACCGGGGTAGAAGTCGGCAAGCTTTCTGGTGGCAATCAGCAGAAGGTGGTGCTGGCGAAGTGCTTGTTAACCAACCCGCGCGTGCTCATGCTCGATGAACCCACACGCGGCATTGACGTGGGAGCTAAGGCGGAAATTTACACACTCATTAGCCAACTGGCCCGCGATGGCGCTGGTATTCTGATGGTCTCTTCCGAATTGCCCGAACTGCTGGCGATGTGCGACCGTATCCTGGTGTTCTGTGAAGGTCAGCTCACGGGAGACCTGACACACGCGGAAGCGACGCAGGAGCGCATTATGGAAGCGGCCACAGCTCACCAACGCGCCCGCGCCGCCTAGTCGAGATGCAAAATATTGATGTAAAACTTTAACCTAATTCTTAGAACCTATGGCACAGAACTCAACAGCACCATCTACCGCCGAGCCAGTTATCAGTAATCCTTCTGGCTCGGCAGCCACAGCGAACAGTCGCCTCTATAATGTATGGCAATCGGCGTTGCGCTTTCAAAGCTTTTTTGGGCTTTTCCTTATTTTGCTCATCTCCATGTTCGCTTCCCCCATCCGCGATGGCCACAACGTCTTTCTGGGCGCGGACAACCTGCTCAATATCGTGCGCTTTGCCAGCGAGAACGGCATTATTGCCGTGGGCATGACTCTCGTGATCTTAACGGGTGGCATTGACCTTTCGGTAGGGGCGATTCTAGCTCTGTGTGCGGTGGGCGCGGCTTCGTGTATGATGCGCCATAATCTTGGCACCGCACCCACGGTCATACTCATGCTGGGCTTAGGAGCTTTAATTGGTGTAATCAATGGAGTAGTGACAACCCGCCTCGCCATTCAATCGTTTATCACGACCCTCGCCATGATGAGTGCGGCGCGGGGTGTCGCCTCGCTCTGGTCGGGTGGTTATGCGATACCATTAGAATTTGGTAATGGAGCGGGCTTGGCTCCCGACAGTTTTAAGTCACTCTTTGCTGGGCAAATCAATCTTCTCGGTTTAAGTATTCCCGTCCAGGCTCTCTATTTCCTCATTGCCGGGTCTGTTGCGGCTTTTTTCCTCAAGCGCACTGGCTTCGGGCGTCATGTTTATGCGGTGGGAGCTAATGACACGGCAGCGCGCCTTTCGGGTATCAACGTCAACCGTATCCGTATCATTGTTTTTGGTATTTCCGGCTTACTCTCTGGCTTAGCGGCTCTGCTGCACGCCGCCTTAGTCAATCAGGGGAGCCACATTGATGGACAAGGCTATGAGCTAAACGCCATTGCCGCTGTGGTGATTGGCGGCACCAGTCTATTGGGTGGCATGGGCACCGTCCTTGGCTCAATGATTGGCGCACTCATTTTGAGTATTCTCGATAACATCCTGGGGCTGCGCAACATTCAATCCGAATATCAGCTTATTCTCAAGGGTGTCATTATTGTGTTGGCCGTGGCCCTTCAGCGCCAGCAAAAATAATTAACCACCGATAAACACGGCTAACAAGGATAGAGAATAGAAGATCGAGGATCGAAAGAGAGTCACTGTCCTTTGCTGGGCTGCTATCCTCCATCCTCAATCTTCTATCCTCGAACATCCATGTTCATCGGTGGTTAAATGTTGCTATCTTTTAGAGAGTAATATATCCTGCAACTGAACCCCTTTAGAGCTTTACCAACAGGAGAATACTTTTATGACTTTTGCAGATCAATGTCGCGCGCTTGGTTTGAGCGGCTTATTGGCCTTTGGCCTCGCCTTAACTGGCTGCAATCAGGCCAGCACTGATAACACAAGTTCCACAACTACCAATTCAGCAACCGCCAGTTCAAGCAGCAATTCAACGACAACTACCACCACTACCACTACCTCTGGACAAAAAGGCACCTACCTCATTGGTATGTCACAGGCCAATAAAGGCGAGCCGTGGCGTCAGGCGATGAACGACCAAATCGCGGCAGCGGCGGCCAAGCACCCGGAACTGCAAGTCGTTTTTGCCGATGCCGCCCAAAACAACGCCAAGCAAGTCGCTGACGTAGAGAATTTTATCCAGCAGGGTATCAAGCTCTTAATTATCTCTCCCAACGAAGCCGCGCCCCTGACCGATGTAGTGGCTAAAGCCTATGACAAGGGAATTCCTGTGATTGTCTTAGATCGTGAAGTCAATGGCAATAAATACACCATGTGGATTGGCGCTGATAACACCGCCATTGGAAAAATGGCAGGTCAGTTTGTAGCGAAATGGGCGAAAGATAATAAAGCCAATCCTTGCAACGTGTTAGAAATACGTGGGCTGGAAGGCACGCCACCTACCAAAGAGCGCGACAACGGTTTTCGCGCCGGTATTGCCGCTAACCCAGCCGTGAAAATTATTGCCCAGCAAACTGCCAACTGGACTCGTGAAAGGGCAATTCCCGTCTCACAGGCCATGATTCAGGCTAATCCAAACTTCAATGTAGTTTACGGCGAGAATGATCCGATGGCGGAAGCGGCTATCATCTCGGCTAAAAATGCAAACAAGGACTTGAGCAAGATTCTATTTGTGGGCATTGATGGCCTGCCGACCCCAGATGGCGGTATTAAATCGGTGATGAATGGCCGCTTAGGTGTTACCTATGTCTATCCGACTGGCGGAGCCGAGGCCATTGATTGGGCGGTTAAAATCCTGGAGCAGAAACAGAAACCACCCCGGAAAGTGGTGCTAAAAACGGAAGAAGTCAATAAGAGCAACGCTGCCGCACTCTATAAAAAGTATGGCGGCAAGTAAGCATAAGGGAGGGCCGATTGGCTCTCCCTCGCTCATTAAGTAGCAAGCCCGCTGCTTTAGCGGCGGACGCATGGCTATCAGAGAGTTCACATTATGATGAGTTCCAACCGGTGGACAAATCGAGAAGATGAGTTAACACCCTGCCCGGAGTGCCATAACTTCATGTTGCCGCTCAAGGATTATAACGTGGAGTCGAGTGAACGCCCTTCCCTGGGCGACGTTGAACCGTGGGAATTTATCCTGTGGGGTTGGATGGCCTTTGTCTATAACTATCTGTATGACAGCATCACCTATAAAAGTCGCCAGAAGAAAGTCGAGGCACTGCACACTGATATTCTGCCCAACTTTCCGAACAGTCTCATTTGCCCTCGCTGCCTCCATGTCATCAAGCGCCACTAATTAAAAGCCCTGCTCTGGTTAACCAGAGCAGGGCTTTCTTCAGATGTTGAATATGGGAACGAAAAGGTTGTTACCGCTGCTTTTAAAAACTGGAAGTGACAGACTCTCCGTATGCTTCTTCGCCTTGCTCCACAATGTCAAGGCCGCGTTGCTCAGTCTCCTCGCTCACCCGCAAGCCCATTGTTGCATCTAAAATCTTCAACAAGACAAAGCTGACAGCCATTGCATAAATAGCACTAGCGCTAGCGGCCAGGAACTGGGTGACAACGGTGCCAGGATGTCCCTCTAATAAACCGGGCAGCGCGAGAGGATTGATATTGCTCGTTTTGAGATAGCCTATGGAGAAAACGCCCGTCAAGATGGCACCGGTATAGCCGCCTACGCCATGCACGGCAAAGGCATCGAGCGAATCGTCTAGAGAACTCTTGGCACGCCAGTTGGCCGAACAGAAGCAGACGGCTGAAACAATCGCGCCGAGCGCCAAGGCACCCATCGGCGACACAAAACCTGCCGCTGGCGTGATACCGACCAAGCCCGCCACCGCGCCCGTCGCGCCACCCAGAGCCGTCATTTCCTTACGCGTGATCTGGTCGAGCAACATCCAGGTCAGCATCGCGGCAGCCGTGGCCGTATTCGTATTGACAAAAGCGGCAGTGGCCAATTGTCCGCTGGCTAAAGCAGAACCCGCATTGAAACCGAACCAGCCAAACCATAATAAGCCAGCGCCTAAGAGCGTAAAGGGTAAGTTATGAGGGCGCAGCGGCAGCGTTTTATAATCCCGTCGTGGCCCCACCAGGATGGCTGCTACCAGAGCCGAGAACCCGGCGTTAACATGCACCACTGTGCCACCGGCAAAGTCCATCGCGCCCATTTTGCCTAACCAGCCCCCGCCCCACACCCAGTGCGCCACTGGGCAATAAACGAAGAGGCCCCACAGGAACATAAAAACCAGAAAGGTTTTGAATTTCATGCGCTCCACGACTGAACCAGAAATCAGCGCGGGGGTAATGATGGCAAACATCGCCTGGTAAATCATGAAGGCTTGGTGCGGGATCGTTTTCGCTAACGGAGCGCCATCCAAGCCGACACCATTTAAGCCAATATAGCGCAGGTCGCCTACGAAATTGCCAATGCCATCCGTAAGAGGAGAAAAGGCCAGCGAGTAACCGACGACAACCCACGAGACTCCAATCACTGCCGCCGCTGCAAAGGACAGCATGAGGGTATTGAGAGCGTTCTTCTGTCGCACCATGCCTGCGTAGAAGAATCCCAGGGCAGGCGTCATCAACAGCACAAAGGCCGCCGAAGTCAGCATCCAGGCCGTATCGCCTGAATCTATCTTGGGAGTGGCTGCCGCATCGTCGGCATGGGCCACTACGCTCGTAAGAGCTACGGCCAGCACCATACAGAAGACTGACGTATAAGTTGTCAGGCACTGCCAGTTCCATGCACTAAGCCTCGATTTAAGGTTACAGCGATCCGCAAATACCATTTAACACCTCATAAATTTTCAACGACATTTAAGCCAAACCACTCATTAACAACTTAACGAGGCGCTACTCAATGCCATGCTCTATAGCCTGTTTGAAGATGCAGCCGCGCTTGATTACCGGGTCTGATGTCGTAATTTTAGGAATTGGATGTTTCGAGGATGTTACATTAAGGTAAAAAACCTGTTTTGTTTAAATGACATTGGCGCAACATGGCACGAAATAGTATCAAGGTTTTATAAAGCCACAGTAGGCTTTATGTCGTCATCATTTCAGAACAAGACGCTCAGAGTAGACCGCAAATCAGCAACGAAAAGGGCGGGTGTTGAATTTCAACACCCGCCCTGCTTACAGCTACCACTTTTCTATAAATACCGATAAGCTGCGCCAGCTAAAATTCACACATGCGTTGCTTTACCAATGGAACGCGACAGGGAAACCCAGGAACCGACCAGACCAAACAGTAAGCCCGCCAGAATAATGGCGCTCATACATTGCCACAACACTGCCGGATCGCGCAATGGCACCAACTGCTGCACGAGTGGCACATCAATGCGCGTCACCATAATGTAAAGTGACCAGAGCACCCCAGCCGCTACGGTTGCCCCCACAATGCCATAGATAATGCCTTCCAGAAGAAAGGGCGTGCGGATAAATTCGGGCGTGGCCCCCACGAGTTCCATAATGCGAATCTCGCGGCGACGTGCGAAAATCGTGAGACGAATCGCGTTGTGAATAATTAACAAGATACCCATGCCCAGCACGGCCAATGCCACCAATCCCGCAACCGCCAGAAAACGGCGAATGGATAAGATGCTATGCACGACCTGGCCATCCATACGCACCAGTTGCACTCCAGGGATGCTTTTCAGATAGTCATGGACTTTAAAAATGTCCTCAGAGTTATTCAACTTGATGCGTAGCTCATCACCCAGAGGGTTCACTTTGTCATCCATAAAATCGTCTATAGGCAAGTCGGGCGTATCTAGCTTCTGCTCTTGCAACACGCGCGATTTGGGCACGAATTGCAAATCTTTAACTTGCGCAATGTGCGCCGCATCATAAATCTGCTTGCGCCGCTGCGGGGTCAGGTCGTGCTGCAAGACCACCGCCAGGTCCAGCTTTTGGGTTTCGTTCTCTACCACGGCGGACAGATTTGCTAACGTTAAGAAGAACGATCCCAGAATTAACAGCCCAATAGTTGCGGTGCTAATCGCCAGGATACTCATGACGCGGTTGCGTCGAATATTGGAGAGCGTCTCCCGCATCCAGAACATGACAAATTCTAACCACATAGTTAATTCAACGCCTTATTGAGAGTTGCTTAATAAAGAATGCCAGTTGCCATCAACGATGCTGTCATTCCGAAACGATGCTGTCATTCCGAGCGGAGCGATAGCGCAGTCGAGGAATCTTGCTGTTTTGGCCATCACTCCATACTTTATTTTAGGGCTACCACAGCCATGATAGAGCGATCTGGCTGATGAACACATGAGACACCTCCAAAGATTCCTCGACTGCGCTATCGCTCCGCTCGGAATGACACGGCTGCCACTGTGTTGCTGCCTGGTAAATCGCTCAATAGAAAAACTTACTTCTGCACTGGGCCAAATTGAACGATTGGATTATCAGGTGAGCCGATAGGAGCGGGGTTATCACTGGTCTTTTCTCTGTAGGCGGTTGAAGGACTGGCCGTCAGTTCTCGGTGGGTTGGCAGCGGTGGCGCAGTGACTTTGCCGTTAGCCGCCCCGCCATTGGTCATGCCATTCCCACTCCCACTCCCATGACTGACAACTGGCTCAGCCGGGGCAGGCGCACTGGCTGCCTCAATTTCTATATCGCCATTATCTGCCGCAACGGGAACGCGCAAGTTATCCCAACGGCGTCTAAAGACTGGTTCCGCCGGGGTCGCAGCCGGAGCCATTGGTGCAGCCGGGGCCGTTAGAGATTCTTCTAAGGGGAACGTAGCGGGGGCTTCAGAACTGGCCGGAACTGCCCCCACGCCCGCAATATAATGTGGCTGGAAACGATGGTGCGGTTGGTCATCTTCAGGATGGTAAACGCCCTGCGCTTCATCTGAGACGACCGTGCCATCGGCCACGCGAATGACCCGCCGCCGCATTCCATCTACCAGGGCACGGTCGTGCGTAGCCATCAAAATCGTAGTGCCACTCGCATTAATGCGTTCAAGCAGTTCGGCAATGTCAGAGGCGGTTTGTGGATCAAGGTTGCCAGTCGGCTCATCGGCCAACAGGATGCGTGGGTTATTCACTAAGGCACGGGCTATAGCCACCCGCTGCTGTTCGCCACCCGAAAGCTCGTGCGGGCGCGCATTGGATTTATAGGTCAGACCCACCGTTTCCAGGGCGCGTGGTACATCGCGCACCAGGCGTTTTTGGGGCGCACCAATGACTTGCAGGGCAAAGGCAACGTTTTCCCACACCGTCTTTTGGGGCAAAAGCTGAAAGTCCTGGAAGATGACGCCGATTTTGCGGCGCAAGAGAGGCACCTCTCGTTGTGGCAGATGGGTGACGTCTTGACCATCCACCACCACCCGCCCGCGCACGGCATGGGCACCACCATACACCAATTTGAGCAGGGTGCTTTTGCCCGCGCCCGAAGGCCCAACGACAAAGGCCCAGTCGCCATCATCTATTTTGAGATTGATGTGCTCTAAGGCATTAACGGGGTGACGACTTTGAGGATCGTAACAAACGGCAACGTCATGAAACTCTATCATGGAAATACCTGCTGTGATGAAGGCTGTGATTTAGGCTGCAATGTTTCCGATTCTGCTTGATTTTAAGCCATATCCCAAAAATCTGCAAATCTGGCGCAAATTCAGGGCACACTCCATTAAAACGAAGGATTAACGTCCCTGTCTTATTAACACCAGGATGTCTATTAAGTACAGGGGCGGCAATTTGCGGGAAGGGCTAGGCTATGCTAATATGGATGGCACCGATACTAGAGAGATAAGACTCTCCTGAGAATCCCATATGGGGTTAAACTAAAGAGTCCTAATAGCACTGTTCACGAAGGGAAGTCTGACCCATGCCTAAGCAAGTTATTGCCGAGATGGAACGTCGTATGAAAGCCTCTATGAATGACCTGGCGCACGACCTGGGCACGTTGCGAACGGGACGGGCCGCGCCCGCCCTGCTCGATAAAGTTATGGTCGAATATTATGGCAGCCAAACTCCACTCAACCAGCTTGCCACGATCACCGCACCCGACGCCCGCCAACTGCTCATTTCCCCGTGGGATAAATCGGTAGCGGGAGCAATTGCCAATGCCATCCTCAAAAGCGACCTGGGCGTCCAGGCCACCAAAGATGGTGACAATGTGCGGGTGAGCGTGCCCACCTTAAACGAAGAGCGACGCAAAGAAATGGTCAAGATGGCCGGTAAAAAGACCGAAGCCCATAAAGTGGCGATCCGCAACGTGCGCCGCGATGCCAACGACCATCTCAAGAAGATGGAAAAAGATGGGGCCATTACCAAGGATGAATTGCAGCGCCACGAAGCGGAAGTGCAAAAGATCACGGACCGCTTTATCGCCGAGAGCGACAAAGTCCGCGCCGCTAAAGAAGCCGAGATTATGGAGGTGTAGCTGGGGTATCGGGGTTAGGGTTCGGGGTTTAGAGCAGGTCGAGACATTCAACCACAAGCTGAAATTTGGTGTAGCTAAGACAGAAAACTATGAGCGACAATTCCTTAAACCCTCAACCCCAAACCCTGAACCCCAACCTCACTGGCTGGAAATTGGACGAGGCACAGGTGGTGCTGCAAAGTAGCGAGCAGACGAAGCATTACTCCTTAAAGATTATTGAAACGGCACCGCCGCAGCGTCCCCAGCCCAAAGAGAGAAGTGTTATCGCTCCTAAGAAATCAAAGCCGGAAAAGGGTGGCCAAGGTAAAATGCCAGAAGTGCATTATGGGGCGTGGCGTGTGCTGCGTTGTCAACTGATTCAAGAGGCGGATAGCCAGCCAGCCATTGAACTGCTTATCGCACGCGAGCAGATACGTTAGGAGTTATTAAGCACTGATACGAGTCACAGGCTAAAGATTCCAATCTTATAGAAGCAGTTCAGCGTATGCTGGAAAGAACCTATAGATTTGGCTATATGCAGCTAAATCATCTGGGGGTATTTCAAACTCTTCGGTTTCCCAAGTATCAGAACACGGCATATTTGAGTCAAGATGCAGCCGTTCCTTACGGGTAACATTAGGGACTTTTATTATGAATGGTTCTTTGCTTAAATCAAGTCTTATATAATCAGTCTCAATAAGTCTACTCCCTTCAATACGCCTACGCTCTGCCTTAGAACCTATCATCCCCCCTATTGTAAGCATTTGATGGCCGTCAGCGTATAAAAAATTAAAAAGAGGCAAAAATTCAACATCAGATCGTCCCGTTAGACCTTTCTTAATAGCCTTTTCAATAATTTGTATATTAATCCTGGGTAAACTGTCTTTGGCATAGTGTCGAACTTCTGTTGCCGAACCTAAATAAGGTTCGGCCTCTTCTCTAAAATACGCTCGCCACTGTCTAGGCCCATCACCTTCCTCTCCAGGTGGCTCAACATCAACCGTTATTAACAGTAACGATTCAGGGGTTAAATAAGTAGTGGCTAAAAGTATATCACTCAAATTGTCACTATTAACAATGGTATCGTAATCCAACCATAGAAAATGCTTACGATCTGGGGAAAGCGTAGGAATTACATCTCCTATAGGCTTGATTAGAATATCAACGCAGTCAAAGGGCTTGTTGAAATTTACTCTCTTTTCTATCTTTTCAGATATTTCCACACTTAACAGGCGGTGTATGCCTAAGAGTTTATGAAAAAGAATAAAATCTACGAAATATATCGAGCCAAAGCCTGTATATTGATATTCACTGATATGAAATCCTGCAAGAGAAAGCATTTGCATTGTATCAAGGAGCATACGCCGCTCTACTTGCTTAGCTGGCCTCAAATCATATGCGACTTTCCGCCAACTTTCTTTAGGCTCCCTCATTCTGGACACTCCATTCTTAAATAATGTTCAAATGTATACTCTCCGACCTTTGCAGCACTCCAAGAAGGCTCCCTTACACATTTCTTTATTCTTGCAACGTCATCCTTCTCTGATTGAAACGCAATTTGAACAGTTGTTTTTGGTGCTGATTTTTTACGGACTACGCCAAACCCCTTAGAAGGATTTGCAGCCACTCTATTAATATTTGTAGCTACTGCCTTTTCAGCTATTTCTCTTTCAGCTATTTCTTCGGACACTTCACTGGGATACATATCATTTAAGAACGTAACAACTGGCTTCGATAGTCCAACCATTCTATTTCTTGCTCGCTGGTAAACAGGTGATTCTCTATTTAGACCGCGCTTGGTAGTTGTCCAAGGCAGTAATAATGGGTTTTCGGAAAAGAAAAAAGCAAATCCTTTGAAACCTCTATACTTGTAATGAAAATTTGCTAAGCCTGCACCCCAGCCTGTAAGATCTGTTTTATCTGCTGCAACAACAACTCTGCCATTGCAAAGGACGTACCAACCCGCAGAGGAAAGTGGCCAAGTATTCTTTGGTGTGCGGGCAGCTAATCCAGCAATTAAAATAACTGTTACAACTCCTTCTGGAGATTTCTCATCAAATTGATCCTTGCCAACTTGAATTTCCTCAGATTGACCTAAAACCATAGTTTCAGGTTGAACTACTTGATTATTGAGGTAAATTCTGACATAACGCTCTAAAAACAATGCATATGTTTGTGCAATCTTAGTGTGGAGTATCCCCTCTACTGACCCATCATTGATTCTCATACACACTTCTGGACGCAAATCCCGGATTTTTATCGAGGTGCCTGCCCGTGTCAAGGTTTTAACACCTTTAGTGAGTTCAAGAGGGATGGTCCAATCACTAATTTTTGTGTCTTTCTTCGACCACTCTTTGACATCAATCGAGACCTTGAACCCCCCTGTTGTTGTAGTTGATTCCATATCGAAATGATTTCCAATTTTGAAAATTGCTCTTTTCAATCCAATACCATAGGCTCCAAGCTGACCTAAAGAACCGGAAAAATCATTGGAATGACCAAAATTGAATACTTCAGCTTGAGCCGCTTCAGGAGAAATACCCCCACATTTATCAGTAATCCTGAATTCTTTATCAGAAAACGAAACAGTTATAGTTGGTAGGGTTTGCCATTGCTTATTACTTGACACGCTTTCATCTGACGATACAGGATTTAGAAGATCAGACAATATATCTATATGTCTTGAGCGAATTAATGCATCTATGGAATTATCAATGAGGTCTAAAATACAATCTTCCAGAGAAATGTCTCTGGTAAACATCTCTAAAAAGAACCGTTTTTTGGGGTAGGCATTAGCATTTTTATTTGTCATAGGGAGTCCTATCAAGATTATTTATACAATTGTATAAATAATTGCAAGGTTGGAACTAACCACCTTATCAATTAGTTAGATATAATTTGAAACGCTCTTTATAAAGAGCGGAGATCATGAATGAGTAAGTTAGGCAACACTTCTTCCAAGAACAAGAATGTATCTATGGCATCTGAGATTAACATGCCAAACCGAGAGATACAATATTTAAAACACAATGGACACAACTACACATCTCCACGAATTAGTGCCGATTACATTTCTCAGAATGGTATCCTGTTTCACTCCGATTGCTTAGATTTGCTAAAAAACATCCGAGACTCTACGATAGATCTTGTATTCGTTGATCCACCTTTTAATTTAGGCAAAAACTATAATGTTCCTGATTTTAATGATGGTATGGCAAAAGAAGCCTATAGAGGTTGGTGTCGCACTTGGTTGCTGGAATTAATCCGCGTTTTGAAGCCTGGCGGAGCTTTATTTCTTTATCATTGGCCTTATTGGCTTATGGATTTGGGAGCATGGCTTAACTCTATATCCATAGTAGAATATAAAAGCTGGATAGCTCTAAAGATGAAAAATGGTTTCCCTTCAAAGGGTCGCATTCAACCTGCTCATTATGGGCTGCTTTATTACACCAAAACAGGTTCTAAGCCTACATTTAATGTTGTGCGGGTAAAATCTCCTACATGTAGGCATTGTGGAAAACTCATCAGAGATTATGGGGGCTATAGAGAAAAGTTTCGGCGTTATGAAGCAGATGGCGATGGTATCCCTTGGATAAGTGTAAGTGATTTTTGGGATGATACGCGTCCTGCAAGGCAAGATAAGGAAAGGGCAAGCCAGACAAATGAATTGCCTTTACACGTCCCGGAGAGGGCTATTTTAATGGCAAGTAACCCTGGCGATATAATACTTGATTGTTTTGCGGGTGGAGGAAGTACACTTCATGCAGCAAAACTAACGGGCCGACAATGGATTGGGGGGGAGATTGGTGAACCCGTCGAGGCATTGGGGCGAATAGCAAAGTTTTTTGGAACAGAAGAAACTTCAAGGCCATCACAACAATTACTAATGTGCTTTCAGAAGAAATTCCGGGAGGAAATCATCAAAATAGATACTAGTGGAAATGATCGCCCAATTGTTAAAGTAGGTCAAGTTCATAATGGACAAAACGGCCAAGCCTCTGTAGATAGCTATTCAAGCAAAAGTAAAGTTCTTGGATTTTGAGCCTCCTATCTTTTAACGTACGCCAATTGCCATTAAGTTATTAAAATATAAACATTGAAACTGCAAAGCATTAATTCCACCATCAACGGCAAAAAGCCGGATGTCGCGCCACCGCCGAGCGCCGTGCCCACCGACGCGCCCGCACTTAACCCCAAAAAGATGCCGCAGCACATCGCCATCATTATGGATGGCAACCGGCGTTGGGCCAAGCGCAAAGGATGGATGACCATTCGCGGCCATTCGGTCGGCGCACGTACCACCCGCAACATCATTCAAGAATGTGTGGATTTGAAGATTCACGCCCTAACCCTCTATACCTTTTCCACCGAAAACTGGAAGCGGCCCCAATCGGAAGTCACGGCTCTGCTCCGGCTAATTACGCGCAACTTGAATCAAGAACTGCCCGAAATGAAGGCCAATAATATCCAGGTGCGCCATATCGGGCGGCGCGAGGGTTTGCCAGATTACTTGTTATCTCAATTAGATCGTTGTATTGGGGAAACATCCCACAACAATGGCATGGTGCTGGCGCTGGCATTGAACTATGGTGGCCGAGCTGAAATTGCCGATGCGTTTCACCAACTCCTCCAACAAGTGCAAGCCGGGACTTTACAAGCTGAAGATGTCACCGAAGCCCACATCACGGCGGCTCTTTACACGGGCGATTTGCCGGAACCCGATTTGATGATTCGCACGGGTGGGGAATTTCGCATTTCCAACTTCCTGCCGTGGCAGATGGCTTATACCGAGTTATGGGTAACGCCCACGCTGTGGCCCGATTTTACCCCTGTCGAATTGCGTTCAGCCATTGCCGACTTCCAGGGACGTGAGCGACGGTTTGGCGGCGTTAATGAATGAGGGGCAATACGTAACTTTAACACGCTCTTCACTGTCTGAGAAATTAAGTCTTACTAAGAATGGGACGCAAAACTTTGTTACGCAATGCTGCGCAGCGCAATTTAGCCGCTATTTAAGTTTTATAGCGTAAGTTAGCGCATGAAGTTGGCGTCGCAGGCGTTGCGTCCCATTGCTTAAACGCTGTTAGCACAATCTTTGTTATCCTGAGTATTAATGTTAGTTTCTGATCTTCTTTTCGATATTATTCTTTTTGGCGTGCTGTTGGTGGCATCGGTGGTAGATTTCTTGTTTCCGGTGCTGCACGGCGTGGCCACGCTCTTTGCCGTCGGTGCGGCCACCTACATCGCCGCGCAGGAATTGGGTGATGCGCTCACTCAACGCCGTTGGTGGACACAGGAATCCCTCGCTACCTCCCTATCGCTTTCCACGGCTGGCTTTATCTACTACTGGTGGCGCAACCAGTCCGACCTCGCTCTGCTGGTGCTCTCCATTGGGCTGATGATGGCTTCCCTCATGGTAACGATTTCGGTTATCGCCGCCATTGGGGCCGCGATTAAGGACAAAAGCCCGAAACCCTTAATTGGTTTAGTGTTGACCACGGCTGGAGCATTTGCTCTGGGTCTCTTAGCAGGTGTGTTGACTTTGAACGCGGCACTCACGATTAGCCTGACAGCGATTATCAGCCTGATCCTCTGGAAAGTGCGTGAGAATATTAATCCTCCCGTGCAAAATGCCATGTCGCAGGGAGTTTTATCTGCCAGTGCCGCCGACCAGCCCAATTTAACCACGGCGGGGGCTGTAACCCCACCCGCCATGAGCCGCGAGGCTGGAAGTGAAGCAATGGCACCCCGTCCCCTCGCGCATCCCAGCGGACGGTGGATGCTGGTACCTCAACGCGGCACCCTACTCGACCGCTTTTTGCCAGTCTTAGTCTTGGGAGCCTTGCTCTTCATGGCATTAAAAGGCGCGGGCCTCTCCCTCTTGATTCCATCTTCCAAAGCTTCGGCTTCCAGTAATACCACAAATCCGCAGCGCCCCTAGTTATGCCACTGGCAAAAGCTCAACACACGCTACCGTGCTGCACTGCGTCTCTTGAGTAGCCTACCTTAGTTTTCAATGCCCCCATGAGCGAACCGAAGCCCATCATCATCCTTGGCAGCACCGGCTCCATTGGGCAACAAACCCTCGAAGTTGTTAGAGCGCTCCCCCACCGCTTGCGGGTAGTTGGTCTCGCGGCCCATTCTAATCACGAACTGTTGGCCCAGCAAATTGCCGAGTGGAAGCCCGCTGTAGCTGCCCTCTGGGATGAATCCGCCGCTCAACAGCTCCGAGATGCGGTTGGCTCTAGCTCCACGCGCTTATTAGCGGGGCAAAGCGGCGTCCATGAAGTGGCAACCTATCAGGAAGGCCAACTGGTGCTTGGAGCGATGTTAGGCGCGGCGGGTCTGGGGCCAACGCTCGCGGCCATCGAAGCGGGCAAAGATGTCGCTATTGCCAATAAAGAGACCCTGGTCGCGGCGGGTTCAGTGGTGATGGAGGTGGCCCGTGCCAAAGGGGTGGCTCTGCTGCCCGTAGATAGTGAACACTCCGCCATTGCCCAGTGTTTAATCGGAGAGGAGGCCAAAACGGTCACAAAGTTGACCATCACGGCCTCCGGTGGCCCCTTTGTGGATACGCCAAAGGAAGAATTGGCCAGGGCCACGGCAGCACGCGCCTTGAAGCATCCAACCTGGACGATGGGGCAGAAAATCACCGTGGATTCAGCCACCCTGATGAACAAGGCGCTGGAAAGTATCGAAGCTCATTGGCTCTTTGATGTGCCGATGCAGAATATTGATGTGGTGGTGCATCGCCAGAGCATCGTGCATTCCCTGGTCACATTTTGCGATAATAGTGTTAAGGCGCAGCTTGGCGTGCCGGATATGCGCCTGCCGATTCAGTGGGCTTTACTTTATCCTGAGCGTATCGGCGGTACCGCCCCGGCTCTTGACATTGCCAGTATGGGGCCATTGACTTTCGAGCGACCCGATGCGGCTCGTTTTCCAGCCCTGGCTTTAGCGCATCATGCCATGCAAGCGGGTGGCACGGCACCGGCGGTTATGAATGCCGCCAATGAAGTCGCGGTTCATGCCTTTTTAAAGGGCACGACGAGTTTCTATGGCATCACCGACTGTATTGAGGCGGTTTTGGAACGGCATACGGTGATTGCACGTCCGAAACTTAGTGATATTTACGAAGCCGATGCAGAAGCTCGACGCCTGGCGCGCGAGTTTTTTTAGTTTAATAGTCACTGACCCGCCCCTAAAGGAGCGGGCTGAGAGCACAAGCCCCGTGAACGAGGCTACAGTTATAGTAATAGAGTGGTATGTTTAGCCCTGTTCAGAGGGCTTACAGATGGTTCAGCCCGCTCCTTCAGGGGCGGGTCTGCGCAATAAAGTCCAAGCATTATAAAGAACTTTGAACCTTAACCGAGGTCTCTATTTTTAATTTGAAGTTTTAAAGCGATAATTGGCTATGTCTTCCATCCCCGACCCAGAGGCGCGGCCTCCTTTACAAGAACAAGCAGCCTTTCAAGGCACTGAGCAACCCGCAGAGCAAGCCTCAACGCCGCCCAACGGCCTGACCCCGGAAGAAATTGAGGCCGACCGCCGCTCGGCTCTTACGACCCTGCTGATCGTGGCTGGAGTGGCTGCCGTGATGCTCTATATGGGCTACGGGCGTGCCATTGCCGCCTTTTTAGTGACTTTAGGCATTCTGGTCTTTGTCCATGAGTGGGGCCATTACCAGTTTGCTCGCTGGTCGGGCATGAAAGTCAACCGTTTCGGTATTGGCTTCCCACCGTGGATTTTCACCCGTCACTATAAAGGCATTGACTATTCCCTGGGCGCACTCCCCATCGGCGGCATGGTGGATATTGCAGGCTTAGGTAGCGAAGAAGAGATGGTCGGCACGATTAAAGGTGCTGAACTCATTGTTCGCCCCTCGCGGCCTGACGTGCCGCATGGCAAGAGACAGTTCCAGGATGCTTCCCTCGGCTGGCGTTTTATGACCCTCTTTGCCGGGCCAATGATGAACTTCATCTTTGCCATCGTGATGTATATTAGTGTGTTCTCCCTTTCTGGCGTGCCCGATATTGCCTCAACAAACAAAGTAGACAGCGTATCGGCAGGCGATCCCGCAGCGGCGGCGGGCATTAAAGCAGGCGATTATATCATTGGCATTAACAATGTAGACACCACCGATACGGAGCAATTGACCAAGCTGATTCGCTCCAGTGGCGGTAAGCCCGTTATCGTCAAGATCAAGCGTGGCAGTCAAGTGTTACAGAAGACCTTGACCCCAGTTTTTAAAGAACTGGCCAAGCTATCAGGCGAGGGTACCGAGCGTGCCCCGGCGATTGGTATTCGCTTTTATGCCGATCCTGAGAAGGTTCATTTTCACAAAGTTGGTCTCTTAACGGCGATTGATCTCGGCTGGCGGCAAGCAATTGGCATTTCCACCCAGATTCTGCGCCTGGTCGGGCGGGCCGCAACCTTCAGGCTTTCGAGTGACGAGAGAAAAGATGTCGGTGGCCCCGTCAAAATCGCTCAGGCCGCAGGCGAAGTGGCGAAGCAAGGCTGGCAGGCTTCCGCCTTGTTTGCCGCTGGTTTGAGTGTCAACCTGGGCTTATTGAACTTGCTGCCCCTACCCGCTCTGGACGGTGGCCGCATCCTCTTTTTGGGTTATGAACTGGTCGCCCGCCGCCCGCTTGACCCCAAAAAGGAAAGTCTGGTTCACATGGCTGGCATGGTGATGCTGCTCGCCTTTATGCTCTTCATTACTGTCCGCGATGTATTGCCGTGGCTGACGGAGCATTTAGGCAAGGTATTTAAAGTTTAGAACTTTGGGTTTTGGCCTTTGGTCTTGGGGTTTTAGAATGTCGCTGCTTTTCTCCAAAGCCCAAAAACGCAAAACCAAAGACCCACGGGATAAGTTATGAAATTCGACGAAGACTTACAAATAGTGCGTCGCCCGACGCGCAAAGTGAAGGTTGGTAACATTTTCATCGGTGGCGATGCGCCTATCGCCGTGCAGACGATGACCAAAACCAAGACCGATGATACCAAGGCCACGATTGAGCAGATTCACCTCGTGCAACAGGCTGGGGCCGACCTCGTGCGCGTGGCCGTGCCCGACGAAGCCGCCGCCAAGAGCTTGGGCTGGATTCGTCTGAATATCCAGATTCCCCTCGTGGCGGATATTCACTTTAATGCCAAGTTCGCCATGATTGCCTTAGAGCAAGGGGTGGACAAGCTACGTTTGAACCCTGGCAACATCCGCAATGAGGCTAAGATTCGGGACATTGTAAAAGCCGCCAAAGAGCGGAGCGTGCCAATTCGTATTGGTGTCAATGCTGGCTCGCTCGATCCTGATATTAAAGAGAAATATGGCCTCACTCCTCGCGCTCTGATTGAATCGGCCAAGCGTGAGTTATCCTACTTTGACAAAGAAGACTTTGGCGATGTCATCATCTCCTTAAAAGCCAGCGATGTGCGTATGACCATTGCCGCCTATCGCCTCGCCGCCGAAGAACTGGGTGATTATCCCTTGCATTTAGGAGTCACCGAGGCCGGATTGACCCGTGTGGGCACCGTCAAGTCGGCAATGGGCATGGGCACTATTCTTTCAGAAGGCATTGGCGATACCCTGCGTGTTTCGTTAACGGGCGACCCGGTGGAAGAAGTCAAAGTTGGCTGGGACATACTACAAGGTCTGGAACTGCGCCGTCGGGGTGTTAATGTTATCTCCTGCCCGTCCTGTGGCCGTTGTGATATTGATGTGGTGCCTTTAGCCGGGCAAGTCGCGGATGCAGTAGGTAAAATCACGATTCCCATTTCGGTTGCTGTCATGGGTTGCGAAGTCAATGGCCCCGGCGAAGCCAAATCCGCCGACTACGGCATTGCTGGCGGCAACGGCATCAGCCTGATCTTCAAAAAAGGCGAAATCGTCGCCCGCGCCAAGCCCCACGAGCAACTCGACACGTTGATGAACGTTATCAACGAAGACTTAGCCAAAGAAACTGTTAAAACGGAAGAGTAGTTAACCACGAATGAACACGAATAGACACGAATAAGCTTGAGAATAGAAGATGGAGGATCGAAGATACAGGATCGAGTATCCAGCCTCCAGTAACCAGTCTCCAGCCTCTAAATCATTCGTGTCTATTCGTGTTCATTCGTGGTTCCAAGTCAAATGAAACTGCGTAAAGCAAAAAATCAGGATGTGCCGCAGATTCGGGCGCTTATTAATGAGATGGCGGCACGCACCGATGAAGACCATCAACACGGCCACATGCTGCCGCGTAGCCTGACGGAACTCTATGAGCACCTGCGCGATTACACGGTGCTGGTGGATGATGCCGATCAAGTATTAGGCTGTTGCGCTTTGCAATCGCAGTGGGACGGGTTGGGGGAACTTAAAGCCCTGGCAGTTAGCGACCAGTTGCAAGGTCAGGGCTGGGGCCGTAAGTTGGTGGAATCTGTGTTGGCTGCTGCGGATGAGCTAGGTCTTGATTGCGTCTATACCCTGACCAACAAGATGGAGTTCTTTGAAAAGCTCGACTTCGTGCCCATTGATATGCGCGAGTTACCCCAACGGGTATGGAGCGAATGCACCAACTGCCCCAAATTCATGGTTGCCTGTGATGAAGTCGCTATGACTTTTCAGGGCCAGCATCCTAAACAGACCTTTATTCCCGCTGTCGGCGTTAACGCGCCCGCTGCCGCCCGACGCGCCCTCGGCCTTTCCGTTGGCCCGATGAATACCAACGGCAAAACCCCGCCCTTCGCGCCACCTCGTGCCGTAGCGTCTGAGAACGGTAGTGCCCCCAGTGAACTGAGCGAGTGACTATTCCTTTAGTCTCCTGTTTTTACCTGCACATTCTCCACTTTGCCTCGCAGTGGATGCGGCGGAGTGTAATCGCCGACGGCACTGAGCGTATCTTGCCCAATACTGAGATCATCCTGCGGCTGCACCGCAAAGAGGCCCGGAGCTTTGCCGCGCGCCACGATATTCCCGTTTATTGCCAGTGTCATAGCACCATCTTTTTCCAGATGCGCGGCTATTGAGAATTTACCCGCTAGCGCATCGGGTGCAGTGATGGAGTACAACTTCCCATTCTGGCGCACACTAAAGACTGGCTTGCCGTCTTTGAGATGCAGGGCGTAGCCACGCTGGTCGCCTCCCTGCGCTAAGATCACGCCATCAGGCGATTGTGGCGTCACATCACAGGCGATAGTCAGAGTTTTATTGACAATTTGGGGCGATAGCTTTGGCACCACCATGCATCGCTCGGCCCAAGCCTGCCAATCGGTGCTCATCTGCTGCACGCGCCCCAACTCGTGTGCGGCGAGATCATGCATTTCTGCGGGATCATTCGCCAGATTGTAAAGTTCCCACGGTTGGTCATGGAGCGCAACGAGTTTCCAATCGCCCTCGCGCACCATCCGATTGCCCTCATGTTCCACGCAAAGCGTGCGCGGCGGTAAATGTTCACCGCGCATAAGGGGAGCGAGGCTAATACCTTCATAGGGTAAAATTTGCTGGCCATTACGCTCATGGGGATACTGAGCGCCACACAGTTCTAACAGGGTTGGCATGAAATCGGTGATGTAACTGGGTTGTGTGTTGAGTGTGCCGGGTTTGGTCTTTAAGCTCGCAGGCCAATGCACAATCAGTGGCGTGCGAATACCGCCTTCCTGGGCATAGTGTTTATAGAGTCGCCACGGGGTGTTGCTGGCGTTAGCCCAGCCACTACCATAAGAGATGTAGCTGTCTGGCCCACCGACTTGCTTGAGATCAGCACCCGTGTGGAGGATATTCTTCGGCGAATCAAGCTGGTCAAAACCCCACGGATCCCACTCAGCGCAAGCGCCATTGTCACTCAAGAAGAAAATGAGCGTATTATTCCACTGGCCCGTTGCCTTGAGGTGCGCCACCACGCGCCCGACGTTGCGATCCATCACTTCGACTGCCGCCGCATAAACTGCCATGCGCCGTGCAAGGTCAGCCTGGCGGTCCGAGGGAATGGAATCCCACGCCGGATTATCTTTGTTGGCCCATCCCGTCTGTAAGTTAATGCGATTGGCTGGCACGAGGCTACGTGGCGTGAGCGGCAAATCTGGCGGCACCAGTCCGAGCTTTTTCTGCCGCGCCAATCGCTCCTCACGAATAGCGTCCCAGCCTTTGGCATAGACCTTGTCATATTTTTCAATGACATCTTCCGGCGCGTGCAGCGGAAAGTGCGGTGCATTAAACGCCAGATACATAAACCAGGGTTGGCCGCTTTTCTGGCCTTGGTCAATGAAGTCCAGTGCGTAATCGCCAAAAACATTGGTGGAATAAAATTCGCCGGGCCTATACTCGCGCTTGGGATGGCCAGCAGGCAGGCGCGTGTAATAGGGGTCTTCTTTCCAGTAGGTATTGAACCCACCCAGCATTCCATAGAATTCATCGAAACCCCGCATCACGGGGGTGACCCGCTCGCTCAAATGCCACTTGCCTACCATATACGTGTTATAGCCAGCGGGTTTGAGGACTTCGGGCAGCGTCACGGCGTGTTGCGATAGCTGACCTACCATATCAGGGAACCCTGCCTGATGCGGATGTAAACCCGTTAGAATGCCAGCACGCGAAGGGCAGCAACGCGCCGAGTTGTAGAACTGCGTAAAGCACAAGCCATTGTGCGCTAAGGCGTCAATGTTCGGCGTATTGATTTCGCCACCCAGACAACCGAGGTCAGAGAAGCCGAGATCATCGGCTAATATCAGCAGAACATTTGGCTTTTGAACCTGGCCTGTGGTGGCTGTTGGCACTGGGGCATTCAGGGGTGCGACAGATGGCGTTGTCTGGGTGTAACCTGCACCAGAAGAACTCATAACTCCCATGATTCCCAGTGCCGCCGTGGTCAAACCCTTCTGCAATTGGGAGTGTGTCATTAGCTTCACCTGCGATTCTATCTCTCCAAGCACTTTACAACTGCGCAATAGTCTCTAATTCAGGGCGCAGTTTCTCCAGCCACCGTTTGCAGACCCAGTTCGGTTCAGATTCACCCTGACAGGCCAGTTTGCGCCCCGCGAAGCGCGTAGCGGTGCGGTCTCTGGCAATGAGCACATTCGAGACGAGGTAGCGATCCATCACCTGCTGCCATAGCTTCTCCCGATCCACACGCCCCTGGTTACGCCACATTTCATAGGCCGCAGCCACAATGCCCGCGCTATCCTTACCAGCACTATCGTGGATATAAATCGCGCCATCGGCGGGCTTATGGGCTTTCATGATGTCTATGAAATCAGCGGCAGCGCGCAGGGCGAACGGTGGTTGGCCGGGTGGGAAATCTTTGAGCTTACGGGCATTTAGGTCATAAGCGTGACCAGAACGCACTGGTAGCGCCGTGACGATAATGGTAGCTTGAGGCTGGTTCTGTTGGAGCCAATATTTATTCCAGTATTCAAAGTAACCTTGCTCGGCATGAAATTCATCGTCCTCTTCGCGCAAGGCTATGATATGGCGAATGCCCCTTGCACGGAAGAAATTGAACGCTTGCCCATCTTGATAGGCCGCAGGTACAAGGCTTCTCTTACCACCCTCAGTGACAACCTTATCGCGGGGAAAGCCACTGCCCCGATAGATAACTCCCGGCTCCACAGCGCGAAAATTATAAAACAGCAACTCGCCCTTTTTGTTCTTCACAGTATAGAGACCATGCACCCCGTTATGCGAAATATCGAGCGGTTGCGCTGAGTGGCGGGGGCGTCCGGCCACCAGCACCGTGCCCATGATTAAAATTAAAAGGACAATGGCTACGCTGCGAACTTGATCAGGTCTCATGATAGTTTCTTAGTTTGGGCCGGGCATTGAAATACCCGGCGAGAAGGCTGAAGCCAACCGTCCTCACGGACGGCACAAGGATAATATTTTAATGAGCGTCCCGTCCGGTAGGACGGTTGGCGGCTTGACCGCCTCCCCGCCGGGTATTTCAATGCCCAGCACGCGACTAAAAAGTGCCACGGACGGAATAAATCACATCCAGTAAATGTTGGAAATGCAGCAGAAACTCGATGGTTAAGACCCCTAAGAAGAAATAGAGAAAGTAACAATAGGGCGCACTCGAAAGGTCAAAGGTGCGCGCTAAATAATGGCCCGCCTCATAAACCTGTCCCTGCTGCTCAAACACTGCAACGGCGGCACTGGCAATCACAATCCCCAGGATAAAACCGCCCAGTACATCAGAGGGATAGTGCAGGCCAAGGGCAATAGAGAGCAATCCCACCACAATTGCCAGGACGCCCCACGCCCACGCCAGGCGACTATTCCACTGCAACAGGGCAATAGGTAAAGCACCTAACAGAACGGCATAGTCACTGGGAAAGGAGCCAAATTCTCGCTGCCCGATAAAAGCTCCCGCCACGCCGCTATGAACTGGCAGGTAAGTCATAAAGGGCCGCTCCACATCAAGCCCCAGAGCAATAAGTCTCGCTACGATATACGCCAAAAGTGCGGCAGCTATAAAAACTAAGACCTGGGCGCGGCTTTCGACGCGGGAAAGGCGTATCGTAGGTCGGGTTGGCATAAACGTCTCGACCTCGGAGGTGGAGCGCCGGGGGACTAACTTTTGCAGCTTGCCAAACACGGCGCTGGTCTTAGCCCGACCCGGTTGCTTATTATCTTGAGGGGTTAGGACGAGCGGCTGCATCACAGAACGGGCTTTAGGATCGGGCCAAAACCACAACCAGGCCAACGTCGCTAATACCAGGAGGTCAACACCATGCTCCGCAAATCCCAACGCCAGAGCATAGATGTCAGACTGTTGTGACAGCCAGTGATTAAGAGCTAATAAAATGCGGACGTTGGTTAAATGGAAGTATTGAATTATGCCCATAAGCCGCTATTAAAGGAAGCGCAGTAAGGTGTATCACGTCTAAATAAAGTGTGCTACTGACCTGTTACAGGTTGTAGAGACGCGATTAATCGCGTCTCTACGATGTCTTGGCTGTCAAGTGCCAGTTTGACCCTTTTTCATGGATTTCAGTACACTCCGATAACACCCGCTCACATTATGCAGCGGGTGTTATGCTGTGCCCAGAGCCACAGACCTATTATGATAAGGCACGCTTTAAGGAACGTAAAAGGCCGAAAAAAGTATTAAGTCACGGAATGCCACGGCATTTTTACCGTTAATTATAGTCGGAATAGAGTGATTAAGATAAACACGACTCTCTGTTCCCTGCGGCTAACTGAGCGCCATATTCCGTCTTAAAGCCCATGAGCATCCCAATGCTACCGTGGGAGCAGGAGAATTTATCTATGCAAGGTGTCGGTTCACCCCAAACTCCCGGTTCAGCGCCCGCTGCGCCGCGCACGGGCACGCCCGGACGTTCGCCAGCGCGCACGGACATCAATCAGCCCCGCCCCCGCCATTCTTTCTGGTGGTACGTGAAGTGGTTTTTCATCACCATCCAACTCATACTCTTTTGCCTGATCGTCGTCACGGTTTGCATTGGCAAGGGTATCTACGATGAACTATCACAAATCGTGCCAGATACGCATTACATCACATTGCGCAACAAAGTCGAGGCGACGCGAGTGTATGCAGCCGATGGCACTTTACTGGCGGAGTTTAAAGGCGATGAGCGCGACTGGGTCTCGATTAATCAGCTTATGGTGCAGCGCAAGCGTGGCACAGTCGTGCGCAAAGAAGCGTGCCGCTTGGTGGATGCGACCCTTTCAGTTGAAGATGCTCGCTTTTACACCCACCCCGGCATGGATGCCAAACGCATCGTTGGTGCGGCCCTGGCTAACTACCGTTCGGGGGGCACCTCGCAAGGCGGCTCAACGATTACCGAGCAGTTAGCTGTCAATCTCTATCTCAAACGCAAAAAAACCTTCTCGCGCCGTCTGCAAACGGCCCTCCTCGCCCTGCAATTGGAGCGACGTTTCAGCAAAGACGAAATTCTGGAGCTTTACCTCAATGAAATCTTTTATGGCAACCACGCCACCGGATGCGAAGCGGCCTCTCACTTGTACTTTAATAAGCCAGCCCGCAACCTCTCGATAGCCCAAGCCGCACTGCTGGCTGGCTTACCGCAGCAGCCAAAGCGCCTGGAACCCTTCTATCACTTTGACAACGCCAAAAAGCGCCAGGCCATTGTGCTTCATGAGATGTTCCAGAATAAGAAGATCAACTGGGGCCAGTATCAGCAGGCACTGAAAGACACTTCGGTAGAAAGCGATATCGCCCGCGCTAAAGTTCGCTACCTAAACCAGCATCGCCAAAAACCGCACTGGCTTGCGCCTTATTTCGTAGCCTATGTCAAGCAATATTTGCAGCGACAGTATGACTGGACGGACGACTATCTCAATACCGCTGGCCTCAAGATTTACACCACTCTCGACACCAAGATGCAGGCGAATGCGGAGATGCTCTTAAAAGAGCATGTGGGGTGGTATTCGCAGCGCTCCGCTTATCTGCAAGGGGCTTTGGTATGTATTGATCCCAATACAGGCCATCTTTTAGCGATGGTGGGTGGACGCGATTACTATGATGACGCGCATAATGGCAGATTCAACCGAGCGGCCCAAGCCCGACGTCAGGTCGGCTCCAGCTTTAAGCCTTACGTTTATGCCACCGCCTTAGAAATGGGCTATAGCCCGGATTCACGAGTTGTGGATCGGCCCCTGCGCGTTAATGGTGACCGCGAAGTTAAGTCCGGCGGTCATGAAATCAAAAACTTCACGTTCCGGCATGATGGCAACATTAGCTTCCGTCAAGCGATAGCACAATCGAACAACGTAGCTGCCGTGCGCGTTTTGTTGAAAGTCGGTATTCAAAACGTCATTCAAAAAGCCCACCTGATGGGCATTCAGTCTTCCCTGGTGCCAGTGCCCACCCTTGCCCTGGGTACCAGCGAATTAACCCCAGTGGAACACACCTCAGCATTTGGCGTATTCGCCACACGCGGCTTGCGCGCCGAATCTACCCCGGTGGAACGCGTGGACAATGCGGTTGGTGAGACCATCATGGAGCATAGCCATCCGGTGCGCGGGGCACGCGTTTTGAGTCCAGAGGCAGCCAACGGTATGTGGGACATGCTACGCGGCGTAGTGACCGAAGGCACTGGCAAGAACGCGCAAATCGGCGGCGTTGATGTGATTGGTAAAACGGGCACGACAAGTTCCAATAAAGACATCTGGTT
Source organism: Abditibacteriaceae bacterium (assembly GCA_019239895.1). Taxonomy (GTDB): domain Bacteria; phylum Armatimonadota; class Abditibacteriia; order Abditibacteriales; family Abditibacteriaceae; genus JAFAZH01. Next base: position 104,497 of record JAFAZH010000041.1, on the reverse strand, counting down.
TATGGGTGCTACCAAGGACCTGGTTTGTGGAGTCTGGATGGGCTACGATAGACCACGCGATCTGGGGGGCAACTCGGCAGGTGGCAAATGGTGCGCTCCCCTCTGGCGTGATTTTATGGTGCGCGCCCTTGATATTTGGAGCCACCGCAATCCAATCCAGAAAGTTGTGGAAGATGCCCGCGCCACAGCAATGCGGCAGATGGTAGCAGCTCAATTTAAAAAATATGTCCAGGTGCGTATCTGTAATGAGAGTGGGCTGCGAGCGACTTCGGCTTGCCCCTCCACTCGCATCGAACAGTTCTCTTCGGCAGGCGGCGCAACAGGCGGCGCTCCCACCCAATACTGCAACATCCATGTGCCACGAGCGCATGGATCGCGTTCGTTGGGTGACACCTATGACTCATCTTCCAGTCCTCAACCGGGCGATTTAGGTTATGATTCCTCCACCGATCAAGCCGTCGGAATCAGGCACCCGGCGCGGCATGATACTGGTGACAACACTTATCCCGAAGATACATCTGACACACGGCAACGGGGGCAAGAGCCGACCGTACAAGATGACCAGAGCACCGGCAATAACGAAAAGCTGGATTTGCCAGACAACCAGAACGACCACCCCACGACGGATGAGAATAGTGATGGGCAGCGTCAGGGCAGCTTAGAGCGCCATACCAACGTCGCCTATCATTTCGGGAAAACCGCGCGGGCCAAACCAAAGGATGAAGTTACTGCCTCGACTGGGGATGAAGAAGTAGTCGCCACGGTGTGCGCGGAGACCGGTGAACTGGCGACCTCGCACTGTCCGGTCACTGTCCAGCGTTTTTTCGCCGTCGCCGATGTCCCGCGCCGCCATTGCACTCTCCACACTAAAAACCGATAATGGCATAAGAGCCTAATGCACCTTCCAGAAAGCGCATCATTGCTTTGGCGATGAAGTGCGGTGATTTCGCTCGTGCTTATTTTATAGAATGTCGAGGATTCCTTAGATGCCTGAATTACGCAAAGACCCCATTATAGATCGCTGGGTTATCATTGCCTCCGAACGGGGTCGCCGCCCCACTGATTTTGCCGTCACTGGCACCGCTCCCGTCAGCGCGTTTTGTCCCTTCTGTCCCGGTAACGAAAACCGTACCCCGCCCGAAATCGCCCAGTGGGGTCGCCCCGCCTCAGCCCCCGCTAATAGCACGGGCTGGCAAGTGCGGGTGGTGCCCAATAAATTTCCGGCGTTGAGCAGTGAGGGCAATCTGGACCCGCAGGGTTTAGGGATGTTCGACATGATGAATGGCATTGGCGCGCACGAGATTATCATCGAAAATCCGCAGCATGATTGGGACCTGTCGGATGCGACTCAGGCGGAGATGCGTGATATTTTCACGGCCTATGTTAGCCGCATGACAGCCCTGCGCCACGATGACCGTTTCAGCTACATTCTTTTATTCCGCAACAGCGGCACAACTGCCGGGGCAACGCTTGCGCATCCTCACTCGCAAGTGATCGCTTTACCCATCACGCCGCGCCAGGTGCGCGACCAGTTAGAGGCAGCCCGCGACTATTATGCGCGCAAGAGTCGTTGCGTATTTTGTGATGTGATTCGCCAGGAGCTTTCCATGAAAGACCGCGTGGTGGAGGCCAATGAGCATTTTGTGGTGCTCAGCCCGTTTGCTGCACGCTTCCCCTTTGAATTGCAAATCTACCCGCGCCGCCACAGCCATGACTTCACCCTCATGACACCAGTGGAAATGGACGCCCTGGGCGAAACGCTCAAACGCAGCATTCGACGCCTGAAACTCTCCCTCAATGATCCCGCCTACAACCTCATGCTCCAAACGGCCCCCAGTCAACGCCCCAAGCCGGGACATCCCGATTACTGGGGCACCATTGCCCAGGACTATCACTGGCGTATTGACATTCTGCCGCGCCTGACCGATGTCGCCGGTTTTGAATGGGGCACTGGTTTTTACATTAACCCAGTCGCTCCTGAGCGCGTCAAAGAATTCCTCAATGAAGTAGAAGTTTGAACATTGCTACAATTCAATTTTCAACACAAAGCCCACTAAGAAAGCACAAAAGACACAAAGCGGGATAAACTTGATAGCGAAGGGCAAGAGTTACGCAAACCCGCCGCTAAAGCAGCGGCTGAGAGTCAAAAGCCTGGTGAACCGGGCTGCGTTTGCCTGGTAGCCCCGTTTAGGGGGCTTGTCTTGTCAGCCCGCTGCTTTAGCGGCGGGTCTGAGTGCTTTCTTCGTGGGCTTTATAGCCTCTTAGTGTACTTTGTGTTGAAGGGCCAAGTGACAGTAAGAGGCGGGACTAAATATGACGCAACCGCCTGTCCGCGAGTTACTTTCTAATTATCTCCTCAAGCGACAAGACACAGTTCTGGATCGCATGTTAGAACTCGTCAAGGAAGCCCCTGACCTGCGAGAAGTACAGGAACTGGCCAACACCCGCGATTATCGTCAAGCGGTTAGCACGCTCTTAAAGTTATTGGTGCAAAATATCTCTGATCCAACGGATCGGCGCTGTTTTCATTACGCGCACCAGCGTGCTCATGAACGATTTCGGCAGAATATTCCCGCCACGCAGATGATGCGCTTAGCCGGAATGCACCGTCAGGTTCTCACCAAAATGGTGCAGCGCCAATTTGGGGATGAACCAGCCTTAGTGCGGCGCATGAGCGAAATTATTGACGACCAAATCAGCGAAATCGAACTGACTTTCACCGACGCCTATCAGAGTGCCCGCGACAGACAGTGGCAGGCATCAGAAACTAAATACTTCTCGCTTTTTGAGAACGCCTCCGAAGCCATTATTTCGTTTCGTCCTGGCGAAGGCCGCATCATTGAAGTCAACATGCAAGCCGAGCGTCTGTTACGCTTGCCCCGTTCGCGGCTGCTCGGTTCCAGCTTTAGTGAGCTGTTTCCGCCTGAGCATCAGGAACAAGTTCAGTGGCTGACCACGCAATCTGGTGGCTCTTCCAATATCCGACTGGAAGATATGACCATGCAACGCCCGGATGGCGGACCGGTGCCAGTCTCGCTGTCGTGCAACTGGATTAATGTTGATAGCAACCCAGTCGCCCAGGTCATCGTGCGCGACGTGACCCAGCTTCGCCAGATGCAGCATGAACTGCGGAATTATGCCGAGCAGTTGGAAGAACGTGTTGCCGACCGCACCAGAGAGTTACAGCAAAGTGAAGAACGTTACCGTGACCTTTTTCTTCAGGAACAGCGCCGGGCGCGGCATCTTTCGCTCATTAACGAAGTGCAAAAATGCGCCCTGACCACACGCGATGTTGAGTCCTTCTTAGATCAGGCTACTGTCGCTATCCAAACTCACTTCCGTGATTGCGATGCCACCTTCTTTTTATGTGAGCCTAAGCGAGATGAAGTGCTGGCGGGCACCCACTCCGCATCAACAATAACTGATGCTACTGCCCCAACCAACTCAGCGACAAACGAAGATAAAATTGAGCCTGCGGCTCCCGCACAGCAAGTTGTGGGTGATTGTGGCGCACTTATCGCGGTGGCCCAGGCCGGAGGTCATGGGTTAGCGGTTCCCATCGGGTGGCGGCATCCCTTAGATGTTGGATTACCCGGTCAGGTGGCACAGCATGGCGAGACTCTCTACATCACGCATGAAAACGCAGGCGATGGCAATCACCAACGCGCGCCAGGGGTGTATCGTGATGCCCAGTCGGAAATCTGTGTACCAGTGGTGATGGAAGGCGAGATCATCGGTGCTATCAGTGTGCAAAGTGCTGAGGCTTATGTCTTCGATGCCCACGATGCCGTCGCCCTGCAAACGGCGGCCACCATTATCTCGGCGCACATTCAATCGAGCCGTCTTTTCCGCGAGATGCACGAGTTGAGCGAGTTCAATGAGACACTTATTACCTCCATGCTCCACTCACTCATGGTGGTAGACCGTGAAGGCCATATTAAATTAGTCAATGAGCGCCTGAGCCAGACGCTACGCACGCCACGCGAAGCTTTATTAAATCAGCCTATAACTTCGGTATTAGGCAAGACGGTCACGGAAAAATATCGCCTGGCTGATGTGATTTGCGATGTCACCGCCAACGGTACCCCGCATGAGCTACAAGAAATCCATGTCTGGACACCAGAATCTACGCTGATTTTCGACATCCGCCTCTCCCGCGTTTATTTTCGAGGCGAGGCGCAGGTGGTGGTATTGCTCATCAACCTGACGCTCCGCTTCCGCAAAGCCTATCAGTTACAGATGATGAACGAGATGGGGCGCATGTTCCAGGCTTCGCTCGACATCAACCGCGTCTTGCATACAGTGCTAACTTGCATCACCGCCGGAGCCGCCTTAGGCTTTAACCGCGCTTTTTTGCTGTTGCGCGAAGAGGGCAATGATGTGCTCAAAGGGGCTTTGGCTTTGGGGCCATCTTCGGCAGAGGAAGCGGGCAAAATCTGGCATGAGATCAGCGTGCGCGAACTTAGCCTGCAAGAGATTCTGGCACAAGAGAACACTCTCGACCTGACGCATTTAACCCCGCTCCAGGAAAGGACGCTGGGGCTGACCCTCGACCTGAATAACCCTTATTTTTCAATCCTCGCGGATGCCGTGCGCGCACGTCGCGCCGTTCTGGTGCGCCGGGATGAGATAGTCGCCCCCCAACCGGGCCTGGTTCAAGTGCAGCAGCAGGAACAACGCCAGGCAGTACTGGATTTATTTACCGCTTCAGAAATCGCTATTGCGCCCTTAGTTGCCAAAGATCGTATTGTGGGACTGGTACTGGCGGACAACCTCTATTCCGGTCATCCTATTGAGCCGGATGATATTCAACTCCTCGACACCCTCGCGCAACAGGCAAGCTTGACGGTTGACAACGCGCTCACGTACCAGGCACTTCAGAAGGCGCAGAAAGAGTTGGTCTCTGCGGAGCGATTGGCCGTGGTCGGTGAAATGGCGGCGCGGGTTTCCCATGAAATCAGGAATCCCCTAGCTACCATTGGTGGTTTTGCGCGGAGCGTGTTGAAACGCCCGGACGATATCGAACGGGTGCAGCGCAAAACCGAAGTCATAGTGGGCGAAGTCACCCGCCTGGAAGAGTTGCTAACTGATTTGCTGGATATGACACGACCCCGTGGCTTAGACCTGCACCCGCACTCCATTAATGAGATTGTGGAGCACGCGCTACTCCTGGCCGAAGCCGATTTCAAAGCCGCCGGGGTAACTGTCGAGAAGCACTTAGACCCCAACTTGCTGCCGATGATGGTAGACCGCAGTCGGCTCCTGCAAGCTTTGCTCAACACCATTCGCAATGGCGCGCAATCTATGCCGGAAGGGGGGACTCTCATCGTTAGCACGCGCCTCGCCACGCGTGGCGATAACGCGGAACGCTTTGTGGAAATTGAAGTGAAGGACAGCGGCGTGGGCATTTCAGAGCACGCCATCAAGCAGATATTCGACCCATTCTTTTCGACCAAAATTCAAGGTTCTGGCCTGGGTCTTGCAATCACCAGACGAATTATTCAGGATCACGGCGGCGAAATCGCAGCTTACTCGAATCAGGGGCAAGGCACAACTTTTATTCTCGCCTTGCCGTTGCGCATTGTACCGCGATCTTTATCCTCCAGCCCGTAATCTTGGCTCTTGGCCGCACGGCCCTGGCACTATGCCTGGCGCTAATATAAGTCGCATAAATTCTTAATAGCCCTATAACCTAATCATTATAGGCACCAGACTATGGAAACAGTACAATAACAATTTGAGGAAGAAAGGTGGGCGCTATGGCACAAAAAACCATTTTAATCGTAGAGGACAACCAGAATCAACGCGCTCTCTATGCCGAAGAGCTAAGTGATGAAGGCTACAACGTGTTAACCGCCGCAGATGGGCGTGAGGCACTCGCTACAGTCAAAGACAATCGCCCCGACCTCGTGATCCTCGATATTAACATGCCTGTCATGGATGGACTGGATACACTGAGCCAACTCCTGGAATATGACAAGCAAATTAAAGTCATCATCAATACAGCCTATGCCAGCTATCAGGATTCATTTACTTCCTGGTCAGCCGATGCTTACGTGGTTAAAAGCTCCGACCTATCCACTTTGAAGTCTACCGTCCAAAATTTATTGAACGACAGTGCCAGTTAAAGCCTCACCCCCTTTACAACAAGGGAGAGAACGGGTAAAACCAATGACGACAACCCAAAGTTGTCAATTCATTTATCCCCTTGCGTGAGGCTTCCATGAGAAAAGCAACCAAAGTTGCCTCGTCCCGCCGTTCTACTAAACGTTCCACCAACGGACAAACTGCATCGGAGACAACGCCAACCGAAGCAGCCGTTAAGAACGCCAGTTCCACCCTAAGCAATGGCACCGAGCCACCCGCTTCGCCCGTAGACCGTTATGCGCGTCCCAATGCAGTGCATTACGCGCCCACCATCAGTCGTGGTGTCTTCGCACGCGGACAAGAATCCGAACTGCAACAGACAATGGTGATGGTGCTGGCCGGTGGACAGGGCGAACGTCTTTATCCGCTCACGAAAGACCGCGCCAAGCCTGCTGTCCCATTTGGAGCGCATTATCGTATTATTGATTTCGCGCTTTCCAATTGCATCAATAGCGGAATGCGGCGCATCTTAGTCCTCACGCAATACAAATCCTTCTCGCTACAACGCCATATCCAAGCTACCTGGAGTCTTTTTAATGCTGTCTTGGGCGAATATATTGATGTGATTCCGCCTCAACAACGCAATGTGAAACGTTGGTATCAGGGCACAGCCGACGCCATTTTCCAGAATATCTATATGCTGGAACAAGAACGCCCGCGCTTCGTGGTGATTCTGGGCGGCGACCATATTTATAAGATGGATTACGCCAAGATGTTGGACTTCCATCTGCGCCATGATGCTGATCTGACAATTAGCTGCACCACAGTCTCGCGGGAAGAAGCTAAACGTCTGGGCGTCGCGGGCACCGATGAAACCGGACGCATCACGCGCTTCGTTGAAAAGCCCAAAGACCCACCCACTATCCCCGGCTCACCCAATGAAAGCTATGCTTCGATGGGCGTTTATATCTTCTCCACCGACATCTTAGTGCGCCGTGTCATTGAGGATGTTAAGCAAGATACTGAGCACGACTTCGGCAAGAACATCATACCGCGCATGGTGCGCGATAAAGATCGCGTCTTTGCCTATCCTTTCGTGGATGAAAACAAAACCGATAACCACCACAATGGCGAAGTCTACTGGCGCGATATTGGAACAATGGCTTCTTATTATGATGTGAATATGGATTTAGTCAGTGGCTCCCCCGCTTTCAATCTCTACGACGATGAGTGGCCTATTCATCGTCGCTCCCAACCTGGCCCACCTGCCAAAACCCTCTGCCACGGCACAGACCGCTTAGCCATAGTCCATGATTCGTTATTGGCCACGGGCGCAATTGTCAGCGGTTCTTCCGTAGTGCGCAGCATTCTCGGCCCACGCTGCTTTATTCACTCCTGGGCTGATGTGGAAGACAGCATCCTCTTCGATGATGTCGAAGTGGGTCGCCACTGCCGCATCCGCCGTGCCATCATTGATAAACACGTCAAGATTCCCGCAGGCACCGTCATCGGTCATGACTTAGAAGCCGACCGCCAACGCTTCACCGTTACGCCCGAAGGCGTTGTGGTTATTCCCAAGGGTATGGTTTTGAAGTAGGACATAATCCATAAAGTCACTGTAAAGATAGGGAGCCAGTGTCGTGCCTTTCACTTTTACCCCAGAGCAGATTCAACAGTTTCGAGAGCAAGGTTATGTGGCCGTGCCGCACTTCTGGAACGAGCGCGAAGTGGCGGCTATGCAAGCCGAACTGGAACGACTGAAACGAGATGGATTGTTGCGCAACGTAGCCACGGACGGCGATGGTAAAACAACTTCTCAAGAAAAAGCAAACTTACAGTTGTGTCCGATGTGGGACAAGAGTGATTTCTTTCGTGCCATGCCCTTTGCCCCTAAAGTTGTAGAAGCGGTGAGTCAACTTATTGGCGACCCGGTATTGTTGCATCTCGACCAAGTTTTCCTTAAGCCCGCTCGTCACGGCGCAGGCACCAACTGGCATCAGGACAACGCCTACTTTCGCCTCAGCGACCCGCTCAAAGGCACTGCCCTCTGGACAGCCGTGCATGAAGCGACAGTTGCTAACGGTACCATGCAAATTATTCCTGGCAGTTTCCGCGAGGAGTATGAGCATAGCCGCGACCCCCATAGCGACCACCACATTCGCTGCTATCCTCCCGAAGCACGCGCCCTGCCCATTGAGCTACCGGCTGGCGGTGCCCTCTTTTTTGCTTACGGCACCGCCCACTGTACCAAAGCTAATACAACCGATAAAGAGCGAGCAGGCATGGCTCTGCACTTCATCAATGGCGATGTCAATCAAGAAGCAGTCAGCGGTTTCGCAGTAGGCAAGCGGCCCTATCTCAGTGGCCCCCAGGCCACAGGCGGTTTAGCAGAACACGGCGTCCACGTCGCTGGCACCTGGGATGATGAGGTCGAGCGAATGCTATCTTGAATCTCACGCAGAGGGATAGAGGATAGAAAATCGTTATAGCCAGTAGTCCCCACGATCTGCGATCTTCTATCCTCGATTCTCTATCCCCTCTCTGCGCTCTTTGCGTCTCTGCGTGAGCTTATCCAAAGCGGCCTCGTCCTTGCACACCGATAGCATCCATGCTGCGCTCTGTTCAAGACCGTTATTTACCAGTAGATCACAGTGCCTTTGTTGCAGGGGAACCGCCCACTGGCCGCGTGATCGTGATTGCGCCGACACGGGCCGCGTGCGAGACGATTGAGATTGCTCTCGGTCTGCATCTCGACACCTATTTGGAACGCACTTACGGTGAGCGCGTGCGCGAGATGGCGCGCAGCGGCCAGGGATTCGGCATTATTGCTGGCACCGGCACGGGCAAGACGCTTGCTATCCGCCCGATAGCCGAAGAGATTCTGCGCACGCCGCTGCGCATCGGGGTTGTCAACCGCGAGCGCGAAGCGACTCCCGAACTGCCTCACTTAAATGCTATTGTCGTGACGACTGGCATCGCTCGCCGCTGGTTTCAAGATGGCGACATCTTGCCCTATGACACCCTGGTCATAGATGAAATCCACCAGACCTCCGCCGAACTGGAACTCTGCCTGGCGTTAGGCAAGCGCGTCGGGTGCCGCTTCATCTGGCTTTCCGCTACCGTAGACCCTACGTTTTACCGGCGCTATCTAAACTCTGCCGATGTGCTTGAGGTGTATTCCTTTGACCCGGAAAAGGCAGCGGATGTGCAAGTGGTAAATCGTGAGCCGCGCGAGTTTTTGGATGAGCGTTTTCTGAAAGAAATGACACGGCAAAAGCGTGGAGTGGGTATGTTCCTGCCCACGCGCGCGGGAGTCGAGCAGGCGGCCAGCGATGTGCGTTTACGCTTCCCGCGCTTGAATACAGCCTATTATCATGGTGGTGAGCCAATCCGTGTGATTCGCCCTTTCCTGGAAGAAAGCGGGGCACCCAAACCCTACTTGCTGGCCATGACTGCCGCTGGACAGAGTGCGCTGAATGTGCGTGGGCTGGACACCGTCATTATAGAAGACTCACGTTTTTCCAATGTTATCACGCACGGGCGCAACGTCCTCACCAAGTTGCACCTTGGCAGCAACGAAATTTTACAAATGGCGGGGCGCGTGCATGGGCGGGTGGCAGGCGGGCGCGTCTTCATTCTTTCAGATCGCGCTATTGATTTCAAGTCGTTGCGCCCCACCCCACCTGAATTTCAGCTTGCCGGTGATTCCGAGCGAGTTGCGCTCACTTGTGCTGACCTGGGCGTGCGGGCCGACGACCTGGATTTGCCCGTGCCTCTGGATCGCATCGCCTATCGTCGCGCCTTCACCGGGTTGCAACAGCGCGGCATTATCAATGAGCAGGGACGGCTCTCGACGTATGGCAAGGCGGTGGAGGCTCTACCCGTAGATCGTGCCTGGGCCGAATTGATTGTCAACGCCGATGATGACCTCATGCCTTATCTGGCCGTGATGAGCGCGGTGGAAAGCCTTCACCGCATGACGCGGGAGGAGCGCAACCTATCGGGTTTAATCATACGGGGCAGCGACCACCTTACTGCTTATAACCTCTATGCTGAGGCGTATGAGCGTGCGGGCTACATTGGCGAAGTCTACGGGCTGCCGCGTCACTTTTTTGAAGCCAAGGCCATCGCTGCCTGGGCGGAAGAGCGTGGAGTGCTGGTGAAGTCAGTTGAGGACGCTGCGCTGGGCATGGCCAGCCTGTTTCGGAGCGTGGGGCTGCCGTTACCGGCCCACATGCCAATGGCCGATGAAACTACCCTACGCCGCTTTACTGACCTCGTCGCGCAATATATGCCCTTTGACCTCGTGATTGACGAACAGACCGCCGATGGGCAGCAGGCGCGGGTATCGAAATCCAGCATGTGCGGTGACGGGGGAGCCATCGCTGGCACGCTGCATTACTTCGCTGACCGTCACGGTGTGCCACGCGCCTCCATTGAAGGGACGCAGATTCCATTCAACCGGCTGCGCCGCTACGCACGAAGCGGCCCGGTAGAGATGGTTTATGATGCGCGGCGCATGGATGCTCCCCTCATGCTCAAGCGTAAAGTCGAGTATTTCGGCTTTATCTTAGAGCGCGAGAGTGAGCCAGTCAAAAAATTCCCGCCGGAAATGGCGGAGCAGGCACGGCAAGCACTCGCCGAGGCCGTGGCACGCTCAGAAGCGCAGCACATGGCAGTCAAACAGAACCGCGCCGCAATTGAAGAGGTGCGCGAGCTATATCGGCGTTCAGCGGGCCAAACGCCACGCCTTGGTTTTGCCGAACTCACCGCGCTTTATAAGCAGCAACTTGATGAGCAAGGGGTGAACTCGCTGCTGGCATTTCGCAATGCACGCTTAGTGGTGCGAGTGGATGACCTCGTGCCCGCCGCCTTGCGCCAGCGACTCTGGCGGCTTCCATCAAGTGTCCCAGTGCGTGACCGTGAGGTAGAGCTTGCCTATGAGGTCGAAGAGCAGCCTATACCGATTGCCCATGCCCGCGATGCAACGCCACAACCCGCAGCCCCGGCAACATCCCTGGTCGGGGTCGCTCGCTTGCACCTGCCGGAGAAACTGGCGCGCACGCTCACAGAGGAAGAACTACCGACGCTTGATCGCCCACTCCGTTTTATGGTGAGCCGGGGCCAACGCGGAGCCGTCCGAGCGGACACGCGGGAAGAATTGCAAGACCTGTTGGAAGGACCGTGGTCACCTAATGCCCCAGAAGATAATGAAGCCAGTGACGAACACGAGCAGCGAGTTGAAGTGACCCGTCCTGATAAACACCGTCAGCGTAAGTCACAGTTGAAACGGCCAGGCCAGGTCACGCGTCGTGGCAGGCGCGGCGGCTCCGGGCGCTCTGGAGGCAGAGGTCGCACCGGACGCCGCCGTTAAACAGACTTTATGACCCTCACCCCCACCACCCAAAGGGTGCCCGGTCTCCCAACCTTGGGAGAGGGGAGGTCACGCTAATCCGCTTCTCATCGTGCAAAAAGTAATACTCCACGAGCAGGTAGGAGTTAGTGCTCCCCTCTCCTGTTATCGGGAGAGGGGGCGGGGGTGAGGGCCATGACCCCAGCCTCCCCATAAACCTATCCTTGCCAGAAGGCCAGGAATGGGGCTGTAACCACTAGCGCAGCAGCGAAGCGCCACCATCCACAAATATTTCCACGCCCGATACATGACGACCTAAGTCAGAGGCCAGAAACAGGCAGGTATCGGCCACATCCACCGGCTCACCTTGTCCCTCGTTAAGGGCAGGGCTGCCTTCGGGCAACTCCACTTTAATACCAATCTTTTCGGTGTCCCGTTTTTCGGTGCGCTCATCAATATTGGTGTGAATCGCGCCCGGACAAATTGCGTTGCAGCGGATGTGGTGACGGCCCAATTCCAGGGCGATCATCTTCATGAAGGCGACCTGTCCTGCCTTGGAGGTGCTGTAGGCGCTGGCCCCTGGGTTAGAGAATGTGCGCGTGCCGTTGACGCTGCTGGTAATCAAGATACTACCGCCGCCCGCTTGCTTGAGGTGCGGCACGGCGTAATGTACTGTCAAATAGGTGCCCTTGAGATTGATGTCTATCGTTTTATCCCATTCCTCCGGTTGCAACTCGTCAATGGGTGTCCACATGCCATTGATACCGGCGTTAGCAAAGACAATATCCAGGCGACCAAACTTCTCCACTGCTGTCTCAATAGCCTTTTGCACCGCTGCGGGTTGGCTGACATCGCAATCCACATAAAGGGCTTTCCCACCAGCCGCTTCAATCTCCTGGCGCAGTTTCTCACCTTCGTCGGGTTGGACATCGGCTAAAACAACGTGCGCCCCTTCTTCGGCAAAACGCCGCGCTGTCCCGGCTCCAATGCCGCTTGCACCGCCAGTAATAAACGCCACTTTGTTATCTAACATTCCCATGATAATAAATTCCTTTTAATAGGTTGAGCTATCAGGGAGGATGCCAATTCAGGGCCAACAAGCAAGGTCAAGCCATAATTATCGCGGAAATTTGACAAAGCCGCATGAACGAGCAAGCTGTTATTAATCCAGTGGTGGTGGGTCGAGGTTAGGCGTAAGAAGTTGAATCAGCAGCAGGGCGATCAAATAGGCAGACCCGGCCATGACGAAGATTGGGATGTACCCGATGTACTGCACAATATGGCCAGTCGCTATCTGAAATAAGAAACCTAATACCGCGCCCAGGGTGCCGCCGATACCACAAACGGAAGCTACCGCACGGCGCGGGAACATATCGGAGACAAGGGTGAATAGGTTGGAAGAAAAGCCCTGGTGTGCGGCGGTCGCCAACCCAATCAAGAGCACAGCCAGCCAGATATTAGAGGCTTTGGCCGCCAGCATCACCGGCACCACGCACAGCGCACAGATTAGCATCGCCGTTTTACGCGCAGCGTTGACGTGCCAACCGCGCTTAAGCAGGGCACACGACAACCAACCACCTGCCACACTGCCCAAATCAGCCATCAGATAAATCGCTACCAGAGGTGGCCCGATAGTTTTGAGGTTAATGTGGTAGTTTGTGTCCATGAACTTGGGTGTCCATGTCAGGTAGAACCACCAGATGGGATCAGTCAATCCTTTGCCCACTGCAAAGGCCCATGTCTGACGATAGCCCAGCAACTGCACCCACGGTATTTTTGCTGTCGGCTCGGCGGGGTCACTGCGGATGTGCTCGAATTCAGCCGGGGATAGGCGTGGGTGGACTTCCGGGTCGCGGTAGATCGGCAACCAGGCCGCTAACCACAGGAAGCCCAGGGCACCCGTACAGACAAAGGCAGCCTGCCAACCAAACTTAAGAGTGATAATCGGCACCAGGATGGGAGCCGCAATCGCACCAGTGTTGGAACCAGCATTGAGAATCCCAGTGGCCAGTGCCCGCTCCCGCTTGGGAAACCATTCAGCGATAGTTTTGACGCCCGCTGGAAAGTTACCAGCTTCGCCCAAACCCAGGGCAAAGCGAGCCAACCCAAAGCCAAAGACCGAGCGTGCCAACCCGTGCCCCATCGAGGCGATGCTCCACAGGGTCAAGATGAGGGCGTAGCCGCGTCGCGTGCCTATGCGATCAATAAGCCCGCCCACTGTCACCAGCCCAATGGCATAAGAGGCTTGAAACGCGGCGAGGATATTACCATATTGAATGTCATCCCAGCCAATGGATTTCTGGAGCGTTGGAGCCAGGATAGCCAATACCTGTCGGTCAATGTAATTAATGGTCGTGGCGAAGAAGACCAGGGCGCAGATTGTCCAGCGATATTTACCTACCACTCCGCTGAGCATCGGTTGGCAAGCAGCCGTGGCTGCTTCTTCAACGGCGGGAGCCATTGCGCTATAGGGTTCGAGGGGCGCGGCCATGACGAATCTCCTCTAAGGGTTTAGATGCCAGTTATTTGGTTTTAGCTAGCGATTTCAGAGTCGCATCACCAATCTTAACACTTTCCCACACCTAGAAGGTCTTTCGATGCAGTCCCTAAAGGCACAGAATCGTCCCTGCATTTACAGTAAAATGCTCAACAGTTAAAGATAAGGAGTCTCAAGGATTTAATTTATGAAATCTCAGCAGAAATTTTTCCACCCGCACCTACGCTTACTGGCAATGGGTATCGCTGGCTTTTTGTTGGCCCCGCACACCTTCGCGGCACCTGTTACGAATGTTGCTGCTACAAATGTTGCCCCCACCTCTGACACGCTGCAAACGCAAACGGGTGTGGTTCGCATCACTCCGATATTCCATGCAACTTTACAAATTGAGTACATGGGTAAAGTCATTGACGCTGATCCAGTCAGTGGGGGCAGCTACACCAAGAAAGCCGATTTAGTGCTGATAACCCATGCCCACCCGGATCACTTTGATAAGGCCGCCATTCAAAAAGTCGCTGGTTCCTTTGTGCATGTCGTGGCTCCAAATTCAATCACGAGTCAACTCTCGCAGGCGATAAAGTCCGGTAGCCTCTGTCCCCTGGCCAATGGCTCGATTCTGGATTTCAACACGACTGGCACCAATAACAAGAAGCTAACTATCCATATTGAAGCCGTGCCGATGTATAACCTGGTGCGTGGCCCAAAGCCGGGGCAGAAGTTTCATCCTAAAGGTGTGGGCAATGGGTACATCCTCACTCTGGGTGGCAAGCGCATTTATATCGCGGGCGATACGGAAGCAACCCCGGAAATGCAACACCTGAAGAACATTGACATCGCCTTTTTGCCGATGAACTTGCCGTACACCATGACGCCCCAGGAAGCTGCTAAAGCGGCACGCGCCTTCCATCCACGCATTGTTTATCCTTACCACTATCGCTATCCGTTCAATAAGCCTAATACTAATCCGCAGCAGTTTGCCACAGCCCTCAAAGGCACTGGTATTCAAGTGCGAATCCGTGATTGGTATCCGGCGGCAGCCGTTGCCCGTGCTACTGGTTGAATTCTACCTGAGGCCGGTTACAAAGAAGTGCCGCATTGCATTAAGCACTATCATAAGGTTTAATCACTGCCTGTCCCCACTTGTCAGGCAGTGATTAAGCCGCTTAAAATAAGTGGCTAACGACTGTCTAAAATCCCACCGACAACACTACCAATCACTCCTCCGGCACCTGCTGAACTGGACTCACGGTTGGGGAGATAGCGCCCGATTTCTTCTGCCAGGTTGAGAATGGGCATACTTTGCAGCCAGACACGGCCTGGGCCAGTGAGGTGCGCCAGAAACAAGCCCTCGCCGCCAAAGATCACGTTGCGGAAACCCTTCACCATCTGGATATTAAAATCAATCCCTGGCGTTTGAATGCCGACATGCCCGGCGTGTACTAAGAGGCGCTGGCCGGGGTTCAAGTCCTCCACCACCACTTCACCCGACAGGTCGAGAAAAACGGTGCCAGGGCCAGTCACTCTTTGCAGGATAAAACCTTCGCCGCCAAAGAAGCCCGCTCCCATGCGCTGCTGCATGGCAATCTCCAGCGTCACCGATTTCTGGGCACAGAGAAAGGTTTCTTTGCGGCAGATGAGCGACTGCCCCGGCTCCAGGGTAAACGGCAAGATGCTACCGGGAAAGCGCGGCGCAAAAGCGATGCGCGCTGGCCCCTCAGCCGTAAAGTCCGTCACAAACAGGCTGCCCCCGCTCATGCTGCGCTTAATGCCCGCAAAAAAGCCTCCTCCGGTGTTTGTGTCCATCCGCACGTTATCGCTCATCCACGCCATTGTATTCGTCTGGCTATAAAGCACTTCCCCCGGATTCAGGTCAATACTCACCGTCTGCATGGTTGTGCCAGCAACTTTATATTCCATCTCCGCCTCCTGAAATTAAAACGTTCTGTCTATGAATGCTGCGAAAATGCTAACACGTTCTGCTAAAAAACACAATTGATTTTAAGCCAAGCTCTGAAGTTTCTAACCAAATAGGGTCTTACTAAGCTTATAGTCTCTCAGGCTTGTCCCTTAGCAGAAAAATCAATCACTTGTGCCTCGACAATAGAGCGTGTGACGACTTCACTGGCTAAATTAAACCAGGCGTGACAGCTATCGAGGATTACACTATCGGCGGTTGCGATAATCTGCTGCGCGTGGGCCAGCACAGGATCGGGATTCATCACAATTTCCACCTGCCAGTTCCAACTTCGCTCGTGGGCTATTTGCAATGCCAGCCCCTTCAATCGTCCGCTATTAGAAACAGGGCTATCGAAATACCAGATGCTCTCCTGGACGCCAAAGGCACTTAAAGCCTCACCGATGAGGAGCAGCGCAGGTAAAGTTTCTTCCACCTTGCGAAACGTGCCGTGCATACTGGCAATATCCCGGTAGCAATCATCACGCCCCCGCAAAACAACCCCACCCGATAAAGCGACTTCCACTGTGGTTAGTACATTGTAACCATCGAGGAGCAGCGTCTGGTTGGTCAAGTTTTTCGGGTGGCTTCGATGTTCGCGCCGATATTTTAGTGATTGATCTGAACACGAGCACCGCATAACGGCTAAACGTTGACGCTCTGCCAACTGGTAACGATCACCAACCAGGGCTAGGACTGATTTTGTGGCATAGCCATGTGTGAGCAGCCAGGAGAAGTCCGCCACGGCCTCCCGCAAACGAGGCCACGCCGCAGGCGCAAAAAGCTTTTGATCTTCAGGATGTGCCCCGCGATGCGTTCTTTTATCTGGCATACTGGCTGTCGGATTAAATTAACCACCGATGGACACGGATAAGAACGAGGATGTCACAGCCAGCACACGCTCACCGTAACAATAATAGGATTTACTCAGCCGGGTTGTCATTCCGAGTGAAGTGCAACGAAGTCGAGGAATCTTGAGATGACATCTGATAACACTTCAACTTACAAACTAAAGATTCCTCGACTGCACTGCGTTCCGCTCGGAATGACACAGGCTCGGTAACTTCCTAACATAAGTCCTAAACACAATCCCCCTATGACACCCCCAGCCGCGCGACTTCCATCCCGACTAGGCAGACATCATCTTCAAATTCGCCATTGACGGAAAACTGTTGAATTTCAGCTAACAGTTCATCAAACAGTTGCGCCGGGGGCAATCCGATGCGCTGGCGCACCGCAGCCATCAGCCGTGCTTCGTCGTAATCTTCGGATGGCCCTTCGACTTCATAAAGACCATCAGTGAACAGCACAATTAAATCCTGCACCGCTAAGGAACACTGGCTGGTCGCATAAGTGACTTCTCCCAACACGCCTAACGCTGGCCCGGAGCTTTCTTCCGTAAAACTGAGTGGCTCCACCGTATTAGCGGCTGGGCGCACATGGAGCGGGCTGGGATGGCCCGCATTTGAGTAGCGCATCTCACCTTTTTCCACATCAGCGACAAAGTATAAAGCCGAAGCGAATAAGGGCGTGCGCATTCGACTCAAAATCGCCATGAGGTCATAGTTGATAGCCGTCAGAAAGCGGCCTGGGTCACGCGCTACCGAGGCCAAGCCATCAATGAGCGTCCGCACCACCGCCGTGACAAGGGCTGAGCGCACGCCATGCCCCATCACATCACAAATAAAAACGCCAATCTCATTATTAGAAAGTGCGCGCACATCAAAGAAGTCGCCACCCAACGTGGCCGTAGGGAGATAGCGATGACAGAAGCGGAGGGCGCTTTCCTGAGTCGTTACTGAAGGTGGTAGCGTGGGATACTGCTGGGGCAGAAAAGCACTTTGAATCTCGCGGGCCATTTGCAGGTCAGCTTCCATGTGCGCATTCTTCTGGCGCAAGAGTTCCGCCTGGCGTTCGATCTGCTGGCCTTTGCGATATAACTCCACAAAGACGGCGACTTTCGACTTTAAAATATCAGGATCAAAGGGCTTAAAGATATAGTCCACGGCACCCGCTGAATAGCCCTGAAAAACCTGCTTCTGTTCCTTGTTATTAGCCGTGACAAAGATGATAGGAATATGGCGTGATTTCTCGCGCTCTTTGATGAGGGCTGCTGTCTCCAGGCCATCCATATCGGCCATCTGCACATCGAGCAAGATGACGGCGAAATCATCGCGCAGCAAGCACTTCAAGGCATCGGCCCCAGAGCCTGCGGTGACGATATTAAGCCCCAACGGTTCGAGAATGGCTTCCAACGCCACCAGATTAGCGGGCCGGTCATCTACTAATAGAATACTGATTTTGGCATCAGGTGCAGCAGTTTGAGACATAAATCCTTATCCTTGTTTATGGTGTCCAGCAGTGCTTCTCTTCTTGCATCCTAAAACATCATGCGCAGCGCAGCCACAAAGGTCAGAGCTAAAGCGATATTCTCAAATAGCTTTTGATCTATGTGTCCGATGATCTGTCGGCCAGTTAACACCCCCGCCACGACGCAGGGAGCCAGCTTCAAATCGAGTGTCAGCGACGCAGCATTGATGAGATTCAAGAGATACATAAACGGCACTTTAAAGAGATTGAGAATGAGGAAGAACCAGGCGGCAGTGCCAATAAACTGCATCTTGGGCAGGCGCATCGCCAGCAGGTAGATGACTAAGATTGGCCCGGAGGCATTGGCCACCATTGTGGCAAAACCAGCCGCGATGCCAACGCCCCAAATCTGCCAGGAATTCTGCGGCACGAGGACGGCTTCCTGGTTAGCTTCAACATCATTATGACTGGTTGCCCTGCTCCGCCAGACGTGCAGTAACACAATAAGTATTAAGATGCCGCCAATGCAGCGCCCGACTTGGTGATTAACCAGCTTAGGATCATAGTGCGTCTGCTGTAAACCATAGAGCGTCAAGAACCCGCCAATGATGCCAGTAGCAGCCCACGGAAACAAGCGTTGCAAGTGCCCCCAGACAGCGTGGCGACGAAAGATAGAAACCGCTACGATGTCACCACAAATCAGTAAGGGCAACACAATACCTACAGAGGCACTGGCCGGTAAAACCAGGGCAAAGATGGCGATGGGTAGAATACCAATGCCAGCGATACCGCCCTTCGATAAGCCGATGCCAAAGGCACACAAAATGACTACCAGCCATTGCCAAGCCTCAAGATGCACGAACTCTTATTATCCTTTAAGCAACTTGCTCTTTATCACCCGACGGTTGAAACCGCGTCTCATAGCCGTGACTTTAGCCGTCGGGTGGTAAGTATCTTCATTCCACTATAACGATTGACCATCTGTAGGTTTACTGCACTCAAGACTGTGATAACACCATTTAATCACAAACTTCTTATAGCCAGAGCGATGCAGATACGGCATAATGGCTTACACTTATCATCGTAAACTTCAAAGGGGTCTTCAATATGGCTGGGCAATCACGCCTGCGCGTCAGTGATAATAAACGCTTCCTGGTGCTTGAAAATGGCACACCGTTTTTCTATTTAGGCGATACGGCATGGGAACTTTTCCATCGCCTCGACCGGGAAGAGGCCGATTACTACCTACAAGCTAAGGCCGCACAAAAGTTTACTGTTATTCAAGCTGTCATTTTAGCCGAGTATAATGGGCTGACAGAACCGAATCGTTATGGCCATGTGCCATTGAAAGATAATGACCCAGCGCAACCGAATGAAGAGTATTTTCAGCATGTAGATTATGTGGTCAATAGAGCCGCGTCTTTAGGACTTTACGTGGCGATGCTGCCAACTTGGGGCGATAAGGTCAATAAGAAATGGGGCATTGGCCCGGAAGTCTTTACCCCTGAAAATGCCAGAACATTCGGCACATTTTTAGGGAGTCGCTATGCCAATCAGCCCATTATCTGGATGCTGGGCGGCGACCGTCCGGTGGAAAGTGAGCAGCATTTAGCCATCTGGCGGGCGATGGCAGCGGGCCTGAAATTGGGCGATGATGGCAGGCACCTCATCACCTATCATAATATGGGTCGCCACTCCTCCTCCGATTCCCTACACCACGAGACATGGCTCGATTTCAATACTTGCCAGTCGGGGCATAACTTCAACAACGATAATTATCAGCAGATTGAGGCCGATTACAACCGCACCCCCATCAAGCCCTGTCTGGATGCAGAACCCGGCTATGAAGACCATCCCGCCGCGTTTAACAAGGACAATGGCTTCCTGGATCAATATGACGTGCGCAAGTTCGCCTACTGGGCCTTATTCGCCGGAGCGCATGGGCACACTTACGGCTGCCACGACATCTGGCAATTCTTTGATCCGGCTCGCCATGAATCCATCAACCATGCTCGCACCCCCTGGCGCGAAGCGGTGCATCTGCCGGGAGCCACTCAAATGCAATATGCACGTAAGCTGATGGAGTCACGCCCTTTCCTGACGCGCATTCCCGACCAATCCCTCTTAGCCTCCGCTGCCGGGACTGGCCCCGACCATGTGCAAGCCACGCGCAGTTCCGACGGCAGCTATGCCTTCATCTATTGCCCTTCTGGAAAGCCAGTAGGAATAAATATGGATAAGCTTTCGGGGGAGACGGTTTGGGCTTCCTGGTATGATCCACGCCAGGGCACGACTACAGCAATTGGCGACTTTCATCGTGCTGGCATTCTGCAATGGACTCCACCTTCCAGCGGCCCTGGGCAGGACTGGATTTTGGTATTGGATGATGCGGCCAGAAACTTTCCGCCACCAGGATAAATGGTTATAGTTTCCCGCCGCTAAAGCAGCGGGCTGAAGGGGAAGCCCCCTGAACGGGGCTGTCGCCGCGCAGTATAGAATGTGTAGCCCGGTGAACCGAGCTTATAGCCTCAGCCCGCTGCTTTAGCGGCGGGCCATGCATGAGTTATATAAAGAGTAGCCTCTGCACTTGTCATGAGACATACTCTAAATGTGAAAACTAACTCTACCTTTAAGTTCACCTCCCTTTGCATTACTCTCTGGGTTGCCTTACAGGGATTGGCTCCCAACTTAACCCATGCCGCGACCTATTCGGCCCTGGGAGCCAGTGATGCCACCAGTTATGGCGCTTCCACCCTCAGCAATGGTTATGTCTATCGCATTGCCGATTGGCTCAAGCTGAATTATGGCCCGTGGACGCTCCGCAATCATGGGGTTAACGGCTACACGGCACCTGATATTCAAAATAATGCGCTGGGGCCAGCCATTTCGGATAACCCTCAACTTGTTACGCTCTGGGTGGGCGGCAATGATGTTAAAGATAGCGTGTTCAGCAATGAGCCGACGGCTGTGTTGGAAGCGCGTTTTCGAGAGGCTTACACCACCATTGTACGCCGCTTGCGCAACGAGACTGCGGCTTACATCGTGACAGCTAACCTGCCTGACCTGAGCCGCATTCCGGTGGCAAAGTTTCTCAACGATGCACAAAAGCAACTGGCCCAGGCCGACTCCATTGCGTTGAATCGCGTTATCGCTGATGTCAACTCCACCTATAACGTGCCGACTGTTGATCTGTATAACGACCCTAATTCCTATGAGCCAGCCAACTTCTATGACGGCTTTCATCCCAACGATGCTGGCTATGCGCTACTGGCTCAGAAGTTTGAAGCGGTGATTGGCCCAGCCCTCAACCGTCACCGGCTCAGTGGCCAGGTGACGGACAACAGCGGTGCAGGGCTTCCGGGAACCACCATTGGGATTATCCACAACGGGAGCAAAGTTTCTGTTCTATCCGATAACACAGGAAAGTTCAGCTTCAGCGATTTTGGCTCCGGCACCTATGTTCTTACTCCTATTAAGAGCGGGTACACCTTCGCGCCTGCTTCACGTACCGCAACGTTAGGCACCACAGGCATTACCACTATGAACTTCACTGGCACCAGCACTATCCGCTACACCATCAGTGGAATGGTAAACACCGCTTTAACTTCTTCCACCGGAAGCCGCAAGCCCCTGGCAAATATACCTGTATTTTTAGTAAACCGCGCCAATCTTCCGGGGCTAATAGCAGCGACAGTAAACCCGACGCTGTTATCCCTTAACTCCAACAACATTAGTCGCACCATCACAAGCAGCACGGGCACTTATTCATTTAGCACCCTGTCTGGCTCGTATTATGTAGTGCCAATTAAGAGCGGTCTTTACTTCAATCCGGTTACTCAAGCGATTACTGTTACCAATGCCAATGTGCGTGATAGGAACTTTGGGCAAGTTGGAACGGATACCATTGCACCCACTATTACGGCATTAACGGTGAACTCCACAGCTACCACCGTAAGCGGTACGGCAGTGGATGACCAGAGTGGAATTTTCACTGCTGTGCTGACTCTGCAAAATGCGAGTGGCCAATACCTGAATTGGAGTAGCCTACCCACTATTCAATTCACATCCAGTCCCACTGCGACCAGCTACAAATTAGCAATTAATCCAAACCTGAGTCGAGTGGCAACGCAGAAGTGGGCGGTAACCCTGCCTGCCAACTTGCCACCAGGTAACTACCAATTAAACGCACGGGCTATTGATAGATCATTCCGCGTCAGTCCGCCTGTGCTACAAACGCTTACTAAAAGAGGTGCAACGGCTACCATTGCACCATTGGTAGCCATAACGCTTTCTACAGCGACAGCCAGTGTGATGGAGGACAATGTGCAATTAAAATTCACCGCAGCACTTGATGCGGCTAGCGCCAGTGATGCCACCCATTATACGGTCACGGTTAATGGTAAAACCGTCATGGTAGAAAGCGCAGGCTATAATGCGGTTACTCATAGCGTAACTCTAGCTTTGCCATTAGGCACGCTGCATCCAGAGGATGGGGTGACTGTAGCGTGGAACGATTTGCAATCTGCCAGCACCCTGGCGAATAGCGGTCAGACTGGCCCGATAATAGCTCATTAGATAGGTTTTAAGCTGGGTTTATTTTATAAATCTAATCACCTCTGTTTAAAAGGACGCTAAGTATGAACAACCAAAATAAAAAGTGGTCGCGTTTAGTAGCTCTGTATGGCTGTATTTCTCTGTTCGGACTAGTGATGGCAGGCTGTGGCGGCGGTGCCGGGGTTGATACGATCCTTCCGCCAGCCAGCACGCCCACCCCCACGGCTACCCCAGTTACTGGCAATCAGTTCGCGGGCACTTATAGTGGCTCTTACACGGGCCAGGATAGCAGTGGTGGGCCTGCGACGGGCACCTTCACAGTGGTAGCAGATCAGCAGGGCAAAGTCACGGGCAGCGTCCACCAAGACCAGTTTGGCGGTCTTACCTTTCCGGCCACCGGGGTCATAGATAATAAGGGGCAGGTCATTATAACTGTCACTGGCACCTATCCTTCTAATCCGCCGGTATCCTTTACCACTCGCCTGGGTGGAACAGCGCGTAATCAGAACGGGCAAGTAACAGCCTCCGGCACCTTCCATACAGTCGGCTCTACAGGAGGCACCGCGTCCGGCACCTTCACGGCAACGAGAACCAGCTAATTAGAACGAGCCAGTTAGAACGAGTGCAGATCGATTTTCCAGCCGCAGTGATTCCTAACCCGCGCATTGTTCTTGCAGGAGACAGGGCACCATGATATGGCTCCTAACCGGCGTCTTGTTTTTGGTATTCTGTCTCTTCGCCATGTGGCTGGTGTTGGCCTGGGTCTCTATTCACCCGCCACGCGCCCCTCTCTTCCTCAGCCCCTATGACATGGACTTGCCTTACGAGGATGTGCGTTTTCCTTCCCGCGATGGACTTATGCTTTCTGGCTGGTGGCTGCCACATCCTCAACCATTAGGTGTTGTCATTGTTTGTCATGGTTACTTAGTCAATCGTTGCGAAGTCATCGGTGTTGCTGGCACTTTACAGCGAGCAGGCTTTTCCTGTCTCGTCTTCGACTTTCGCGCGCTCGGTAAGAGTCCAGGCAACACCTGTACGATAGGTGCCAGTGAAGTGCAAGACGCTTTAGGAGCGGTTGATTTCGTGGCTCAATATGACCTGCCCATTGCCATTTTTGGTTCTTCAATGGGGGGTGCAGTGGCTATCATGACGGGTGCCCGCGACCAACGCATTGGCGCTGTGGCAACCGATTGTGCCTATGCAACCCTGGCCCGCGCTGCGGATGAATGGTGGATCGGCGGCTTAGGCCCCATTTTAGGGAATCTATGTCGCCCCGCTAAATACGTCGCCGCCTTTCTCGCCAAGGTGCCGATCTATGATATATCCCCTTTAGACGAAATCACTAAAATCTCCCCGCGCCCCGTTCTCCTCCTGCATGGTGAACGCGATACTATTATTCCCGTCGCCCACGTGCGCGCCCTTTTTGAAGCGGCGGGCGAGCCTCGGACGCAGTGGGTCGCGCCTGGCTCGCAGCACGTCCAAGCCCGCGCTGATTATCCCATTGAATACTATCGAGAATTAGTTGGCTTTCTGCATCAGTGGATCGGTCATGATGTAAAGAATGGCTAAAGGGACAGCATTCAGAGTTAATAATAGCTATCCTTTAATACCAGATTATCCCTCTACTTATCTTCATTTGCTTAGAATTGCTTTTGTGCGTTATGATGTTGTCAGTTAGAGCTATTTAGCGCGATAAAACCATTGCTTAAGCATTTGCTAAGGATCATCGCCAATGGGACGTTTAGCCGACCGATTGAGTGCTGCGCGCCATGAGCTTTTCGTTGGGCGCGTGGCGGAACAAAAATTGTTTCAGGCTACACTGGCCGCGCCGGAATTACCTTTCTACCTGCTCTATGTCTATGGCCTGGGCGGAGTGGGTAAGACAACCCTATTGCATGAATTCGCCAGCTTGTGCCAGAGCATGAACATTAATGCGGCGCTGGTGGATGCCCGCAATCTGGAACCGTCGCCGGAAGCCTTCTGCGCTGCTCTTGCTTTAGCTCTGGGTGTTACCCCACCCGCATCGCTGACACAATTTCTGGCAACCCAGACTCAGCGTTACGTGATTTTGGTTGATACTTACGAATTACTATCGCCCCTCGATAGCTGGCTGCGCGAGCAATTCTTACCGGAACTACCAGATAATACCTTTGTGGTTTTAGCCGGACGCCAACCACCTGCTAAGGGTTGGCGCACCGATAGCGGCTGGCAGAACCTGATGCAGACGCTCCCTTTACGCAATTTAAGCCCCAACGAAAGTCGCTCCTATCTCAACCGCCGCTCGATCCCTGAAAAGCAACATCGGAGCGTGTTAAATTTCACGCACGGTCACCCTTTGGCCCTTTCCCTGGTCGCTGATCTTTTCGGACAACAGCAAACGCAGCCCGTGTCTGAAGATGGAAATCAAGAGGAAGTTCAAAGCTTGAGCTACGACGGGCTTTTTCAGCCAGAGCAGGCTCCTGATATTGTGAAAGTGTTGCTGGAACACTTAGTGCAGCAGGTGCCGGATGAAACTCATCGTACCGCACTCGAATCTTGCGCGTTGGTGCGGCTTACGACCGAAGAGCTACTGGCTGAAATGTTAGGGGTATCAAATGCCCATGAATGCTTTGAATGGCTACGTGAGCTATCCTTTATCGAGTTCGGCTGGCGGGGCATCTTCCCTCACGATTTAGCCCGCGAAGCTTTGATCGCCGATTTACGCTGGCGCAATCCCGATCACTATGCCGAACTACATCGCCGCGCCCGTGATTACTATACAGCCCGCCTGCAACAAACGACCGGACAAGATCAAGAGCGCAACCTCTTCGACTACATTTTTCTCCATCGCAATAATCCTGTCGTGCGCCCCTTCCTCGAATGGCAGGAGAGTGGCAGCCTCACGCCCGGCCCGGTGCATGAGGCAGACATCCCCCAACTCATTGCGATGGTGCAACAACATGAAGGCGAGGACTCGGCACGCCTGGCCGCGCATTGGTTCAGCCGCCAACCGGAGGGCATCGTGGTCATGCGCGATGCTGAAGGTCAAATTGCCGGGTTTGCCATGCTGTTAGCTCTGCATCAGGCGAGCCGCACCGATATAGATGTTGACCCGGCCACCGCAGCAGCCTGGAACTATCTCGAAACTCACAACCCTTTGCGGCCCGGCGAGATGTCAACGCACTTTCGCTTCTGGATGGCGCGCGATACTTACCAGTCGGTCTCATCCACCCAGAGCCTCATCTTTGTCACTTCAGTGCGGCATTATCTGACTACGCCGGGACTCGCCTACACTTTCTTCGCGTGCGCCGATGCCGATTTCTGGACACCCATTTTCGCTTATGCCGATGCCACACGTCTCACGGAAGCGGAGTTTAAAGTCGGTGGCCACCACTATGGCATTTATGCGCATGACTGGCGCTTAACACCGCCCACCGCATGGCTCTCCCTCTTGGCCGAGCGTGAAACGGCCAGCGAAGGCGCATCTACAGAACCAGTCCACCCGGCCCCAACCCTCGTGGTCTTGAGCCAGACTGAGTTCACGACTGCCGTTCACGACGCCTTGAAGCACTTCGCACGCCCTACTGCTTTGCGCAATAACGCTCTACTGCATTCGCGTTTAATTGTGGAGAGCGTTGGGGTCACCGCTAACACTGGGGAGCGCGTGGCAAATTTGCAAGCCCTGATAAAAACTATCTGCGACTCGCTCCAGGCTACTCCACGCGAGCAAAAGTTTTATCAAGCGATTTACCACACTTATCTCCACCCTGCGCCCTCCCAGGAACAAGCCGCCGAGTTGATGGATATACCGTTTAGCACTTTTCGCCGCCATCTAAAAACCGGAGTCGCCCGCGTCACAGACATGCTCTGGCAACGCGAAGTGGGCAGCGAAAGATAGTAAAAATCAAATCAGCCACTAAGATCAACTCTATGAGACTCCAAATTAAATCGGTATTGAACAAAAAATGAGCAGTTTTTGAGCTTTTAATCGAACAATGCGTTCACCCATACTGACGGCTGTCATTAATTGACAGTCGTTTTTCGTTTTGTGAATAAAAGGCGCAAGGCCAAATGGCTGCTTTGTTTTGTAGTGCAGGCCCAGACATTTTAATCCAAGCACTTAAACCGCAGTAATGTTCGGTACCGTACATACAAACAAAATATGGTGTTGTACAGTGAGGTAAGGCAGCAAAAGATGGAATTGGATTTGCTCTGTTTGTCCTGCCAGACCAACAAAGGACTAATAAATGTCTAATGTCTCCTCTAATTTATCACCCTCTTCAACAGTTAGTCACAGTATTGTTTCAAATGCGTATAGATAACCGCTTCAAGACCTGACTGGCGCTGGCGTAGCGTCTCCCGCGTCACAAGATGCTGATGGCAGACGCAGCAGCCTGTAGCGCAGCGGCTCTTTTAGGAACCACCTCAACGCAAGCGGATATTCTGGAAGCAAGGCAAGCAGTCTCGTTCGCGGCTGCTGGTTTACAATCCGCTTTCAATACATAACCCCAATACAACGCGAACTAAACCTAATCTTGAAAGGAGCCAGACACCTCTTTTACAGTTTTACATCAGCCGCAACCTGGCTGAGTGTAGGCTACGATTTATTTCTCATATCTCGTTTATATGCGCCAAGCGTCGCTATTACAGAAACGAGTAAGCTGATGATTTCTCTTAAATGGGAACAAAGTAGTATCTAGCTGTTCCCTGATTTACAGACGGATTATTTATTTTTGCATGACACCTGAATGTCATCGCTTAAAACCAAGGAGTCTTACGTGGAAAATTTTGATTTTGAAAAAGTAAAGCGTGATCCGGTCAGTCGTCGCGCCTTTCTGGCGCGCATGAGCGCCGCCGGTTTAGGTGTGGCCGCCGCTGGTTTATTTAGTGGCAGCATCCCCGGCTTGGCGCAGACTACTCCCCCCGGCACTGGCGGGACGCCAACGCCGACAGAGTTTCAACTCGGCACCAACGTATTCGATCCCACCAACTTTCCCCTGATCCCAGGCCGCAGCATCAACGAAGTCGTGCTTAACTTTGCACTCACTCTGGAAAACTTGGAATCCGATCTTTACCGCCAGGCCTTGAACAAGGCTTCGGGAAAATCGTTGGACGCACCCTTGGGCGCTGCGTCGAGCTATACACTGGCGGTTGCTCCAGGCAACCTGAATCAAAGCAACTTCAACGGGCTTAACCTGAACCAGAGTGCCGCCAGTCAAGCTTCCGATGCCTTTATGTTTTTGAGGGATTTCACTTTCGTCGAATTCGCGCACCGCGATTTTGTGCGGGCCGCTATCCAGGCTGCCGGGTTAACGCCCGTAGCGCCTTACTTCGCGGGTTATAGGTTCTCCGATGGCAACCCAGGTGATGATTTAAAAACCATTTTAGGCAGCATTCTTGGACTTGAAGAAAATGGTGTGCGCGCCTATGCAGGTGGGGGACGTTTTCTAACTGATCTCAAGTTACTTCAGGTGGCTGGTACAATCTACTCGACCGAAGCACGCCATTCTGCTGTCATTTCCGATGCATTAGGCATTGATCCCGGCCCCCGCAAAATGATGTTTGATAAGGCCGTGACCCCCAATCAGCCCTCGGAAAACACTTTTGAATATTACCGTGACCCGCCCGTTGTCATTGAGCTTGCAATGAAGTATTTCGTCAAGGGCCAAAAAAATCCTAATCTGAGTGGCACTGGCGGCACTGGTACCGGTGGTACCGGAACTGGCACCGGCGGCACTGGGACGGGCGGCACCGGAACCGGTGGGACTGGATCTGGCGGGACTGGCACAGGAACTGGTGGCACTGGATCTGGCGGTACGGGCACCGGGGGAACTGGCACCGGCGGTACTGGCACTGGAACTGGCGGTTCAGGCTCCGCTGCCTAACGCTTGCACAGTCAGCGGTGATTTTAGTTTTAATTTCAAAAGGAATATATTATGAGTGAATTACAAAATTCCGATGTGCGGGAGCCTAAAGTAGCAACCCAAGGTTCTTCCATGTCTTCTGTGGGTGCAGCGGTCGCGGTCGCTGGCTTAGCTGCCACAAGCGTATTAGGTTCGCGTGTTGCGCGTGCCGTTTCTCCACCTCTAACCTTCGCCCAAATTCCCGGCAGCGGGGATATTAAAGTGCTTAACTTCGCGCTGGCTCTCGAGGCTCTTGAGGCTGAGTTATATGCACAAGCCTACTTGCGCTTGGCCGGTGGGGGCACTAGCCCACTTGGCACCCACGTTACGGGGTTATCCGGCGCGATTGATCCTCGGCTGGGGCGTTTTACCTATGAGTTTGGTATTGTCGAGAACCAGCACCGCGATTTCCTTATTAACGCGCTGGGCAGCCAGGCTATCACCAATACCACGTTGAAGGGTGCCACGTTCAACTTCAACATTAATAGCTTAGACCAGCGGGGCGTGTTAGAGCTTCTCCTGGATGCGGAGGCTACTGGGGTAGCAGCCTATCTCGGAGCGATTCCCTTCTTCTCATCAACCAAATCGCCGTATGTGCCTATCGCTGTGGCGATTCAGGGCACCGAAGCGCGTCACACGGCCATCTTCGCGGATCTGGAGAACGACCTCTATAATCCAGCGGTTAATGTGGCACCTTTGGCCTCACAGAATCAAGGGCGTGATCCTTATCCATCAGAAAATGGTGCGGGTAAGATTCCCAACACGCCACCCGGACAACCACCGCTGCCCGATAATGTGTTAGCCAAAGTCTCACCTTTTATCGTGTTGCCTCAATAACCTGAACAAGCCACCATCGTTACTGATGGTGAAGCAAGAAGCTCTAGAGAAGTTCTCTAGAGCTTCTTGCTTCAGGACTAAACACACTCTTAATTGTCTTGCCATATTGCCAGTAACAACATCTCCTCTTACTAAACAGAACTGTCATAATGGCAGTAACAATTCTATTCACAATGAGCAATAAATGAACAGTTTTTGGCCTTGTAGCACGCATTAATCAGGTGATATTATCCCTGTATACTTTACGGTTATCAGTTTTGGTGCCCGATTATTTTCTTCTAACTTTACATTTTCACTGTTTACCAAGTAAGAGATCAGCCCGATGCGAAGGAGGTGATGAAATTTAGGAAGCTCCAATGTCGCTTTAATGATTTGCGACCAACGTGCTTTCATGACGCGCGATGCGACAGTTTTGCGGTAACAATCTAGCCCCATCCTCGAAAGGAGCAGCCACATGTCTTTTTTACGCAGACGGAAGCAGTTGCTTTTAGTCGCAAGTGCTTTACTTGCCCCTACGGTGTTTTTCTACACCAGAGCACACGGTTCCGACCACGCCGACACGGTGGAAAATGTACAAAGGCCGGGAGCCGACCTGACCGACGTTTACATGTTCCCCAGCAAAGAGGATCCCAATAACGTTGTTCTGGTGATGAACGCGCACCCCTTGATACCGGCGGGCCAGGGCGGAACTGTATCGTTTGACCCCAACGTGCTGTACCAGTTCCATATTGACAACACCGGCGATGGTGTCGAAGACATGGTGATTCAGGCCAAGTTCACCGGCACCGGCGCTAACCAGACCGTGCAGATCGCTGGCCCGACCAAGCCCACTTCTCTTGGCCCAGTGTCATCATTTTTGACGCCCCACGCTACAACGGGCACCTTGAACCAGGCGTTTTCGCCGGTTGCTGGCATGAAGGTCTTCGCTGGCCCGCGCAAAGACCCCTTCTTCTTTGATCTGGAGCGTTTCGTGCAGATTCTACCCGACCGTGGCGCACCGGCAGGACTGACCCCAGAGCCATCTAATCCCAACGCTCCACAGAAGACTTCTTTCCGGGGCTTCCCTCAAACAGAGCCAGGTGCCGGGCCACCCAAGGACTTCCTCGCAAACTTCAACGTGCTATCTATCGTTATCGAACTGCCCAAGTCTATGCTGCAACGCGGCACTTCCGGTGCTTAGACGAAAGCTTATAAAGGAGACCTCAACATGAAAAACAAGATAACGCTTATCGTCGCAGCGAGCAGCTTACTCGGTTTGTTAGTATTCGCAGGCTGCGGCGGCAGTGACAACAATGGTGGCTTGAACCTTGGTGGTAGTGGTAATGGAGGCAGTGGCAACGGGAGCGGCAATGGCGGTGGCGGGAGTACCTCCGGCTCCCAGGTCATTAGCCTCTGGGCAACCACCAACGTAGGGAACGGCGGCAACACGTTTATGCAGCAAGATCGCCTGGCACGCCCTATTGTCAACGAGGCGTTAGCGACCTTCGCCAATAATCGCCATCGCATTAACAATACCGATACACCACGCTCAGACAAGCTGCAATTGAAACGCGACATTGAGAGCTTCCTGACGTTTCCAGCGGGGCGCTCAACAGCGACTAAAAATGTTATTGAAGCCGTCTTAGTGCCCGACGTAATGAAAGCCGATCTGTCGCAGGCTGGCCCGGCGGCTTACTTAGGCGTTGAGACTAATGGGGCCACTGGCGGCAAGTTTGGCGGGCGCAAGCTGGAAGACGATGTAGTAGACATCTCGCTCGGCATTGTTTTTGGCAATACGATTTCCGCGCTGGGTCTCGCCCCGGACGACCATAAGGAAATCCCCACACTGACCAAGGATAACGTTGGCCCCAGCAACAATCGCCAAAACACCTTCCCATACCTTATTGCTCCACGCTAAAGATTGAGGATTGCGACCAACAAGAATTTAGCAGGAGGTTGCTAACGACCAAGCTTAGATAAGCTTATAAAAGCTAAGTTGCGTTGGAATCTCCTGCTTTCTTTAGCCTCACACAATGCGACGCACACTTCCTATCTTTGTTGTTGGTGTTCTGGCTCTGGCAGGTTGGGGCCTTAAAGCCTGGCGTTCGACTCTAGCCTCTTCTGCGGTGCAAGCGGCAGCAGCGCCATCGGTGTCACGCGCTCCCTATAATCCGGCTCTGACACACCAAACCGTTGAGTTCTGGGCGGCCCAGGCGCGTAGCGATCCGCAAGGCTCTATCGCTTTAGCCAACCTATCACACTGGTATCTCAGGAGTTACCGCGAGACAGGCGACATGGCCGATGTTACACGCGCGGAGAAAGCGGCCCGCCATGCCATTGCCATTCGCCCCTTGAATTATGACGCCTGGGCTGACGTAGCGCGCAGCTTAATGACGCAACACCGCTTCACCGAAGCCCTGGTAGCCGCAAAGTGGGCCGATGCGATTAACCCTCAAGACGCGCCTGCCCGTCCCCTGCGCGCTGAGACGTATATGGAACTGGGCGACTATAGA
Source organism: Abditibacteriaceae bacterium (assembly GCA_019239895.1). GTDB lineage: Bacteria > Armatimonadota > Abditibacteriia > Abditibacteriales > Abditibacteriaceae > JAFAZH01. The sequence continues at coordinate 72,531 of JAFAZH010000041.1, read as the reverse complement.
GCGGCGCATCATGTGCTGTATGATAAGCCAATCAAGCCCACCGACACCAATGCCAAAGCCTTACGTGCCCGCCTCTGGGAAATTGAGGGTAATCCGGCAATGGCCTTAAATCTTCTCCAACAGGCACAAGCCGAAGCTGACCGTAACCTGGACATGCCGCCCGAAAGCGTCGCCTGGTATCACATGCGCGTTGGTAATATTTTAGCGGCTATGGGACGGGCCACAGCAGCGGCACAGGCTTATCAGGCAGGGCTGAAACTTTTCCCGGCGGATTACCGCTGCATGACAGCCTTGGCCAAACTTATGGCAGGGCAAGGCGATTGGCAGGGCGCGATTCACTGGGGTCAACAAGCCGCCGCTATCGTGCCCACGCCAGAAGTCCTGGCCCTTATTGGTGATGCCGAGGCTGCCGAGGGCCACCAGCAAGAGGCCAGCCACCAGTATCAACTTGTCGAAGCCATTGGCACCCTCGCTCGGTCACAGGGCGTCATTTATGATCGCCAACGCGCCCTCTTTTACGCCGACCACAACCGACACCTGGATGAAGCTCTAACATTAGCCAGCCATGAATTAAAAGCCCGCAAAGACATTTACGCCTATGACACCTATGCCTGGGCGTGTTATAAGAAGGGGTTAATCCCTCAAGCGCAAGCGGCAATGCAGCACGCCCTCGCACACCACACTAAAGACGCCAGCCTCTATTATCATGCGGGCATGATTGCTTACGCGCATGGTGACAAGATTACTGCTAAAAACTATTTAACCCAAGCCTTGAACACCAACCCTTACTTCCATCCATTCGAGCCACGCCAGGCTCGCGCATTACTGGCTAAGCTGGGCTAAAATAATTAATATCGCCCATGAAAATCCTTAAGCATGTCCTCCAACATTTATGGTTTGGTTTGATTGCGCTACTCTGCCTTGGCCAGTTTCGACCAGCAGACGCGCATCCTATGGGCAATTTCTCTATCAACCACTATGCGCGACTGGAAGCTCATGCGGATAAAGTCACATTGCGCTACCTGTTGGACTTCGCGGAAATTCCTTCCATAGATGAACATAGCATTATGGATGCGGATCATAACAATAAAGTGAGTGAGCCAGAGCGTAAAGCCTATTTGCGCAAGCGAGCGGGGGCATTTCGTGATGGCTTGCAAATAACAATTAACGGCAAGCTGGCGCCACTCTCCATGCGACCAGTTGACCTTCAATTTCGCCCTGGCGCGGGGGGATTAGACACTATCCGTGAAGCCTTTGTGCTTTCGGCTCCCCTGCCCAATCGTCATGCGGGAGCCAATTATCGGGTCGAATATAAAGACACCAACTTCCCACAGCGCACGGGATGGAAAGAAGTCATTGCCGTTGCCGGGACAGGCGCGATTCTGATTCGCTCCTCGGTGCCAGCACAGGATAAAAGCAAAGAACTGACCGAATATCGCGTTGATCCTGACATTGTGCCGCCTCAGCAAACTACCGCCAGCTTTACTATGATGGTCGGCATGACGGGCACTACAGCATCCACATCACCACCAAAAGTGTTAGCCTCAGCCACAAGTAATAGCTCCAACAACCGCACGCCGCAAAGCCTTTTTACCCAGGCCATTGCACGGCCCAACTTATCATTCGGTGAGATGTTGGGCGGCTTGCTTATCGCCCTGATTTTTGGCGCACTGCACGCTTTACAACCGGGACATGGCAAGACGATGGTGGCCGCTTATTTAGTCGGCTCACGCGGCACCCCACGCCATGCTGCACTGCTTGGCATCGTGGTAACGATTACCCACACTTTCGGCGTATTTTTGTTAGGGTTTGTAACGCTGTTCGCTTCTCAATATATTCTCCCAGAACAACTGTACCCCTGGCTCAGCGCCATTAGCGGCTTTGCTATTTGTGCTGTTGGTATATGGCTCCTCATCAGTCGGCTGCGGGGTTTAGGACAACCGGAGCATGACCATCATCATGGACATCAGCACGACCATAACCACCTGCACGACCACACCCATGAACATCATGACCATGTGCATGAACATCCTCATCAAGCCCATACGCACGAACACGCAGGCCAATTATTAGTATCTCATGCCGAGCCTGCTGCTCATCACCATCACGATGAGCATGGTAGCCACGAGCATCCTCATAGCCATGATGATGAAGGACATCACACCCATACGCATCATGACCACGACCACCATCACGACCATCACCATCATGGGGGGCATGGGCATCACCATCACGTCCCCGAAGGGCCAATCACAGCAAAGACGCTTATTGCTTTGGGAATATCAGGCGGCATTGTACCCTGCCCGGAAGCTTTGGTTGTATTATTAGCCGCCATTAAATTACAGCGCATCTTCTATGGTATGTTGCTGATCACAGCTTTCAGCGTAGGGCTGGCAGCCGCTCTAATCGCTATCGGCCTCTTAGTCGTTTCGGCCCGCCACCACATCAATCGCCTACCTTCGAGCGATGCCCTGCAACGTTACCTGCCGATTGGCAGTGCCGCCGTAATTACCATCATTGGCATCGCTCTTACGGTTAATGCCTTAGGCTTAGGCAAACCATAAAAGGTCATACAAAAAATCTGCTAATACTATGCTTGCTCTCTTTTCAATTCTGTCATTGTCAGCAAGGAGTGCAAAGCAAATCCAGCGTTCGCCAGATTCTCAAAACCACCGGTTTCGCGGTCAATAACGCAGATCACCCCGACAATACTTGCGCCTGCTGCACACAAGGCGTTGGCGGATTCTATAATTTGTCCACCCGTGCTGACAACATCTTCAACAATTACTAATTTGCGCTCCTCTATCTCGCCACCCTCTACCAGCTTGCACGTTCCATAATCTTTAGGTGCCTTGCGGACAAAGAGAGTTGGAATGCCAGTCAGTTGCGAGAGTACGGTGGCAATTGGAATGCCGCCCATCTCAAGTCCCGCTATCGCCTCCGTGTCTTGAGGAATTAAGGGGGCCATAGCTTCTGCAATTTCCCGTAGCATCAAGGGGTCGCTCTCGAAAAGGTACTTGTCAAAGTACTCTTCACTCGTCATCCCCGAACGCAGTCTAAATTGTCCCCTAATATTGGACTTTTGAAAAATACGTTGCGCGAGGGATTGTTGGTGCATCATTCTCCTTTCACTTCAACAATGGACTTAACAGCCTGCCATGCAATGCGCTGCACCAACCGTGCATCTTCTTCTTTCAGATCAGGAACTGCACTCCATAGCCCCACCGGACTCTCATGGAACAAGGCTGCATAAAAGACACAGGCGGCTAAATAGGAACCAAGTATTGTGGGATGGCTCTTATCATCTTCGTGCAAGCTGAGTTGTGGCTTTTCTTGCAGGGCCATCTGCCAGGAGATGCCCACTGGCGCGACAATAGCTCCCAGTGCCTCGGCAATACTAGTATAGGCTTGGGTTAGCTGCTCCTGCCGTTCCGGGGCGTCTTGCCGTGCCCAGGTGAGATAGAGCACAGTTCGGGCTTTACGCTTTTTAATCTCGGCGTCAAAGAGCCGCACCGACTCGTGCATCCTCGCCGCGTTCTTGAGTGGTAGTGTGCTTTGCTCTTGCAAGACCACATAATCCCACGGTAATTCATCCATAGCCTTTACCGCTTCACCTTTGTTCCAGTGCGCTCGCAGCGGCATTCCGTTAGCGATGATAGCGTGGGTGACAATCTGTTTTGGCTTTGGGGCAGAGGCTCCAAGTTGGGTTAGTAGCTTTGGTAGATCATTGCGTCCCGTATAGCTATTGCCGATAAAAAGAATGTTGGTTGGGGAAGAAGACATAGACTAGATACTCCTGTTAAATGGATGCGGTGACCCGCCGCTAAAGCAGCGGGCTGATAGTGAAAAGCCCGGTGAACCGGGCTACGTTTGCCTGAGTAGCCCCGTTTAGGGGGCTTGTCCATTCAGCCCGCTGCTTTAGCAGCGGGCTGTGTTAGTCCTACTCATCCCTTAGCCCCATAGCGGCGCAGCACTTCCATAACGGCGGCACTGCCTCCGGCTGCTTCTGGAACTGGCGCACCAGCGCGCAGCATACTCTCAACGCAAGCCGCATGATTGCTTTGCTCATTGATGAAATGAAGCGAACCATAAATACAAGCCCCTAACGGCGTACCGCCAAAGTCATTGACTACCGTTAAGGAAGCGTTATGTTCCAACAAGAGGTTAACCGTATCCAGATAACCCCACAGCGCAGCCCGATCCAGCGGGGTGGAATTATTGACGCCCTGCGCATTAATATCGAACCCTGCCTTGAGCATGACACGCACTGCCGCTGTATTGTTGCGCCAGGCGGCATCACAAATTAGGCTCATTTCATCTGGTCGCAATGAGCGCATGAGGTCAGGTTGTTGACTGAGGAGGGATTGAACAGTAGACTCATCCGCCTGCATACAGGCGAAAAGGAACTTTTGCCGGGGGCTGCTGCGCTGTAGTAGAAACTCTATCAGTTCTGTATGGCCATGCTGTGCCGCAAGGTCAAGGGGACGGGCAGTATAACCGATGTTATAAGTATAAATGTGCTCGCCCGGCGCGGTGAATTGGCCTTCTCCGATTCTGGCGTTGAGGCAATTTGGGTCGGATTCAAGGGCCGCTTGCGCTATGGCTACATCACCCAGAACACACGCGATAAAAATATCTATTTCCGCGCCACGCTCTACAAGGTAGCGGCATTTCACCGGATCATTGATCGCATACTGTGCGGGGGTCGCATTATGGTCTATATCGCGGGCATTAATGTCTGCGCCATTGGCTAAGAGAAAGTCAATAATTTCCGGCCTGGTGGCAACATGGAGAGGACGCTGCCCATCGCCACCCTTGGCATTCACTAGCTCAGGATTCTCTTGCACCAACTCTTGCACCCGCTCCACCATTCCTAACGCGGCAGCGGCATGAATATCTATCACAGCACCGCGCTTAATTAAGTAAGCTGCCGTTTCCACATCAGCGCCATCGAGAATCCCAAAGCTGCCTGCCCACCAGTCGCTGCGGGCGTTGATGTCCGCCCCATGCTTTAGTAGCAGATCAACCATTGCCCGATTATGCCTGGCGGCATTAAGGGAACGACTACCAAAGGCAAACAGAGGATCGTTAATCTTGCTCGTTAGGAGAGGATACCGCTTGAAGAGCGATTTCACTTTGCTCACATCGCCAGCGTGGATGGCATTCTTGAACTGCTCTATGATGTCATCACTCAACGGCGTCAAAGATTCAATATGGCGTTTGAGTCTGGGCCAACTGGTAAAGCCATATTCACGGGCAATGACCAATTGCGCGTCAGTCAGAGCAAGTTTGCTGGATAGAATGTCAGGCAGTGCAGTCTGGGCCAGACGGGGCAGATGCTCCTGGATGCGACGCGCAGCCTGAAGGTCTTGGTTCTGGTGCGCTTTCAGCAGTTCTTTGGCCTGGTTTTTAAGCTGTTCCAGAGATGGTGTGGCGGGGAGAAGTTTAAACATACGAACTCCTTTCAGAAATGTGCCTGATGTCCGCAATAACAGGCAGAAAGTAAGTTCGTATTACAATCCAGATTTTAAGAAGGCAGGTAGGCTCAGCCCTTTCCGCGGACACGGTAGCGCCCCTCAGCGCGTGCTGAGTATTCTACTAACCCAGCACACGCTGTGCAACTGCAAATCTATAGATGGGGCTGCACCACGACTCTATTAGTGCGCAGGAAGCGGCACGCCTGGCTCTTTCTTTTCACCTGGAGCCATTTCCAACACCTTGTCGTAAGAAAAGAGCGCACCGGGTTTGACCACGTTAACGTAGGTTTGGTCGCCATCTACCGTAATCACCAGGTAATGAAAGAATGAGCCTCCGCGTTTTGAGGGATACAGAGGCGCTCCTGCGCCACCGGATATAATTTCATGCACCCCATTACGCACACTGTCATCATACAAGTGTTCATGCCCGGTGATGAGATATTCGACATGATATTTTTCAAGCAAGCTTTGAAAACGGTCGCGCTCAGCGGGAAAAGTATCAAGTGAGGAACCAATGTGCAAGCTGACGGGATAGGGCTGCTGATGCAGAAAGACAAAGATGTGCTTGGCTTTGCCTTGCACCGCTTGCAAATCCCTTTCAAACGCGACAATTTGTTCGCCAGTGATTTTGTGTTCCTGGCCAACAATATCAGAATCTAAAACAATGAAGTGAGAATTGCCATAATCGAATGAATAATAGAGCTTGTTGTAAACACGTTGGCGGTAGAGGTCTTCATTGGCTTTGACACTGCGAATTTCATGGTTGCCCGCAGCAAAATAGATGGGCACACCTACCGAGTTAACGATTGGCAAGACCTCATCATACTGCTTGTTTACTAAGGCTAAATCAGTGGCACTACCATTAATTAAGTCGCCCGTAGTGACGACAAAATCGGGGTGTAAGTCATGCACTTCAGCAACAATTTGCTTAAAAACTTCTGGCACCGGGCCAGTGGCTTGAGCAGGCCGATTATCACCAAACACCACAAAGGTAAACGGCGCGGGCTTTTGCGCATTAGGAACTGGCTTGTCAGCACTATGCACCGTCATAGGCAACATCGCCAATAGCGACAATCCACAATTTAAAGCGAAGCGAGAACTTGCGGCGGATTTCAACATGAATCGAGACCTTCTTCCAAAAGATTAGAGGCTTGCAATTTTATCAGCCATAGCAACAGGTTGTTCAAGTTTAGCGCAGATGGGTAGCAGATGAAGCATTCAGCAGGGTGGCTAAAGTTTCAATGGCCTGGGCTAGCTTTTCACGGTGGACCATGATGGGTTGCGGCTCAGTGGCAAACGTGGTCATGTTTGCAGTCACGGCAGCAGGCACTTGCAACAGTTGCTCTGCCTGGGTTACTGCCGCCGCTTTGATACCTTTGCGTTGAGCTTGCTGGATTTCGTCGCGCAGCAGATAAAAGTATTCGTAATCTTCGATACCTTCACGCAGCATCTCGAAGCGAATGGAATTAACTGGGCCTTCTAAGTGCTTGCTCTTATCCATGCCAACTTCCTGATTGGGAGGATAAAGGAAACGACCATCGCCATTACCCCACGGTGACTTCGTGCCTGGCGCTGTGCCATAACCCGAAACCCAGCTCATCGGGTCATGCCAGGGATTCTGCAACGTATCAGGATAAGCCGCAGGACTTGTCCAGTAGGTTGATTCCCAGACCAGGATGCCTTGCACATGATATTTCCAGGTCTGCCAGAGCCAGGTACGCAACTCGACTGCCGGATGATCAATAAAGAGTGTGGCATAAGGGGCTTTCGGCCCGGTGCAAACATACCACCAGACGCGGTCGCCCGCCTGTTGGCGCTGCTGCGCTTTTTGCGGGTCATAGTTGTTGGTAATGGGGCACCATAAATCTACCGCTCCAGCTAAGGCATCTCCCGGTTCTTCAGTTAGCATCCGCGTCAGCTTGGGCGCGTACTTCTTAATGCGCTCCATGCCAGCGCGTACAAAAGGATAATCTTTGGTGTCTGGCTCATCGAACCAGTAGATGTAAGCTTTATTCAGCCAACCTTTTTGCTCAAGATGGTCTTGCAACTGGCGCAGGTAACTGCCGAAGAGAGTCTCGTATTCAGGGGTGCCTTCGGCATAAGCGCCAATGTGTCCTGGATAACGCGCCTGAAAAGTGCCACCACCCATACCCTCAAGCGGGATGCGCCAGGCAGAGAAATGATACTGCGCCAGCGATTTCTCCATCGCCCGGTCAAACGCAGAGAAATCAATTTTAACCTGTGCAGGCTGCACCTCATTTTCAAAACCACTATCTTCGATCAGGTTCTTGCCATCTGGCCCGGTGAAGCTGATTTCATCGAACCAGGCGCTGCCAGTGCCACTGCCATCTTCTGCCCAGGGGACAGGCCGCAAATTCAAAGCAACAAAGTGCATCTGCGGTGTCAGATGATTAGTCACATCCACCGTTACCTGCTCCCAGGCACCACTGCCCTGCCGGTTAATATCAAGGTTATGGCCTGACATCCAGGTGCCAGTCGCGTCGTAGGTATTTAATGTCACTTGATAAGTTTGCCCCGGCTTGGCGGTGCGCACCGCAAATTTAAGGCGGTACGGTTGCCCCGGCTGCACCTCGATTTCGGGCACATACATGGCCGTAACTGCTGCTTTAGGATTATCATCATTAACGAGTAAGCTGCGCTTGCCTGCGAATGGCGCAACAGTGTCATACTGCCCACCCTGCCAACGCACACCGCCAAAATCCACCTTAATCGGCGCATTAAAGACCGGATCATAAGGCGCAATGCGATGCTGGGCAAAGTTGTGGTAATAGCGATCTACAACCGAACTTAACTCCTGTGGTGTCTCTAAGTTCTGATAACGCCGCACCACATCAGGAGAAAACCCAAAGGCGCTTTGCACATGCGTTTCACGCGGGAGCGTAAAAGAGCGCACCCACAGATGCACCGGCACAGCACGCTTCCATCCCTGCCCGGTTAGCTGCACTACACCTCGATACTCTCCAGGCTTTGCGCCTTCTGGCACATAGACGGTAATCCAGAAAGGCTGATTGCGATTGGCCTGTAAATCAACGGGGTGTCCTAAAGGCGGCAAGGGGTCAGGCCAGAGACCAGCCATACCTGTGTTATCGGTTGGTTGTGTCACCTCGACATAACCAACGGTGCAGAGCGAGATATACTCCTTGCTTATACGCGCTCCGCCTGGCCCAGTAAACCCAGCACACGACACCGTCACCTGTTTAATATCGCGCTGCGGGCGGATAACAAGCTGAAATGGCTCATACTCATTGCGCGCCGCGTGAATTTCCACGGCATCGCGTTGCGTGGCAGGAAGCGGTCTTTCCTGTGAAATCTTGTAAGGCCCCTCGGCCCACCAGACATCATTCATCTTCGGCAATGCGTAGCCGTAATCAGCCGCGAACATAGCCGGAACATTAAACTCCGTCTGCGCTGCATACATCAACTTGCTCGAAGTAATGTTAAGGTCAGCCGTTAAATTTCCAGCGTGCAGCAGTTGATAAGGTAGCTTTAAATCTGTCTTGCCAGGAGCAAGAGTAAAATCCTTGAACGTCGTAGCAACGTTATGGTTATCGGTGCTAATCTTGAAGCTTGCTCGTATGGATAGAGGTTTGGTGGAAGGATTATCAGCCGTCAACTGCACCACATTCTGGCCTCCCGGTCGCAAATCGCCTAAAGTTTTAACGGCTATAGGTAGCGAATTATCAACCTGTTTCTCTGCCAGAAAAATGGTATGTCCTTCAGCGGCGGGCATCGTTCCCTCCAAGTTAGCCGTATAGGTATAGTGATCTATTTGGAATGAGCCGGGATTGGAATCCTGCTTTCCAGGCACAGCGGCGCTCGCGGCACGCAGGCGCACGAGTACTTCACTGGCTGGAAACAGGGCTGCGGGCAAAGCCGCCTCGACACTGCCTTGCTTTGCTATCTCGGCTACTGGCAACCATGTTTGACCATCCTGGCTGGCTTCGACAACCAGCTTGCCCGCTACATAATAATTGACATTGATCTGCACAGTGGCACTGTGTTGCCTGTAGTTGCCGACACGGTGCCGATAGATAACAATTGCATCATCACCCATAACCCAGCGATTGCTATTGAAAGCTGCCTTAGCCGAGAGGAGAGGACGGGCATAGTTGGAGGTGCCAAGGGGGGCATTAAACGTATAGGTGCCTTGGGTGATACGTTCTCCTTGCCCTAATTCTAGGTCGCCTTGCCGATGATGTAGAGGCGTTAAGGGGGTCAGCGAGACATCATCAAAGAAAGTTTTGCCTGTAGCATTCCAATGGCCTAAACGCAGATAACTGTCGTTGCGCTCAGGAGCCATAAAAGTGTAGGAGTAGCGTTTCCACTCACTGTTAAAAGGAAAATCGCAGTTAGCATCGCTGGGACCACTGATGATGCAGCCCCCACCGGGATTTTGCGCCTTGCTCCAAAAGGAAAAGCGATAGACTTGCCCTGGCTGTAGCTTGGTGGCTTGTGTTTTCCAGTACAAGGCATCCTCTGGCTTACTTCCACTCACGCTAATGGCATGATGCCCGGTGTGACCCTGCGTTTCCCAGTTTGCCTGGCCTCCGTTCCCTGCGGCTGACCAGTTTTCAGGCGTTGCCGCACCCTTTTCAAAGGAAGCATTGGGGACGGCAGGAGTTTGACTATAAGCGCAGGACGACAGTAAAATAACTAACAGCACAACAATAAATTTAGGCATTATAGGCTTCCTGGCAAACTGGAGTTTTCGGAATATAAACCAGTTTAGGAAATGCAGTGGGACAGGGCTATAGGCATAGCGACAGAACCCACTGCAAGGGATAAATGTGGTCAGAAAACAGAGCACAGCAGAAACGAATAAAATCCAACCAGGCAGTGCAGCAAAGTCCGCTGCATCACGACGTTCTGCAACCTCTCGTAAACGTCATGCACCGACCATCCGCGATGTGGCAGCGTTAGCGAATGTGTCTATTGCTACTGTGTCCAATGTGCTGGATGCCAAAGATACACTCTACGCGCCAAGTACCGCAGAAAAAGTTTTAGCAGCAGTTAAAACATTAGGTTATCGCCCGAATCATAGCGCACGCAGTTTAGTGCGGCGGCGCACTCATACCCTGGGCTTTGCCGCGCATTGGCGTGCCGACCTGTTCAACAATTTTTATCTCAGTCGCATTTTAAGCGGGTTTCTCGACTATGCGCGACACCATGATTATCAGATCAAAATTATCTACATAGACGAGCAAGAAGCAGAGCGCAGTATGGCACGCCTCGCGGATGGGTCGGTAGATGGCATAGCCTTGCTGACGCTGACGGATGATAGCCCCTTTACGAAATGGGCTGAGAACAGTTGGTTGCCTACCGTGAGCGTCGGCAACTTAGTGGAAGCTCCCCTCTCTTATGTAGGCGTGGATGATTTCACACCATTTTATGAGGCGACTCAATGGCTCTTAGAATTAGGCCATCGGCGCATCGGCTTAATTGGCGGCCCCTTGCAGCAACGTAGCGCCAGAGACCGTGAACGCGCTTACCGCCAGGCTATGACAGATGCAGGCTTAAACCCGGCAAAAAGTTGGGTTTTCGCGGGCCACGAGTATGTGCCACTCGCAGGCCATAAAGGGGCGCAACAGCTCCTCAAAGTGGAGCCTGCTCTAACCGCTTTTATGTGTGGCAGCGACCTGATAGCAATGGGTGCGCTGGAAGCGTTGCGTGACGCGGATAAGCGCGTGCCGGAAGATGTTTCCTTAATTGGCTTTGATGACATTAATGAAGCTTGCCTCACCCAACCGCCATTAACCACCATTCGACAGCCTATTGTAGAAATTGGGGCCAAGGCGGCTGAAGTGTTACTCAATCAAATTGTTAATGAAGGCCGTGACCCCGTCCGCATCGCCTTTCCCGGCACCCTCATTAAACGCGCCAGCGTAGCGACCATTAAGAAGTCTACATCAGCAGGTATCAACTCTTTCAAAACCGCTGAGTAAGTTGCACATGCAACGTCCCCGCATTGCGGGCTTGCGAGTGGTAATAACCGACGCCTACCTTGAAACCCATTGCGCCCGACTTGCCAAGTTGCGTGTAGTAACCTGGCACAATCTCTAGGCCATCGCGCACCGGAAAGCGTGATAAAACTTCGACGCCAACCCTGGCCGTATTAGAGATCGGCGTTAAGACACCCAATCCCATACTGTAATCATTACGGGCCTCATGCGAAAATTCACGCCCCACCAGCAAGTTGATAGCGACCAAAGCGTTAGGATAAGTGCGTACAAAGTCAAGCCGGGCCAGGCCATCGCTATGCGCATCGCTGGCTCTAGGCACTTCCACTTCACCCGATACTGCCGCCCGCCACTCGGAACGCCCGATATTGCCGATGCGATAGCGCACTTCCATCGCCGTCGCATCATAATGCAGCTTTTCATCCTTCGTGCTATCTAAATGAAAGTGCGGCTCGAAGGCCCATTTATTGTTACCAAACAGTAAACCTGGAGTAATCTCCGTTGAGCGCGTGCCATCAGGATCAAGATTCGTATCCACTGAACCCAGCAAATAAACGGTGCCGGGTTCGGGCATATCATCAGTCTCCAGCAATAAGAAATCCTTACCATGATGTGCTAGGGCTGGCCCTGCCGCTAACATAAGCGTTAAGCCTATGGTGAGCGTCGCCCCCCAGATTCCCTTAATGATCCGCATGGGCAACTCCATTCACTGCATCTTTGAGTTGCGTAGCCGTTACCGTCGGGTCATCTTTAGCGGCATTAAAAGTTATTTGCGCCAGGTGCGTTTTGGGATCAAGCTTGGCGGTATGCACGCCAGGGACTTGCCCTAACGCCGCTAACGCTTTATTGGTATCCACCCCTGGTGGCAGAGGCCAGAGCAGCGCACTATCTTTCCCTAAATCCAGATGAGCAATAAGATTGGCCAACGCGGAAAGGGGATGTTTGGCTTCATCAAAGGTCACATCAAGCCGACGGTCACGGACGGAAAGGGCCGTCTTGAATACCCCTTCAAATTTCTTAACTGTACGATGCACCTCGAAAGAACAGGAGGCACAGGTGCAGGAAGAGGGCACATTGAAAGAAAAGGTGTGCGGGGTAGCCGTTGTTGTATCGGCATCAGCACGCTTGAGCAGAGGGCAGACGAGCAACGCTAACATTAAAAGTGTGACCAGTATGGAGACAACGCCACGCCGGGTAAAAGGCTGCAAAATTTTCATGGTTTAACTCCTGATTTTGGGTTTTAAGAGAATTGTTAAATACAGAGACAACGCTGCATTCAGCAATGGAACAGATTCACAAGTAGCACCGCAAACACCAACTGCTACTCGTAATAAAGTAACGAGAAGATGGCGGGAAGAATTGATGTGAAGCGAAATTAGGAAAAAGCCAAAACAGGAGGGCCGCGCACTGGCGGTTGCGGCAGCGCCACTACACTGCAAAGAGTGCTGGGCGTAAGAACCGATAAATAGCGGGTGGCAACAGGCAGCAGCAGCGTTGGCAGCGCGAAGAAACTACCTGGCATGGATTCCAGCAAGCGGGCCAGACAGGTGCCGGTAAACGGACAGTTATCCCGCGCCTGCACGATGCGGCCAGAGACTGCGCCTTTACGCTCTGTGCAGCGCCCACACGTTGCCGTAAGTCCTGTTATAGAGGGTAACGATTGCGTAGTGAGTTGATGTTCGCAGCAAGAAGACCCGCCCAACTCGCAGACGTGCCAGGTCGGGGCGACGAACTGCAACACTGCCAGTAGAACAATGGCCAGTCGTGCCAGAGGCGTCGAAAAGCGAGAGGAACCCCGCTGTCTTAGTGCTGCTGCATACATCGCAACTTCATTTTACTGAATTTTGAAGATTTGTGTCGAGCGGGCCGCTTTTATTAGTGTCCAGGAATTACTTTGTGCTTCCTATCCATTATTCCAGACGAAATCTAACAGGGATAGCAACCTTTGTTGCTATGGCTGTGTTGCCCAGACGAGCTGGCGCGAACTTCCAGTTACGCGCTACATCCACAGCGGCCTGGTCTAAACTGTCGTGGCCAGAACCTTGGGTAATTTGCACATCGTCCACGGTGCCCTGCTCGTTCACCTGCAAAAGTAAGTGGACAACCCCTTCCAATCCCTGACGGCGGGCCGCTTCAGGGTACTCTGGAGTCGGCGAGCTAAGTAATCTTGCTTTGGTGCGTTTCAGGTTCTCCTTCGGCTCAGATTCTGTATTTTTGGATTTTACATTGCGCGGTGTCCTATCTGCTGGCTGAATTAAGTCCCCAAAAGGATTGTCAGCCATACGCTGGCGATGTTTTTTGTGGCCACGATCATTGGTGGGCGTCTGTTGGTTTTTATTTTCCTCTGACCCGCCTGCCTCGTCGCTATTGATATGTTTCTGCGCCTCTGTTTTGGTAGTTGGCGCAACAGTATCGCTGGGGACAGTATTATCGGGCAAACCTGCACTGTGGCTAAACCCGTCATAGTTTGTAGTATCACCCTCATCATTCTCTGGCAACGAGTCGTGTCCCTCAGCACTGCCTTGCGTGGTGTGTCCTGGCCCGACTTGGTTTGATCTCCCACTTGAACTACTGTTGGAAGGGCTTTCCGCACCTTGAGACTCATCCCCAGCGAATGGCTGCTCGCTTGTATGGCGTCCTCCATAATGCAAGCTACTGTGTGAGTGATTACTATCGCTCTGTGGTTCACGGCTATTGTCATTGCCAGTTGCTAATTCCATTGCCTCGTGATTGCGTGCCCCCTGAGTGCGTGGCGAAATTGGCGGATTAGGTAAGGCTGGGTTAGGCGTCGTGAAGTGATTAGCTGCATTATTCGGCTCATCGGGCAGGTGTTCGGCAACACGGGTATGCGCTGTGCGCTGGCGTCCAGGGGCAGCGGGGTTAGATGCAGTGCGGTTCGTGTCTTCCATTGCGGCATGGTCTGCTGTCTGGTGTTCAACTGGCGCAGACGGCTTGGCAGGCACAGAAACTTTAGGATTAGTAGGTTTTATAATGGGCTGCGATTTTGTCTCTATAAACGGCTTCGAGGCGGCGAAATGTATGGTGTGATTCGCGGGTTTAACTTCTAAACGTGGTGCTCGTTTGGGTTCTTTAATCGCCACTCGCTTAACAGAGCGAGGCGCTGCCACAACCGTTGATTTCTTCGCTTCCGGCTGAGCCAGTGTCACTTCGATAAAATGTTCTTCTTTGGGTATGGGTGCTTGGTAACTCAACTGTGAGCTAATAGCAATGAAGAAGATGTGCAGGCAAAACGAGGCTGTTAGTGCCACCATCAAAAATCGTGGTGATGACTTCGTTGGCGCAGTGGAATGGGCAAGTTGGCTTGGCGGGGCCGGAGTATTGGCAAGGTTAGGCGACATATCCAGCATCTATCCATGAGTAACTTGCTTAACCCCTTGCTATTGTTGGGTTAAGAGCGGGTAAACGACGGCGGCACCACAAGCCTAAAGCAACACCGAAAATTAAATGGGCGCTGAGAGTCAGCGCAATGAAAGTGTTCCAATCCAGCTTCAAATGAAAGAAGGAATAATAGGGTGTCAGCAGCAGCATCGTTTCAACCCCTACAGCCCAGAGTGCCCCGCCCCATATCAGGTTGCGCGGTGTCGGGTGGAGCACCATCGCCAGGAACATAATGCCAAGCGCCATGCCATTGGAAAAATGATAAAGCCAACCTGTCACTTGAACCGCTACACCCATATCCGTTGGGGCGGCTCCCAGCAACATCTGCCCGAACTTGGGAAACACGCCAAAGAGTGGATAGCCATGCAACACAAAAGGCAAACGGAACAAATCATATACCACAGCCGCAAAGAGTCCGCCGAGAGCGCCTTCCACAATCCAGGTATAAGCTTCCTCGCCGCGATCGGGCTGCTGTCGAGTCGCATAAGCCACATAAGCCAGGAGCGCCGTAGCAATGGGTAACACAGAACAGGCAAAGAAGCGCATAGACCACAGGTTATAAAATTGCCCTAGCAGGCAGGCAAAGGACATTGAAGCCAACGCCCAAACCACCGGGCGGGTCGCCAACCAGGAGAGTGACCTATTCATAAAAAAATCCTATTCCAAACTTCGCCTTGATAGGAGCACGACAAACTTCAGTGTACCTCAAGCTTCAGGGCAAATGATTAGCATGTTAGTAGAAGAATCTGCCATGCTGTGGCCGCTCAAAATTCCCGCGTTACGCCAAAACGTACGGAGCGCGATTCCGCTGGATGGGTGTGAACATCGTTCACACCATCTTTCGGCTCCCCCGGCAGGCGCGAGGCATAGTAATAATCAATATCACTCACTTTCGCATTAAAGATGTTAAAAACATCTATCCCTAAGCGCACATTATTGCGCAATTTGTAGCCGATGCGTCCATTAACCAGGGTGGAAGACTTAGAGCGCACGCTGTTGTCTTCAATGAGCGGGCGCGGCCCGAAATAGCGCAGGCGTAAGCTGCCCAGGAAGCCCGTCGGCTTTTCATAGGCAATACCCGCCGCAAAAACGCCTTCGATGGCACCCGGAATGTGATTGCCCACCGGGTCTTGATCGGTAAAACGCGCTTTGGAATAAGCAAAGTCGGCATCTACTGTCACAAAGCGCGAAGGCGTGTAGTAGTTAGAAAACTCAATGCCGTTGCGCTGGCTGGGGCGGCTAGGTTCCGTCGTGCCCGCATCACCCGTAAACAACAATTCAGAATCGAACTTTAGCGTCCACAGAGATAGGGTGCTTTGCAGGTTCTTAATCGCGGCTGTGCGGACGCCGATCTCCGCTTCATTGGCCCTCACTAAAGGCGTTACGCGGCCAACGGGCGTTCTGGTCGTCGGGTCGAGGGAAATCGTCGTGCCGCGTGCATCATTCGAGTGAAAACCTTGCGCCAGGTTAAAGTAATAGTCCGTTTTCTTGAAAGGGCCAAAAGCCAGACCAAACTTCGGGCTAACAATCGCATCATGCGCTGTGCCCGAATTAGCTGGAATGCTGCTGTTGACGTTAAAGTTGTAGTGGTCATAACGGAGGCCCGCTGTAGTGCGTAAGTGCGGCGTCCAACGAATACGGTTCTCGAAGTAAGGGGCGGCGCTGGTTTCTTTAACTTTATCCTGGCGCACAATGTCGAATACCTGACGAGCCTCGGTATCATAGAGACCAACGGGCTTAATGTCGTCGTAGCGTAGTTGAAAACCAAAGGTGTTATCCATTGGTCGCTGTCCCAGGCGCGAGGTGAGAGTATGCGCGGCAGTAAAGCCATAAACGCGCCGGTTATCAGCTTGCTCGAATTGATCCCCCTGCATTCCTGGCGGGTTGGTTTCAGGATGATCTAAAAAATAAGTGAAGTCGGAAAAGAGGTTTAGCTTGTAATCAATGGCATAGGCATTGATGTTGGTGGTAGCATTATGGCCTTGATGCCGCCATTGACTCGAAAGGCTGTAACGATGACTGTGGCCACCATCCGTTGGGTCAATCGCCCCAAAGCGATCAATTAAACCACTATTGATGGCACGCAATGGCACCTGGTCAGTTGAGTTCCAATTACCGTTATAGCCCATGCCCGTTAGAGTCAATTGGTTCTTCTCATTACCCCGCACATAGCGCAGGATGCCATTGGCTTTGCGATAATTCTCTGGCAGCACCCACGGGCCATCGTAGTGAAACAACTCTAAGCCATAAATCAGCTTGCTATTGGCTGGCTCCCCAGTCAGCAATAAACGACGTTCGCCAAAGTTGCCCAGACTCACTTCCGCCGGGCCATGAGTTAACCGATTAGCATAGGAAATGTTAATAGTGCCCGCAGCGGAGAAGTCACCTTGATCGGCATTATAAGAACCTTTGCGATATTCAATGCCAGAAATGAGTTCAGGAATCAGAAAGTTGAGGTCGCTATAGCCCTGCCCATGAGCATGGGTCGGCATATTCACTGGCATTCCATCCACAAAAATGGCGAGGTCGGTGCCGTGGTCGAGATTAAAGCCGCGCAGATAATATTGATTCGCCTTACCACTGCCACTGTGCTGCGAGATAATCACACCGGGCACGGTTTCCAACAATTCGCCAGGCCGCAAAATAGGCCGTTGTTTAAGCTCCTGCGCCCCCACGGTGCCCTGCGAGGCCGAATCCGCCGTGCCCACGAGGTTATTAGACCGTTCCGTGACCACAATCTCATTCATCGTTTCCACTTCAGGGGCAGTTTTGGTTGTATCGGGTTGAGCAGTATTGGGATTTGGAGTGGCCTGTTTAGGCTTATCTGTCCCAGGTGCAGTAGGCAGTGGCTTAGTATTACTCTTATCAGTAGTCGTGTTACTCTGGTTCGGGTTATCTACTTGAGCGTCAACTCCTTGCGCACGGACAGGCATAGCCGAACTACAACATAGTAAGGCACTAACGAGGCATAATGCGGGCTGCACCGAACATCTTGGCATTCGCTTCATAGATTAATCCTCTCGCACTATTGATGTTACGATATCCCGGAATCGTAACACGATTCTTTGGTGCTGTCAAACTAATGCATGAAGAACGCATATGATTTCCCATATAAAAGAGACCCGCTACTTCATTAGCGGGTCTCTTTTATATGCAACTGGATTTCAGCAGCTTAACTTAATGGCCTGGTTGGGGTGGCTGATTGGGCTGACTGGTTCCCGGCTGGCTGGCAGGCTCCGGGTTGCCATTGTTGTGTCCTTTGAACACCTGGATGTTAAAAGTCAAAACGGCGTAGCCATAAACGTGGCGGGGCTTATCATTGGTGAAATAGAGGGCCGGATTGAGTGAGATGTTAGGGGTAAAGTTATAGGTGAAGCCCACTGTCTTAGAGTTCCCTCCACCGCTCTGGTAATCCGCGGAAAGAGCCAGTTTAGGATTGAGCGTATGGGCATAGCCTAAAAGAGCCTGCGTCTGCCCCGGCACGCGGATGGCCCCGATGACAAATTTATCTTTTTTAGCGTAGTAGCCACCTTCCAGAAAGGGCTGGGCTTTGCCGCCGTGCGAGGTCGCATTTACAAAGCCTGTAGATAGCAAATACGGCCCGTGCTGCAATAATCCTAATTCGGCTCCTAAGATTTGCGTGGGTGGCGAAAAGCCTTGAAAAACCGCCACCTCAAAGTTACGGGTGACACCGAGTTCGGTTTGAATCTGTGTCTTGTTGCCGATTTGAGGATGCTGCTCCTGAAAGCTGATCGAGAGGACACCTTCCGGCTGAATATCGGGAGTTACAATTTGATTAAAACCCTTGGTGGTGGCAAAAGCCGGGACAACCGAGGTTACAGCAACTAACGTTAGCACGGCTTGTTTGAATGACTTCGATGCGGCCAGCGAAAGTTGAATGGGCATAAAAATGCGCTCCTGTATTAAAGTCTTTATTCGCAGCGATTACGGCAATATGTGACAAGCAAGATATATTTTGGCCCCCACATTGTCAATAGTAGGAAGCTGATGCAGGGTTATTTTAAGCGGCATCTTGACCCTATCTTGATAAATTAAGGCATCTTGACGGCCCGCTAATCGTTTGTTTATAATCACGCTGTCAAAGCTCTCTTGCAGAGCTTAACAGAAAGCACGCTCATTAAGTTTCTATGTTCACGTTGTTAAGACCAGAAGATTCACTCAAAAAGTGCAGGCCGTGGCTGTTGCTATGGCTCCTGCCTTATCTGGTCTTTAGCGTTGCCAGTGATGGTTTCCACTCGCACGATTGGGCTTCGCTCTCCAAAGTCCCCAAGACGACCCAGGTTAAGAGCAACCATCACTCCATCCTGACCTCAGCCACCAAGCAAGCCACGAATCATACCGAGTGTTTTGCCTGCGACTGGGCGGCTAACTCGGCTTCCTATTTAGTCTCGCCGTCACTGCAAACTGTTACTCATTCCACCTGCACCACCCCAACACCATTTCTCTTTAGTCTGACCACCTCTCTTGCGCGGTGTCGGAAGATTCGCGGGCCGCCCCTTTCTTAGTTCCCACAACTTGTTGCCAATGCCAACCAGTCCCGTTTACGACGACGCTTTGGCACCTCGCGCGCTCATGCGAGCGTGGTTTCTGGCTGCTTTAGCTGATGCCGCCTCCATACTGCGCCCTGCTCATGACTTCACCCAATAGCGCATCCTGGTGTTTTCTATTGGCTCTGCAAGCCACAGTCGAGCAATTACAAAGGAACTCTGAAAGGATTCTCCATGCGACTAGCCGTCCTTGCCACTCTTGGCCTTATTTTAACGCCGCCCCTCATTCATGCTGCGCGTGCCGCCAACCCGGAAGACCAGGATATTCCTGATCCCGCCATACCCACTCAACCCGCAGCGCCACAAACGCCAGCGGCACCCCAAACTCCGTCAAAACCTACAACTCCGGCGAGTCCGGCACCGACCACGCCCGCACCGACCGCGCCAGCGAATCCGGTCACGCCCACCACGCCCACGCAGCCATCGAATACACAGCCAAATAATGCCGCACCAGCCGATAACCAGACACTCACAACCCCGCCGACTCCGGCTCCGCCCAATGCTTCTGCTGCGCCCGGCGGGGGAGACATGATTATGGTGCCGCGCTCTGAATGGGAGCAGATGAAGCGTGACATCGAGGCACTGAAGCGTAGTCAGGGCCAGGTCGCCCCGACTGCGCCTGGTACCCCGACAACACCCGGCACCGTGCCTGCCACGACGCCATCCGAAGAAACCCCGCCTCCGGTTGATTCCACCACTGCCGAGCCTTCCAACACTCAACCAGCAGCAGGCGGCAATAAGGGCCTGCTCTTGCCCGATATTAGCTTTATCGGCCAGGCACGCGGCTTGTTGAGCACGGATAAGCGTGACCCCAACCGAGGCTCATTCCGCTTGAGCGAAGGCGAATTGGGTATTCAGAGCTATGTCTATCCCAACGTCAAAGCCGACGCTTTTATTACCGGTTCACCTGCCGAAGACTCGCCTTTTCAGGTCGAGGAAGGTTATCTGACTTTCATCGGTTTTAAGAAGGGCCTCAATATCAATGTGGGTCGCAAGTTCGCACCCTTTGGACGCACCGGGGAATTGCATAACCACTCGTGGCTGTATCCACGCCAACTGATTCCAATTCGCAATCTGGTATCCGAAGAAGCTTTAGTGGGCGATGGGGTTAACCTGCATTATCTGCTGCCACTGCAAGGTAAGATATTTGTGCGGGCCAGTTTAGGTGCGTTCACTGGCGAGGGGCCAGGCACGATCTCTTCTAACCCATTCGGCGTTGACCTCCCCGCCGGGCCAGCCGCCGGGTTTAACAGCCGCTTTATCAATGGCCGTATCTGGAGCGGCTATGCCCTCAACCCGGATACAGAGTTAGAGTTAGGCGTCTCGCGTGCCCAGGGTCATTCTGCCTTCGTCAACGATGGCGGGGCCGTCTTAGGTGCAGGACACGTAGCACTCAATGGAGCCGACATTTCATACCGCCACTTTATGGGGGGTGGGCGTCGCTTGCTATTACGCTCCGAATATTTCCAGAACTCTCCCAGCAACAACTTGATTACCCATCGCGCCACGGGCTACTACGCGTTGGGTAACTTGCGTTACAACCCCCTCAATGACATTGGCGTGCTGTACGAGAACTCTGGTTATCCCCAAGCGGCTGGCCGCGAGAATGCCCTGTCTTTGATTTACACCAAGCAGTTCACCGAGCAGTTTTACGTGCGCTTGATGGGCACACGCGGTAGTCGTCCGGGGAAGAGCGGCTACAACGAAGCCTGGTTGCAATTTGTGTGGGGCGTCGGGCCACACACTCATAACTTAGAGTGATTTTCACTCCAATTTAACTCTTATTACCAATGTAGGAAAGGATGATTTCGATGCAAAAACAAAGCTTATTTAAGTGGAAGAACGTAGGGCGATGGGTCACGGCACTCGCTCTCATCGCCAGTATGGGCGCGTTGGATGCCGCCCGTGCCGCAGCCGTTGTGCCGATTGTCGCCACGATCCCTGAGTTGGCGGCTATTGCCAAAGAAGTCGGCGGCAACAAGGTTTCTGTGTACAGCGTGGCGCGGCCCAACCGAGACTATCACACCATTGAACCGCGCCCCAGCGATGTATCGCGTGTGGCACAGGCCAAACTGGTGGTGCGCACCGGGATGCAATTCGAGATGTGGATGGACTCAATGGCCAATGCCACCGGTAATGTGAACCTCACCCCTGGCGGCCCCGGCTATGTCAACTGTTCACTGGGCATCAAGCGCGAGGGAATGCCAACTACTCAAATCACCGGAGCCAGTGGCGACATCCACATTGATGGCAACCCCCATTTTTATTATGACCCGATCTACGCCAAATTCATTGCCCGCAACGTGCTCAAAGGCTTGCTGCGCGTAGACCCGGCTAACGCTGAGACCTACCGCGCCAACTACACCCATTTCAATGCCGAAATTGACCGTCGTATGCCCGGCTGGCAAAAGGAGTTAGCCCCTTATATCGGCAAGTCGGTGGTAACTTATCACGAAAACTTCGCCTACTTTATTCGCCGCTTTGGTCTGCGCGAATATGGACACCTGGAGCCTAAGCCCGGCATTCCGCCCTCGGCAGCACACATCAACGCGCTCATTCAAAACATGAAGCGCGATGGTGTGCGAGCAGTGGTTATCGAGTCCATATACCCCACTCGCTTTGCGGATGTCATTTCGCAGCAAACCGGAGCCAAGTATGTCGTGGCTCCTTATTCCATTGGCGCACTTGGCACTACCGATTACTTTAGCCTGATAGATAAATTAGTCAGCAGTTTCAAGCAGGCGCTTAGTCATTAAGAGGTCGTGCCAGGGAGCAGGACGCTATCTATATGTCCTGCTCTCTAGTGCGCCTACAGTATTTACATCATGGCGATAAAACACTTAGCCAACCTGGTCAATCCACTGCTATTCGTCTTGCTGGTAGTGGCTCCGTTCATGGCCACTCGCCAGCGCGAGAGGCCAGTCGCAGCAACCCGACCAACCCTGTGGCTATTCTTAGTGCGGGCCATTGTAGGACTACTGGTGGTTTATGTCTTTGCCCATGTGAATCGCTGGTTGCATTTGTGGCCGAGCCATAAGCTGTTTCCCAGTGGTCATCTGGCCTTTACCGCGAGTGTAGCGACCTCGCTTTTTTTGCTCGACCGGCGCTGGCTCTGGTTAATGCTACCCCTTACCCTTATCTATTCCGCAATGGTCGTGGCACTGGGCTACCATGTTTGGCTGGACATCTTTGGAGCCTGGATCATCGCGCCACCTTTGACCTATATATGCCACGCCATTATTAAACCATCAGCCACCCTACCCGTCGCCGCGTCCGACACCCCGCCTCGACCTGAACCATACGGAGAAAAGTTGTGATAACTGAATCAGAAACCATTCAAGAATATACCCCTGCTGTCGCCCAGCCGTTAGCAACCAATGGCCAACCACCGCAGCGGGAAATCTTGCGCTTTGAGCACGCGGTTTTAGGCTATGGCAAACGCGTCATCTTGAGTGATGTCAATTTCACCCTTTTTGCAGGTGATTACGTGGCCGTAGTCGGCTCCAATGGTTCCGGCAAGACCACTTTCTTGCGCTCCCTCCTGGGCAACGTGCGCGCGCTGGGCGGTCGCATTAGCTACCAACAACCACCCCACTTCGGTTACGTGCCACAATTGCAGACCCTAGACGAGTTTTTTCCGCTGACCATTTTTGAAGTGGTAATGATGGGACGATACGGTCGTTTAGGGGTGGTGCGCCGACCAGGAGGAACCGACCGCGAAAAGGTGATGGACTCCCTGCGCGAAGTCGGCATTGAGCATCTGGCCCATCGGCTGTACCGGGAGCTTTCGGGTGGCCAGAAACAACGCGCCCTCATCGCCCGCGCCCTCGTGGGCGACCCCGATGTTCTGGTCTTGGACGAGCATACTAGTGATCTCGACATTGCAGCAGAAAAAGCGATCATGGCGCTTATAGACCGAGTTCACGCCGAACATCATATCGCGGTGGTAATGGTCAGTCATTCCCTCAATACAGTAGCTAATCACGCCCGCAAAATCGGTATTATTGACCAGGGCAAGCTACAACTGGAAGACGTTGAAACAGTGATGCAGACCGATTACCTGGAAAGACTTTATGGCATTCCCCTTCGGGTGCTGGAAATGAACGGTAGCCGAGTTGTCGTGTAATTCAAGAAGCCTGACGAATCCAGCACAGGACTAAATGGAGAAGGACACCGATTTATATTATGTGGAGCAGAAGAGTTTGTCATGCTGAGCAGAGCGAAGCATCTACTCTGCGGAGTTAGAGAGTCAAGGTTCAACTACTTTTCTATGGAGACTCTTATTAGATGCTTCGCTCTGCTCAGCATGACAAACTCTTCTGCTTTCGGTTTTACGAATAGCTTTAGTTGCAAAAGTTAGAACAATTAAAATGATGTTGAAATATTCACGTTTGTCTTTTACGCGCCTTGCAGCATTGACAATCTTATTACTTGCCCTGATTCTTGGTAATTTTAGCTTATCGCTGGCACAAGATAATAATCCTGCCGATCAAGCTCCTGCTGACAGTCAATTGCCTGCTCCGGCAGGTGTCTCTAAGACGCCAACACCTGTCCGTGGGCCGGGGTCGGGGCAGATTCCAATGGGGCCAGGGGTATCGGTTACACCCGCATCGCCAGGTAATAAAGCCCCGACACCGAAGCCACATCCTGCGGTGGCTCATCCTACACCAAGGCCAACCCCAAGACCTGCTGCACGGCCTACACCTAAACCGCTCCCTCGCCCCACACCCAGGCCGCATCCAACACCGCGCCCCACCGTTGCCAGACCAACTCCCACCCGACCTGCGCCAGCGCCAACCGCAGTGCCTACGCCTAAACCTGCGCCTGTGCTTAAAGTTAATCCTCCCGCCAAGCCCCCGGCACCTCCGCTTCCAGCTAAAGCCGCTGGGGGCAAAAAGCCAGCAGTCAATCCAGAGGATGCACCGATTGAAGATCAGCCCATACCGGATGTGGCTCCAGTCGTGCCGGGCAGTTCGGCCCCAGCGGGGTCAGCGGCCCCAGCGAACCCGGCTCCGGGAGCCAATGCTCCCACCACTGCTAACGCGCCAGTCTCTACACCCGGCGCAGCCTCGCCTGCGGCACCTGGGACAGTAACCAATCCGGCTAATCCGGCGGTGGGCAATGCAGTTACAAAAGCCGGTCAACCTGTCAGGCCAGGCCCGCCGGGGAATCATCCCCGCGCACCATCAGGGCCGGGACAAATCACGACTCAAAGCACAATGCAATCGCAAGGAGAAGAGTTCGCAGGCGACCAAATCAATGGCACCGCCAATCGCAACATCTTCGATGTGTGGGGCACCTTTCAGATTGACTTTATGCGTAAGGCACTATGGGCCGGATTGTTGGTGGCGCTAATGTGTTCTTATCTTGGGATTTATGTAGTCCTCAAGCGCATTGTTTTCGTAGGCGTAGCATTGGCTGAGGTTAGTTCAGCAGGCATTGCCTTAGCCATCCTCTTGAATTTTGCGCCGCTCCTGGGTGCCCTGGGCTTTATGCTGTTAGGAGTTGTGCTCTTTTCCATCCACTGGTCGCCACGTCGTGTGCCGCACGAAAGTTACATTGGCATTCTCTATTCTGTCGCGGCAGCATTGAGTATTTTGCTCATTGCCAAAAGCGCCGCGGGGGAGGCGCACATGCTGACCCTGCTGCAAGGCGACATCCTGACGATCTCAGCGGAAGAGACGAAGCAAATGTTAGGCGCGTTTGTCGTCGTCGGCTTGCTCCATGCGCTCTTTTATAAAGAATTCGTTTTTGTTTCCTTCGACCGTGAATCGGCCAATACGCTCGGCTTTCGCGCTGCTGCCTGGGACTTGCTATTATTCTTGACCATTGGCCTCACCATCGCCTTTTCCATTCGCTCCGTGGGGGTGCTGCTCACTTCGACCATGCTCATTATCCCGGCTTCTACCGCTCTACTCGTGACGAGTCGTATGCGCCATGCCTGGCTGTTAGTGCCGTTCTTAGGTGCGCTTCCGGTGATCTTAGGCTTGCATATTTCGCTCATCGCCGACTTACCCGCTTCGGCTGTTATCGTGGCGGCTTCATTCGTCCTCTTTCTGCCCGCGCTGTTTGGATTCCTCATCCGGCAACGGGGTTAGAGTTTGACGCTATCCCCTTAGCGTGTTACGCTAAATTAAGTTTGTAATATTTATGAGAGCGTCCAAAGAGCAGGAAGTCAGTCGCTTCAGCGTGTCGCTGCCTCAGCAATTGCTCAGTGATTTAGATGCGATGGTGCAGGAGAAGGGTTATGACAACCGTTCTCTCGCCATCGCGGACATGATAAGGGATGAATTAGTTGAGCATCGCCAGCACAACGGCAGACAGGAAATCGCAGGCACTATCACTCTCGTCTACGACCACCACAAGCCACACTTGCAGTCTGTATTAACAGACCTTCAGCACGATCATACTGACCTCATTATCTCTACCCTGCATGTACATCTCGATCATGACAATTGTCTGGAAGTCTTGGTGGTGCGCGGCAAAGCCGCCAGAATCAAAAGCATCGCGGATGCTTTAATCGCTGCTAAAGGTGTGAAGCATGGTAGGCTAACCATCACCAGCACAGGTAAAGATCTAGTGGATTAGCCCTCACCATCTGTTTTTCAACACAAAGAACACAAAGATAACACAAAAGACACAAAAGGGATTAGAAGATAGAAGCTATAAGTGGTACCTATAAGGTCGCCTTTTTCACTTTTTTCTTTTGTGATCTTTGTGCTTCCTTGGTGTCCTTTGTGTTGAAAAGGAAGACGGGGCTTTATAGAACAATGCACATTCCTGACGGTTATTTAAGTCCTTCCACTTGCACAGTGATGTATGCCGGGGCCGTGCCTTTCTGGTACTGTGCCTTGCAGCGCGTCAAGCGGCTTTTGCACACCCGATTGGTGCCGCTCCTCTCGGTTTTCGCAGCCTTCAGCTTCGTCATTATGATGTTCAATCTGCCCCTGCCGGGTGGCACCACGGGTCACGCGGTTGGTATGGGCTTGACGACGGTGGTGCTTGGCCCCTGGGCTTCCATGTTAGCGATCTCAGTTGCCCTCCTCATTCAAGCTCTTTTCTTTGGTGATGGTGGTGTTACGGCTTACGGCGCGAACTGTTTTAATATGGCCATCATCGGCTCGTTAGTAGCCTATGCCGTGTATCGGGTTATTGCTGGCCGCGCTCCATTGACGCATTCCCGGCGCGTGATTGCAGCAGCATTAGCGGGTTATGCGGCCATCAATGTAGCGGCCCTCTGTGCAGCCATTGAGTTCGGCCTTCAACCGGTGTTCTTCAAAGATGCCACTGGTGCGCCGCTCTATGCGCCCTACCCGTTGCATATTGCGATCCCGGCCATGCTGATTGGGCACCTCACTTTTGCAGGACTCGCCGAACTTATTATTTCCGGTGGCGTCGTGGCCTACTTGCAGCGCACTGATCCTTCTTTGCTCAAAGCCACCGCACCGGGCGCACGCGATGTAGATGCAACGCAAGAGATTACACAAAGCGGCTGGCAAGTGACTCGCCCGCTGTGGGTCGGCGTCGCTTTGCTCATGCTGCTAAGCCCTTTGGGTCTCTTAGCTGCGGGTTCGGCCTGGGGCGAGTGGGCACCCGCAGATTTCAAAAACCCCCAAGCACGCCTGGCCATTGCCCGCGCTTCCGGCAACTCTGCCCCACCGACACAGGCTCCCCAGGGAGTTGAAAAGCTGTCATCAATCTGGACGGCGCCAATGCCCGATTATGCGCCGAAGTTTCTCAAGAGTGAAAAGTTGGGCTATATGCTCTCCGCCATGTTTGGCACTGGTCTGATTCTTATGGCCTTTATGGTTATTGCGGCTATTGTGCAGGTGTTAGACGGCAAACGGCAAACCGATGAGCTGGTTGCGGCCAATGGCAACGGTGCCAGTTGATGGCAGGCGGCGTTGCCATCAAGCGTAAGCGGCGCAAGAGCTTCGTCGAACACACTCTCGCTGGGTTAGCAGCGACCACAGCCCACGCGCTCCAGGCGGAAGAGATAACGAAAGCCGATGGCCTATTGCAGCATCTTGATCCACGGGTTAAAGTCGTTGGCCTGCTCGCCCTCATCATTACGGCGGCTCTGGCGCATAGCCTTTGGATCATCCTAACCTTGTTCGTCATTGCTCTAACACTGGCCTTGCTTTCCCAGGTCTCGATTCGCACCCTGGCGCGACGTGAATGGATAGGGGTGCTGGTGTTTACTGGATGCATCGCGCTACCAGCCATATTTATCACCCCTGGACATGTTATTTATCGCTTGCCGTTGCTGCACTGGCCGATTACAGAACAGGGAGTGCGCAGTGCCCTCTATCTCATTACACGGGTCGAAACCGCAGCCACGTTTTCGGTCTTACTGATTTTATGCACACCCTGGACGCATGTGCTCAAAGCCCTGCGTGTGCTGCATGTGCCAGTAGTATTCGTCGTCATTTTAGGTATGACTTATCGTTATATCTTCCTGCTGCTGCAAACCGCGCATGATATGTTTGAGTCGCGCCAGAGCCGCCTCATAGGAAAGCTGGAAGATAGAGAGCAACGACGCCTGGCCGCTGCCAGTGTGGGGGTGCTATTAAGCAAAAGCTTGCAACTGAGCAATGAGGTTTATTTAGCGATGCAATCGAGAGGATTTCAGGGCGAAGTTTATACGTTGGATGAATTTATGATGCAGCCCCGCGACTGGATCGCTTTATTCAGCTTTCTCGTTGTAGCTGGGCTTGGGTTTTGGTGGGGACGATAAAGCGTCAACGCGCCCTTTTATTTTCAACACAAAGCACACAAAGATAGCACAAAGCACACAAATTTGATCTATTAAAACATTGAGGCACCATCCTTCCTTGTGATCTTAGTGTCTTCTTGGTGATCTTTGTGTTGAAAAGATAAGCGTGGGGCCATGAGATTATTTGACATTCAAGGTGTCCACTATCGCTATAATGACGTACCCGCGTTGGCGGGAGTCACGCTCTCCATTGAACAGGGGCAACGCATTGTTATCTTAGGGGCAAACGGATCAGGCAAATCAACTCTTTTGCGTTTGCTGGATGCACTTTACTTCCCGGATAGGGGCAGCATTTCCTTTAATGGAGAAACATTGACCGAAGAGCGGATGCAGGATGAGGCATTCACTTTTAATTTTCGCCAGCGCGTAGCGTTTGTGTTTCAAAATCCTGATGTGCAGCTTTTCTGTCCCACCGTCTTCGACGAAGTCGCCTTTGGGCCATTGCAACTGCGCTGGCCTAAAGAGCAGATTCGCCAACGCGTAGCGGAAACGTTGGAATTGCTGGAGATTGCCCACCTAAAGGATCGTGCTCCCCATCGCCTTTCGGGTGGCGAAAAAAAACGAGTCGCTTTAGCGTCGGTGCTGATTCTTGATCCCGAAGTGTTACTCTTAGATGAGCCTACTGCCGCACTCGATCCCAAAAGCCAGAGTCAGGTAGTAGATTTCCTGGTGGAATGGGGTGGCACGAAAACGGTTATCACTGCCACTCATGATCTGGATATTGTGGAAGACATTGCCGACTACTGTTATGTTTTTAGTAACGGGCAAGTTGCTGCTGCCGGTTCGCCCTCTGAAATTCTGCACGATGAAGCTCTCTTGCAGCGCACTCATTTAATCCATGCCCATCGCCACCGGCATGGCAACGTAATTCATTCTCATCCCCACCTGCACGCGCCACACGAGCATCATCTCTATGAACATGGTTCCCAAGAGCATGACCATGCTTGATGCAGTTTATAACGACCAAGCAGCATTATTAATAGAACTGTCCTACTAACCACATGACACATTGCAGCTTGTGGGCTAAGTTGAAAAATCTTCACGCATATTTAAAATAAACCTTCTTGTAACCAGTCTGCTGATGCTGCACACTCCTAGACGCCGCTAACATTCTCAGGGGAGTTGTGAAATATGAAAATGGATTATCTGGATACTCTGGCTGGACAGGTAGAATGGGCCGCCACTAACATGGCCTATAATTTAGATTATATTCCCGCCGATAAGATGGATTGGAAGCCTGCGCCAACAGCTAATTCCGCACTCGAAATTATTAACCATAACGTAACAGCCCTCAAGAGCCTTCAGACCGTCTTGAGTGAGGGGAGTACGAACACACCAGAGTTCACTCCGGCCACTAACGTTGCAGAAGCCAAGCAATTAATTGTCAGTGCCGCTCAGGAATACGCGCAAGCTCTGCGCGCTATGAACTTGGCTGATATGAACAAAACAGTACAAATGCGCTTCGGCCCATTTCCTTTGGGGAGAGTAGTCTCAATGGGCGTTATTGATACGATTCACCATCACGGCCAAATCGCTTACATTCAAACCCTGCTTGGCGATAGTGACAGCCACTTCGACCCCGCTTCGTTCGAGTCCTAAACTACAAATATGGCCTAAGACTTAATAGTTAGCGCAATGGCTACTGGGTCTTAGGCCAAATCGCCTTGAGTCATAGAGCATCTTCGTCCTAACGCCAAGTTCATGTGCAGCCTGTCGCAGAAGGCAAGCCAGTGTAACGCTGGTTTGAAACCCTGCCGCACATAGCAGGCCCTCCACCTCCTTCAGTCTTTAGTTAATTTCTAGCCAAGCCCTTGACAATGGATCCTGTGCGTCACATACTGTGTGTTATACAGTATCAAGTAAGGGACTACCGATGGATGTGGATGTCTTGGAAAACCTGCGTTCGGAATTACGTCGTGGCTGTGTCATCCTGGCAGTGCTGTCCCAACTGCGCGTAGAGCATTATGGTTATGCCCTGCGCAAGTCCTTGGAAGAACAGGGGCTGGCTATTGAGGAGAACACTCTCTACCCGTTGCTGCGCCGTCTGGAAAGCCAGGGTCTCTTGGTCAGTGAATGGCGTGAGGAAGACAAGCGCCAGAAACGCTTCTATTGCCTTTCCCACGACGGCGCACAGATTTTGGGACAGTTTCTGCAAGAGTGGCAAAACCTTAATACATCACTGAATCGGATTGTGGGTGAGGTAAATGGCGGACAGATGAATGGTCTGCAATCGTGCGTCTCGCAGACCAAGTCTGGAATAGATTAAGGATGGAGGAGATTCATTATGGAACGTGTTAGTCGCTACTTAAAAGCCGTCAGGAGTTATCTGCCACGGGAACAGCAGGATGACATCATTCAGGAACTAGCAGACAACATCCTGTCCCAGATCGAAGATCAGCAAGCGGCCCTGGGTCGCCGCCTTACGGAAGACGAGCAGGAAACTCTGCTCCGTCAACTCGGCTCCCCGCTGCTGGTGGCGTCCCGTTATCGCCAGGACGCTCGTAGCCTGGCCCTAGGCCGTCGCCTGGTTGGACCGGTATTGTTTCCTCTCTATGAGAAAATCCTGCGGCTGAATTTAGGGGGCACTGCTGTTGCCTGTGTTGTGATTGCCCTGGCTCTAGGCCGCCCACTTCTCGTGATACTGCCGACAATCCTTGTCCACCTGTTCATTCAGTTTGGTATCGTGACACTTGTATTCGCTACCGCCGAAACCAGTTTGACCAAATCTTCACCAAGCTAAAGACAATAGCTTTCCCTCCATCACCCGATGTCCTAGGTTGCATTTCTTATGGGGTTCGCCGCTAACCGTTGACGGACGTGGTAGCTCAACGTCCAAAGGTTAATGTTAAGCATAGAGGCGCAGGGAAGGCGTAGCTTAACGCAGGCTTTAGGGAGTCCATTGCAGCATCTATTTCGATTACGTGTTATAAGAACTACTATTCGTATTCTTTATTCATGTCCATCCAAGGTAATTAGGCGTCTCCTTAACGCCTTAATCAGCCGCTGATAACCATTTTCTTGAAACAGTTCGACCCATTGCCATTTACGCAGGCGCTCTGGGATGCCGCACTCTTTTAGCTTTACAGGAATCAAGTAAATTGTGTCTTCAGGTTGCTGATCTGCTACATCCAAAGCAAACCTAATCTCCTTTTGCACGTAACCTTTTTTATTTACAGACTCGGTTGTAAGACAAGCTAAAACAATATCTGAATTACGGACGGCTTTAGAAATCTCTTGTTGCCAATCTTGACCGGGTAGCAGATTCTCTTCATCTAACCAAGGCTCAAATCCGTCTTCGCGTAACCGACGATAAAGGTCCCGCACCAAAGATTTATCGGAAGAAGAATGACAAAGAAAAATACGCATTGGCCGTAAAGGTTCTGAGCTTTTGGTATTAGCAGGTGATATCACCGATTGATTAAGCATCTGTGACTCCTGTTGCATTAACTGTTCTCCCAAAAGTACGGATGTGTTTATTGCCTCTAATCCCCCGTTTTTGTCAGTTTTGATTTCTGACTTAAAAAGCCCCCCTGCTTGGGATGTGTCGGGATATGATGAGATATGATGAATGTGCTCAGGCTTTCTATCAGTTATGAGAAAGGTAGTTGCTCGCAGGTCTTGTAGAGGTTCATATTGACTGATCCGTGCAATACAGGACACAAATTTAGAGTAGTCCTGCGTGACTGCCTCAATCATATGATTAGTAAAACCGATTCCATGATAGATAGATGCATTTAGCAGGCTTACTTGGCCTCCTATCTCGGCTATGAAGTTACGGACGTAATCTTGATGTTCATTCCTACTTTCGCTACCACTGGGCGATATGGGCGATAAGGCAATGTAGAACAAAAAGCCAGAATTGACAGGCTGTCGTTTGTAAATAAGACCAAGAGAGATTAAGTTCTGAAGAAGTTGCTGATCCAATTCCAACCCTTGAACACTCTGCTTACGAATCGTTTCTATGCTATTTCTATATTTCGATAGATCCTTATCCTGTAATAGTCGTGTAGACCAGAGATATTCAATATCCTGAACTCGAAATTCCCTAATCTCCTCAAGGAAGACTTCGCTTGTTGAGATCACCGTTGATAACAATTTTAATTTTTCTGGCGTAGTCCATACACGAACTAAGGCGTCAAAGTAACCAGAGAGCAGGCTGATAGAAGCTGCAATATGTGCTTGTTGGAAATACTGGTCTAAAGTCTGATAGAAAAACGCGTCTACACGCCTTACTCGTATCAAGAAGAAATGGCAGTTTTCCTCATAGAGTTTATGAACGAGTGGATTCCACACCAAGTGCTCGGAGTCGAGGATTCCAAACTGGAACCCGCTTCCCTCTGATGACTTTATTTTTTCCTTATCCTTATCCATAGCAGGTTTAGTATTATAGCACTTAGACAGGTAAAGGCTACAGTGAGAGCTAAAGTTCTATATTATAGAGTCGTAGAGGGACACTGTAAGTGCCTTCACCAGTGCTGCCAGTTGCATTACAGTGACTTGTAGCCTTTACCTGTCTAAGTGCCATACATACTTAAAAGACACCTCAGAGGAATGCATGGCATGAGTAACCAAACTTGCACATTATACAACGTTGTCGCGTATAATTCCGCCCCATATAGATAATTGCGTTATAGGATGTGTCAAGTAGATCAACACTGTTTAACCTTAGAGCAGTATCAATAGGGCATTAAGAGGTGTCCGGTGCGGCCCTGCCAGCCATCAATAACCAGCCAGAGCAGAATCATCGCTACATCGCCCAGGGCGAGACCAAGGAAGAGGGGCACGGTTTTGCGGTAGGTATCGGGGCCGCCAAAGCGCGTGATGAGACCCTTAAAGAGCCAGCCAAGAAAGATGGAGAACCAGAACATGTGCGCGGCGAAGGTGAGGCAGATGAGGTAGGCGACAGGATGAAAGGGGAAACCCAAAAAGCGACTACGCGCCAGCATCATGCCATAGGTCAGAAGCGCACCCATCACTAATGAAATCCAGTTGACCACTGGCGAACCGGATGTATCTTTCGTCACGCTGTCAATGAAGGTAAGCGGACGCAGGGAGAGATGGCCATGCGACCAATCATTGCCCAAGCCCAGGCCGCCATTGTCATAGCCGAGATGAATGACCATCCATAAACTCATGCAGGTCGAGATGATAACTACCGCAGCGATGAGCGCCAGGAGCGGTTTGGCGGCAATCTTATGATCATGCGCTAACTTAAAGCCGTGTATGTAGGAAGGCATCGAAAAAGCGCGCATGTGATAGATTAGCCCGGCCTGGATAAACGACGCGGGCACCAAGCCCGATTGAGCCGTGAGCCAGGCGCTGGGGCCGGGCGTAAGCAGGCGGGCGATGGCACCAAGGGGCATGATGTCGTGCAGTAGAAACAGCATCCCGCCCTCGACCGCGATGCGCGTCATACCGATGGCAAAAACGAGGTAACTGATCCACAGCGCAACGGCAATCTCCAGACGCACTCCGGCCACCACACTGAAACCAACCACATAGAGAAAACCAAGCACAAAGCCCCAGAAGGCCACCGGATACGACAACGCTTCAGCCCGCTCGCCGGGACGGGGCTGGGCGCGGCGAAAAGCGCGTTGCACGATATGCAGGATATGCTCGCGCCCCGTCCACAGCACAATCGCCACATAAGCCAGGTATGCCCCACCGGTCTGATAGCCTTGAAATGTTTTGCCGGGAAAAGCGTTGGTGGCATCCGGCAGCGCATTGGGCATAAAGCCCAGATAATAGGCGATCATTAATTGCAATTTCATGAACCAGTAAAAGAACCAGAGCGAGAACGAGACTTCGCTGGTCAGCAGATAGGTAATGCCAACCGCAATCGGAAAAATGCGAATTGGCACCCAACCAATCTGGTTCCACGGTGCTTCCGAAAACAAGCCATTCATGTCCAGTTCAAGTGGGAAGTTCGGCACATCGGGAAAATACAAGTGCAAGCCGCGCAACGCCTGGATAAAAACCGTGATGCCGAAACCAATCCACATCATGCGATTGCGGAAGAAGTGGCCTAACATTCCATAGCTGTCCTGACGGTCAAGGTCTTCGGTCATGGTAAGTGGCAGGCGCAGGAGAGGAAAGGACAAAGCCTCATGCTCGGCCCATTGCGCCCGCAGCATCACGCTCAGACACCCCAGCATGATATACATTGCCATGATGACCGAACCCCAAACCAATAAGGGCACTAACCAGACACCCCAGGGAATCGGGGTATTGCCGCGCAGACCAATATACCATCCTTCAACCACCGCCTTGTTATAGAGACCACCGTGCGAATTAAGAGCGGGGGTCAGCCAGGGCTTGAGATTTGGCTGCATCCAACTGAGCCAGCGGTTTTCTCGCGTGGCGTAATAGAAGGGTGCAATGAGCACTGGCACAATAAGATTTTCCGCCCCATGTCCCGGCACTACCGCCGAGAATAAACAGGAAATATAAACTGTCAGAGCCTCATTACGTGAAAACGCCAGCTTGCTCGATACCAGGCGCAGGAGAGGATTCACCACCAGGACAAGCACCAGCAGCACGCCAATGGCACCCGGCGGCAGGTGCGTGGCTCCTAAAAAGGTGTTGAACAGTTTGTAGTCAATGACCGGAATGACATAGCCCAACACCACGGCCAACACCAGACAAAGCACGACGACACGCAAGGTCACGCCGCGCTCACGGCCTGCTGCTTTATTAGTGGTTAGAGTTTGTGTCTGTGCCGCTAACTGTGTGGGGGCATCCCATGCCGTTGGCGGTGCAGTTTGTGCTTTCATATAGGTTAAAATTCTGCTGGCAATTCATACAGCACCGTGCTGTCGCGTTCAAAGTCAGAAGTCGAGTAAATCACCGTATTATAAAAGTTCAACTTATCTTTTAGCGGGAAGTTGGCACCAATAGCGCAATTACGCAAATTGCGCTATCAGCTTGTCTTAAAATGATGTATAAAAATCACAATAACGACTCAACTCAGTGCGATGATGACCACTATTGGAGAACAACGCAGTCCAGCCCAAAGTAGTAACGGTTACCTCTGGATGCCGGGTTACTGCCTATCACCTCGACACGCAGCACCAACTTGCCGTCATGCGGCTCGAACGTGCCAAGTTCTATCGGCCCGGTAGCAACAGGATCGGCACTGTAAGCATCATAGTCGGCACCGGCAGTTTGACCGTTGATACTAAAGCGCAAAATGCCATAATCATAGCTCTTGGTGCCATAGAGGGTGATTTTACGCTTTTGATTGTTGGCGACGGGAATAGGAATTTCAACATAATCCCCGACTTTATTCGCTGTCACAAAAAGTTGCTGATTACCACTCCATTGCCCGGTGCGGAGACCACCTTCTTGAATCTGCGTGGCCAACCCTGGTGAGCGGTCTATAATCGGCAGGGCCTCAAATTCCAACGCGCCTGCGATTTTGACCAGACGAGGATCAGGCGGCGCATCCCGCACCACTACAGATGCTTCCCTGGGTTGTGGACTGCGGTTCTGTTGCGCGCCAGGACGGGCATACCAGAAGGTGCCAACGGCATAGTCCACCTGGGTATCGGCCCAGTTCCAGACTTCCATGTCGTGCTTGAGGCTCATACGAAAAGGAATGCCATCTAACAGGCGCAGACGCGAGGTAGTAGTGTAACCGCGCCAGTTATCCCGCCCCGGACTATCACGCTCCGGCATGGAGATAAAAGGCGAGTTGAAATAATTCGCCATGCCCCAGGCATAACCGTAATAGTCTTCAGTCCCCGTGCCAATGTGTGAGGGGGCGGTTTCGCCATCAATGTACACCCTCTCATCGCCTTCACCATACCAATCCGGTGCGGGGGTAAAGACGGTGAGCGTATCGCCTACATAGATACCTTGACCCTGTGCTTCCAGGTAGTTCCAGTCGAACATAGGGCGCGTCTTCATGTTGAATTCGCCATGCCAGTTCGCATGAAAATAAAGACTGCGCTCATCCCAGTGCCACGCCCCAGTGGTCGCGGCTAAGCCCACGGTCACGGCTTTGGTGCCCACATTCCGCAACGCCAGGCGAGCCGAACGGCGGTAAGGCATAACCCAGCGAGACGTTAAGCGGCCATCCTCACTCACCGTTCGCCACCAATCTTGCACCGGATGCAAACGCGCTCCGGCCCCGAAGAATTCCCCTAACGGGCACCAGACGGTGGGTTCGCCATCAAAAGCCGCTTCCAGAATCGTCGAGCGCAACACCTGCGGCGCATCCTTAGGGTCAATCTGCACCACCAGGTTACGCACGGCAGCCGCGCCGCCTGGTAAGTTCTGGGATACCTCTGCGCCGGGCGCAAGCCTTAAAGTCTTGATGGTATTGCGGGAGGTGAGGTTCGTGTCCGCTGTTAAAACATCACCAATCCGCTCGATGTCCGGGCGAAGTGCCTGGTAGTCGGCCATTGTAAAGGTCTTAACCGCCGTGCCCGCCTGATACATTCGATAGTCAATGATGTAATAGAACGGCAATTGGTCGAGGGTTACTTTGCAACTACGCGCAAAGGGAATGGGCAAATAAAGGTCACCGGATACGCCATGCAATTCGTGGGGCGGCGTAGTCTTCTGACCGCGCACATTCTTATCGTTCCACCCGACAAAGGCAAACGGTGGCGGGACAATGGAACGTCCACTCAGCAAGGCATTGAACGGCACCGCCATGGACGGAGTGGGTGAACCATCAAAGTAGAAGCGGACAATCTGATTGTCTTTCTCCGCATTCAAGGGCAGCCAGATGCGCGTGATAGCCCCCGGCCCATTATCCTCCATAATGACCCATTCGTGCCGTCCCTCGTTATCTTCGGTGCGAATGAACTGTTCAAAATCTTTGTTGGAATGCCAGGTTTTAGGATCGGCAGGACTGGTTTTCAAGCGATCATGGCTACTGGCCTGCTTGCAGATATAGGAAGGCACTGGCCACTGCGCGACGGCATCACGGTTGACCATCTCTGACAGCAACGATTGCAAAGAAACTACTACCGGAGTCGCCGCACGCACCGCTGGCCCAACGAGGAATAAGTTGCAAATGAAAACGCATAAAGCGGCACACAGTATCAAACGGAAGGGAACGGGTTTTATAGAATCCTCCTGATTAGAGCTGTACCAGTGGGAATGTGATGGAGAGTGTAACGGGTTCAAGCTTCTAACAAAATGCATTCCTTCGTTGGAGCATCTTCTTCTTTCATTAGCTATAGCACAACTTGCTACTTACTACCCGGCGACTAAAGTCACGGCTCCGGGCGTGCCGCCGACCGTCCGCCTGCGCGGACGGCGAGTTTAATCATAGTGTGCCGTCCGCGCAGGCGGACGGTCGGCCAACGGCCATGAGACGCGGTTTCAACCGCCGGGTTACAGATAGCAAGTTGCATTAGCTATAGCACAACCCCCGTAGGTACGAAATAATAGTTTTACCGAAAGCCAACGTGTTATAGCCATGCTTTTCGAGAACAAGTGTTTGAGAGTAATTCATGAAAATAATTAATCAGGCTTGTCCAACGCGCCCCGGCCAATTCCGCTTTAAGTGGGCTTACCCACTGTGTTGGCTCGCGTTTAGTGCAATATGTAATGGCAAAGTTAACGCCGTTGATGGGCCAATGGGTGTGGAGCGGGTAGCACGCCTAACCCCTGTTGGTTACGAAACTCCCTCAGCAGGCACGGACGACACGGTGCGCTGGGTGCAGGTGGATTTAGGCGCGTCGCGTCCGATTGACACAGTTAAGCTCTTTCCCTTCGTGGACTGGTCGCCCAACGGAGTCGGTTTCCCATCGCGTTTCAAAGTAGAAGTTTCAGATGACCCAGAGTTTAAGACCGCCGCTCTTGTCACCGATCAAACGGGTAAAGATTATCCCAATCCCCATGATGAAGTTGGCGTCTTTAAGGTCAACGGCAAAGCAGGCCGCTATTTGCGCCTGACTGCCACCCACCTGCGCAACCAGAAGCTTATGCTCACGAAGTTGGAAGTCTGGTCGGGCGGCAAGGACGCGGCTCAAGGATGCCCCATCACTGACTCACTGAAAGGTAACCTGGGCAAGACGAACCTGACGCGCGCCCCACGACCACAGGGCGAAGAAGTCGTAACCGATAATCCCGGCAATGTGATACCAGCCGAACAGTGGAAGGCGGTGCGGTATGCGGCCCATGCACCGCTGAGTGGAGTGCGACTGGGTGACGGCCTCTTCAAAACAGCGATGCAAAACAACATCGCCTACCTGATGAACTCTTTCACTTTCGATGAACTGGTGCGTCAATTCCGCGACCGCGCGGGCAAGCCGAACCCACCGGGAATGCGTCCACCCGACGGCTTCTGGGAAACGACCTTAGCTGGCTCTAATGCAGGAAGGTTCATGATGGGGGCGGGCAACACGCTGCGGTGGATGGAAGACCCGGCTTTGCGCAAACGCATGAATGACATCGTGGATGTTATTGACGAGTGCCGTGAGCCGAACGGCTATATCATGGCCTATCCCGCTGATACCATTTTCGTGAATGAGCGGGCTGCCTACACCCGCTCGTGGGTCACTCATGGCCTGATTGAAGCCGGTTATGCAGGCAACCCCAAAGCGTTTGGGCTACTGCGCGGCTACTACGATTGGTTCGACCAGAACCCCTATTTACCCGAACTGCTGCGGCGTGGCGGCCAGGGCGTGCAAGGCATGATTGCCAACACGCGCATGTATTTTACCCCAGTGGGTAAGCCGCAAGACCTTCAGGTGATACAGCGTTATTTCCAGGAAGACTACTGGATGGACGAACTCTCCAAACGCGAAGATCGCGCCATCTGGCAGTATCCCTACGACCATCCGCACAACTATCTGATTACTTCGCTGGAACCCTATCTGGATATGTATCGGGCGACGGGCAGCCGCAAGTATCTGGACACCGCGCTGGGTGGCTGGGACTTGTATCACAATCACTGGGAACATATCGGCGGCAGCATCGCCATCTGCGAAGGTGATTCCTACCCACCCGATTCTAATTATCTACACCGCCATACCGGGGAGCTTTGCGGCAACGTCTTCTGGTCGCGCTATAACCAGCGTTTTCATTTACTGTATCCTGACCAGGAGAAATATGTCGCGGAGATTGAGAAGTCCATCTACAACGTAGCCCTGCCCAATCAGGTCGGCACGCAGGGCATCCTGTACCACGCGAACTTACTGGGCAAAAAGGATAAGTCCTCTGGTCTCAACAAGAACACCTGTTGCGAAGGCCAAGGCACACGGATGTTTGGCTCACTGCCAGAATACATCTACTCCATTGCTGCCGATGGCCTCTATGTAGATTTATTTGCGCCCTCAGAGATTACCTGGCAGCAGGGGGGGCAAACCCTCAAAGCGCAGATGACAACGCAGTTCCCCTTCCGCCCGGACGTGGCCTTGCGCTTCTCCTTGGCCCAGCGCACCAAATCTAAAATTCGCGTGCGCGTGCCAGCTTGGGCGTCTCAGGCGATGCCGATTCGGGTCAATAACAAAGTGGTGGCTACTGGCAAACCCGGCAGCTATCAGACAATAGATCGCACCTGGAAAGATGGCGACACGATTACCTTCACCTTACCCGCCAAACTGACCCTGACGGAATACCAAGGAGCTGAGCAAAATGACAGGCTGCCGCGCTATGCCCTGCAATATGGCCCGGTGCTGATGGCCGCTGTTGGCAGTAACGGCGAACGCCCCGAAGCCCGCTTTTCCTGCACACCACAAGAACTCATGCAGCACCTTCAACCCAAAGCAGGGGAACCGCTCCATTATGCGATCCAAAATAATGCTGATTACCAATTCGTGCCGTACTGGGAAGTGCGCGATGAGACATTTACCTGCTTTCCCATGATTGGCACCGGGGTGGCGATTACGGAAAAGATAAGCCCCAACGATCTCGCCCTCGCCAGCAAAGGCGCGATGGCAACTGCCGACAGTGAATATGCACAGGAGAAGGGCAGTTCAGCCAAAGTCATTGATGGCATCATCGCCACCGAAGATGATTTCGCTAATCGCTGGCATTCCTCCCTTGAAACTGCGCATCCGCACTGGATTGAGGTGAAACTGCCACGAGCCGCCACAGTGAGTAGAGTCTTGATTCACTTTGCTGACCCGGCGGGTCATCCCGTCAGCTTTCAGGGCATCGTGCGCGTCAATGGCCAGGACAAAGTGATCTTTGATGAGACGAGCTATAAGAATCGGATTCGCTACGAATCTAAAATCTCGCCAGTCACAACCGATACTTTCCGCTTCCTAATTCGCAGCTCTGCCAACGCCAGTTATCCTAACGCGGCGCAGGTGAGCGAGATTGAGTTGCTGCCAAATTGAAGCCTATCAATGCACAATCCCACCGCTACTTACTTGCGGTGGGATTGTGCATTGCGGCACTGCCCCGCCAGAGCATTAC
The DNA here is from genome assembly GCA_019239895.1 of Abditibacteriaceae bacterium. Classification (GTDB taxonomy): domain Bacteria; phylum Armatimonadota; class Abditibacteriia; order Abditibacteriales; family Abditibacteriaceae; genus JAFAZH01. Next base: position 31,952 of record JAFAZH010000041.1, on the reverse strand, counting down.
ACTTTTCCTCGTTCCCTTCTATGCTCACTCCAATTACGCAGGTAGCTCACGGGCTTCTTCATGCAGCCAGCGGACGGGGTCATCCGTCGGCGGCACAGGAAAGAGATAATAGAAGTCCATGTGGCCAGAACTATAGCAAGCCTCGGCCCAGAGCGTGCCACACGTCCGGCAACGGTAGAGGAATATCCACTTTTCGTCTGACCGGGCCAGCAATTCTGAATTGGCGATGATAACGTCTTGCTCACCGGCTGCATATACAGCGTCACTCACTGTGGCAAACGAGTGTTGTAGAGCTTTCTGGCACACACAAGTCGTCATTACTATCGCCCCTTGAGATTTACTAAATAGACCCCTTGGATCAGTCAGATTTGATGTCATTCCGAGCGGAGTGCAACGGAGTCGAGGCATCTTGGAGGGGCAACCAAACTAAGATTTCTCCACTGCGCTCATGCTTCGCTCCGGTTGAACTGACACTCCGCGAGGCTTATCGAAGAGGTCTAATGTTTAGCCAATTATCGAGTAGAGCCTGCTTTATGAGTTCCAAAGTGCTTATCCGCGAAGTTCATAAAGCAATCCCAGTCATAGGCTGTGAGGTTATGTTTGCCCGTGCGAACGTGATAACCGATATGTCCATCTTGCACAGGTGAATCCGGTTTGGGCATCGTGGCTGCGCTTAACCCCGTTAGGCCAAACAGCTTGTAGACCGGCCCGGCTTCGACTCCGGCCCGAAACTCGGCTGGCGGGTCACTCCAGGTATCCTCCGTGGCACTGGCGATATAGAGCAGACGGGGTGCGATGAGGGCCGCCAGCATGTGCTGATCTACTGGCAAGTCCTGCTCTCGCCCATTATAGCTCTTATAGTTCTGGCAGAACCAGTGAGGAAAATGTTGGTTAATGTCTTTGATGGTCTCGCCATGCTTGCCGCGTGCTATAGCAGCACCCGTGCTGCCCGATTCATTGCTAATCACTAAGGCAAACCGCTCGTCTTGCGCCCCGGCCCACAGCGCCGCTTTACCGCCGCGTGAATGGCCCACCACCGCCACCCGCTTAGCATCTAGGCTGGTATCGGTTTGCAGATAATCCATGACACGACTTGCGCCCCACGACCACGCCGCAATAGTGCCCCACGCATCTGGTGGTCGTGGTACACCTGGCTTATCAAAGATGCCATGCACCCCATTTTTGAAGCCATCGTCTTGATCCGGGTCTGCATCCGACACATGGAAAGCCGCAGCAGCATAACCACGCGCCACTAACGCTTCCGCAGGCCAAAAAGGAGATTTTACGGCGCGGGTCAGATCAATATTATCCGACGTGCGATTGCAGATGAGCAGGAAACAGGGCACAGGTTGAGGCGCATGGTTAGGCACAAAGAGCAAAAGGTGAATGGCCCCGGCCCCACCCGGCCCGCTGAATGAAATCCTCACCTGCTTGCGCGTTGCCTTGCCTTCCATCATGTCCGGCGTAATGCTCTCGATTTCAAACTTTAGGTTTGCCGGGCGCTCCACCGGGGCGCGGCCATAGACATTCTTGCGGAACAACTCAAGCACTTCGGGCCGACGTTGCTGCTGCCACATTGCCGCCGATGTCACCTTAACCCCGTTCTGCATCGTCAGCACATCCGGCAGAGGAGCCTCAGCAGCCCCTACCTTGTTAAGCGTTGCCATCATTAGAAGTCCTAAAGCTATAAATTTCATGATGCAGTGGGTAACAATTCGAGCCAGTTAAGGCGAGACCAGAGTAACCGTGCCCCAGGTTTCGGGGTGGTCGGGCACCCCTTCGGCTTTAGGCAGCGTCCAGAAGACCTCACGGTCAAGGTGAGTGCCCTTGATAGAGAGATTGAGACTCAAGCCTAGTTGTGTGCCGGGCGTGGGCTTAAAACCCTGAATCATGGCCGCTGGCAGCAGGCACTCCAGGACATAGCCATCGCCCTGTCGCCGCGCCGCACTCTGAATGCCGGGTAGGTCGTATTGGGTAGCCGCGATTTCTGCCCCACGCTTCCATTGGCCTACATAGACTCGCTTCTGCTCCACCTGCGGCACCAGCCAGAACTGGTGATCGCCCGGCTCATAAGCGCGGGCGGTCTTCTTGTCGTGGGTATCCACAAATAGCTCCAACACATCGCCCATCCAGAAGCTACGCGGATCGGGCACTAACACTTTAGAATCTTTGACTTCTAAACCAACATACAGCCCCTTGGGTGACCACGCCAGATGAATGGTGCTATTGGCAACACCTGCGGTGGAACCCAAGACCCAAGCTGGCAGTTGCGTGTTGGCAGGCCAATCTTTGATATCGCCATCTAACACCAAATTGGGCGCGGGGTGAATGGCTAAACGGCTGGGAATTAGCGGTTGCTGCACGGCACGGCCATCTTCACTGCGATATTCCACCGCCGCCGTTTCCCCCGTTTTCCAATCGGGTGTCCAGGCGACTTTAGTTTGAATCTCACGGACTTCTTTAGGCTTGAGCGCCTCGACTTTTAGCTCAGGCGTGGACGCACTCCATGAAGCGGGGAGTTTAAAGTGTAAGGCTCCATTAAGAGTTTGCGAGGAGCGATTACTAACCCGAATGGTAACACTACTGTTACCCGGTTCACCTTGCAGCCCGCGCACCGTCATCATAATCGGTCGCTGCACCAAGACACGCAAGGGAATCTCGTGCAATGGTTCGCCTTCACTAATAGCCAGGCGCACGGTCTTTTCACCCAAGGGTTCTTCTGTACTAATGAGAAACGCGAGCGGAATATCGGCAGTTTGACCGGGGGCTACGGAGATATTCTTAGCGCCATTGACATCCTGCCACCCGGTGGGCAGTTGGAGTTGCACTTTGCCGTTGATCGGGGTTGCACGCCGATTCTGCACATGGAGATTGGTGGTAATGGAATCGCCCGCTGTAGCTGACACCAGATAAGGCGTCTCTAAACTATAAGCGGCTTGGCGCACCCACGGACTCGTTTCGGCGACGCCCACGGCATACACCGGTTCAATTCCCAGTTGCACGGTATTGGTATCAATGGGATTCGCCAGAAAATCATACAGCTTGCCCGATTCAAAAGTGATACGCGGTTTCTGCTTCCCCGTCAGGCTCCACAGTGCCGCGACCAGTTTGCCCTCGTTACGATAGAGATAGCCCCAGGTGCCTTCACCGGCGTTTATCATCCCCATGTATTCCGGTTTAGGCAGTATCTGCGTCAGACCCGCATAGGCGGCATAAGACAGCTTGGGCAGTTGATCATAGGTAAAGAGGCCACAGCCATCGAAGAATTGATTGGCGTTAGGGCTATCCAGGTCGAAGAACCAAAAGCCCTTTTCCGTGCCCGTTGCGGGGAGCATCATGTAAGCGCGTGCTAAGTAAGCGGCCTGCTCGACTGGTGTCACCACTGGCCCGGCCTTGGTATCCCAGCCGAACTCGGTGAGCCAGTGCTGGCGCGGCTTGCCATCGCTACTGCCAGCTTTTTTGGCAGCGCGCAGTTGGTCAAACAAGAGGGAAGCCGTATCCGAATTTTCAATGCCCATATTATAGTTCATGACATTGGTTTCGGGTGGCTCGGTGCCGGTATAGTGGTGGCTATTCACGACATCAATTTGCGCGAAGTCGCCGCTTTGCACCGCCTGGCGGATGCGTTCGGGCCAGATACCGGCGCGGCCATTTTCCACTGCCGTAAATTGCCCTCCGCCCAGCAGGTGCGCAATCTCGCCAAACTTCTTGTGATAGTTGCGATAGTTCTGCCAGTTGATGGGGGCTTCGGCTTTAATATGCTCGCCCCCTAAATCATATTCATTATCGAGTTCAAAGGTGTGTATCGAGGGAAACGCTAAGAGCATCCCGACCACTTCCCGCGTCCAGTTCAGGCTTGGCTCCGGTGGCGCACCGGCCACGGGAGGCTTAATGGCCGTTTGCAGATTAGCCAAAACCCGCACCCCACTGGCATCATACTGCCGCACCATTTTGGGATACCAGGGCCAACCAGAATAACTTTTATCAGCTCCCTTGGCGCGCACCATCCATTCATAATTAAAGCTATAATCCCGATACCAGATGATGCCCGCTTTGCGAAACGTCTCCACCATCGGTTGCCGTGCCCCCAAGACATTAAGGCCGTAAGGCGAGTCATCTTTTTCCTGGTCACTGAGTTCATGCGGGGTGGGAATATAAGCCAGCGGTTGGCTCGACGGCGTGGCCTTGCCGCCAGCCCAGGTAATCGTCGAGTCAAGATGATAGAGTCCATAGCGTTGTACGGCTAAGGGCAAGGAGAGGGCAAAATTATCTTCAACCTTGATGTCCTGACGCCCCTGTTTGAGCAACTTGTTCTGATAGTCGCTGAGTTTCCATTCCAGTTGTCCAGTGCTGGCATCGGCTTTCCAATTGTGGGCACGAAATACAAACTCCGGCTGCACCCCGGAAAACACATTATGTAGTTGGGTTGCGTTTAAGCTGGCGGTTAGGAGTGGTGTCACCGGAGCCTGGGTCGCCTGCTTGGTCGCATTATTGTTGGCATCGGCAGGTGGTTGAGGATTCGGTTTCCAGGTTTTGAGCAGTCCAGTTTGCGGGTCTACATCACTGATGTCGGTTGCCACCTGCAATTCATCCATCCAGAAACGGACGGTGGCCTTGGTGGTTTTAGCCTCCCAGTTATGCACCAGGACTGTATCTATGGTGAGCGGCTGCACCCAATCGGCAGGCACGGTGAAAGAGACTTTCTTCCAGCCATCCTGCACGCCCTTGCTCATCTCCCATTCCAACTTGGTGCCATTGACTTCATTGCGCCCCCAGCCATCCTTAAATTGCAGCGTCCAGCCGTAGTTCTTCTGGCCATCGCCACGCACCCAGACCGACAGGGATTTCGTCACGCCGGGAATAGTGAGTGGCTGGGACGGAGTGGCATGGTAATACTCGAACCCACCACCAGAGAACTGCGCTTCCATGACCATTGACTGTTTGGAGGAGGCTTGAATTTCCGCTGGCGAATCCCCAACTAACTTCGCACTCCCGGAGGCTGTGCTGTCTTCGCCTATAATCCAACTTTGCGCTTCAAACGGCTCAGCGACTTTCTGCACTATCGTTTGTGCCTGCGCGTATTGGGGCTTTAAACTTCCGGTTACGACGCACAAGCAATAGAGCATCACGAAACACTTCCGGTGACGCCAGGATAACGGACGGTAATTGGTAGGAGTGACAGGTAAGAAGGTTTTCACAGTAGCAATGGTCTCCAAGACTTTAGACATGATTTTTATAGAAATGTGGTCGGTGCAATACATTTTATAAAAATCATGCACAAGAGAAGATAATCATCTCGCAGGGGTTGCTTGTGGCCTTGAATGAACCGCAGAGACGCAGAGGGCACAGAGGAAGAAAAGGAAGCTCTTTAAATCTCTTTGCCCTCTGCGTCTCTGCGGTTTCTAAATCAATTCAATTGGTACGAGTTTGTCTCCCCTCGCCCGCAGCGTGGGAGAGGGGTTGGGGGTGAGGGCTTATTCAGCTATCATCAAAATATGCTCTCTAAATTATCTTTCACCTCTACTATCTCCATTCTATTATGCAGTTGCTTGCTATCCCCTGTTGTACGCGGCCAGAGCGCCAAGTCGAGTAAAGGTTCAGCACGCGGCAGCTATGCAATGTTAGAGACATCATTCCAATTGCCCGACGTTCAAAGCGACCCTTTTGATTATGAGCAAACTGATATTGAGGCGACGTTGCGTCAGCCCAATGGTAGCACACGACAAATTCCGGCCTTCTTTGATGGGAATAGTCTGTGGCGCGTGCGCTTCACTCCTACGACACCGGGCAAATATAGCGTAACGGCTATTCAATTGAATGGTCGCCAGATAGTGGAAGTGCTACAACGCCTGCCTCAACGCGAGTGGACAGTTGGGGGCCAGCCTCAGCCTGGATTTGTGCGCGTGGATCGTCTTGATGCCAATCGCTTCAGCTTCGATAATGGCACACGCTATTTTCCCATCGGGCACAACCAGGCATGGCAAAATGGCAACGCGCCGGATATTCCGACGCTTTTTGGCAAGATGCACGCGGCGGGCGAAAATTGGTCGCGGGTGTGGATGAATCACTGGGACGGCAAGAACTTAGACTGGCCACCGGGTGGCAACCCACCAAAACTGGGCGAGATCAACCTGAATGCGGCGCGTAAATGGGACGCCATTGTGGAAGCGGCTGGACGCAACGGCATCTATCTTCAGATGACGCTTCAGCATCACGGGCAATATTCGACAGGCACCAATCCCAACTGGGACGAGAACCCTTACAACGTGAAGAATGGCGGCTGGCTGCAAAAACCGGAGGAGTTTTTTACCGACGCGTGGGCACGCGCCTTAACCAAACGCAAGCTGCGTTATATCCTCGCCCGCTGGGGCTACTCGCCTAATATCCTCGCCTTTGAACTCTTCAACGAAGTGCAGTTTACCGATGCCGCCCACAACAAGCAGTGGGATATTATCGCCGCCTGGCACCAAGAGATGGCGGCTTTTCTGCGCCAGCACGACCCTTATCACCATCTCATTACGACCAGTTCTGTCCCAGATGTTGCCGCCGATAGCGCGGTCTGGCAAACGCTGGATTATTATCAGCGCCATGCGTATCCATCCGATGTCTTAACCTCTCTCTTAGGGACAGAGGGCACGCAAAACAAGCTGCCAGGCAAGCCTTTCTTTACTGGCGAGTTCGGCCCCTCTAACCTGCAAGACACCAATGGTATTTACCTGCATGAGGGCTTGTGGGCCAGCCTAATGAGCGGTTTATCCGGCGCGGCAGAGTATTGGGACTGGGATGCTATCGAAAGACATAATCTCTACCCACATTTTCGCGCCGCGTCGAACTTCATAGCCGCATCTAAACTGGCCGACCAGAGCAATTTGCAGAAGATTACTCCACTTATCGAAACCACTCAACGCGCGGCATTACGCTTTGGTCCAGGCGGAGGCTGGAAAGCGGCGTCCGCAAATGAATTCACGGTTGAGTCAAACGGCGTTCCGGCAGGTATGGATAAATATCCTTCCTTCTTCCAAGGCCAGTTCCACCATGACCTCCTGCCCCAACCCCTCACCTTTCGCGTCAATTACACCCAGCCCGGCGCGTTTATCGTCACGCTCTCCCAGATTGCCAAAGCGGGCGCGCATCTAACCCTGAGTCTGGACGGTAAATCAACCGAGCGCGATTATCCGGCAACAGATAACGACTCCACCCCTAAAAATGGTGAGGCAACGCTTCAGGTGGAAGTGCCACCAGGCCAGCATACTATTAGTCTCGCTAACACCGGGAAAGACTGGGTGGTTATTCGCCACTTCACTTTCACCAACTACGCACCATCATTGGCGGCTAATGGTTTAATGGATCGTGGCTATGCGGTGGTCTGGCTGTACAACCGCAACAACATAGAGGCTCCGCCGGGCAAAGAGCAACCCGCCGCTAACGGACAATTAAACCTCACTAATTTGATTCCAGGCTATTACCGGGCAACGTGGTGGGACACTTACAGTGGTACACAGCTACAAACAAACACCATCAATGTCTCAAAGAATTCTCAGCGCATCTTTCTGCCCACGCCTTCTGTTATCCGTGATGTGGCGCTTGCCCTCGTGAAGATGCGGTGAGGCAGGCCCTTTCGCTAGTAAAAAGGGGCTGCTTGCTCCTTTAAGCATCTCGTAGATTATCGTCTGTTCATGAGAAATACTCGCATCGCACAGTCCGCTCTCATTGCTTTCTGGCCACTGACAGCTCTTGTTCTCTACTGCGATGCACAGCCCATAGCCAGGTTAGTGCCCGGTGGTCAGGAATTGTCTAACCTTATAGCCTTCCTCTATCTGTCAATCCTCATCAGCCAGATGCGCCCGTCGCGCCGGTTATTGGCAGTTCTTTTCGTGCCGCTTTCGGCCATCGGCGAGGCGATATTTACGCTCGTCTTTGGCCTCTACCACTACCGATTGAATGCCATTCCACTTTATGTCCCTCTAGGCCATTCCATTTTATTGAGCGTTGGTCTCAGTTATGCCGATCGCTCCCTGTGGCGTGTTCACAAACGCACTTTACAACAAGCACTGCTGCTTTTTCATGCTTTGTTGATCGGCGGTACGTTACTGCTTTTTCACGACATTTTGAGTGCATTGCTATTAGCTGTGTTTTTAATAGTGTTATGGCAGAGTCGTAGCCGCAGTCGCACTACCTACCTTGTGATTGGGGGATTGGTGCTTTACATCGAGCTGTTAGGTACCATGTGGGGCTGTTGGCGCTGGGAACCGTTCGCCTTTGGCGTGTTGCGCACCACGAATCCACCCCTTGGTGCTTTTGCCTGTTACGTTATCGCTGATATTATTGCGGTGAAGATGGCGGCTTTGGTGGGAAGTTGGTGCTCCCCCTTGCATATTCCACGCTTAACAACTGCGCCTTGCGAAGTGGAATTTGAACCTCAATTATGGAGACGACCAGAGCAGAGCCAGGCAAGCTCTATGGAGCTATAGCATTTCCTTAACTGCCTGCACTAATTGGCTGCGTTCAACCGTAGCCTGTCCGGTTCTGCCAGCTTTATGATACTCGCTGTGGTCTTGAATATTGGCCCGCGATTGCATCCCGACTTCAAGGTTCTTGACGGAAATATGCCCGCTGCTTAGCTCATCTTCGCCTAACATAACAGCAACGGGAATGCCTTTGGCGTTGGCAAAAGCAAACTGCTTGCGCACGCTGGTATTGGTTTCTCCCATGAACACTTCCGTGGGAATATCTTGGGCGCGCAGTTCGGTGGCAATAGCGAGCAGTTCCGTCGCCGGAATGCCCCGCATCGCCAGCACCAGCACTTTAGTCGTAGTGGGAACAACCTCAATTTTGCCCAAGTGAGTTAAGGCCGCAATCAGCCGATCCAAACCAATGGAGGCTCCCGTAGCAGGAATAGCGTTTTCCATGAATCTCTCCACCAGTTGGTCATAGCGCCCACCGCCCATGATGGAGCCAAACTGGGGAGCAGATGGCAGAAAAGCCTCAAAGACCGGCCCCGTATAATAATCCAAGCCACGGGCCAGACTGGGATCAAAGATGGCCTCTTGCTCCCCCACGCCCAGACACTTCAAAGCGGTAGCTAATTCCTGCATTTCTTGTAGTGCCGTTTCGGTGTGGGCAGAAGCTGGCAGCACCTCGGCCACGGCTGCAATCAGAGCTTCACGGGTCGCTCCTGTCACCGAGATAAAAGCGAGAATGCGATCAATGACATCCGGCGCTAAACCAACCCCGCGAATTTTATCGCCGGATTCATCGGTGCGGCCCGCGCCCAGTTCCGCACGCACGCTGTCGAGGCCAATCTTCTGCAACTTATCCACCACGCGTAGGACATGCTTCTGGGTTTCTTGCTCTGTGATGCCGCTACCTGCTAAGAGTGCATCAACGAGCTTGCGATTGTTGATACGCACCTGGAATTCGGGAGTAGCCACTTGACCATCTGCGCCAGAACCAGCGAGACCAATGCTGCGCAGCACCTCGCACATCGTTGCCACAATTTCGGCATCCGCCATAATGGACCCACTACCAGCAATGTCAATATCAAACTGGGTAAATTGACGAAAACGTCCAGGGTCGGGCTTATCGGCGCGAAAGACGGGGCCGAGGTGGTAGCGGCGAAACGGCAGTTTTAGCTTTTCGGGATATTGGGCGATAAGCCGGGCAAAAGGCACCGTCAAATCAAAGCGCAGCGCGATAGGATCGCCTTCGGGACTTTCCAGCTTAAACAGTTGCTTGTTAACTTCTTCGCCACCCGTCCCGACCAGCGTGGTCAGATATTCGAGAGTGGGGGTATCAATGGGCACAAAGCCGTACTTTTCGTAGACCTTACGAATCTTATCTATAATCGCATTACGTGCGATCATATTCTCTGGCAGAAGGTCTTGGAACCCCTTTAAAGTCTCTGGTTCCACTAACTGCTTCAGATTAGATTCGGTTTCCATCGTGCCAGTGCCTACTGCGATTCCCGTGAGGCGCAGGCTCACGTAAGATTATTGGGTAAAAATGGTAAATTTTAATACCGAGGAAGGGAGTTGAACCCTTGGCCTCCTGATCCACAATCAGGCGCTCTACCGTTGAGCTACCCCGGCTTTACAACTTCTTTTGAACCACGCCTAACCGCCGCTAATTCAAACTGCCATCATTACATTATTACAAAACACAACTCCTCATGGCAACCGCTGCTCCAGATACCAATCCAGATACTAAACGGCAAATGACCGTTTGAGTTAAGACAGTGATTTGATTTGTTATAAGTTTTGACATACCCTATGTCATATGATGGCACCAAAACCCCCGCATGAAGCTGCCCGCTTAACAGCACTGCGCGAATATGAGATTCTAGATACCGACCCAGAAATTGGCTTCGATGACCTGACGCTATTGGCCGCCTCCATCTGTGAGGTGCCCATTTCCGTTATCACCATGATAGATGCGGAGCGGCAGTGGTTTAAGTCACGAGTCGGTATGGAAGCCACAGAGACACCATTGGAGTTTTCATTCTGCGCTTATGCGATTCTTCAACGCGATATGCTCGTTGTCGAGGACGCCTACCAGGATGCAACTTTCGCCACGCACCCGGCAGTCACCGAAGAGAACGGCATTCGCTTTTATGCCGGAGCACCTCTGGTGACGCCCGAAGGTTATGCCCTGGGCACTATTTGCGTCGCCGACCGTGTGCCGCGCCAGCTAAAGCCAGAGCAATATAAAGCTTTGGAAGCATTAAGCCGCCAAGTGTTAACCCAACTGGAACTGCGGCGCAAGTTGCGAGATTTGCGGCGAGCCACTATTGAGCGCGACCGGGCCGAAGCAGAAAAAGCCGCTAAGTCCGCCGAGATCGAGCGTGACCTCCAATTCGCCCACCAATTCCAACAGGCCCTGCTGCCCGATGCCGCGCATTATCCGGCTGTGCCCAATGCTCCTTTCGCGGCTTTGCGCTTAAATTTTCATCACATCTATCAACCGACACTTTCTTTGGGTGGCGATTTCTTCGATGTGCTCAAGCTCTCTGAGCATCGCGCTGGAGTCTTCATTGCGGATGTTATGGGGCATGGGGCGCGTTCGGCCCTGGTGACAGCCATTCTGCGCACACTGTTTCAAGAATTGGCAACGCAAACGCCTGATCCAGGTCAACTGCTAACCCTGATGAACGGGCGCTTCCACCATATTATGGAGGACAGCCATCAATTCCTTTTTGTCTCAGCCGCTTATTTAGTAGTGGATACAGAGCGGGCAGTGGCAACTTACGCTTCCGCTGGACACCCGGCTCCCGTTTGGGTTGACCGCATTACGCGGCAAGTGACGCCGTGGGCCGAAAATCTGGACCCTGGCCCGGCGCTTGGCCTGGTGAGCGATGCAGTTTACAACTCTTACGAAGTGGCGGTTAAGGCAGGCGATATGTTTCTGATGTTCACTGATGGCCTGGTGGAGGCCCCAAACGCCGCCGGTGATGAATTCGGTGAAACGCGGCTGCACGCCACAATTGCACAGCACCTGGACAGCAACACCAGCCAGTTAATGCAAGCGATTATGGATGATGTCAACGACTTCACGGGCACAACTTCTCTACCCGATGATTTGTGTTTGGTCGCAGTGGAAGCTATTTGCGATTCGCCTATTACATAATCTATGCCTTGTTGGGCCGCTATTGAGCGCATCTATAATTGTGCCAACAAACTTTACTATCCTATATGTGACCAGCCCAGAATCAGACACGTTCAGGCCCCACTTCTACCCCCACAGCAATAATCTCGACTGATGCGTCATGGTTAAAAACGTCCAAAAATTTTGCGCATAAACAAATAGAGTTACCCGGCTCCAGACACATTACCAAGGAAGTCCTTATCAATCTTATAATCAATCTCACAGCCAGATATATAGAAGAAGTTGCAGAGAAATTATTTACACAAAGTTATTTCCAATGACGGTTTAAATTCGTACAAATTGGGGAATAATTAAACTGTATCCATAGTCTTAAGTACAAGAAGTTTGTATTTTGCAAACAGGATGAGATTAATTTGAGGAGAATTATGTCAAGGAAGTATAGACAGGCTATACGAAAAATAGCCCCCGCCAGAAAGAACTCAAGGTTTGGCTTTACCTTAATTGAACTTTTGGTAGTCATAGCCATTATTGCCATTCTGGCGGCTATTCTGTTCCCGGTCTTTGCCAAGGCCCGTGAGAACGCGCGGCGCACATCGTGCATGAGCAATCTGAAACAAATTGGATTAGCCTTGATGCAATACGCGCAAGATAATGATGAGACCTACCCCTACGCGGCATGGGGTGGCAATAATGCCTCAACCAAAGCAGCAGGTTTACTGTTGGAGCCTTATCACAAAAGTTCGGGACTGTGGCGCTGCCCCAGCGATAGTATGGATAAAGGGCCTGTGTGGACGACTACGTTTGCGCCTGCTGGTAGCCAGCCTTATCAAAACGTTAGTTATGGTTACAATGTCATGGCGTTGGGCAATGCGACATCCTTAGCGGCCATTAACGGCCCGGCGGACTTAGGAGCCTTCTTTGGGGCATGGGGAACCAATGCCTTTATTATTGACAATACCAATAATGGTGCTGGTCAGCCCGTGTCACGACTTGAAGGTGTTCCGGCCCAGGAGTTTCCTGGCCAAAATGGCCAAGCCCACTTTAATGGCGGCAATTTCTTATATGCAGATGGCCATGTCAAATGGTTGTCTGCCGATAGAATTGAGCAGGGAATATTAGTTGCGAGAGGCACCACACCAGCCCCGCCTGCCGGAACAACCACTCTGTTTCGCCAGTTCTAATAGCTCCTACAGACCTTGATGGCCGGGGTCGCTCTCTTAGCACATATATTTGACACCAGATAGTCCGAATTGAAGGGGCGGCTAATGCCGCCCCTTCAACGTGTTTATGTCCGTTGTATGCTTAAACCCATCCGCACTGCCTCCCCTTTAAGCAAAGCAATGTCTGCACCCAGGACAGTCTGTGCTCTCATAATAGGTGGTTTAGCGACTTTGCTGATTGCAGGATGTAATTCTCCCTCTCTGCCAAAAGAATCTGTTAGGCAACCTACTTTATCTGAAACTTCGGTTCAATTTACCGATATAAGTGCTGGTAATATCAATTTTCGCCACAATAATGGTGCGTTTGGTGAAAAGTTAATGCCAGAGACTGTCGGGAGTGGCGTCGCTTTCCTAGATTATGATAACGATGGCTATCAGGACATTTACCTGGTCAATGGCCGCGATTGGACAGATGCCGAGATTAATGCTTATAAACAGGGAAATGGTCGCAAGCGAGCCTCATTGGTTCCCCCCCAACATCCACATTACCATAGCACAGGAATGCTCCTGCACAATAAAGGAAACGGCACTTTTGCCGATGCAACAGTCCAGGCGGGACTCAATGTGGAAATGTATGGCATGGGCGTGGCCGTGGGCGACTATGATAATGACGGGCGGCCCGATTTATTTGTTACTGCCTTGGATCGCAATTACCTGTTCCATAATGAGACGACAAAGGCAGGAGTCAAATTCCGTGATGTAACGCTCCAGGCCGGGCTGCAAGACTCCGCCTGGAGCACCGGAGCCGCCTGGGTGGATTACGACAGGGATGGCAAACTTGACCTGTTCGTCTGTCATTATATTCAGTGGACTCCCGCGACCGACCTCTTTGCCTCTCCCGATGGCAAGAACAAGAGCTACATTGGCCCCATATCTTACCGGGGCCGCGTCAATCGCCTGTACCATAATGAGGGCAATGGCCGATTTAAGGATGTCTCAGAAGCAGCAGGTATCACTCATCGGCTTAAAGATGGTCGGCCTACAGGAGCGGCCCTGGTCGGTAAAGCACTGGGCATAGCCATTTGCGATTACAATAATGATGGCTGGCCCGATTTAATTGTTACCAACGATACGCAACCTAATTTTCTGTTTCGCAATAACAAAAATGGCACTTTTTCAGAGGTTGCCGTGGAATCTAACCTCGCCTATAACGAAGCAGGTAAAACGCGCGCTGGCATGGGAGTAGACACGGCAGATATTGACCATTCAGGACGGGATACAGTGGTCATTGGCAACTTTTCTAATGAAATGTTGGGGCTATATCAAAACCGGGGAGGTCTCTTCATGGACATGGCCCCTCGCAGCGAAGTTGGCCAGGCCAGTATGCGCTTTTTGACTTTCGGTTGTGCTTTCTTGGATTACGACAATGACGGCTGGCCTGACATCCTTGTCGCTAATGGCCATGTAGATACCGATATTCAAAAGACTCAACCCGACATCGCGTATGCGGAGCGGCCTTTATTATTTCACAACGTGGGCCAGGGCCGCTTCCAAGAAGTTGGCTTGCACAGCGGCGCTGCCTTAGCTCAACCGCTAGTGGCACGCGGCTTGGCTTATGCTGATATAGACTTAGATGGTGATCTCGATGTCCTCCTCACCACCAATGGCGGCGCACCCCACCTGCTGCGCAACGATGGCGGCAATCGCAACCACTCGCTGCGTCTGGTCTTGCAAGGCACCAAAAGTAATCGCAGTGCCATTGGTGCTACCGTTGAGGTCAAAGTCGGTCAGGAGACGCTGCGCCGCATGGTGCGCAGCGGTTCTTCCTATCTCTCGCAGAGTGAACTGCCGATTACCTTTGGCTTAGGGCAGCAGGCACAGGCGGAGGCCATCACCATCCACTGGCCTGCGGGCACGACCACACACTTGCAAGCTATTGCGGCCAATCAAATCCTCTTCATTAATGAAGCTAAAGGCATAGTCAAACGCCTCCCCTTCAAACGAAGTTAAGAAATGACCGCCAAATACAGATACCTAATCTCTGCACATGAAGCCAGATTCTACGCACGTCGTAAATGCATTAGATTTGAAAACGTTCTTTCTCTATGTTCTTATCTTCTTGCATTTAGTTACAGGTTGCACTCGGCAACAGGCGTCGCCCCCCCTTCGTCATAATAACCTCAGTCATGCTTCAGGCTCAGTTCAATTTACGGACGTAACAACCCCTGCCGGTATTAAATTCACCCACAATAATGGAGTCTGTGGCCTTAAGCTATTGCCAGAAACGATGGGCAGTGGGGTTGCCTTTATAGACTACGATGGCGATGGTTATCAAGACATTTTCTTAGTGAATAGCCGGGATTGGACGGACGTTGAGATCGAGAGTTACAAGCATGGCACCGGGCATAAATATGCGAACTTAGTTCCTCTCCATAGGCCCCGTCACCATAGCACCTGTCTCCTGCTGCACAATAATAAAAATGGCACCTTTAGCGATGTTACCCGTGCCGCAGGATTGAATGTGGAAATGTATGGCATGGGCGCGGCGGTGGGCGATTATGATAATGATGGCAAGCCCGATCTCTTTGTAACTGGTTGGGGACGGAATTATCTTTTTCACAACGAAACGACAAAAGATAAACCCAAGTTTCGTGATGTGACCACTGAGGCTGGGTTGCAGGACACAGGATGGAGCACGAGCGCCGCCTGGGTAGATTATGATCGGGATGGCAAACTCGACCTCTTTGTCTGCCACTATATGCAATGGACTCCCGCCACTGATATCTACACGTCTTTTGATACTAAACATAAGAGCTACACGCCCCCGGAGTTTGGCACCGGGCAGGCAAGTCGCCTGTATCATAATGTGGGACGGGGCAAATTCGCCGATGTCTCTGATAAAGCTGGTATTAGTAAGCAGCCCCAAACTGCGCTGCAACCAGCACGAACCCTTCAAGGAAAGTCGCTCGGCGTGGCCGCTTGTGATTATAATCAGGACAGTTGGCCAGATATTGTCGTAGCCAACGATGAAGTTCCGAACTACCTCTTTCGTAACAACAAAAATGGCACCTTCACCGAAGTTGGAGTTCAAGCAGGCATAGCTTATGGCGCGAATGGTACAGCGCGTGGTGGCATGGGCGTGGATACAGCAGATCTAGATCATTCTGGCCAGGAGAGCATTCTGGTCGGCAATTTCTTTGGCCAGATGTTGGGGCTATATCAGAAGCAGGGCAATCTTTTCACGGATATTGCGCCGCGCTCCCCTGTGGGCCAGGATAGTCTGGCTTTCCTCACTTTCGGTTGCACTTTTTTGGATTACGATAATGATGGCTGGCTTGATATTCTTGCCGCCAATGGCCATGTGGATGAAATCTGGGCGCAACGTTCAGAGAATGGTCACTATGCGGAGCGGCCTTTATTATTTCACAACGTGGGCCAGGGCCGCTTCCAGGAAGTCGGCTTGCACAGCGGCACTGCCTTAGCTCAACCCCTGGTGGCACGCGGCTTAGCTTATGCCGATATAGACTTAGATGGTGATCTCGATGTCCTCCTCACCACCAATGGCGGCGCACCCCACCTGCTGCGCAATGATGGCGGCAATCACAATCACGCGCTGCGTCTGGTCTTGCAGGGCACCAAAAGTAATCGCAGTGCCATTGGTGCTACCGTTGAGGTCAAAGTCGGTCAGGAGACGCTGCGGCGCATGGTGCGCAGTGGCTCTTCTTATCTGTCGCAGAGTGAACTGCCGCTCACCTTTGGCTTAGGGCAGCACACGCAGGCAGAGGCAATTACCATTCACTGGCCTGCGGGTGACGTGACGCACTTAAAAGATATTCCGGCCAATCAAATCCTCTTCATTACCGAAGCTCAAGTTATCGTTAAACGTCTGCCTCTAAACGCAACATCGAAATAGAAAGCCTTGTCCATAGCAGAATACCGTCTCAGCATATCATACTCAAGTTATGGCTCAAGCTCAGGGGGTTGTTATAACCCCACCTGCACCCAATTCCACTCTCAGGAAATTGCGATTTCTCTTGCTCGCCCTCTGCGTGTTGATAGGGGTCTTGATCTGGATGAATGCGGATCAACTCCGGCGTTGGCGCTATAATCGGATGCCCACAGTGGAGTTGTTGACGAGGGCACGCCAGCAACCTCAAGACTTACTGCTTTTAAAGGCCACTGGCATCAGATTGCTCAATGAAGGACGTGCCGATGAAGCAGAGCCTTTGCTGGTGCCCAGCGCGGAAGCGCATCCTGCCGATGCGGAACTCAACATTTTAGCGGGACGGGCTGAAGCTCTTGCCGGTGATCCACAAAGGGCAGCCCACCTGATAGACAAAGCCTTAGAAGCAGCGCCAGAGAACGCGGACATCCGCTTCTGGGCAGCTCAATTTCTGTACCAACGGGGGCATAAAGAGTTAGCGGAGAAAATCTTTTTTGAAGTAACGCAGCTTGACCCACATCGCGGTGATGCTTGGGTCAGCTTGGCCGAAATCTCGCTCAACGCGATGGATTACTCTAGCGCGCTAAAGCGTTTAGACGAAGCTGAACGATTAACCCCTACTGGTGATGTCGCTTATTTACGCGCTTCGGCTCTCAAGGAATTAGGTCGGCGTGACGAGGCGGAAGCAGCAGCCCGCGTAGCCGTTGCCCGCAAACCAACTGCGGCTACTTACGCTCTCTTAGGGGAATTAGTCCAGCAATCTCCCAGTGATGCCCGGTTGCATGAGGCGCAAGGCTACTTGCAAAAAGCATTAGCCGAAGAACCGACGAACCTGGATACTCAAAAGCTATTAGCAATTAACTATCGGGATTTAGGAGAACATGCACAGGCGGTTAAAGTCCTACGCCACATGTTGCGCCAGGAGCCAGCTATGACGGAAGGTTACATGCTGCTGAGCCAATCTTACGAGGCATTAGGCAAGCATGATTTAGCTGAAAAAACTCTATCCATCTTCCGCCGCTTGCAGCCCCTGCAAGACAAAGTTGATTATGCTAAACATCACGTTAGCTTAGGACATGGTTCTGCAACAACTCAATTAGCCTATGCAAGAGCGTTACTGGCCTTAGGTCGCCGCGACTTGGCTACAGATGTTATCGAGAAGATATGGTTCAAGTCGCCCGCCAATACAGAAGTTAAAGCTATGGCTCGCCTCGCTCAAGGGCCACTGCTGATACACATTCCGCCACTACCACCTGATGCTACGGGAGATGCTCCTTAATGTGACCCATGACTCAGCCGCGCAAGCGCCGTGAAGTAAGACGTGCCATAAAGTCGTTGTAATCCAGGCTGAGACCTTCTAACATGGGGTCGTTACCACCACGGGCTGCGATTTCACCAGCACGCCATTGCGCTAATTCTTGCGCCATCGCATTCCGCACCTCCGGGTATTGTGCACTGACATTCTGCTGCTCTTCGGGGTCTTTCTCTAAGTTAAAAAGTAACGGCGCAGGGTCGCGGGGCTGGCCATAAATGTTGGGAATCGGCTGGCCTTGCGCATCCTGGACAATGGGCTGGATAAATTTCCAGGTGTCGGTGCGCCAGCAGAGCGAAGCTTGACGGGATGATTCCACACCAATAATGTGATCGCGGATCGGACTTTCATCGCCCTCCCAGGCTCCTGCAAAGCTGCGCCCTGTGAGCGGGTAATCAACACCTGTCCAACCACAGAGTTCAAGCAACGTCGGCAGCACATCCTCGGTGGACACCATCACCGCACCGCGACCGGGAATTGTGTCAGGAGTGCGACACATTAGGGCAATTTTTAGCACGGCATCATAAAGCCCATGATGGTCAAAGTAGAGGTTGCCTTCGCCAAAGCACTCGCCATGATCGCTCATGAGTATGATAATGGTGTTGTCCCACAAACCACGACTCTTTAAGTGGGCAATAATGCGCCCAATTTGGCTATCCACATAAGAGATTTCGCCATCATATTGCGCCACCACATAGGCGTAATCATTGGGCACACGCAGCTTCATATCACCCAGAAAAGCCTCATAATATTCCGGGGCGATGGCAATAACTTCAGCTAAAGTTGGCGCATCAGGAGGCGCTTGCTCCGGGTGATAGTGCAGCGTGTCGTAAGGCGGAGGCGGGCCATAAGGGGTATGCGGGTCCCACAGGTGCATGTAGAGGAAGAATGGTTTGTTCTGGTAATCATCAATGTAGCCTAAAGCCCGGTCAGTGAGTTGCTCACTCTGATTGCTAAAGGGCTTATACAAAAAACCGGAATAGAAATCAAAGCCCCGCGCAAACCAGGAACCACGCCCGCTTGCCTGCACTACTAAATTATCAATACCAATAGTGACATAACCCGCCTGTTTCGCCAGTTGCGGCAGAAGGATAATCTCTTCGCTCAATCTCTGTTCACTACTATGGGCTGTGATGCCATGACGGTAAGGATGCAAGCCAGAAAATAGGGTAGTAAACGACGGCATGGTGGGAATGCCAGCAGCAAAGGCGCGGTCAAACACAACACTTTCTGCCGCCAAAGCATCTATATGCGGCGAAGTCGGTTGAGAGTAGCCATAACAGCCGAGGTGATCGGGCCGCAGGGTATCAATGGTCAGCAGAACAATGTTAGGACGCATGAGTTGAGCTTTTCAACACAAAGGTCACAAAAAAAGACGAGCATAGAGAATCGAGAATCGTAGCAGCAACGTGTCGCTATCTTCTATCCTCTATCCCTGTTCTCTCTATGTTCTTTGTGAAATCTTTGTGTCCTTTGTGTTGAAAAAGAAGGTTACTTCCGACTCCAAATTAAAGGATTCTGCTTGTCATTGTCCAATACATCGCCAATTTGTAAAGTTTCCCGGTACTCTCTGGGCAGAATGTTGGGTTTACCGTTGAAGGTGCTGCCATCGGGCATATAGGCACAGGTCATGGCGCGGCGGGGGCGCGGCGTCATGTTGGCCCCGGCCCCGTGTGCGGTTAAGCCGTTATGGAAAACGGCGCTCCCGGCGGGGACTGGCACGCCTACTGCCTCCAGGCTGCGCCATTCAGGATAAACTTTGAATAAATCTGTCTGGTTATGCCCAATACCAACATTATCGTGGCGTGCCGTCCGCTGCGTCCCCGGTAAGTACCACATGCAGCCATTGGCTAACGTGGCGTCATCCAGGGCGACCCAGATAGACAAAGAATTGGGTGATGAAAATGACCAATAAGGATTATCTAAGTGCCAGGCAGTTGGATTGCCATAGGGCGGTTTGATTAAAGCTTGGTCGTGCCAGATGCGAATACCATCCACACCTGCCAGCCGTCCAGCCATTTCACCCAAACGCGGGGCAAGCATCAATTCGGCCATGCCTTCATGGGTATCGGCCAGGCGCACGCACTGGGTAAACACCTGGGCGTAATAAGCATCAGGATCACCTTGATTCACCAGTGAATTAGCGTCTTCGCCCCAACCTTTGGCTTGCTTGCTGGCTTCTAATCGTTTTGCCACGGCGTCATCGGTGACGGCACGCCACTTTTCTAATTCATTAGCATCCAGGAAACCCTCGATAGCAATAAAGCCATCGCGTTGATACTGTTCTACCTGCGCGGACGTGATTTCTGCTTTCACCTTCATTTCCTCCCTTTGGCCTTGTTGCCGCCTTTGGCTGCGCTTGCAGCTTGCTTTGCTCCGCTGCCTCTGGCACTTGCGGCTTTAGCCGCACCTTTGGTCTTATTGCCGTTTTTGCCTTCTACATAACCATGCAGTTTAGTGCCAGTATTTTTATCAACGGCTACATTCGACAAGGCTTCACTGGCTTTACCTTGCGCTCCATTTCGCTCTCCATTTTGTGAAGCGGTGGTTTTCTCGGCCTTAGCCCTCTGTGGCCTGGCACTGACTTTTTTATCTTTACTTTTGACTTTTGCAACAGGTGTAGCCGAAGCATTGAGTTCTTTCGGATCGGGAATGTTAGCCGCTTGTTTGTGGGCACGCAGATGCAAGGGAGTGGCTCCAGCTCCCGGTGTTTCGCCTTCGATGGGGGTGCCGATACGCGTGCCGCACCTCCCCTGCTCCGACACCGGATCAACTTTGCGCCCGGTCTCCTGCAACCGCCTGGCGACCCATTTATCCAACTTCGTTTTGAGTTGCTGCACGACCTTGGGCTGTAATGCGGCAAGATTATTTTGCTCCGTCGGGTCGGCTTGCAAATCAAAGAGTTCCTGCATCGGGCGGCCATGTGGGTCTTGCTCAAACGATTGGATAAACTTCCAACGATCATTGATGAGACCACGCTTCACTTCCCAGGTGGCTTCACTCAGATACACCTCGTTATAGTTGCCGCTGCGCCTGCCTTTGATGCAGGGCAA
This sequence comes from Abditibacteriaceae bacterium, assembly GCA_019239895.1. Lineage (GTDB taxonomy): Bacteria > Armatimonadota > Abditibacteriia > Abditibacteriales > Abditibacteriaceae > JAFAZH01. The sequence goes on along the minus strand of JAFAZH010000041.1, from coordinate 10,883 downwards.
CAAACTTTTCCCCTCGGTGTTATCTTTGTCGGTGATGCCAGTTAGTTCCAGGAGGGTCGGCACGAAATCGGTGTTCTGTACAAAGCCTGGCACGCGCTTACCACCGGGGAAAGTGCCTGGCCAATACATAATCAGGGGCACATGCACATCACCTTCATAAAGTCCGTGATGGTCATAGAAACCAAGCTGCTCATCCAGAATCTCACCGTGATCGGCAGTGATAATGACGAGAGTTTCCTCTTGGATGGGACGCAAAGCAGCAAAGACGCGTCGCAACTGCCAGTCCATATAAGCGGTTTCGGCATCATAGAGCGCGTTGACATATTCTGAGTCGGTGACACCGGGCATCCAGTCGTGGAAATACCACTTGAACATCTCGTCATTCCACGCCGGATCCATCGAATGGTTGTTAGGGTCATAGGGGTCTTTATGGGACGGATAGAACATGGTGCGAAAATCCGCTGGCGGCAGGTAAGGCGTATGTGGATCCCAGTAATGGAGAAAGAGAAAGAATGGGCGCTCTGAAGTCTTGAGTTGCTCGATGAGTTGCAACGCCGGTTCGGTGATATGCTCGGCACGGCGTAGCGTTAAGGGGTCACTGCGATCCCAGGAGGGGGAGATATATTCATCAAAGCCCCGCGAGAAATGGCGGCCCATTGTATCCACCGCCGCCGTGCGCCAACCCGCCTCTTGCAAGATTTCCTGAATCATCCGCACATCGGGTTCTAAGGGCACGCCGCCGCCGATATTCACGATGTTGTGGGTAATCGCTTCCTTCCCGGTCAACATGGTGGTAAACGAAGGATGCGTCGGAATGTTGGGCGCATAGCAACGCTCAAACACCACGCCCTGCTTGGCTATGGAATCAATAAAAGGAGAGGTGTCCTTCTCGTAACCATAGCACCCCAGGTGGTCGGCTCGCTGCGTATCTAAGGCAATCAGAACAATGTTCATTTTTCTCCTATAAAATGAACCACAGAGACACAGAGGCACAGAGTTTTTGAGAATGGACAATAGAGGATAGAGAACTACAACAGCTAAACACTAAAGTTATTTGGAGCTTCCATCTTCTATTCTCAAATCTTCTCTGTGCCTCTGTGTCTCTGTGGTTCATTTCGTTATTTGTGGCACTTCTTCCACGGTGCCGTTTTCGTGGGAACGGATGGCGGCTTCGATGACTTCCTGGGCAGCCAAGCCTTCTGCGCCCGAAGCATCCAACGGTTCCCCAGCTTCAACTTGCTCGATGAATTTATTGATGCGTCGGGTAAAGGTGTCATCGAAGTGGCTCATGCCGCCCATGATTCCGTTTTCCAAAACCATCTTTTCGGGCTTATCGCGCGGCATCCATTCTAAACGTTGATACACATTTTCAATAATGCCACGCCCTTTGCTGCCGCCAACCTCACAACGCTCTATGGGATGATTCCAGGACATATCCATTGACCCCGTCAGATGGCCCACAGCCCCCGATGCAAATTGCATATTGAGGGAGAAGGTGCTCCACATCTTCTGGCGTCCGGGGGCTTTTTCCATGAAGCATTGCACACGCTTAATATCGCCACCAAAATAGCGCATCACATCTATAGAGTGCGGGTGCAGGGCGCGGATGTGGTGCCAGATGGTTGGCTCGTTGGGGTTGTTGAACCAGAGCGCCATATTAATAAACAGCACGTCGCCTAACTCACCGTCATTTTGCAACTGCCTCAAACGATCAGCCGCCGGAGTAAAGCGATGGTTGAGATTAATGCCAAAGGGCACTTGCATTGCCTTGGCCTTGGCTACCATTGCGCGAGCTTGCTCGATGTCGTTGGAGATTGGTTTCTCACACAGCACGGCCTTACGCGCCTCTAAAGCCTGCATGGTTGGCTCAAAGTGGTGGCTGCCGTTTTCCACTCCCGCCGTCGTCACACTAATGGCTTGCAGGTCTTCGTGCTTCAGCAAATCCTCGACATTGTAATAGGCTTTAGCTCCAAACTGGTGCGCGAAAGCATCCGCTTTGTCACGGGCCATATCACAGACCGCGACGAGTTCGGTCTGTGGATTATTTTGGTAACATCGAGCATGGATTTTCCCGATATTACCCGTGCCAATAATTGCCACTTTTAACACTTTAAATTCTTCCTTTAACCGTAAGCGCCCTTGGGATGGAAGCCCAACACGCGCTTACGACGGTCATCAGCGCGGGCCAGAACTTGCGGCGGCAGTTGATAGTTGACAAATGGATAAAAACGCTGTGACACCCAACGCATCCCGTAGGATAGTTGAAAGAGATAACGCCTCTGCTGCGACGTGTTGGGTGCCCCACGATGCCAGCACTGGCCATTGTGCAAATAAATGTCCCCGGCCTGGCAAAAGACGGAAACTGGGCCTTGTCCCTCGAAAGTTGGGGCAAACAGATCATCCGGTTGCCGACCCGCATAATGGCTGCCGGGAACATACTGCGTTGGGCCATATTCAAGGGTTGGAATATCCGTCAGGGGAATTTGCACCGTGAGAATAAAAACGGGCATAGATAGACGCGGATCATGACGCTCCATACCTTGCCCTACCGGAAAGATAACCACATCATCGGTATGGAACTGATCAATAGCCTGTCCGGGCGCATTACGCACAACGTTCTCGGCAATCAGGTGACAGTCCGGGCCAAGTATGCTTTCGATCAGGCTGATAATCGGCTCACGGGTTAGCATGTCCTCAAAAACAACATCTGTCTCGAACAGGCGTACGGCGATAAAGTCACTGTAAATGTTATCGGTTTCGCGCCACTGCGGGTCACTAAACAGACGATCAATACCCGCTTTGAGGGCCTCAACCTCTGCCGGTTGCAACACCCCAGGAATTAAAACATAACCATCACGGTAGAAGTCAGCCTTCAGGCGGGCCGTTTGCTCTGGCATAAAGGGCGTGGCATCGTGAATTATGGGGCTGGTCATAACGCGAGTATTGTCTAGTCTCGTCCAGTCTTGCCTGGTGCTCCCACTAGCCTGCCGTCAGGGAGCGTGGCTCGATTTCCTGGAAACAGCGATTGAGATAGCCCCGACTTTCAGCCGCAATACCCATAGCACGAGATACCGGATAAGCACTGGCTCCAATAACTTCCAGGTTAATCGGCCCGGCATATTTAATATCAGCAAGCGCACGCAGAATGCCGGGTAAATCAAGAGCGCCGCGTCCGGGAATTTGCTGTTCCGGCGTTCCGGGCGGGCCAGGCACCCGTGTTGGGCAATCGCGGAAATGAGAGGTAATGATTTTATTGCCCCAACGCGGCGCTACGGCTGCCGGGTCTTCATTGGCTCGCGCTAAGTGGCTGGGGTCGAAGTTCAAGCCAATGGCCGATTCTGTTACTTCATTCATCAAACGCAAGCCCGTATCTGCATTATAAATCGCCTGCCCAACGTGCGGCTTCACTGCCAGCTTCACCCCGGCATCCCCGGCCATTTTCGCAAACTCGCGCATCAGGTTAATAGAATCCACCGTAGATTGCTCATCACCAGTCTTGCCGCCACTACCAATGTTCACAATGGGAACGCCGATCTGGGCCGCGATTCTAAAGATGCCTGCCAAGCGTTCACGATCATTAGTCGCCGCTTCCATCGCCGTAACGGTTAGGCCATGCTGCGCTAAAGCATCCTTGACTTTGGCCGGATCATCATCGAGCTTGACATGCTCCGTCATACCAATAATGGCGGCCAGTTCTACATATTCGTAGCCAGCCCAGGCGACATGCTGCAAAGCAGTCTCTAAATCGGCAGAACCGAAAATGACAGTGTTCATTCCTAAACGCATACGATTCCTTTTTACCCCTGTGTTCTATCTTGGTGTTCTATCTTGGTGTGCTACAGCGGGTTTAACCCTTTAGCTCAGCTAATGCAACCCGGCGACCTTCGCGGGCACTCTGATAAGCAGCCAGGCACATCGCCACGCTCACCCTGCCATCGCGGGCTGTCACAGCCGAAGGTGCGCCACTTTTGAGATTATCCAACCACGGGCGCGGTACCGCTTTAAGACGTTCATAATGGGAGGCGGGTACTTGAAAGGCAAACTCTTCCCACTTCCCGGTGCTTTTGCGAAACAGCTTGAGCGGAGCCACACCCGCTGGCGCGTGGGGTGTGGAAACACCATCATCGTAGTTCTGAATAATAGTCCCTTCATCCCCGTAAATTTCTGTGGTGTTTTCCCCGGCTAAAGTGACCGAAGCATTAAACAGCACACCCATCGCTTTGTTAGGCCAGCGATAGAGGGCAATACCGGTATCGTCGGGGGCGACTGAAGTGAGGATGTTATCAATCTCGGCCATCACGCTGACGGGTTCTCCGAGCAGCCAATACATAAAATCGGCAGCATGAACCGCATCATCGAAGAACATACCCACATTTTTAATCGGGTCAATGTGCCAGGCGGAGGGGCTATTCGGCAAGTCGGGATTGAACAAAAAATTAATACAATGTCGCCGCCGCAACGACCCCACGCGGCCCAATGCCCCGGAATCTAACCATTCTTTAATCTTCTGATTTAACGGGTCACAACGCATCTGAAACGCCATTTGAAAATGCACGCCACTGCGGTCTACGTCTTCGATAATGCGATCACAATCGGCCAGGGTGGTGGCTAACGGTTTCTGGCAGAGAATGTGTTTACCGGCGGCGCACACAGCTTCGATCAATTCGGCGTGGCGATTGGTCTCACAGGTCACAATCACCGCCTGGATGTCATCACGCGCCAGGAGCGCCTGCATGTCCGGCAGATACTCCATGCCAAAGCGCTTGGCCGCGTCGCGCCCGCGTTGCTCGTTATCGTCCCATGCTGCCACCAGGCGCACATCTTCAAAATGCTGCATCTGATCGCAATAAGCCCCGGCATGGCCGTGGGCGAAACTGAGGACGCCAATTCCAATCGGGTTCTGATTAATGGGGTTCATTGAGCATCAGCTTAACGCAGGCACGGCGACAGGTTCAGTGGCGCATTCCCTTGAATCATAGGGTCAATCCTGCTACATTTTAGGCACAGGATATTAGCCGGGTATTGAAATACCGGGCTGGAAGGCCGTTGGCCAAGCGTCCTGCCGGACGCCACGTAGGGGCATGATTCATCGCGCCCCATCGTCCGGGAGGACGCTTGGCTTTAGCCTCCCCGCCGGGTATTTCAATGCCCGGCTCAATCTTATGGATCATCTCCGCAGCCATCAATATTTTAAATCTGGGTTTCCGCTCTACATCGCCGAAGTGCGACAGGGGCCACTGGGAGAACATTCGCACGAGTTCTTTGAGATGGTGTATGTGCGCAGTGGCCGAGGCGCGCACTTTATTGACGGCGTGCCCTACCCCATTCAGGCAGGGGACCTGTATGTGATTAGTCCGGGCGAGCAGCATCGCTATGCTCCTTTAGAGGGCAGCGCTCTGCGCATGGTGAATATCCTCTGGATGCCTGCTCTCGTGGAAGACCTGCTGCACGCCGATAGCCGATTAGATGGCACTTTAGAGGGAGCCATGAAACTGCTCTATGTCGAGCCAGTGCTGCGCCGTGAGACCCGCTTCGCACACCGCCTGCACCTGACGGGCAGCATGGCCTATCGGGTCGAAGTACTGCTTGATGAAATGAGACGAGAGCAGGCCGCTGCTGCTGCCGGTTGCGAACTGCTGCTACGTCATCTCTTCTGTGCCCTCTTAGTTCTGCTCTCCCGCGCTTATGACGCCCAAAGTACAGTAGCCACCAGCAACGCTAACACCCGTACCGGCATTTCCCCGCAGCAGATGATTGTCTCGCAGGCCATTGAATTTATCGAAGAACATTATGCCAAGCCAATCCGCGTCGCGGATGTAGCCGCGCACACGGCACTCAGCCCCAGTCGCCTGGCCCATATTTTTAAAGATTGCACCGGGCGTGGCTTGATTGAGTACTTACACGATTTTCGTATGGCTCGCGCCTGTAGCGCCCTGCAAAGCAGCACCCTCTCCGTCTCGACTATCGCAACCGAAGTCGGCTATTCTGATCTACGCTTCTTTCATCGCGTTTTCCGTCGTCACACAGGCTGTAATCCCACTCAGTATCGCCAGCACTTTCAAACCTTAGCCCTCACCCCCGACCTCTCGCCTACTACGCCACTTTAAACACAAAGGACACAAAGATAACACAGAGGGCACAAAGGGAGCAAGGATAGAGAATAGAAGATTGAACATAGCCTAAGACACGCTGCCGTTACGATCCTCTAGCCTCGATTCTCTATCTTCAACGGCTCTGTGTTCTTAGTGCTACCTTTGTGTCCTTTGTGTTGAAGTTCTAACAGCAACAGGATGAGGGCCGAACGTGGTAACAATAATGCAATAAACTAAGCTCGATGATAAGCCGTAACTATAAACTAAGGTACTGGCATTCATGGATTTCAATATCTCGCGGGAATGGCTGGAAACAAATGGCATTGGTGGATTTGCTTCTTCGACGGTTTTAGGGTGTAACACGCGACGTTATCATGCCCTGCTGTGTGCGGCCACCAAACCGCCCCTGGGCCGGATGGTGCTGGTTAATAAGGCCGATGAGACCTTAACTGTCGCTGGGCGTTCCTTTGACCTGGGTTGCAATCAGTATCCCGGCACAATTTACCCATCGGGCTACCAGTTCTTGCGTGACTTCGTCTTAGACCCCTTACCCCGGTGGATTTACGTTATTCCTCACACTGCCATCTCACAGGAACAAGACGTTGTGCTGCAAAAAACGGTGTGGATGCCTTATGGCCATAATACGACGGTGATGCGTTATGAATTGCTGTCAGGGGATGAGGCCACTTTAACGCTGCATCCTTTCATCACAGGCCGCGACTATCACCACTCGCATCATTATAATGGGGCTTTCAACGGTTACTGTGAGCGGAGGACAGATCAATTCGAGTGTTGCCATATTAAAATGCAGCCTTATACCGATTGCCCTTTTATCCAGTTTAGCCTGGATGGGGGCTTCAATGAAGGTGGCGCGTGGTATTACTCTTTTGAATACGAAGTCGAGCGCGAGCGCGGCCTGGATTTCACCGAAGACGCCTATTGCCCCGGAGCCTTTGTCTGGCATCTCACACCCAATCAGCCTGCGACCTTGGTCATTACTGCCGAAACCGAACTGCCGTTAAACGAACCCTTGGGGCCTACTTATGAAAAATCACGGGCTACCGAGATCACGCGCCGCCAGCAACTCTCCGCTTTCTTTGACCGGGACTTGGATGAAAGCAGCCGCGCCACACCACGCACCGAATATGTAGCACGTTTGGCGCGGGGCGCGGATCAATTCATCGCTCAACGTGGCAGTGATGGCTTGCATACGATTCTGGCGGGCTACCCCTGGTTCTCCGACTGGGGCCGCGACACCATGATTGCCTTGCCGGGGCTGTGCCTAACCACGCAACGCTATGACATCGCAGCTTCGATTCTCAAAAGTTTCGCGGAGGCTACCTCGCAGGGCATGATCCCTAATCGCTTCCCCGATGCGGGGGAGACACCCGATTATAATACGGTGGATGCCACGCTCTGGTATTTCCATGCAGCGGCCAAGTATCTGGAACGCAGCGGCGATTGGGATACGATTAAAGAGCTTTATCCGACCTTGCGGGACTGCATTGACTGGCATCTGCGCGGCACCCGCTATGACATTCGCGCCGATCCAGTGGATGGCCTCTTGCACTCTGGTGAACCCGGCACTCAGTTAACCTGGATGGATGCCAAAGTCGGAGATCATGCTTTCACCCCGCGTGTCGGCAAGCCAGTAGAAATTCAATCCCTCTGGTATAACGCGCTGCGCACCATGATGGACTTCGCGGGCCGCATGGAGGACAAGAATACCAAACAGCTTTGTGGCGATTGGAGCCGCCGCGTTAAATCGAATTTCCAGACCACCTTTTGGAATGAAACCGCCAACTGCCTTTATGATGTGGTAAATGACGACCACAAAGACGGCTCCATCCGGCCCAATCAGATACTCGTGGTTTCGCTGCCGCATCGCCTGATTACCGCCGACTGTGAGCAGCGTGTGGTCGCTGCCGTACAACGCGAGTTGCTAACCCCCTATGGCCTGCGCAGCCTCAGCCCTAACGATCCCCAATATCGCGGCGTCTATTCCGGCAACCAGTGGGAGCGCGACAGTTCTTACCATCAGGGCACAGTATGGGCCTGGCTCATCGGCCCTTTCTTCAGCGCCTACCTCAGAGCTAACCGCAACAGCGGCCAGGCCAAAAACCAGGTGCGCGAGTGGATCGCTCCCCTGCTCGCCCATCTCGACGAGGCAGGCTTAGGCAGCATCAGCGAAATCTTCGACGGCAACGCCCCCTACACCCCACGCGGCTGCTTCGCCCAAGCCTGGAGCGTCGCCGAAGTGCTGCGGGTGTATGTGGAGGAGTTGTAAAGGAACCACGAATGAACACTAATGAACGCGAATAAAGTCGAGGTTAGATGATAAAGAATCCAAAATTGCAATCGAGCATCAGCATCAAATTATTTGTGTTTATTAGTGTCCATTCGTGGTTCCTGAATTTGTATGGCACGTAATCCTTTCCCCGGTATTATCACTTCCATCGAAGAGCAGCCGAAGGTGCGCAGGCACTTGGGGCAGCGGGTGAATGTGTTTGTGCAGGGCAAATTTTCCTTTGCCCTGGATGCGGAACTGGTCGAGCGGCGGGGCTTGCGTGCGGGTTTTCTGGTCACGCCAAACGTGCTCGAAGAGTTGCTGCATGAAGATGGTGATGCACGGGCGTATGCGCGAGCTTTGCATTATCTGAGTTATGGGCCGCGCTCTGCGGCGCAGGTGCAGCAACGGCTGGCACGCGATGAATGGCCGCCGGAAGTGGTGGCGAGGGCCGTGCAACGTCTCACCGGAGAGGGGCTGCTCAACGATGCCGAATTTGCGGCGCGTTATGTGGAGAATCGTTCTCTATCACGGCAGCGTGGCGCACGCGCCTTGCGCCAAGAACTGCGCATTAAGGGCGTGGCGCGTGATGAGATTGAAGCCGCCCTACCCGATGCCGAGCAGGAGATTGATAATGCTGTTGCTGCGGTGCAATCCAAGTTGCGTTTGTGGTCGGGGTTAGAAGAGCGGGAACGGCAAAACAAGATTATCCAGTTCTTGCAGCGCCGGGGTTTTAACTATGGCACGGCTCGCGCTGCTCTCAATCGCTTAGCAGAGCCATCATAAACTGCCCGTTCGGTTACAATAAAGTTACTATGGCTACCTTGCCCACAGGCACCGTCACTTTTTTGTTCACCGACATCGAAGGCAGCACCCAGTTACTCCATCAACTCAGCGACCGTTATGCGAATGTCTTAGCCCAACACCATCAATTGCTGCGCGCTGCTTTAGAGACCTATCACGGACAGGAAGTCGATAATCAGGGCGATGCGTTTTTCGCGGTATTTGCCCGTGCCGGGGATGCTGTGTCAGCAGCGGTCGCGGCGCAACGCGCTCTGGCGGCACACACATGGCCAGAAGAAGGACAGGTTCGGGTGCGGATTGGCCTCCATACAGGTGAACCCACACGCACCGATAGTGGTTATGTGGGTATGGATGTGCATCGGGGTGCGCGTATCATGGCCGCCGGCCATGGTGGGCAAATTTTGCTCTCCCACACCACTCGTGATTTAGTGGAAAATAATCTACCGCCGGGAGTCGCACTGCACACTTTAGGCGAACATCGCTTGAAGGACTTGCAGCAGCCCACGCCCATCTTTCAACTGGAAATTAAAGATTTGCCCAACGATTTCCCACCCCTCAATACCCTCAGCAGACGACCTCATAACCTACCCGTGCAATTGACCAGTTTCATTGGTCGAGAGAGTGCCATTCAGGAAGTTAAGCACCTGCTCTCCAGTATACGCTTGCTGACCCTCACTGGGGCAGGCGGCTGTGGTAAGACACGCCTATCATTACAGGTAGGGGCCGAGGTATTAGAAGATTATGATGATGGGGTTTGGCTGGTAGAATTGGCACCGGTGGCGGACCCAGCTCTGATTGTGCAAACCGTCGCCTCTACTTTAGGTATTCGGGAGCAAGGCGCACGCCCCTTGCTGGAAACTTTAATAGATTATCTCAAGCCCAAGACCCTACTGTTGTTATTGGACAACTGTGAGCATCTTCTGGAAGGGTGTGCGCAACTGGCTCATGCCCTCCTAAAATCTTGTCCTACCCTGAAGATTCTGGCCAGTAGTCGAGAGGGTTTAGGAGTGGCTGGCGAACAGACCTACCGCGCTCCCTCCCTAACGCGGCCCGATCCAAAACTGGTGGCGACCTTGCCCCTGGAGCAATTGACCCAATACGAGGCCGTGCGCTTGTTTATTGACCGCGCTGTGCTCACAAGTCCTCACTTCAGCGTCACCAATCAAAACGCACCAGCAGTCGCTGAAATCTGCCATCGGCTCGACGGCATCCCGCTGGCCATCGAATTGGCGGCGGCACGGGTCAAGGCGATGTCGGTGGAGCAGATTTCGACGCGCCTGACGGATCGCTTTCGCCTGCTGACCGGCGGCAGCCGCACCGCATTGCCGCGCCAACAGACGCTTCGTGCCCTCATTGACTGGAGTTACGACCTGTTGTCCGACAAGGAGAAGTTACTCCTGGCCCGGCTCTCGGTCTTCGCTGGCGGCTGGACACTCGAAGCCGCCGAGAAAGTGTGCTCCGACGACGCGGTCATTGAACTCAAGCCGGAAGCATAACTGCTCGAAGTGTCATTGCTATGTCCTCACCAGTCACCGCCGATCCGCCAGTTCTCATCGAAGAATGGGAAGTGCTGGACCTGCTCACCTCGTTGGTGGACAAGTCCCTGGTAGTCTATGAAGAGGACGAGCAGGGCATGGGCCGCTATCGTCTGCTCGAAACGGTGCGCCAGTATGCGCGTGGCAAGCTGGTAGATGCAAGCC